>NZ_JFHN01000046.1 GCF_000590885.1 Erwinia mallotivora
GGGTGAACCACGTTGAACGGCTATGGCAGGCACTGCACGACACAATAACCCGGAATCATCGGTGCCGGACAATGTGGCAACTGCTGAGGAAGGTTAGCCATTTTATGGAAACCGTCAGTCCATTCCCCGGGGCGAAACATGGGCAGGCAAAAGTGTAGCGGTATTAGGCGCACCTATTTAGTTGTTTATTATATCCTTCTTCAAAATTTTTCATCGAAAAAATTGCTTTAAAATTTACCTCTCGCAAGTTTTGGGAAAGTGGGTATTTTTCTGAAGACATAGGAAAATATGGATTGTATGCAATTTACTTTCTGTTTTGTTTCATATTTGCCATACCCTTCAATGTTTTTTATTTATTTATGAAAAAGTGAAAATTGATAATGACCACCCCCGGCTGATGTGGTTTTACATTTATAAAAAATATGAAAATTATAATTTTAAATCATTTAAGACCTAAAGAACTGTTAATTTCATTAATAAGACTATCGTTAATCATCGCACCAACTACAGCCATTATTACAGCATACCCTATTATGCCAATAGGCGTTCCAATAATCAGACTAAAAGCAAAACCAGTTGCTACAACTGCAACTTTACCTGCTGCAATCGTTTCAAGTTTTACAAAGACAGATCTCCACTGGTTAGTTTGAAGGGCAGTACGAATCTCTCCTACGACATCTACAATGTCAGCAATGGTGCCATAATAACCCATCGCTACACTAAAGCGCTTGAGATTACGAGCCATGCTACTGTATTCAACTGAATTCAATGCGTTGAGCATTGCCATGCGATCTGATTTTGAAAACTTCATCACATTTTTATCTTTATAATTTTTTAGAAATGCGTTGTAGGCATCAGTTGCGTTTCTGAGTCTTTTACCTTTAGCTTTGTTTGCAAAGTTTCTTGCGTGATTCGCAAATCTTTCACTGAACTTATCAGTAAGGACACTATAGAAGTCTGTGGTGAATTTTATGGCTTCCTGAATTTCTGAATCTGGCGGTAACTTTTTACGGGTATACTCTATAACTGCAATTTCTGCTTTAGATCTTCTGACAGCATTTCTGGCGGCTGTTATTCGAGTGCCTGATTGGCTGCTATTAGCCATCGGTTCATTCACTGCGATGGTGTTTTTAAGTGAAGCAATATTTGCATCAGAAAGGTCCAGATTATAAGAAACAGAACCACCCGGAGCCTCGCTGTTTCCTGAAGATCCATTAGATGTAGATGGAGGAGGGTAACCGAGATTTATGCCATAACTATCCCCAGGCTTAGGGTTTTGATCTGGGATGCCAATTACCTCACCATCGGTAGAATAGACGTAAACTGAGAATGTATTTAAAGGTATCCCTTTACTTTTTGATGTTTCTTGTGCGATAAGTCGGCTTAATTCCGCCATATAGCCATTTGTATTAGAGTCATTTCCTGAGTTAGATTCTCTATTTCCTGAGTTACCAGTGCTACCATTATAACCTGATGAATCACCACGTTCAGAACTCCATCCTGTTCCGTCACCAAAATTGCTCATAACAGTTATCCTTAATGATTTTTTAATTCCATATTTTGTGATAAGTCTTTAACTTTCATTCATAACCTTAACAACCAGCTCTCCGTTTTTTTACATGCAGATTTAGTTGATAATAATTTAAAAACCCCTCCAAATAAACATTTAACAAGAGGTATAACTAGAATTTCTGTAATTAAAATTCAGTATAGTTAACATGAAAAAATAATTATAGAGCTTTCTGGCGAGAGCGAGTTCCTTCGCCGGCGTTTTCTGTGAATCCTTTTCTGCCATCTTCGTCAGAATTTGTTTTTTATATAATAATCAATTCGACTTAAATAATTCCCAGTGAGACAAACATAGTATTTGGAATTGTATCCAAAAGAATCTTTCTCGTATAAAGCAACTTCAGCCAGACAGGAATTTTTAAGGTAAACATCCCACCCCTCCTTTGCTTTTTGTTCGATATTTATTATTTTGATTTTATCAGCCGGAGTTTCCTTTGAATTTTTTACTGACTGAATATAAGATTTATATTCCTTTTCATAATCCTTTTCTTTTTGCTCTTTAAGATCGATGAGGCACGATTCTACTTCACCAGAATGCCTGATACTCATGCATGGTTTTAATGCCTCAGTGATAGTATTTTTTTCCACTAACTCAGCCAAAGAGTTGCTTAGTGTAAGCATATAAATTAAAACAGCATAGACTATTCTCATTTTACATATCTCTGAATATACGGGATACGGCATCTTGCAGATTCATGCAGCATTATATCAGGATTATTTCTTATCAGTTTTATAACATAATCTTTATTGTTCCTCCCAAAAACTGGCACCATTTCCCGTGACATGGCCCCCTGATATTTCATGTCAACAAAAACTTCTTTCAAAGCCGGGGGTATTTTATCCCATGAAACCGAATCCTGTTTTTTATATTTGTTATAAAATCGAATAGAATCTTTTACATACCTGGCATAGACTTTTTCGAAAAGCCTCAGCTGTTGATGTTCGGTTAATTCAATCGTGGAGCCTTTGTTGTTTTTTACGAATTCGCTGGCAGCACAGTGACTTTTATGAGCGCCTCCGGCTATTTTTTTCGCTTCATCCAGAGGGATGCCTGCAAAGGTTAAATCAGCAATGATTTCTCCGGCAGACCTGTGCTTCATGTCATAACCACGTCCAAACGTAACACCTGAGCCATATGTATTACATTTCGATGCCACGCCAGGCCAGTGCAGCTTTCTTGAGTAATAACGACTGCCAGCCAGGTTATTTCCTTCAGCCCTGAAGGTCAGTAGTCCTTCTTTTGGTTCCAGCATAATAAAACTCCTTCCCTGTTAATTTCCGCCCATCATTGGCGTGGGAAACATGTTAGCAATCTGCATGTTTTCCCACAACCGGGTCAGAAAGGATTAAGACGCCTGCCCGGTATTTTATCTCCTGCGGTACCGGCCCACCTCCCACCGGGTAAACGGCAAATCATCCTGTGTCTTCTCTGTGACCAGCTCCCACAGTCGTATCAGTCGCTCCCCGCCGCTGTATCGTGGCTCACTGCCGTTTTTCAAGTACATCACCGTTGAGAGAGGGAAGCGGGGATTTTGTTAGTATTGCCCTGTCACCTGAAGCGCCCAAAGCTTAAAGTGACTTTAAAACTTATTTTCTATGCAATATTTTATTCCGCCTTCTCTACCATCTCGACACGAATGGAGACAGGTTTTTTTTCAATTTCAACAGATACTGTTATATCAGGATCATTGCCAATCCAGTTACTGCTGTTTATATCCCCACCACTTTTTTTATAACCTTTCTTTTCCAGATACGCATTAATTTTGCCTGTTTCCGTTGTGCCTGAAAAAATCACCTGATATATTTTCGCCGGATTAGGCCCGGATACATTGCTGTAATGGAAGTCGTAAACGTCACTGGCACGAGGCATATTTTTCAGCAATTTCGGCGTATAAAAATTATATTCCTGCTTATCCTGTTCCGTATAATCAGCACCATCAACAAACTCCATTCTGAAATATTTTATTCCGTAAAAAATAATAATTACGCATACAACCAGAACGGCCAGCATAATTTTCAATGGCTTTTTCATGCGTCAGGTTCTCCCCTGCCCAGGCGAATAAAGCTGCGATTGGGTTCAAAATGATCCTGTGGATAGATTACATTCAAAAATCATACTTCACGCTACCATCTCTTGTGCGCCAGATTGTCATAAGTATATTTTTATCGAGGCAATTTTTAGGTGAAGGAATGTCTTTGAAACAAGCCCGTTCTTCTTTCCCTTCTTCCTGATAGCCTTTTCCGAACTCATAAATAAATATCAGAAACGGTCCGGAACTACCGGAAGGGATGTGATATTGTTGACGTATTCCATCCTGATTACTGATCCACCATTTAATCTTGTTTTCCTCACTAAAAGGCAACCTGTCTACAATAACCTGTGCTGTACTTCCGTCATAGTGTGCATCAATTACTTTAACTGACTGCCTGTTAGTATAGAAAAAAAACAAGACTCCTGCGATTAACAAAAATAAAGCAGTATAGGGAATCATCTTTTTCATCGGCTACCTTCTATTTCAATGACGGCATCCATCTTAGTCAGAAATGGACGAAAGCCAAATTTATTGAAGCGCTGAAGAACAAACCAAATCCTGAAAAAATGAAACTGATTAAATTTTTGTTTTCTTATATCTTCAGCATCAAGACCAAAGTGATCCTGCGCCGTAAATCTGACGCTGGCTTTCCATCCTGTATCATTCACATCGAGGCTTAATATATCAATTCTGGTTGCATGAACGTCATGCACCGTTATACCCATTCCATTTATTTTATTCAAAAATGTATCAAACTTAGGAAGCACCGAGAAATTTATTGCGGATTTTAAATCATTTACTTTTTCCTGCGGAAAGCCCTTATTTTCGTAATCGATGAAAGTAGTGATAGCTTCCCGCATAACAGTGAAAGTGTTCTTTATTGCGTAATTCGATTTAATTTTTTGACGATAAGCCGCGTTCAGCTGAGTATCATTAAAAGGCGAGCCTGATGCACGTTGAAAGTGTCTTAACATCTGATTGATGAGATGTCTGTAAGGGCCAACAAAGGAGAAAGGCAAAGAGGTTATCTGCATTTCTTTAAACAACAGCCGAGCACATTCCTGAACGCTGACCTTTCCGCCCCGATGAACACCACCGTATGCGCCAGAGAAACGCGATTGAGGGTTATCAAAGGCAGTAAACCGGGTTAATGAATAAGGGTCAATCACGTTGGAAATCGTTGTCAGCCCGAATTCACTTTTCAACCTTGCTTCAGACAGATCGCCGTGACGCATATCGCTGGCACCGTAATCATTAAAGCGACGCTGTGTCGTAAATATTGTTTGAGGAAAGATAGCGTTAGTCACAAAAAGTACTCCTTTACTTTTGCATTGTTGAAACAGACCTCGCGGTTTCGCTGTCTGTGACTGCCCGCCTGCTGATAGCGGGAGCAACAGAGTAGCAATCCTTATGATATCTCACAACCAACCTTACCGATTTCGAATCATCTCCTGCGGTACCGGCCCACCTCCCACCGGGTAAACGGCAAATCATCCTGCGTCTTCTCTGTGACCAGCTCCCACAGTCGTATCAGTCGCTCCCCGTCGCTGTATCGTGGCTCACTGCCGTTTTTCGAGTACATCACCGTTGATTTAGCGGCGATGAGATGACGTGCTATGCGCTGATGTGTGAATCCTGCGCGCTCCAGATCAGTTATGACGCGAAACCAGTCAACCTGCATCTCTGCCCCCTGTGCGTTCAAGAGGAAAGCGGCGAATGATGTGGCTGGTCCACGTCGTAAAAAAATAACAAATGTAAAATTAAAAAAAAGTGCCATTTGTTTCTCAAATGGCACGGTGATCCACAGTCAGGTTGTTCATACCTCCTTTAATTATAGTCTGTTGCCCTCACTGTCAACAATGTAGAGTCCCACCAGTCGGAGGCTCTCTATTAATGTCGGCATATTAGTGACAAACTCATTACCCCTCAGCACACGGCCCGCTTTAAAAATGCCGTCAGCATTTCTGTTAATTAATAATGGTCCGCTTAATTTATCAATCCCTGGTATTAATTCCTCTGGAATATACATAGTCTGCCCCCGTTAGATTTTAATCGTCCCGTCCGTTCATCCCTGTGCGCAAGAAACAGTTAAGCGTTTTTTACCGGCTAACTCAAATAAAATAAGAGAACGGGCGAGAGAATTTTTATAACCATAAAATACAACCGGCCCTGAAACAGGACAATAATCAAACCAGCTTAAATTGAGTTTATTAGCCGCCATACAATAAGTTAAATCAGTTACTGGTGCCGTCGGATGCACCAGATTGCATTGCGCGTCCACCAGCTAAATCAGGAAAAAATTCGCGATTACCGATTCAGACACTGAAAACGCTATTCAGGAACTAATATTATTACCCTGAGATTTTTTTCTGTTGGCCTGCTTCGAATGGCCTTCCTTTGACGCTTAACTCGTGCTTAGAACTCAGGATCAAACCTCAATTTTTCACCTGATACCGCAGCTGCAACAGAAAATTAACCATTTTAAATAAAGACATTTATACCAAATTTGACAGCGCAGACTATGAAACTCCGGTATGAAACCAGAATGTTTAAATTGCGATTTAACAAGCAGATAATCTAATATGAATATAAGGAATACACACTTGAAGTTGTGGTATGTAGTCCGACTGGACAATTTCTCATTTCAAATATTTTTAATTAGTGTTATTCAAACTGTAAGCACACCCATATTGGATCCACGCACTTTTTGAGATTTCCGATTTCTCAGCCATCAGCCGGTACTCTGCCGGCGTCAGGTTATTCAGGGATTCGTGGGGGCGCTCGCCGTTATATTCAGCCAGCCTGCACTCTGTAAATTCCCGTACTTTATTCAGTGTTTTGATCAGATAAAAATCCAGTATTTCAGTCCGGTATGTACGATTAAACCGTTCGATAAAGGCGTTTTGCGTCGGTTTACCCGGCCTGATAAATTCCAACACCACACCATGCTCTTCAGCCCATTGTGCCAGCGTCAGCGAGATCAGTTCCGGACCGTTATCCATCCGCATCTTTAGCGGATATCCGCGGTTTGCCACGATCCTGTCCAGCACTCTCACGACCCGTTGCCCCGGGATATTGAGGTCAATTTCGATCGCCAGTGCTTCGCGGTTAAAATCATCCATCACGTTGAAGGTCCGGAAGCGTCTGCCGCACACCAGCACATCATGCATAAAATCGATCGACCAGCTCTGGTTCATCGCCTCTGGCGTCGCCAGCGGAGTCGGGTTACTCACCGGCAGGCGTTGTTTACTCTTGCGGCGAAAATTCAGTTTAGCAGGCAGTAAATCCGGTGAACTCTCTTATGGTTCCAGACGTTGCCCTGCCTGCGCAGTACCTGAAAAAGCTTTTTAAATCCATATCGCGGATAGCGTTCAGCCGCCACGGTCAGCGCCACAATTACCGGCTCATTCCGTCGCGTATCTGGCTGATAAAGAAATACCGTCCTGCTCAGCGACAATGTCCGGCATGCCTGGCGTATGCTCATCGAAAACTGTGCGGTCAGAGAGCTGACGAATTCACGCTTTATCGCTGATTTTAAAGATTTTTTTCAATAACGTTTTTCAGTACCCGGCACTCGAGGCTCACGTCCGCAAACATCTGTTTCAGCCGGTGGTTTTCATCTTCCAGGTCTTTCATCTTTTTGATATCAGAGGCTTCCATACCGCCAAACTTCGCTTTCCAGTTGTAGTACGGGGCCTAAGAGATGCCAGCCTCGGGGCAGACGTCTTTAGAGGTGCGTCCGGCTTCGACGGACTTCAGAACGGCGATGATCTGGTGCCCGGTGAAGCGTGCTTGGCGCATGGCAATCTCCTCCGGGAACATAGTCAGTATGTCAGAAGATCTCTAATGTGAATGGTCCGGTTTGCCGGGATACTTACAGGGCAACCACCCCATCATTAAAGTCAGAATCAACCCTGTCCGCGACAGGGTGTGTTGGTAAGCAACAAAAATCTGCGAGCACGAGGGGTGACGATAATCAAAGCATAAGCCTCACTTCCTGAAAATGAGACTTCTGGCCGCTAATGAGAGCAACCACGCGATGACAACCACCGCCAATATAGTCACTACAGTTGTGGCCGGGTCTTCTGCCCATAAGTAATCGCTACCCACCCACTCCAGACCACCGGGGCCAATTTTGAAGAACAACCATGAGCCGAAGGTCAAGATCATACTATTTAACGGCGTGATATACCTGATCAGCAGCATTGCCAGGAAAAGGTAAATCAGGCCAGCGAATATTTTAATTAACACATTTCGCATAATCCGCTTTCCCCATCACATCGACATAACCATAAGCCATCAGGCCACTTCTGGAACTAGGCACTTTTACCTTGCTGGTACGCAACAAAGCCTGCCTTATTTGCTTAAAGTCACTTACCTTGAACAAGGTAATGCATCCCCATGATTCGCCACTTCCATCCGGGCGCAATGGGTGCAGACGGAAACCAGTACGCTTTACACCATTAACATAGGCGTAATCATCCATCGTCTGCGAATTATATAGTCCAAACCATTCTGAATGGTCTGTATTATGCAGAAAATCCAGAAAGGCTCGCCTGGCTTGCGTGTAAACACCGCCCTGAGGTGGTTCCACAATCCAGTAGCGACCGACTGGTATTGACCCCTCATCAGCAAGATATTCACAATTCGGATCGTTGATGTGTGTTTTGCGGCCACTAAGAACGGGAAAACGGCCAACGCCATTAATCAGTAATTCTCCCTGCCCGCTTTTTCTGGCCTGGTCGTCATACACCATGCGCATTGTCAGCATTTTTAAGAATTCCATTCAAAAAGATGTCAATAATGTTAACGTGGATTGATGATTTCAGTTACTGGTGATTTGATCATGAAATGGTACTGGGATGTGACGTGGTGGGATCACAGCAAATCGTCATAACTTAGCTAAGGGTAAATGGCATGGCCCTTAGCGCTCCCCACCCCTTCAACTGCTACACGTCCAACAATACAGCGGATAACGTTGCCGCTGTGGATTACTGCTGGCTCCAATACCGGGCACGGCGGCATTTTCGATGTGCCGAATTCGAACCTTTCAGCCCTTTCATCCTTTTAAGCAACTACCGCTTCCAGTCCATGCAGCTCATACTTCCAGCTATTGCGAAACTTACCAGCATGCTCAGGTGGAGCACCTGGAAGAAACCCTTTAGATGCTTATCGGCATCTGTGCTTTCGGCCAGACATTCCATTTGTTTGATGGGCCAACCGTGAACAGAACCTGTATGTAAAATTGACTCACTCGACACAAATACGACACAAGGAGGAAATCAGGCGGAATTAAATTATCGTAAGATATTGATTTAAATGACAACACTTGCAGAACTCGAACCTTCTAACCAATTATATGTTCTGTATGTGATTTTTTTCATTACAATTTGCGATCTGCCCCCAGAGATGCACCCTTAGAAAATAACCACTCTCACGGCTGAGGTTCATCACTGCATGAATGTGTGGGCGTAAATGACTCTGAACATAGTAAATGTTAAGAAAATTCTCAATCTACCTTACAAACAGAAAATGTACAATACTTAATCATTTGATTTAAAGGGATTAATTTTAAATGAAAGGAATCGACAAAAAACTGATCATCTTCACTACAAAAAAAAGATTGAACGTAGTCATACCCGATTAAAGAAGAAAAGTTAATAAATCCTTACTGCACAAGCAATACAAACCCGAAAAAAAAATAAATTGCAAAGTATTTTGTTAAATTTCAGCATGTTTTTGACTTCAAACTTTACATAATTTGAAATTTTGGCAATTCAGATGAAAATCTTTATTATCATTTTTCTTTATAGTAAAGTCTCTCTACTTCCTTCCAGTATTTTTCCTTCATTGCGCTAATTTTACTTCGAAGATCATCTGTCATGTGAATTATCAACATTCCATTGTCTAATATATGATTAAGAAACATCTTTGTTATATCTTCAATGCTAAGCTTGAGTAGGTAAATGTCATCTGTCATAAATGAATCTTCATCTGGTAAAAGATCTGGCATTGTGTCCACATAATGGTTGAGCATACTTCTTTTGATACTTAAGCTACATAGCAATACATAGTCTTCGCCCTTTTCAGTCTTTTTTACAGCGATATTAATTTCATTCTGTGTGATTTTCTTTGATAGTCCTCTTAGTAACTCATTACATTTGACCACTGACAGTATGGTTTCATAGATATAATTTCGACTCTCTTCATCTAACTCTGGTAAAAACTGGAATGGGTTGAATTGGCTGTCTTCAAGGTAATAGCTTAAACAAACCATAGATCTCCTATTAAATGTATTCATAGGTAATAATCTGATAGCTTCACCATCAAAAAGCTTATCAAAGTTCTTTTGACTCACAAGACTTGAAAGACTGCCAATATTCATGAATTCTTTTATTTCCACAATGTCCTCACTTTTTAGTTGTTATTGGTTTGAAGCATTACTATCGAGCTTTTCTCGAATTGCTAATGGTGTCAGAAACCCACTGATCGATCTCCGCCTCAATAAAGGCAACTGCTCTGGAACCTAACTTGATAGGTTTAGGGAATCTATTTTCAGAAATCAATCGGTAAACCCATGCTTTCTTGTAGCCTGTTTTATGCAGGACTTCAGGTAAGCGAATGAGTCGAGTAGTGCTTGGAGTTGCTGTAATCATGGTTTTATCCCCTCGTCTGGTCGATGAGTTGATACTAAAGAGACGAGAGTGACCTTTGAAGGGATTCTGTCCAAATAAAATTTTCTTGGAGGATAATTATAAAATATTTTACGGGAGAGAAAAAAATACATTGATGCCTTGACTTTTTTTCTGGGATGGATAAATAGACTTTTAAAACTTAAATTTCAGTTCGCGGTTCCTTCACGATTATACAGATATGCATACCTACTCCTTGACACAAACTAATAATGTGGAAACTAAACTAATCAACTTATCTTGCTAAAAATTTACTTTACTTTAATTATATTTATGTTTACGTTTGTTGGGCTAGCGACTTTAGTCAGAAAAACATCCGCCAAAACACAACTCTTCCTAAAAGCTTCCATGCTTTATGCCACTTGATGAGTTACTATCAAAGGATTAGTTTATGAGTCATACAGAAGAAGAAATATATAATACTTTAATCAACGGCTTGAAACCTGGAAACATTTATTTTATCACTGGGAAAAATGGTTCAGGTAAATCAAGATTTTTTCATATTCAACAAAACACATTTTGAGTAGTAAAACGTCTTTTTTTAATAGAATAATTTGCATGTCAGGAACAATGCATGACAAATTCCCTCCAGAAATTTATAAGAAAAACATTGAAAATCAAAATATTGTTTACCTTGGAAATAAAGTCAACAATAATATGATTTCAGACATTGCCCCCTTCCGCACTCTTTGTAAGTTCGTATTAAGAAAAGTTAGTGATTATAATGAACCTATAACTACTAATAAATATCTAATCGACTATGCGTTATCAAGGCTTAACTTTGAAGATAAATTTATTTTTAAGTTTCGCTATGGTAAAAACCGAAAAGAGGAGGTGTTTTCGTCAGTTCCATCTGAGTTGACTATTAGCCTTACTAATCCTCAAGACAATACAAACTTACTAAAAAAATATGTAAATCATGTTGAATTAGGTGATATTCTGCTTTCCGACATTAGTTTTCATAGGAAAGGAAGAGCATTTGGACTTTCAGAATTGAGTTCTGGAGAAAAACAATATGCTCTCGCTCTTTTTGGTTTTTTTTATTGCGGTTGTTCGAATAGCATTATTTTCTATGATGAACCAGAAAATTCCCTCCACCCTTTATGGCAATTAACCATAATAAATGACTTATCACTTATAATTGATAAATTATATCCTGATGCCACTTTTTTAGTTGCGACTCATTCACCTTTGATAGCAAGTAGCGTTCGCAATAATAAAACATTTATCTGTGACTTTCCTTCTGGGCAATCTTGGAAACAATCGGACTTATTCGGTCAAGCAAGCGACACTGTTTTACGTGAACAGTTTCACTTGTATTCTGCTAGATCGCCAGAAATTTATGAAATCATCAATAAATGCCTCGATCTTATTTCTAATAATAAAAAACATTCTTCAGAATTTAAGAACCTTCAATTCAACCTTAAAAGTTTTAATTTACAGTTAACTTCTGATGATCCCTTATACAAGGTCGTCAAGACAATCTTGAGTTTTAATTTATGAAACCTCTCAAACCTGTTGCACGCTACGTTATAAACAGAAAAGAATTTAAAGAACCAATCAAAAACTTTCTTTCTGGTAATATATCTTGGAGTGATAATTCTCTTAAACAAGTAAAAAAAATAATTAGAACGCTTTTAAGATTAGAACAGAAAGGTATTTGTCCCTACTGTCAAAGATTAATCATCCCTGAAAGAAGAAATGTTGGTGAGCATATTGAGCATTTTTTTGATAAGTCAAAGAAAAAATATTTAAAATTCGCTTTCTCAGCTTCAAATTTAGTTTTATCTTGTCAGGCTTGTAACGTCGTAAAATCAACCAAAGATATGCTTCCTGTAGGTCGGCAAACATTAATATATTTGAGAGAGGCAGAATCTCCATTTTTATGGCCACATCCATATTACGATGTGATGTCTGATTGTATTAGAAAGCTTCCTGGACCGGTGTATGAACCTATAGTTGGTTCTGGCCGTGAAATTGAATCCAATCGATTGATAAAGGATTTAGAACTCAATGAAATTAAGAATTTAGAGATGCGGCATAGTACACTCGCTTATAGACGAGATCGTTTGATTGATATTCTTGGAAGACTTGCTGAAAAAGATGATTTGAGGAGCATGGCAAGAATGCGCAGACTCACCATTGAATTAAATAAAGTAAAAAATGAAATAAATTAAAATTTAATTTTTTCATCATCT
This sequence comes from Erwinia mallotivora, assembly GCF_000590885.1. GTDB lineage: Bacteria > Pseudomonadota > Gammaproteobacteria > Enterobacterales > Enterobacteriaceae > Erwinia > Erwinia mallotivora. The sequence continues at coordinate 12,493 of NZ_JFHN01000046.1, forward strand.
TTAAAGGATGTTACTATTTATTTTTCCAAAATAGAGAAGGTTCTTCACCAAATTACGGGCCTTCTTTTAAGATTAAATCAATATTCAATATCATTAAAAAAAATGGATTCAATAAAAATATTCTCTTTAATTATTTGCAATCATTTAATATTAAATATTTGTGATTTCATACGATTCGTTTTGCTATGCTTTAAGACTTAATTAAAACCTTTCTGTATTTACATATAATAATCTTCGGCTTTTATTATTAATACTTAGCTAAAATGTAATTGAATATTCTACACTTACATTTGTTTAAAGCATTTTTTTCAACTCTGTTAGTTTGACATCGATAAGGTGACTGTTTTTGTTAATATAATTCTCTATGTTTTTACTGGTCTCACCTGACAATGCTTTTTCTGCTATTGGACGATCTGTATCCTTGATTTGTTCTTCTCCTCGAACCTCATCTGTAAGCTTAGGATAAAGCACTCTGGAAAGTATGGTGTTTGAAAGAGGAATATCTTTTAACTTAGCCCACATAAGCAAATCCATCATTGGAATGATACGGTAGTCAACTAACTTTATAATCCTTCCCAGACCAAAAACTTCTTGCTTCTTCCCCGTAATCCCATATTCTTTTCGCCATACTGGAAGCAGTGTACGAAGCGAGCCTATGATTTCATCATCTGATGAGCTTTCGAGGTCAAAGAAAGTATAAACTCTACTTTCATTTTTTCCTATTACAACAGATCTCATACTCATAGCAATTGGTAGTTCTTTAACCTCTTTCTTCAGTTTACCACTTCCTTTGTTAAACGATTCTTGAGATAACATCTCAAGAGATCTTTTAAGGTTTTCGATGTGTGCGAATGTCACTTGTCGTATGTGTGTTTGACTCTCAGTTAAATGATTATTGATATCTATCTCTTTACTAATTACTGGTTTACCTGCAAGAATCCTTTCAAAATAAACATCCCCTTCACCGAAAAACTCAATTGAATCAAGTATGCTTTTTCTAACTTGGAATTCCTTGTGGAAGGCTTTCAAAGTGCAGAATTCAATTTCAAGATAATTGTCGTAGTTGAACCATTTCTGAATCTCTGTATAAATCTCGACTGTTTTCATACTCAGACCTTTAGTTAATTGATATTTTTTGCAATTCTTTTAGATAGTCTGCATACCATTGCATCATCTCACGACGCCCTTCCAAATACTGAGCATGGTTGTAAGTGCCTCTAATTGTATTTCTGTCAGCATGTGCAAGCTGAGTCTCAATCCATGAACTTTAAAAACCCTGTTCATGCAGAATTGTGCTTAGAGTATGTCGAAAGCCATGTCCTGTTGCCTTTCCGTCATAACCAATCTTTTTTATCACCTGGTTTATACTGGCTTCACTCATACTTTTTCATGAGTCATTTCTTCCAGGGAAAATAAATTTGAACCCACCAGTAAAACTTCTTAACTCTTCCAAGAGATCGATTGATTGCTGTGATAAAGGGACTATATGAGGTCGCTTCATTTTCATTCGGGAAACTGGTATCTGCCAGAGTCGTTTCACGAAATCTATTTCAGACCATTCTGCTGAACGAAGCTCAATCGTCCTGAGTCCAGTTAGCATGAGAAGCTGTGTGGCGATTTGAGTGATTTTACTACCAGAGTAATCTTCCAGATGCCTTTGAAACTCACCCAGCTCATCTACCGACAGATGAGGAAAATGTTTTTGTTTTGGTGCTTTCAGCACACCTACCAGATCTGATACTGGATTATGTTCTGCTCTGCCAGAAATGACTGCATAGGTGAAGATTTGACGACATGCCTGACGAGTTTTCTTCAGCTTATCGAGAACACCACGACTTTCCATTTTACGAAGAACATCGAGCATTTCCTTAGCATTAATCTCAGCAACAGGTCTTCTGCCTATGTAAGGGAAGACATCCTTCCTCAAGTATTCAAGAATGTCATCAGCATAGCCCTCAGACCAAGAAGGTTTCTTATGTTCATGCCATTCAATGGCAATCAGTTCAAAACTGTTGCTTACAGCCATAATCTTAGCTGCTTTGATATCTTGTTTTTGCTGGCTTGGATCGCCACCTTCAGACAGGAGTTTCTTAGCTTCAGATCGTTTGATCCTTGCTTCAGCGAGTGTGAGCAATGGATATGTGCCGAAAGTAACTCGTTTTTCTCTACCTGCGATCCTATATTTTAGCCTCCAACTCTTTGTTCCATTTGGAAAAATCTCAAGATACATCCCACCACCATCGGCAAGCTTGTATGATTTTTCCTTAGGCTTAGCTGAGTCAATTTGTCGAGCTGTCAACTTCATATGGGGGCATCCATTTCATTGAACCTAGTAATGCCCCCTATCCTGCCCCCAATCGGAACAAGAACGCAATAGGTGACCTTGGACCAAGATGGACCATAGTGAAGTGTTATATTCTGATTTGAAAGGAAAAAGTAGACTAGAAAGGATGTTAATAGAAGAAAAGATGGCACGCCCTACAGGATTCGAACCTGTGACCTACGGCTTAGAAGGCCGGTGCTCTATCCAGCTGAGCTAAGGGCGCACGGGATACTGCGTGGGTCGAATTATACGGTGCGAACCCGACGAGTCAACGATTTTACCGGGTAAAACGTCCTGTTGCTGCACTATTAAACAACTCCCGCTGAAACTGTGCCTGACAGCAGAGCCTGCTTCTGACAAAATAGCCACCATTCCCCGTTTCAACTCAACACAGATGGATCCCCTTTCTGATGGTAGCTAAGATTATTGACGGTAAAACGATTGCGCAGCAGGTGAGACAAGAGGTTGCCGAAAAAGTAAAGCAACGCCTTGCAGCTGGCCAGCGTGCGCCCGGACTGGCGGTTATTCTGGTCGGTCAGGATCCCGCTTCAGAAATTTATGTTGGTAGCAAACGCCGCGCCTGTGAGGAAGTGGGATTTGTCTCCCGCTCGTACGATCTGCCCGCATCCACCAGCGAAGCTGAACTTCTGGCGCTGATCGAACGCCTGAATAACGATGACACCATTGACGGGATCCTCGTTCAGTTGCCGCTGCCGGCAGGAATTGATTACGTCAAAGTGCTGGAGCATATCTCACCGTCGAAAGACGTTGATGGCTTCCATCCCTACAATGTTGGCCGTCTGTGCCAGCGCGCCCCCAGGCTTCGTCCCTGCACCCCACGCGGCATAATTACTCTGCTTGAACGATACAACATCGACACCTTCGGCCTTAACGCCGTGGTGATTGGGGCCTCCAACATCGTGGGCCGGCCAATGAGCATGGAGTTGTTACTGGCTGGCTGTACTACCACCGTGACTCATCGCTTTACCAGAGATCTACGTCATCATGTGGAACATGCCGATCTGCTGGTCGTGGCGGTAGGAAAACCCGGCTTTATTCCGGGTGACTGGATTAAGCCGGGCGCAATCGTTATCGATGTTGGCATCAATCGTCTGGACAATGGCAAAGTGGTGGGCGATGTCGATTTCGACGCAGCAGAAAAACGCGCGGCCTGGATAACGCCGGTGCCGGGCGGCGTGGGCCCAATGACGGTGGCCACGCTGATTCAGAACACGATGCAAGCCTGTGAAGAGTTTCACGATGGAGGAGCACAGTAATGGCAACGTTTTCTCTGGGCAAACATCCCCATGTCGATCTCTGTGACCTGCTGAAACTGGAAGGCTGGGTGGAAAGCGGTGGTGCAGCAAAAGAGGTTATTGCTGACGGTCTGGTAAAAGTTGATGGCAACGTTGAAACCCGCAAACGCTGTAAAATTACCGCGGGCCAGCAGGTCAGCTTCAACAGTATGTCGGTTAAGGTGACCGCCTGATATCACGTCAGGTGGTGAGGTTCTGGCACCAAGGCCTTTTTGTGCAGAACCTGCACAAGTGGAAACAGCTCCGTCAGGTGTTTGCCACCCCGCCATATCACACTAAAGCAAAGCCGCCTTTTGATGAGGGCGGCTTTGCTGCGTTTGCCCGGCTGAAAAGCAGATATCCGTTGTTATCTGCGACGCCAGCTGGTTCCCTGCGGGCCGTCTTCGAGAATAATTCCCAGCTCGTTCAGCTTGTCGCGTGCCACATCTGCCTGCGCCCAGTTTTTCTCTTTTCGGGCATCATTGCGCATCCGGATCAACGCCTCAATTTCAGCAACCTGGCTGTCATCATCGTGCTGATGCGTATTTTGCAGGAACAGATCCGGGTCCTGCTCCAGCAGGCCCAGTACCGCTGCCAGCTGACGCATTTTTGCAGCCAGCGTATTCGCCGCCGCCGCATCTTCGCTTTTCAGGCGATTCACTTCACGCGCCATGTCAAACAGCACGGAATACGCTTCTGGCGTATTGAAATCATCATCCATTGCCTCGCGAAAGCGGGCTTCAAAGTCTTCACCACCCGCAGCCGTCGCGGCAGCGTCAGTATTGCGCAACGCGGTATACAGACGTTCCAGTGCAGCGCGGGCCTGCTTCAGATTATCTTCGCCATAATTCAGTTGACTGCGATAATGACCCGACATCAGAAAATAGCGCACGGTTTCCGCATCGTAATGCGCCAGCACATCGCGCACGGTAAAAAAGTTATTCAACGATTTGGACATTTTCTCGCGGTCAACCATCACCATCCCGGAATGCATCCAGTAATTCACATACGGGCCGTCATGGGCGCAGGATGACTGGGCAATCTCGTTTTCATGATGCGGAAACATCAGATCCGAACCCCCGCCGTGAATATCAAAATGTGTTCCCAGCTGTTTGCAGTTCATCGCTGAACATTCAATATGCCAGCCAGGGCGACCGTCTCCCCAGGGCGAAGGCCAGCATGGCTCGCCCGCTTTCGACATTTTCCACAGCACAAAATCCATTGGATTACGCTTCACCTCGGCGCTGACTTCAACCCGGGCACCGGCCTGTAGCTGCTCAAGATCCTGACGGGAGAGCAAACCGTAGTAGGCATCACTTTCAACCGAAAACATCACGTCGCCGTTACTGGCGACATAAGCGTGTTGACGATCAATCAGTTTGCTGACCAGTTCAATGATGTCGTTAATGTGCTGAGTGGCGCGGGGTTCAAGATCCGGCGGCAGAATGTTCAGCGCTTTAAAATCCTTGTGCATTTCAGCGATCATGCCATCAGTAAGCTGCTGAATAGTTTGCTGGTTTTCACTGGCGCGCTTGATAATTTTGTCATCAATGTCGGTAATATTACGGACATATTTCAACGAATAGCCCAGATAGCGCAGATAGCGGGCCACCACATCGAAGGCGACAAAAGTGCGACCATGGCCAATATGACAAAGGTCGTAAACGGTAATGCCACACACGTACATACCGATTTGTCCGGCATTGATTGGTTTAAATTCCTCTTTCTGGCGACTCAGGGTGTTGAAAATCTTAAGCATTGACACATTCCGTTTTTTTTAGCGTGTGCGGGGATTACGTGTGAAACGTCTATTCTGACGCATTGTTAACGCAAGCGCCATGCAAAACAAGGTTGTGCTGTCAGGGCGTTATGCAGCAATGCTGACTCGTCATCACATTTTGTGATATAAGAACGGTCTGCTGAAATGTGCCACCTCAGCAATCAGGCGGCACCGGCTAACCATTAATTACTTGAACCCGGACAGGATGAAAATATGGTCACTTTCCAGACTAATCATGGCGATATCGTTATCAAAACCTTTGATGATAAAGCACCGGCTACCGTCAAAAACTTCCTGGACTATTGCCGTGAAGGTTTTTACAACAACACCATTTTCCACCGTGTCATTAACGGATTTATGATTCAGGGCGGCGGTTTTGAGCCGGGTATGAATCAGAAAGCAACCAAAGAAGAAATTCGCAACGAAGCCAACAATGGTCTGAAAAACACCAAAGGTACGCTGGCAATGGCCCGTACTCAGGCACCGCACTCTGCAACCGCACAGTTCTTTATCAACGTGGCAGATAACGATTTTCTGAACTTCCGTGATGAAAGCCTGCAAGGCTGGGGTTACTGCGTGTTTGCTGAAGTGGTTGAAGGCATGGACGTGGTAGAAAAAATCAAAGCGGTGGCAACCGGTCGCAGCGGCATGCATCAGGATGTGCCAAAAGATGACGTGGTCATTCAGAACGTTACCGTCAGCGAATAATGCCTCATACGCTGTTCATCGCAGATCTCCATCTGTGTAAAGAAGAACCGGCAATCACCGCCGGTTTTCTTGCCTTTTTGCAACGTGAAGCCTGTCAGGCAGAAGCCTTATATATTCTTGGCGACCTGTTTGAAGCCTGGATTGGCGATGATTTTACCCAACCGCTACACACCGAAATTGCCGCCGCTTTGTCAGCATTAACCCAGGCCGGTATTCCCTGTTACTTTATCCACGGCAATCGTGATTTTCTGCTGGGTAAAAATTATGCAGCTGCCTGCGGGATGACGCTGCTGCCAGAAGAAAAAGTATTGGCTCTCTACGGCAAACGTATTCTGATTATGCATGGCGATACGTTGTGCACCGACGATCAGGCCTACCAACGCTTTCGCCGCAAAGTTCATCAGCGCTGGCTGCAAAAGCTGTTTCTTACCCTGCCCTTGTTTATTCGTAAGCGTATAGCCACTCGAATGCGGGCTGACAGCAAGCAGGCCAATCGTGGCAAAGATTCGGCCATCATGGACGTGAATCAGGACGCGGTTATCCGCACCATGACTCACCATGATGTGCACTATCTGATTCACGGCCACACACATCGCCCCGCGATCCATCAACTGACGGTCAACGGACAACCCGCCCAAAGGCTGGTATCCGGCGCATGGCATCACGAAGGCTGGTTAATCCGCGTAAGCGAAAGCGAAACCACGCTGATTTCCTTTCCTTTTGAGAAATAAAGAGCCGCGCGATTGCTTTACTGACGCCCACGCAACCGTTTTCCTCACCGTGCAGTCATGGTATTCTCTCTGCCCTTCCCATCTGATGGCGTAACCGACCTGAAGATGACGTTTGTACAATCACAGGAGTCTCACCCGCATGTCTTCCAATGCTGCACCGGCCCGTATTGCCATTGTTATGGGTTCCAAAAGTGACTGGGCAACCATGCAATTTGCCGCCGACATTCTCACCAGCCTGGCCGTGCCTTTTCATTGTGAAGTGGTTTCAGCACACCGCACGCCGGACAAACTGTTCAGTTTTGCCGAACAGGCAGCTGAAAACGGTTTTCAGGTGATCATTGCAGGCGCGGGTGGCGCAGCACATCTGCCGGGCATGCTGGCGGCGAAGACGCTGGTGCCGGTGCTGGGCGTGCCGGTTCAGAGTGCAGCGCTGAGCGGTGTCGACAGTCTCTACTCCATTGTGCAGATGCCTCGCGGTATTCCGGTCGGGACGCTGGCAATTGGCAAAGCGGGCGCCGCCAACGCCGCGCTGCTGGCAGCACAAATTCTGGCACTGCATGACAATCAACTGGCCTCCCGCCTCGACGGCTGGCGGCAAAAGCAGACGGATGAAGTGCTGAACAATCCGGATCCGCAGGAGGAAGCATGAAGCCGGTTTGCGTATTAGGTAACGGACAGTTGGGCAGGATGCTGCGCCAGGCAGGGGAGCCGCTGGGTATCACTGTCCATCCGGTCGGGCTGGATGCCGAACCCGAAGCCCTACCGATCCAGCAAAGCGTGATCACCGCAGAGATCGAACGCTGGCCGGAAACCGCCCTGACCCGTGAACTGGCCGATCACAACGCCTTTGTTAACCGCGATATTTTTCCTCGTCTTGCCGATCGTCTGACGCAAAAACAGTTGCTGGATCAACTGGGCTTACCCACCGCGCCCTGGCAGTTGCTGGCGGACAACAGTGAATGGTCACAGGTATTCGCCACGCTGGGTGAACTGGCTATCGTCAAACGCCGTACTGGCGGCTACGACGGACGCGGCCAGTGGCGTCTGCGCAAAGATGGCACCAGCTCACTGCCAGCCGAGTGCTACGGTGAATGCATCGTCGAGCAGGGGATCAATTTTTCCGCTGAGGTGTCGCTGGTGGGTGCCCGTGGACATAATGGCGACACGGTGTTTTATCCGCTGACTCATAATCTGCACCAGGAAGGCATTCTGCGCACCAGCGTGGCATTTCCCCATCCGGACAAGACTCAGCAACGGCAGGCTGAAACCATGCTTTCAGCCATTATGAACGAACTGAACTATGTCGGCGTGATGGCGATGGAGTGCTTCGTGGTTCCGGAAGGTTTGCTGATCAATGAGCTGGCTCCCCGTGTACACAACAGCGGCCACTGGACGCAAAATGGCGCATCCATCAGCCAGTTTGAACTGCACCTGCGGGCCATTCTGAATTTACCGCTGCCGCAGCCGGTGGTCAGCACGCCTTCGGTGATGGTTAATCTGATTGGCACAGCGGTCAACCGCGACTGGCTGAGCCTGCCGCTGGTCCATCTGCACTGGTATGAAAAAGAGGTCCGTCCGGGGCGTAAAGTTGGCCACCTGAACCTGTCAGATGTCAGTACGGACGCATTGCAGGACACGCTTCATGCCCTGCTACCTCAACTGCCGGAAGAGTATGCCAGTGGTATTGGCTGGGCGGTCGAAAAACTACAGGATGCCCGCCTGGATTGATAAAACACTCAAATCGCCTTCGTGGCACAGTTTCACTGACTCAAGGCCCGGTTTAAAAAGCCTGCGCGTCCCTCACGAACTGGTGAGGGACGCGATGAAGCTACTCTGCGTGATAATTCCTGAACAACGCTTTCCCTTTCAGTAACCGGATACCCAGCCAGCCCCCGCAGAGCGACAGTAACAGCGCTCCGGTTAAGGGCAGCGTCAGCCATAACATCACATCCGGCTGCCAGGGAAAATCAAACACTTTGCGCTGCAATCCCCATAAAGCCGCTTCTGCGCCAATGGCAGCAGCAATGCCTGACACCAGCCCCAGCAGAGCAAACTCATACCACAGCGTGCCACGCAGCAGTTTTTTACCCGCGCCCAGCGTGCGCCAGACGATCAGTTCCTGCCGGCGCTGACGCATTCCGACCTGTACCTGCGCCATTAACAGCAGCACACCACAGGCAGTCACCAGCACCACCATAATCTCCAGTGCCTGACTGACCTGAGCCAGCACCTGGCCTATTTGTCGCAAAATGCTGCCAACATCAAGCAGGCTGAGCGTTGGAAACTGGCGATTCAGTTGCGCCAGCAGCGCATTGTTATCATCAAGACGAAAGCTGGTCAGCCAGGTCTGTGGCTGGTCATCAAGCGCCCCCGGCGGGAAGATAAAAAAGAAATTGGGCTTGAGGCTTTCCCAGTCAACTTTGCGCAGGCTGGTGATGGTGGCCGAAAACGTCTGTGTATCGCCGGTAAAAGTCAGCTTATCGCCCGGTTTAACGCCAAGCCGCTCAGCCAGCGCCGCCTCCATTGATACTTCACCTTTCTGCGGCGGCCAGCTACCGGCAGTCAACGGATTGTGATCTGGCAATGCGGCCTGCCAGGTAAGGTTCAGTTCACGGTTAAGTGAATTATCCAGCGCAGGATCGGCGGGCTTACCCTTAATCTCCGTCAGTCGCGCCCTGATTATCGGGTAGAAGGTTTGTGGCTCAATTCGCTGCTGCTGGAGAAAGGCTTTCACCTGCGGCACCTGATCCTGAGTCAGATTCAGCAAAAAGTAATTCGGACTTCCCGGAGGAAGCTGCTGCTGCCAGCGATCCAGCAGATCGCCACGCATTACTAACAGTAGCGCCAGCAACATAAAAGAGAGGGAGAATGCCGCCAGTTGACTCAGGGTGGTCCAGGGCTGACGAAGCAGGCGGTTTACAGCCAGCCTGAATGCCAGGTTACGTACACTGATGCGTTTCAGCAGCATCAGTGCCAGCCAGCCGATGCCAGCCAGCAATAGTGATAGCAGCACAATCCCGCCGACTAACGCCCAGAGCAGCTTACTGCCGCCCACCAGCAACGCCAGCAGCCCGACCACGATCAGTGCCATCACCGGAAGATAATATTTCAGCGGCCAGAGCCTGGCGACCACATCCCGTCGCAGTACGCGCAATGGCTGAGTCGCCAGCAGTAAGCGATAAGGCCGTAATCCGACCAGCAGCGAGATGACAAACAAAGAGCCTGTCGCCCAGAGCCACGGCCACGCGCTGGCGGCAGGCAGTTGACCAGGCAGCACAGGCTGCAACATCCTTAACAAAAGCCATTCAAATACCTGTCCGATTATGCCGCCTGACACCACAGCCAGCAGCAGCACCGCCAGCCACTGGCCCAAAATTAGCTTGCGTAAAGCAGCACGATTCGCCCCCAGCGTTTTCAGCACCGCCACCAGATCGTAGCGGCTACGGCAGTAGTGACTCATCGCGACGGTCACCGCTGCAACAGCCAGCATCAGGGTCAGCAGTGCTGAAAGCAGCAGAAACTGCCGGGCACGCTGCATGGATTTGCCCAACGCATCGTCTGAATTATCAGTACTTATCCAGCGCTGATCCGCGCTGATGTGCGAGTCGATAAAGCGGTCATAATGTGATAACTGCTCTGCCGTACCGCCAAACTTATAGCGCCAGGTAATGCGACTACCAGGCTGGATCGCGCCGGTTTTTGCCACATCCGCCAGATTAATCAACAACCGGGGCGCGGTCTGGAAAGGATTAAACCCGGCGTCCGGCTCCTGAATCACCTCGCCAGCAATACGCAAGGTTGTATCGCCCACATCAAGATTGTTGCCTGCTTTCAGGTTAAGCAATGACAGCAGGCGCGGTGCCGCCAGAACGGTCCCTTCAGCCGGTTTCAGTCCCGCCGGACGGGTTGTCAGGGTGCCAAACATCGGATAGACATTATCTACCGCTTTAACCGCAGCCAGCTGCGGTGTCTCTCCGGCCCAGGTCATGGTCATGAATGTCAGCTGGCGACCTACCTGCAATCCGCTGTTACGTGCTTCGTCCAGCCACTCCTGTGGCACTTCACGCGGGCTCTGCAACGTCCGGTCACCGGCCATAAAGTCCCGGCTTTGCTGAGTCAGCCCTTTTTCCATCCTGTCACTGAGCGATCCCAGCGCCAGTACACAGGCGACCGCCAGGGTCAGCGCCAGCCAGACGATCAGCAGCGAAGGTGATTTCCATTCACGCCAGAACCAACGCCAGATCATGCTTCCTCCCACAGCTTGCCATCGCGGACCCGCAGTCGGCGATCGCAGCGTGCCGCCAGCTGTTCATCATGGGTGACCAGAATCAGCGTGGTGGCAAAATCGCGGTTGAGGGAAAACAGCAGATCGGCAATGCGATCGCCGGTTTTTCTGTCCAGATTACCGGTCGGCTCATCGGCAAACAGCAGTGCAGGACGACCATTGAATGCTCTTGCAAGGGCAACGCGTTGTTGCTCACCGCCAGAAAGCTGCGAAGGCAGGTGCGTCAGACGTTCTGCCAGCCCGAGCTGTTCCAGCAGATTACGGGCCTGCTCACGGCTCTGGCGGTCACTCTCTCCACGCAGTAGTGCGGGAAGCTGCACGTTTTCCAGCGCGTTGAGTGTGGGGACCAGCATAAACGACTGAAAAACGAAGCCGATATTTTTCGCCCGCAGTTCAGCCCGCTGCTCCTCATTCATCTGGTGTAACGGCGAGCCAAGCAGAAATACTTCACCATCACTACCATCATCCAGGCCCGCCAGAATGCCCAGCAGGGTCGATTTGCCGGAACCGGACTCACCAATCAGGGCAAGGGTTTCCGCCCGTTTGACAACCAGCTCAACTCCGGTAAGGATGGAAAGCTGATGCTCACCCTGACCGACGGACTTACTAAGACGATGAACTTCCACAATGTTTTCCGCTGGCATTACCCTTTCCTGATTTTAATGTTACTGATGACGCTGCGTGCAGCCGCAGCAGATACGTTACTGGTGCTGGGCGACAGCCTCAGCGCCGGTTACCGGATGTCGGCCAGCGCCGCGTGGCCAGCATTACTCAATGATAAATGGCAAAAATCGCCCGCTGTGATTAACGGTAGCATAAGTGGCGACACTGCCACTCAGGGACTGGCTCGCCTGCCTGCCCTGCTGAAACAACATCAGCCGCGCTGGGTACTGATTGAACTGGGGGGCAATGATGGATTACGCGGTTTTCCGCCGCAAAATATCGCGCAGGATCTTAGTAAAATCATTAACCAGGTAAAAGCGGCCAACGCCCAACCGCTGCTGATGCAAATCCGTTTGCCGGCCAACTATGGGCGACGATACACCGAATCCTTCAGTGGTATTTACCCGAAACTGGCTCAGGAGCTTAGCGTTCCTTTGGTGCCCTTTTTTATGGAACAGGTCTATCTCAAGCCCGAATGGATGCAGCCGGATGGCATTCACCCTGCTGCCGACGCCCAGCCATTTATTGCTGAACTGATGGCAAAAACACTGGCTCCACTAGTTAAGCATGAGTCCTCCGCTTTGCAGGAAACCAACAGGTAAAGTTATGCAAAAAATAGTCGTTATAACCGGATGTTCCAGCGGCATCGGGCTGGTTGCCGCCAGTGATTTGCTACGGCGCGGTTACCATATCTTCGCCGCCTGCCGTAAACCTCAGGACGTGGAGCGCATGAATCAACTGGGATTTACCGGCATTGAGCTGGATCTTAACGATGCCGACAGCGTGACGCGTGCTGCCCGGCAGATCCTTGAACTCAGTAACAATCAGCTGTTTGCCTTGTTCAACAACGGCGGCTATGGCGTTTACGGCCCGCTGGAATCCATTACCCGGAAACAAATGGAGCAGCAATTTGCCACTAACCTGTTTGGCACCCATCAGTTGACCACCCTGCTACTTCCCGCTCTGCGGGCCAGCGGTAATGCGCGGATTATTAATACCAGCTCGGTGCTTGGACTGATTTCCACCCCAGGCAGAGGAACCTATGCCGCCAGCAAATACGCGCTGGAAGCATGGTCGGATGCCCTGCGCATGGAGCTGTATGGCAGCGGCGTTCAGGTCAGCCTGATTGAACCCGGCCCGATTGAAACTCGCTTCACCAACAATGTGCATCAGGCACACCGGGACAAACCGGTAAAAAATCCCGGCATCGCTGCCCGCTTTTCACTCCCCCCCGAGGCAATTTTGCCTAAACTACGTCATGCGCTGGAGAGCAAAAAAGCACGTTTACGTTATCCCGTGACGCTGGTCGCTCATGCCATGACTTTTTTGCGCCGCTTACTTCCCGGCTGGATAATGGATCGCATTTTGCGCGGTAAATAAGCAGATAACGCGAATAAACCTTGAAGCACGGACCGCTGCCCCAATAGAGTAAGAAACCCTGTATAAGAGACCAATCCATGTCATCACAAGCTGCCATCATCACCATCAACGAGAGCAATCTGCATCAGACGCTGGAACAGTCGATGCAGGTTCCGGTGCTGTTTTATTTCTGGTCAGGTCGCAGCCAGCACTGTCAGGAGCTGACGCCGGTGCTGGAAAGGCTGGCGCAGGAATATGCCGGTCAGTTTATCCTGGCGGAACTGGACTGCGATGCTGAACCTGCGGTAGCTCAACAGTTTGGTCTGCGCTCAATTCCCACCGTCTATCTGTTCCAGAACGGTCAGCCGGTGGATGGTTTTCAGGGGCCGCAGCCGGAAGAAGCCATTCGTACACTTTTGCACAAAGTTCTGCCTAAAGAAGAAGAGCTGAAAGCCCGTCAGGGGATGCAACTGATGGACGAAGGCAAAGTGCTGGAAGCACTGCCGCTGTTGAAAGAGGCATGGCAGTTAAGCAGGCAGAACAGCGAGATGGGCTTTCTGCTGGCCGAAGCCCTGATTGCGCTTAACCGCAGCGATGAGGCGCAGGCCGTACTGGATGTGGTGCCCTTACAGGATAAAGATACCCGTTATCAGGGGTTGATCGCGCAGATTGATCTGCTGAAGCAGGCGGCTGATACGCCAGAAATCCAGCTGCTCCAGCAACAGATTTTAGCGGAGCCTGAAAACGCTGAACTGGCGACAAAGCTGGCATTGCAACTGCACCAGGTTGGCCGTAATGAGGAAGCGCTGGAACTGCTGTTCGGCTTTCTGAAAAAAGATCTGAGTGCTGCGGAAGGTCAGGCGCGTAAAATGCTCCAGGAAATTCTCGCCGCGCTGGGTACCGGAGATGCACTGGCCGCTAAATATCGTCGACAGCTTTACTCTCTGCTCTATTAGGCTCTGTCTGCCCCAGCGGATGGCAGCAGCCATGCTACCCGCCAATAAAAATAGGTAGCAAACGGCCGAAGGGAGTTATTCGGCCTGTAATATCAACAATCCGGAGGTTATATGCTCACTGTCATACCCGTTATTATCATCCTGGCGCTAATCCTTGTCTGGTCAGGCATTAAAATTGTTCCCCAGGGCTATCAGTGGACGGTGGAACGTTTTGGCCGTTATACCAAAACGTTGCAGCCGGGTCTGAATCTGCTGGTGCCCTTTATGGACCGCGTGGGGCGCAGGATCAGCATGATGGAACAGGTGCTGGATATACCGTCTCAGGAGATCATCTCGAAGGACAACGCCAGTGTCACCATTGACGCCGTCTGTTTTATTCAGGTGGTGGATCCAGCCAGGGCCGCCTATGAGGTAAGCAATCTGGAACTGGCGATTGTCAATCTCACCATGACCAATATGCGCACCGTACTGGGCTCAATGGAGCTGGATGAAATGCTGTCGCAGCGTGACAACATCAACACCCGACTGCTGCGAATTGTTGATGAAGCGACCAATCCCTGGGGCGTGAAAATTACCCGTATCGAAATTCGCGATGTGCGACCACCAGCCGAACTCACTGCATCAATGAATGCGCAGATGAAGGCTGAACGCACCAAGCGCGCCGATATTCTTGAAGCTGAGGGCGTGCGTCAGGCGGCGATTCTCCGTGCGGAAGGAGAAAAACAGGCACAAATCCTTAAAGCTGAAGGGGAACGACAGTCCGCATTTTTACAGGCCGAAGCACGGGAACGTAGTGCCGAAGCTGAAGCCGCCGCCACGAAAATGGTTTCAGAGGCCATTGCCGCTGGCGATATTCAGGCCATTAACTACTTCGTGGCTCAGAAATATACCGATGCCCTGCAACATATCGGTACGGCGAATAACAGTAAAATGGTGTTGATGCCACTGGATGCCAGCAGCCTGATGGGCTCCATCGCCGGGATATCAGAACTGCTGAGCGAAACCAAAAAAGATCGGCAACGCTGATGGCTGAATTATTCGCAAATCCCTGGTTACTCTGGCTTGCCATCGGCGGTCTGCTACTGGTAGCAGAGATGCTGGGCACCAGTGGATATCTGTTGTGGAGCGGCATGGCAGCCCTGCTGGTCAGCCTGCTGGTGTGGCTGGTGCCGTTGTCATGGGAATGGCAAAGCATCAGCTTTGCCATTCTGACCGTCCTTTCCGCCCTGGGCTGGTATTACTGGCTGAAGAGCCGTCAGCGTAAACAGCCTGATTCTTTCCTTAATCAGCGTGGCGGTCAGTTAACAGGCCGCAGACTGACACTGGATCAACCCCTGGTTGACGGGTTTGGCCATGTAAAAATTGGCGACAGCAGCTGGCGGGTGCAGGCAGCGGAGGATTATCCGGCGGGTACGCAGGTGGTCGTGGTGGCGGTGGAAGGTATCACCCTACAGATAATCCGGTTTGCAGAATATAGTCCCGCCCCCTGAGCCGTCGGGCGGCCGGCAGATGACAATAGCAGGGCCAGCCTTCAACGATATAAACGGCCTCAAACGCAGTTTTTATCATTACCGCATCCTGACAGCTGATTAATTATCGGGCAGTCAGCGCTTTCATCGCCGGGGCAACTCTCAGCCAGCGCCAGCAAACGCTGGCGCATCAGTGTCAGCTCCTGGATGTGCGCCTCAATCTCCGCCACTTTTTTCAGCGTACGGACTTTAACATCGGCACTGTGACGCCGGGGATTGTTAAACAGTAAAACCATTTCCCGGCACTCTTCCAGGTTGAATCCAACCTGGCGGGCCTGGCGTAATAATGTTAGTTCTTCAAGATGCTTTGCCGTGTAACTGCGATAGCCATTTTCGCTGCGTAAAGGTGGGGTAACCAGCCCTTTTTGCTCATAAAACCGGATAGCTTTGGCAGTCAGCCCGGTTTTACGAGCCACATCGCTGATATTCATTTTATCTCCTTGACCTTCCCCTCAAAGGAGGGTTTAAGCTCCATAACTATTCCAAAACCCCGCTGGGGTCAAACCTGAATGCAAGGAGTTTTACCATGACACAGACTACGGTACTGATGCTGGAGGGGTTATCCTGCGGCCACTGTGTAAAACGGGTGAAAGAGGCGCTGGAACAGCGTGGCGACGTTGAGCAGGCCGAAGTCACCACCACTGAAGCCCGTATCAGCGGTGCAGCCAGTCAGCAAGATCTGATCGCCACCGTTGAACAGGCCGGATACCACGCCGTCCCGGCACAGGACGCTTCACACCCAAAGCCTGATCCGCTGACAGTATCAGAACCTCAGCCGGAAGCGCTGACAGCGGCTATTAATCAGCTTCCGGCACAGGAGAGTGAGAGTTTTCATCTGTTGATTGATGGCATGAGCTGCGCAAGCTGTGTCAGTCGGGTAGAGCAGGCACTGCATAAGGTGTCCGGGGTCAGCCAGGCACGCGTCAATCTGGCTGAACGCAGTGCTCTGGTGCTGGGTGCGCCCTCCCCCTCCGCATTGATTCAGGCGGTGCAAAACGCTGGCTATCAGGCAGAAATTATCGGAGATGAGCGTCAGCGCCGGGAAAAACAGCAGCAGACGGCGGATAACGCCATCCGCCGGTTCCGCTGGCAGGCGACGCTGGCACTGGCGCTGGGTATCCCACTGATGATCTGGGGTATGGCAGGCGACCACATGATGCTGACTGACAGTAATCGCCACGGCTGGCTGGTAGTGGGCCTGTTGACCCTGCTGGTGATGGTGGTCGCAGGGGGACATTTTTATCGCAGTGCCTGGCGCAGCCTGCTGAAAGGCACATCCACCATGGACACACTGGTGGCGCTGGGGACCTCAGCCGCATGGCTCTTTTCCATTACCGTTAATCTGTGGCCTGGGGCATTCCCGCCAGAATCCCGCCATCTTTATTACGAAGCCTCCGCCATGATTATCGGGCTGATTAACCTGGGTCATATGCTGGAACAGCGTGCTCGCCAGCGCTCCTCACAGGCACTGGAACGCTTACTTGACCTGACACCGCCGACGGCCTGCGTGGTGACAGCGGACGGAGATAAAATTACCGACCTGAGCGAAGTGCAGCCAGGAATGACATTGCGCCTGACAACCGGCGACAGAGTGCCGGTAGATGGCATTATCACGCAGGGTGAAGCCTGGCTTGATGAAGCAATGTTAACTGGCGAAGCACAGCCGCTGCATAAATCTGCCGGTGACAATGTTCATGCAGGCACCGTTATGCAGGATGGCAGCGTGTTGTTCACTGCCCGCGCCGTGGGAAAAAATACCACGCTGTCGCGCATTATTACGCTTGTTCGTCAGGCTCAAAGCAGCAAACCCCGAACAGGCCAACTGGCAGACCAGATTTCAGCCATTTTTGTGCCTGCCGTGGTGGCGATTGCCCTGCTCAGCGCCGCCGTCTGGTATTTCACTGGCCCGGCACCACAGATGGTTTATATGCTGGTCATCGCCACCACGGTATTAATTATTGCCTGTCCCTGTGCGCTGGGTCTGGCGACCCCGATGTCCATTATCGCCGGGGTTGGACGCGCTGCTGAGGCCGGCGTGCTGGTCCGCGACGCCGATGCCCTGCAAAAAGCCAGTACTGTTTCGATGCTGGTGTTTGATAAAACCGGAACGCTGACCGAAGGCACACCCAGAGTGGTGGATATATCACTCTACAACGGCACCACCGAACAGCAGGCGCTGAGCTGGGCTGCCGCGCTGGAGCAGGGTTCACAGCATCCACTGGCCCGCGCTATCCTCAATCGCGCCGCCGACCAGCCCCTGACGGAAATAACCGAGTTTCGTACCCTGCGTGGACTGGGTGTCAGCGGCAAGGCAGACGGCACCGCACTGTGGCTGGGAAACAGCACGCTGCTGTTACAGCAGCAGATTGACATCACAGCGGCCAAAGCGCAGATAGCTACGCAGTCTGCGCAAGGGATTACCCCGGTTCTGTTTGCCGCTGATGGTGAAATAAAAGCCATGTTTTCAGTACGCGATCCGTTAAGGGCCGACACGGTATCAACGCTGAAACGTCTCAGGCTGCGGGGTTATCAACTGGTGATGCTGACCGGTGATAACGAGCTTACCGCCAGAGCGATTGCAGATGAGGCCGGACTGGATAAGGTCATTGCTGGCGTATTGCCAGAAGGTAAAGCAGAGGCGATTCGCACTCTGCAACAGCAGGGCCATCAGGTGGCGATGACGGGTGATGGCATCAATGATGCCCCGGCGCTGGCCCAGGCTGATGTGGGTATTGCCATGGGTGGCGGCAGCGATGTGGCAATTGAAACCGCCGGTATGACGCTGATGCGCAACGATCTGACGGCGCTGGCAGATGGTCTGGCCATCGCCAAAGCCACACTGAGGAATATGAAACAGAATCTGCTGGGGGCATTTATCTATAACGCCTGTGGTATTCCGATTGCTGCCGGGGTGCTTTACCCACTGACCGGTACGCTACTGAGTCCGGTGGTGGCGGGGGCGGCGATGGCCCTGTCATCAGTTACTGTTGTCAGCAACGCTAACCGACTGATTCGCTACCAGCCACCGTCTGATAAGTAATGCCAGCCAACGGCTGCGGCCTGGTCCTCACTCCGTTAACGCGTTAGCATAGTGCGACAACGGCTAAGGCGGAAAGTATGGCAAAACTATGGCGTAGGGTCGCTTTTCTGTGGCAAAAATTCTTTGCGACAGGCTACAGCTGGCCGGCAGTGGATATCACCCTCGGGCAAAGGCGGCTGCATCTGGTGGGCAGTATTCACATGGGTACGCAAAACATGGTGCCGCTGCCCCGCGGCCTGCTTTTAAAGCTGGAACAGGCAGATGCGCTGATTGTTGAAGCAGATATCGCTACAGGCGCGTCGCCATTCAGTGAGCGCCAACAGTGCCCACCGCTGACAGAACGTCTTACCACCTCACAGCTGGAGACCCTGAACCGCTGCTGTAACGAAGTGATGATTGAGCGTGAAGGAATCGACCTGCTGCCTGCCTGGCAGATAGCGCTGATGCTTCAGGCACAGCAGGCGCAGAGACTCGGACTGGATGCCGGTTGTGGTATCGATTACCAGCTGTTGAAAGCCGCCCGTTCGCAGCAAAAAAAAGTGATTGAGCTGGAGGGTGCGGAAACCCAGCTGGCGCTGCTGAAAGCGTTGCCGGATAATGGCCGTTCGCTGCTGGAAGATACGCTGACACACTGGCACACCAATGCCCGCCTGCTGCAAATGATGATCGGCTGGTGGCTGGAAAGTCCCCCATCCCGCCCGCAAAGCGCTCTGCCTGCCACCTTTAATGCAGGACTGAACGACATACTGATGTTGCAGCGCAATCAGCGCTGGTGCCAGATATTGCAGTGTTTACCGCCAGGAAAGTATGTCGTGGCCGTGGGTGCATTACATCTCTACGGTGACGGCAATTTGCCGGAGATGCTGAAAAAAACCTGAAAAAAAAGGCCAATATGAATATCGGCCTGTCAAAGAGAAATTTTTAATGATTTTAGTTAGCCACCAGCAATCAGGTTGCTGGCGGTAGCAGATTGTCGCGTAAAGCCTGGATTTTCGCCAGTACTTTTTTTCAACAACAAAGACTCTGTTTATCAGGTTAATTATCAATGGGGTGGTTTTGATGACGCCAGCAGTAAAACTTCTGGAAAAACATAAAGTCAGTTTTCGTCTGCACTCCTATGAGCATGACAGCAACGAAACGCATTTTGGCGATGAGGCAGTAACACAGCTGAATCAGGATGCCAGCCAGGTCTATAAAACGCTGCTGGTGGCCCTCAACGGTGACAATAAAACGCTGGCTGTTGCCGTCACACCTGTTGCCGGACAGTTGGACCTGAAACAGGTAGCAAAAGCATTCGCAGTGAAAAAGGTTGAAATGGCCAGTCCGCAGATTGCCCAACGAACCACCGGTTATTTGCTGGGCGGCATCAGCCCGCTGGGTCAGAAAAAACGTCTGCCGACGGTGATCGATCGCTCTGCACTGAGTTTCCCGACCATTTTTGTCTCCGGCGGTAAACGCGGGCTGGAGATTGAACTGGCCGCTGAAGCGCTGGCGCAGCAGGTAAACGCCTCATTCAGTGATATCGCCAGACGGGATTAACAGCAACGCTACACTGTATTGAGCGCCATCAGGTCACGGCTCATCGGCTTTTTGCGCCAGCAGCTGGTCGATCATCCAGCGACCGGCCGGTCCGGGTGGAGTACGACGTGACCAGACGGCGTCGACCGAAATCCGCTGCGGCCAGCCCTTAACGGGCAGTTCGCACAGCAGTTGATGTCCGAACTGCTGCACCAGCCAGCGCGGCAGAATACTCCAGCCAAATCCCTGCTCTGCCATTTCCAGCAAAAGTAAGTAGGACGGGGCTGACCAGCCCCCTTTACCAGGCTGGTAACGCGCATTTTCTACCCAGGTATTCAGACAGAGTTGTCGCACCCGTTTAAGACTGGTCTCGCTGACCTGTTGCTGTTGTGCCAGAGGGTGATCATAGCGCAGGTACAACGCCATTTGTGCTTCCACCTGCAAGCGGGAACTGACGATATCTGGCGGATAGTCAGGTTGCGCGCGGATGATGCCAACATGTGCTCTGCCCGCCAGCAGCAGGTCAATGACATCGTTGTCCTCGGCAATCATGCAATCAAACTCAATTTCCGGATAGCGTACGGCAAAACGTTTCAGCAGAGACTCATGATAATCAGCCTGCCAGAAATCAGACATCACCAGGCTGAGGCAGGGTTCTGACTCCTCTGCCAGTCTGACGGCCAGCTCATCCAACTGCGCGCTGGCGGCGAGGATCTCCCTGACCTGCACCAGTGCCCGACGACCATTTTCTGTCAGCACAGGCAGCCGGGAATCACGGCTGAACAGGGTAAAACCGAGGTCAGTTTCCAGATTTGCCACGGCGGTACTGACCGTGGACTGACTTTTACGCAGCACCCGTGCGGCGGCAGAGAAAGACCCACTCTCCACGGTCTGCACAAATGCTAACAATGATTCCGGTGAATATCGCACAGATGTATCGCTTTTTTAGATAGAACCTCATTTTACCTTAGCAGATAACCGCCAGAAAATAGTCGCGGATTCAGTTAAGGAGTCGATATGTATACCCGGACAATCAAAGAACGCATCTGTCACGCAGTGGGCTTCGAGGTGTTAGCCATTTTATTAGTGGCACCTCTGGCGGCATATATTATGGGAAAACCTCTTTTTCAGATGGGGGCGTTAGCCATTATGTTGTCAACTGTGGCAATGGGCTGGAACGTGATCTACAACGCCGCCTTTGACCGGATTTTCCAACCAGCAGACGCCCGTCGTGGCTGGCCGCTGCGCATTACTCATGCCCTGGGATTTGAAGGCGGTTTTATCTGTATCGGTTTACCGATTGCTGCCAGAATGCTGGATATCACGTTGTGGCATGCATTTATGGTTGAAGTGGCTTTTTTTCTGTTTTTTCTGCCTTATACCATCGGCTACAACTGGTTGTATGACACGCTGCGCGGCAGATTTATCCGCCATAAAAATGGTGACAGCCAGCGTGTTCATCACTCTTCAGAATAGTGCCGTCTGGCAACAAAGCTCAGATGGCGGCATACAGGTTTAACGCAGGTGAAGGCTACTGGTGCCGTGAAGCGCCGCTGCCTGACCGCCATTAACTCCGTTAAATAACAAAGCTTTAAATTTATTTTTTAACAAAGACAACCTCAGCAATCTGACCGCATGCGTAATCGCCTCTGAGGCAGTATTGAGCTAATTATGGGTGCCATTGAAATGGCCGGGGCTACGATTCTTTGTATCGCCCCGGAGCCAATAGAACTGACAAAAGCATATTGCCGTCAGAACTGCATGTGAATTCTGGCGCAGACGGAACATTAACCCTCACGCTGACAGGGATGATTTACACTCAGTAACCTACATCGTTAACGGTGGTTATAACGGCCTTGTTATGAGAAAACAGGCACTGGACCGCATAAAAAAAGAGATGGGTATTTCATGATGCTTAAATTAAAAAATATTGTTGCCGCCGCTTTGATGATTACTGCCTTTAATTCTTTTGGGGCTGCTGAAAAGTCTTCAATGACATGCAAGGAAAATACACTTAAAGATGCCAAAAAGCTTTTATCATTTTATCGTGATAACGACGACCGCATATTAATTGAGGAAAAAGTTACCCCACTAAATAGATTAAATAACCCTCAGAATAATTCCCAGAAATTTGATGTACTGGAAACCTGGGGGTATATCTACAAAGGTAAGTACCGAATGCGCTTTACTTACTATCCTGAAGCGGACTGCGCCCTGATGGGAGAGGATATTCTTGAATATGCCGATCTTTGATTTTGGCTTTACATACCAGAGGGGATCTTTACCCCCTCTGTAACGCTTTAAATTAACGTGTGAACTTCCTGAATTTTGCATCAGCATGGTTTTCTTCGATCTCGCATTTCGCATTTCGCGGCTGAGTGACAACACTTTTTGCGTAACGCAGCCGGATTGTTTATATTCACCGCAGTTTTTTTCGACACCTCTGGTACTGCCATTGACGGCAATCACCAACGTTAATTAATAACGAACGGAGCACGGAAGCATGGCGCGTAACATAGCCCCCGGATATTGTGTGGTGGAAAGGCCCGGTACGCTGGATTATCAGGCGCGGGAACTGTTCAGGGATATGCGTTCCCCTGCTGTCAGCCTGTTTATGCAACTCAATGCGGATACGCCGTATCTGAAGCCCGGACAGATTCTGATTGTGGCTGACCCGGACACACCCACTCAGCTTACTATGCATATGCTGCATTCGCTCAGGCAGGCGAAGAACAAGACCAACCGGGCCTTTACCGGCGTTAGTAGCGACGACGCCAGTTTTATGCAGAAGCATTACGGGCTGATTGCCGCGCTGACCGGTGCCGGAGATAAGATTTTCAGCATCGCAGGCGATGCCGGTGAGAAATATTTCAGAGCCATTGAGCAGACCCTGAAAAAAATTGAGGTCAGCTATCAGAATCAGTTCCGCACTCAGGGAACGCTGATTGGTCAGCAGTTTTTTGTTGAGCGTAATCGGCTGCTGAATCAGTTAAAGGAGCTGGTCAACAAGCCGCTTTTAAAATCACTTGCGCGTTATGTTGTGAAATTCAAGCAGTATGAGAATCTGAAGCGGGCGTTAAACCTGTCGAGTAAATTCATTGTGTATGAGTGGTCAACGGCAGGGCTGGGAGGCATTCCCGGTTATTCCTGGTATGTGGGTAATGCAGCAAGGGCGGCTCGTTTCCTTAAAGGCGGGGGCTTTATTGGGATAGGTTTTTCATTTTTAGGCACCACAAATGAAGTAGCCAATGCCTGTACGACAGGGCGCGAAGGTGAATGTGGAAAAATAGCTTTCAGGAAGTATTCAACCTTTGCTGCCGGAACTGCTGGGGGCATTGTGGGGGGTGCATATGGTAGTGCAGCCGCACTAAGCGTCTGTACAGGAATAGGTATAGTCACTGCTGGTGTGGGGGGCATTGCCTGCGCAACTGTTGGTGGCATCGCAGGTGGTTACCTGGGAGGCTCGGGGCTTGAAACTTTAGTCGATAAATTTATAGATTTTTATGATAACTTATAAAAACATAGCTGCAATGGGGCTATTTTTTGCACTCTCTGGCTGTGCAATGATATTTCTATCTTTCATAATTTATGCTGTCAAAAGACAAAATTATTATGACCTGATATCGCTTTACAAGAAAAGCTTCAGGTTTCCTGCTCCAAGTTCATTTCATCACATGCTTGGTTTCTTCGGCGCTTTTACTGTGATACGTTTTTTTATAAAACTATCCAATAAAAACAAAATTTTTTTTATGAAGAATGATGATCCTGCATACTCATTCTTCGATGATGCAGCTATTAAAGTACAAACATGGATGAGAATTTATTCTTATCTGTGGATTACAGCTACTGTATTTTTTATTTTTTCTGCAATTCTCGCCCTCTTTTTACCATAGTTATTAGTGTGGCCCTTTTGTGGGCCACATTTGTCAGAATGAGTGATCCATCTTCAGCTCAACTTCCAGCATCGACAAACATCCGTCAATAAATCCCTCAGCCATCTGAAACTTTATGCGGATTATGCCCTGTGACAGCTTCAGCTTTCGGCCCAGCGCCCGCTTTGAAATATCCCTGATGTAGTGGTCCACCAACGAAGCATATTCATCCGGGCGCTTTTGTTTCAGCCCCCTGGGCAGGTATCAACAATCCTCGCGTCATTGTCAGTGCAACTAACGCCGCTGACATTCTCAGGTAGAAGGCCTTTGTATCCCGCCGCTGGCGGAATACAGGGATGCTTGCATTGCGGTTTGATATCCGTCGTTTTACGTACCGTTTTGCAGAAGGGTTTTAATAAGGTTAGAAACCGGTGGTTTTCAATCGCATTGAAAGAAAACCACCCCTGTATTTAATTATTTATAAACAATCTCACCTTTTGGCGCATAAGCCGCTGCATCCAGCGGTGAATGCTTCTGGATATACTGCTTGAGCACTTCCGCATCAACAAATCCGGTGTTGACGTAGCCAGGCAGGTGATTAACCGGCGGATAGCCGTCACCGCCGGTGGCATTAAAACTCAACGTCGCCATGCGGTATGTTTTGTCGGCCTGGAGTGGCTCACCGTTGATTCTGACATCACTGACCCCTTTGCCATCAGCCACCAGACTGACGCGGGCAAACTGCGCATAGCCACCTGAGTCAACGCTGATGTTGGCAACCACCGCCAGATATTTTTCCACTTCACTGCCTTTCATATCGACATAAGTCAGCGTATTGCCAAACGGCTGTACCTTCAGCACATCTTTATAGGTAATGGGCCCGGTCATTACCGAATCGCGCACCCCGCCACCACTCATTACTGCAAAATCGGCACTGGTCCGTTCAATCTGCGCCATCAGAATCATTCGCGCCAGGTTGGTCTGCTCGAAACGCACCTTATTTCGCTCACCATGCAAATCCCCGTTGACGCTACCGATCTTCACGCCCAGCTGCGCTTCGCCCTTTTTCTGAAAAGGTGTCAGTAATTTCAGCATCGCCGGATTTTTGGCTATCTCTTCGGTGTAGTTCACCAGGCTGCTGCTGCCATCCGCATTGGTGACTTTATGCCGCAGATTAATCGGCACCAGTTCGTAATGTTCCAGCGTCAGCTTGCCGTTAGTAAAGGTAAAATCAGCCCGACCAATATATTTGCCCCATTCGTGAGCCTGAACAATCCAGGTTCCATTCTGACGGTCCGGTTTGCAGGGCGTACCGGGCACATAATTCACCTGTTTGACGTTTTCCTGTGCCATACAGACCGGGTCCTGAGAGTGGCCGCCGACAATCATATCCAGATAGCCAGCGGGCAGTTCACGCGCCATCTCCACATCTCCCGGCGCATTTGAACCGTGATGGCCATTGTCATAATGCCCCATGTGCGTGACGGCGATGACCACATCCGGCTTATCCTTAGCACGGAGCTGTTCGACTACCGCTTTGGCCTCCGTCGCGGGCTTACGAAATTCCATATCAGTGAAGTATTCCGGATTGCCAATTTTTGCCGTGTCATCAGTCGTCAGACCGATTACGGCAATTTTCAGCCCCATGCGGGTAAATAATGCATAAGGCTGAAACAGCCTTTTACCGGTACTTTTCTGGTAAATATTGGCTGAAAGCAGCGGGAATTTAGCCCACTTTTGCTGCTGGCGAAGTACGGATAAAGGATTGTCAAACTCGTGGTTACCGATTGCCATCGCATCGTAACCCACCAGATTCATCCCGCGAAAATCCGGTTCTGCGTCTTGCAGATCAGACTCCGGCACACCAGTATTAATATCGCCTCCGGAGAGAACCAGCACCGCGCCGCCATGTGCCTGAACGTCATAACGGATTTTGTCCATCATGGTTTTTTGCGCCGCCAGGCCATATTCGTCACGATCGTTTTGCCAGAAGCGCCCGTGGTGATCGTTGGTGTGCAGTACGGTAAATTTATACACCTTATCTTTAACCCAGGCCTGTGCAGCCAGCGGCGTGGTGAAAATGGTCAACGCCAGCAGGGCCAGCGCATTTTTTTTCATAACCGACATCATCTTTTCCTTGTTAAAAAACGTCAAAAACTATTAGCGTAAAGTGATAATCAAAATTAACGGCAGGTTAACTTAATGGCAAGTGAACAGATTTATCCCTCCTCCCCGGTTGCGGCACAACGTACGGTTTTCAGCATTCTGGGCGCGATCAGCGTGGCACATCTGCTTAATGACATGTTGCAGTCGCTGATCCTCGCCATCTATCCTTTGTTGCAGGGTGAATTCTCTCTCAGTTTTGTACAGATAGGATTGATTACCCTGACGTTTCAGGTCACGGCTTCGTTATTACAACCACTAATTGGCTATTATACCGATAAACATCCCCAGCCCTGGTCTTTACCGATTGGCATGACCTTTACCCTGTGTGGGCTGGCTCTGCTGGCAATGGCCGGTAATTTTTACACCATTCTGGTGGCGGCTGCGCTGGTTGGCACTGGCTCCTCGGTGTTTCACCCTGAGTCTTCACGCGTAGCCAGAATGGCCTCAGGTGGTCGTCATGGTCTGGCGCAGTCACTTTTTCAGGTTGGCGGTAACTTTGGCAGCTCTCTCGGCCCACTGCTGGCGGCACTGATCATTGCCCCCTATGGACGCGGCAACGTCGCCTGGTTCATTCTGGCCGCGCTACTGGCTATTGTGCTGCTGTTACAGGTCAGCCGCTGGTATCAGGCCCGGCACCGGGTAGCAAAAGCCAGCCAGTCCACTCCGGAAAAAAACACCCTGCCACGCGGTAAAGTCGCTTTTGCCGTCGCCATCCTGCTGCTGCTGATCTTCTCTAAGTATTTCTATCTCACCAGCCTGAGCAGCTATTACACCTTCTATCTGATGCATAAATTCGGCCTGTCGGTGCAGAATGCACAATTCCACCTGTTTGCATTTCTGTTTGCTGTGGCAGCAGGCACCATTATCGGCGGCCCGGTGGGAGATAAAGTGGGACGCAGGCGGGTGATCTGGGTGTCAATTCTTGGTGTCGCCCCTTTTACTCTGCTGCTGCCACATGCCTCTCTGATGTGGACCGGGGTACTTTCAGTAATTATTGGCTTTATCCTTGCCTCAGCGTTTTCGGCCATCCTGGTCTACGCCCAGGAGCTGATGCCTGGCCGTATAGGTATGATCTCGGGATTGTTCTTTGGTTTTGCTTTTGGCATGGGCGGCCTCGGCGCAGCAGTGCTGGGTGTTGTCGCTGACCACACCAGCATCAATTATGTCTACCAAATCTGTGCTTACCTGCCACTTCTTGGCATTCTCACCCTATTCCTGCCTGACAACCACACGAAATAAGCCACAGCGGCATGGATTACTGATATCCATGCCGTATTATTTCTGCAATAAATCAAATCCTCAAACAGATAACCGCTGAAAATACACATCACAGTTCATCTCTGCATGAAGTTCTGTTTTTTTTGCCATCTTTACCAATCCTTACACGCGACCGGCGGCGTTATGCCATACAATTAATTATTACATCCGGACACATTTACCGTACCAGGGAGAGAGATATGCATCACACCACCCCACTCATTACCACCATTGTCGGCGGGCTGGTTCTGGCCTTCCTGCTGGGGATGCTGGCGAACAAGCTGCGCATCTCTCCGCTGGTGGGTTATTTACTGGCGGGGGTGCTGGCCGGGCCGTTTACGCCAGGCTTTGTCGCCGATACTAATCTGGCTCCGGAGCTGGCCGAACTGGGCGTTATTTTGCTGATGTTTGGCGTGGGTCTGCATTTCTCACTGAAAGATTTAATGGCCGTGAAAGCGATCGCCATTCCCGGTGCAATTGCGCAAATTGCCGTTGCCACACTGTTGGGAATGGCGCTTTCCTGGGCTATGGGCTGGTCCTGGCTGACCGGGCTGGTGTTTGGCCTGTGTCTGTCCACCGCCAGCACCGTGGTGCTGCTGCGCGCACTGGAAGAGCGTCAGCTGATCGACAGCAAAAACGGCCAGATTGCCATCGGCTGGCTGATTGTGGAAGATCTGGTCATGGTACTGGCTCTGGTTCTGCTGCCTGCTATCGCCGGGATGTTTGAAGAAGGCAGTGCCACCTTCAGCAACATCCTGATTGATTTGCTGATCACCATCGGCAAAGTCGTGGCCTTTATGGTGCTGATGATGGTTGTCGGCCGCCGGGCCGTTCCCTGGATCCTTGCCCGCAGCGCCGCGACCGGCTCCCGTGAGCTGTTTACCCTTGCCGTGCTGGCGCTGGCGCTGGGGATCGCCTTTGGCGCGGTTGAATTGTTTGATGTCTCTTTCGCCCTCGGAGCCTTCTTCGCCGGCATGGTGCTGAATGAATCCGAACTCAGCCACCGTGCCGCGCATGACACCCTGCCACTACGCGATGCCTTCGCGGTTCTGTTCTTTGTCTCCGTGGGTATGTTGTTTGATCCAATGATCCTGCTGAATGAGCCGCTGGCCGTCGCCGGTGTGCTGGCAATTATTATGTTGGGTAAATCTCTGGCAGCGCTGCTGCTGGTGCGCCTGTTTGGCCACTCGCGGCGCACAGCGCTGACTATCTCTGTCAGTCTGGCGCAGATTGGGGAGTTCGCCTTTATCCTGGCCGGGCTTGGCATTTCACTTAATCTGCTGTCAGAAGAAGGGCGTAACCTGGTGCTGGCCGGGGCAATCCTGTCAATCATGCTGAATCCTGTCCTGTTTGCTCTGTTGCAGCGCTATGCCGACAGGACGGCCGTTACCGACGAACAACAGCCTGAACTGGAAGCAGAGGAGGAAAAGCAGATCCCGGTGGATATCTGTCACCATGCCGTGGTGGTCGGTTTTGGCCGTGTCGGCAGTATGCTGGGACGAAAGTTAATGGAGAGCGGCATTGACATCGTGGTGGTGGAAAACAGCCGCTCAAGGGTGGAAGCATTGAGGGAACAGGGTATCAGTGCGGTGCTTGGCAATGCCGCGCGCGCTGAAACGATGGAGCTGGCGCGGCTTGACTGCGCCCGCTGGCTGCTGTTGACCATTCCGAATGGCTACGAAGCCGGAGAGATTGTCACCGCAGCCAGAGAGAAACGTCCGACCATCGATATCATCGCCCGCGCTCATTATGACGATGAGGTGGACTACATCACCGCCCGGGGTGCCGACCAGGTGGTCATGGGCGAGCGGGAGATTGCCAACAGCATGTTGACGCTGATGCAGATCGAGTCAGATGCGGCACCGAAAGCGTGCCCGATCTGACTGGCCGCGTCATCACAGAGCGCGGCCCCTTACCGCTCCCAGTAGGACTCTTCCAGGCTGTCTTCCCGCTCCGGAAGGCCACGGGTCAAACGCGGTGAGTGCTGGTTCAGCACCTGGTAGCTTACGCGATTGGCGTATTTACACACCTGCGCCAGCGAAGAGTAAGTCAGATACTGACGGCCATGCTTACTGGAATTGGGCACATTAAGCCGGTGATAGTTATTGGCGGTGATGTCATGCAACATTGCCGCCAGTGCCCCGTCTCCCGCACCGTTAGTATTCATAATTTTTTCAGGGCCGCCCATATAGGGTGCAATATGCGAAAAGATGCGCAATGGCTGCTGACAGTCTTTCTGACGCATGGCGCGGCTGAACTCATACTGGTTAAACTCGGCAATCGCCCCTGGCAGCAACGGATGTTGCGTTTTACGTTTACCTTCTTCCTCAGTAAAACCAGCCATGTACAGCCCGTTGGGTCCTGCCGTGCACAGCACCAGATCCACCCAGTCCAGCGCCATGTTGGCAGCCTGTAACGGATCGTCCAGCCCGGTCAGCGCTTCAGCTTCCTCTTCATTCATCGCCACCACCGACACATGATCGCGCAGAAAATCACGCCAGAAAGCCGGATCGCTGGCAATGACGTATTTGGTGCCCAGCGTGAGTACCACCGGAACATTGTGTTTTTTAGCAAAGGCAACCGCCTGCATGGTGGCTTCCGGCATTGGCTCTCCGGGTTTGCTGCGCACCAGATAAGCGCTCAGCACCAGCGCCGCTGCGCCTGCAATCACATCTTCAGGAATGCTTGCCTTGTGCAGGTGATTCATCATCCCCGGACTGATGGCAAAGGTGCGTTCGCCATGCTCACCGATCAGGGTGAAACAGCGTCCAATAGCCCCATCCACACCTTGCAGGTAGTTAAGATCGGTTCGACTTGAGGTGTTGCAGAGATAGCGGTAGGCATAACCACCAATTTGTACGTTGTTGCACATCACGCCCAGCAGCACAGAGCGATCGTCGGCCAGAACAGAGTAGTTATGCAGGGTGTTGCCTATCGTGCCACCCGCGAACTGATGGGTTATCAGATTTTCACACGTCAGCTCAGCGTAAAGCGCTTCTGCCACATCATCTTCAATCACCACTGAATGCCCGGTACTCAGGCCGTAGCGGGCGATAAATGCATCGTCGACTTTCGCTTCAATATCCACCAGCGTCTGATCAATTCCGACTATCCAGCTGCTGCTGGTTTCCGGATTTTCAGACTGAATTTGCTGTAAGAGAGGATCGCGGGCGCTGACGGGGAAATAGTGTTTGGATTTACGCTGGCCGGGAAATTTCATTATGCAGATGACAGAAAAGAGAACAATCACGAAATGATAACACAGGAATGCGCCATTGGGTGCGCATCCCTGCGGTTGGCTCAGCGCTGACTGTTAACCAGCTCCACCATCATATCGATATGCAGCGGGCTGTCATTAAGAGCCGGTATATACTCGAATTTCGTCCCGCCAGCATGGAGGAACAATTCGCAGTTCTCTCCGCTGATCTCCTCCAGCGTTTCCAGGCAGTCGGCAGAAAAACCAGGACTCATAATCTGCACATGCTTAATGCCTTTTGCCGGAAGTCCCTTCATGGTTTCGTCGGTGTAAGGCATCAGCCAGGGCTCGCGACCAAAGCGCGACTGGAAGGTAAGCATCGCCTGCTGACTGTTCAGTCCCAGAGCGGCCACCAGCGCGTCGAAGGTGTTGTGACAACGCAGAGGATAGTCATCGCCCTGGTCGGCAAAACGTTGTGGAATACCGTGGAAAGAAGTCACCAGCAAATCCGGCTTGCCATGTTGGGCAAAAGAGTGTTCGACAGAGGCTTTCAGCGCGGCGATATAGGCCGGATGTTCAGCATAATCACGAATAAACTGCACCGATGGCAGACTGCGGTAACCGGCAAAAACCTGGGTGATGCCATCCCACACCGCCGCCACGGTTGAGCAGGAGTACTGGGGATAGAGAGGCAACACGATCAGCCGGGTGATCCCCTGCGCCATCAGTTTATCGAGGGCGCTCTTCAGGCTCGGATTGCCATAGCTCATCCCCAGCTCGACCGGCATATCCAGCCGCGCAGCCAGCGCATCGCGTTGACGTCTGCTGTAAACCAACAGCGGCGAGCCTTCATCCATCCACACGGAAGCGTAGAGTTTCGCAACGCGAGGCGAACGGATTGGCAGGATGGCACCATTAAGAATTGGCCACCACAACCAACGTGGCGTATCCACGACCCGACGGTCGCTGAGGAACTGTTTAAGGTAGCGTTTAACCGCTGATGCGGTCGGGGCATCTGGGGTGCCAAGATTGACCAG
This sequence comes from Erwinia mallotivora, assembly GCF_000590885.1. Taxonomy (GTDB): domain Bacteria; phylum Pseudomonadota; class Gammaproteobacteria; order Enterobacterales; family Enterobacteriaceae; genus Erwinia; species Erwinia mallotivora. The sequence continues at coordinate 44,208 of NZ_JFHN01000046.1, forward strand.
CAGCACACCGGGTTTGTCTTGCCTCATTGTTATTCCTTATACGGGCATATCAGGTGATGAAAACGAGACTTATTCTAGCGGAAAATGACGGAGGGAAAACCAATTGCTACAACAGGGCCAGGCTGACCTGGCCACAACATTTTAACCGAGGATTTTCGCCAGCTCGGCGCTGACTTCGGACACTTTGCGTGTGCCGTCGATTTTGTGATACGCAGTATGACCGTCGGCAGCCTCTTTGCTGTAGTAGGCAATCAGCGGCGCGGTCATCTGATGGTATTCAACCAGACGTTTACGTACGGTTTCTTCCTGGTCGTCTTTGCGGGTGGTTAACTCTTCCCCTGTCACATCATCTTTCCCTTCCACCTTCGGCGGGTTGAAAGTGACATGATAAACCCGGCCTGACGGCGCATGCACACGGCGACCAACAATGCGTTCGACAATCAGCTCGTCCGGAACAGCGAATTCCAGTACGTTATCGACACGGATCCCCGCCTCTTTCATGGCATCAGCCTGAGGGATGGTACGTGGGAAACCGTCCAGCAGGAAACCGTTGCGGCAATCATCCTGAGCAATTCGCTCTTTCACCAGCGCAATGACCAACTCATCAGTCACCAGTTTACCGGCGTCCATGATCTCTTTAGCTTGCTTACCCAGTTCACTGCCAGCCTTAACGGCCGCGCGCAACATATCGCCAGTAGAGATTTGCGGAATACCGTATTTCTCCATGATGAACTGAGCCTGAGTCCCCTTACCTGCACCCGGAGCACCGAGCAGAATAATACGCATTGCGTAAATCCCCTTGCGAATTGCTTTAATGTTCACGTTATCCAGGGCAAGAACATACCATCATGGTCTGCTCTCCACAAGGAACGTGGTGGTTATCCCTTACAACGACTTCAGAGAGATAAACGTCATAAACCCGGTAAAAACACCTTTTTCGTCGATTGTCCTGCGCATTCTGGCGGCTGATACAGAATTTAATAATGAAAAAACGCCACTCAGCCCCTTTTTCCGGGCAGTAAAGGCGAACAGTGACGACCTTTACCGCCCGGACTGTTGCATCCCGGGCAAAATGCTGACGCATTCCGCCAGTCCTCTGGCGGCAAGTGCGGGGTTTAGCCCAGCAGCAACTGGTTTAAGCGGCAAATAAACAGGTTAGGATCGTCCAGCGTACCGCGTTCAGCAAACATCGCCTGGTCCAGTAATACTTCGATCCACTCCGCAAAGCGGGCATCATCCTGGGTATCCGCGGCACGTTTAACCAGTGCGTGATCCGGATTGAGTTCAAACAGGTATTTTACCTCAGGGACTTCCTGGCCCGCCGCGGCGAACAACTTCGCCATCTGAGTGGTCATTTCGTTCGCTTCTGTGGTCACAATCGCCGGTGTGTCAGTCAGACGATGCGTCAGGCGAACATCTTTAACCCGCTCACCCAGCAGCGTTTTCACCCGTTCCACAAAGGGCTCCAGCGCTTTTTCGGCTTCTTTCTGCTCTTCGCTCTCTTCCTCATCGGCCAGCTTAGAGAGATCATCATCTGCCTTGCTGACCGACTGGAATGTCTTGCCATCAAACTCGGTGAGGTAGCTCATCATCCACTCATCAATGCGGTCTGAAAGCAACAGTACCTCGATCCCTTTCTTACGGAACAGCTCAAGGTGCGGACTGCTTTTCGCCGCCGCATAGCTGTCAGCGGTGATGTAGTAGATTTTGTTCTGGCCTTCAATCATCCGGCTGACATAATCTTCAAGCGACACGGTCTGTGCAGAGCCTTCGCTGCTGGTGGATGCAAAGCGCAGCAGCTTAGCGATGGTGTCTTTATTACTGCTATCCTCAGCGGGCCCCTCTTTCAACACCAGACCAAACTGTTGCCAGAATTGCTGATATTGTGTCTCATCATCTTTCGCCACTTTCTCCAGCATTTGCAGCGCGCGCTTGCTCAGGGCATTGCGCAGATTCTGAGTTATGCGGCTGTCCTGTAGGATCTCACGGGAGACGTTGAGTGGCAGATCGCTGGAATCGATCAGGCCGCGAACAAAGCGCAGATAGTTCGGCATAAACTGTTCTGCGTCGTCCATGATAAACACGCGCTGTACATAGAGTTTCAGCCCGTGCTTATGATCGCGGTTCCACATATCCCACGGAGCCTGAGTCGGGATATACAGCAGGCTGGTGTACTCCTGCTTACCTTCCACACGGTTGTGGCTCCAGGTCAGCGGATCGGCAAAGTCGTGGGAAACATGTTTATAAAATTCTTTATACTCATCGTCGCTGATCTCTGACTTATTGCGCGTCCACAACGCCTGAGCTTTGTTGATCTTTTCCCAGCTGATGGTGTCATCTTCTTCGTTACGGGATTCAATCTCTACCGGCAGGGCAATATGGTCAGAATATTTACTGATGATGCTGCGCACCCGCCACGCATCGAGGAATTCATCTTCACCTTCACGCAGGTGCAGAGTGATCTCCGTACCGCGATCTTCTTTGCTGATATCGGCGATGGTGTATTCACCCTCGCCTGCCGACTCCCAGAATACGCCTTCATCTGCGCTCGCAGAGGCAGCGCGAGTGCGAACAGAAACTTTGTCAGCCACAATAAACGCAGAGTAGAAACCCACACCGAACTGGCCAATCAGCTGGCTGTCCTTCGCCTGATCCGAACCAAGTGATTCCAGAAAGGATTTGGTCCCGGATTTGGCAATGGTGCCGAGGTTTTCAATGACTTCTTCGCGCGTCATCCCGATACCATTATCGCTCAGCGTCAGGGTGCGGTTTTCCTTATCAACAGAAACCCTTACGCGCAGATCGCCATCGCCCTGATAAAGATCGGGTGCTGACAACGCACGGAAACGCAGTTTGTCGGCAGCATCAGAGGCATTTGAGATCAGTTCACGCAGGAAAATTTCTTTGTTTGAATAGAGAGAATGGATCATCAGGTGCAGAAGCTGTTTCACCTCTGACTGGAAGCCACGAGTCTCTTGTCCTTTCATAGTCATTGCTACCTCATCTGATACGGTTTGTATAGGTTGAGGTGAAGAATGGGGGCTGTTGGCGGGATTTCAAGACGGCACGTAGCAACGTGCCGTTGAATGACTAAAATTTGATCTTGTGTCGTCCGGCCAGAGAATGTGACAGCGTGGTGCCATCAACCATCTCCAGCTCACCGCCAACCGGTACACCATGTGCAATACGGCTGGCTTCAACGCCATACTGTCCACACATTTCAGCGATGTAGTTGGCGGTTGCCTCCCCTTCCACTGTCGGATTGGTCGCGAGGATCACTTCGGTGATGGGCTCTTTTTCCAGCCGCTGTTCGAGGCGATCCAGACCAATATCATCAGGACCAATGCCATCCAGTGGAGAAAGGTGCCCCATCAGCACAAAGTAGCGCCCGGAGAATTGCCCGGTCTGCTCAATCGCATGAATGTCTGCGGGGCTCTCAACCACGCAGATAATGCCATTTTGCTGACGGCGGGGATTGGCGCAGATAGTACAGATTTCCTGCTCGGTGAAAGTCCGGCAGTCGGCACAGTGCCCTATCTCTGACATGGCACGCGTCAGGGCCTGAGCAAGACGCATCCCCCCGCTGCGATCGCGCTGCAACAGTTGAAATGCCATACGCTGCGCCGATTTTGGCCCAACGCCCGGCAGACAACGCAGCGACTCCATCAGGCTTTCAAGGAGCGGACTGGTTTGCATCAGAATGGCATCTTAAAGCCGGGTGGCAACTGCATCCCGCTGGAAACTGCTGCCATTTTATCTTTCTGCGCCTCAGCGATACGGCGGGCAGCATCGTTAAAGGCTGCGGCGACCAGATCTTCCAGCATCTCTTTGTCATCTTCCAGCAGACTGGGGTCCACTTCCACTCTGCGGCAGTTATGCGCGCCGTTAATCGTCACCTTGACCAGGCCCGCACCTGATTCACCGGTGACTTCCATGGCGGCGATCTCTTCCTGAACCTGCGCCATTTTGTCCTGCATTTGCTGGGCCTGTTTCATCAGGTTACCCAGTCCGCCTTTTCCAAACATAGTTCTCTCTCTCAGCTCAGGCCGCGTTATGACACGCAGCGTTTCAAAGGGGGCGAATACTCTCTTCATCAACATCGGCATCAAAATACTGACACAACGTCTGAATATGACTGTCCGCGATAATCGACTGGCGCGCCTGCGCCAGTTTCTCTTCATAAATTTTCTGACGCCATTCCAGCGGCGTTAACACCGCCGGATTATCGTCTTCAATCAGCGTTAATTCAACCGGCTCTCCGGTTGCCTGACTCAGTGCCTCCGTCAACACCTTCTGCGCAGAAGGTGAATTCAGATGGCGCTGGCTGGAGCGCAAATGCAGGGTGATGACATTTTCCGACTGCTGTTTCCAGGCATTCAGCGCCAGCTGTTGCACCAGTTTTGGCAACGTCAGCGCGGCGATTTCAGCGGCCCAGGCGTCGCGCAGTTGCGATTCTGCGGCCAGACGCGCCATCAGCTCCGGCGTTTTTTCATGCTCCAGCGCCGTACGCAGGGCTTTGGGTGTGGCGACCGGTTCCGGTTTGACCTCAGCCGTTTGCGCCTTCCAGCGATATGCTTCTTTTTTTAACGGCTCAGCAGACTGTGCATCAGGCCGCCGTTTCTGGCTACGCTCACCAACCGCAGCCAACCTCTCCAGTGCCGAACCTGCCGACCGCGCCCCCTGCGCCGCCGGCTCACTCTTTTTTGGTTTAGTGGCACCCTGCTGGCTCAACAGCTGTGTCCGCGCCTGAAGCAGTTGGCTGGTGGTATCGGGTAATTTCGTCGCCGGTTCGCTCTGGCGGGTAACCTGAGACGCCGGGATTGCCGCCGGAGTGGCGGGTGGAACCTCTGAAACGCTGCTGGATGCCGGGCTCACAGCCGGACGCGACACCGCTACAGGTGCAGCAATGACCTGTTTGGGATGAAAAGCCAACGCACGAAGCAGCGTCATTTCCACCCCCATGCGCCGATCGGGCGCGAGAGCCAGCTCTTTACGTCCGACCAGCAGGGTCTGGTAATAGAGCTGGACATCGGCGGGTGGCAGCACCCTGGCCAGTTCTCGCAGGCGCTGTTCGTTGGCGGCAAACTCATTATCCAGCGCCGATGGCAGCAGCTGAATCATTGCCACCCGATGTAACAAAGTTAACATCTCAACCAGCAAAGCTTCCCATTCAACGCCCCTGGATGCAGCCTGGTTAAGCAAAGACATCACCTGCTCACCTTCCGCGTTGACAAGAGCCTCAATCAACGCCAGCGGCTGTTCGTCGTCCAGCGTACCGAGCATATCGCTGACCGCAGCGGTGGTGACCTGCCCCAGTCCCATGGCAATCGCCTGATCGGTCAGGCTCAGCGCATCGCGCATACTGCCGTCAGCGGCTCTGGCCAGCAGTTGCAATGCCCGGGTTTCTGCAACGATTTTTTCCTGTTGCAGGACGTGCTCAAGCTGACCACGGATCTGTGCAACATCCAGCGCTTTCAGGTGAAATTGCAGGCAACGCGATAAAATGGTGATCGGCAATTTTTGCGGATCGGTGGTTGCCAGCAAAAATTTCACATGCTCAGGCGGCTCTTCCAGCGTTTTCAACAGCGCATTAAAACTGTGACGTGAAAGCATATGAACTTCATCAATCAGGTAAACCTTGAAACGCCCGCGTGCGGGAGCGTACTGCACGTTATCCAGCAGGTCACGCGTGTCTTCCACTTTAGTGCGCGATGCCGCATCTATCTCAATCAGGTCAACGAAACGGCCCTGTTCTATCTCACGACAGTTGTCACACTGCCCGCAGGGTGTGGCGGTGATACCCGTTTCGCAGTTCAATCCTTTAGCCAGCAAACGCGCAATGGTGGTTTTCCCCACCCCACGCGTGCCGGAAAACAGATAGGCATGATGGATTCGGCCAAGGGATAATCCATTGGCCAGCGCGGTCAATACATGTTGCTGACCGACAACATCGGTAAACGCTTGTGGACGCCACTTGCGGGCCAGTACCTGATAGCTCATTAACACATCATCTTTTTACAGGTCATTCACCTGAACCCCGCTTCAGCGCAGTTCAGCCTCAGTTTACTTCATTGCGACAGTGTATCAGTACGTCTGTTGCCATTCCTATACCTTTAAGTAAATCCTGTTGTCTCTTCAGATGTTAACAGGCAAAGAGGCAGATTATTTAAAAATAACAGGGATGAAATAAAAACCATCAATTCAGAAAAAGGCAATAAAAATTAAAAAATCATTAAAATAAATAGTATCAATTTCTACAGGTCATAATTAAAGTAATACACGTGAGGGTCACCTGTTTTAATTGGGCACTTAAATTACCAGGCTGATATAAACCCTCAAAGCAAAGTTTAATTAAATAAAACACAATAATTACATGAGGTTGAATTAAATCATGGTAATCATGTTTTTTAATTAACAGTGCAATGGACACACTGAAAACCTTGTTAACAAAAAGATAATGGAATATAAAAAATGGAAATACACAATGCCAAAAAGGCCTCCTCAATTCTCGCTGTAACGCCCCAACGTCGTCATCTGATTACAGTCATCAATACGCTGGCTATTATCAGCCTTCCCTTTCTGGGAACAATGAATATTACTTACGCAAGTGTGGATGTTGCTATCGGATCTCAGGGCGGTAGCGGTGGCAGTGGCAGTTCCGCCAGCAGTGCGGGGGGTGCCACTAATGGTAGCAATGGTAGTAATGGTTCAAATGCACGAGATACCAGTAATGGCGGTAACGGAAGTAATGGCGCAGACGGCGGCAACGGCGCCAGCGGCAGTGCCGGATCCGCTGGAGAGGCGGGGAGTAGTGGAGATGACGCCACCTCTGCATTACGTAACGTTAAAGATCAATTGGGGTTGTTGCAAATTGGCGGCAGCGGTGGCGAAGGCGGGACAGCTGGCGAGGCATCGGCAGGCACTGACGGCGGGACAGGCGGCACCGGGGGGAACGGCGGCAACGGCGGCACCACGGGTACTGGCGGCGATGGCGGTAACGGCGGCAATGGTGGCTCAGGGGGTAACGGCGCTGACGGCGGCGACGGTGGGGATGGCGCAGCAGGCGGCAGCGGCAATCTGACCATCAGCCAGAGCAGTTTCACCATCACAAATGGTGTGATTGGCGCGGCTGGTGGCGATGCCAGTGATGGTCAGATGGGCCAGAGTGGCGGCAACGGCGGTGCAGGTAACAGTGGTGGTGTGGCAGGAACAAATGGCACCCGAGCCTC
>NZ_JFHN01000047.1 GCF_000590885.1 Erwinia mallotivora
GCTCAAAAGGCCAATGTCGTGAGCGTCCTGCAGGTAAAGATTTCAGACCTTCAGCACCCGACAGTGTGAACCAGTGGATCCAGCGCCCGACGGAAGAACGAGCACAACAGAGTGTTCTGGCAACGTTGCTGACACTGTCACCCCGATGCAACATCAGCATAGCGGTAAGCCTGCGGGCATGATTTTTATCACGTGTTCGCTGAATCGCTTTTTGCATCAGGCGTCGTTCGCCACGGGGTATTGGTGCTATGATCGGCATCGCTCAGTCCGGTTGGTGATTTGTTTTGATTTGGCGATTGATCAGATCGCACAATCCGGGCTGAGTTCCCTTAAAGTGATCTACTATTCCGCGCAGCTATTTAGCCCCTTTGGAAATCAAACGCCTTTTGGATTCCTGCGCTGATTCACAAAGTCCAAATCTTTTACTGATATCTAAAATATGCCTGGCTACCGGTGCTCGCTGGAGTGAAGCAGAGAATTTGCAGGGACACCAGATCACAAAGCACCGCATCACCTATACAAAAACTAAAGGTAAGAAAAATCGGACGGTGCCAATCTCGGAAGAACTCTATGATGAGATCCCCAAAAAACGAGGGAAATTGTTCGCCCCTTGCAGAAAAGCATTTGAGCGGGCGGTCAAACGAGCCGGGATAGAATTACCAGAAGGGCAATGTACTCATGTTTTGCGCCATACATTTGCCAGCTGTTTTATGATGAACGGCGGAAACATCCTGGTATTGCGAGATATTTTAGGTCACGCAGATATTAAAATGACCATGATTTACGCTCACTTTGCCCCGGATCATTTAGAAGATGCAGTCACCAAAAACCCTCTTCATAACCTTAGCTGGAAACGCTAAATTGTGGCGGCATTTTGGCGACAGAGGATTAAAATTGCATAAATCACTCAAACACCAAACAAAACCAAGCGCATGATTTAATTGATAAATCATTGTTTTCAATACCCTTGAAATGGTATGTAGTAATTTCGGACGCGGGTTCAACTCCCGCCAGCTCCACCAAAATTCTCCATCGGTGATTACCAGAGTCATCCGATGAAGTCCTAAGAGCCCGCACGGCGCAAGCCCTGCGGGCTTTTTTGTGCCTGCGATTTGTCCCGCAAAGTCTGATTGTAAGTATCCTCTTTAATGCAAAGTCTTTCTGCCGCGAATCACTGGTAAGCGGCCCCCGGCAGAAAGACTGGCTGATATGACCAGTACGTTGGCCAGACGTCCATGCGTGTCGGTTAGTTGGCCATTATGGCCGTCAGGTACTGTGTAGCATGGCGAGGCTGAGTTGAGTTGTTGCAGGAGCCCGTTTAGCACTCTGTGCGACGGTTTGTTGCTCCCCGTTCGTCTGATTAAGACGAACGCCTCAGTACCTGAACGATTTTCTCCTTATTTCATGTAGTTAAGACTTGAAAAAGTCATTAGTTAATTTTTGCGTTTTGCGGACGTCCGTGAAAACGGACGCAAAACAGAGTACGTATTAAACGAAGCGATTTGGTGATTCCCGTGAAACCATTCTTAAAATCGCGGTTGAAGGCACGTATTATGTGGTGTTGAGGTTTACCGCTTTGCGGCGTCACTTGTTACTCGTTTCACTCGAACGCAAGTGACGCCGCGCTCCTCTGCTCACAATGCCGTCGTGGAAGATGCCCAAATGTTCCAAATGGTCAATACTCACGTCGCAAAGTTTGCATCGAATACAGTCGCCAGGATTCGGGACGAAACGAAGAAAACAGACCTTACAGGTCCATAAGAAAGCGCTGCGAAGGCAGGCTGATAGTTGAGTAAAATCCTTTATTGCGCTTGACGCAATCTCCATTCTCAAAGGCTGACGGCTTTACCGCCCGAAGGCGTTCATCTCAAATCACCGGAGCATTGGCATGTTGCGTATTGCAACGGTACATCGGGGGTGATAGTAGATTGGACGGCGATTCTTTTTCAAGTAAGATTTTCATTGAAAAAAAATTCATATCAATTCCATCTGCCACGCTCTTTATGATTCGATTCACTTTCCTGTTAAGGAATAAAATTTTATTGCTCTCGTATAACTGAGAGAATCCTCTCATTTTTTCATGCTATGAATCAAAGTTCGGATTATAGAAAATGAAGAAAAATAAAATATTCCATTGCATAGAAGCAAAAAAAAGCTAATGATATAGAATAACCATAGTGAAAAGGAATGTCCGTATGACAAAGAATTATTTTATCAAAAATATACCTTGGGGTATTATTTGCTTTGTTGCCATTTCATATATTTTCCAAGATGACTGGCAAAAATCCAGCTATGTAATCATTGTCTTATACTCAGCAGCTAAATAGCTGCGCGGAATAGTAGATCACTTTAAGGGAACTCAGCCCGGATTGTGCGATCTGATCAATCGCCAAATCAAAACAAATCACCAACCG
>NZ_JFHN01000048.1 GCF_000590885.1 Erwinia mallotivora
GGACGCGGAGAAGAATACACTCGACACCGGCACGCTGGGCTTCAGCGACATCAGCAACGAAGCGGATTACAAAACGGCGCATCAGGGGATCGGGGTCAGCAGCGGCGCGTCGATGGGCGGCCAGTTTGCCGGTAACATGGCGAACACGCTGCTGGCGGGCGCGGGCGGCAGCGGACATGCGGAGGGCACGACGCAGTCGGCGGTATCGGCCGGCACGATAGTGGTGCGCGACGGGGCCAGTCAGCAGCAGGACGTGACGACGCTGAGTCGCGACGCGGCGGGTGCGAACGACAGCATCAGCCCGATCTTTAACAAAGAGAAAGAGCAGCAGCGGCTGCAAATGGCCCAGCTGATCGGTGAGGTGGGGGCGCAGGCAGGGGATATTGCAAGGACGGAAGGTCAGATACGGGCGACAAACGCCGGTAAAGCAGAGCTGGCAGCAAAAGGCATTAAAGAGCCGGGTGAGAACGCCACGAAGGAAGACTGGGCGAACTACAACAAAGCCCTGACGGAAACCTCCGGCTACAAAACGGCCCAGCAGCAGTGGGGAACCGGCAGCGCCATCCAGCAGGGTATCCAGGCCGCCACGGCGGCGGTGCAGGGTCTGGCCGGTGGTGACCTGAAAGCAGCATTAGCCGGAGCCTCAGCGCCTTACATCGCAGAAGTCATCAAGCAGTACGCACCGGATGAAACCAGCCGGGTGATGGCTCATGCAGCAGTAGCTGGCGTTATCGCCGCCGCTCAGGGTAACTCTGCGGCAGCAGGTGCGGCGGGCGCGGCCACCACAGCAGCGATGGGTGAAGCCATCAAAAACGCGCTGTATGGTGACGTGCCGGTCAGCCAGCTGAGCGAAGAACAGAAACAGACGCTGGTCGCGCTGGGAAGCCTGGCGGCGGGTCTGGCGGGCGGTCTGGCCGGAGACGGCACAGCGGATGTGGTGGCCGGTGCACAGGCGGGCCAGAACGAAATCAGCAATAATATGACCAGCCTCGGTATGTTGCAGATGATGCAGGCCAAATCGCTGCTGGATGCGGCGGCAGTGGCCGAAGCGGGCCAGGGCGGAGCAAATGAGCAGGCGGCACTGGCTCTGACGAAGGCTGTCAAGAAGGGACTGGACGCGGCCTGCCTGGCAAATACCAGCTGTGTTGTGATCGCGATAGCGAAAGCACAGAATCAGCAACACGCGGACGGCACTGGCAGCAAAACAGAAACCGTCCCGGTGAATGACGATCTGACCGGCGGGAAACTGGTCAATCCGGTTCAGGATGAGAGCAAAGGGACGTCGTTGATCACGCCGGATCAGTCTGGCGATCAGGGAGCCAGCAACACCGGTAATACGGATGGAGCACCCGGTACAGGCGGGAATACCACGGTTACACCGATCCCTGAGCAGAATAAAGATGATCTGGCATACTCATCAGAAACACAATTAGGGCGTGGTTCAACTGGCAGGACAGAAGCTAATTCTTTGCAAGAAAAATTGGCAATCGAACAAGCTTTGTCAAACCCTGAAGCTGGCCGTCAGCTACCGATTCCTATGACAGATAAAAGATGGCCTCGGGAAGATGGTTGGGTCAAAATGGCGCAAAATATAAATGGCGTTGAAATCCATTACGTCCGTAATACTAACACCGGTCAGGTAGATGACTTTAAATTTAAATAGGTTGTAATAAATGTTGGTTCTATGTAATTCAACGTCAGGAAAAAATTTACCCGATAATGCAAGAGTTATGGGGGAAACTGACGAAACGCTGTTTACTCCATTAGAAACAGGCATGGAGTATAAAGTCTATGGTGTCATGTTTTATCCGACTCGAACTGACTTATTGCTCTGTCCCGAAGGGGGCACACCTTTGTGGGCACCTTCAAACATTTTTGATGTATTAGATGATACATTGCCAGCTGGTTGGGGGTGTGTTATTGCCGAAAAAACAGAAGGTTATTGTGATTTGCATGAAGCATTTGGAATTAATGCTATATGTGGCTACCTTGAGTTAATTAGGTCCTATCAACATTACATTGGCATTCTTGAAAGAGATACGGACGAATTACAAAAGTTTTATACATACAAGCTAAGTTGCTGAAAAATCCGGGCCATAGTGCTGGGATTTCATACAATAAACCAGTTAGTTATCGTAACTTCTCAGCCGCCTCTGCGGGCGGTTCCGTTTGTGGCTCCTGCGCTGCCAGTATCAGGCAGCCAGGCCAATCCTTCACCTTCAGTATCATCCCGATGTCATCAGCTGACCTCAGGCGAAGCGCGGTCGGGTATCCTTGGCGTGCAGAACCGCAGCGACACCGTCAGCGGCTCAACGCTGAACGCGGGCAAAGACCTGAGCATCACCGCCACCGGCAAAGGGAACGGGCCGGAGAGCGGCAA
>NZ_JFHN01000049.1 GCF_000590885.1 Erwinia mallotivora
CGAAAGTTGACTTTGAAAAACGGTAAACGTGAAAAAACTTACTCTTTTGATCAGGTTGAGAAGTGGTATTGCCAAATTGAATCTGGAGGTGAAATTGTCGCTTTTGACCTTGTTAGTATTTTAGGAGCAACGGGACACAATCAATCTATCAAACACAATAATATTGAAAATTCTGGTTTTTTTATCAGAGTCAATGATATTGAATTTCCCACTTGGCAAATTAAATTCTATCCACGTGAAGGGAAGTTTCACCACCTTAAAGGAATTAAAGACACAGAAGAACAACTTCAACGCTGGTGTCGGATTTTTGATAATGTTATCAATGGAGAAGTGAAATGAATAAGATTATTTTTTCGTTCCTCATTTTCGGAATTGCTGGTTGCAGTTCAACAGCTGGAAATCATTCTATTTCAAATGAGACGAAGCAAAGTGTAAGCACGAAAATCAAAAATGGAAAAACCACGAAGAATGAGGTTCTTGCTTCCTTCGGCAAGCCAGGCCGTGAGACCAGTACGGGTAGTAATGAAGAACAATGGTTATACTCTTCTTATAAATCAGATATGACCGCATTAACTTATGTGCCTATTATTAATCTTTTTTCTTCTGGATCAGACACGCAATCAAAGTCATTGACTGTCACTTTTAAAGGAGACAAAGTAAGCGACTGGAATTTTAGCTCTAAATCCGACTCAGTTCATAACGGCTTTTAACTAAATGGCATGTAGAGGCATAATAGTCTCTACAGTCTTCTTCCTTTCCTTTTTTTCTTAACAGCATGTATTTTATCTGATAAAAGTGCTTTTTCGTATTTTGCTCTTTCCTTACTGTATATACTTTCAGCTTCAACATTGTTATTGATAACATAGTGAATTAAATACCTGAAAAGAAAAGTGAGTTCATGCTCATATCCCAAATGTTCTACAAGTCTGTCAGTGCTGTTTATCAAAGCATTTGATAGCATGGCAATAATCGTAAAACTATCTATTTTGTTATTTTGATTAATTGGCAAGTAATATTTTATGTAATATCCCACGCAGAAAAGCCAAATATATCGAATGATTTTCTCCTGTCCAAAACCAGACTCTTTCAATCTTTCAACATATTTTTGTAGCAACAGTATAAGTTTCTCTTCCTGAGAAATATATTTCAGTTTGTTCATAAGTTGCGTCCTTGCAATCAAATAAAATTGTCTTCCTGACATTGATAACTAGTAACATATAAATTTAATAAATCAATAGGCTTAAACTATTAATTGATAATTTTCTAATAATTTATTTTTAAATTATTTACCAAATATTTTACAGTTTATAAATAATACGTTATATATCAAGAATATAAAATAATTATAATGATTTAGGTTAAAGGAACCATTCTGGAGTTGACTCACTTTGCGATTTTTAACATCCATGCCGGCACGTCCGGCATTTTTTTTGACGATATTCTTTCCTTGCAGCTGTCCTCATCGAGATCATTCACCACGAGGGTTATCGCGCCGCGCTCGCCATTCCTTCAGTTGGTTGGCTGTTCCATTTTTACCCGGACCCCGTTCCCAGTTCTCAACCGATGGAACCTAAATATGCATTTTGATCACTTAGTATTTGAGCGCGCCCTGACAGGTGCTCTGATTAAGTTATATCTGATGATCAATTAAACAGGACTTATTATGAAACTCAATTACATAAAATCGAAATTGCTACGCGCATTAATGCTTGGTATGACAGTGATCAGTCTTCAGCTGCCTCTGGCTCATGCTGATGGCGGGATGATAAATGGTGAGGCTCAAGAGTCTCAGCAGGCTAAGCGTGTATGTTGTCTGCCAAACGGCGTGTGTCAAGACCCGTGCTATTAATGACTGCCTGAGGTGTCTCAACTGTTTTCAATGTCTTATTCGCGGACGCTGTTAAAGCGGCGGGCCTGTAAAATACGATCAAGTCTGCCGCTTATCGAATTACCTTTTACAACATTGAGTTGGGCAAGAATACCAGTAGATAAGTGCGCGGCGCCGGCAAGGTGTGCTAATTATTCACGGTCACGCTGAACAGGCGGGTGAACTGCCGCGACATCACGGTGACCCGTTTGACCGCATGCTTATTGCACAGTCGCAGATGGAGGGGTTGATCCTCGTTTCTGCGGATACGGTGTTCAGTCAGTACGGAATCAGACTGATGAATGCCCGAACCTGAAGCATCCATAACGCCGGTTTTCCGGCGTTTTAGCTTCTGATGCCTGGTCAGGTAATTACCCTGAACACTGTTTCATCTGGTGATCGGAAATGTTCAGAATTGATCAGCGCACACGGTTTTCGATTTGCCCCCCCGTGAAACGCTGACCTTACATCTACCTGATATCTTGATGAGAAATAAAGTGCTTCACCCACTTTTGCTTATCAGACCTGGAAAGTATCCACCATGCCACGTAATGCGTGGGCCTGCTCTGAGAGTGACTGCGAAGCTGATGAGGATTCTTCGACCAGCGCAGCATTATTCTGCGTGACGCCGTCCATCTGACTGACCGCCACGCTGACCTGAGAAATGCCCTGCATCTGTTCTGAAGAGGCCAGTGAAATATTATCCATTGCTTCTGCCAGCTCGCCCACCATACCAACAATTTTCAGTATGCTTTGCCCGGTGCCTGCCGCGACTTCAACGCCGCTTTCCACCTGTTCCACGGCCTGTTCAATCAGCTGCTTGATGTCCCGTGCGGCAGTAGCACTGCGCTGGGCAAGCGTTCTGACCTCGCCAGCTACTACGGCAAAGCCCCGACCCTCTTCACCGGCACGGGCAGCTTCAACCGCTGCATTAAGTGCGAGGATGTTTGTCTGAAAGGCAATACTTTCGATAACAGAGGTGATATCGCGAACCTTTGCTGCGCTAAGCGAGATGTCGTGCATGGTTTCTGACATGCGTTTTACGTCAGATTCACCTGTCCGGGCGAGGGATGCGGCTTCTCGCGCAGATACTGCGGTCTGTTGTGCGCCTGCGGTGTTGCTCTTAACGGTTGCAGTGAGCTGCTCCATGCTGGCGGCAGTTTCCTGAAGCGCAGCGGCCTGCTGCTCGGTACGGGAGGAGAGCTCCGTATTGCCCTGTGATATCTCGTCCGCAGCCAGTGCCACTGATGCGGCAGAGTCTTTAATCTGAGAAACCAGTCCCCGCAGGTTCGTTTGCATACCGTCAAGCGATGCCATAAGGCTGGTTGTGTCATTACGTCGCAGCGACACTGAGGTCGTCAGAATGCCTGACGCGATGGTAGCCGCCAGAGACTGGGCCTGTGCGGGCTCACCACCCAACTGACGCATCAGGATGCGGATGGTAAAGACGCAGGTTCCGACTGCCACGATAGCCGAAGTGGCGGCGAGCAGAATGAGTATCAGTGATGCACGATCGGCCGCCTTGCTGTTCTGCTCAACGGCGAACTGTGTATTTTTCATCTGTACCTGTGTCATGTCATTGAGGGCTTTCAGCAGAACGCTTTGTGCCGGACGCGTGACGTTCATAAGATAAATCGTGGCCTCCTGCGCCCGGTTAGCCAGTCCGAGCTGGCCTGCCTGCTCCAGCGCGGACAGTGCCGGACCTTCGGTTTCAACAATCTGGCTTAATACTTCGCGGCCTTCGGGCGTTGAATCGGTTTTCATCATCTCACCCAGAGCATGCCGGTTTTCAATATAAAGGGACTTCTGTTTCTGTAGTCGCTCCCATTCAGGTTTCATGGCCTGTGGGTCGGTGAGCAAAGCCATGTTACGCACCGCAATGCCCATATCCCTCAGCCCACCGCGCATGTCCAGTACCAGCTGATACTTTTTCATTTTGACGTTAACGGCATCATCCATACCATCGCTGGCCCGATTAAGCGCGTTCAGTGCAATGCTGGTGCAGATGATAAAAAGTATAATGAGCAGGCCAAAACCTGCGGCAAGTCGTGTTGATATTTTCATATTCAGTTCTCGTTATTGGGAAAAGATGTGTCGTTTTTGTTATCGGCACAGGCGAAGAAATATGCAGTTTCTGATAATTTCATCTGCTATCGGAGAAGTTATCGTGTGCAATTTCCGTTACAGAAAAAGGGTTTATGAATGCTGTTAACAGGCTGTCAACACAGTCCAACCGTCATGCTCAATCCAGAAAACCGGTTTTCAGCGTCTAATCCAAAAACGCCGTCAGGGTACAAAACTGGCTTTTGTGGCCTGACGGCGTTGCCCCGAAGGGGAATGTTTTTCCTGGAAAGCGTGAAAGAGTTTCGTATTGTCCGGTTTTTAATCACCGCCAGAATAGCAGCCCTGACTGAGACTATTCCTGGGGTGAATCCTGATGGCAGTACCTTCCAGACGCGCCGCAACGGGGGCAGGGCTGTTTGCCTGCTCTGTTCTGCTTGCCGGCTGCACTGACACAACCTCAACCGCGTCGCCCTATCCGTCGGGCCGTTACGTTCAGCCCGCACGCTTTGATGATCTGTACCGTAACCGCACGCCTGAGGTGGTCAGGTACGATCGCTATACGCTGGTCAGTACGCGCCCGGCAGATGCCCAGCTCGATCCCCTTAACCAGATGGTGGATATCACCATGCCGGCGCAACTGGTGAACACGGTAGGTGAGGGATTTCGTTACCTGCTGCTGGAGTCCGGCTACTCGCTGTGTTCAGCCACCACGTCGGCCTTTTCAGAACTTTTGAGTCGTCCGTTACCTGCCGTACAGCGCACGATTGGGCCGCTGAAACTCAGCGAAGCATTGCAGGTCGTCGCCGGTCCTGCCTGGCGGCTGAAGGTGGATGAAGTCAACCGCGAGGTGTGTTTCGGGTTACGTGACCAGTACCGTGACCTTTCCGCCCCGACAGCTGTGAAAATTTCAGTGGCCCCGCGCACCGCCGCTGTCAGCATGCCTACGGTAACGCCAGCCGTGTCGCGCACCCCATCCGCCACGCTCCCGCGCGACCCTTTCACCGGGGAGACGGTCGTCACGCCCGCCGCCGTGCTTAAATCTCAGAGTCTGCGTGTGCCCTCACCGGTCATCGCGGCAGCCCGAGCTTCAACGGTTAAACCCCCTGCTGCGCCGTCCGGCGTGGCACGCACACCACCCGTGCCGACATCCGGGTTGCAGAAACAGGCAGCCCAGGCGACCGGCAGCACGTCAGCTGCAAACCCGCCTGTTCAGCCCCGCGCCCCACGCCCCGTGACCTCGCTGCCTCCGGCACCGCCTGCAAGTGCGCTAACGCCCGCCTGGTCTGCCGGTACGCCGGTGACGACGCCGGTCGCCGGAGAAACATGGCGTGCCGACCCCGGTTCCACGCTGAAAGAGACGCTGACCGGCTGGGCATCAAAAGCACCGTGCAGCAACGGCGGCAACTGGGTGGTCATCTGGCCGGTATCACTGGACTACCGCATTGAGGCTCCGCTGGTCATGCACGGTAACTTCGAGTCCGTGCTGGTGCAGATTTTTGACCTTTACCGCAAGGCGGAGAAGCCGCTGTTTGCTGAAGCTAACCGCATTCAGTGCCTGATTTCCGTCAGCGACACGCCAGCGGGCGGAGGTCACTGAAATGGGATTCGCCCTGCCAGTAATGGCGCTGTGCCTGTTTATCGCACTGATGGCCGGTGAGGCACAGCGTCATGCCGGTGACCATATCCGCTATGGCGTGGCGCAGATCCTGCCTGACCAGCTGGCCGCTGAGATGCTGCGCACCGCTGATGCGGTCAATAACTGGCGTCACGGCCGTACGGTGGCCGACGGTCCCGTCAGTCCTGCGCAAACGGGCATGTTGCCCGCGCCTGATACCCGTATTCAGAGCGTCATTCAGGAAGGACGACTCTGGATATGGGTGCCTGCGACGCAGGGCGTCTTTGCCGCATTGCAGGACCGCTCGGTTACCTCTGCGCTGGCACTGATAGTCAGCGGCGGACGGCTGAGGATGGCGGACGGCACCGACATGAATCTGGCCCTGCCGTCCGGTATGACGGAGGGCAGCATTGTTTACCTTAACTAACTCCAAACGGGAGCTGCGGATGCGCTTACCTTTTTGCCTGACGGCGCTGGCCTCCGTGCTGGTGTTGTCATCATGTTCGCTGGACGAAATCAGCAGGATGGACAAAGAGGCCACGGGCCAGGCTGATACCGCGCAGCGCGTTCTGCAAAGTAGTCAGGCCGTTTCCCAGCCCACCGTGGTGTGGTCGGACAAGCCCTGGGTCAACCTGCAACCGGTCGCCCCGGTTGTCTCGACGCCCGATGAAAAGAACCTGCCAGCCTGTCAGGTGACGCTGAACCGTCCGGACGGTATCTCGCTGCCGGAACTGGGCCAGCGTATCACCGCGCTTTGCGGCATTCGTGTGTCCATCACGCCGGATGCATTTGCGGCGGTCAGCAACACCTCCACGGGCAGCGTCGTCACCTCGCAGATGCGGGGACAGCTGCCCGCACCCGATGACAACGGTCGCGTTCCGCTGGCCCAGATGGGCGGCACTTCCGGACAGACGGCCAGCGTGCAGAGTCAGCCATCACTGATCCGGGGCCTGAAATATCAGGGTGATGTGCGTGGCCTGCTGGACATGGCGGCGAGCGGACTGGGGCTGTCATGGCGAAGCGACGGCGGCGGCGTGTACTTTTATCAGCAGGACACCCGTACCTTCCAGCTGGTCATTCTGAACACCAAAATCAACAGCAGCGCGTCGATCAGCTCCGGGTCCGGTAACCAGCTGGGTTCCGGTGGGGGCACCAGTGGCGGCACAACCGGCGACGTCAGTTCGAATCAGAAAACGGACTACGGCCTGAACAGCGACCTGTATGACGACATCCGCAAAACCATCGAGCAGATGGTGACGCCGAAGTCCGGGCGCTTCTGGCTGTCGGCGGCCACCGGTACGCTGAGCGTGACTGATACGCCGGACGTTCTCGATCGCATTGGCCGCTACATCGAATATCAGAACAAAGTTCTCAGCCGCCAGGTGCAGCTGAACGTGCAGATAGTCAGCGTCACGCAGAGCCGTAACGAGCAACTTGGGCTTGACTGGGGGCTTGTTTACAAGTCCCTGCAAAACGTTGGCGCAAGCCTCACCGGTTCGATGGCCAATGCCTCAACCTCGGCGGCCAGCGCCGGGATTTCTATTCTGGACACCGCCACGGGCAACGCGGCGAAATTCTCCGGCTCCAGCCTGCTGATTAAGGCGCTGTCAGAGCAGGGCAACGTCAGCATGGCGCTGAATCAGACCGACCCCAGCGCCAACCTCACGCCGGTTGCCTATCAGCTCTCCAGCCAGAAGGGCATCCTGTCGAGCTCCAGCTCGACGGCCACGGCCAACGTGGGCGTGACCTCCACCATGACCACCACGACCATCACCACCGGGCTGTTTATGACCATGCTGCCGTTTATTCAGGAGAACGGCGACGTGCAGTTGCAGTTTGCGTTCAGCTATACCAGCCCGCCGAAGATTGAAAGCTTTGTCAGCCAGGACGGTAACACCCGTAACGATCTGCCGACCACCTCCACCGAGGGGCTGACGCGCAAGGTGAATCTCCGTTCCGGCCAGACGCTGGTGCTGACCGGCTCTGAGCAGCAGAACCTCTCGGCGGATAAGCAGGGCACCTTCACGCCGGGTAATTTTATCCTGGGCGGTGGTCAGACCGGCACGCGGGGACGCACCACGCTGGTCATCATGATCACCCCCGTTCTGTTGAGGTAAGCATGACCGTAATCAGTAAAAAAACAGCCGTGCGCACGGGCGTACTGGTCAGCCACCGCCGTCGCGAATGGGCGGCGGGGCTGCGCTGGGAAACGCCACACGGCGTGATGTCACGTCTGGTTCGGAGTCAAACATCGCCGGATACGCATGCCATCGTGGCGGGCCGTCATGGTATTGCAATGCACGGCTACCTGACGCCGGGCCGCATCCGCCGTGGCGTCTTCTCCCTTGCCGTGGCATTTCAGCTGGCAGAGGGGGGCAACGCCTGGGGCATTTATCGCCTGGACCGCGACCGGGACCTGTGGGTATTCCTGGCGACCAGTGGCGGCCAGCTCTCCGTCATGGGCGACGTTACCGGGACCCGTGCCCAGGTGGAGTCTGCGGCACAAAACTTCCTGCGCTTCAACGATGATGACGCCACGGGAATGCGCTGTGCCGCCGGGGCGGTCGAAGAGAAGCAGGCGATGTGGTTGACTGAACCGCTGTCACGGACACAGCTGAAGCGCTGCCGCCTGTGTAAGCGGTTGACGCCGGTCGGCGCTCTGCTGCCGCTGGCGGGTATCACCGTCCTGATTGCGGCAGGCGTTTACTGGCACGATGCCGTGCAGCAGAAAGCAGAGCAGGCCGCCGCTATGGCGGCTTTTCGTGCCAGACAGGCAATGGTCCCGGTGAAGCCCCTTCCTCCGGTTCATGCCGCGCATCCCTGGGTGGCACAGCCGACTTTATCCGACCTGTTGGATAACTGCTGGCTGGCGCGTGCGCCGTTGTTTGCCTCCGTGGCGGGCTGGCGTTTTACCAACGGTGAATGCGTGGCAGCGGGTCTGCGACTGCGCTATGTCGCCACGCCCGGCGCGACCGTCGAAGACTTTGCTGTTCGCGTGCGTCAGTTGCTGGGGCATTCTGCGGTGTTTAACCTTCAGGAAGGGGGAAAAAACGGTGACGTCTTTATTCCGTTCAGCCTCAAACCGACTCTAAAAAACATTGATGAAGCGGTGCAGGGCGCTGATGCCCAGCTGATGCGCTTTATCTCTCATCTCCAACGACACAATCTCAGCGTCACCTTTACCGAAGTCAAACCGCCCGCCGTTGCGCCGGGGCAGGCGCGGACCGCTCCGCTTCAGGACTGGCGTGAATTTACGTTTACCGTCAACACCCGCCTGCAACCGGAGCTGCTGCTCAGGGACTTCGATGCCTCGGGGCTACGTCTGAGCAGCGTGTCGCTCACCATGAGCCCGCAGGGGCGGTTCGATTACACCATTAAGGGGAGCATTTATGCGCAGAACTGATCCTGCCGGAGCCTGCCTGCTGCTGTCGGTCATGTTCAGCGGACCACTGCTGGCCGCCGGCACCGGCGACACGCTGCCACCAAACGTGACGCTGGGTGAACTGGAAGCGGTTCAGGCCCGAAATTTAATCCTTGAGCAGAAGGTGCAGACCGCACGGCTTGAACAGCAGCTGCGCGAGAGCCTTTCCCCGCAGTCCGCTGAGCGGAGCGCTCCGCTCATCATGCAGCAACCCGCCGTGACCCAGCCCGGTGCGGCACAACCCACATCCGCTGGCAGCACCGAAAAGACCGTGAGCGCCGTGCGATTACAGGAAATTTACGGTCGCGGTACGCAGTTGCGGGCCCGCATTCTTTTGCCCAACGGCGGGGTGACTGAAGTGGCAAAAGGGGACCAGATCCCCGGCACATCAAAGCGCGTCACCGAGGTAACGGCCACGGTCGTGCGCCTCAGCGACAACTCTGAACTCTCCTTCTGAGGTCAAGATGACACCCGATAAAGAGATCGTGGATTTTGTGTTTGCCGAGCAACATCCGGGGCAGGCCATCACGCTGCTTATTGACAGTAACCGGCGTCAGGACACGCGGGTGCAGCGCTGGGTGGTAAATATTACCCGCAACCATCCTGCGGCCCGGACGGAATTCGTCACGCTCAGCGAGCTGGGTCGCCGGCGCGAGGCCTCTGTGCGGCAGGGACTGGCAATCGGGGAAGATGACCTGAAACGCAGGGACATTAGCGTCTCTCAGGACCGGGTTATCGCCTATTTTCGTCTGGCTGAGGAGTTCAGTGCGTCGGATATTCATCTTGAAATCAGTGCCGACCGCAGGCTGTGTATCGTTCAGCTTCGTGTCCACGGGGAACTGGAAAGCGTGGATGAAGTGACCTATGAAGAGGGGCTGACCCTGGCCTCGACCATCTATATCTCGATGTGCGACGTGCGTGAGCAGTCATTTTTCGTCGGTCGCGAACAGTCCGGGCGCATTGATGCGAGATTTGCCCGCCGGGCCGGGCTGTTTGGTGCTCGTTACGAGCACCGGCCCACGCCGGACGGGCTGATTGTGGTGATGCGTACCATTCCGGATGACGGCGATAACATTCCCACGCTGCCGCAGCTGGGATTCCTGCCCGAACAAATCACGCTCATCATGCAAATTCTGCGTCTGCCGGAGGGCATGGTGCTGGTCACCGGCCCGACAGGGTCTGGTAAGAGCGCCACGCTACGTGTGTTCAGCGATATCTGGCTGACGCTGACGGGCGGTAAAAAACGTCTTCTGACGCTGGAAAACCCACCTGAAGGACGCATTCCCGGCGCAATCCAGACGCCGGTAATGCCGGACAATAACTCCCCTGAGGCCATCAGCCGTGCCTGGAATAACGCCAATGCCTCCGCGCTGCGCCTCGATCCTGATGCCATCCTCAACGGTGAGATGCGTGATCTGCATTCCCTGATTGCGGCGATTTATGCCAGTGAGACCGGGCATGCACTGTTTTCCACTATGCACACGCAAAGCCCCATTGGTGCCCTGCGCCGTATGGAGCATTTTGGCGTGGACCGGCATCTGATTGCGGATGCCTCCCTGATTACCGGCCTTATTGGCCAGCGGCTGGTGCCCCTGTTGTGTGAACACTGCCGCCTGCCGTGGGCTGTGCACGCCAGCCAGCTTGATAACGACAGCCGCGCGCGTCTGATTAAATACTGCACGGTTGAGGGCGTATGTTCACCGGAAAATCTCTTTTTCCGCAATCCGGAAGGCTGTGAGCACTGTCGTAAAACGGTGCCGCTGACCGGTCGCATCATCAGTCGCGGGGGCACCGGGCGCATGGCCATCGCGGAAGTGGTGCGCACCGATGCCCGTCTGATGCAGCTGTGGCTCTCCCACGGTCCGGCGGATGCCCGTCAGCACTGGGTCAATCAGGGGGGTATCACCCGCCGGATGCACCTGATGCGTTATCTGGCAGAGGGGCGCGTTGACCCGCTGGAGGGCGATTTAATCTGTCCGCTGGATGAGGATGACACCATGCGCTGCGAGGTGCCACATGAGCACTGAACCCCGTTTCAGCCCGCTTCGTGAGATGTCGCTGCCGGAATGGCTGCGTTACCGGCTGGTCAGGGCCACGTTTTCAGGTCAGTACCGCCAGCCTTTTTATGAAACGCTGCGTTTTCTGCTTGAAAACCGCAAGGCGCTGAAAGAGGCATTTACCCTTATAGGCGACGTGCATACGGATTTTGGCCGGCGCTGGCACCCGTATTCCGAACTTATCCAGGACTGTCTTGAAGGCGTGCGCGACAACCGGCCCGGTCGCTCGCTCAGGGACGTGCTGGCCGCATGGGCACCAAATGAAGAGGCGGCGCTGATCAGCGCGGGCATGGAGACCGGCAATATTCCCCGTGCGCTGTTGCAGGCGGATAAGCTGATTGTTGCCCGCCGGCGCATCATCGGACAGGTCATCTTTGCCTCAGTGTATCCGGTCGCACTGGCCCTGCTGAGCGCGGGGTTGCTCAGCGCCAATAATCAGGCTCTGGTGCCCACGCTGAGCAAAATTTCAGATCCAGAACGCTGGACCGGTGCGTTGGGAATAATGAACGGTGTGGCGCACTGGAGCAGTGACTGGGGCATGGTGGCGGCAGGGGGCGGTGTGAGTCTGATCCTGCTGGCGTTCTGGTCACTGCCGCGCTGGTGCGGGCGACTGCGCAGTTACGCCGATTTCCTGCTGCCGTGGTCGGTTTACAAAGACCTTCAGGGGGCGGTGTTTCTGATGAACGTTGGCGCATTACTCGGTGCCGGCGTGCCTGAGCTGAAAACCCTGCAAACGCTGAACGGGTTTGCTTCACCGTGGCTCCGGGAGCGGATTGAAGCCGCGATGGACTGTATGCATGACGGGAATTCACTCGGTCAGGCGCTGCGCAACTGTGGGTATGACTTTCCCAGCCGGGAAGCGGTTAACTACCTTTCCCTGCTGGATAACGGCGACGGTGCGGCTGAACTTATCGGTAATTATGCCGACCGCTGGCTGGAGCAGGCGCTGGTGCGCGTTGCCCGTCGGGCCAACGTCACCAAACTCTTTTCCCTCGTTCTGATTATGAGTTTTTTCTTACTCATACTGCTGATGGTGATGCAGATTCAGGACATGAACGCCATCAACCCTCATTAAGGAAACAGCATGTCAGTACAAACCTTACCGCAACCTCAGCATCAGCCCGATCGCGGCTGGGGCGTTCTTGAACATGGCAATATTGCGCTGGGCACCATCGTGGTGATCGCCTTTGTCGGGAGCATGATTTATGGTCTTTGGGGTAAAAAGTCGGTTGCCGTTGAAACCACCAATATCCAGTCGCTGGTGAGTAGTGCGCAGCAGCTTAAGCAGGGGCAGGGCGGTTACAACTTTACCAGCGGATCAACGATGACAGGAACGCTGATCCAGCTGGGTGGCGCACCCAAAGGGATGACCGTGCAGGGAACGGCCAGTTCAGGTTCAGCGACGCTCTGGAACAGCTATGGCGGTCAGGTCGTGATTGCACCGGTGGCATCAGATGGCTTCAATAACGGGTTTTCCGTGACCCTGGAGAAAGTTCCGCAGGCAGACTGCATTGCCATTGCTACACAGCTCGGTTCTGCGGGAGCGTTCAGCGCCATAACCCTGAACAGCACGGCGTACAGCGACGGTATCGTTACAGCAGAATCAGCCGGTAAGGCCTGCTCAGAGAACAGCGGTATGAGTGGTAATAACACGCTGGTATTCACGCACAACGGGTAACGACATGCTGCGCCTGCTGATCCTGCTGCTCATCTTTTTTTGCCCCCGGACAATGGCCTTTTGCTTTGACGCAGCGGGCGCGAAATACCATATCGATCCGCTGCTGATTAAGGCCATTGCGATGGGTGAAAGCAACCTGCGCGCCACTGCTATCAATATCAATCGCGATAAAAAATCCGGGCGTATGCTGAGCACCGACTATGGCCTTATGCAGGTCAATTCGACGCATATTCCGCTGCTGTCAGCAGAGGGGGTTATCAGCAACTCCCAGGATCTGCTGACCCGTCCCTGCCTGAACGTGCAGATTGGTACCCGGATACTGGCGGCCCATTTTCAGGTCTGTGGCATCAGCTGGAACTGCCTCGGCTCCTACAACGCTGGTTTTCGCAGGGACCGTCATGAGACACGCGAATCTTATGCGGATCGGATTTATGCCATTTATCGTCAGCTGCTGCTGAAAGAACGGGGAATACCACTTTGACGCTGATGACCTTGAGCATGCCGTGGCCCTTTGCGGTGTTTATTTTCCCGCTGTGCCTCAGCCTTTTCCGCTATATGGCACGCACTGTGCGGCTCAGCATGATGACCACGGAACACCGCATCCTTTTTTTTTGTTCTCCCTCCGGGCACGCGGAAATACGATGGATTTATGCGGGAGTCGTTACCGTTATTTTACTGGCCCCGGTACCCGTAACGGACCGTGTGCTGGCCTGCGTTTTTTGCCTTTTTTTATTCAGGCTGTCGCTGACCGATATGGTGACGGGCCTGCTGCCCCGCGAGCAGACGGTCAGATGCCTGATTGCGGGTCTTATCACTGCGCTGTTCTCAAACGATTTTACGTCTCATCTGCTCTCTTCAGGCGCTGCGCTGCTGATTTTCAGCGGCTGGCGCTACCTCAGTGGAAAACTGAGCGGGCGTGAGTGCCTGGGGCTGGGCGACGTCTGGCTGGCTGGCGGTATCGGGGCCTGGCTGGGGGGGACTGCCGGGCTTTATGCCCTCCTTACCGGCGTGGTGCTGTTTGTGCTCTGGCAAATCTCCGTAAACCGCCTGCGGGAGGGCGGGCCAATGGGGCCGTGGCTGAGTGCCGGGGCGATCGTCATGACCCTTATCAGACTTTATCATCCCCTAATTACATGGTGACCTCTGTGCTCAAGCAACCACATACCGATCGGGGCTGGGCGATACTCAGCACGGGCGCTGCGCTGATTATTCTGCTGCTGGTCAGCGTCTGGGGCTATTCGCAGGTCGGCGACTGGCTGACCCGACGGGCATGGATGAATACGGCGGCCCAGACATCTCGTTTTACTCAGGCGGTAAAAAGCTATACCGGCCGTTATTACGACACGCTGCTGGCCGGGGCACCGGTCACCGTGACGCCTGCGATGCTGAAGAATACCGGCTTTCTGGAGCAGGGATTCAGTGAAACCACCACGGACGGGCAGGGCTATCAGGCGGTCCTGATACGTAATGCCACGAATACCGATCAGTTGCAGGCGATGATTTATACGCAGGGCGGTACGGCGCTGCCGTTTATGGCCCTGCGTCAGATATCGATGGATATAACCAGCGGCATGGGTGGCTATATCTGGACCGCAGGTGTGGCAACAGGTGCGGCGGGCGGCTGGAGCGTGCCATTATCAGGTTTTGGCGTCAGCGCCACGCAGGGGCATATCGCGGCATTACTGACAGCCGATGAACTGGGCGTTGCACGCGGTGAAAGCGACAGGCTGTATCGCTTTTCAGTTACCGGCAAGCCTGACCTCAATACCATGCACACCAGCATCGATATGGGCGGCAATAACCTGAATAACACCGGAACGGTGAATGCGGTGACCGGCACATTCAGCGGCAGCGTGACCGCCGGTGGCAACATGTCGGCAAACGCCACCGTGAGCGGACAGAACGTCACAGCCGGGACCGACGTGACGGCGGGCAACGCGATGACGGCCAACAATGATATACGTTCAAACAACGGCTGGTTTGTGACCCGTGACGGCAAAGGCTGGCTTAACGAAACATATGGTGGCGGTTTCTACATGTCGGACAATGACTGGGTCAGGGCCGTTAATAACAAGAACATTTACACCGCCGTTCAGATTAAAGGGGGAAGCCTGCGTGCAGACGGGCGTTTGTCCACGGGAGAGGTGTTGCAACTCGACGGAATCAATACGGCGGGGGCAGGGTGTTCGCCAAATGGTCTGGTGAGTCGTGATACTGTAGGTCAGGTTTTATCCTGTCAGAGCGGCGTGTGGAAACTGCAAGGTGTTCCCCTCGATACCTTCACGGTACAAAGCAGCGGAACCTGCCTTAACCTGGTATCGCAGACGGCATATTGTCCAACGTGTTCCAGGCTGGTCTCCGGAGGATATATGCAGACTAAATGGACCGGGGGTGCGAACAACAGCCCTGACAGCAGCTATCCGGACGTGAGTGCAAACGGCTGGACCATTACCACGCCGAACAATGGATCCTCAACATCGTGTTTTGTTTCGGTTGCGAGTTGCGCAAGATTGTGAAAGGTATGTAAGCAATGTACCGTTGTCTTCTGGAATAGCTAAAATGATACCTCTATATGGATTAGCTCAGATTTTACCTAACTTAAATGGATGACAAATTACAGGATTAAGTTCTATACTATTCGAGTAATAACTCAAATCGCAGACAGTGATAGAGTCTTGGAGAAAAAGATTCTGAGACGAAACTGTCAATATGGATATTATAAATGAAAAATATCGAGCCTCCATTTAAAATTTTCAAATCCCATCTGGCTGATGCTTTTTTTATCACTCCAGAGAAATTATATAGGGAGTTTAAAGTTCATCTTGAGAAAATAGATAAATTTCAAAATGGACGTATTTATTTTATCGTTAAAAAGCCAAAATCTAGATTCAAAAAAGTAAAAATAAATAAAGACTGTTCTATATCTTTTAAATATGAAAGTCAGGGTTTTTTTTCAAAGTCTCATCGAATTTTAATTTCAGAAATCCTTCTCAGGCTAAAAATATTAGATGAGGGGCTCCTTTTGTCAACTAGTGAAATTAAAAATAATCTTATATATGTTGAAAGTACCAATCCCGCTTTGCGCAAGAGCGATCCAGAATTAAAAATTATTTACGTCACTCAATCCACGGAAAGAATGGATAGGAAAAATAGAGCATTAACTATCAAACTACTACCTAGCAGTTTGAGCAATCATCATCAGGAAGGAATAGAACTGCCGCTATTTGCTCATCAATTGTTAAGAGATACCGGTGATAGCAACGTTAAATGCGAAATCTTATACATCGGAAAAGCAAATGAATTGAAAAAAAGAATGAAAGGTCATGGGCATTTACAGCAGGCGCAAGCGGAATGTTCTGACGCTGAAGAAATTCATCTCTATTTTTTTACACCAAAATACGAATCAATGAGTTTGCACGGATGCTATATTGATTTACAACCCAGAGACTTACTTGAGCTTGCAGATGAAGATAAGGTTCTTATTTGTGAGGTTGGGTTAATTAATTACTTCAAGCCAAGTTTGAATAAAAATCATAAAGATTCAGATATTGTAAAAAGTGGAACTCTCAAAAAAATAAGTGATAGGGGATGCACTCATTTTATAATGAATTGTATGTTTGATGAGGATGATTATTTCTTTGGGACTGATAGTGTTGAATATAAAGGATGCCATAAAAAAATTTACACCTTATAAAATGCCGCAGCACGTAAGTCATGAAGCAGTGATTAATGACTCACATCTACAATCATCTACTTCCTAAAGGCAGTTAGATTCCATATAAGCGACAGCATTTTAAGAAATGGACATTTCTAAGGACCATTGATTAGAAAATTCTTGTGAACCTGAACACATCGTAATCGCGCGGAAACACCCTATAGCAAAATCTTCAAAAATGGCTGATGAGTTAATCATCGCCATTACCTGACGTATTCAGCACCTTATGGCTGTTCTGCACAGCAGCTATAAGGAATCCAGCAATGTCTCTTCATCGCGCTTCACCCGACCCCGAAGGTCGGGACGAGGCTGAACAACAGCAATTGCACACCGAAACGCCTTCCGTTTCATCAGTGCCATCAGGTCAACGTTTTCCTCTGAACATTCGGCAGGCTGTGCGCACCGGCGGCATGGTTGTGCTGGGTGTTACCGTGCTTTTTTCAGTTGTTGCCGTGGTGATTATGTCGGGCAAAATTTCTGACCTGACCATCCGGGTTAACTCACTGGATGCTGCATTCCGTAACGGACAGATTGGTCAGCTCACCTCAAATGTTGCCGCGATGGAAACGCGTCTGAAGGCTCTGGAAAGCCTGCCTGCTGAGGTGGTGAAGATAAAGGCAGACACAGGGGCTGACGTGGCCGCCATTCAGGCTTTGCGTCAGGAGATTCAGCAACTGCACGATGCCGGCAACGGCAGTCAGCAGGATATTGTTCAGCTGTCGAACCGGCTCGGTTCCCTGGAGCACAGCGTTCAGCAGTCTGCCACGGCACTTGAAGCGGTGAATCATCAGCTCAGTCAGAAATCAGCCGAACCCGAAAAGCCAAAAAACGCGCCCTCCCAGTCAGCAACCTCCCCGGCAAAAGCGACCCCCTCAGCAAAAAAGATTAAGCGGTCAGTCAGGCGCACAGTGACGCCGGCTGCACCGTTCGTCATGACCGGCATTGAGCATCGTGGCGGTCAGACTTTTGCTGTGGTTATTCCGCGCGGCGTGTCGCAGATATCGTCAATGCGTCTGCTCTCGGTGGGTGATGGCATCGACGGCTGGACCCTGCGCGACGTTGAGGGAAATCGCTCGGCGCTGTTTGTGGTTAATGGCCGTGAATACCGGCTCTTTATTCAGTAACAAGGAAAAACCCAAATGAAAAAGAGAATGCTGACGGCATTGTTATGGCTGCCCCTGCTGGCCCCGGCCGCGTCGGTGCAGACGGCTCAGACGCACAGCAACGTCACGCAATCACAGCAGTCTGTCACCGGGGCCGATAATTCCGTGCAGCAGGCGCAGCAGTGGTCCCTTTCCGACAGTGACTGGAGCCGCTATCAGTCGCTGATGCAGGGGCCCAGAGGGATTATGTCGCCGGGAATTGATCCGCTGACTGCGCTGGGCGTGGAGACGGACAACAGCGCCGAGCGAAGGCGGCTGGCTGAATTGTGGGTGAAGCATGAATATCAGCGCAGCGAAAAAGAACTGGCGTTCCAGCGTGAAATCAATGCCGCCTGGTTGCGCCTTTATCCTCAGACGCTATCGGTCAACATGGGCAGCAACGCGGGCGGTATTGCCCATGACACCCAGGGGCGTCTGGCGCTGTTTGTCAGGGATAACTGCACGCGTTGTGATGCGCGTCTGGCGTCGGTACTGGCCGATAACCGCCCGGTCGATATTTATCTGGTGGGCGACGAGAGTGATGAAGGCATTCGCGCCTGGGCCGTGCGCCACAACATTCCGGTTGAGAAGGTGCGTAGCCGGCAGATAACGCTGAATCATGATAACGGCCTGTGGTTACGCTACGGGCAGGGTCAGATGCCGGTTATCCTGCAACAGGGGGAGAGCGGATGGCAGCTGGCCGCCTGGTAAGTGCGTTCTTACTGACACTCTGTCTGATGACGGGCGCAGGCGGTGAAACCGCATCCGCCGCCACGTCCGGACAGAGCGTTCCGGAGGCTTACCGTCAGATTGCCGCTGCCGAAGGCGTACCTGCCGAATCCCTCTATTCGCTGGCGATGGCTGAAAGTACCCGGAAGACCGCCTGGGGCAGCAAGCCCTGGCCCTGGACGATCAACGTGGCGGGCAGGGGGTATCATTATGAGACCCGCGAGGAGGCATTCAACGCACTGCTGGGATTTATTCAGCGCTGGCCGCTGAAGAACATCGACGTGGGCATAGCGCAGGTGAATCTGGGCTGGAACGGCCATTTTTTCCCCTCATTTCGTGATGCGTTCGATCCGTTGCTCAATCTGCACGCCGCTGCCCGCATTCTCCGCGCCTGCTACGACGCACGCCCCGGCAGCTGGATACGTGCAGCCGGGTGCTACCACCATCCCGCAGGCGGCAGGGCCGCATCAGTCTATATGGCCATCGTGAGCCGCAAACTGAATCAGTTAACCACACCTTCGCAGGGCGAATTTAAAGGCCAGCCGCTGGCGCTGGCCCGTTCTTCACTGACCTGGATTGAACCCAAATGACACGCATACTGCGCCATATTTTATCAAGACTGATTTTTACAGGTGCTCTCATCGGCACTGTGCTGGTCGGATTTTCGGGCCTGCTTATCTGCACAACGTTTGCAGAGGCCTCGCTGACCATCGTGGGTGATCTGGGCGGTCAGTCCACCGCACCGCTGTTTGATGCGGTGAACGCCGACCCCGGAAAGCAGGAGACACCGGAAAACCTGCAACCGCCTGCGTCGCTGTCGATATCGGACATGCTTCCCGTCAGCACGCCGGAAATGACGCCCGGTCAGTTTGCGTCGCGTCCGCTCAGCCTGCCGGGCATGCCGTCTGTATTCGTGGTGGGCGATGACCCGCTTTCACGAAGCTGGCTGACGCAGCACGGGGCGGAACTCCGGCAGCAGAACGCCACGGGCATGGTGATCAACGTCCACGATGAGCCGGCGCTGACCACGCTGCGCCAGCTGGTTCCGGGCGTGGAGATGGTTCCGGTCAGGGGCAGCGATTTGTCACACCGACTAAATCTCACGCACTATCCGGCGTTAATTACGGCAACGGGCATTTCACAATGATGTTATCGGCAATGGTGATGGACGTGCTGCGTGTGCACCCGTTTTATTTGCTGATTGCGGTTCTGACGCTGCTCGCGGTCGCGCTGGCATACGGACGTCAGTCGGCCAGCCAGCGCCGGCACCGGCGCTATCAGAAACAGGCCGTCAGGGCGCTGTCCCGCCTGCCACAGCTGCGGGACGAGGCCGCCCGCTTTGCCTGGCTGCGTAAAATGAATCCTTACGTCTTTGAAGAAATGTTACTGACGGCACTGTCACGGCAGGGATATCGCATCCGGCGCAATTCCCGCTACAGCGGGGATGGCGGAGCAGACGGGCAGGTGTGGATTGATGGCCGACGCTGGCTTATTCAGGCAAAGCGCTATTCAGCCTCCATCAGTGCGGGACACGTTGCTGATTTTGGCCAGCTTACCGCGCGGGAAGGCTGCCGGGGGCTTTTTATTCACACCGGGCGCACTGGCGGCGTCAGTCTGGACGCATTACATCGTTATCCCGCTGTCACCCTGATAAGCGGACAGCGGCTGCTCTGGTTGCTGGAGGGCAATCCCCACTGGCAGAGTCAGGCTGAGCGGGCAGGCCGTTCAGCAAAAACATCAGACCTTCACTCCCCGGTTAACTCCCATACCCGATAAGGAATCGTTATGCCCACATTTAAAACATTATCAGACAATTTTATTCGCCTTCCCGGCAACAACCTGCCGATGGAAATTTTAACCGAACTGATGCTTTTCCTCTTCCGGGCCTTTGTGGTACGTCCCATGATTATCTTTTGCTGTGGCTTCGTTATTTTTCTCATTCCGCTGCCGGTTGCCATTTTTATATTTCCGTCGTTCAACGTCCTGGCGCTGGTAGAGGGCATTGCGCGAAACGAACACCTCTCCTCCTTGTTGCTTCCGTGGCTGTTCATTATGGGGCTGATGACTGAGATGATTAACGTTCTGCACTGTCTGATAGTCTGGCCGATGAACCGCTACAGCAACAGCGGGAGAGGCCGATGAGCAATCGCTATGTGATGGAATCCATGCTCCGTCCCGCCGTTGAGCTTTACTCGGCGAGCGTTGCGGGCAGCGCCACCGTTATCTGCCTGACCGCCCCGTGGGCGGTTGCGCTGGCCCCCTCCGTCAGCTGGGTAACGGCGGCGGGCTTTGGCGTGCTGGCGCTGAGGCGTACCGCGCAGGGGATGAAAATCATCCGCTACCGCCGTAACATCCGTCGCCTTCCGCGTTACCAGCTGGCCAGCGATCAGATCCCGGTCAGCCGTCGTCACCTCTTTCTGGGAAAGGGTTTTCAGTGGTCGCCACGACATACCCAGCGGCTGATGGAAGCGCGTCGCCCGGAGAGTGAAATTTACGTACAGCCCTCCGTGCTTTACCGCATGGCGCGTGAGATGGAAAAAAAGATGGAGTACAGCCTGCCCTGGCTGTGCCGTCTGACCCGTAAAGACTCTGCTCTGAACCCGTTCCGCCCCCTGCCGCCGGTCGGTGGCAGCCCGATGTTTCATGGCGTGGAGCCGGACGAATCGTCGGTGAGCTTTGACCTGGGCGAGCGCGTGGGTCATATGCTGGTCATCGGCACTACCCGCGTCGGAAAGACCCGCCTGGCCGAGCTGCTGATCACCCAGGATATTCGCCGGATAAACGCCGCCGGTGAGCATGAAGTGGTGATTGTTTTTGATCCGAAGGGCGATGCAGACCTGCTACGTCGGATGTACGCCGAATCGCATCGCGCCGGGCGGCAGGATAACTTCTGGGTGTTTCATCTCGGATGGCCTGATATCAGTGCCAGGTACAATGCCGTCGGGCGTTTCAGCCGTATTTCTGAGGTCGCCTCCCGCGTTGCCGGCCAGCTTTCCGGGGAGGGAAATTCCGCCGCGTTCCGTGAATTTGCCTGGCGTTTTGTCAACATCATCACCCGTGCGCTGGTTGCCCTGGGGCAACGGCCGGACTACGGGCTGATCCTCCGGTATGTCACCAACATTGGCGAGTTATATGAAACCTATGTAGAAAATCTGCTGAGTGAGAAAGCGCCCCAGCTGATGGCCACGGTCGATGCGCTGATGCAGAGTGGCCTGAGTGAAAAGGATTTGCCGCGTCATTTACAGGGCAGGCCTAACGGTCTGAAAATCTGGGTCTCCGAGCAGGTGCTGGGCAGCCCGGAGGGAAAAAAACTCTGGGATCCGGTACTGGATGGCCTGCGCAGCGCCGTGCAGTATGACCGCACCTATTTCGATAAAATTGTGGCCTCCCTGCTGCCGCTGCTGGAGAAGCTGACCACAGGTAAAACAGCGGCGCTACTGGCCCCCGATTATACCGATTTGGACGATCCGAGGCCGATTCTGGACTGGCACAATATCATCAAATCACGGGGCGTGGTCTACGTCGGCCTCGATGCTTTATCTGATTCTGTCGTGGCCGCAGCGGTAGGTAACAGCATGTTTGCCGATCTGGTCTCCGAAGCGGGTCATATCTACAAGTTCGGGCTGGGTGACGGTGATGACGGGCACGCTGCTAAGGTGACCATTAACCTGCACTGTGATGAGTTCAACGAACTGATGGGCGACGAATTCATTCCTCTCATCAACAAGGGGGGCGGTGCCGGTTTCCAGGTGACTGCCTACACCCAGACGTTGTCGGATATTGAGGCCCGGATTGGCAGCGCAGCGAAGGCTAACCAGGTGGTTGGGAACTTCAACACGCTGGTGATGTTGCGCGTGCGGGAGAAAAACACCGCCATGCTGCTGACCGATCAGCTGCCGGACGTGGATGTGTACCAGAAAACGCTGACCTCCGGCGTGACCGACGTCTCCAGACCGGGTGAAGGCACCGACTTTAACAGTAACGTCAACGATCAGGTCAGCCTGATCAAAGTGCCGATGATAAGCCCTGCCGACATCATCAATCTGCCTAAAGGGCAGGCATTCGCGCTGCTGGAAGGCGGGCGATTGTGGAAAATTCGCATGCCCCTGCCGGCAAATGATGATGATCCGCATATGCCTGCCAGTCTGAAGCAACTGGCGGATGATATGGAGAAGAACTACCGCAGCGGTGAAACGTGGTGGACAGGCGGTGATATGAGCCATGCCGGGGGGATAGATGTCGCAGTCTGACAGTAATAACGACAGGCAGCGCAGTGCGCCTTCGCAACCTCGCCAGTCAGGCTTTTTTGGCACACTGCTGTGGGATTTTCCGGTCAGCCTTATTGGCGTCCTGCTGGTCAGCCTGCTGATTGAATATGCCTGCATTGCGCTGTTGTGGCCGGAAGCCGGCGCGTCGCACAGTTACCAGGTGATGCTGGCGGAGAGTCACTGGCTGTCAGAGGGATATACCCGCAGCCTGTTGATTTCCGCGCCGGTGCAGACCACCAGTCGGTGGGTGCATCTGGCCTGGCAATGGCTTTTTGTGGACAGCGGCTTCAGCCAGTGGATGCAGTCATTTAAAACGCTGAGTGAGAAGGGCTCCGGGCTGATCCCCGCGCTTAACGGGCTGGGCGCTTCGCTGGTCAGCTGGCTGAGCGTTTATTTACAGGCCACGGTGTGGGTAACGCTGATTTTCTTTATCCGGGTGATGATTCTGTTCCTGAGCCTGCCGCTGTTCGGGCTGGTGATCCTCACCGGCATTGTTGACGGGCTGGTGCGCCGCGATCTGCGGCGCTACGGGGCAGGGTATGAGTCCAGTTTTGTCTATCACCACGCCAAACGCTTTATCAAACCGGCACTGTATGGCCCCTGCATGCTCTATCTGGCCTGGCCCACCGCCGTCTGGCCAAACCTCATTTTACTGCCATCAGCGATTCTGGTCGGTGGGGTGCTGGCCGTGGTGACGGGGGCATTCAAGAAGTATTTGTGAGTGATGTTGTTAGGTATGAATTAGAATTTGGCCCTAATGAATGTATTTCTAATGAAAAAATTTTCGCTGCCGATATGTTTATTACCAAAATTCAGAGGATTAGCTATGCCTAAGCATGATATTGCCTGTGTAGGAGACTTTTTAAAGATAGTTAATTTAGTTGCTAAGAAAAATGATAACCGGCAACTGTATTTCCGTGGTCAATCTAATGAAAAGTGGGGAATTGAATCAACACTTTGTAGGTTTTTGAAATCGAATGTTATAAAGCCTTTATCTGTGAAGGGTATGAGGAAAGATTTGGCACTCAAAATTATGCATTCTCGGTTGGCATCAGAACTATTTGATACTTTCAAAGATAAGTTTGTTCTGTACTCGGAAGTTAATATTATCAAAGGGTACGATTTAAATGACATTGACCTACACGTTATGGCTCAGCATTATCGATTACCGACGCGTGTGGTCGATCTTTCCAGAAATCCTCTGATATCACTTTACTTTGCTACGGAAGAACGTTCACCTGTTAATGATGTTGCTGTATTCATTTTAAAAGGTGGCTATAATGAGGTGTCAAGCGGTGTCTTTCAGAATAAAATAGAAGTTTCTCGTGAAAAATATCTAAAATTCTATCAGTTAATGAAACCGTTTATTCAAAAGGCAGACGGGGAAAATATAATAAATACGCGCGAGGCAATTAAATTCTTGGATAGTTACGATGCTAATTTTTTTGATTTAAGCCAAGAAATTATACTATGTGAAGGTAATGGTGATCCAGATTATATAGCTCTCCAACACGCTTTTGGTCTGAAAGATGATAAAGAAATAACAAAATTGCTAAATGACTTTGTCAAAGATGATGGGTTTAACTACCGGCAGTCCCACAGCTCAATCAGTATCTATAATCCTGATTTACAGATAATTTCGCCTCTTCCAATTAATCAGCGCATCAAAAATCAGCAAGGTTTGCTGCTTTTTTCAAATATAATCAATAAACCAATTTTCGAAGATGGTAGTTTTACAGAAAAAAATACGATTCGGAATCTAGGTGATGGGATGCAAGATTTTTCAGAAAGTAATTGTTTAAAAGTTGTAATTAAAAAAGAGAGTGTTAATGCCATAAAAGCTGAGCTTGAACATTATGGAGTGTCTCGGGAGTTTATTTACCCGGAGCTAACGGAATATACTTTATATATGAAAGAGAAAATTTTAAAGAAATATATTTAATGTCTGCGTATTGAAAATTTCTTAAATTCTATTTTCATCTTTAGTGTTTACCTGTCCCCTTTATGGAGATTGTCATTATAAATTTTGGGTATCCAGACTATGGGTGAAACAGGGCTATAAATGCCCTGCCTCAATCTCTTTCGCCAGTATTGAAATGTCCACACCGTGAATGGTTGCCGGGCCAGTCTCCGCAATAGCATAGATTGGCATCTTGCCCATAGCGTCCTCAGGTTTCCGTTGGAGCTGGTAGTGAGGCTTCTTAATCTTCTGTAAGCCCTCGGTAAACAGGATCCTGGCTCGCAGCGCCTCAAAGCTGTAGCCACGGCCAACAAGATTCACCACACGGATCAGGTTGTTCAACGACTCTGTGTAGGCGTTGGTAATGGGGTGGTCGAAGTAAGCGAAAATATCATCATGCCAATTACTTATCGCCTTAATCAGCGGGTCAAAATGGGTCTTCATATCAGGTGTGATCCGACGTAACCAGACGTAGTAGGCTTCCTGCGCCTGATGCCGATTTTTGCAGTTCCAAATTTCAAAAAAAGATTCTTTCAACTCGTAGGCTTGCCCAATTTCAGGATAGTTCAATGTCCAGCCGTATAAGCGCAGGGATTCAGCAGCTGTCAGCTCGTGGCGGCGCTTGAGCAGCACAAAACGGTCTCGCATCAGCCCACGGCGCTGCTGTGGCGTGAGGGCGCTTCTGATAGCTTTCCTGGCGCGTTCCAGTGATTCGTTTGCCATCCGGACGACGTGGAACTTATCGATGACTACCGTTGCTTCAGGGAGCATGGTTTCAACTGCCTGACGGTATGGTTCCCACATCTCCATTGCTACATATCGTACCTGATCGCGGTCTTTACGCATGCTCAAATAGCGGGTGACTGTTGTGTTGCTGCGGTTGTCCAGGATATCGACGATGGTCTGTTGCTCGATATTGGTGATCACGCAGCGGGGTTTAATGATGTGGATCTCATCAATGCCCAACCACTGCGGCATCTCGAATTTGAGCGTTTTTTCAAGTCGTTCGCAGTAGTCGGCGAAGATGTTGCGGACGGTTTTTTCGTCAACACCTACATCCTCGGCCACGCCAGAGAACGTGCGCCGAAGGCTCTCACGCTCGATGTACTGGATCAGGCGGTCAGTCATCTGTCGTTTGTCGTCCTTATGCGGCACAGGTTCCAAAAACGTCTTGCGGCAAGACTGGCAACGATAACGGCGACGATTAAGCATGATGCCTCTGCGTTTTCCATGCACTGGCGTATCCATGATTACTTCATCGCGCCGACCAAATCCGATGATCTCGGAGTAATTACAGTGTGGGCAGTATGTGGGCTGTTCGGAAACTTCGGCGTGCACCTGATAATCGTGCTCCAGTTCGGTCACTTGTAGCACTTTGTAATCAGGCCAATTGAGAATATTAGACAACAGAATTTCCTTTCCAGAAAATTCCGGCTTCGTTGCTGTTTTTCGACCACCAACAACTTTCTGTCATACTGCCCTGTGTGATCAACGAGAATATAGATTCAGCCCAGGCGTGCGGATAATTGCCCCTGGTTGCCATCCGCTGCACTGGCCGCTCCAGAAATGCGTAGCCAGTTTGATTAAGCGTGTATCCGTTTCGGGGCTGATGCCATTCTCCATCAATCCAACTTCCATCCATTGCGTACATTTCCAGCGCGGCCTGAAGACTGTCAACGCCTTCTTTTTTACGCTTTCTTTCTATATCGGATGATGCATCTATAAGATAGCTGGCATTAGGGGGGATGCCGTCAGTAATGACAGAAACGTTAATATTGAACAAGCGACCACCGGCTAGCCTGTGAGTGTTTACTAAAATATCCCGCAGCTCCAGAGGATCAGCCTTAGTTTTTAGCAACAAAACAATCTCGCAGTTTGCTACAATTTCTTCTGTGGAATACCCTGGTGCAGGGGTAACTTTGCCACCTTTAACACGACCAGGTGAAGATCCATTGGAAGTTCTATGAACATTAATCTTTGGCACTCCAGACACCCAATCAGCAGACTTAATACCAAAAGCGAATTCAATATCTTGACCGATTTTACGCTCAAGAGAATGTATAAACCCACCGATGCCCGCTATAGCAGGGAATCCAACTGCTACCATGCCGGATGATATATTCATGCCTTCGCAGTGAGCTGTAAGCTGTACAAAATCACCTCGCCAACTACCCTGGGTTATTTTTGCAGGACCTCGACGCAACATGCGGACAACCCCTCTTTGCAAAAGCAAAGCCTCACCATGATTAGCTATTGCCGCAGGTGTCGGCTGAATGATCCACTTTCGGTGAGGGAGGTTTTGCTCATAAATCCTATGATATAGCTCGTGTATAACTCCCATGCTGGCAACGGGCGTGACACTGACATATCGGTCGTTACGCCAGTCAACGGGAACCAACAGTTGTTTTAGTTGGGGATCTGTAATATCAGGCAGGCACAGCTCAAGAGCATAATCACAGGAGAGTTTTGCAACCGTTTCCCTCCATTTTTTCATATCAGCCGCGTTTGCCGGAGCCGCCCACGTTTCTCTACGCATGTGGGTTGTTTGAGAACTGACCATGCTATCTGGAGCATGGCCTTCAATCTTTGCTGATATAGCAGGAGACTTAATGCGAGCGTTGAACATCTTAGGGGAGTGAGTAGCGATCATCTGTTTTTCTCCAACAAAAAGCCCGACGAGTCGGGCTTACTAAAAGTATTAGCCGTTAAAACCAGATACCCAGCCTTCACTGAGCATCAAGCCTGCTATACGGCAAAGTTCTTTTTCATTTTGAAGGTTAAACAAGGATTGGACTGTTTCATTGTCAGTACCCACGTAATACATGACCGTCATTGACATGTCTTCCGAGAAAGAGCACTGAGCATTGAATTCGCCGTCGTTATATTTGGCATCAACAGAGAAGCTGTTTTCGTTATCTCCGCCGTTATCTTTGTACTCTGCGATTGCTTCACGAATTGCGAATGCGAGATTTGCAGCTTGTTCGCTTTCTGCGTCAGCGATCTGACCAATGATCAAATCTTGAATGTTGCTTTTCATGGCTCATTTTCCTTTTGTACTGCCTCCTGCCTATCAGGTGGTCAGTGTGGATGTCTTCCACGTTTTTAATTATATGGTATCTAGCTTATACCGACAACACTAAAATCC
The DNA here is from genome assembly GCF_000590885.1 of Erwinia mallotivora. Classification (GTDB taxonomy): domain Bacteria; phylum Pseudomonadota; class Gammaproteobacteria; order Enterobacterales; family Enterobacteriaceae; genus Erwinia; species Erwinia mallotivora. The sequence goes on from NZ_JFHN01000049.1 coordinate 27,662, forward strand.
TATTTATATACTAAATTACATTTGGTGTAGGTTTCGCTAAATCCCGGATTCATTAAATTTTAAATTTAACCTTTAAATGACCTGACAACCCTTCGCATCATAGCCTTATTTATCTTCATTCCCCCATAAACAATTTCCTGCTGTAACCCCTGCCGCTTTGCTTCACTCTCCCCACTACCAGTTATCCGGGAGAGCCGCAAGATGCCTCACATTAAACCCCTAATTGCCCTGCTGATGGCCGTGGTGCCCGTTATGCAGTGCCACGCATCAGAGAAAGACGAGCTGGCGCTGGTGATGCGTCAGCTTGATCAGGTTCAGGCGGGACTCGAACGCGCTCGCGTGGTGGCCAACCAGAATCAGGACGCCCGCTTTTATTTCGATTACCAGCAGGCCACGCATGATATCGCCGCGATGAGGCAGGGGATTGGCACCTATCTGGAGCCCTCGCGGGCGCAGCCTGCTGCGCCTTCAGCCGTCTCCGGGCGCTACCGCGCTGAGGAACCGGCATGGCGATGAATGATTCTCAGGTGTCCGGGTGGAGTGCGGGAACCGGCAGCGGCCTGACCCCCGCTCAGCTTAACACCCTGATCCTGGGCACGCTGGCCGTCATCATTTTGCTGTTCAGTGCCTGGGCGCTGGTGCATGCCTATCGCGGCCTGCCCACCAAGGCCGTTACGTTCCGGCAGTTTAATGAACTGCTCATCCGCCTCATTGTGCTCTGGCTTCTGACCCTCTTCCTCTTTTTCCACTGATAAGGATACCGCTATGAAACCCTTTTTTATCTGGCTCCGGCACGTTGTCTGCCAGTACCCAAAACGCCTTATGCTGTCCGGATTTCTGTTCGCCGGTAGGGCACTGGCCGACCTGCCGCCGGTTGAACAGCCTACTACCGGTGGCGGAGGTGGGACCTACCCGATAATTATGGGCTACATCAAAGTGGGCGGCGTCGCGTTGGGCCTGATTGTCAGCGTGGGCGCTTTTCTGGCCGTTGCCCATGCCGTCATCACCTCGTTTCATGATATCCGCAAGGGTAAGGCGGCCTGGACGGAGTTTTTGATTTATCTGGTGGTGGGTATTCTCCTTATCCTGGTCGTTATCTATCTGGCTAACAAAGCGGCGGATATTTTTTAAGGAGCGCCGATGGCCGTCATCGATTTTCTTCCTGACCGACTGAATAACCCGCCGGTGGTCTTTAAAGGGTTCACCGCCGGGGAATTTTTACTTGCGGCTGTCGTTGGAATAGTTGCCGGTATTGCGCCGGCGATGCCGCTGGCGATGGTGCCGTTCCTCGGCTGGCTGGCTTTTCCAACCTGCATGCTGCTGATGCCGCTTATGGTCATTTTTCTGGGAGGCGGCTGGATAGCCAGCTACAAGCGCGGCAAGCCGGAAAATTACATCTGGCAGCGCCTGGAGGAGTTGCGCTGTCGTGTGGGGCTGTCCCGCGCACTGATTTTGGACAGCCGCGCCTGGGAAATGAAACGCACCCGGGCAGTGACGCGGGGAGGTGAGGCATGAGCCGCTTTCGCAACGGCATGACCGCCCGCGATAATCATATCTTTTCACTGCGCATTGCCTGCCTGCTGCTGTTTATGGGGCTGCTCATTACCTCGCTGGGCTGGATGCGTGCGCCCTCGACGCTGACCATTCACAACCCGCCCGATCTGCGCTCCGGAAGTACCCGTGCCTGGTGGGTTATCCCGCCGTCCACCGTTTACAGCTTTGGATTTTATATTTTTCAGCAGCTGAATGCGTGGCCGCATAACGGTGATGTGGACTACACGGCCAAAATTGCCCAGATGAACCCGTACCTGACGCCGGCCTGCCTGGACTTTCTGAACAAAGACGCGGAGATGCGCAAAAACACCGGGGAGCTGCGCGACCGCGTGCGGGTGGTCTATGAGATACCCCGCCGGGGCTACGGCGCGAACAGCGTCAAAATCATTGATGACGACAACTGGGTGGTCCGGCTGGATCTGGTGGCCGATGAGTACGTCCACAGCGAACTGGTGAAGCGGGCGATGGTCCGCTACCCGCTTAAAGTGGTGCGCTGGGAGGGCGATCCGGAACGCAACCCGTTCGGACTGGCGCTGGACTGCTATGACAGCACGCCGCAGCGGCTCGAAGCGGCCTCCCTGCCGGAGCCGGAGAAAACGTCAGGAGCAAAACCGTGAGAGTGAGCATGCTGATAGCGCCAGCCCTGCTGCTGGCATCCGTTGCGGCCCAGGCCGTTGAGCTGATGAAGTGGGAGCGCATTCCGTTGCAGATCCCACTCGTCGTCGGGCAGGAGCGTATCGTCTTCGTGAATAAAAACGTGCGCGTCGGCTTTCCGCCCTCGCTGAATGACCTGCTGCGTATTCAGAGCACCGGCGGCGTGGTGTATCTGAATGCGAAATCGGCATTTCCGGTCACCCGCATTGAGCTGCAAAACAAGGAGAACGGCGAAATCATTCTGCTGGACGTCTCGGCGACGCCGGGGAAAACCACACCGGAGCCGGTGAAAATCGTCTATGACGGCGAGGTGGCCACCGCCTCCGCCAGTGACAAACAGGCGGTGAGCAGTGACGGCGACAGCACCGGCCGACAGCCGGCACAGAGTGACAGCCCGCCCGCCAGCCGCAAAACGCCAAAGCTTAACGCGCCGTTGCCAGTGGTGCTGACCCGCTATGCCGCACAGAATCTTTACGGACCACTGCGCACCGTCGAAGCTGTGCCCGGTATCAGCCCTGTGTCGCTGAAGCTGCCGTCGAACCTCACCACCGTGATGCCGTCCGAGCCGGTGACGGTGACGCCGATGGCCGCCTGGAGCCTTCAGGGCAGCAGCGTGGTGGCCCTCCAGGTGCGCAACCGCTCTGCCGGGAAAATCGTCCTTGATCCACGCGTCATCGAAGGTCAGTTCACCACTGCCACCTTTCAGCACCGCTGGCTGGGGCGGGCCAGTACCCCGGAGGACACCTCCGTACTGTACCTTGTCACGTCCGGTCGACCGGAGAGCGCATTTATCGCCGAACCGTCCGTGACCCGACCCGCCGGTGAACGCGCCCGGAAGGAGAAAAAATAATGAAACCCTCCTCCAACCTGTTTGTAAAAATTGCCGTGCCGGTGCTGCTGGCAGGCACGGTGATGGTGGCCGTGCGGTCCTGTTCCGACAAAGAAAACCAGCCCGGCCAGACGCAGAAAGCCTCTGCCGGCACGCTGAAAGACCTGACGCCGGAAGACCTGCGGACGCTGGGCGTTGAGGGTGACACGCCGCAGGATACCCTGCGCACCATCGTGGGCAACTTTCGCCGCGTCCAGGACCGTCTCAATACCCTCGAAGGTGACAATAAAAAGCTCAGCGATGAGAACAGAGCGCTGAAAACCACTAACGGCAATGTGGATACTCAGATAAGCCAGGCGGTCAGCACCGCACGCAATGAAGAGGCGCAGAAACGAGCACAACTCAGTGGGCAGGTTGCGGATCTAGGCGCACAGGTCAGCCGGCTGATGGATCAGATGCAGCAAAAAAACGCCGGGGGTGACACGGCGTCTTCCGTGAAAAACGGCGGGCCGGGCAGTGATATCCCGGTGGGGTTGGGGTATGACGGCGGCCAGAGCGGCACGGCATCGGCACCGTCTTCGGACGGCCTGCAATGGGTGGAGCCAAAGGACGGTGTGGCCACCGATTCCGGCGGAAAGCCGGTGACGGACGGTAATAAAAACAACGCCACCGGCTTTGCCTTCGCGACGTCGTTTGACCAGGCAGCCGATGCAACACGGCAGACGGCGGCTAAAACCTCGACGGCGGTACAGAACACCATGAATGAGGCGGAGAAGAATACTGACCCCGTTTATACCCTGCCGGAGAACGCGACCCTGGTCGGCAGCCGGGCGATGACCGCGCTGCTGGGGCGGATTCCAGTCGACGGCAAGGTCACCGATCCCTATCCGTTCAAGGTCATTATTGGTAAAGACAACCTGACCGCCAACGGCATTGAGCTGCCCGACGTGCAGGGGGCTATCGTCTCCGGCACCGCTACCGGCGACTGGACGCTCTCCTGCGTACGCGGCTCCATTACCAGCATCACCTTTGTTTTCACCGACGGCACGGTCCGTACCCTGCCATCGCCCAACGGGCAGAACAACGGGGGCAGTCAGGGCGCACAGGGTAGCAGTAACAGCGGCAGTAATAATGCCGGCATCGGCTGGCTGTCTGATGACAACGGTATTCCCTGTATTTCCGGCACGCGCAAAAGTAACGCCTCCACTTATCTGCCCACCATCGCCGGCCTGGCCGCTGCCACGTCAGCCGGCGATGCGCTGGCGGCGAATCAGAACACCAGTCAGACCAACGGCTACGGTGGCGTGACCTCCAGCCTGACCGGAGACGCAGGCCAGGCGGTGCTGGGTAAGGCCTTTGCCGGGGGGATGCGTGAAACCGTGGACTGGGTGAAGGCGCGATACGGCCAGACCTTCGACGCCATTTACGTCCCGCCGGGCCAGAAGGTGGCGTTGCACATTACCCGCCAGCTGGCCATCGATTATGAAGAGAAGGGCCGCAAGGTGAAATACGACTTCAGCCTGGCCGGCAACGGCACGGGCATGGACTGATGAGGACCGCAATGCACAACGAGAACCTTGAATATCGCGTCGCTTACACGCCGCTCAGTGGTCGCCTTTATGCCGGTCTGGTCAGGCAGGATAACGGCAAATGGGAAGGCCAGCCGCATGACGTCACCGACTGGGCGATGCTGGCGGTCGGTCTCAAGCTGTCGCGGGAGGGCAATGATATCCTCTTTCCGCTTCAGGATGGCCGCTGTATCAGAATTTCCGCATTTTACTGTGGCGCTGAGGGTGCGGAGGTGCCGGATGAACAACTGTAAACTGCTGGCCACGCTGCTGCTGGCGGTGGCGCTGGCCGGATGCAGTACCTCCAAGGATGAAATGCTGCCGCCGGGCGACAGCAGCATGCTGGATATGTGGAACGACGGCGCGTCGGTGACGCATACCACCAACGAGAGCCGCGCCACGCTGCGCAGGCCCGTCTCTGACGGTGAGCGGGTGATTTCGCAGCAGACCCGCGAGAGCTACAGCCGCACGCAGGAAAATGAAATTCAGCAGACCTTTCCCCGGTTGCCTAACCCGGACATGGTGATGTACGTCTTTCCGCATCTGGCGGAGGGCAGTACCCCGGTCCCCGGCTACAGCACCGTGTTCCCCTTTTACAGTCAGGTGCAGTACGCGCTGCCCGGTGAACGCACGGAGGATCTGTGATGACGTTTTCACTGTTTCGCCGCCGGTCGCGGTCGCAGGATGCCCATCAGCACGGTGACGGGCCGTTTTCGGTGAATGGCCATGAGCCACTTACCCGTGAAGGCCGGGTGACCCGCGCCGATGAGGCGCGGTTGTACGACACCGCCCCCTCGATAATCCACCACATCCCCTGGGGCGAGTATCTGCCGGAACACCAGTGCATTCTGTTGGATGACGGCGTGTCGGTTGGTGCGGTGTATGAAATCACCCCGGTCGGCACCGAAGGGCGTCCCGCCGCAAGGCTGGATGAGATCCGCGACGTGATGGAGAATGCACTCCAGGACAGCTTACCGGAGCTGGATTCCCACCAGTGGGTGGTACAGTTTTTTTGTCAGGATGAGTCCGATCTTACCGCGTATATGGACCGGGTGCGCGGCTACGTTAAACCCCGTGCGCAGGGGACTGCGTTCACTCGCGCCTGGCTGGACGAGCAGGCGCGTCACCTGAAAAACGTCGCCGTTGAGCAGGGGCTGTTTCTGGATGATGCCGTCACCGGTGCCCCGTGGCGCGGACAAATCCGTCGCACCAGGATGGTGATTTACCGCTGGGTGGAGACGCCATACCGCGATCCGATGGCCCCGGAGGTGCTGCTGAAGCAGGTCTGCGATCGGCTGACCTCGGCGATGAGCGGGGCCGGTATCCGTAGCGAGCGGCAGAACGGTGAACAGATCCACAGCTGGCTGCTGCGCTGGTTTAATCCCTCGCCGACGTGGGTGGATAAAGCCACCCTGTACCGCTGCGCCCGGCACAGCGACGATGCACCCGGCGAGCTGCCGCTGCTTAATGATTTCAGCGAAAGTCTGTGGTTTACCCGGCCCCGCAGCGATGCGGAAAAAGGGGTATGGTGGTTTGATGAGGTGGCGCACAGGGCGGTTCCGGTGGCCCGCCTGCGCAATGCCCCGTCCACCGGGCATCTGACCGGTGAGGTCCGGCGCGGTGATAACATTAATGCCATCATGGGCCTGCTCCCGGAGGGCACGGTGCTGACCATGACGCTGATTATCCAGCCGCAGGACAAATTAGAGGAAAACTTTGCCCGCCTGAGCCGGGATTCGATGGGCGAAAACGTGGACTCGCTGCGTGCGCGTGAGGATGCGGCCACGGCCCGCACCTACCTCGGCAACAAGCACAAGCTTTACAGAGCGTCGCTGACCCTGCTGATTAAAGCGCGTGACCTGCCGACGCTGGACAGGCGCTATCTGGATCTCAGCAGTAAACTGCTGAACTGCGGGCTGGAGCCGGTCAATCCTGAGCACGACGTCGGCCCGCTCAGCAGCTACCTTCGTGCGCTGCCGATGTGTTTCAACCCGGAGAAGGACAGGCATAACTGGTACACCCGCCTGATGTTCGTGCAGCATTTTGCCTGCCTGGTACCGGTTTACGGGCGCGATACCGGTACGGGCAATCCGGGATTCACCTTTTTCAATCGCGGGGGCGGGCCGCTCTCCGTGGACCCTCTCAACAAGAACGACCGCACTCAGAACGCCCATAAGGTGCTGTTTGGTCCAACCGGGGCCGGTAAATCAGCCACGGCGTTGTGTGAGCTGGCGCAGATGATGGCTATCTACCGGCCGCGCATTTTCCTGCTGGAAGCCGGTAACAGCTTCGGGCTGTTTGGCGACTACTGTGCCACGCTGGGGCTGACGGTCCACCGGGTGAGCATCAAGCCGGGTAAGGTTATCTCTCTTGCACCGTTTGCCGACTCGCACCTGCTGATGCGGGTCAGACCGGATGCGCTGATGGTCAGTGAGGAGGACCTGCCGGATATTGATGAGGACGGGGGCGATGAAGACGATAAGGATGAGGAGCGTGACGTACTGGGCGAAATGGAGATTGCGGCCCGCCTGATGATAACCGGCGGTGAAGCAGCGGAGGAGGGGAGGATGACCCGCGCAGACCGGGGCATGATCCGCGAGGCGATTATGATTGCCGCCCGTAAGGTGCATGAGGAAAACCGGCAGATGCTGCCGGAAGATCTGATGTTTGCATTGCAGAATATTGCCCGTGACGTCAGCATCGGGGAGGACGGTCGTGAGAAACGGACCGCCGCCCGGCGGGCGCGTGCGGAAGAGATGTCGGAAGCCCTGCGCATGTTTACCGAAGGGTTTGAGGGGGAGCTTTTCAACCGTCCCGGCACGCCGTGGCCGGAAGCGGACGTGACCATCGTTGATCTCGGCACGCTGGCCCGCGAAGGCTACGAGGCACAGATGGCGGTGGCGGTGATTTCCCTGCTGAACACCATCAATAATATCGCAGAACGCGAGCAGTACAGCGACCGCGATACCCTCGTGCCCATCGACGAGGCGCACATCGTCACCGCCAATCCGCTGCTGGGTCCGTATGCCACCAAAATTGTGAAAATGTGGAGGAAGCTTGGCGCGTGGCTGTGGCTGTTTACGCAGAACTTGGCTGACTTTCCCGACACGGCGAAAAAAATGCTGAACATGGCGGAGTGGTGGATTTGTCTGGTGATGCCGCCGGATGAGGTGGAGCAGATTGCCCGTTTCAAAACGCTGACCGATGAGCAGAAAACCATGCTGCTGTCGGCCACCAAACTCCCGAGGAAATATACTGAAGGGGTGATCCTCTCGCGTAAGGTGCAGTCGCTCTTTCGCGCCGTGCCGCCCAGTCTCTATCTGGCGCTGGGGATGACAGAGAAAGAGGAAAAAGCCGAACGGCGGGAAATCATGAACCAGATGCACTGTAGCGAGCTGGAGGCGGCTTTCCACGTTGCACGCCGACTGGATGAGAGTCGTGGCCTGCATACTGAACAGGGGACAGAATGAGAAAACTGATCATGGAACCGCCATCGGTCGTCCCTGACAGGGCGCTGATTGCCACCGTCATCTTTACCGTTCCGCCGCAGGGGCTGGCGTCCATCGGCCAGTCTGACAGCGTGGCGCTGGCACAGCTTCAGGATGAAATTCTCAGGCGGCTGGACAAGCCGGTGCTGCTGTCGGCGTACCCACACCGGGTGGGGCGTCGCAGCTGTCTGGCGGTGCATCTGAACGATGCCAGGAACAGAACGCTGGATATTCTCATCACCGTTACCGGCAATACGTTGTGGCCGGGAGAAGGCGAGTTCAGGACCGGCATTCGCTGGAATATATGCGTACCCGATGCCACCGATATGCTGTGGGTGCTGAAGGAGATTGACCGGGTGGCATGCGGCGTGGTGTGCAGTTAAACGGGCCTGTGGGTTATGCAGGCAGCGCAGTTTGCTGGCTGCGTAAGCCGCAGGTTGCGGGTGCGGGCGGCACAGAGCCCGCGACAGGATGACCTTTTTGCCACACTCATGTGTGGCTTTTTATCGTGATGTGCCTGCGAATTTCTGGTATACCTTCGCAGGTGATGCATTAAGGATGAGAGACGATGAAAATCAGTGAAGAGGCGTTACTGCACGCTGGCTTCAGCGCCGCAGATATCAGGAAGATAAGGAATAACACGGAAAGCTATGGTGGAACGCTGGGTGAGGCGATTCAGGATCTGGCAAATCGTTTCATCATAGCAGCATGCGTTGTCGGCTGTTGCCTGGCTGTTTTTGTTTTACTTCTCTTTTTTGGCTCTGAGCAAAGTCTGTTCTCAGGTTCAATAGGGCTGACTTGCGGCATAGCGGTTGCCGTATTCGTACAACCGCCGATGCTCGCCTGGAAGTCATGGCGATATAGAAGAAGAAACAAAGATTATTGATCGTTGTGGTCTGTCGTAATCAGGTCAAATACAACCTTAGCCTTTACCCCATATTGGACAATTTTCATCGTTAATTTAGGTCTGCTCATAGTATCTACTTTGCGATAGTAATCTCGTGGAAGCCATCTGAATAATCGCCATGCGCCCGCTTTTTTCGCAATGCCGAATATGCTGTAAACGCTGGCACCAAGGGTAACAGCATTGTAAAATGCCAGACCCGACTCAGGTTTAAAGCCCATATAACTGGCAGCACTCATGCTTGCATCGGCAACGATTCCCTCCGTCTTAAATTGCTGACCGTAATGAAGATGTGCGGCTTCTTTAGTTATTCCGTTTACACCATCAACAAAAAGTATCGCTCCGGCAAGAACACCAATTGGTGTCATGGTTGACATCATGATCATTCCGCCAAACATGGCTGCGCCGGAGATAACAATATTCACAGCAGAAATCACGTAACCCACAATTTTGTTGTTTTCTCTGACAAATTCCACCTTCGCGTAAAGCTTTGCTGCCTTCATTCGCAGCAACCGGCTCTGTTCATAAAGGTTTTCCTGCTCGGCACGCAGTGCGGAAATGCAGGCGATGCACTCCTCGTCTGATTTGGCCTTGCGGGCCAGCGCGAACTGCTGCTCAACAACATCCTTAATTTCCTGGCAAAACTTTATCCGGGTCAGGCCGTCAGACAAATGGAAGGCTGAGAGCTGGCTGGCAAGATTGACCAGCTTGCGGGCTTCCATATTGACCATTGTTTCAGCCCAGGCTCTGTTCCTGCCGCCCGACTGCATCATTGACAGTAATGCCGAATCCATAGCGTTCTCTCCTTATTTCAAAATGATGAGGTATTGTTTTTCACGTCCCAGCCGGCGCGGGTTTCGGCACCTTTGCCGCCCGTCGCGCTCTGCTCCCAGTACTGCATTTTCACCGTATCGGCCTGAAACTCATATTCCACCGATGACACGTCGCCGCTGTCATTGAGAATGACGCCGGCAACGAAGACGTTCTCCAGCGTAATACGGTAATATTCTATCGCCGTCCCGCCTGCCTTACAGGCGGACAGCTCAACCTTTCTCAGTTTATTACCATTTGATGCATTCAGAAAAATGGCAGGTGTGGATTTGTCCACGGCAGCCTGGACGGTGAGGTTTAGGTGATTAGCGCTTTTGTTGCCCGCCTCAGCGCGTTTGACTCCCCAGTGGTGGGAGAGAATATCGGTCCAGCCGGCGTGGGCGGCATCCTTAGATTCACCGTTGACGTTTTCGACCTTCAGAAAAAGATTATTCACGACTCAGTCCGCTGCTAAATGGTTAATTTCGCTAATATACCATCACCGCGTGTAAAATTGCAGCAAACGCCACAGGGCCTTCGTGGCAGATATTATTCGCAGGCAGATGACTTTTTATCAATATTCCCTGTTAACGCGGCTTTGCGTTTGACCGCATCGGCGGTGTTCAGCGCGTCTGCCATCCGGTGGCACATTTGCCGCCATATCAATACAGTGCGCCCGTCTTAGCGCAATAGCTTCACGGTTACCGTCATCTGTTGTTTTATCCATGACGGCCAGCCAGCGACGTGCAGCACGTCGCCACTGGCCTTTTTTTTCCAGGCATTCTGCCAGCGTATCTCTCAATTCCATCACATGCCACCACGGTCATTCTCACTGTTGCGAGGATTCTTTCACATCTTCGGTCAGAGTTCTTTATTTAACCGTTGACACATATCCTGAAAATAGCGCCGGAACCTTCATAACGGAGTCTTTTTATGCGCTGTCCTTTTGAACTTGATCCTCAAATCATTCATCACATCATTTACAGCCAGGCCGGTTCCATCGGGAAGGCGGTTATCGAACTCATCATGAACAGCGTCGATGCCGGCGCGAAACAGGTGAACGTTGACATCACCGCTGAAGGCTTTGCCTGCCGTGATGATGGCCGGGGCTTTGCCTCCCATGAGGATGTGAAACGTTATTTTGGCCGGTTTGGCACGCCACATCAGGAAGGGGATGCCACCTATGGCCGCTTCCGGCTGGGTCGTGGCCAGATTATGGCCCATGCCCGCACCTTGTGGCGTTCAAATCTCTGGCAGATGTCGGTGGACACCCGTGAGATGGGTTACCACTACGATCTGGATGAGCTGACGACCGCAGTGGCGGGCTGTTCCGTGACCGGTGAATGGTACGAGCCGCTGAACAGTCAGGAGCGTCTCTCCTGCCTTCGGGAAATTCGTGACCTGGTTCGCTATACGCCGGTCATCGTCAGCCTGAACGGGGCGGTGATCACCCGTCAGCCGGCGCTGGAAAAATAGGACGCGGAAGACGATGAGGCGTGGTACCGCCTGCGCGAGGAGGGAGCCGTGGCCATTTACAATCAGGGCGTGCTGGTCCGCCACGACCCTGGCCACCAGTGGGGCGTTGGCGGGCTCATCGTCAGTAAAAAGCCGCTTGCGCTGAACGTTTCGCGCACCGAAATCCTGCGCAAAAGCTGTCCGGTCTGGAAGTCCATCGCGGCCCGGTTTGCTGAGATGGCCGGCGCGTTTGCGGATACGCAGGGCAGCCACCGTAAAACGGAGTCACGTCGTGAGAAATCAGCTCGCATGCTGCTGGCCGGAGAGGGCGATCTTCAGACGTTGTTCAACGGTGAGGAGGTGATCACCCTGCTACCGGGGAGGCAGCACGTTACGCTGGAGCACCTGTTACGCCGCTGCCGCTGTGTGGCACCGGATGATAATAAACGGGGTTTTACCCTCGTGCGTTATGGCTGGGAGGTCCCCCGTGGTGAGCTGATTGCGCGTGCCGGCATTGCACCGGTGCTGCATCCCGTCACCCTGACCCGCTTTGGTTGTTATCATGAAGACGAGTTTATGGCCTGCCTTGCACGTATCCGCAGCAACATTATGGCATATCGGGAGGGGCTTTCAGCGCCTGAGCGCTGGGGCAGTGGCTGGCAGTCTGATGCCGTCCTCATTGATTTTGATACGCTGAGTGCAAACTTCATTGACCGGACGCGTGTGGTCAGTGAAAAACAGCTGGATAAGGAAACCCGACGGGCCTGGACGGCGTTACGCTGGTGCCTGAGTCATTATGCCGCGCTGTGTAGCGGGGCAACAAAGTCCTGGCAGGCTTATACGCGTGGGGGTACCCGCTATCAGGTGCTGCTGGGTGAGTCCACCACGTCTGATGCCTGGACCGACGGCGAAACCTATATTGCCTACAATATTGATATTGTCCGTCGCCTGAAAACGGACCCGCTGCTTACCGCCAGTCGGCTGTTCAGCCTGACTGAACATGAGGTGGCCCATCAGGGCGACAGCATGGACTGTGGTCATGACGAGGCTTTTTATCAGCGTTTTCACGATATCAGCACGCACCATGCTCACGATCGTCAGCGCTATATCCATGTCTGGCTGATGAAGTACACCACCAGTCTGGAAGCCGAAGGAAAGCGTGCGACCGGCACTGCCTGGCGGGAGCGCTATCTGATCGAGCGTACCAGCACCGGACGGGAGAAAAAAGGCCTGCCGGGGGTGATCGGTGATGACGGTGTGGCGGATGCTGTCCGTGCCACGGACGAGCCTGAAGATACCCTTCGCCTGGAATTTCTCAACGCACAGCTTGCTGAGTCAGATACGTATGCACCTGCTGAACCGGAGTGGGACCGGGTGGTGAAAGAAGGGGTTGAGAAGTCGCTGAGCAAGCAGGCGGAGCACGCGGAACAGCGGCAAATCCACGAGCAGGAGTGGGAGAAGTATATCTCTGACATGGATTCAGAGATTGAGGAACGCGAAGAGGCCGGTCCGCCGCCCGATGATGATGAGATGGAAAAAATGGCTGAGGAACAGCGTGCACGGTATCTCACGCTACTCCCCGGGGCGACAGCTGAGCTGCTGACGGATTATGTGGTCTGGTACCTGATTCAGAGCACGACTACGGTGGATGAAGAGCTGGATGCGTGGGCGCGGCGGACCTGGCAGCAGGCGGGTCCGTACCGTCCGGTTGCAGAAGCTGAGCAGCTTCCCGAACGCTGGAAGCCGCAGGCCCGCGAGGGTGAAACCCGCTGGAGCCTGAAGCGTAACGCGGCGGCGGCCGGTTTTCTGGATGTGGAAGACTACCTGCAATGGCGGCAGGATAACGACAGCGGGGCGTGACGGTGCAAAAACGCCGTTCTGTCAACCATCCGGAGGGTGCATTTTTCCGGTTCTGTCAACCAGAGGGCGCTCACGGATTAATCTTCCGTTTCCGGCTCAGAGTTAATTGCTGAACCCGTCACCACCTGAGCGCACCCTGAGCATAATTCTCACTCAGGGAGCGTTTCACTATGCGGTTATTCCCATGCCTTGCAGCATTACTTTTCTCCACCGGCGTCAGCGCCGGCAAGGTGATTTACACCGACGGTGCCCACCCCGTGGCGGCTGACCTGCCTGCGGACGTGACGGTCACCCTTCTCGATGCGCCAGACCTCCTTCAGTCAGAGCTGTTTGGTCCGCTTCCCGCCGACCCGGGGCAGGCTGAACGGCAGGCGAGGGCGGTGGTGGCCTCCCCCGACTTTACGAAAAATCAGCAGGCGCTGGCCGACGCGTATGCCGGCGTGGTGCACGCCTGGTCACTGGGGCTGGAAAAATACCCGGCGGTGGTCTTTGACGATAAATGGGTGGTGTACGGCACCACCGATATCGCCGTGGCCACGAGACAGCTGACGGGCTGGCGGGAGAGACAGCCATGAGCCGGTCACTCAGCCGTTCCCGCCGGCTGACGCTGGCCGCGCTGTTTGCCTGCACCGGTTCACTCGCCAGCGTCAATACTGCCGGGCTGCTCTCCAGCGCAGTCAGCCCGGACTGCATCAGCTGGCGCATCAGCGGCATCTGCTACTGGCTGTTCTGCACGCCGGTGGGCTGCACGGTCAGAACCTCGGTAAAGGTGACACATTTTATCCCCGAAGCGGTGGTATCCGCCTATCTGAGTCCGGGGGCCAATCCGTGGACGGAGATGTCGGTGGTCAGCAGCACGGCAGACGGCGCGGAAAGTGCGCTTGTGGGCGGGGCTGCGGGTGTGGAAACCGGCGGTGGGCGGCAGGAGATGAAGATGCCCGGCACACGTAAGCAGAACCTGCATTTTTACTACGGTGATGCATATGGTCACCCGGCGACAAAACTGATTGGCGGCATGGTACCCGGCTACTCGTGCAGCAGCGCGGCCACGCCTTTTATGCCGTATTTTGCCAGCGGCCTCGATGCGCTGACCTGGCGCACCGGCGTTCCGGAAGCGCTCTATCCGGAGGCACTGGTGCCCGGCAGTCGGGAGGTGGGCAGCACGACCGCCGGCAACATGTGGGGCAACGTCTATCCCCGCAGCGGCTTTGTCACCCAGACCGACGGCTACAAATCCGCCGCCGTGGTGGTACAGCGGGTTGCCGACATCATCACCCGTCAGGGCCAGCTTCATGTTTACACGCCGCTGACCGGTCAGCGGTCGGCGGGCTACTGGCCCCCGGAGCCGGTGCAGGAAAACACCGGCACGCAAAACCACAAGTGGCAGCGCCTGTCACCACAGCTTTCTCAAAGCTGTGCGGTCTTCCCGGACGTCGGCGGAGAGAACGCCGAAGACGGCAATTATGCCTGGGCGCTCTGGCAGCCTTACAGCTGCTGCAAACGACGCGGCCAGACCTTCCTTTACAGCACCGACTTCTCCTGAGGATATTTTCTGATGACACGGCACCCTTTACGGCGTCTTTACCCGGCACCTTTCGCGCTGCTTATCCTGCTCTCCCTTCCGGCCATCGCCCTGGACACGTCGCTTTCGTCTTCCGGTGCGGCGGTGAGCGGCGCAGTTAATGACGGCCTGTTCTACTCCATCGGCGGCGGCTCAGTTATCTCCCCGCCGGCCAGCCGCAGCAACATGTCCCGCCTGGGCCTGAACGGCGGCTGGAGTTCCGATTTGATGTGCGGCAACTTTGACCTGAAGACCACCGTTGGCAATCAGCTTAACGGCGTCACCAGCGGTTTTAAGGACCTGATGGGTAACGTCATTCAGGGCGCGACCGGCGCGGTAATGAGCATGCCGGCAATGGCCATACAGCGGGCCAACCCGGGCCTGTATGAAATGCTGACCAATGGGGTGCTTCAGGCGGGCCTGAACTTTGATAAGGCGCAGCTCAACTGCCAGAACATGTCGAAAAAGCTGGCCGACTACACGATGGGCAGCAAGTGGCAGCAGGCGGCGGTGGCCGAAGAGTACAAAGATATCGTGGCGTCCAGCGACGGGGACGCCGTCTCCGGCGACCAGAAGCTGAACAAAGCCACCGGTGAGGAGGGGGTCACCTGGGTGGGCGGCCAGAAGCGCGGCGGCAAGGGGCAACAGGCCATCCAGCCGAGCCGCGACCTGGCAAAAGCCGGCTTTAACATGATGAACAGCCTGCCGGTCACCAGCGGCAGCAGCGTGGGCACCGACAGCTGCAATGGCACCGTCTGCCAGCGCTGGAAAACCTCAGACGACGCCGCTGCGGCGGTGGTGAAGGTGCTGGGCGACCGCTCGATACGCACCTGCCGGGAAACCAGCGAATGTACCAGCGGTGGCACCGATAACCAGCCGGGCAGCGCGGTGGCCGGCACTGGTTTTTCTCCGGTACTGGAGGACGCGACAAAAACCAACCTGGAACAGCTTGCTAAGCTGGTCAACGGCCAGCTTCAGCCTACCACCGATAACCTGGCCGGGCTGAAGACCGGCAGTCTGGTGGTGACCCGTGGCGTCATCCAGTCGCTGCGCGATGACCCGGACAAGGCGGCACTGGTCCAGCGACTGGCCGGCGAGCTGGCGATGTCCGATACGGTGGAAACCGCGCTGACCATGCGCCGGATGCTGACCACCGGCGAGTCCGAGCCGAACGCCGCCGAACAGCCGGAGGCGATCGCCGAGGGTGACCGCCGCGTGGACGCGCTTGACCGCGAGCTGAACGCGCTGCGTAACGAGATGGAGCTGCGTAAGTCCATCAGCAGCAACAGCCTGCTGACCACGCTTGCGCGTCAGGGCGCACGCAACCAGGACAACCAGATGCAGCAGAAAACCGGCAGTCAGGACCAGGGCTTCAGCCAGATGGGCCAGCCGTCATCCTCGGGAGCGAACTGATATGACAATGAAACTGAAAGGCCGAGCCGCCCGCGTGGCACTCCTTATCTTATCCATGATGCTGCTGACGGCGGGGATGTTCGCCGTGGCGTCGGTGTTTATGGCGTATGACCCGGACGGGCACCTGACGCGCGAGTGGCTGCATGACAGCCGTTGGTGGCTGTTCGCCTGGCGGCTGACCCTCCTTACCGGTCTTGCAACAGTATGGTTCTGGTGGGTACGGCCACGGGTGATACGCCGCTGGCCGCAGGTCCGTTTACGCCTGCCGCGCACCGAAGCGCTGGCGGTGCTGTTTATTCTGGCCACGGAGTACGTGGCCTGGTCCGGCGCGGCGTGAGGAGACGGACATGACGGCGAACAGTTTTCTGGAATATTTTCTCGTCCTCTTCGGCTGGGTGATGAACAATGCGATGTGGAGCATTCTCAGCAGCACCGGCCTGTTTGCACTGCCGCTGGTGTTTAAGGTGCTGGGCGTCTGGCTGAAGGTGCGGGAAGAGGGCGCGGATGAGGGTAACAAGGGTATGCTGGCGCTACCGCGCATCGAGCACGCTATTTACGTCTCCTTCCTGGTGATGCTGTTCTGCTGCATCCCGCTGCTGCCGGTGGATATCAGCACCATTAAATTTGACAGCTCGCGGGCGAAACAGTGCGGCGTCAGCGTACCCACGCCGCAGAACTCCGGCTATAAGGGGCTGGTGAATGATTTTGACGGCCGCACGGCACAGGTGCCGGTGTGGTGGTACCTTCTGCACATGATGTCAAAAGGGACCACTCAGGCAATGATTGCGTCCATCCCCTGCGGCACGCAGTTGCGCCAGATGCGCTTTGACGTGCAGAACACAAAGCTGCGTGACCCGGTGCTGCTTCAGGAGGTGCAGGACTTTGCCGACCAGTGCTACTCGCGGGCTTACTTCCGGCTGAAGAACAGCAACAGCCAGCTGAGCGACGCGACCATTAACTCGGTGGGCTGGATTGGCAGCGACTATTTTCTCAACACGTCCGGCTATTACGATTACTACACGGCGATGACACCGCGCAGCCAGTGGCCGTATGACAGCGCGCGTGACAGCGGGTATCCGGACACGGGGCAGGGCGGCTATCCCACCTGCAAAACCTGGTGGTCGGACGGCGCATCCGGGCTGCGCCAGCGGGTGCTGGCCAGCTTCAGCGAGGACACCCGTAAAGAGATGCAGCGGCAGTTTCCGGGGACGCAGTGGGAGTCCGTGGCGTTGCAGTGGCTGGTCAGCCCGCGCAATGCCGGATTATCCGGTGGCGGTACAACCTATGCGGTGGGCAGTGCCGATAACACCACCGGCGTGGCGGGTAACCTGACGCGTCTGACGTCAACCATCGGTCTGGGGCTGAAGCAGGCTGAGGCGCTGCCGGGGTTTGATGCGCTCAAGCAGGCGCTGCCGATGATACAGGCGTTGTTACAGATGATGATCATCACCGTCATACCGGTGCTGATGATGTTCAGCGCGTATGAGCCGAAAACCATTGTGACCATTTCGTTTGCGTTGTTTGCCCTTCAGTTCATCACCTTCTGGTGGGAACTGGCGGGCTGGCTGGATGACCGGCTGATCAACATTCTGTATGACAATATGTCGGCGCAGGGACTGACAGGCAGCGCTGTCCCACTGGCTGATTTTGTCAGCTCAACCAATGACGGCTGGATTATGAACCTGGTGCTGGGGATGATGTATGTGGTTTTTCCTGCGTTCTGGATGGGGATGTTAAGTTGGGCCGGTGTGCAGCTCGGTGCTGCGGTGTCGTCAGCAATGGAGAAAGGCTCGATTCAATCAAAACAAGCTGGAGAAGAGGCTGGCAAAAAAGCACAAGCAGCAGCTATTAATCAGGTAACAAAAGGGTAGTTAAGAGTAGTAAAAGAAGGCTGAACGGGTTCAAACTGTTCAGCTCTATTCATCTTCCTGATAATGCAATTTCTCTCCATTTACATAATTTCCCCAGCCTTCTGCACCGTGGTTCCAGCCATTACATTTGTTCGTTGAATTCTTAGCACTTTTCTTAGTTTTAAATGACGATGCTATTAAACCTGTGGCCACAAAGCCACTTGTAGCAATATCAAGAGAACCCAGTAAAACATTACGTCCCAACTCTTTGAAATCAGCCTTCTTCATCCTTAATTTACTTTTTTTCCGGGAGCAAATCTCCGCCACATCTTTTGGGTCAAAGCCGTTTCCGCTCATATCGTTACCTGTGAAGTGATGGGTAAGCACATCCACCAGATATTACTGATGGTTTTCTTATGTATCCAGGTTACTGGAAACCGGAGGTATTGGCAACTTTTTGTACACTTTTGGGAAGGTGAGGTTCGGGATAAAGGCGAACAGATTGCTTCGTATGTGTACGAAAACGAGAAAAATAATGCTTGCAGGAATGTTTACTAAAACTTAAGTTTTTTATTTTTTGTTTAATGAACAAGGAAATAATGTGCTTATAAAATTTCTTACCCCTTACTTTCTTTTCTGTTACAGCGCGGCTTACAGCATACTCCAGACGCTCGATGGCACAGGATTAGCCTCAACAATACGATACGAAAACAATGGTGTGAGCGCTTTCGCGACAATGGTATTTTCACCTGACGAACAAGTCGGGATTATGTTGCCAGTGATAATCATCAGCATGGTTGTTATTATCCTTCTCCTTCTCACCGCTGCATATGTTTTACGGAAAATAACCGGGGTGATTATTTGTGCCATTATTTTGATATTGCCCGGCCTGCTTGCGATGTCAGGATATTTTCCAGCCATCAGATGGCTTCCTTATTATTATAATATTGGCGGAGCTGGAGAGGTGGGCAGTCCGGCAGGCATGAGCTGCCTGGTTATCGCTGGAATACTTACAGGTTGGGCTGTTCTTATACTGATTCAGGCAGCTTTTCGTGCAGGTGAGTTTTTCAGAACGGTGTTTGATATTTTTCTTATACTCACTGCCGCAGCAAACGGGATATTCTGGGTGCATGATAAAGAAGTTAGTTCAATCCAGTCTGCTCATCAGGAAACCAGCAGGGATATCAATTCATCAAGTGCCTATTTATTAAAACAGGTAGAATACTATGATGAACAGTGTAGAAGCGGTGTTGTTAAGAATGCACTTTCCTGTCAGTGGGCATCTGATATTCAGGGGAAGCTTAACGATTATACTTATCAGCTCCCATCTGTTTTTATGCAATTCACACCTGATACTGTGATTGGTTTATATAAAGCCCATGATATGTCTGATTCTCAGGCTGAGAAAATACGTGAAGAGTTAAATGAATATAACATGCAGACGTGTCCTGAGAAGCAGTTAGGACAGGGTGTAACTCGATTAGCACCTTCATCAAGATTATGCCAGGAGACACCGATCCAGTACTGCGGTGCGATTATCGAAAATAAATACATTCATGCCGCACTGGGAGCAGTTGCAATAGCAAGCGAATGTGTTTTTTCATCACTATTAAGGAATAAAAAGATTCTGAATAAGGAGGGTAATGAACTTAGTGAATCAGCCAGAAGTAGCAATTTTCGTTGGCTTTGGTTTATTCTTTTCTCCGTTTTCCTGGGCGGAAAAGTCGCCACGCTGATGTATAAAATGCGTGAATCGTCCACCGTAAAAATATAAATTTTTCGCAAGAAAAATTCTGCCTTCTCAGGGATATTGCTATTGAGGTAATATCCTAATTAACGTTACTGAACCCCTGATATTTCATCTCATTGGCTGAAAATTCAAATCCTTCTTGAAAAAGGATCGCCGTCCGATCTACTATCTCCCCCGATGTACCGTTGCAATACGCAACATGCCAATGTTCCGGTGATTTGAGAGGAACGCCTTCGGGTAATCACACGCCAAAGTTGTCATAACCTGAGAGACGACGCCTTCGGGCGGTAAACCCGTCAGCCTTTGAGAATGGGGATCGTGTTAAGCGCGATAAAGGATTTTACTCAACTATCAGCCTGCCTTCGCAGCGCTTCTTTACGGACCGGTCAGGTCTGTTTTCTTCGTTTCGTCCCGAATCCTGACGACTGCATTCGATGCAAACTTTGCGACGTGGTTATGACCATTTGGAACATTTGGGCATCTTCCACGACGGCATTGTGAGCAGAGGAGCGCGGCGTCACTTGCGTTCGAGTGAAACGAGTACCAAGTGACGCCGCAAAGCGGCATACGTCAACACCACGTAATACGTGCCTTCAAACGCGATTTTAAGGATGGTTTCACGGGAATCACCAAATCGCCTCGTTTAATACGTCTCTGTTTTGCGTCCGTTTTCACGGACGTCCGCAAAACGCAAAAATTAACTAATGACTTTTTCAAGTCTTAACTACATGAAATAAGGAGAAAATCGTTCAGGTACTGAGGCGTTCGTCTTAATCAGACGAACGGGGAGCAACAAACCGTCGCACAGAGTGCTAAACGGGCTCCTGCAACAACTCAACTCAGCCTCGCCATGCTACACAGTACCTGACGGCCATGATGGCAAACTAACCGACACGCATGGACGTCTGACCAACGTACTGGTCATATCAGCCAGTCTTTCTGCCGGGGACCGCTTACCAGTGGTTCGCGGCAGAAAGACTTTGCATTAATGAGGATACGAGGGCTTATGAAGCACAAAAATACGCGTTCAAAAATTGAGGGATTCAGGAAAGAGTTTATCTCTTTCGCCAGAAAAGGAGCTGGCGGTTATGCCACCATTGCAGACCGGCAGCGTATAGGTCGATATTTTCTGGAACACCTGAAAAATTCAGGTATAAAACTTCGCAGCGTGGATGCACTTAAAGTTCGCTACGTTGAGAGTTATATTGATTATCGTAAAAGCCTTAATCTGAGCCATCGCACTCTTCAGAATGAAATGTCGGTATTACGCAGCATTTTCAGCGCGGCCGGAAAACATCGTCTGGCCGATCCGGAAAACGAACGGCTCAGCAATAAAGCGTTGGGTATCTCAGGCGTAAACCGGGACGGAACAAAAACGGCTCTTACACAGGATGAGTTTTCAAAAGCATTTAATGAAATTGAAAAACAGGACCGTGGCATCGCGGCAACAATGTGGCTTGCCTATGCATTCGGTTTGCGCACAAAGGAAGCCATTGAAGCCTGTAAATCATTATCCACCTGGAAACGAGCGGTGGATAATGGCGATAAATCAATTCGGGTTGTTTTTGGGACCAAAGGGGGGCGACCAAGAGACACCACGATTATTAACCGTGATGAGGCGCGTCGTGCAATCCTTTACGCTGAAAAAGAGGCTAAAGAGCGAAATGGGCGATTTATCGATAAACCCGGCATTCACCAGGCGATCAATCGTTATCGTTATTTCGTCAGGAAGGCAGGGCTGACGGGAGAAAAAGCGCCTCACAGTATGCGCTATAATTTTGCCCGCGAATTATCTGACTACCATAAGAGTCAGGGATATAATGAAAAAGAGGTAATGGCGATGATCTCTATGGATCTTGGGCATGGAGATGGACGTGGACGTTACATCAGGCAGGTCTATTATCGTAACGATGAGTAGTGTTTAAAATTTTTTATTCCCGGTGGTATCGAGTCTGTTCTTATTATGATTACAATAATTTTAATTCTATAAGTATTGATGGGGTATTTAATGAATAAGGATCGAGAGAGTTTGCAGGATGTTTATAAAGTGATGTTGTATGTTCATCAACACACGCCTGCAACAGCAAGGCGGGTCAGGACTATTCTGACACATGCCTATCCTGATCTTCTGACACGTCATACTTGCTTTTCAGGTTATGTTTCTCAACGGGCATTAGAGGAAGCGCTTAAAAATGGATATCGGCCTGGCATATTTGAAAGAGAGCATTACCTTAGGTTCCAAAGTTCTCTGACAAAATGGGTCAGTGAAGGATTTTTAAAGGATGGTTTTGAAGCGTTCGAACAGAAGGTGGTTGAGCTTTCAAAAGTTCATATCACACTCAGAAGTGAAAACAGAAAGTTGATATCAAAATCTTCAAGTTATGAGTCGTTAGAAATATCGCTTATTTACTGGGGGAATATTCCAGTGGATTGCAGGCGAGTCTTCCATAAGGTACTCAAAGGGAAGGTGGTCAATATTGCTGAGTTTTCTGTTTAGATAAATTTCTGATTGATGGGCACTTTGAGTTGTTAATCGGCATATCTAAGTTTAACTTATCTCAGATGAATCAAGTGACAGGAGTGATGACATGGATATCGATGAGTTTCCACCGGGAGTTATTGAACATCTTGGCTGGTATGTATACCGATTAATTGATCCAAGGGATGGAAGCACCTTCTATGTGGGAAAAGGGAAAGGTAATCGTGTATTTGCTCACATGCGCGGTGAGGTCGCCGCAGCCGATGATGAGCTACTCAGTAACAAACTCAGGCAGCTTCGGGAAATAAGATTGGCGGGCCTTGAGGTTATCCATATTATCCACAGACACGGTATGGCTGATGAAAAGACTGCTTACGAGGTTGAAGCCGCACTTATTGACGCCTATCCCGGTTTAACTAACATCATGAATGGTGCTGGCAGCAATGAATTTGGTGCTGCGCATATCAAAGAATTGATAGCAACATACCAACCTGAAACCGTTGTGTTCCAACATAAAGTCCTGATTATCTCTGTCAACAGAAGCTCAGGTGATGTTGATCTCTATGATGCCGTACGTTTTAGCTGGCGTGTCAGTGTCGAGCGTGCCCGTAAGGCTGAAGTCATACTGGCCACGGTGAAGGGGATCGTGAGGGGGGTATATGTAGCTGATGAATGGCTTAATTTGTATTAGTCGCGACTTGATCTGACATATAGCCTTGAAAGGTTGAGAGTTACCGGTTTTGATATGGGTGTCGAATCCTTATACAAAACACGAG
>NZ_JFHN01000050.1 GCF_000590885.1 Erwinia mallotivora
ACACCTCTGGTACTGCCATTGACGGCAATCAACAACGTTAATTAATAACGAACGGAGCACGGAAGCATGGCGCGTAATATAGCCCCCGGATATTGTGTGGTGAATCGACCCGGCCCGCTGGATTATCAGGCGCGGGAACTGTTCAGGGACACTCGTTCCCCTGCCACCCAGCTGTTTATGAAACTCAACGCGGATACCCGATACCTCAGGCCCGGCCAGATTTTAATTGTGGCTGACCCGGATACCCCACCCCGGCTGACAATGCATATGCTTAACACGCTGAGACAGGCTAAGAATAAAACCAATGCCGCATTTATCGGCGTTAATAGTGACGACGCCGGTTTTATGCACCGACATTACGGGCTGATTGCCGCGCTGACCGGTGCCGGAGACAAGATTTTCAGCACCGCGGGCGATGTCGGAGAACGCTATTTCAGGGCCATTGAGCAGACCCTGAAAAAAATTGAGGTCAGCTACCAGAACCAGTTCCGCACTCAAGGCACCCTGATCGGCCAGCAGTTTTTCGTCGAGCGTAATCAGTTGCTCAGTCAGCTAAAAGAGCTGGTCAATAAACCGCTGTTAAAATCCCTTGCGCGCTATACGGTTAAATTCCGACAGTATGAGAATCTGAAGCGGGCGTTAAACCTCTCCAGTAAATCGATTGTGCATGAGTGGTCAACAGCCGGGCTGGGTGGCATTCCCGGTTATTCTTACTACGTGGGTAATGCAGCCAGAGCGGCGCGGTTTCTTAAGATGGGTGGGTATATCGGCATTGGATTTTCGTTTGCCGGGGTGACGAATGATGTGGTTGAAGCCTGTACGATCGGGCGGGAAAGTGAGTGCGGAAAAATAGCTGTGCGAAGATATTCAAAATTTGCTCTTGGTACCGGTGCGGGAATGTATGGTGGTGCCTGGGGTGGTTCTGCCGCATTAGCAGGATGTGCCGCTATAGGTATAATGACCGCGGGTGTCGGAGGTGTTGCTTGCGCTGTTGTGGGTTCTCTTGCCGGTGGTTATATAGGCAGTAAGGCGGGGGAAAAAGCGGTGGATTTTTTACTGGGATCGACAGGTGACTGAATTTTACATATCCAGAGCTGGCTTGTTTGCCGGACTGTTGGGTAGCTTTTTCATTTTCATATCTTTCTTTTTGTACGCGTTCAACAGAGGTAAATATGACCATCTGATATCGCTTTTCCTGAAGAAATATGAGTTCCCTCCCCCATATTCTTTTTATCATATGGTTGGTTTTTTTGGCGCATACCAGGTGTGCAGATTTTTCATTAATTTGAGTAAAAATAAACGCATATATTTCTTCAGCCGTGATAATCCTGCTTACTCATTTTTTAGTGAAAATGAAATCACTGTGAGTCGTTGGATGTTATATCTGTCAAGGATGTGGATGTTTACTGGGATATGCTATTTTATAACCGGCGTGGCTGTATTGATTTTGTATATCATCAGATGAAGCATTGGATGAGTATTACCCAAATTTAACAGCCCACTCTGTGGGCTGCTTACTGCATTAGATTAATTATCCAGCGCTGTATCAGGCATCGACAGACACACATCAATAAGTACCCTCAGCCATCTGAAATTTTATGCGGATTATGCCCTCTGACAACTTATGCTTTCTGCCCGGCACCCGCTTTGAAATATTGCTGAATCAACTGTCGGCCACACGCGGCAGCCAGCCATATCTTTGCCCGCTGATAACGGGTGAGGATAACGTCCCCGCCGATGGCCTGACGCCAGCATCCTTCAGGCTGATGTTTATCAGGCGGCAACCAAATGGCACCTTATGCAGCAGCTGATTACAGAACGCACCGGTACAGGCGGTTGCCTGATTCCTGTCAGTCACCCCACCTGCTGTTATCCTCGTCCCCGCAGCGCCGGAATCTGTTATTTCCGGTGCGCCAGAATATGGTTTACCATAGAAAGAACGCTGCCTGGTGTCGCTGACAGCCATGATAATATTTTGTGCTCACCCTGTACTCAATGTGCCACGTACAATAAGCAGGGGTGAAAAACCAGGTAGAACAACAACATAAACTAACCATCGTGGGCAATTAAATACAGTGAAAGACCAGCAAACAGAGCCAACCTTCCTCTTCCACGATTATGAAACTTTTGGTCAGAGCCCGTCGCTGGACCGCCCCGCCCAGTTCGCTGCTGTGCGCACTGACATGGATTTTAATGTCATCGGTGAGCCGCAGGTCTTTTACTGTCAGCCCGCGGATGACTATCTGCCGCAGCCAGAGGCGGTGATGATTACCGGGATCACGCCGCAGGAAGCCCTTGCGAAAGGGACAAATGAGGCGGCATTCACCCGCCGGATCCACCAGCTTTTTACCCAGCCGGGCACCTGTATTGTGGGCTATAACAACGTGCGTTTTGACGATGAAGTCACCCGTAATCTGTTATATCGCAACTTTTACGACCCCTACGGCTGGAGCTGGCAACAGGGTAACAGCCGTTGGGACCTGCTGGATGTGATGCGTGCCTGCTATGCGTTACGTCCCGAAGGAATTGAGTGGCCGGAAAATGATGATGGCTTTCCCAGCTTTCGTCTGGAGCATCTGACCCAGGCGAACGGCGTGGCCCATCAAAACGCGCACGATGCCATGTCCGATGTCTGGGCCACCATTGCCATGGCAAAGCGGGTAAAAGAGCAACAACCCCGCCTGTATGATTTTCTGTTCAGCCATCGTAACAAACAGAAAATCATGCAGCTTATCGATATCCCGCAGATGAAACCACTGGTGCATATCTCCGGCATGTTCGGCGCATTTCGGGGTAACACCAGCTGGATAGCGCCGCTGGCGTGGCATCCGGTCAATAAAAATGCATTAATCACCTGCGATCTGGCGGGCGATCTTACACCGTTACTGGAACTGGATGCTGACAGGCTGCGTGAACGCCTTTATACCCGCAGGGATCGGCTGGGGGATGCTTCTCCGGTGCCACTCAAGCTGGTCCATATCAATAAATGCCCGGTACTGGCTCCGGGCAACACCCTGCGCCCGCAGGACGCAGAACGGCTGGGCATTGAGCGCCAGCGCTGCCTCGATAACCTTACCCTGTTACGTCAGCACCCGGAAATCCGCGAGAAAGTGGTGGCGTTGTTTGCCGGTGCGGAGCCTTTTATCTCGTCAGACAATGTCGATGCTCAACTGTATGACGGTTTTTTCAGCGACGCTGACCGCACTGCAATGAATATTATTCAGCAGACTGCGCCCGAGCATTTACCGGCGCTCGATTTAACCTTCAATGATCCGCGGATCGCAAAGCTGCTTTTCCGTTATCGCGCGCGTAATTTTCCCGGTACGTTGGATGAAGCTGAACAGCATCGCTGGTTGCAGCATCGCCGCGACGCACTCAGCCCGCAACGGGTACAGGATTATCTGCAACAGCTGGAAATGCTCTTTACGCAGTATGAAGGGGATAAAGTGAAAATGAATCAGTTGAAGGCGCTGTTTGAGTACGCCCGCGAACTGGTGTCCTGAGGCAGACAACCGCCATCCCCGGGGATGGCGGGTAAGGTAAACGACGTTACATCGGCTCTTCAGAACACTGCGGCACCGGATTACGGAAGCTGCGGGTAACAAAAGCCAGATAAATCAGGCCAATCGCAGCCCACACCAGGCCAAGGATCATTGAGCTTTCCTCAAGATTGACCCACAGTGCCCCGACCGTCAGCGCGCCACAGAGTGGCAGCAGCAGAAAGTTGATATTATCTTTCAACGTCTTGTTACGACCTTCGCGGATCCAGAATTGTGAAATAACCGACAGGTTCACAAAGGAGAAAGCCACCAGCGCGCCAAAGTTGATCAGCGCCGTGGCGGTGACCAGATCGAAGGTGATAGCGCTGAGCGCAATCGCCCCCACCAGCAGCACATTAAGTGCTGGCGTGCGCCATTTCGGATGAATGTAGCCGAAGAAGCGCTCCGGAAAGACACCATCACGGCCCATGACATACATCAGACGCGACACACCGGCGTGAGCCGCCATACCGGAAGCCAGCACGGTGACGCAGGAGAAAATCAGGATGCCAAACTGGAAGGCCTTGCCCGCCACGTAAAGCATGATCTCCGGCTGGGATGCATCCGGATCTTTGAAGCGGGAAATATCCGGGAAATAGAGTTGCAGGAAATAGGAGACCACCACAAAAATCACCCCACCAATCAGCGCAGTGAGGAAGATGGCCTTCGGAATCACCCGACCGGCGTCTTTTGTTTCTTCAGACAGTGAACTGATACCGTCAAAACCCAGGAACGAGAAGCAGAGGATGGTGGCTCCGGTGATCATCGGCACCACATGGGCATTGTCAGACCAGAATGGCTTGCTGCTGACCAGCGTCCCGGCACCTTCACCGTGGGCGACGCCATAAATCACCATTGCCATAATCACCACCATCACCACCACCTGCAACACCACAATCACGCTGTTGAAATTGGCGACGGTTTTAATGCCTTTCAGGTTGGATAAGGTCATAAAACCAACCAGCAGCAGCACAAAGATCCATGACGGAATGCCCGGAACCAGCGCTTCAAAATAGATTTTAGCCAGCAGAATATTGATCATCGGCATAAACAGGTAGTCGAGCAGCGATGACCAGCCCACCATAAAACCGACGTGCGGACTGATGGCTTTCTGCGCATAGGTATAGGCCGAGCCGGCAGAGGGGAAGCGGCGAACCAGCTTGCCATAGCTCAGTGCAGTAAACAGGATCGCGATCAGCGCGAAAGCATAAGCGGTGGCCACGTGACCATCGGTCAGGCCGGATACGATGCCGAAAGTATCAAACAGGGTCATTGGCTGCATATAGGCCAGCCCCATCATCACTACGGGGAGCAACGTCAGCGATTTTTTCAACTGCGCACGCGGCGCGGCAGCGGATGACTGAGGATTAAGCGACATGATTCAGCCTCCCTTGAGCTTCAACCTTTGTCGGTTGAATCACAGGGAAACTTCGCGTCAGGCGACTGTTTTTCTTTATTTTATTAATGGACAGACAGGCGGGGATGAAAGTGAAAGCCGCTGTTGCGCCGTAATCGTCACGCAGATGCTTTCCGGCCGCTGCCGGAGTAATGAAATGCTGTCCCATCTTTTATTCCTCAACAAGACACAAGTGTGTGTGTGTTTAACGTAAATGGCTATGTGCTGCCCGGTGATGCCGGCTACAAAAAAATAACCGACGCAATCAATAAGCGTCGGTTACGGATATTTTGCAGGGGGCACATTCTGCCCCACCGACAGGCAGGAAGACAAGCGCTTAAGCCAGCCAGGCGCAATTTCTTTGCTGACTGAAGGTGCAACGGGCGCAGTTTTTTCAGGCGTTCTTCAGCATCCAGTCTATTTCCGTGGCGGTGATCAACCGCTCAAAATGCATCAGTTCATGGTGCTTACAGCTGTGCCAGACAAAACCGAAACGCTCTCCCAGCAATTTTTGCAGCGGGTAGCTTTGTTCAAACTCATAAAGCGCATCGCTCTGGCGGGTGGGAAGCGGATTGCCCTCCACCTCGTGACCATTCCCCTGAACCGCAGGCGGCAACGGCAACGGGTTGTCCAGACCATGGATGATACCCGCCAGCACCGCAGCCACCACCAGATAGGGGTTAGCGTCGGCTCCCGCCACGCGATACTCCACGCGGTGATTGTCGCTGTCGCCACAGGGAATACGCAACGCCACGGTGCGATTGTTATGGCCCCACGACGCCTGTAACGGTACAAAGGCATCCGGCAGAAAGCGGCGGAAGGCGTTGACGTTGGGTGCCAGCAACGCCATTGAGGCGGGCATCAGGTCAATCATTCCGGCCAGCGCCCGCTTCAGCAGCGGGGAGTTGCTGCCGTCATCATTAATAAAGGCGTTATGGTCAGCGGCATCGAGCATACTGACGTGAATATGCATCCCACTGCCGGCGTACTCCTCATAAGGTTTTGCCATAAAGGTGGCATTCATGCCGTGCTTTTCCGCCACCTGGCGTACCAGCCGCTTCAGCTGCACCGCATGGTCGCAGGCACTGAGTACGTTTTGCGTGTGATGCAGATTGATTTCAAATTGTCCGGGGGACGCCTCGGCCAGCGCGCCATCTGCCGGGATGCCCTGCTCTCTTGCCAGTTCATCTATCTCATTAAGCACCGCCGAGAAGTGGTCAAGATTATCAACGGAGTAAACCTGGCTCTGCATATTACGCTGGTCACTTCCCGGCGTGCAGGGTGGCTGAATATAGCCTTCCGCATCACGCTGCTTGTCCACCAGATAGAACTCCAGCTCTACCGCTACCACCGGAAACAGTCCTCTGTTGCGCAACTGCTGCCAGAGGCGATTCAGCACATTCCGGGGTTCAGCGTCAAAGGGAGTTCCATCCTGATTGCGCATGGTGAGCAGCACCTGCGCAAGATACTGCGGATCGGCGGCGGAAGGAATGAGAGTCCCTTCTACGGGAAGACAGATGTTATCCGGTTCACCCAGCGCCTGACCCAGGCCGGCTTCTTCCACCGTGTTGCCGAGGATATCCATCGCAAAGACGGAGGCAGGGAAATAACAGCCTTTTTCCAGTTTGAGGAGATTAGAGACAGGGATGCGTTTACCGCGAAAGACACCATTCAGATCGTTAAGGAGGATATCGACATGCTGCGTTTCAGGATGGCGTTCCAGATAAGCGTTAACTTCATGCTGGAACGCGCTGGTTCGTTTCTCTTCACTGTGCCTCGTGAAATCTTCCACTTCGACAAGATTCGTCATCGTCTCACCCGCTTCGTTTAGTTATCAGTCATGCTCAAAATAACAGCCACTCGTCTAACATAGCGCTAACACAAAAAGTGTGCAAATGTTACATGAGTCTTTATTTTGCCAGTAAATCCGTTTAAATATTGCTCTGTCAAGGTTAAGATTGACATTACTTTGCACAGCACAGTACCGGCAGCACCTTTTTCTGGTTGATATATTGAACAAAACGGGGGACGCGGCATGGAGACTCTAGTAAGCAAGCCATTGATAGGCGTGATGATGTGCCAGATAAACTATCAGGGTCATCCCACGCTGACGGTACACAACAAATACCTTGACGCGATATTGCAGGCCGGGGGCATACCTGTTGCCCTTCCCCACGGTCTGATGTCAGCAGCCGGGCTGCTGGACAACGCACTGGACCGGCTGGACGGAATTTTACTCACCGGCAGTCCGAGTAATATTGAACCCCATCATTACGGTGAAAGCGGTGATGAAGCGTATGCCGACCCTGGTCGCGACAGCCTGGCATTTGCGCTGATCGATGCGGTGACGGCCAGAAAAATGCCTCTACTGGCTATCTGCCGGGGTTTGCAGGAGTTGGTAGTGGCAACCGGCGGCACCCTGCATCGTCAGCTGCATCTGCTGGGAAGTTATCAGGAGCATCGTGAAGACGAAGCACTGCCACTCGACCAGCAGTACGCACCCTGTCACGAAGTGTGGATCGAAGCGGGCGGTCTGTTGTCTGAGCTGGTTGGCGACAGTGAGCAATTTTGCGTCAATTCGCTGCATCAGCAGGGGATCCGCACGCCCGGGCCACCTCTGCGCGTCGAGGCACGGGCTGCCGATGGCCTGATTGAGGCCGTCAGCCTGCGGCAACATCCTTTTGCGCTGGCGGTGCAGTGGCACCCGGAATGGCAAAGTGAAACATCGGCGTTGTCACGCAGGCTGTTTGATGGATTTATTCACGCCTGCGGCCGTTATCAAAAGGAAACCGGGCTATGAACGAAGGCAGTCTGGCTCCCGGACGTCGTTTATCAGAAATCCGGCAGCAGATGGGATTGTCACAGAGGCGCGTCGCAGAGCTTTCCGGGTTGACGCACAGTGCTATCAGCACCATTGAGCAGGACAAAGTCAGTCCGGCGGTCAGTACCTTACAGAAGCTGTTAAAAGTTTACGGCCTTTCGCTGTCGGAATTTTTTTCTGAGCCGGTGAAGGCTAAAACACCTAAGGTGGTGATTGATGAACAGGATCTGATTGATATTGGTAGTCAGGGCGTGTCGTTGCGGCTGATCCACAACGGCAATCCACAGCGTACGCTGGCAATGCTACTGGAAACCTATGAGCCAGGCGCCACCACCGGCGAAAAAATCCGTCATCAGGGCGAAGAGACAGGCACCCTGCTGGAGGGACAAATCACCCTGACCATAGGCGGTCAGAGTTTTCACCTGCATGCCGGACAAAGCTACGTCATTGATACCGGCAATCCTCACAGTTTTACCAATTCTTCGGCGCAGCGATGCCGGATTATCAGCGCACATACGCCGGCCACCTTATGAACCGGCGCTAATCACCAGGAGGGAGTTATGGATCACGTGAAGAGTTACTATGCCGCAACCGCAAATCCTCACGCTCCCTGGCCGCAGCTGGTCAACGATATCCAGTGTGATGTCTGCGTTATTGGCGGCGGCTTTACCGGCCTTTCATCGGCGCTGTTTCTGACCGAAGCCGGATACGATGTGGTGGTGCTGGAAGCGGCTAAAGTCGGCTTTGGTGCCAGCGGCAGGAATGGCGGCCAGGTGGTCAACTCCTACAGCCGTGATGTGGATGTCATTGAGCAACGCTATGGTCAGGAGAGCGCCCGACTGCTTGGCAGTATGATGTTTGAGGGAGCATCGGTGATCCGCGACCGGATTGAGCGCTATGCCATCAATTGTGACTATCGTTCCGGCGGCATCTTCGCCGCACTGAATCAACGGCAGCTGCAACATCTGAAAGCACAGCGCAAAAGCTGGCAACACTATGGCAATCACGAACTCGAAATACTCGATCAGGCCGCCATTAAGCGGGAAATTGCCAGCGAACGTTATGTGGGCGGATTGCTGGATCATCGTGGTGGACATCTGCATCCGCTGAATCTGGCGCTGGGAGAGGCAGAGGCTATCCGTCGCCACGGTGGCCGTATTTATGAGCAGTCTGAAGTCACCGCCGTTAATTACGGACGCCCGCATCGCATCACCACCGCTCGCGGCTCCGTCACGGCAAAATTTGTTATCTTTGCCGGAAATGCATACCTCGCCCCCCACCTCGAGCCAAGGCTGTCGCGCATGAGCATTCCCTGTGGCTCGCAGATTGTCACCAGCGAACCCCTCAGCGCCGATCAGGCGCTGGCGCTGCTCCCCAACAATCGCTGCGTTGAGGACTGCAACTATCTGCTGGACTATTTCCGGCTGACCGCAGACAACCGGCTGCTGTATGGCGGCGGAGTGATTTACGGCGGACGCGAACCGCAGGATATTGAGTCATTAATCAGGCCAAAGCTGTTGAAAACCTTCCCCCAGCTGGCGGGGATCAAATTTGACTTTACCTGGAGCGGCAATTTCCTGCTGACGCTTTCACGGATGCCACAGATTGGCAGACTGGAGAATGAGGTGTTTTATATTCAGGGCGACAGCGGTCATGGTGTCACCTTTACTCATCTGGCAGGAAAACTGGTGGCAGAGGCGTTAAAAGGCAATCCACAGCGTTTTGACGCTTTTGCCCGACTTCCTCATCTGCCCTTCCCCGGCGGCCGTCGGCTCCGCGTCCCGCTGACCGCAATGGGCGCCGCATGGTATTCGCTTCGCGACAGATTAGGCCGGTGAAAAACGGCAGCCCGCTGTAAAGGGCTGCCTGTGTTTAATTAATAGTGGTAGTTAATGCTGTCACAGCGGTAGAGTTTTTTATCCTTCAGCGCCACCAGACTCAGCACGTTATTACTGGCTGTGGCAGGCAAAGAGAACAAGACTTTATAGCCGGCGTTCAGTAAGGATTTCTCTTTTAAACTCTCCGCAACATCCCCCCGCGCCACCATTTGTGTGGTAATAAAATACGCCTCTCCCTTAGCATCTGTTCCACGAATAAACACCCGGTCAGGAGAAGATAACGCTGGCGAGGTGAGTGCCAGCCAGCCCTGTATCGATATTTCAGACTCGCCGTTCTCAGTGGACACTTTCGCCGAGTCGATCACGCCTGTGCACTGGTTTACACCGACTTCGCTGTCGTATTGCAAATGGCTTAACCTTTCCCCTGCCGAAGGTTCAATGTTGATTCCCTCCAGCGGGACTTCACCCCAGGCATAACTGAAATCGCTGGCAAAATAGTCATCTGAAGTAACGGTAAATTTAATTTTCCTTACCCTCTCTCCGTGATAAGGAAACGCATCTAAATGCGGTGAAGCTACCACGCCGCTGACGGAGTTCAGGATATTCAGGCGATAACTCTTCTCCTCACCGTTGGCCATCAGATAGTGCACGTAGAGCACACCTCCGCGATAAAAGGTATTTTGTAACCGGGCCAGTGCGGTCAGTTTAAACACCGGGAAAATTTTGACCAGGCCGTCCGCACTGTCAGGTATGGTGATCCACTGACCGAAAGCGGCACGGTGGTTCTCTTCAGCAGGCGGCTGGAAAGTCCGGGTATCCGCATTACGTTGCAGTAACATCACCGGCTTGTTATTAACATAGAAACTCTTCACCACATGATAATTAAGCATCACAGCGGTGCTGGTCAGCGGATCTTCATTGAGCGCATATTTATGATCAAAACCCTCAAAGCTGTTGCAGTTCTGACCCGGGCAGAATGTCGAGGCGTGCCATAATACAAAGTCTGGCTTGTCGTCACTCTCGAAAAACGCCTGATTTAATTTATCCAGCTTCGGAGTGAGCGTCATAAAATTCTGGAAAAGAGGTCGGTGATGGTAATTCAATTTATTAGCCAGCAGGAACTCATTATTATACGGATAAACATCAACAGACTTTGCACCAATCAGATGAGTAACATCGTCTGGCAACAGATAGTCATGATATTTTTGTGCAGCCCTTGCCTCCGGTGAGACTAAAAAATCTTCATGGGTAAAAAATGGAACCGCAGGTAAATAACCGGAAACGATGGGCACGCTTAATATGTAAATCAGAGAACATATTGTTATCGCAAACACGCCGCGCCACAGTTTTTTGTAGTGAAAGCAAATCACCATCACCATGACGGAAACGGGCATAATAAAATAACCCGGATAATGATCGGCACGCCCAAAGCCTAATTTGACCATAGCCAACAGCAAAATATTAAAACTTAATACCATTGCCGGGTAATTCAGGATTAAGAATATATTGGTTACCAGGAAAATGACAAAGATAGCCAGCCAGACATCTTCCCCCAACACATTATCAAATGTCATATCAACAGCATTACCAAAACTGAGCTGGGAGTTGATAATGGCATAATCTTTTATACTGTGCAGATGATGAAAAATTGACAGACCAAAAACCAGATAGGCTGATAACACAAACAGAGAGAAAAGGCACAGCGCTTTTATTTTTCTGTCAAAAACCGCCCGGGAAAAAAGATACGCGCCGAGAGTCAGCACTGCGGTCATTCCGTAAACAAATCTGACGTAAAACAACATTCCCGCAATAACAGCGAGTAATACCACCGTTGCCGGACTTAACACGCCTTTGCGTACGCATTCATACCAGGCCACCACCAGGAAAGGCGTGAGCATAAAAAAGTTTGTCGGAATGATTATCTGATAAAGATAGAGAAAAACCACCGCGACAAAGGGGATCCATGCAGAAAAGTATGCCGATAATCTGATCAAATAAAACCAGAACAGTGAGGCCACCAGACTCATAAATACCAGCGAAATCCAGTATGAAAATTCGCTGTACTGCGCCACGGTCCCACCGGTTATCCAGAAGAGTGGGCCATAACTGAAAAGAAAATCCTGCTGCCCCTGAAACATATGGTTGGTCATATTCATCCATTGTTCCAGGGTCTGAAGCGTACTGCCATTAAATTGTGCAGGATGCAGATAGGCAAACATCACGCCAAAAATAATGGCAAACAGTTTAAAATCTGACATTTTATTATCAGAATGAATGATTGGTTGCGACATGATTTACTGTCCTTTCGGATTGTATTTACCCAGGCAGGCAGAAAGCAATGTCTCGAACACCGCATAATTCCCTCTGAAGCTACTTATTTTAGTCGGCACTTCTCCTTTAGGATATTTCCGCACCGTGGCTAACTCAGCACAGCGATATCCCAGTTTCGGCACCCGGTAGGAGAGATAAGCGAGTAATTCATAGCTGTTAAAGATATCCCGAAAAGGAGCAACCCTGGCATCAGCTAACATTTTACTGCTGTAGGCGCGGAAGCCTTGCGTGGTGTCAGTCCAGTGGAATCCCGACGCGACAGAGAGTAATGGCGCATGGATGCCGCGAATAGCCAGATAACGTGACACAGGCGTATTTTCTGCCACGCCGCCTTTAATAAACCGTGAGCCCTGCACAAAATCATAGCCCTGTTGCAGCGCATCGATTAAACGAGGTATCGCCTCAGGATCGTCTTTATCGTTGCCATCAATGGTCACGATGCCTTCATAGCCCTGCTCAAGTGCAAAAGCATAAGCACAGCGCAGCTGTGCGCTTAATTTACCCGCACCGGTTTTAAGCAGCAGTGTACGGACATGGTTGTTTTTTAATTTTTCTTCTGCCAGAGAACCATCGTTACTGCCACCGTCAATAATAATCACATCAGCAAGAGAGGAAATATTAATCGCGGTCATACGGCTTAACAGGCTGGTAATTCTTTCGCCTTCGTTGATAACAGGAATAACAACACAATATGCATGTTTTTTGTCCTGACAAAACGTGACCTGATAATCAGGCACCTGCCAGCTTTTATCGGAGATAACTCTTTCCATTTTTTAATGCCTTATTTCACTTTAGTTGTTATTAAAATAACTCCGACAATCACCAGTGCTATTCCCGCTGCCGTGGTCCAGTAGAACGGTTCACGAAAGATCAGGAATGAGAGCAGAGCCACGCAGGCCACGGCACCCGATGTCAGAACGGGATGGGCGACGTTCAGGGGCAAAAAGGCGAGCGAGGCAGCATATAAAACAAATGCCATGCCATACAGCCCCAGGCCTAGCCAGAAAGGCCAGTTATGTAATGCCGCCAGCGGCTCAGTCAGCGATGGGAATTTTCTCGGTGGCGTCATGGCGAGTTTAATCAACACGCTGGCAGAACCATTTGAGGCAATACCTAATATCAGAATCAACCACTTCATCTGATGGCTCCGTAGTGCGTGGTGACAAACGCCAGTGCCTTTTCAATTGCTTGCAGATGAGGCTGTTGTTCCGTCGCCAGCATTTCGATAGTGGCATAGTCAGAGGACAAATAACGACTGATTGCCTGACTGAAACCAGGGTGGTCACCCTCGCCCATACCCGCAGGCACCAGGCCTGGTTCGCTGATATGAATGTGACCAATCAGTTGATGATACTGCGCCAGCAGCGCCAGAGGATTTTCATTATTAATCGTCACCGCACCGGTATCAAATTGCATACGGATCGCAGAATGATTAACGGCCATCACCACCTCAGCGGTTTCATGGGTGGTGGTCATAAAATTCGCCCCATAACAGGCAGGGTTGGGTTCCAGACAAATGATGACGGAATATTTGCTGGCGATATCGCCCAGAGCACGAAAGAAATCAATAGCCATGGTGGCTACCTGCTGATCGGAGAGATTTTTTCGGTCGCGGTTTTTC
Organism: Erwinia mallotivora; assembly: GCF_000590885.1. Classification (GTDB taxonomy): domain Bacteria; phylum Pseudomonadota; class Gammaproteobacteria; order Enterobacterales; family Enterobacteriaceae; genus Erwinia; species Erwinia mallotivora. The sequence continues at coordinate 13,547 of NZ_JFHN01000050.1, forward strand.
GGTGAACCAAATACCAGCCGTGTGGCACCCAGGCCCGCAGCGATGCGGCAGACTGCCTCAAGATGAGTGAGCATACGCTGACGGACATCAGCCGCGTCAAACAGATTAAGCCCCTGTGTGCCAAAAAGTAGCGACTGCATGCCGGCAATGGATATTCCCCGCTCGCGCCACCAGCCACTGACCGTCTTTATTTGCTCATCAGTCGCGTTGACGACATCCGGGAAATATTTGCCCGGTGCAATATCAATGGCATCACACTGGTACTGATTGAGCAGCGCGGCAACCTGATTATCTTCAGAGACATCCCAGGCTATATTCGAAAAAGATAATTTTGTCACCTGGCGTTATCCCTTTTTACTTTCCGACTGCGCGTAGGCTCTAACCGCCATTAATGTTTCACGCTTGCTGTACTGATAGTGTTCATATTTATCAGCGAATAAATGGGCATAGCGACTTTGCATATTGTAATCAGCCGGCTTGCCGTCCAGTTGCGTGGTACACGCCATGCCAAATCCGGCTTTGGCGATTTCTGCAACGGAGACCGGCTCAGCAGTCAGGTGCAGCAGTTTCAGCTGATTGCTTAATGCAATTTCGATGTCATACCAAAGATTTATCATCGGATAGAACTGAAAGGTACTTCGACTTTCAATCTGTTCGACATTGTTATTATTGTGGAAGTCGAAAATGATATTTTTCCGCAGACCAGGCCCCACCAGACCGGGCAGTCTGACAATCAGTGACTGCGGAAAATGCGCTTCCACGAATTTTTCCAGCTCACGACGGTGTAAACCGTAAGGTTGTAACTGCGCCTCATCAACCGGACTCTGCTCATCAATGTTTTGTGGGTTGTTAAAAACATCCACGGTGCTGATCAAGATAAATTGTTTGCAGCTGACGGTTTTAATTTTTTCAATCAGCGAATCGATACAGGCACGATCGTTTTCAGGCTGTTTATTAGCCAGCCATTTCTGTCCAGGCGCACCGGCACAAACCACGGTGTCGAAAGACTGACCACAAATATCAGCAATATTTGTTGAGCGGAATAATGCCTGAAACGCTTTTTGTCTCAGCAGGGTTGAACCAACAAAACCCGTAAATCCAATTAAAGCATCCATTCAACACTCCGAAATCAATTGTCGCGACCCGTTTGCACCCAGTTATTTTCTGGCGAAACGGCATCACTTAATACATTGACACGATCGGCATTCAGCATCACATCGCTGTGACGTTCATATACCACCGCATATTCGCTCTGAGCGCTGCTTTCATCCAGCAGCCGTCCCAGGTACTCGCCAAAAAAGGCCATCATGATGAACTGCAGGTTAAACAGCAGCGACATGAAGAAAACCAGTGTCGTCCATCCCTCAACAACGTGACCATCCAGTAAATGAATAAGCACACTGTAAGTGGCAAAAATAAATGCGGCCAGACTGCCGCAAAATCCAATACCGGACATCCAGCGTAAAGGCTTCGATGAATTAAATACCATCAGACGCAGCAGACGCCGGACCGTTTTAAACATCCCCATCCCCTCCGCTTCACGAAGTGGAACGTAGGCGTAAATACCTACGGGATAGCCTGTTTTCTGAATACGTAAATAGAACTGGTGATGAAAACGTCCGACGCGGGTGACCGCATTGACCGCCCGACGGCTGAGGCAACGCATGGCGGTAGAATTTTCCGGCAAATCATAACCTATTGCGCGCAGCGCCTTGTTTACCACCATCCGCATCAAACGGTATGAGAGCGATTTGGTGCGCGTTGTCACCCCAATTACCACATCCTTGCCGCTGCGACACTGACTGACCATCTCCGGGATAGCCTCCAGCGGATCGGCACAGGGATTCCACAGCACGACAAAATCACCAATCGCATTCTCAAGACCGGCAGCCAGCGCAACATCGATGCTGACTTCGGTTGAAAGATGAATGATACGCACGCCTGGGATGTTTTTTAGCACGGCATCTTCAGCCTGCGCGCTGGTGGAATGGATCCCCGCCGCGATAATCACTATTTCATAGTCGCTGTAATGGTGGTCGAGAACCTGATACACCTGCAACAGGGTCGGATGTAAATCCTGTAAAGCAGACTGAACTACAATCACAACTGATACAAAAGATTCACTTTTCATCACGTTAATTCAACCTTATCACCCGCTCAATTTCCGCAAGGGCATCATAGATGTTGTCTATTTTCCCCCCCATGATGCAGTGAAGACCCTGCAATCCATGGTTGGCGCGGAACAAAATTGGCCGTGAATCATCGGAGTCACTGCGGGGTAACAGCGTCTTCACTTCCCAGATGGACTTTTTATACTGGCACTCACCTAACAGAGGGATGTAGCGCTGGGCATCGGCAATCATGTATCGCCACGCGGTGCTTTTACGGGCGGTGTCATATTTCTGCCCGGCATCATGGTAAGGGGCGTTGGTCTGGTCTTCCCATTGATAGTGAGGCGTGTAGCGCACATGGCTGAAGGAATGACAGCCTGTTGACGGAAAAGGCATCACCGAAAAAAACGGCCCGCACATCACGGTAAATCCCATTTTTTTCAGTTCATCCGGCACATCAACCAGGCACATTTCTGTCATTTCATGTCGAAACGGGATGAGTTCGATGGCTGAAGCATCAAGCAGATAATTAATGCGGGAATAGGTGCAGTTAAAGAGATGATCGGCATAAACCTCCTCCTCTTCATTGCCTCTTGCTACCGTGACGGCCAGACCTGCACCCCGCTGCGTGACTCTCTTTACCGCAGCTTCGTTAACCACATTAACCCTGGCTGCCTGTAAACGTTCCAACATCATGTCACGCAGCTTATGGGAATTGAATGCGTATTCTGTCGTGCTGAAAGCCGCGTCAATCAGCGCCGGATTAACCAGCCGCTGAACTTTTGCTGGTGCATTTTCACAATAAGCACCAATGCGGCCACAAAACTGCCTGAACTGCGCTGCGCTGACCTTCCCCAGGTGACTGGAGATGAGATAATACTTTTCGAAATCACTGTCTACGCAGTCTCTGAATTCATTAACAAATTGAGGGAACGAAATACGCGATCTCAGCGCAGTGAGAACACTTCGGGGATAATGGTAACCATTGTGGACGCGCGCCTGGTTAACATATGACGCTCTCGACATTAATGACTTCGCCATCTCATATAAGGTGACGTGACATCCTTTTAATGCCAGCTGTTCTGCAATATAAAGACCAAAAAAGCCCCCTCCTGCAATAACAATGTTGGGATGTTTACTTACAGACATTGTTCAGAACTCTGTGTGTCAAAATTAATAACCGGAATATGTTTCAAGAAATTGCGTAACAGAGGCAGTATAATCGCTGTGATTTGAAAAGAGAATGTAAAGAAATGAAACATGCCAGAAACACACACAACAAATCATACAATTTATTGATTTTCATGTAGTTAAAATATTAAAACGCTGTTGTAAACCATAAGGAAAATACCCGCCGGGCCGATCCCCTTTACAAAGCGCTAAATGGCGGTGGCTGCGGTGATTTTCCCGGCATGTACAGGTAGCTGAATTGCATCGTTCGCTAATGGCGGGCTGACTTTTTATCCCCCGCCCATAATGCTGAAACACGCTGACCGGCAGCCGGTTTTACTGGTGAAATGGAAAGCAGTTTTGAGGATAGCGGTTTCTGCCACCGTGCATTTATTGATACCGCAGAGCAGACCGGGACTTTCAGGTCTGGAAATAAAACAGCCAAAGTAGGGTGCCTGGCATTGAAAGAAGAAAAGTAAATCAACTGTTATTTACCGACGGGTAATATTCAGATTAACGATAATGACACCCCGCACATTCCCCGGAATAAATAATAACGACATGTTACTTATAACTTGCCCCATCAGGCGTATTCAGCTGCGGGCAGTGGTGAACCCAATGCAAGCAGCACCGGGAGTGGGCTGACATTAATGCCCGCCATCCCGGCCACCGCGTCCGCAGGGCAGACAGGGGGTCACCGGCAGGCATGTCAGCCGGGTGACCGCATGACTTATTACTGTAAGGGCATCCTGGCGGGATCGGGATGCTGGTATTCAAACCCCAGCTCCCGACAAATTTTGCTGCCGTCGATAATTTTTCCCCTGCTGGTCTGCTCTTCAGCGACAAAGGTGGGGGCTGCGAGTCCCAGCTGACGGGCAACAGCGGGGTAAAACTGATTGCGGGCAGGATGTTCTGCCGCGCTGAGATTGTAAACATGCCCGCCCTTTGGCGTCTGCAACAACAGCGTGACAGCTTCGGTGACATCATCCAGATGCACCAGATTTACCCCATGGCTCCCCTCAGTCAGGTCAGTTTTTCCGGCCAGAAAGCGCCCCGGATGACGTCCCGGCCCCACCAGCCCGGAGAGGCGCAGGATATCCACCGAGGTTCCCGGCAGTTGATGCAGCCAGGTTTCCAGTTCCTTCAGCGTCTTACCGGCTGCGGTAACTGGCTCAAGCGGGCTGCTCTCTTTCATTACCCCACCATTGCCATAAACAGAGGTAGAGCTGGTAAAAATAATGCGGGGGATACCATAAGCCAGCGCACTGTCAACGATTTGCTGGACTGCCAGCAGATAAGCTTCCCCGCCCTGCGCCGTTCGACTGGCCGGTAAGGTAATCACCAGCGCATCGGCTTTTAACAGCGCTTCCAGCTCATCCGCCTCACAAATCAGTTCCGGCGTCAGTCGCAGGCAGTAACTTTCCACGCCGCACATTCTCGCGGCCTCCACGCCGTCGGCGGTGGTTTTAGTGCCAGCCACCTGCCAGCCACGCGCCATCAGAGACATGGCCAGCGGCATCCCCAGCCAGCCTAAACCCACTATCGCAACTCTTTTCATCCTGTAACTCCTGTGACCATCCGTACCGATAACCGCCAAACTACGCCAGCCATTATTCGGTGACAATCAGCAGATGATGAGAGAATCTTTCAACGTTGACAAAAAAACGTTGCACGCGGCCTGCAATCTGGTTAGGTTAGTCGTCACGATATGAATACTCATTCATCCAGGATTATTTTATGACTCGCGTTCAGTTCAACCACCATCATCACCATCACCCTGACTAGTCTTTCAGGCGATGTGTGCTGGAAGACATTCAGGATCTTCCAGTGGTGCAGAACGCAACAGAAGCCCCCGGAAGATCATCTTCCGGGGGCTTTTTTTTGGGACACTTTCAGCCCGTATGGATGAACTGCAAGGCAGAACTGGTTACAGGAAAAGAGGATAATGACCGATGTTAGATAACACCCGTTTACGCATAGCTATGCAAAAATCTGGCCGTTTAAGCGATGATTCACGCGAAATGCTGGCCCGCTGTGGTATCAAAATTAATCTGCAACAACAGCGTCTGATTGCCTTCGCCGAGAACATGCCGATTGATATCCTGCGGGTGCGTGATGACGATATTCCCGGACTGGTGATGGATGGCGTGGTTGATCTGGGCATCATCGGTGAGAACGTGCTGGAGGAAGAGCTGCTGACCCGCCGTGCTCAGGGGGAAGACCCACGTTATTTCACGCTTCGTCGTCTTGATTTCGGCGGCTGCCGCCTGTCGCTGGCGATGCCGGTGGATGATGAATATAGCGGGCCACAATGTTTACAAAATGCCCGTATCGCCACCTCTTATCCTCACCTGCTGAAGAAGTATCTTGACAAACAGGGCGTGGCTTTCAGGTCATGTCTGCTGAACGGTTCTGTTGAAGTGGCTCCCCGTGCCGGTCTGGCCGATGCGATCTGTGACCTGGTATCGACCGGCGCAACGCTTGAGGCAAATGGTCTGCGTGAAGTCGAAGTGATTTACCGTTCCAAAGCCTGCCTTATCCAGCGCGATGGTGAAATGCCCGCAGCGAAACAGGAACTGATCGACAAGCTGATGACCCGTATTCAGGGGGTGATTCAGGCGCGTGAGTCAAAATACATCATGTTGCACGCGCCGAGCGAGTGTCTGGAAGAGATTATCTCTCTGCTGCCGGGGGCCGAACGTCCTACCGTGCTGCCGCTGGCTGGAGACAAGAGCCGGGTGGCGATGCACATGGTCAGCAGCGAAACGCTGTTCTGGGAAACCATGGAAAAACTGAAAACGCTGGGTGCCAGCTCCATTCTGGTGCTGCCGATTGAGAAGATGATGGAGTAAATGATGACTGACTTTGCCACCCCCATCGACTGGCAGGCATGCAGTGAGCAGCAGCAACAGGCGCTGCTGACCCGCCCGGCGATCGCTGCATCCGAAAATATTGCGCTTACCGTACGCACGATTCTGGACAAGGTAAAAGCAGAGGGCGACGAAGCACTGCGTCACTACAGTGCCGCCTTCGATAAAACGCAGGTCGACGCGCTGCGCGTCAGCGATCAACAGATTGCAGAAGCCACTGCACGCCTGAGTGATGAGATCAAACAGGCAATGGTGGTGGCGGTTGGTAACATTGAAAACTTCCATCTGGCACAGCGGTTACCGCCGGTGGATGTTGAAACCCAGCCTGGCGTGCGCTGCCAGCAGCTGACACGACCGGTGGCCTCTGTTGGTCTGTATATTCCGGGCGGCTCAGCTCCGCTGTTTTCTACGGTATTGATGCTGGCCACCCCGGCGCGCATCGCCGGTTGCCGCCGCGTGGTGCTCTGTTCTCCCCCTCCCATTGCCGATGAAATTCTCTACGCGGCACAGCTGTGCGGGGTGCGTGAGCTTTACCAGGTTGGCGGTGCGCAGGCGATTGCCGCGCTGGCGCTGGGAACCGAATCCGTACCCAAAGTGGATAAGATTTTCGGGCCGGGTAATGCCTATGTCACCGAAGCCAAACGTCAGGTCAGCCAGCGACTGGACGGCGCGGCGATTGATATGCCTGCCGGACCTTCCGAAGTGCTGGTGATTGCCGATGAAGGGGCCACGCCAGATTTTGTCGCCTCCGACCTGCTGTCGCAGGCGGAACATGGCCCTGATTCTCAGGTGATTTTACTGACCCCGTCGCCAGAGATGGCGGCAGCGGTCGCGGTCGCGGTGGAACAACAGCTCAGCGCCCTGCCGCGCGCTGAAACAGCGCGTAAAGCGCTGGCAGGCAGCCGCCTGATCGTGGCGAAAGATTTAGCGCAGTGCGTGGAGATCAGCAACCGATACGGGCCTGAACACCTGATTATCCAGACCCGTCAGGCGCGTGACCTTGTTGACGGCATCACTAACGCGGGCTCTGTCTTTCTTGGTGACTGGTCACCTGAATCAGCCGGTGACTATGCCTCCGGCACTAACCACGTGCTGCCGACCTATGGTTATACCTCGACCTGCTCCAGCCTGGGGCTGGCCGATTTCGAGAAGCGCATGACGGTGCAGGAACTGACACGGCAGGGCTTTATCAGCCTGGCCCCGACCATTGAAATTCTGGCGGCGGCCGAGCAACTGACCGCCCACAAAAATGCCGTTACCCTGCGCCTCAACGCGCTGAAGGAGAAGCCATGAGCAATACCATTGAACAGCTGGCTCGTGCCAATGTCCGCGCGCTGACCCCCTATCTTTCCGCCCGCCGACTGGGTGGCAATGGCGATGTGTGGCTGAATGCTAACGAATATCCGCTTGCCGTGCCGTTTAACCTCAGCCAGCAGACGCTGAATCGCTATCCCGAATGTCAGCCAAAGCTGGTGATTGAACGTTACGCCGCCTACGCTGGCGTCAGCACCGATCAGCTGCTGGTCAGCCGTGGTGCGGATGAAGGCATTGAGCTGCTGATCCGTGCCTTCTGCGAGCCGGGTAAAGATGCCGTGCTGTTCTGCCCGCCGACCTACGGTATGTACAGCGTCAGTGCTGAAACCTTCGGCGTGGAATACCGCACGGTAGACGCCCAACAGGACTGGCAACTGAACCTGCCGGCGATTGCCGAAAAGCTGGATGGCGTCAAGCTGGTGTATGTCTGTAGTCCGAACAATCCCACCGGCAACATCATCAATGCGGACGATATCCGTCAGCTACTGGAAATGACCCGTGGAAAAGCGCTGGTGGTGGCCGATGAAGCCTACATTGAATTTTGCCCCCAGGCCTCGCTGAGCGGCTGGCTGAAGGAATATCCTCACCTGGTTATTCTGCGCACCCTGTCGAAAGCTTTCGCGCTGGCCGGCCTGCGCTGTGGCTTCACGCTGGCCAATGCCGAGGTGATCACCTTGTTAATGAAGGTCATCGCCCCTTACCCGCTGGCAACACCGGTGGCGGATATTGCCGCGCAGGCACTCAGTGAACAGGGGCTGGTGCTGATGCGTGAGCATGTCAGCACCCTGGTTGCCAACCGCGAAAAACTGATTGCCGATCTGCGCCAGTGTCCCTGCGTCGAACACGTCTTCAACAGCGAAACCAACTACGTGCTGGCGCGTTTTTCTGCCTCCAGCCTGGTCTTTAAAACGCTGTGGGACCAGGGCATTATTCTGCGTGATCAAAATAAGCAGCCGGGGCTGTCAGGGTGCCTGCGCATCTCTGTCGGCACCCGTGAAGAGTGTGACCGCGCTGTCGCGGCGCTGATGGCACTGCCTGGCGCATCCGTTTCTCTGGAGCAAGCATGAGTATTAAAGTTCTTTTTATCGATCGTGACGGCACCATTATCAGCGAACCACCGCAGGATTTTCAGGTGGATCGTATGGACAAGCTGGCTTTTGAGCCGGATGTCATCCCCACCCTGCTGGCACTGCAAAAAGCCGGTTTTAAACTGGTGATGGTAACCAACCAGGATGGACTGGGCACCGACAGCTTCCCGCAGGCGGATTTTGATGGCCCGCACGACCTGATGATGCAGGTGCTGACGTCACAGGGGATTCAGTTTGACGACATTTTGATCTGTCCGCATATGCCGCAAGATAACTGTGAGTGCCGTAAGCCCAAAACCGCGCTGGTCACCGCCTGGCTGGCCGACAACCTGCTCGATACCGCCAACAGCTATGTGATTGGCGATCGCACTACCGACCTGCAACTGGCCAGTAATATGGGCATTCAGGGGCTGCACTACTCCAAAGAGGGCCTCAACTGGCAGGCAATCGGTAACCAACTGACCCGGCGCGATCGTCATGCGCTGGTCGAGCGCAACACCAAAGAGACGCAAATCCGTGTTGAGGTGTGGCTGGATCGCGAAGGCAACAGCCAGTTCAATACCGGCGTCGGCTTTTTTGACCATATGCTGGATCAGATTGCCACCCATGGTGGTTTCCGGATGAATATTGAGGTGAAAGGCGATCTGTATATCGACGATCACCACACGGTAGAAGACACCGGACTGGCGCTGGGCGAAGCCCTGTTGAAAGCCCTGGGTGACAAACGCGGCATTGGTCGCTTTGGCTTTATTCTGCCGATGGACGAGTGTCTGGCACGCTGTGCGCTGGATATTTCTGGCCGTCCGCACCTGGAATATAAAGCCGAATTCAGTTACCAGCGCGTGGGTGATTTAAGCACCGAGATGGTCGAGCACTTTTTCCGCTCTCTTTCCTACTCGATGGCCAGTACGCTGCATCTGAAAACCAAAGGTAAGAACGATCACCACCGGGTGGAAAGCCTGTTTAAAGCCTTTGGCCGCACGCTGCGTCAGGCGATCCGCGTTGAGGGCAATACCCTGCCCAGCTCGAAAGGAGTGCTGTAAATGAATGTGGTGATCCTGGATACCGGTTGTGCCAACCTCTCCTCGGTAAAATGGGCGATAGAGCGACTGGGATATCAACCGCAGGTCAGCCGCGATGCGGATATCGTGCTCCAGGCGGACAAGCTGTTTCTGCCTGGCGTCGGCACCGCACAGGCTGCGATGGCGCAGTTGCAGCAGCGCGATCTGCTGGCGCTGATCAAAGCCTGCACCCAGCCGGTGCTGGGTATCTGTCTCGGGATGCAGCTACTGGGTGCCGAAAGCGATGAGAGCAGCGGGATAAAAACCCTTGGTATTATCGACCAGCCGGTCACCCGTATGCAGGATCATGGTCTGCCACTGCCGCATATGGGCTGGAACCAGATCACCCCGCAGGCCGGTAACCATCTGTTTCGCGGTATCCCGGACGGATCCTATTTTTACTTCGTCCACAGTTACGCCATGCCGGTCAACGCCTGCACTATCGCACAGTGTAACTACGGCGAGCCGTTTACTGCCGCAGTGCAAAAAGACAATTTCTTCGGCGTGCAGTTTCACCCGGAGCGTTCCGGTGCCGCAGGCGCACAGCTGCTGAAAAATTTCCTGGAGATGTAACGGGCATGATTATTCCCGCACTAGATTTGATTGATGGCAAGGTGGTGCGTCTGCATCAGGGCGACTACGGCCAGCAGCGCGATTACGGCAGCGATCCCCTGCCCCGCCTTCAGGATTATCAGGCTCAGGGGGCAACACTGCTGCATCTGGTTGATCTGACCGGTGCGAAAGATCCTGCCGCACGGCAGATCCCGCTACTGAAGAAGCTACTGGCTGGGGTCAACGTGCCGGTACAGGTCGGCGGCGGTATTCGCAGCCGCGACGATGTGGCGGCACTACTGGAAGCCGGTGCCAGTCGGGTGGTGGTGGGTTCCACGGCGGTAAAGCAGCCAGAGGAAGTGCAGCAGTGGTTTAAAGAATATGGCGCAGACGCCATCGTGCTGGCACTGGATGTGCGTATCGATGGCGATAACCGTAAAGAAGTGGCGATCAGCGGCTGGCAGGAAGCCGCGGGCATTACGCTGGAAGAGGTCATTGCCCGCTTCCAGCCCTCAGGACTGAGGCACGTATTGTGTACGGATATCTCCCGCGATGGCACGTTGAGCGGCTCTAATGTGGCGCTTTACCAGGAAGTCTCCGCCCGCTTTCCACAGATTGCATTTCAGTCCTCCGGCGGCATCGGTTCACTGGCGGATATTGCTGCCCTGCGCGGCTCTGGTGCGCGGGGCGTGATTGTCGGTCGCGCCCTGCTGGAAGATAAATTTACCGTGTCGGAGGCTATTTCATGCTGGCAAAACGGATAATTCCCTGCCTGGACGTCCGCGACGGTCAGGTGGTTAAAGGCGTTCAGTTTCGTAATCACGAAATTATTGGCGATATCGTTCCCCTGGCCCAGCGCTATGCGCAGGAAGGTGCAGACGAGCTGGTTTTTTATGATATCACCGCCTCATCTGATGGCCGGGTGGTGGATAAAAGCTGGGTATCCCGCGTGGCGGAAGTGATTGATATTCCGTTTTGCGTGGCGGGAGGCATCAAATCCGCTGAAGATGCGGCGCAGATCCTCTCTTTTGGTGCCGATAAAATTTCTATTAACTCTCCGGCGCTGGCCGATCCTGAACTGATCACCCGCCTCGCAGAGCGCTTTGGCGTGCAGTGCATCGTGGTGGGTATTGATACCTGGTATGACAGCGAAAGCGGTAAATATCAGGTCAATCAGTATACCGGCGATGAAAGTCGCACCAAAGTCACCAGTTGGGAAACCCTCGACTGGGTGCAGGAAGTCATCCGGCGCGGCGCGGGTGAAATCGTTCTTAACATGATGAATCAGGACGGCGTGCGCAACGGCTACGACCTGCTCCAGCTGCAAAAGGTGCGTGAAGTGTGCAAAGTGCCGCTGATCGCCTCCGGCGGCGCAGGCACCATGGAACACTTCCATCAGGCCTTCCGCGATGCGGATGTGGATGGCGCACTCGCCGCTTCCGTATTTCATAAGCAGATTATTAATATCGGTGAACTGAAAAGGTTCCTGATTGAAAAAGGTGTGGAGATTCGCGCGTGCTAACAGAACAACAGCTGGCCCGGCTGGACTGGGTGAAAACCGGCGGCATGATGCCGGCCATCGTGCAACATGCCGTTTCCGGTGAAGTACTGATGCATGGCTACATGAATGAACAGGCGCTGGCGAAGACGCTGGAAAGTGGCAAAGTCACCTTCTGGTCACGCACCAAACAGCGTCTGTGGACCAAGGGGGAAACCTCTGAGCATTTTCTTAATGTGGTCAGCATCACCGCAGATTGTGATAACGATACCCTGTTGCTGCTGGTTAATCCGGTTGGCCCCACCTGCCATCTGGGCACCTCAAGTTGCTTCTCACCAGCGGCATCAGACTGGACGTTCCTCTACCAGCTGGAGCAACTGCTGGCAGAGCGCAAACATGCCGATCCGAAAAGCTCCTACACTGCCAGCCTGTATGCCAGTGGCACCAAGCGAATTGCGCAGAAGGTGGGAGAAGAAGGCGTGGAAACGGCGCTGGCTGCTACCGTGAACGATCGCCATGAGCTGACCAACGAGGCATCCGATCTGATTTATCATCTGCTGGTGCTGCTTCAGGATCAGGATCTCGACCTGAGCGCTGTTATCAATAATCTGCGCCAGCGGCACAAATAAAGACAGCAAACCCTTTGAGGCCGGTGAACCGGCCTTTTTTCTTTGGGAGAAACCATGACCACCTTTGAGAAACTCACCGCCCTGCTCGACAGCCAGCAGGCCAGCTATACGCTGATGGCGCATCAGCCAACGGGAAAATGTGAAGAAGTGGCGGCGATACGAGGCACATCCGTGGGCCAGGGAGCCAAAGCGCTGGTGTGTCACGTCAAGGGCAACGGCGTTAAGCAATATGTACTGGCGGTACTCCCCGCCGATCGGCAGGCTGATTTAACCCGGGTCGCTCAGGCCGTGGGGGCACTGCGGGCCTCGCTGGCCAGCCCGGCGGAAGTGGAGCGACTCACCGGCTGCGTGTTTGGTGCCATTCCCCCTTTCAGTTTCCATCCGGAGCTGAAACTGGTGGTCGATCCCACACTGTGCGAGCGTAATGACGAGATTGCTTTTAACGCCGGATTACTGGAGAAGTCGATGATCCTGAATGCACGGGACTACCAGCGTATCTGCACATTTCTGGCGGCAAATATTATCAAACAGTGATTCACAGCGTGCCGATGAAGGGGTACTCTGTCAGCTTGTGTAAAGCTATTGAGATGAAAGGAATTATGGCAAAAATGACGTTTTCCACCTCTCTGCGCCAGGCTGCGGCGCTGGTTCTGCTGGCGGGCTGTGCTTTTGGCGCACAGGCGAAGATTGAGCAGGTTCGCTTTGCCGTCGACCCGACCTATCCTCCCTTTGAATCGAAAACGCCGCAGGGCAAGCTGGTGGGCTTTGACATCTACCTGGGCAATGCGCTTTGTGCGCAAATGCAGGCAAAGTGCGTCTGGGTTGAAAGCCAGTTTGACGGCATGATCCCGGCGCTAAAGGCACGTAAATTTGATGCCATCCTTTCCGATATGGGCATAACAGAAGAACGTCTGAAGCAGATTGACTTCACCGTACCGCTGTACGATACCAAAACCCAGCTGATTGCCCGTAAAGGCTCTGGCCTGTTGCCGACGGCAGAGGCGCTGAAAGGTAAAACGGTGGGCGTGGAACAGGGCACGGTCCAGGAGCGTTATGCCCGTGCCAAATGGCAACCCTATGGCGTCACTGTCGTGCCTTACGGCGATCAGGCACAGGTAGAGAGCGACCTGGTTTCCGGACGTCTGGATGCGGTGTTTACCGATGCCGCTCAGGCCGCAATGGGCTTTCTGAAACATCCGCAGGGTAAAGACTTTGAGCTGGCAGGCCCGACGGTAGAGGATCCAATTATTGGTCCCGGCACCGCTATTGGGCTGCGTAAAGGCGACAGCGAGCTGAAAACTGCGCTGGATAAAGCTTACGCTGAAATCCGCAGCAACGGGACGTTCGACAGGCTGCAAAAAAAATACTTTGCGACCGATATCTCCATTAAGCAGTAACCTCAGAGCCGTGCCGCCTGGCACGGCGTTCCTCTGCCGCAGTTGAGTTTTCTGACTATGCAACAACAGCAACATCCCCTGCTCAGCGCCTCACCAGGCACCACGCGTGAGATTATCAGCTACCATTTTGGCGCTGGTTCATCGCGCCAGGTTTATATTCAGGCCGGGCTGCACGGCGATGAACTTCCCGGCGTGACCGTTGCCTGGTATCTGAAAAAGAAATTTGCCGAGCTGGAGGCCGCCAGCCGTTTGCAGGCTGACATCACGCTGGTGCCGGTGGCAAATCCGCTGGCGCTGGGGCAGCACTGGCATGGTACTCATCTTGGGCGCTTTGATACCGCTTCAGGTCAGGATTTCAATCGCCAGTTTCCGGCCCTGGGTCCGGCTTTGGCGACACGGCTGGCTGACGTGTTGACCGATGATGTGGAACAGAATCGTCAGCATATCCGACGCGCCATCGTCGACTACTTTGACCACCATCTGCCGCGCACTGAGCTTGAATCCCAGCGCCATACCCTGATGCGCATGGCCTGTCAGGCCGACCTGATGATCGACCTGCATTGTGACTGGGAGGCAATCGTTCACCTTTACACCACCCCGCAGGCCTGGCCGGAAATTGAACCGCTGGCGCGTTATCTGGGCAGTGAAGTCCAGCTGACCGCCGAAATTTCAGGTGGCGAGCCATTTGATGAAGCCTGTTGTGAACCCTGGCTGCACCTGCAACGTACGCTGGGGAACCGTTTTCCTTTGCCGCCAGGACTGAAACCCGTCACCCTGGAACTCCGTGGCGTGCGGGACGTCAGCCATTCTCAGGCGGAAGCCGACGCAGAGGCGATTGTTAATGCGCTGATTTACAGTGGCTATATCAGCGGTCCCTGCCACGCGCTACCCGAATTGCGTAATCCGGCAGTGCCGCTGGCCGCCTGTGAATATATTTCCGCGCCCCACTCCGGGGTGATCCTGCACTGCCGGGAGCCGGGTGAGTGGATCAAGCCAGGCGAGGTGGTTGCCGAAATTCTCGACCCCACCACCGATCGTCTGACGCCGCTGAAAGCTGAGCATGGAGGATTACTTTATGCCCGCCACTGGATGCGTTTTGCCACTGCCGGGATGCTGATAACCCGACTGGCCGGAAGCGGGACGATTCGCGAAGGGAATTTACTGGTGCCGTAACACGGCTCTGTGGCAGGTTTACTGAGGAAAGGTTGCCAGGCAGCATCAGCCGCCTGGCAATAAGTGAAAACGGGTAAGCGTCAGAATCCCATCCAGACCACGGCAGTTTGTTCAGGAGAAAGCGCAACATCGACAGGCGTATTGAATTCCAGCCTGACTGATGCGATATCTTTCATCGCAACAATATCTCTGCCCTTCAGCATGATTAAGCCACCGGACGGTTTCAGATCCCGCGAACCGGAATAGTATCGGCTGCTGCCATCAACCAGGGTGATGTGCATATTGACTTCAACATGCGTTTTTTGCATCGAGAAAGGTCTGGCCATCACTGCCGCCGACACCAGGTTTTTCCCGCTCAGCGCTGGCGGTGCGGTTTCTTCGAGGATCAACGGATTGGTAATGACCTTCGAACCGTTAACCCAGGTGGGTGCCGGTTTAAGGAAATTACAGTTACGTTGATACATCCAGCCAATGGGATCGATGGGTACACAAAGTGGCGACGCAGGGGAGTCAATGTTTTCCGCCATCTGCTGCCATTGTGAATTATTCAGGGCGGGAGAACCCGGTTCCCTGCTCATTCTTCCGGCAGAACTCAGCCAGCCGGTAGTGACAAACCACACCACGAACAGCACCGCTGCGCCATGTTTCAGAAAGCAACGACGCCCGTTATCGGAGAGCCGCTCAGTCACTTCCGCAAACAGGCCGGTGACCACCAGCACACAACCAAAGAATCCGACAATAATGTGCCGGTAGACCGGCAGGCCATCAAGTTTGGACATGTCGCGGTTCCACATGTCACTTAATGCAAAGGTATTGAGGAATGCATTAAAAAGTAACAGCGACAGCCCCACCAGGATCAGCGCTCTGGCATTGCCCCGCCAGAACGCCATTGCCAGGCCACTGAGCACCAGAAACACCAATCCAACCAGCATCAGCGGATGGTGCGACAGATGGGACGAGTGCCCCAGGATATAACCGCCGAGAAAACCAAAAAAATACTCAATGGCGGCGAGAATTTTAGAAAAAAGCGTAATATCGTTGCTTCTGAATGGCATGGTCCCGGCACTGGCGCTGAGCGCCATTTGTAAGACCTGCCCCAGACAAAGCAGAATGGCAACCACGGTAATCCAGCGGAATCGCGATTTGCTTACCAGAGCAACCACCAGCATCGCCGGGAACGCAGACAGCACCGCAGGCTTGGAGATAATCAAAACCGGGATAAACCAGCTCCACCACGGCACCTGTTCACTGTCATCAACCAGCGCCAGCGCGGTAACGATGGCAATAAAAAAAGCGGAGAAATAGGTGAAGTTGATGTAGGTGCGGGTTTCAAAATCCGCCACCATCAGGATGGTTATCGCGACCAGAAAACGCAGTGCATCACTTCTGACCACTTTACGGAAAGCGGGCAGGCAGAATGATCCCACCATCATGCCGGTAAAGATAAGCGCTGACCAGGTATAGAAATAAGGAACAGACGCGGCAGGAATATTCAGCTGATTGCCAATCAGGCCAATTATCCTTTGGGGCACAGGAATATATCCGGCATCCGTGGATAACAGGTTTTGCAGCAGGGACGGCGCGCTGGCATTTAAAAAATAGTTAGTGGCCATCTCTGCCCACATTTCACCGTCCAGGACAAACCCCGGCTGCATCAGAAGCTGATAAACAAGGTAAAACAGCGTCACTAACCAGAACAGGGTAATGGCAGGCGCTTTACTTTGTTGATAACCAAGAGGTTCTGCTGCACTGGTTTCAAAAAACCATTCACGCTGGCTTTTTAAATACTGCAATATATTCATCACACTGGCTCTTCAGGTTGGAGGCTAAGATTTCACCGAAAGACTCATCCGGTACTGCTCTGCGTCCCAGTTCAGCAACTCTGCAATCTTGTCGCCGGACAGTGAACTGAGCTGCTGATCCACGTCCTGTCGCACCATCACATCCAGATAGCAACGTAACTGCAAGTGTTTGGCCTCACTAAAAGACGCGCTGACAAACACCCCTGCATCACGAATAAACACCAGTTCAGGCACGGGGGCTGACGTCGTGTAGTCATTCAATGCCTGCCATGAATCAAAGATAAAGGGCTTGGGGCCTAAAAAGACCACATGGTCCGGGTAGAGCGCCCAGTCTGCGCTCAGACGGTTAAACAGCGTCGGATTACACGCCAGCTGATGAATTTCCTTATCAGCAACCGGGACCAGCTCGCTATGCTGGCTTTTGGCCGGGCTATCCGCTGTCGGGCTGACCGCGACAGGGGCAATTTTCATTGCCTCAATCAGGGCGGTCAGCAGCGGTTCAACCTGTCCGGTATTTTCCACGCCGATAACCACGCCGTGATTTTTCAAAAAGAGAACTCTGGCAGTGGGTTCCTTCGCCAGCGCAGCATGAATCTCTTTTGCCAGCTCAGCACCCGGCTTGAAGTAGTCAACCACGGCCAGTGGCAGAACCGCTTCCGGCAGCGCTGCGGCAGAAATGTCGCAGCGCTCACGCACCAGATTAGCCAGAATTTCCACCACATGAAGGTGCACCACAATGGGCTGCGGCATCAGCGCGTGCATCAGAGTTTCAATCGATGGACGCAGAGTGGAATCACCCAGCACCACAGGGGTGACCGAAAAATTCCCTGCGGCGATCTCCTGCCTGACGTGAGCAAGATCGACCGGAATAAAGATCTCTTCCTGCTCAGCACGCGCCAGCCAGGTGCCGGAAGCTTTTACCCAGAGTACATCCCCTTCTTTCCAGGAGACATTGCCTCCCGCTCCCTGAACCAGCAGCGGGTCTTTACCTAAACGGGCGCAGCAGGCTTTAACCTGACTGGCGGTTTTCCCATCGGGCTGAATCATCGCTGAACTCCCAGTTTTGCAATCAGTTTTTGTAATTCGCTGAACTCATTAAAGGCAGCATCAGGCGTGTTCATGTCGGTCCCCATGTCAACGCCCGCATGAACTTTTTGCAGCGTTACCGCGTTGATTTTTTCCCGCGCACCCAGAATGTCATTGACCGGATTATCGCCAATCATCCAGATGCAGTCGCCTTTGGGGCGCATTTTTTCAAGCGCAATCTGGAATGGGGCTTCATGAGGCTTGTCAAAACCCGCCTCTTCACTGGTGACGATAAAATCAAAGTAGTGGTCCAGCCCAAAGTAAACCACTTTTCTGAACTGAATCTGTGCGGTCAGATCGGTGACGATTGCCGTGGGTACACCCAGCAAACGCAGATCGTCCAGCAACTCCTTAACGCCATCAAACAGCACGGCATTACTTAAAAAAGTACGCCAGTAGGTCTGCTCAAAGTCCAGCGCGAGAAGCACCTGAGAACCTAATCCCATGATCTCCAGCATCCGCTGAAGATAAAGCAGTCGGCTGTGGGAGGATGCAGTGTGTTTCAGGCGCGTTTTAACCTGATCGCGGGCCTGTTTAAAGGCCTTGTCAAACTCATCAGGTGAGATTGAAAACATATTGACCACTTTGTCACGTACCGCCGATTGTGCAGCAGCATGAGCCGGGTCATAAGGATAGAGCGTATTGTCAGTATCGAATAAAATTGCATCGGGTAAACGGGTAAAACACTCTGGATTAATTATCTTCATTTTACAAATCGCTTAGTCATCGCCTGGCTGATGTGAGAAAGAGTGATTAACTGCATCAGTCCAACCATGCCATCTTGCCAATCAGGGGTAATATCCAAAAATTCGATTACGCTCGGACAAAGTATCCTTGCCGCCAGTTCTATGTCTGCCGCAGAGGTTTCACCCTCAATACTGATAAGGATTTCCGCGCCGTCGTCGCTGACGACGATATCGACATGTAATCCGCAAACCCCCACCAGCACCCTGCTTAATGAGAGTTCATTGAAGCCATGCCGCGTAGTGACCACCAGCTTCAGACGCAGAGGCTGTTTATCCTCCAGATTTTCCAGTATCCGTGGATGGATGGGTTGCAGCGAAAGCGCAAGATCGGCAAAACCCAGCTGTGGGCGAATGAAACGCTCGGAATCCGACTCTCTCTTCTCAAAGGAGCTAAGCACTTTTTCCAGCGTGTGCCCGCGCTCGTGCACATCACGCTTTATTTTCAGATAACGCCGTAATCCTTCATCGATATCGAGATAGATTTTCAGGTTATAGCAGTCCCTGAGTAGCGGCAGGTAAAGGGCATGTAAGCCGCTGGCAATGATAATGTCATTACTGGCAATGCGAAATGGCCTGCTCATCTTGCCGGTCTGATGGTCGTAATGTCTGGAGTGAATATATTTTCCATCGGTCAGCGAAATCAGATCGCTACAAAATCCTTCCAGATCGTTGGCCATCGGATTCAGGTGGGTCATCACCTGCCACATCGGTTTTTGACGGTCCCAGAGGTGATAATCATCACCAGAGAGCTTGACCACCGAGTGATTGCCAAACAGTCCGCTTATCGCATCCGCAAGGGTATCTTTGCCCGCGCCGGAATCGCCTGCGATGCCCACCACGAAAGGTCTGCGACTGAGCCTGAAGAAGTCATTGCGGCTGATCTCTTCACGCCAGATACGTAAGGCCAGCACCACGCCGATCACCACCATTGAGGTGTGCAGCAGTGAAACCGCATGGTCGCCGGTCACGCCACCGGCATTGAGCAGCTGTGCAAAATCAATAATCTGGCCGTTTACCAGCTGAACCTCGCTGACCAGCAGAGTACTGAAGACATAAATCAGCGAGAATACGGTGATAAACATGCCGGCAAGGCGTCCGCTTCTTGCCTGATAAAGCACCAGGAAAGGCAGCGCCCAGACAAACCAGCCTGGCGAAGCAGGCGTCATCAGCACGATTAACAAGAAAGCCATGCCGGTAATCGTCTGGAACAGGTCGAAATTCAGCCGTCTGACGCGCCATGCGGCATACATCAGCACAAAGTAGATTAGCGGGACGATATAAATGGAGAAGTTTTCTCCCAGATTCATCGCCACATTATAAATCTTGCCCATCTCCGGGTTGCCAAACAGCATTTTCAGACCGGCAGCGGAGAACAGGAAAGGCAGTCCCAGAATAACAGCGGCGACGATCAGACCCAGTAAAAATTGCGAAATAATCTGCCGTAACGCTTTGTTGTTATAGAGATAAATAAGAATAAATGGCAGCGCAACCACCATGCTGAGTTTCGCTGATATCGCCGCAGCACAGAGCACACCCGCCGTTTTCAGCTGTACCCGGCGGATAAAGAGTAATGACAGCACCAGTAATAACGCAGGAATGAGATCGTTCAGTCCCAGCACATAGCTGGCAAGGATCACCACCGGCGACAGCCAGTAAATGATCATCAACAGGCGCTGGCGATTTGGCAGCAGGTGATTCAATGTCACCAGCATACAAAAATCAGCCACCAGCAGGGTCAGTTCATAGCCGTAATGCAGAGGAATATCGGTCAGCTTTGCCAGCAGCGTCAGCGGCAGAAACAGCAGCCACATCGCATAGCCATAGGGAAAAGCTAATGGCACCCCGCCCGAATTGATCCAGGAAGCCCAGGGATCGAGAGTCAGTGAAGAGAGGCTGTTATCCAGAAAAGGCGCAAACCACTGCGTGACGGCTAACGGCGCGATAAAAAGAATTAACGCGACGCGGATTGCAAGCCCGGGAAAAAAACAGGGATGGCGGTACAATTTATTCATTGAGTGAGTTCCGTTCCTTCCCAGAGATCAGGACGTTTTGTGCAGACAGCATCAAAATGAATGTTACGCGCCTTCATCAGTGCAGCCATCGCAGGTATTTCAGTCGCCGCATCACGTCCCTGTAGTTCAGGTGAAACGATGCAAAGTCTGAATCCGGCCTTTTTCAGACGCTGACCGTCTTCTTCACTTAATGGAAAACGGGTGAAGCAGTCGACCCACACCCACTCGACTTTGCCCGCCAGGGTCAGCGCCGTTTCAATTGATTCAAATTCTGACACCCGAACGGCACAGCGTGACTCACCCTGATTTGACCACTTAATCAGGAATGGAAAGGACTGGTCGAGAAAGAAATAGTCGGTAATCCCCTTCTCTGCCATTAAGGCAATCAGTCGCGCTTCCAGCCCTTCTTCTTTCACATTGAGGATTAACGTGCCATGTTGGTAGGCGTCAATCCATTCATCAAAAAAGGCGCCGTCTGCAAAAGGATCATGGCCGATGATCATCTTCTGTCCGTGACTGCGGATATCAACTTCAACGCCATATTTATGATCGGTAGAGATGAGTTCGCTGATGGTATTACGACGATGAGCTATCAGGTTCATTTTGCAAGATTCTTTTTTAATTGAAGGCTGAAATCGACAGTCCTTCGGATGAATTTTCGCTTCGCAGCCCAGTTAACGTTCCAGTGAGAAACTCCGTGCGCCCGTTCACCAAATTTAACCGGGAAACGATAGACTTTCATTCCCTGCCGTTGCGCCTGGTAATAGGCGAACAAATCCAGTGAAAAGTCATCCGGCACGCCACGCCAGCCGTCAAAAAAGGCCCTGGGAAACAGCGTTGGCTGCGCATTAATGTCCCACATCGGTTTTGCCAGTAATACTGTTTCAAAAAAGCTCATGCCGACGGTAAACAGCACATCCATAAATGGCCGGCCGTAGCGCTTACCTTTGACAAAAATGTTGTCGCCATGTCTGGTGAACAGCTCGAAACCACGCAGTGCGTCCTGAGGGTCCGTTTGCAGATCGGCATGTGTCCAGCCCAGAATGTCGCCTTTCGCTGCGCGCAGTCCGCTGACAATACCGAAACCATAGCCCTTATTGACCTCGACACGTACAGAGCGGCAGCCGGGGTACTGAGGTAATAACGTATGCAAAACCTCCGGACTGTCATCGGTGGAACCGTTATCGACGAGGATAATTTCAACATCAGGCCTTGCCGCTATGACGCCTTTACAACGCTCCAGCAACAGAGGCAAGTTCGCCGCTTCGTTGTAACAGGGAATGACCAGTGAAAATCTCATTTCGTCTCCACAGGGGTAGATATTCTGAAAACAAAAAGCTTCATTCCGAGGAAATTGAGGCAGGCTGTCAGTCCGGTAGCGACCAGAAATGCCAGCTGCACAGGCGCAAAAGTGGCTGCAAACAGTCTCAATGCCAAAGAATTGACTAACACATTCGCGCCCAGCGTCACGGCATACAAGGCAATAAACCGCCATGCGCTGCCCGAATGATGGGGTTTGTGACCGAATGTCCAGAAACGATTAGCAAAGTAGGCGAACAGGGTTCCCGTCAGGAACCCCGCTGCTTTTGCGACATTGATATTGAATATGCCAAGGCCAACCAGAATGCGATAAGCTGAAAAATCGACCAGTACGGTCAGGCTACCAACAATCAGGAATATCGCTAACTCTTTTTTGATCATGCCTTTGCCTTGGGGAGCTCAGGCAGAGTCTTTTGATATTGTAATGCCAGCGCGCTGACTTTATCCGCAGGAATACGCCCGTCAAGCTCAAGCTTATAGGGGTGACTGTTCCATTTGGTAAAGCACGACTGCCAGTACTCAAAGGTGCGCAGATCGTTTGGCGTCCCCCAGCATAAATAGCTGTCGACCTCAAACAGCGCACAGCGCAGACCGAGGGCAATCGCATCATCAATCAGCGAATCGATATAGAACTCACCGTTAATACGTCCATCTCTGGCAATCAGTCTTTCCAGCGCACGTCGAAAATCTTCTGCCTTGCGGAACGTAAAGGTGCCCAATACAACAGGGTCAGTAGCTGGATTTTCCAGCGGTGTTTTCACTGAAATTGTGCGGATTATTCCATCCTCAGCATCAATCCAGCCAAACATCTGCGGGTGTCGTGCAGCATTAGGATAGCCACGAACGCCCCAGACAATCACATCAACAGCCGGGTCGTTGGCCAGCTGATTAAATTTATCAGCATCATACAGTGCACCGTGATCGCAGGTTCCAATCGTGATGGCACCAGAAACCGCTTTACCCTGCTCTGCCAGCGCATCAAAACCAATCAATGCACTACAGGCCTGGCCTTCGGTCACTTTATCAATGGTTTTAATAATCGCATCCGGATAAAGCGCTTTTAGTTCTTTGGTGACATCCTGATAACCTGGCATATCGGCACGCAGAACAAACACATGTTGTTCCGCCGCAGGCAGGTCATGTGCTGCCTGAGCAACCATTGGCCGTCCGGAAACGGGAATAAGCGGCTTGGTCAGGGTGTAACCTTCTTTACTAAAACGTTGACCAAGACCGGCCATAGGGATAACGGTCGCGCCCTGCGGAGCTGAGTGCGGCGCATCGGAAACGATGGCTTTGCGGAACGCTCTCGACCAGACGTTATATTCTGCAACGTCCTCAGGCGTCCCCCACTGCATGAAATGCTGGATGGGATAAACCGCAACAGGTTGATTTTCTGCTAATAATGGCTTGTAAGCGAGGCTGACATAATACTCGCCGCCAATATTCAGATTCTGTTCGGTCATCTTACGAAACGCGTCAGACATGATCTGCGCTGATGCAAAGTAGTAGGTGCCGCTTGAGGCGTACTCCTCCATACGATTATCGGTATAAGGCTGTTTTTCCTGAATATCATTCATCCAGCCCTGAGTTTCGCGGATGTAGGCGTAATTCGTGTTGCCGAGGGAGTGCGGGTGAAAGCCTTTATAGGCGGGAACAGCGCCAGCGCAGGCGGTCTTTTTCACAAATTCTTTGAAATGATCCCAGTCCCAGTAGCAGGTAAAATCACAATAATTGACGACCACCGGTTCTGCCGGGTTGAGCATTGATTCTATCTGGCGCACTGCATGGACCGGGCCAAGTTTATGCGGCTGAATGCCGACAACCTGCCCGTCAGGACAATACTGTTTCAGAATGGCTTCCATACGGTAATCAGGATTATCAAGGTGATCCTGATTGCAGATGAAAATGAAGTTGGACTCACCGGGAAACATGTCGATGACATGCGCCACGATGGGTTTACCCTCAATTTCGATTAATGGTTTAGGGACATCGTACCCTGCGCGACGAAAGCGCTCACCAAAACCGGACATTGGAATAACAATCTGCACGCTACCATCCTCTGATATTTGAAGTAATGACTGATTTAATCCGAATCTGCTTGTTAAAAGCGATAGTTGCTGGACATTTTAATCTGCAAGGTTGGTGGCGTCCACTGAGCACAACAAATAAGTAAAAATTTTGCCCGAAGCTTGAATCAAATCAAATTGGCAATAAAGTTTGGTTAAACGGATTGAATAAAAGTTGAGCAGGCTATGATGAAGATACAAGGATGAAGAGTAAATCAGGAAGGGAAAAAATATTTTTAAGAAATAGTCGTCTCAGGAAATGGCTGCAAATTTCTCAGCGGCCAGCAAACTAAAAAGCTTCCCGAAGGAAGCTTTTATTACAGATGGTACTTTATTCCAACCACTCAGTGTGGAAGACACCTTCTTTGTCAGTACGCTTGTAAGTGTGAGCACCAAAGTAATCACGCTGCGCCTGAATCAGATTTGCCGGTAACACTGCTGAGCGATAGCTGTCGTAGTAAGCGATGGCAGCAGAGAATGTCGGCGTTGGAATACCGTTTTGCACCGCATAAGCCACAACGTCACGCAGGGCCTGCTGATATTCGTCAGCGATATTTTTAAAGTACGGGGCCAGCAACAGATTCGCGATATCAGCATTATCTGCATAAGCATCGGTAATTTTTTGCAGGAACTGGGCACGGATAATACAACCCGCACGGAAGATTTTGGCAATCTCGCCGTAGTTAAGATCCCAGTTATTCTCGGTTGAAGCAGCTTTCAACTGAGAGAAGCCCTGAGCGTAAGAAACAATTTTGCCCAGATAGAGCGCCCGACGCACTTTCTCAATAAATTCAGTTTTATCGCCGCTGAAAGTCTTAACCTGTGGACCACTCAGCACTTTCGATGCCGCCACGCGCTGCGTTTTCAGGGAAGAAAGATAACGGGCAAATACTGACTCAGTGATCAATGACAGCGGTTCACCCAGGTCAAGAGAGCTCTGGCTGGTCCATTTACCGGTACCTTTGTTAGCCGCTTCATCAAGGATGACATCGACCAGGTAATGACCATCTGCATCTTTTTTAGTGAAAATATCTTTAGTGATATCAATCAGGTAGCTGCTCAGCTCGCCTTCATTCCATTCACTGAATGTCTTCGCCAGCTCTTCGTTGCTCAGATTCAGTGCATTTTTTAACAAAGAGTAGGCTTCAGCGATTAACTGCATATCGCCATATTCAATACCGTTATGCACCATCTTAACGTAGTGACCAGCACCATCCGGACCAATGTAGGTCACACAGGCTTCGCCTTCTGCGCGTGCGGCAATTTTATCCAGAATTGGCGCGACCAGCTCGTAGGCTTCTTTCTGACCGCCAGGCATGATCGAAGGACCTTTTAACGCCCCTTCTTCGCCACCGGAAACGCCGGTACCGATAAAGTTAAAGCCTTGATCGGACAATTCACGGTTACGACGGATGGTGTCTTTATAGAAGGTGTTACCGCCATCAATCAGAATGTCGCCCTTATCCAGATGTGGCGTCAGGGATGCAATAGTTTTGTCGGTCGCTTCACCAGCCTGAACCATCAGCAGGATACGACGGGGTTTCTCAAGAGAATCAACAAATTCTTCAATGGTGTAGTAAGGAGCCAGCTTCTTGCCTGCATTCTCAGCGATAACTTCGTCGGTCTTTTCACGAGAGCGGTTAAAGATGGATACGGTGTAACCGCGGCTCTCAATGTTAAGAGCCAGGTTGCGGCCCATTACTGCCATACCTACAACGCCGATCTGTTGCTTGGACATTACATACTCCTGTCTGAAGGGCACTCACGGCGCATGTCAGGTACGCCGCGTCATAAAGTGGCAAACATGTTAACTCAGGATAGCCGGTTAAGGTAGTGATTGGTGCGATTGGTAATCTTTGTTGCAAAATAACAAGTTAGCCAACATTACACCTGACATTACCAGGGCTATCCGTGAAATTTTTAAACCAAATCAGCCTTGCTGATATTGGTTTTGAAATATAAGGGCAAAATGTCTTCCGGCTTGCCGTCCATTTTTACCGTACCATGTTCAAGCCAGAGGATCCTTGTACAAACCTTAGCCATTAGTTCATGACTGTGGCTGGCAAGAATCAGAATTTTCGTAGCGTTAATAATATTACTCAGGCGTGTTTCTGCTTTTTCTTTAAAGCTTTCATCACCAACCGATAACCATTCATCCATCAGCAGAATTTCAGGGGTGAAAATGGTGGAAACACTAAATCCCAGGCGCATTTGCATCCCTGAAGAATAGGTCCTGACGGGCATATCAATGAAATCACCTAAATCGGTGAAATCGATGATTTCATCAATTTTCCCGTCAATTTCCTTTTTGCGCAATCCAAGCAATGCTCCCCGGATGTAAATATTTTCACGTCCGGTAAATTCAGGGTTAATACCCAGTGAGATTGATATTAATGAACCAATTTCACCTTCGATATTAACCGTACCGGTTGTGGGATGATAAACACGGCTGAACATACGTAAAAGGGTGGTTTTACCAGCACCGTTATGACCGATTAAACCAACACGCTCACCATCATGGATATCAAAATTAAGATTATTTAATGCTGAAACCACAACTTTGCCGTTATTTTCGCCAACCTTTCCGCCAGTGGCAAAATTGATAAAATTCTTTTTGATCGAACGAGATGCCGCATCAAATATGGGGAAATCGATG
The DNA here is from genome assembly GCF_000590885.1 of Erwinia mallotivora. Taxonomy (GTDB): domain Bacteria; phylum Pseudomonadota; class Gammaproteobacteria; order Enterobacterales; family Enterobacteriaceae; genus Erwinia; species Erwinia mallotivora. The sequence goes on from NZ_JFHN01000050.1 coordinate 40,098, forward strand.
CCCACATTTTTAAATTGGATAATAGCCATAAAATTCCTAAACCCAGTAGGGAACGCGATATTTGAATTTACTGGTCATCAGTGTGGAAAAGGCGATGCCTGCCACGGCCATTATGGCAACAATCCAGTAAGTGGTCACAGAAGGCACCTCTCCCAGTAACGGGGCGCGCACCACTTCCATTAAGTGATAGAAAGGATTGAAATTTAGCAGCATAACACCAATTTTATGCGTCAGCAGTTTTGGCATCCAGATCACCGGCGTCAGGTAAAAAATAACCTGCATGATGCTCAGGATAATTTGTGTCATATCGCGGAAACGCGCACAAATCAGTGACATCACCATCAGCAACCAGGAAATGTTTAATGCCAGCAGGATAAATCCGGGAATGACCAACAGGACATGCCAGTTGATTCCTTTTGATACCGCAAACAGGACCAGTGGAAAAATAACGATGTTGTGCATAAAAATAATAAAATTCTTCCACACGACACGCAATACATGAACATGTAACGGAACCGGGAGCTGTTTGATAATACCTTCAGCGGAGATAAGGGCATCGCAGCCCTCGGTGATACAACCTGAAAGGAAACCCCAGATTATTAGTCCCAGGGTAAGGTAAGGCAGAAAATCGTGCAGCGGAGTTTTAAAAAGGTTAGCAAAAACCAGTCCCATGGTAGTAATCATTACCGCCATGCTGATGGTTATCCAGAACGGGCCTAAACGTGAACGCTTGTAACGTTGACGAATATCCTGCCCTCCCATAACTCTGACAACGTGGAACGATTTAAGGGTACTGACAAGATCATCAACACCTGGTGAATTTCGCAAAAACGACATTTAAAGAATACCCCATTCGAACGCTTTTCGTTTAATGCCAAACAGGAATTTTCCACCTGAAAGTCGGCTCATCATCAGCGCCATAAATTCATCCTGTTGTGACTCATCAATCTGATCCTTCAGTTTCAACAGATCGTTAAAGTTGCAGACACCACGGTACACAAGATCAAGCTTAATGATAGGTAAGCCAAGATAATGCAGGGTGATACAGTTATTGTGGATCTGAGAACCCCGGGTGAAATCGTCAAGATAAATACTCATCAGACGTTGCCGGAGCACGTTTCCATGTGGCAGCGTATCAAAATCAACACCGGACATAAATGTGGCGAAACTGACAAAATCCATTTTTTCTTCAACAATATCTTCTTTGTCCTTCCTTCTTCTCCTTATTTCGATGTCATGATTCAGTCTTTCTGCATCGTCGAGATCGATCAGATATTTTTTATAATATGACTTCAGGACAAAATCGAACTCAAAATATTCACTGAGAAAACGGGTGCGCGTCCAGTACTGGCGATCGCCTTCACGGCGAAATTTGAAATAATTTTTAAATAACAGTTCATCCTGACTTAGCGCGTGCTCAAAGAAGTTAACATCGTACAGCGCCTTAAAGTTTTCTTCCGTTGTAACCAGTGATTTCAATACCTGGCTGAGTTTAAACTCACCGCGCTTAATGACAAAGGGCCTGACATTCGACGATTTATAGGACTTCCAGAAGTCCCTGAATTTCTCTTTGCGGACAATATTGCCGACAACAGAAATACAAAATGATCCAAGATGGTGGGAAATCTCCCTGTTTTCTGTTGCGCCCAAGACTTCTACCGAGGTGTTGAAAAGCTGGTAGATGAAGTTTTTCAATCCTTTTTTAGAAAAGAAAATACTGTCATTAACAATAAGGAGTCTTTCACATTTATCGGCGATATGGTTTTCATAGATGTACTTCATACCGGCCTGATAGCTACCAAAATCGCGACCAAAATTGTCGCGCTCAATATAAGCATCAATCAGCTCGGGAGCATAATTTTCAGCACTTAATTTTAGCGTATTGACGGCAACAATATATACACCCTGTGATTTTGCTTCTTTAAGAAGTTCAAGGGTGTCATCTCTCAGCATATTTTTTTCATACAAGGCAAGTAACATCACTTTACCTTCAATAAAATCCGTTTTGTGAACGAGATTTTGAAATTTCCTGGTTTTTATTTCGTCACGAAAAGACAGGGCTGTATAGCAACTATAGAAAGCAATCTTCATAGCAAGATTATAAAAATAGCGTACAATACCTTTCATTTTTTCACCGTAGTTATGATTTGCATGGTTTAAAACAACTTTCCAAACGCATTCATGATATAGAAAAAACAAGTCTCAATTACAGACTGGCGATAGCTCCGGCAGGCATGAAAGCATCGAATTCTGGTAAAGGCGCTTTTTTCTCTACAACTGTAGAAATGGTCAAGAACCCGCTGATTCTTGCGTGGTAACTCACTATAGTAAAAATCCAGACTCATTTGGTTAATTCGGTTCCATTCCGCAAACTGGCCTTGATATAACCGTCGCAGACGTTCAACTTTCGAAAGCAAGCCCAGATTACTACCGACAAGATTATTGGCATGTTGACGATAGAGTATCTGAGGTTCCGGGTCGTAAATATTGACACCACCAAAAGCTGAGCAGATCAGGTAGAGATACCAGTCGTGAGAGACAACAGGTATCCCTTCCGGAAGCTTTTCAATTTTCTTTTTCAAAGCATTACTGAACAGCATCGTATTGCCACCAGAAAAACTTTGCAGTAGTGCATTCTCTAACCTGAATTCACGATTAAAAACAACTGACTGACCAATCACTTCACTTGATTCATTGATCAACGTAGTTCTTCCACCGTATAAAACAAATTCACTTACGTGACGATTTTCAACTTCATGTACGGCTTTCACCGCCACCTCAAGTTTAGTGCTAAGCCAGATATCATCCTGATCGCTGAAAGCATAATAACGTGACTGTATATGAGGATTTTTTAACAAAGAAAGGAAATTTTCGGCGAAACCTTTTGCAGGACCTTTGAGCAAGACTAATTTATTAGCAGGCAATCGATTCTGATATTCACTAATAATATCAAGGGTAGAGTCCGTAGAGCCATCGTCAGAAATATAAAGCGTCCAGTTTGTATGGCTCTGATTTACGATTGAATCAAGCTGCTCTCTGAGATATTTTTCGCCATTGTAGCTACATAAAAGGATGCTTACATCATCATTTAACATATCAGTGCCGCACTATCATTGGGTTATCAAAAGATTATCACGCCACTACTCTAATGATTACCTTCAAATCTGTAATAAAAACTTTCCTTGTGCATAAATGACTCTGGTACAGATTTAACAGAGTCATCAGCACTCAGTTTTTATTTAAAATAAACTGCTTCAGCAAATAACTTGCCTGTCTGGTCTTTGGCAGACAGCAATGGCTCACTACCCGCGATAACCGGCCATTCAATGCCGACAGACGGGTCATTCCACAGCAAAGTATGTTCATGGCCTGGATTATAATAATCAGTACATTTATAAACAAACTCAGCCGACTCGGAAGTGACGTAGAAACCATGGGCAAAACCTTCAGGCACCCACAGTTGCCGTTTGTTATCTGACGAGAGAAACACGCCGACCCAGTGACCAAAGGTTGCCGACGATTCACGCATATCAACAGCTACGTCGAAAACTTCACCGGCAACAACACGGACGAGTTTTCCCTGCGTATTTTCGGTCTGATAATGCAGACCACGCAGAATGCCTTGCGCCGACTTTGAGTGGTTATCCTGGACAAATGTTCGTGGAGCAACCTGCTCTTCAAATTTTTTCTGCTGCCAGGTTTCCATAAAGAAACCTCGCTCGTCGCCAAATACCGCAGGTTCGATAATCTTTACTTCAGGTATAGCTGTTTCAGTAACTTTCATTTCAGAGCTTCCCATCAGCTAATGCCAGCAGATATTTACCATACTCATTTTTGCAGAGTGGTTTGGCGAGCTGGCGCAGACGATCGGCATCAATGAACTGCATACGGAAAGCGATCTCTTCAGGGCAACAGACTTTTAATCCCTGTCGGGTTTCAATCGTCTGAATAAAGTTGTTAGCTTCCATCATGCTTTGATGAGTACCGGTATCCAGCCAGGCATGCCCGCGTCCCATAATCGATACCGAAAGTAACCCTTTTTCCATATAGATGCGGTTAACATCGGTTATTTCCAGCTCGCCACGCGGTGAGGGTTTAAGCGATTTAGCTATCTCCACCACGCTATTATCGTAGAAATACAAACCAGTTACCGCGTAATTGCTCTTCGGATGCTCTGGTTTTTCCACCAGGGAAATGGCTTTGCCCTGTTTATCAAACTCAACCACACCATAGCGTTCAGGATCCTGAACATGATAAGCAAAAACCGTAGCCCCTTGCTTCTTATGGCAGGCTTCTTCCAGTTGTCGGTTCAGATCGTTGCCGTAAAAAATATTATCCCCCAGTATCAGGGCGCAGGGATCATCTCCAATAAATTCTTCACCCAGTATAAAGGCCTGAGCCAGTCCATCCGGGCTTTCCTGCACTTTATACTGGATGGATAAACCCCACTGGGAACCATCGCCCAGCAGGCTGGTAAAACGGGGGGTGTCCTGAGGAGTACTGATGATTAAAATATCGCGAATACCTGCCATCATCAGTGTACTTAGCGGGTAATAAATCATCGGCTTGTCATAAATTGGCAGCAGCTGTTTACTTACCGCCATGGTGACCGGATAGAGCCTTGTACCGGAACCGCCTGCAAGGATGATGCCTTTATTCTTCGTCATAATGCTTTACACCAGTTTGAACAGCATTCTGTGATGCTGCATGTAATTTAGCTGAGTATTTCAGTGAGCATACGTTCTACACCAATACGCCAGTCTGGCAGGGTCAGTGCGAATTGCTGCTGAAATTTAGTGGTATTAAGCCGCGAGTTTGCAGGCCGCTTTGCCGGGGTGGGGAATGCGCTGGTGGCAACGGCATTAATTTTGCTCGCTTTTAAATCCAGCCCTTTTTCCCGTCCAATGGCAATTACATAGGATGCATACTCGTGCCAGGTGGTGGTGCCACTGGCGATCAAATGATAAATCCCGGATAGCTGCGAATGGCCTCTTGCCTGACGTATGGCATGGGCCGTACAGTCAGCGATGAGTTCAGCTCCGGTCGGCGCGCCAAACTGATCGTTGATCACCGACAGTTCGTCCCGCTCGGCAGCCAGTCTCAGCATAGTTTTGGCAAAGTTATTACCTTTTGCCGCATAGACCCAGCTGGTACGGAAAATCAGATACTGGCTGCACACCGCAGTAATCGCCTGTTCACCATCACGTTTGGTCTTACCATAAACGCTAAGTGGCGCAGTGTGATCCTCTTCTGACCAGGGCGCTTCGCCATCACCGTTAAAGACATAATCTGTTGAATAGTGAACCAGCAATGCCCCAACTTTTTCAGCTGCTTCAGCAATAGCAGCGACAGACGTGGTGTTAAGCACAGCAGCGATTTCAGGTTCTGACTCGGCCTTATCCACCGCCGTATGGGCTGCTGCATTCACAATCACATCCGGTGCTATTGCGTTGATTGTCTCTGCGATACCTGCCGGATTGCTTAAATCACCGCAGTATTCGCTCGAATGACGATCGAGTGCAATCAAGTTACCCAGAGGTGCCAGTGCGCGCTGTAATTCCCAGCCAACCTGACCATTTTTGCCCAGTAAAAGAATTTTCATCCGTTACGCTTCTCGTAATTTTGCTCGATCCAACTTTGATAGGCACCGCTTTTTACGTTGTTAATCCATTCATTATTGTCCAGATACCACTGAACGGTTTTACGCAACCCGCTTTCAAACGTTTCCTGTGGTTTCCATCCCAGCTCTTGCTGGATTTTGCTGGCATCAATGGCATAACGACGATCGTGCCCGGGACGATCGTTAACGTAAGTAATTAAATCTGCATAACGTCCTTCACAGGGCTGCAATTCATCAAGCAGTGCGCAAACGGTTTCCACAACCTCAAGATTTTTTTTCTCATTGTGTCCGCCGATGTTGTAAGTCGTACCGGGTTTTGCCTCGGTTACCACTTTATAAAGTGCGCGGGCGTGGTCTTCCACATATAACCAGTCGCGGATCTGATCGCCTTTGCCGTAAACCGGCAACGGTTTTTTCTCCAGCGCGTTAATGATAATCAGTGGAATGAGTTTTTCGGGAAAGTGGAAAGGACCGTAGTTGTTGGAGCAGTTGGTGATGATGACCGGAAGTTTGTAGGTACGCCCCCAGGCTCTGACCAGATGATCACTGGCGGCTTTCGTAGAGGAATAAGGGCTGCTGGGCGCATAAGGTGTAGTTTCAGTAAACAGGGGAAGCTCACCACTCATCTCATCCGGATGCGGTAAATCACCATAAACTTCATCCGTGGAGATGTGATGAAAACGAAACGCTTTCTTTTTATCGTCGTTAAGGGCATTCCAGTACTGGCGGGTGGCTTCCAGCAAACTGTAAGTGCCGACCACATTGGTCTGCACAAAATCAGCCGGACCGGTAATTGAGCGGTCTACATGGCTCTCCGCAGCCAGGTGCATAATGGCATCGGGTTGCGATTCATTAATTACTTTAATCAGGCCACTGGTGTCACAAATATCCAACTGCACAAACTGATAACGCTCACTGTCACTGACATCTTTAATGGATTCAAGATTGCCTGCATAGGTCAACTTATCCACATTGATGACGCAATCCTGTGTGTTCTTGATGATATGCCTTACAACTGCTGAACCAATGAATCCAGCACCACCAGTGATCAAAATCTTCATAGTAAGTCTCTAAAAACAGAAGTAATTTGGAACAATAACCGTAGATTATTGGGTTTTACCGTCAGGTCGAAGGATTAAATTTCAGACATGCTACCGCCCCTGGGTTAACGTCCCCAGAGCGCATTCTTAATTTTGTATGTAGTCCTGACTACATTTTATATCACACGGTGATATCAGCAGCTAACCTGCCAGCCAGACACCATCAGCCCTTCAGATTCAGCATATTCAGGTCATAATTCAGCCCTGAAAGACACCGCGTGATTCTAGCATTCAGCAATTATGAAAACTAATTAAAATAAGCATTAGCGTTATGAAGGATGTAAGGATAATCCTGGGGGAAGGTTAGCACAAATGGCTGAAGGATTGCAGAATAACTAAAGCATTCAGGCCCCCTGCCTTATTCAGCAGCCAGACATTTTTAACAAACCTGTTGCACTATTACCCTGCGGTACAGAATCCGGTCTGTTATCAGAGCTAACCTGTTCACCAGTGGTTCGCCCATACAACCCGTTAAGGCGTTGCAACCTGATGACTAAATGGCGAGCTTAAATCGCCCCCGTCACTTTAAAGACGATCGGCCAGTATATTGAAAGTTAACAACAGATATCTGTGGGAGAGTCGTTCTGACTGATATTTAAGGCGGGTTAATACCTGGTATGACGTTAGCGGAGTGTGCCTGAGAACACACTCCGCTCATTGATACAACAGCACTAAACACTGCTGCACTTCTCATCAGCGACAGGACGATTGCTTCACGTCCTACCGACAGAGATATGACGCTGAATAATCGACAGAAAGGTGATTATTTATATCCGTTGGGATTATGACTTTGCCAGTTCCAGGTATCTCGCATCATTTCATCAATGCCACGAGAGACGCGCCAGTCCAGCTCTTTATCTGCCAGCGAGGCATCCGCCCAGAACGCTGCCAGGTCGCCGTCGCGACGTGGCGAGATCTGATAAGCCACCGCACGACCTGACGCTTTTTCGAAGGCCTTCACCATTTCCAGCACGGAATAGCCTTCCCCGGCACCAAGGTTATAGGCTTTATAGCCGGTGATCGCTGGCAGATGATCCAGTGCTTTCAGATGCCCTTCCGCCAGATCCATAACGTGGATGTAGTCACGCACGCCAGTGCCATCTTTAGTTGGATAGTCATCACCAAAAATACCCAGTTTTTCAAGACGACCAATGGCAACCTGCGCAATGTAAGGCAGCAGATTATTCGGAATGCCGTTGGGATCTTCCCCAATCTGGCCGGACTCATGTGCGCCAACCGGATTGAAGTAGCGCAGCGCGATAACTTTGAAATCGGGGTTGGCTTTCGCATAGTCACGCAGAATAAACTCAACCATCAGCTTTGATGTGCCATAAGGGCTGGTTGTGCCACCTATCTGCGTAGTTTCAACATAAGGAACCGGTGCATCTGCACCATAAACGGTGGCAGAGGAGCTGAAAATAAACTGATTCACGCCTGCTGCGCGCATCTCTTCCAGTAAGACCAGCGTCCCGGTAACGTTGTTCTGGTAGTACTCCAGCGGCATGCGGGTCGATTCCCCTACCGCTTTAAGACCCGCAAAATGAATCACAGCACTGATATTGTGGCGGGAAAACAGATCACGCAGGCACGAGCGATCGAGGATATCACCTTCAATAAAGGTGGTTTTTTTGCCGGTCAACAGCTCAACCCGGCTGACAGACTCGGCTGAAGCATGGCTCAGATTATCCAGAACCACCACTTCATCGCCACGTTCAAGCAGCGTCAGAACGGTATGCGAACCGATATAGCCAGCCCCGCCCGTCACTAAAATAGCCATCGTATCTCCTCGCAGCCGTATCCTGTGATACGGCCCTTATGGGATTGCTTATTGTTTAGCCAGAATTTTTTGGATCTCTTCACGGAACTCACGTCCCTGTGCGTTGTTTCTCAGTCCCCAGGAGACAAAAGCTTTCATATAGCCCAGCTTACGCCCACAGTCGAAACTGTTGCCAGTCAGCAGATGCGCATCCACCGGCTGTTTAGCGGCAAGATTAGCAATCGCGTCAGTCAACTGATAGCGGCCCCAGGCGCCTGGCTCCAGATTTTCCAGCTCTGCCCAGATATCAGCAGAAAGAACGTAACGTCCTACGGCAGCCAGATCGGATCCCAGAGTGAGCGCATTTTCTGGTTTTTCAACAAAATCAGTAATCTGACTGGTTTGTCCCGGATTATCCATCACTTCCTGGGTTTTGATAACTGAATACTCAGAAAGATCGGCTTCAGGCATACGGTGAGCAAGGACCTGGCTGCGGCCTGTTTCTTCAAAGCGGGCGACCATCGCCGCAAGATTATAACGCAGTGGATCGGCTGTAGAATCATCCAGCAAGACATCTGGCAGGATAACCACAAAGGCGTCGTCGTGAAGCATCGGGCGGGCGCAAAGCAGGGAGTTTGCCAGACCCAGCGGCTGAGGCTGACGTACGTTCATAATTGTTACGCCCGGTGGGCAAATAGACTGGACTTCACTTAACAGCTGACGCTTAACGCGCGCCTCCAGCAAGGCTTCCAGCTCATAAGAGGTGTCAAAATGGTTTTCAACCGCATTCTTGGATGCATGAGTGACCAGAACGATTTCCTTGATACCCGCTGCCACACACTCATCGACGATGTACTGGATCATCGGCTTATCAACGACAGGCAGCATCTCTTTAGGAATGGCTTTTGTAGCAGGGAGCATGTGCATACCCAGACCCGCAACGGGGATAACTGCTTTAAGCTTGGTCATATTTTTTCCATATAAATGAAGTAAAAAACGTTAAGCGATTATGCAATAAAGAGATGATTAGCAAGTATAATCTTAATCTGAAAATTTAGAAGCGGCTGGTCCGTAAATTAAGCTCTCTGTTGAAGCCATTTGAGTTAAGTATCTGACATCAGCAAAAAAAAGTGACTTCTGAAATGAAGTCACTTTTAATATTAACGACAACTTAAAACCAGCCACTAAACCATTCGGGTCTGATAAATAAATTGCAATAATTAATCAGCGCCATTATCCCAACAAACACCACAGATACCGACATCCACTGACGTGCGTAAGGGATAAAACGAATGCCGATCACCGGTTTGATAAAAAACGGGTGAGCAAAAGCAGAAATCAATATCTGAGAAATGGAGAGGGTCAACGCCACATACCAGACGTTAGGATAAATCCAGGTGGTTGCCAGCACCAGCACCACGATGATGCTTGCTACCACGTTCCACCAGAATTCCACATTGGTCTGTCCGTTGGCCTGAGAAATAGCCCCCGTCAGTCCCCCCATTGGGCGCAGCATACCAAACAACAGCATCAGCGGAATGAGCTGCGCGACGGCCTCATGCGCGCTGCCATAGAGCACCCGAACAATCACCGGTGACATGATGCCAATCGCCAGATACATCAGGCTGCTGAACAGCATGATCATAAAGGTGCCTTTAAGAAACAGCTGCTGAAGCTGCGCAGGTTCATGTTGTTTCTCAGCAAAACGCGGCAATGCAAGGCGATTGATCACTGGCGTCACCAGTTTCAACGGCTGCAATATCAGCTCTTTAGCCAGAGAATAGACCCCCAGCATATCCGCTCCCATCACTTTGCCGACAATCAATGAATCGGCCTGGGTGCGTAGCTGGTTAATTGTCTGTGAACCCAGCTGATAAACGCCATATCTGACAGAACTGAAAAAGGTCACCTTATCAAATTCAAATGTCGGACGCCATGATTTTTCACCAAACCAAATCATGCACAGAATACGCATAGCCGCACTGGCGAATAATCCAAGAATAACCGCAGCAACCGTGAGCGAAGAGAAATAAAGCAAAGCGACGGTAAATAAAAATGCCAGCAACTTCGTCGCCATTTCTATTTTAGCCAGCGTCACCACTCTTTTCGCTTTAATAAAATGTGCCTGATATTGTGATAATGAACCCAGCACCAAAAAGTTAAGGCTGGTCAACATAATCAGCCAGGTTAACTGCGCAATGTGATAAAACCAGGCTATCGGCCAGGCGAGAGCAATTAACAATAAACCGGTTAGCAGGCTGAGCAGGACATTAACCCAATAGATGGTGCTCTGTTCCTTGCGGGTGATATTCTGGCGGTGAACAATATAACTGCTCATCCCCATATCCTGTAACACCATTGCCACCGCCAGAATAGCATTGATGATCGCCAGAATACCCAGTTCATGGGCTTCCAGTCTGCGGGCCAGTACACTCAGCTGAGCTACCTGTAATACGGCGGAAAAGCAGGTACCGCCGAACAGCCATACGGCCTGGGATTTAAAACTACTCACGAAAATTGCTCCAGAAGTGTTGCCAGTTGTCGCCAGGCAATATGCTGGTTAAATTCCGTTTCTACCTTTTTGCGTGCCGCCGCAACAACCGGTGCAATATCCACCTCATTATTGGCCAGTTTGAACAGCAACGCCCCTAACGCACGGGCATCGCCTTCAGGAGCAAGCCAGCCCGATACATTATGTTCAATCAGCTCAGGAATACCGCTGTGATCGCTGGAAACCACCGGCAGTCCCACCGCCATTGCCTCCATCAGCGCCACCGGAATCCCCTCCATATCGCCGTCCGCTGCGGTCAGTGAAGGCAGCAGGAAAATATCAGCCTGATCAAGATAGCGTTTAATTTCTTCCTGTGGCTTGAAACCAACCAGACTGACGCAATCTTCAAGGTCGGCAGCACGAATAGCGTCGCGCAGCTGATCCTCCATCTCCCCACTGCCAATAATGGTGTACTCAAAACTGGCCCCCTGCTCTTTCAGAAAGCGACAGGCTTCCACCGCAATATTCAGCCCCTTTTTCTCGGTCAGGCGTGCAACGGAAATAATACGCAGTGGCGAATGCAAACCTGCACGCGGCTGGAAGTTAAATTTTTCCGGCTCGATGCCCATCCGTGAAACATGAATCTTCTCCGGGGGACATCCCATGCTGATTAATTTGTTTTCCCATAAATGGCTGATTGGCAACAGCAGTTCACTCTGTCTGAACAGATTGCTGTAATCCAGCTTGTGCTCTTCGAGAATATGACGGCGGGAAATATCCGCGCCGTGAAATACCGTGGCCTGTTTGCCACGCAGGACATTCAGTTCACGGAGCTTATTCGCCAGCGCCCCGGCATAGCCGAAATGCACCAGGAAAAGATCGGCAGTGAAATGCTTTTCGGCCTGCGCGACGATGGCCGGAAGCAGCAGTTTGCTCGACTGATTGCCGTAGCGCCGGAAATTAAGTGAACGCAACGTGTCAGCTTTCAGCATCTTCGGCAGAACGATTTGCAGACGTTGTTTGAGTTTATCCGCGTTGGAAGACTTATCTTCCGGCAGCAAATAATGCGTTTTCTCTGCCAGGTTGTAGCTGTCAAAAGCACCATGCCGGTTGGCAAAATCGCCAGGAAAGACGGAGATAATCTCCACATCGTATCCCTGGTCGATGAAATACGTCACCTGGTTGAGGACGAATGTTTCAGACGACACCGGAAAACGCATGGTGAAAAAGGTTATTTTCATCTGGTCAACCCACCATCAGGATATCTTCAGTTATCTGATTGCCCCGTTTCTGCTCTTCGGAAACAGCGCTGTTAACTTGTTGTTTAACGGCATCATAATTATCAAGAATGCCGTTTACTTTATTAATAATCGTGCCATCCATCAGGCTTTTCACATCTGTCGCCATATCAGGCAGTCCCAGTTGGTTCATGACACCCAGCGACTTATGTTCATAGTTGATTGCAACGGCTGGCGTACCGAAAGTCATCGAGATAATGGCGGAGTGCAGACGCGTACCAATAGTCAGATGACACTGTGCCAGCAGCATACCCAGTTCGAGGTCGTTAAACTCATCCATCACCACATGATATTTATCTTTTTGCTTTACGTGGTCGCGCAAGGTGATGGCTATCATACGGTCGTCATTACCATAGCTGTCGATGCCGGTACAGGTGGAGAGCGCAACCACCTGATAACCGCGTTCAATCATTGCATCAACAACCCTGGCAAATGCCATCTCATACTGCTGTTGCGTTACCCCAAGACGTTTGTCAAAAGGAGCGAGCTTACGCACGGTAATTGCGATGGTTTTATTTGCGGCAATGACCTGCTGCCAGTGCAACAGATTGTGGCCGGGCTGTTCAACCTGACGGGCGCGTACCAGAAATGCGGTATCTGAACCGGGAATAACTTTCTGAGTGGTAATATTGCCCCGCTTCATCATCTCCAGACTAACGCTTTCACGCAGCACCAGACGATCCACGCGGGAAAAGACAAAATTAGCAATCTCATTAAAACTTTTTTTCTGGAAAGGCCCGACGCTGTGACCGATCATAAAAAGTGGTTTTTTAGCCAGCAAAGCGCAAAGCGAATGTTCAAATTGCAGTGGACCGTAGAGATCAACGAAGAAAGACCCACCCACCTGAATCACCGCATCATACTGTTGCAGTTTGTCGCTGAAATCACGCAGATATTTCGGCACGGGCAGAAGTTTATGCCAGCCACGACCACTGATATGCGCCATCATAATTTTTGGCATCAGCCGCCGTCTGACTTTGTCAGCCAGCTTGTTTTTACCTTTTTTCAGTTCCAGAAAAAGCTCATCCGGCAAAATAGTTTGCCCAAGCAAATAACCGGAACTGACGGGATAACGGCTGATGACATCAATCTCAAGATCGTTTTTTACCTGCCCGAGAGAATCGATTAGACCGCGCAAAATAGCACCATCACCACGGTTACCACAGGTATGGTTGCCGACTAATAAAATCTTCATAAAACACTCCAGAAAGCTGCTATACCGCAGATAAGAACAAATAATAAATAACTAAATAATAAGTATTTTTTTAACCCGGTTACTTCTGTAGCCAGACATAACGGCGTAGTCAGAGTCTGAAAAAGCCCATGCAGCCCTGTTAAACTGCGTGGCATGACGCGCGGCAACCAGAAGGTCGCCGCTCCGGCCTGATTATTTTTTTAAGGCAAAATAGGGCACTGCTACCTGCTGGCCATTAATGACCATCGAGACAAAGCCCTGCGCCTGCGACGTATCCACTTCACTTGCTTTCAACAGGCGCGACTGCATCAGCAGATCGCCCTGCTCATTCGCGCCGATACCGGCTTTACCATTGTGCAGCGTAAAGCGTTGCACAAGGTCGTGCATATTGGAGCCGGAAGGCTTTGCGACTTCCTGCATTTTGCTGACAAAATGCGCGCATTTGCCGGTCAGAAAACGGTCTTTCGCCGTCGACTTCATCAGCACACCCGCTGAAGCCACCCAACCTGCCAGTTTGATAAACACCCGCGTGTCGGTGTCGTAGGGGGTTTCAATCATCACATCAAGGACCGGGCTGGACCCTTCAGCATGCCAGCTTCCTTCAGCACGGTGAGCCTTGCGTTGCAGGCTGATGATCGCTTTACCGCCGGTGGTACTTCCACCAACCACTTTTTGCAACGCTGACTTATCGGTGCCGTTGTTGAAAGCGGCCTGACCAAAGATCTCAATTTCCCAGCTGTCACCCACATCCGGCGTAAAAATGTTGCCCAGTTCGTACCATTTTTCCTGGTTGGTGTTGTTAACCAGGCGAAAGCGTGAGGTGAGATAGTTGTACTTCATGCTGCCATCTACAGCGACGCCGTAGGATTCAACCCGGGTTGAACCCTGTTCATAGGCCGAGAGCCAGGCACCTTCGGCAGAAGAGTTATCAATCCAGCTGCCAGCCTGCAAATTGGTCTGGCGCATATTCAGACGGGAATTGTGTGCGATCAGCGGGTTTTTACAGGTTTCAATGCTCAGCGCATCAATAATCCACTGTCCGTTGGAGATGTTGCCCGGATTATCTGAATGCTCAATCCAGCCGTTATGAATGATTGACTGGCTACAGCGATCCAGATTCAGCACCATCCCTTTCGTACAGTACTGGGCATTAAAGTTAGAGAGCTCAATCGCCGTGCTGTGATCCCAGTTCCCCTGTTTCTGACCTGACCAGACGGCTTTAATCACATCTCCGGTACATTTACTGGCGTACCACTGGTCAATTTTACAATCCAGCGTATCCATCAGGTGCAGCGAGGTGCCGCCAATATTGTCAAAACGCAGACAGGCGCCGCGGAAAAACTGCCCACCCGCGCATTTGTTTCTGAAGAAGCCCTGACTGTTTGGCTGTTTATCCGTATGACCGTTAACAATCAGATTACTGATTTCTACCCAGCGTGAATTAACCTGGAAAATAAACTCAGACTTACCGTCTGAAACCAGCGTAGTGGCAGGGAAATAGCCAAAGTTAACCATCGCCCCGGAGACGCGGAAAAAGCGCGTTGACTCCGCTGAAAAATCACAGCTGCTGACAAAAAAAGTCCCGGCAGGAAATTGCACACAGATAGGTTGATCGGCTTTTACCGACCAGTTGTACATCGCTTTAATCGCCGGTGCGGTGTCGGTTTTGCCGTCATCTCTGGCACCAAAATCAAACAGTGTCAGACGGTTAAAGTCATGCACAACGCGGCGCCAGTGAAAGCCTGCCCCGGCAAAATTCAGCCCACCATCATCCGTTCCATTGCTCAGGCTGCCAATAAATTCACCGCCGCCCACTTCAAGACCTTCATGCCAGCTGCTCAGTTTAACTTTCGCGCCTTCAAAAAGCGGACGTGTTTTACGCAGGTCGGCGACAGAAGCGATCTCACCAATCAGCTGGTAGCCCGCTGGCTGGGACAGACGCTGGCTGAACCCGGACGCATCGGGTTTGGTGACGTCAGGAATATTGAAAAGGACGCTACCGGAATCATCCACCACCGCCATCGAGTGCGCAGGGTTAGCGATCAGTGCCGCGTTATCGGCAATAAAATGCTCAAAGTTGCCTTTATTTAACGCAACGGGTTGGGCAATTTTCGACAGTTTGCCGCTGGCACTGCGCAGAAACAGGTCGGTCAGATTACCCGGCTGGGTTGGGTCAGTCCCGACCTTGCCAATGTAAAGTTTGCCGCTGAAGTTTTGCCAGAAACGTTGTGGCATGGCGTACACCGATTCCGGCGTGAGGACAGGGACATCTCCCTTGGGTATATCACCCGCCTGCACGTCGGTCAGGGAGACGGAAGCGTCCTTTTTTGCGGCCTGGCTGGAAAACGAACTCACAGAAAGGGCTGCAAGAATCGACGAGAACCCGGTAATTAATTCTCTTCTTTTCATTGATGTAATCCCATAGTAGTCATGTGCCGATAAGCATAAATGTGATTTCCAGAGGCACTCTCGCCTGCTAACTGCCACACCCGCCCATACCGATGCGCCTGCTGGCGGACGCCTGTCGGAACAGGGAGTGAAGATGAGTATATTGGCAATTAAAGGCAGAGATTCAGATAGTTAAACTAAACAAGCGCGAGCCAGGATTGCTTAATCACGTTGCCGTCAAATTTCAGCGCAGTGTTTCTGGTTTTTTCACTCATGGCAAAGAACAATTCGTCGTTATGAGCAAGCTGATTCATCTTTTCGATAAAGCCTGCACGATCGTTCATCGCCACCAGAAAGCCATCCTGATTATTGTTGATAATTTCCTGTGGGCCGGTCGGGCAGTCGTAAGCCACCACCGGCAGTGCCCAGGATTTTGCCTCCAGCAATACCAGCGGCAGCCCCTCATAGCGCGATGTCATCAACGCCATATCACTGTCCCGGTAATAGTCGTTGATATTCGCGACCTTGCCGACAAAGCTGACGCTGTCACTGATATCGAGCGCTGACGCCTTCGCCACCAGCTCATTTTTCAGTTCGCCGTCACCGGCAATCACCAGTTTCCACTGTGGATTAGTGGCCTGGAACCCCTTCCAGACGTCCAGTAACAGGTCAAAGCCTTTTTGAAAATCAAGACGCCCGACGGCCAGCGCCTGAAACGTGCGTTCAGTGCGCTGATAATTTTTATAAACAATGGGATTGGGGATGGTTTTCGCAGGTATGCCCCACTGCGTTAACACCTTTTCATCTTTGTCGGTGAGAACCAGCACGCGGTCGTAATAACGCAGGAAGAGGTATTTAAGCAACTTAATGGGTTTGCTGAAGGAGTTAATGGCAATATGTTCGCAGGCATAGGTTTTCGCTTTCTTCTTGCGTAAAGAAAGCAGGCTCCAGAGGGCAAACATCACGCTGAGGCGACCCATGCTGATCAAAAAGACCGCATCAAAATTCTGCTGATTAATACGCTGGACTGCGCTGCGGATCGGATTCTTCTCACCTGCAAAACTGACAATCTGCTTCACCTTTTCGAAGGGATAAAAAGGTTCACCCGCCCCCTCCAGCGAATAAACAAATACCTCATGCTCGTCGCCCAGACACTCCGACATGAAGTTGCAAATATTCTCGGTTCCGGCCCAGGAATAAGCATCTTTTATCACCAGCACTATTTTTTTCATCGCGGACTCGCCACCTCAATCACATCAATGTAAAAATCTGTCCCGTACCGCTGCCAGGGGCGACGACCAGGTGCAGATACTGCGTTTGTCATTGCAAGACTGAAACGTTTCAAGCTGGCAACTTATCTGTGCTTCAAAGTGAACAGAACCCCATTAACCATGTACCAAGCATAATAGTAATACACTTTTAGCGGATTGTTTTTATAGATAAATCTTAATAAATCCAGATGCCACTTCGCGGCCTTATTTTTGTTACGCGACAGTGAGTCACCCAGCTCATAATAATTGACCAGATTACGTTCAATCACTCTTGCCTGTTTATACTGGTCGAATAATTCATAGAGGAATAAAAAATCCTCGTGGCCTTTTTTATGGAACAGGATGGTTCGTGACGGACGACGGTAACACACTGATGAAAAGCAAATCCGAAATTGCTTTTTCACGAAGCTTTCTTTCATCAGGTAGGGTTTGTTCCAGGTGACGTCATAGGCTTTGGTACGCGACTTATAGCCGTAATGCGAAATAACCAGGTCATCACCCGCCGCCAGTGCCTGAACCTGTAGCATCAGCTTATCTTTTTCCCATTCATCATCACTGTCGAGAAAAGCAATAAACTCTTCGCTGGCTGCCTTCAGCCCGACGTTGCGTGTTTCGGCCGCACCGAGATTTACTTCGTTGCTGAGAATAGTAATACGGGGATCGCGGCAATTTTCCTGGACAAAAGCCAGTGAGTCGTCGGTAGATTTATCGTTAATCAGATAAATCCGCCAGTCAGTCCAGCTTTGATCAATGACCGACTGTACCGCACGCAATACGGTGTGACGAGCATTGTACATGGGAATGACAATGCCAACTGTGCCGATTTGATTGTTCATCTGAAATCCTGCTTCTGTATCGTGGACGGGTATAAATATAAAAAAGGCCAGTTAACCTGGCCTGTGAATCAGAAGAACCTGAACAGGGGAGCAATGCTGTAACCATTTACCGACTGAACGGAAAGGATCGTGTTATAAGCCAGATAATAGGTGGTCATGCCCGCCAGCAAAATAAAGTTCAGAATTGGATTCCTGATCCGCGTCATTAAGAAAGCCAGCAACAGCGGCTCGGTGTGTAAAAACAGGTTCCCTACCCTGCCTCCCAGAATTGAGAAGTCAGAGAAGATAATACGAATTGCGGCCCCGGCGGAATAGGCCATCAGCAGGATATAAACCAGCCGGTCTTTGGCTTCAATAAGCGGTTTACGGAAATAAACCAGGGTGAAGAAAATAATAAAGGCAATGTTTTTGAAATTCGCCAGACTGAATACCGGCAATGCCGCATCAAACTCCGTTCCGCTATAGGCCATTGCCCGATCGCCGAGGTTAGGCACAATCCCCAGCGAATCAAGGAACAGCTTTTTACCGCCTACCAGGCCCAATGGGATCGCGGCGAAAACCATGATGATGCCAAAGTATCTCCGCTCTTTGATAAACAGGAACGGTGCCACCACCACGGTGACAAATCCGGTAGATTGTGATTGCGAACTCAGCAGCAGAAAAATAAATGCAACCACATAACGACGGCCCGCAGCAGTACAAATTGCGGCCACCGCAAAGGCGCTGGAAAGACCAAAGCGGATTTGATTCATGTCTTTATTGATAAACAGGTGTGCAGAATAAAGACACAGTGAACACAGAATTAATGGCGAGTATTTTTTAAATACCCATGCATTGGTCGATACCGCAACAAAGGCGATAAACAGCAGAAAATAGTAGCTTTCATGGGTAAACCAGCTCAGCACCCATGCCAGTAGCATAAACACATTTTCATAGCGGTAGATATCCGCTACAGCAGCAAACCCACTCATACTGGTTTGACGGGAAAAATCGTGGAAGAACCCCAGATATTGCCAGTCGTCTATGCCTGAGTTTGGCCCACGCATTCCTGCCAGCAGGATGAGTATGAGCGTGCCGATAAAAAAGAAATAGGTAACGATAATTTTGGTTTTGGGCTGCGTTAACTGGTTAATGGTCGCCAGTTCAAAAATACAAAATACGAGCAGTGTGTAACTTATTACCCAGTATATGGCCATTCTTTTCCCCAAAAAGTCAGTGTAGTAAGGTTAAACACTGACACTATTTTCCGCCCAGACGCGCTCTGATTTTATCCTTCAGACGATTGATAAAGTAGGTGCGGTTATCTTTATTAGTTAAGAAGAAATAGCGGACGAAACTGAGAGTGGCCTGAAAAGATTTGCCATCCATTTTGTATCGCAGAGGCAACTTATAGGCTTTATAGGTGTTAATATCACGCTGGGTAAGCCAGGGCTTCATGTTATCCAGCCAGAAAAAGGAATATTTAACCGACTCCCCTTTCTGCTTTGATCCAAATTTACTGACTAAATGATAGTTTGCCAGCGGCGTGGCAATCATTACAAATTTATAGCCTTTTTTATCAGCACGAATACAGAAGTCGTAATCCTGGTGACGGATGTATTTGGGATCAAACTGGATGTCCAGGGCATATTCCCGCTTCAGAACAATGGTGCTGGTCTGAATAAAACCATAACAACCAAACAGGTATTCCGCCACGGTCTCATTTTCAGAAACCGGCTGCATCGGCATCACCTTCAGAAACTCACCGTCCTGAATGATATTTACCTGACTGTAAATAATCGTTTTCTCTCTGCCCTGCGCGTCAAGTTCGGCAATGGTATGCAACGACTGTTGTAATTTTTCCGGATGCCATTCATCATCCGCATCCAGAAAACAGATGTAGTCGCCTGTCGCCAGCTCAACACCCTTATTACGGGCAGCGGAACCAAACAGTTTTTCCTGAGAAAGCACCAGCTGAATTTTAAGCTGACTGTATTTCTCTGCCCTGACTACCTCGGCGAGCTTTTCTGCATCGGCGGATTTATCGTCAATGATGATGACTTCGAAATTTTGATAAGTCTGCGCGGCCACACAATCCAGGGTGGTCACGATCGATTCAGCAGCATTGTAGGCCGGAATAACAATCGAGAAGAAAATATCCTTCATTCTCAGGTACCTTTTTTTTCGTCCAGACAAAGCGGCCCGGAAAACACACGAATTCAAAATGAATAAGGAACCTTTTGTCAGCAGATAAAAAGGTTCCTTATGATTACTTAGCTTTTTGCATCCTGTTTATAGCTGTAGTCGTAATAATCGTAGCCATAACCAAACGCATTCGACGCTTTGCGAACCACGGCATTCAGAATGACACCTTTAATGTCGATACCATTCTGCATAAACCGGCGGTAGCTGAATTCCACTTCCTTCAGCGTGTTAGTCTCGAAGCGAACCACCATCAGTGACGTTCCGGCCAGCTTACCAATGATCGAGGCATCGGTAACGGCAAGAATTGGCGGTGTATCAATCAGTACCAGGTCGTAATTCATGCTCGCCCAGTGCAGCAGTTCGTTCATGCGGTTGTGCATTAACAGTTCAGAGGGGTTCGGCGGCACCTGACCACGGGGAAGGAAATCAAATCCCCAGGCACCCTTCTGGACCAGCTCGCTGCTGAACTCCGTTTTGCCTGACAGCACGTCAGACAGGCCTGTTTTATTGTTTGCACCCAGCAGTTGATGGGTGTAACCCCGACGCATATCACCATCAATCAGCAACACTTTCTGATCGGCTTTTGCCACCAGCGTCGCAAGGTTCGAACAGATAAACGTTTTCCCGATGCCCGGACTGGCCCCGGTGATCATCAGAATGTTGTTTTTAGCTTCCATCATGGCGAAATGCAGGCTGGTACGCAGGCTGCGAATTGCTTCGATAGAAAGATCGGTTGGATTGCCGAGTGCCAGCAGTGAGTTAGTTGCGTCAACCTTGCCATGCCCCGTACGACGCGCCAACATATCGCCATCGCGTTTGCTCTGCCACTCAGAAAGAGGAACGCTGGCATACACATTGATCCCGCGCTCTTCCAGCTCATCAGGACGCTCAATACCATGATGAAACAGGGCTTTCAGCAGAATGACACCCACGGAGACCATCATGCCCAGGATCATACTGGCCAGCACCACGAGGAGTTTCTTCGGTGCAACGGGCGCTGCGGCCGTTTCTGCCGGGTCTACGATGCGCACATCACCAACCGTGCTGGCTTTGCTGATATTCAGTTCCTGCTGACGATTCAGCAATTGCATGTAGATTTCCTGACCGGACTGAACATCACGTGTCAGGCGCACAATTTCCTGCTGGGTCTGAGGCATCTGACCAATTTTCTGGTTAACACGCTTCTGCTCATCAACCAGCGTCTGACGTTTCTCCAACAGCGCACGATAGGTTGGGTGATCTTTGGTAAATAACTGGGAAACTTCAGCTTCACGGAAGGTCAGCTCATTCAGCTGACTCTGGATACTGACAGAGGAGTCCAGCGCCGATTTCGCTTCCATAGACATATCTACAGAGTCATTCTGGCGGCGGAAGGTGTTGAGCTTATCTTCTGCCTCATCCAGTTTGGCACGTACGTCCGGCAGCTGAATCTTCAAAAACTCCAGACTTTTCTGCGCTTCAGCCGATTTGCGATCGATATTCTGATCAACATAATTGGTGACGATCTGGTTCAGTACCCGGCTAATCTGCACCGGATCTTCACCCAAATACTCCAGCCCCAGAACGCCGGTATCTTTGCCTTTATCGGCAACGGTGAGATTGTTAGTCACCAGGCTGATAGCCTGTAAATCGGTCAGTTTGGTCACGGTGAAACTGGTATCAGGCTTAACCCCAACAATGCTTTTCACCATCATGGTAACGCCGCCATGGTTCTCCAGTTGCCCAACTTTACCTTTAAACAGTTCGTCGCCATCTTTACTGACGGTGTAACTGTCAGCACCCGTGACCTCAAGGGAAAGCTGCGGTTTTTCCCAGCTTAATGGGACGGAGAGTTGGGTTACGTCCACTTCGCCAGGTTTATTACCCAGTAAGCGGGATAAGCCCTTGCCAATAACCGGCAGGTAATTCTGTTGTACCAGTGCATCCAGCCCTAAATCTTTTACCGTCTTGCCAATCACCATACGTGAGGTAACAATTTCAACCTCGGTGGCTGACATCGGCTGCGCATTTGGCATCATCGACTGAAGATCATTCAGCACCGTATTTACATTTTTGTTTTCCACCTGCACCATCGCATCGGCGCTGTAAATAGGGGTGGCAAACAGGCTGTACAATGTGCCGAGCAGCATAAATAAAGCCGTAACAGCAACAATAATCCAACGGTGATCAACAAGTTGTCCCACAATGTGCGCCAGGTCCCACCCGGTGGACTCCTCATGCGACGCTGACGATGCCTTACTCTTTATATTCATGGATAATCCCAATTATCGGCTTAATGCGTTGACCCATTTCTGGGCAGCGTTTTCAAGTAATACGTACACGGCTTCATAGGCATCGCGGCTTTTTTTATAGGGATCCGCTATTTCCTGTTGATTAAGCCAGTGGCCAAATAACATGGTCTTGCCACGTACGGAGGGATTAATACGATTGATCTGATCGATATGTCCCTTTTCCATCACCAGCAACAAATCGTAATCCCGACACATAGCCGAAGTAAGTTGGCGAGCAACATGCCCCTCCAGTGAAAGGTCATGTTCACTGGCAACACTGCTGGCAGTGTCATCAGCCGGGTGGTCCACCACGGCATGCAACCCGGCTGACGCAACCTTTTTATTCGGTAACGCCGCTTTGAGCATTCGTTCCCCCGTGGGGGAACGACAGATATTGCCGACGCAGACTACCAGGATTGAGTTAATCATGGGCTTCTCCGCTGATTACCAGTTATGAATAATTTGCGCATTTTCACTGGCGTTATAGATGCCGGTAATGGTCGGTACCAGCTGAGAAACCACACGGTTCCAACGCGCCAGTGGCGTCGCGGTGACATAGACGATGTCATAAGGTTGCAGCTGGAACTCTGATCCCATAACCATGGCGGAAGCATCTTTAACGTTCAGCTGATAAATATTGGCAATACGGGTGCGGTTTGCGCCTTTAATCGGACGAATAACAAAGACACCGGTTGCATCTGCTGCACCCTGATCCATCCCCTGTGCACTGCCCAGCGCTTCTGCCAGTGTCATACCGCTGCGGTCCATCTTCAGCGTGGCCGGCTGTTTCACTTCACCCATCACAAAGACTTTCAGATCGTCGTTGCGCGGAACATAAAGGATGTCGCCAGGATAAAGCAGATGATTTTGCGACAGGTCACCATTTTGCATCAGTGCCTGAAGAGAGATCGGCATTTCACGGCCATTGTGCGTAAGTACCACATTGCGCCAGTCTGCATTCTGCGTCAGGCCACCGGCTGCGTTGACCGCATCAAGGATAGTCAGAGGAACGTTGGTGATTGGCTGTTGGCCTGAGGTGGTCACTTCACCCGTCACGTAGGCTTTTTGCGATTTGAAAGAGGCAACGCTGACGTCAACCTGTGGGCTTTCAATATACTGTGCAAGACGTGAAGCGATTTCGCTGCGGATTTCCTGTACGGTCCGCCCTGCCACTTTGACTCGTCCAATGTAGGGATAGAAAATAGTGCCATCAGAGTGCACCCAGTTGCCGGTGTCACTGGCGCTACGATACTGCCCCGCCGGGGTGGTTAATTCAGGGTGATCCCAGACGGTGACCGTCAGAACATCGCCAATGCCAATGCGATATTCATAGCGCTGCAACTCATTCTGCAATTCCGGATTAGGTCTGGCGACCGTCGGTTTTACACGCAGCTGCTCTACCAGGCCGGGCGTTAAGGGAAAAACGTTGACGTATTTATCGATATCAAAGTCGCTATCCTGCTGTTTGATAACATCTTTTCCGCTGGTGGAAAGCGTCGAACCGGGCACAATTGTACATCCGGAAAGAAGGGTAGCCGTAATCAACAAGGGTAACACTTTCGTTTTGATTGTAATCATCTATCTCATCGCTATCAGTAATTTGAATGATAGTGGCGCATCCGCCGCAGTGTAGCGTCATGCAAAAGTATTAAGGTGAATCACCCGATCAAGCCCTGAAACTGTTGGTCATTATCATATATTCCCTCTTACTTTCTTATGCCTTGCCGGTTCGATTATAGCCGACGCCCAACATTCGCCATAAAAGATGTCCATCATGCAACACGTTGACAGGTAACTGGAAATGATACTTCAGCGGCGGCCCTCCATCGACCTTGTGGACAGACCACCCGTATCAATACGCACCGTCTCGCTTGAGAACAACGCCAACTGTTTTGAACAAAATGGCGATATCATTCCACAGCGACCAGTTTTTAACGTACCAGGAGTCGAAGTAGACACGGGTTTCATAATCCACGTCATTACGGCCACTGACCTGCCACAGTCCGGTCATCCCTGGTTTCGCCATATAGTAATAATCCACATCCCCCGCGTAGCGCTCCAGCTCATCTTCGATAACCGGCCGGGGACCGACCAGACTCATCTCACCGCGGATCACGTTCCACAGCTGAGGTAATTCATCGAGACTGGTTTTGCGAATAAAATGTCCGACACGGGTGATACGCGGATCGTTCTTCAGTTTGAAGTCTTTGTCCCATTCTGCACGGGCAACAGGGTCATTGCGCAGAACTTCTTCCAACACCTCTTTTGAATTCACCACCATCGAACGGAACTTCAGACATTTGAATTTACGTCCGTTCAGACCGACACGCTCATGTCCATAAATCGGGCTACCGCCATCCCGTGAAACCAGGAAGATCAGTACCGCCAGGGCGGGCATCAGCGCGAGCATAATGGCCATCGCACCGACGATATCAAATGCCCTTTTAACAAAGCGCGATGTGCGTTTTGCCAGATTATTGCTGACCCGCAGAATCATTACCTCATGGCTGAAAATGTAAGCCATATCCGTGCCATACAGTGGAACGCCGCGCAAAGAAGGTATCACGGAAACCGAGCGGCAGTTATGTTTTGCCAGATTTTTTAACCAGAGATCGCGATACTGGCTCTGCTCAAACTCCACTGCCACGATAAACTGTGTATCGCTGTCAACCCTCTGCCACAACTCTTCCTCGGTGCGGATAACCGGCGTGGAGAAGAGTTCAAGCGCAGGCGTTGAGCCATCAACGTCAAAGAACGCCACCACTTCAAAGCCCATCATTTCTTCGCTTTGCAGTGCCATCCAGGCTTCTTCGGCATTTTTACCACTGCCGATAATAATCGACTGGCGTTTCCACAGGTTGTAGTGATTGAGAAGACGTTTCACCACCGAGCGTCCTGCCGGGATAAATACCAGGGCCAGAATCCAGGTGAGTATCCAGGTCCAGCGAGAAAGCTGCCACTGAGAGAGCGCAGTTATTGAAAGGTCGATAACAGAAAAAATCAGGACGCTTCTGAATATCTCTTTCAGTTCGAACCAGAAAGGTTTGCGATAGGTATAATGGCGCAGTCGAACCCAGAACCATCCAATACAAATCAGAGAAAGAATAATATGAGTAACTATCGTCAGGTGCAGATCCTGTTCAGTGTAATTGCTGAGCAGGTTACCGGGTAGAATGCTCATTAACCAGATAGCAATGAATAATGAAGCATTAAAGAAAAAGAGGTCAGAGAGTGACAACGACAATCTGATTAATAACCCTTTCGAGGTAAATTTAATATTACTCATAGTTAACTCTTATTTTTTATTCAGAAGCCGGTGATTTATTATTCCCAACAAACACAAGGAAGTAATTACGCACATTTTCGTTAAGTTTGTTTAAAACAGAAAACATATTCCTGAAGCCTGTGTAAATAATGCGTTCGCAGGCAACATGCCGTGAGATTTAACGAAAAAACCGTAACAATGGCGGTGAAAAATCAGGCAGATTGACAATTACCTTTTCTTACTCCCCACGCTACCGCCCCTGGCTTGTAGCTGCCAGTGCGCTATGTTTGGTGTTTCCCTGTGCCGCACTGCCCGGCTGAAGCCTTTACACTCAATCAACGCTTTCATTAATTTTGCCACAAACACAGAGCACAAACTGTCTAAACAACGCACAAGTCATGATGTTAAGTAACACGTTGCTATACTAGTTATTACTGGCCTGTTTACAAGAGTCACCGCCCTTCCACTCTGCCTTTTAGGATTAAGACTACCTTTGGTTCCAGACTGTAGCAGGCATTCCATCATTACCCCCTTGTCAAAAAATCGGAATTATTCGATGTTCGACTAAGATTATTCTTAATCACTTCTTCCGCTGCCAGACAGTATCACCAGGATTGCTTTGTTGACCTATGCGAATAATCCTGAAAACTCTGTGGCGGAATTTTTCAGGATTGATCCGGATAATTTATTTTTAAGACGGCTGACTCCTGACAATAAGACGAAATGGCGTTACATAACGCAGGGAATATTTGTTAAATAATCTCTGATTAACTATGATCACAACACTTTTGTCTCTACTACAGGCGTGAATGCGATGTTTGAATGGATCGCCGATCCGTCAATCTGGGCCGGACTGGTCACCCTGGTGGTTTTAGAACTGGTACTCGGCATTGATAACCTGGTGTTTATTGCCATTCTGGCAGAGAAACTTCCTGCATCTGAGCGCGACCGCGCCCGTATTACCGGATTGCTGCTGGCCCTGGTTATGCGTTTACTGCTGCTGGCCTCCATCTCCTGGCTCTCTTCATTAACCTCCGCACTTTTTTTCATCAACGGACACCCCTTCAGCGCCCGCGATCTGATTATGTTGACCGGGGGTATTTTCCTGCTGTTTAAAGCGACCATTGAGCTGAATGAGCGGCTGGAAGGAAAAGATGAAGACGATAACCCACAAAAGCATGGCGCTAAATTCTGGCCGGTTGTGGTGCAAATCGTGGTCCTGGACGCGGTGTTTTCACTCGACTCGGTGATCACCGCAGTGGGTATGGTCGATCAGCTGGCGGTAATGATGGCCGCAGTGATTATTGCTATTTTACTGATGCTACTGGCAAGTAAACCCCTTACCCGCTTCGTTAATGCCCACCCCACTATCGTCATCCTCTGCCTGAGCTTTTTACTGATGATTGGTTTCAGTCTGGTGGCCGACGGTTTTGGTTACACCATTCCGAAAGGCTACCTGTACGCAGCCATCGGTTTTTCCGTGATCATTGAGGCACTAAATCAGCTGGCCCGCTTTAATCGCCGCCGTTTTCTCTCGGCAAAATTGCCTTTACGTAAACGCACAGCGGAAGCCGTACTACGTCTGCTGCGCGGCAGGCATGAACAGGCCGAACTTGACAGCGAAACCGCTTATCTGGTGACCGATCACCCCGATAACCAGGCCGTGTTCAACGTCCAGGAGCGGATGATGATCGCCCAGGTGCTGGGTATGGGACAGCGCACGGTCAGCAGTATCATGACCTCTCGCCATGATACTGAACACATTGATCTGAGTGAGTCGGCGCAAAGTATCATGGCCAGACTGGACAGAAATCAGCATACCCGCCTGGTGATAACGGATAACAGCGACGAGCCTCTGGGCGTTGTGCACATTATCGATCTGTTGCATCAGGCTCTGCACAGTCATCAGCTTGATATCCGGACGCTAATACGACAGCCGCTGGTTTTTCCGGAGCAGCTGACTTTGCTGTCCGCTCTTGAACAGTTTCGCGTTGCACGCACCCATTTTGCCTTTGTGGTCGATGAGTTTGGGTCGGTTGAGGGTGTGGTGACATTAAGTGACGTAATGGAAACCATCGCCGGAAATCTGCCAAACGAAGGGAATGAGATCGATCCCCGCTACGATATTCAACACAATGCAGATGGCAGTTGGACAGCAAATGGGCATATGCCGCTGGAGGACCTGGTTGCCCACGTTGCGTTGCCGCTGGATGAAAAACGCGAATATCACACGCTGGCCGGATTACTGATGGAACATATGCAGCAGGTGCCGAAAGAAGGTGATGAGATCCATATCAACGGCTTTCTGTTGCGCATCCTCCAGGTTGAAAGCCATCGCGTACAGAAGGTACAAATCATGCCGGTGGACAGCTCAGAACCGCATCAGGCCGCAGAAAATTAAATGACCATTTTCTGCGGCGGGCTCAGGCTGTCGCCACCATCACGGCTGGCCTTTCACGCCGTTTTGATTCCTTTCTGACCATGCCTTAAGACGTTTTTTTGCTTCATCCATCAGTTGCTGACGCAGAACCTGGTCAACCTGTAATGAATAATTTAAGGCCGACCACGGCCCGTAAATCCGCAGCGGCACCGGCGTTTGTTGCAGGCGGCTGACCAGCTCGCTGTCACCCTGCCAGCCTTGCGTCACCGTAACACCGAAAGTGATATCAGCCTGCTGGCTGCTCAGATTAATACTGCCCTTACCACTGTAATCGAACATCAAAGAGTGTCCCTGAAATTCAGCAAACGACAGCAGACCATTACTGAGCGTGGCACTGCCGCTGATATGTTGCGGATTCCCCCCCGAATCACCGTTATCCGGCCCGCGAACACGGTTACTGCTGCGCTCAACCGCCCGCTGAATCATCTGCTGAAAGTTCAGTCCACTCATCTGCGCGTTATCAATACTTACCTCTGCGCTGCCTTTCCAGGCCCGTCTGAATGCCGGAACGGTCAGTCCGTAACCCGTAAAGTCACCGGTCAGCGACATATCGCCGCTGAGGGAAGGCGGAAGATCAAATGCTTTAAGCAGAGGGGCCAGGGCAATATTTTGCAACGCGGGGCGCAGCGTGACTTTAGTCTGCGCCGTGCGCACATCCAGGCTACCGGGCAGCGAAAAACTGCCATGTCCGGCGTTCCCGTTCAGGGTAGCCAGTTGCAACACGCCATTTTTGCTGCCGCCGTTGAGCGTGACCATGTCGAAATCCATGCCGCGCCAGCGCAATTTATCCACCTTCAGATTAACGCGGCCATCCATCGCGTTCAGCAATGAATCGGCGTTGTCATAATTTTCCGGGGCAGAAATGACCGGCGCAGGCCCCGCACGCTGCGTCTCAATCCCCTGGGCACTGTTGCCTGCACGGTTCTCCAGTCCCAGCAGCGAATCCATGTTCAGCAACGGTGAATGCAGAGCAACCGACACCTGCGGACGGCTGCCCAGCGTACCGCTTATGCTACCGTCCAGCTGACTGTCATTGGCGCTCAACGCCAGATTTTGCAGGCTGAATGCACGGTTATCGCCAGACCATTCCGCCTGCATTTTCGCCTGCCCTTTTAAACCCTCTTTGGGTAAATCAGCGCCGGTTAACTGGTAGCTGAGCGGGTTAATGGCGGCAGTAAGTTGTCGCGGATAGCGGCTGAGATCAAGCTCAGCAGTGAGATTCATCAGCAGCTCTCGCTGATCGCGGCTGATACGACTGCTCAGTTCCAGATGCGCCTGGCGCTGCTGATTCTGGGAGAGTTGCAGGTTCAAATCGCGGACGTTCAACTGCTCACCGTTACTTTGCTGCCAGATCAGCAGGCTGTCGGCCACGCGCAGTTGGTCGATATCAAATGTCCAGCCCGGGCTGCTCTCCTCCGGGACCGAATCGGAAGGGACGACCGGGGCATCCCCCGGACGCTGTGTCTCGCTGTCAGGCGTCAGGCGGATAATCGCACCTTTTAACATCACCTGTTTCACCGCCAGCTGATGGGATAACAGCGGCAGAAGTTTAACGTCCAGACGCATATTGCTGGCGCTGACCACCGGCTGTTGTGCTCCCGGGGCGGTAAGGGTCATCTGCCCGGAAAGAATGCTGAGCTGCGGCCAGACATGCCAGCGGAGATCGCCGTTCAGCGCAAGGCGGTAACCGCTACGCTGTTCAACCTGCTGAACCATGTAGTTGCGAAACTCATTAGGATTCACCAGCAGCACTAACGCCGTCATGCCAGCCACAATTACCACCAGCAAAATGGCCAGCGTGGTAATAAATCTTCTCATGCCTTCCCCTCACGCCTCATTCAGGCCCGGCCGCGCCAGACCGTGCGGCAGGTTATCCTAATCTTTATCAATACGGCTGGCGTCTGCGCCCTGCTGCCCCTTGTATTTAGCATCCTGACGACGGTTATAAGGTCGGGCTGCCGGACCGGAGAGCGGTTCAAAACTGAGTGCGCCTATCAACATGCCCGGACGAAGCGCCAGCGGCAATTTACCAGAATTATAGAACTCCAGCACAATGCGTCCCTGCCAGCCCGGATCGATGCGATGCGCGGTAACATGCACCATCAGGCCAAGGCGTGCCAGCGAGGAACGGCCATCCAACCAGCCCACCAGATTATCCGGCAGGGTTACCGATTCCAGCGTGACCGCCAACGCCAGCTCACCCGGATGCAGGAAAAAAGCCTCACCTTCCGACAGCACGATTTCATCGCTCATTACCCTGTCGAGCGCCGCGCTCACTTCATCCTTTGGACCGCTGAGAT
The DNA here is from genome assembly GCF_000590885.1 of Erwinia mallotivora. Lineage (GTDB taxonomy): Bacteria > Pseudomonadota > Gammaproteobacteria > Enterobacterales > Enterobacteriaceae > Erwinia > Erwinia mallotivora. The sequence goes on from NZ_JFHN01000050.1 coordinate 70,512, forward strand.
CGATATAGGCGGCGGTATGTCCCCGAAAGGTACGAAACAAATTGCCCAGACGCACATCCACCGTAGCGCCATTGATCCGTTCTACCGGTGGACGAGGCGAAATGTCCAGCTGGCCATTATCCAGCCAGGCTTCAATATCACGGTCACATAATCTCATGGTAGCTACTCCCTAAAGTCAAAGTGAACACGCCAGGCCCGGCACATCCGGCACCGGGAGCGGCAAACCCCGCAGGGTTGCCGTGCAGCGCGTTATTCAAAAAACTGGTTGATTTTCGCTTTCAGAATATCAATCGCGATACGGTTCTTACCACCCCGTGGCACGATGATGTCAGCATACTGTTTTGAAGGCTCGATAAATTGCAGGAACATCGGGCGCACCGTTTTTTGATACTGCGCCATCACAGAATCCATTGAGCGGCCACGTTCATTGACATCACGTCTCATGCGGCGCATCAGGCAGATATCCAGCGGTGTATCGACAAAAATTGAGAAATTCATCTCCTGACGCAGACGGGCATCGGTCAGCAAGAGGATCCCTTCCAGAATAATCACTTTTTTAGGTTGCAGACGAACCGTCTGCGCGGTGCGGGTGTGCTCAACATAGCTGTAAACCGGCAGATCGATGGTTTCCCCTGCCTTTAACATCTGCAAATGCTGAAGCAGTAAATTGTGGTCCATCGCACTGGGGTGATCGTAATTAGTTTTAACCCGCTCTTCCATGGTCAGGTTGCTTTGGTCTTTGTAGTAGGCATCCTCAGGAATGACGCCAATGTGTTCATCACCGACCCGGTCACGAACTTCGCGATAAAGAGTACTGGCAATAAGACTTTTTCCTGAGGCAGAAGCGCCGGCAATACCTACGATGACGCACTGATGCGACTTATCAGTCATAAATTTAAGACCTGGTTACAGATGGTCAGAGACCCGGAGAGGATGAATTGGCGCATAATTATAGGGATTTAGCCGAGTTGATACCAGCAAAATGGTGTTGAAAGCTTTTCAGACTTTCCCGTTATACCTTGTCGGGATTGACGGCTAGACTGACGGCACTGAGACAAGCATCACACTTTTTTGACAGAAGGAAACACGGTGCCCGACGCTGTTTTGCATATATTGACCTATTTAGGCGACAGCATGTTGCTTATCCCCACCGCGGTGATTATGGCTGTTCTGATTGGCTGGAAAAACAGCGATCGTCGTGCCGCCATCTGGTGGCTGCTGGCATTCTGCACGGCGGGTGCCATCGTCAGCCTGTCTAAAATTGCTTTTCTGGGTTTTGGCATCGGCAGCGCCCGCTTTAATTTCACCGGCTTTAGCGGGCACAGCACCATGTCCGCCGCACTCTGGCCGGTGATGCTGTGGCTGCTCACCGGTCGCCTGGCTGACCGCTGGCGTCATCTGGCCATCGCCACCGGCTATCTGATCCCGCTGCTGGTTGGCCTGTCGCGCCTGATCCTCAATTACCATTCAGAAAGTGAAGTTCTCTGCGGGCTGATACTGGGTTTCACACTGAGCACTGCCTTCCTGCTGAGTCAGCGCCGGGCGCAGTTACAGGGTTTCTCCGCGTTACAGCTGGGCATCGCCCTGCTGGTGCCGCTGCTGTTGATTGGCCACGGTCGCATTGCCACCACGCAACAATTTTTACAACGGCTGTCGGTACAAATTGCAGGTATCGATCACGCCTGGACCCGGGACGAACTGCTGAAACTGCGTCAGGAGACATCGGTTAAGTGATGTGATTTTTCATTATCAGATCCAGGGGAATGTTGAATTACCACAAGCATTCCTGGCGGGTTATGTTAGCATCCTACAGGTATTTAGATCGTAATGACGTAACTGCTGCCCTGCCGGATTTGTGAATGACCACTGAGACTCTCTTGCCGCCACCCCGTCCTGCTGCCGTCCGGGCCAGTGCCGTGCTGCTCGGCGTACTCTCCTTCCTGTTAACCTTTTTCTGTGGCGAGCTGATTAAGGTCAACGGGCAGATATCCCCACTGTGGTTTCCCACCGCTCTGCTCACCGTGGTGGTGTTTCGCTATAGCAATAAATCACTGCCGCTGATGCTGGGCTGCTGCTTTACCGGCATTGCCAGCGCAAATTCGTTGGTGGTCGGGATATCACTGGTCAGTCTGAAATATCCGCTACTTAACCTTACCCAGGCCCTGCTGGGGGGCCTGCTGTTGCGCTTCCTGCTTGATCGTCAGAAGCCGCTGGATTCTCTGCTCAGCTGGAGCAAAATGTTTATCTCAGTGTGCCTGTTCGCGCCGCTGATTGGTGGCCTGTTGGCGTGCTGGTTCCTCAATCATTACAGTTTTCGTTTCTTTTCCATCTGGGTGGTATCAGAAAGCATTGGCATGTTGGCACTTGGCCCGGTCTGCCTGTTGTGGCAGCAGGGTTTTCTGCGTAAAAAAATTAATCAGCACCAGCTAATTTCCACCCTGCTGACCCTGATCAGTACGCTGATATTGTGCTACTGCGTACTGCACTACTCACCCTGGCCGTTGACGATAGTGATGGTGGTGTTGCTGTACAGCGCGGTGCGGCTGCCGCGCTTCGGCGCATTTGTGGTGTTTCTCGCCACGCTGTCGATGATGATGCTGATGCTGGCCTTTAACCTGCTGGAGATCCACGCAGCAAAAAACGGTGTGCTGAATAACACCCCCTGGCTACCGTTTCTGCTGGTGATTATTCCCAGCCACCTGATGGCGCTGGTGATGCACTCATTTCGTGAAGAGAAAAAACATATCTCCGAAAGCGAAACCCGCTTCCGTCATGCGATGGAGTATTCCGCAATAGGCATGGCGCTGGTGTCGTCGCAGGGACGCTGGCTACAGGTCAACAAATCGCTCTGTAAACTGCTGGGCTATAACGAGGATGAGCTGAAGGCGATGACCTTTCAGCAGATCACCTACCCGGACGACCTTGCCATCGGCGAGAGCCAGTTTAACGCACTGCTGCGCGGTGAAATCGACACCTACAGCCTGGAAAAACGCTACCTGCGTAAGGACGGCCAGATCGTCTGGGTGCTGCTGGCAATATCACTGGTCAGGGACAGTGAGCAGCAGCCACTCTATTTTATTGCCCAGATAGAAGACTTCACCGGCCTGAAGCAGACTGAAGAGGTTAACCGTCGTCTGATGCAGCGCATCACCCTGGCTAACGAGGCGGGCGAAATCGGCGTCTGGGAATGGAATCTGCAAAGCGGTGACATGAGCTGGGATAAGCGCATGTTTCAGATTTACGGCCTGCCGGAGGATGGCGAGGCCAGCTATCAGAGCTGGGCTGAAAGACTGCATCCGGCCGATCGCCAGGTAGCGATGGACGCCTTTGAAGATGCGGTAACAGCCTCTGCCCCGGTGGATATTGTCTTTCGCATATCGACCCACCAGGGTATCCGCTATATCCACAGCAAATCGACGATGGTGCTCAATGCAAAAGGTGAGGCAGAGAGAATGCTGGGCATCAATCAGGATGTCACTGCGGTTCGCCAGTTAACCTACGCGCTGTACCAGGAAAAAGAGCGGATGCATATCACCCTTGATGCCATTGGTGAGGCGGTGATCAGCACTGATGACGCGATGCGGGTGACCTTTATGAACCCGGTGGCGGAAAGTATGACCGGCTGGACACAGCAGCACGCGGCCGGTAATCCGCTCAGCGATATTCTCTCGGTCACCCACGGTCGCCGGGGTGAAGAGTTGGACAGGCTGTTGTTATCAAAGCTGCCACGCCGTAAATTTACCAGCGATCTGGATGAGGAGTTGATGCTGCGTAACCGCGCCGGTGAGCAGTTTGATATTCATTTCAGCATCACGCCGCTGAAAACTCAGGAAGGTGAAATGATTGGCAGCGTGATCGTTATTCAGGATGTCAGTGAATCTCGCAAAACCATGCGCCAGCTCAGCTACAACGCGTCCCACGATATGCTGACCCGCCTGCCTAATCGCGTCAGCTTCGAGCAAAGTCTGCAACAGCTGTTGCTCTCCGCCAGTGACGAGCAGCAGACCCATGCGCTGGTCTTTATTGACCTTGATCGTTTCAAAGCGGTGAATGACAGCGCCGGACATGCCGCTGGTGATGCGCTGCTGCATGAAATTTCCGGCGTAATGCAGGACAGACTGCGCGGCGGTGATCTGCTTGCCCGACTTGGCGGTGACGAATTTGGCGTCCTGTTGCCGGATTGCTCGCTGCAACAGGCCAGGGAGATCACCGAAGAACTGGTCAATGCGGTAAACCGTTATCCCTTTACCTGGCAGGGTGAGCCGCACCAGATCGGTGCCAGCGCGGGTATCACCCTGCTCGACGGCAGCAACAGCAATATCAGTGATGTGATGTCCCAGGCGGACCTTGCCTGCTATAACGCCAAGCACAACGGGCGCGGTCAGCTGTCCGTCTTCCCTGCCAAACTGCTGACCCGCTGGTAAGCGTCGGGATGCCATTTAATCGCCCTCAGACCTTGCTCTCTGATCCTGCCTGAGCTAAAGTCGCCCCCTTTTTTTTACCGTCGCGGGAGGGGGAACGGATGTATATCGGTTTTGATTACGGTACGGCGAACTGCTCGGTTGCCACCATGAATGGCGGTGTGCCCAGGCTGTTAACGCTGGAAAATGGCTCCACGCTGCTGCCTTCCATGCTTTGTGCCCCAACCCGGGATGCGGTCAGTGAATGGCTGTTCCGCCATCATCAGGTGCCCACGCCGGATGCCGAAACGCAGGCGATCCTGCGTCGGGCGATCGCGCTCAACCGTGAAGAAGATATCGACGTCACCGCTGACAGCGTCCGCTTCGGCATGGCCTCGCTGGCCCACTACATCGCCGACCCGGAAGACGTGTGGTTTGTTAAATCCCCCAAATCCTTCCTCGGTGCCAGCGGGCTGAAGCCTCAGCAGGTGGCATTCTTTGAAGATCTGGTCTGTGCCATGATGTTGCATATCCGCCAGACGGCAGAGCAGCAGCTGGGCAGCGACATCAGCCAGGCGGTGATAGGCCGCCCGATCAACTTTCAGGGGCTGGGTGGCGACGAGGCCAACCGGCAGGCCCAGGCGATTCTGGCGCGTGCCGCCAGTCGCGCCGGATTTAAACAGGTGGAGTTTCAGTTCGAACCGGTGGCGGCAGGGCTGGATTTCGAAGCCACATTAAGCAAAGAGACGCGCGTGCTGGTGGTGGATATCGGTGGTGGCACCACCGACTGCTCAATGTTGCTGATGGGGCCTGAGTGGCACAATAAATCCGATCGCAGCGCCAGTCTGCTGGGTCACAGTGGCTGCCGGGTCGGCGGCAACGATCTGGACATTATGCTGGCCTTCAAAGAACTGATGCCGCTGCTGGGCCTGGGTGGGGTCACGGAAAAGGGCATCGCCCTGCCTGCCCTGCCGTGGTGGAATGCGGTGGCGATCAACGATGTCCCGGCACAGAGCGATTTTTACGCTGCTTCCAGCCGCAAACTGTTGCAGGAACTGATTCGCGATGCACAGGAACCGGAGAAGGTAAAACGGCTGTTAAAAGTGTGGCAACAGCGCCTCGGATACCGGCTGGTCCGGGCGGCGGAAGAGAGCAAAATTGCCCTCTCCGCGCAGCCGGAGACGCCTGCCAATTTGGATTTTATCGCCCCGTCGCTGGCAACAGAGATTGACGTGGCATCGCTCGAGTCGGCTATCAGTCAGCCACTGGAGCGCATTCAGCAGCAGGTAAAGCTGGCGCTGGATGAGAGCGGCACCCGACCGGACGTCATCTACCTGACCGGTGGCAGCGCGCGTTCACCGATCCTCCGTCAGGCTCTGCAACAGCAGATGCCGGATACGCCCCTGGCCAGTGGCGACGACTTCAGCTCCGTCACCGCCGGGCTGGCCCGCTGGGCGCAGGTGATGTTCCGTTAACCGCCCGACGTCGGGCCTGCGGCCCTGGCATTTTCAGCACCGATAATGCTAAGGCCGGTGCCTTCGTGCTGATAAGGGCCACGGCCTGTGGGCCATGCCCGGATCCTCTCAGTAACGACTGGCTTCCGACAACTGTTGCACCGCCGCATCGCTCAGCTGCAACGCGGCGGCATGACTCAGTTCGTCCAGCTGGGCCAGCGAAGTGACACTGACAATCGGTGCGGTAATGCCCGGACGGGCAATCTGCCAGGCCAGCGCCACCTGGGTTGGCGTGGCCCGGCTCTCTTCTGCCACCTGGTCCAGCGCGTCCAGAATGCGCAGTCCGCGCTTGTTCAGGTACTTCTGCACCACGCCTTCACCGCGCTTACTCTTGCTGGCGTCTTCCGCCGTGCGATACTTGCCGCTGAGAAAGCCGCTGGCCAGCGAATAGTAGTTGACAACCCCCAGCTCGTTATCCCTTGCCACCTTCTCCAGCCCGCTTTCATACTCTTCACGGTCATACAGGTTGTATTCCGGTTGCAGGGTTTCATAACGGGCCAGGCCCAGTTCCTGACTGGTATTCAGCGCTTCGCTCAGCCGACTGGCAGAATAGTTAGAAGCACCAATCGCCCGCACCTTACCTTCTTTGATCAGCTGATCGAAGGTGTGCAGGGTTTCCTGCAACGGCGTATCGCTGTCATCGCGATGCGCCTGATAAAGATCGATATAGTCGGTTTGCAGGCGACGCAGCGAGTCCTCCACCGCCTGACGTATCCAGGCCGGTGAAAGCCCGGATTTACCCGGCCCCATATCCATGCCAACTTTGGTCGCCAGCACGATCTGGTCACGCTTGCCGCTTTTTTTCAGCCAGTTACCGATAATGGTTTCAGATTCCCCCCCTTCATTGCCCGGCGCCCAGCGGGAATAGACATCGGCGGTATCAATGAAATACAAACCTTTCTCCACCAGCGCATCCAGCAGCGAGAAAGAGGTTTGCGGGTTAACCGTCCAGCCAAAGACATTCCCGCCAAAGGTCAGGACAGGGACTTCAATGCCGCTGCGACCCAGTAAACGATGTTGCTGACTCATTATCATTCTCCTCAACGAAACTGATTTTTAGCGTGACTATCAGCTTAGCAAAGCTCAAGTTGTTCGCTTCGTTGATTTACGGCAAAACAATTTCAGGTTGCGAATACTTACCGTAGCTGAATCGTTATCCTTATTTCCTTCAATTTTTCAGCCGTCAAACTGGCTAAACTCAGGGGCTGGCATTTTTACCCTGGACTTCACACCTTGCTACCGGAGAGCTGACACCCACTATGAACAGCACAGGCCGTTCCCGAAAATTTTTGCCGATCCTTATCGTCGCCGCGCTGGCCGCCGGTGGCGGGTACTGGTGGTTGAGTCACAGCGCATCTCAGCCGGACAGTGCTCAGCCGGGCAATCACCGGCAGGCGGCAGGCGGTAAAGGGGGACGACACGGTGGTGCGCTGCCGCCGGTGCAGGCAGCGCAGGCGGCGACCCAAAGCGTGCCGCAGTTTCTCTCCGGGCTGGGCACGGTGATGGCTGCCAATACGGTCACCCTGCGCAGTCGCGTGGAGGGAGAACTGACCGCGATACATTTTGACGAAGGGCAGGAGGTGAAGGCCGGTCAGCTGCTGGCCGAAATTGATCCCCGCCCCTGGCAGGTTGCGCTGGCGCAGGCAGAGGGCCAGCTGGCAAAAGATCAGGCCACGCTGGCTAATGCCCGCCGGGATCTGGCCCGCTATGAACAGCTGGCAAAGAGCCATCTGGTCTCGCAACAGGAGCTGGATGCCCAGCGCGCCCTGGTCAGTGAAACGCTCGGAACGATTAAAGCTGACCAGGCCAGCGTCGCCAGCGCTCAGCTTAATCTGACCTGGAGCAGAATTACCTCGCCCATTTCCGGACGCGTCGGTCTGCGTCAGGTTGACATCGGCAACTACGTGACCAGCGGCGACACCAACGGCATCGTGGTGATCACCCAGACGCATCCCATCGACCTGGTATTCAGCCTGCCGGAAAATGATATCGGCAGCGTGCTGGCGGCGCAGAAAAGTGCTCAGCCCGTGGTGGTGGAAGCCTGGGATCGCAGCAACAAAACGCTGTTAACCCACGGCACCCTGCTGAGTATGGACAACCAGATCGATGCCACCACCGGCACCGTCAAACTGAAAGCGCGCTTTGCCAATCAGGACGATGCGCTTTTTCCCAACCAGTTTGTTAACGCCCGACTGAAGGTCAGCACCTTACAGGATGCGATCGTCATTCCGCCTGCCGCATTGCAGATGGGCAACGAAGGTCATTTTGTCTGGGTGGTCAACAGTGAGAACCTCGTCAGTAAGAAAGCGGTGACCATTGGGTCAGAGGACAGCCAGAAAGTGGTGATCGCCAGCGGGCTGGAGGCCGGGGAGCGGGTGGTGACCGATGGCATCGACCGCCTGACCGAAGGGGCGAAAGTGGAGGTGGTCGCCCCTCAGTCCTTACCGCTGACCAGTGGTAAAATCCGCCAGCCGGCAAAAGGAGCCAGCGACTGATGCAGGTTCTGCCCCCCCATCATGGCGGTCCTTCCCGCCAGTTTATTCTTCGCCCGGTTGCCACCACCCTGTTAATGGTCGCTATCCTGCTGGCCGGTATCCTTGCCTGGCGCGCCCTGCCCGTCTCTGCGCTGCCGGAGGTGGATTACCCGACCATTCAGGTGGTGACGCTCTATCCCGGTGCCAGCCCCGATGTGGTCACCTCGTCGATTACCGCCCCACTGGAACGCCAGTTTGGTCAGATGTCAGGCTTAAAACAGATGTCGTCGCAAAGTTCAGGCGGCGCATCGGTGGTCACCCTACAGTTTCAGCTGACGCTGGCGCTGGATGTGGCTGAGCAGGAAGTGCAGGCGGCGATCAATGCCGCCACCAATTTGCTGCCTGCCGATCTGCCCAATCCCCCGGTCTACAGCAAGGTTAACCCTGCCGATCCGCCGATTATGACGCTGGCCGTCACCACCACCAGTATGCCGTTAACTCAGGTGCAGGATATGGTGGAAACGCGGGTGGCACAGAAGATTTCGCAGGTTTCCGGCGTCGGGCTGGTGACGTTATCCGGGGGCCAGCGGCCGGCGGTCAGGGTGAAGCTGAACGCACAGGCACTGGCCGCGCTGGGGCTGGACAGTGAACAGGTGCGCAGCGCCATCAGCAGTGCCAACGTCAACTCCGCGAAAGGCAGCCTCGACGGTCCCGAACGTTCCATTACCCTCTCCGCCAATGACCAGATGAAATCAGTCGAGGACTATCGCCAGCTGATAGTCTCTTACCAGAATGGTTCGCCGGTGCGGCTGCGGGATGTCGCCAGCGTCGAACAGGGGGCAGAGAACCGCTGGCTGGGTGCCTGGGCGAACCGCCAGCCCGCCATTGTGCTTAACATCCAGCGCCAGCCCGGTGCCAATATTATTACCACCGCCGACAACATCCGGCAGATGTTACCGGCGCTGACCGCCACGCTACCCAAATCGGTGGATGTGCAGGTGCTGACCGACCGCACCAGCACTATCCGCGCGTCGGTCGCCGACGTGCAGTTTGAGCTGCTGCTGGCGATTGTGCTGGTGGTAATGATTATCTGGCTGTTTCTGCGCAATATCCCGGCCACCCTTATTCCTGCTGTGGCCGTGCCGCTGTCGCTGATTGGCACCTTCGCAGTGATCTGGTTCCTCGGTTTTTCCATCAATAACCTGACGCTGATGGCGCTGACCATTGCCACCGGTTTTGTGGTGGATGATGCCATCGTGGTTATCGAGAATATCTCGCGCTATATCGAGAAGGGGGAGAAACCGCTGGCCGCCGCGCTGAAAGGGGCGGGCGAAATTGGATTTACCATTATCTCGCTGACCTTCTCACTGATTGCCGTGCTGATCCCCCTGCTGTTTATGGGCGACATCGTGGGCCGCCTGTTTCGCGAATTTGCCGTCACCCTGGCGATTGCCATTCTTATCTCTGCGGTGGTATCGCTGACCCTGACGCCGATGATGTGCGCCAGAATGCTCAGCGCTGAGTCGCTGCAAAAACAGAATCGTTTTTTCCGCGCCAGCGAAGCGATGTTTGACCGGGTTATCGCCGGTTACGGTCGCCTGCTCAGCAGGGTATTGAACCACCCCTGGCTGACGCTCAGCGTGGCGCTGGGTACGCTGGCGCTGACGGTGCTGCTGTGGATGACCATTCCGAAAGGCTTCTTCCCGCTACAGGATAACGGCATTATTCAGGGAACAATTCAGGCACCGCAATCGGTCTCTTATGCCAGTATGGCCCAGCGTCAGCAGCAGGTGGCAGAGCGGCTGATGCAGGACCCGGCGGTAGAGAGCCTGACCTCATTTATCGGCGTTGACGGCACCAATCCGGCGCTGAACAGTGGAAGGCTGTTAATTAATCTTAAACCCCTGAGCGAGCGCGACGATCGCATTCCGGTGGTGATCAGACGTTTACAGCAGCAGGTGGCGCAGTTGCCCGGAATCAATCTCTATCTGCAACCGGTGCAGGACCTGACCATTGATACCACCGTCAGCCGCACCCAGTATCAGTTTACGCTTCAGGCCGGATCGATTGACTCGCTCAGTTTGTGGGTGCCCAGGCTGATGGCGCAGCTGGCCGTGTTACCCGAGTTACAGGACGTCAGCAGCGACTGGCAGGACCAGGGGCTGGAAGCCTTTATCAGGGTGGATCGCGACAGCGCCACGCGGCTGGGGATCAGTATGGCCGATGTCGATAACGCCCTGTATAACGCCTTCGGTCAGCGCCTGATTTCCACCATTTATACTCAGGCCAGTCAGTATCGCGTGGTGCTGGAGCACGATACCAGCAGCACACCAGGGCTGGCCGCGCTGGATGCGATTCGTCTGCAAAGCAGCAATGGCACCATCGTGCCCCTCAGCGCCATCGCCAGGGTGGAGCAACGCCACGGCGCGCTGAGCATCAACCATCTCGACCAGTTTCCCTCCACCACCTTCTCGTTCAACGTCAGCGAGGGTTACTCGCTGGAACAGGCGGTGAATGCCATCACCAAAGCCGAGCGGGAACTGGCCATGCCTGCCGAGATCATGACCCAGTTCCAGGGCAGTACGCTGGCGTTTCAGGCGGCGCTCTCCAGCACCGTCTGGCTGATCATCGCCGCCGTGGTGGCGATGTATATCGTGCTGGGCGTGCTGTATGAGAGCTTTATTCATCCCATTACCATTCTCTCCACCCTGCCCACCGCCGGGGTCGGCGCCCTGCTGGCGCTGATGTTAAGCGGCAGTGAGCTGGATGTGATTGCCATTATTGGCATCATCCTGCTGATCGGTATTGTGAAGAAAAACGCCATCATGATGATCGACTTCGCGCTCGCCGCCGAACGGGAGCAGGGAATGGCCCCGTACGAGGCGATTTATCAGGCCTGCCTGCTGCGTTTTCGCCCGATCCTGATGACCACGCTGGCCGCGCTGCTGGGGGCGCTGCCGCTGATGCTCAGCACCGGCCAGGGCGCAGAACTGCGTCAGCCGCTGGGCATTGCCATGGTGGGCGGGCTTATCCTCAGCCAGGTGCTGACGCTGTTCACCACCCCGGTTATCTATCTGCTGTTTGATCGGCTGGCCCGGGCATCACGCCGCCGCATCGTCCGCAAGGAGGCGCAGTGAAATTTTATGCGCTGTTTATTCACCGGCCGGTAGCGACCATTCTGCTGACCATCTCGGTGACGCTGGCAGGCGTGTTGGGTTTCCGCCTGCTGCCGGTCGCTCCGCTGCCGCAGGTGGACTTTCCGGTGATCATGATCTCCGCCTCGCTGCCCGGCGCATCGCCAGAGACGATGGCCGCCACCATCGCCACGCCGCTGGAGCGCTCACTGGGGCGTATCGCCGGGGTGACGGAGATGACCTCCACCAGTTCGCTGGGCAGTACGCGCATCATCCTGATGTTCGATTATGACCGTGACATCAACGGCGCGGCGCGCGATGTGCAGGGTGCGATTAACGCCGCCCAGAGTCTGCTGCCCACCGGCATGCCCGCCCGCCCCAGCTGGCGCAAGATGAATCCCTCCGACGCGCCAGTGATGATTATGACCCTGACCTCGGACAGCTATTCGCAGGGGGAGCTGTATGACTTTGCTTCCACCCAGCTGGCGCAAAAGCTGGCGCAGATTGATGGCGTGGGGGATGTCTCCATCGGCGGCAGTTCCCTGCCCGCCGTGCGGGTGGCGCTGAATCCGCAGGCGCTGTTCAGTCAGGGCGTGTCGCTGGATGCGGTGCGTCAGGCTATCGCCAATGCTAACCAACGTCGTCCTCAGGGAGCGGTTGAAGACAGCCAGCAGCGCTGGCAGATAAAAACCAACGACCAGCTGAAAACCGCCGCTGAGTATCAGCCGCTGGTGGTGCACTACCGTAACGGAGCCGCGGTGCGTCTTCAGGATGTGGCCAGCGTCACCGATTCGGTGCAGGATCTGCGCAACGCCGGGATGGCTGATGCCAAACCAGCCATTCTGATGCTTATCCGTAAACTGCCGGAAGCCAACATTATCGACACGGTGGACAGGATCCGTGCTGAAGTGCCTGAACTGCGCAAAATTATTCCGGCCAGCATTCATCTTGATGTCGCTCAGGACCGCTCCCCGACCATCCGGGCCTCTCTCGCCGAGGTGGAGCAGTCGCTGGTGATTTCCGTGGCGCTGGTTATCCTGGTGGTGTTTGTCTTCCTGCGCTCAGGCCGGGCGACGCTTATCCCGGCCATCGCCGTGCCGGTGTCGCTCATCGGCACTTTTGCCGCCATGTATCTGCTTGGCTTCAGCCTGAATAATCTCTCCCTGATGGCGCTGACCGTGGCAACCGGCTTTGTCGTCGATGATGCCATTGTGGTGCTGGAAAATATCTCCCGCCATGTGGAAGCGGGTATCAGGCCCATTGAAGCAGCGCTGAAGGGGGTGCGCGAAGTGGGCTTCACCGTATTGTCGATGAGCCTGTCATTGATTGCGGTGTTCCTGCCGCTGCTGCTGCTTGACGGGCTGGTGGGTCGCTTCTTTAAGGAATTCGCGCTGACCCTGTCAGTAGCGATTGCCATTTCGCTGGTGATTTCGGTGACGCTGACGCCGATGATGTGCGCCCGTTTACTCAAGGCGCAACCGCCCCGCAGCCCCCGTTCCACCAGCCTGATGAGCTATATTCAGCATGGCTATGGTCGCTCGCTAAACTGGGTGCTGGACCATGCGCGCTGGACGCTGCTGGTGTTTCTCGCCACCATCGGCCTGACCGTGTATCTCTACGCCACGGTGCCCAAAACCTTTATGCCAGAGCAGGATACCGGCAGACTGATGGGCTCAATTCAGGCCGATCAGAGCATTTCGTTTCAGGCAATGCGTGGCAAACTACAGGACTTTATGAAAATCATTCGTGACGATCCGGCGGTGGAGAGCGTGGTGGGCTTTACCGGCGGCTCCCGCACCAACAGCGGCATGATGTTTATCTCGCTGAAACCGTTAAAACAGCGCAGCGAAAGTGCCCAGCAGGTGATTGCCCGGCTGCGGGTTAAGCTGGCCGGCGAGCCTGGTGCCAGCTTGTGGCTACAGGCGGTGCAGGATTTTCGCATGGGCGGCCGCGAGTCCAACGCCGGTTATCAGTACACCCTGCTGTCGGACAGTCTGGAAGATTTACGCAGCTGGGAGCCGAAAATTCGTCAGGCTTTTGCCGCGCTGCCCGAGCTGGCCGATGTTAACTCCGATCAGCAGGATAAAGGATCAGAAATGGCGCTGACCTACGACCGAGACAGCATGGCACGGCTGGGGATTAATGTCTCAGAGGTCAACAGCCTGCTGAATAATGCCTTTGGTCAGCGACAAATCTCCACCATTTATCAGCCCCTGAACCAGTACCGGGTGGTGATGGAAGTCGATCCGCGTTACACCCAGGACATCAGTTCGCTGGATTTAATGTACGTGATTAACAGCGACGGTCAGTCGATTCCACTGTCATATTTCGCCCGCTGGCAACCGGCTAACGCCCCCTTGTCCGTCAACCATCAGGGGCTGTCGGCAGCCACCACGCTCTCCTTTAACCTGCCGGAGGGCGGCACGCTGTCGCAGGCAGCCGATGCCATCGATCGCAGCATGACCGCACTGGGCGTGCCAGCCAGCATTCGCGGCAGTTTTGCCGGTACGGCGCAGGCCTTTCAGAAAAGCCAGAGCGGTCAGCTGTGGCTGATTGTGGCCGCCATCGCCACCATGTATATCGTGCTGGGCATGTTATATGAAAGTTACGTGCATCCGCTGACCATCCTCTCCACCCTGCCCTCCGCGGGCGTTGGCGCACTGCTGGCGCTGGAGCTGTTCAGCGCGCCGTTCAGCCTGATCGCGCTGATTGGCATCCTGCTGCTGATCGGCATTGTCAAAAAGAATGCCATTATGATGGTCGATTTCGCACTGGACGCGCAGCGCAACGCCAGTCTGAGCGCCCGCGAGGCGATTTTCCAGGCCAGCATACTGCGTTTTCGTCCGATTATGATGACCACCCTGGCGGCACTGTTTGGTGCTCTGCCGCTGGTGCTGACATCCGGCGATGGCGCGGAACTACGTCAGCCGCTGGGGATTACCATCGCCGGTGGTCTGGTGATGAGCCAGTTGCTGACGCTCTACACCACGCCGGTGGTCTGGTTGTATATGGATAAGCTGCGGCGCAAATCCCACCGTAACCGAGTCGATGCCAACCATGCCTGACAACAGAGCCCGGCCAGAGCCGGAAAATGCCCTTCCTTCCCGCACGCGCTGGCAGCTGTGGATAGTGGCCTTCGGCTTCTTTATGCAGTCGCTGGATACCACCATTGTCAACACCGCCCTGCCTTCAATGGCGCTGAGCCTGCATCAGAACCCGCTGCATATGCACACGGTGGTGGTGGCCTATGTGCTCACCGTCGCGATGATGCTGCCGGTCAGCGGCTGGCTGGCCGACCGCTTTGGGGTGCGGAATATTTTTTTCAGCGCCATTATTCTGTTCAGCGTCGGCTCGCTATCCTGTGCGCTGGCGACCACGCTGGATCAGCTGATTATCGCCCGCGTGGTGCAGGGCATCGGCGGGGCGATGATGGTGCCGGTCGGTCGCCTGACGGTGATGAAACTGGTGCCGCGTGAACAATATATGGCGGCGATGACCTTCGTCACGCTGCCCGGTCAGATTGGTCCGCTGCTGGGGCCGGCGCTCGGCGGCGTGCTGGTGCAGTATGTCAGCTGGCACTGGATTTTCCTGATTAATCTGCCGGTCGGGCTGGCAGGAGCCATCGCCACCCTGCTACTGCTGCCGAACCTGCGGCTGTCGCCACGGCGCTTTGATTTCCCTGGTTTTATTCTGCTGGCAACCGGTATGGCGACGCTGACGCTGGCGCTGGATGGTCAGAAAGGGCTGGGGATCTCCCCTCTGTTGCTGTGCCTGTTTATTTTGACCGGCCTGTTTTCGCTGCTGTTTTATCTGCTGCATGCGCGGGGCAATCAGCACGCGCTGTTCAGTCTGGCACTGTTTCGTCATCCGCTGTATGCCCTCGGCCTGCTGGGCAGCTTCACCGGCCGCATCGGCAGTGGCATGTTGCCGTTTATGGCACCGCTGTTTTTGCAAATTGGCATGGGGTTCAGCCCGTTTCATGCCGGGCTGATGATGATCCCAATGGTGCTCGGCAATATGGGGATGAAACGTATCGTGGTGCAGACCGTAAACCGCTTTGGTTACCGCAACGTGCTGGTGTACGCCACGGTCGCCCTCAGTCTGGTGGTGCTGCTGTTTCCGCTGGTGGCGCTGCTGGGCTGGCGTTGGCTGCTGCCGGTAGTGCTGTTCCTGCTGGGCATGGTCAACGCCATTCGCTTTTCAGCGATGAACACCCTGACGCTGAAATCGCTGCCGGACGAGCTGGCCAGCAGCGGCAACAGCCTGCTGTCGATGATTATGCAGTTATCGATGAGTATCGGCGTCACCGTCGCCGGGCTGCTGCTGGGGACTTTTGGTCACCAGGCGCTGGCTGACAGTCCCGACGTGCATCAGGCCTTTATTTACAGCTGGCTCTGTATGGCGGTGGTGATTATTCTGCCTGCGCTGGTCTTCAGGCGCGTGCCGTCTGATGTCACTAAAAATGTGGTGCTGAGCCGCCGGAGGAGTTCCTGATGTTTGCGAAGTTGCGTATCGGCATTACCGCCAAGTTATTTATGGCGATTTTTTCCACCTGCATGCTGGTGCTGATTACCATGCACTGGGGGGTTCGCCTCAGCTTTGAGCACGGCTTTATCGATTACATTAAAAAAGGCAACGAGCAGCGGCTGATTATGCTCAGCGATGCGCTGGCCGACCAGTACGAGCAGCACGGCAGCTGGGACTTTCTGCGCAATAATAACCGGCTGGTATTTCAGATCCTGCACTCGCTGGAGCAGAACCCGGAATCCAGTAACCAACTACCGCCCCACGGCTGGCGCACCCAGTTCTGGGTAATTGACCAGCAGTACCATGTGATGATTGGCCCCCGCTCACCGGTGCCGCCGGAGGGGAACCGGCGCAATATCACCACCAGCAACGGGCATGTTGTCGGCTGGGTGATTGGCTCGCCGCCTGAACGCCTGACCCGCAGCGCCGACATTAACTTCGATCAGCAACAAAAACGCACCAGCTGGATTATCGTCGGCCTGACGATGTTGCTGGCGGCGCTGGTTACCTGGCTGATGTCACGCGGGCTGCTGGCACCGGTAAAACGTCTGGTGGACGGCACCCATCGGCTGGCGGCCGGTGATTTTACCAGTCGGGTGCAGGCCAACAGCCGTGATGAGCTGGGCCGCCTCGCCCAGGATTTTAATCGTCTGGCCGGCACGCTGGAAAAAAACGAAAGTATGCGCCGTGCCTTTATGGCCGATATTTCTCACGAGCTGAGAACCCCGCTGGCGATCCTGCGGGGTGAACTGGAAGCCATTCAGGATGGGGTACGTCAGCTGACGCCGGAATCCATCGTCTCGTTGCAGGGTGAAGTCAGCACGCTGACCAAACTGGTGGATGATGTACACCAGCTGTCACTCTCCGATGAGGGCGCGCTGGCCTACCGTAAAAGCGACATTAATCTGGTGCCGCTGCTGGAGCTGGTTGCCGCCAACTTCAGCCATCGCTATCAACGGCAGGGATTGACCCTGCACCTTGCGCTACCCGAGCAGGCTGTGCTGTTTGGCGACCCGGATCGTCTGATACAGCTGTTCACCAACCTGATGGAAAACAGCCTGCGTTACACCGATGCCGGCGGCGGGCTGACGGTAACTGTGGAAAAGCTGGAGAGCCAGTGGCTGTTACAGTTCGAAGACAGCGCGCCCGGCATCACTGACGCGCAGCGCGGGCAGATTTTTGAGCGCTTTTATCGCGCCGAAAGCTCGCGTAACCGAGCCAGCGGCGGCTCCGGGTTGGGGCTGGCTATCTGTCAGAATATCGTCGAAGCACACGACGGGCGCATCACTGCCGATCATGCCTCTGCCGGAGGGCTGAGAATTACAGTACACTTACCCTGCAAAAACCATTAAGAGAGGGCATTTCACCCTCACGCTGTGCATGGAGTGTTATGAATTCGCAAACCCAGGCCCCACTGATCCTGATCGTTGAAGATGAACCTAAACTCGGCCAGCTGCTGGTTGATTATCTGCAAGCGTCCAGTTACCGCACCCACCACCTGCTGCGTGGCGACGAGGTGCTGGCGTGGGTAAAACAGACGCCACCGGATCTGATCCTGCTGGACCAGATGCTGCCGGGAATGGATGGCCTGTCGCTGTGTCGTGAAATCCGCCGTTTTTCCGAGCTGCCGATTATTATGGTCACCGCCAAAACCGAAGAGATCGATCGCCTGCTGGGACTGGAAACCGGGGCAGACGATTATGTCTGCAAACCTTTCAGCCCACGCGAAGTGGTGGCGCGGGTGAAAACCATTCTCAAACGCTGTCGTTACACCCCGGAAGAGGCCCAGAAAGCTTCCCTGCTGGTGGTGGATGAGGGGCGCTTTCAGGCCAGCTGGAATAACACCACGCTGGACCTCACGCCCGCTGAGTTTCGCCTGCTGAAAACCCTGGCGCAGGAGCCGGGCATCGTTTTCACGCGCGAGATGCTGCTCAATCATTTATACGATGATTACCGGGTGGTGACCGATCGCACCATTGACAGCCATATCAAGAACCTGCGGCGCAAGCTGGAGGCACTGGATGCTGACCAGCCCTTTATTCGCGCCGTGTACGGCATGGGCTATCGTTGGGAGGCAGATGTCTGCCGTTTGATCTGACGCCATTTACATTACTGACGCCTGCTTCTACAATCCCCGCACATTTTGCAGGGTCGCCGCGATAATCGCCTGCTGAAAGCGCGCCATTGCTAGCAAAAGCAGTGGCGGCAGCAGGCCACCGCCCGCCGTACCGCAATCTCATCTGACGTCAAAAACTGGAAATATCCCATGTTCAAACCGGAACTGCTCTCCCCGGCCGGTACACTGAAAAACATGCGCTACGCCTTTGCCTATGGCGCTGATGCTGTGTATGCCGGTCAGCCACGTTACAGCCTGCGCGTGCGTAACAATGAATTTAATCATCAGAATCTGGCAACCGGTATCAATGAAGCCCATCAGCTGGGGAAAAAGTTCTACGTGGTGGTCAATATCGCGCCGCACAACGCCAAGCTGAAAACCTTCATCCGCGATCTGCAACCGGTGGTGGAAATGGGGCCGGACGCGCTGATTATGTCCGATCCGGGGCTAATCATGATGGTGCGTGAAGCCTTCCCGCAGATGGATATTCATCTGTCGGTACAGGCGAACGCGGTGAACTGGGCGACGGTGAAATTCTGGCAGCAGATGGGGCTGACCAGGGTGATCCTGTCGCGTGAGCTGTCGCTGGAAGAGATTGAGGAGATCCGCGCGCAGGTGCCGGATATGGAACTGGAAATTTTCGTTCACGGCGCACTGTGCATGGCCTATTCCGGTCGCTGCCTGCTCTCCGGCTATATTAACAAACGCGACCCCAATCAGGGCACCTGTACCAATGCCTGCCGCTGGGAATACAAAGTACAGGAAGGTAAACAGGACGAACTGGGACAGATTGTGCATCAGTATCAGCCGATTCCGGTGACCAACATCGAGCCAACGCTGGGAAAAGGTCAGCCCACCGACAAAGTGTTTATGATTGAAGAATCGATGCGTCCGGGGGAATACATGACCGCCTTCGAGGATGAACACGGCACCTACATAATGAACTCAAAAGATCTGCGGGCGGTGGCCCACGTCGGACGGCTGACGCAGATGGGGGTGCACTCGCTGAAAATCGAAGGCCGCACCAAATCACACTACTACTGCGCCCGCACCGCCCAGGTATATCGCCGGGCTATCGACGATGCGGCCAGCGGTAAGCCCTTTGACAGCAGCCTGCTGAACACCCTTGAAGGTCTGGCGCATCGCGGCTATACCGAAGGCTTTCTGCGTCGCCACACCCACGACAGCTATCAGAATTATCAGCAAAGTTTTTCCGCCTCCGACCGGCAGCAGTTTGTCGGGGAGTTTACCGGTGAACGTCGCGGCAGGATGGCGCAGGTTGAAGTAAAGAACAGATTCAGCGTCGGTGACAGCCTGGAGCTGATGACCCCGGCAGGCAACATTACCTTCCGGCTGGATGAAATGGAAAATGCCAAATCGCAACCGACTGAGGTTGCACCCGGCAATGGTCATTTTGTCTGGATCCCGCTGCCACAGGAGATCGAGCTGGCCTTTGCCCTGCTGATGCGTAATTTCGCCACTGTCCCGGCGGACGCGCCTTCACAGGCAGCCACGGCAGAGTAAAAACCCAAACCCTGGCCGGACGGTAATCACATTTTCAGTGGCCATTATCAGAAACCGATCACACTGTTTCAGGCGTTTTCTGGCTATGATAGTGCCGCTGAAAATAACTCACATAAAACAGCGTTTTTTTCCAACCTCCTCTCTGGCCCGCCCGGAATATCACCTGGCGGGCCACCCTTTTCCCCCTTCCTTTTCTTTTCCTCAGCCCGGTTTCTGACTAAATATGCTATAACTGAAGCAGTTTTAAGCCCGTTCTGACAGGAAAAACAGATGGACAAACATTCGCTTACGCTGGTGATCCTTAATGGTAAAGGAGCAGGTAATGAAGCCCTGCGCACCGCTATTCAGACCCTGCGTCAGGAAGGGGTGCCGGTTGAGGTGCGGGTCACCTGGGAACATGGGGATGGGGAGCGCTATGTCAATGAAGCGCTGCGGCTGAATGCCACCACCGTCGTCGCCGCTGGCGGCGACGGCACCATCAATGAGATTGCCACCGCGCTGGTCGGCCTGCCTGCGGACAGCCGACCGGTACTGGGTATTATCCCGCTGGGCACCGCCAATGATTTCGCCACCAGCGCCGGAATACCGCAAGAAATGGAGAATGCATTACGGCTGGCGATTGTGGGCAAAGCCACCCCGGTGGATCTCGCCAGGGTTAACCAGCAGCGCTATTTTATCAATATGGCAACCGGCGGTTTTGGTGCCCGCATCACCACCGAAACGCCGGAGAAATTAAAATCTGCGTTGGGGGGCGTCTCCTACTTTATCCACGGTCTGATGCGGGTGGATACGCTGAAAGCCGACAGTTGCGAACTGCGCGGTCCGGATTTCAGCTGGCAGGGTGACGCACTGGTTATCGCTATTGGTAACGGCAGGCAGGCGGGCGGCGGTCAGCGCCTCTGTCCGGCCGCACTGATCAATGACGGGTTGCTGGAACTGAGTATTGTCACTTCGAACGAGGTTTTACCCACGCTGCTCAACTCTATTTTTGGCGGCGATGATGACAATCCCAATATTATTCGCGCTTCACTGCCGTGGCTGGAAATCACCGCGCCCCATGAGATGACCTTTAATCTTGACGGTGAACCTCTCACCGGTTGTTCATTCCGCATTGAGGTGATACCCGACGCCCTCTCCTGCCGTCTGCCGCCCTCCTGTGAATTGCTGGTGTAAACTGCCCCCCCACTGCTGACCGGTTTGCCGTTTCGGCTCCGGTTCAGATCCTGCAACAGAACGAAATGTGATCCTGGTCTAACCCCGGCGACGACCATCTTGTATGGTAGTACGTCAATGTGTATTTTTTGCCGATTAACTGAGGTTTAACCAGCAGGCAAAATACAAGGAAAAAACCATGAAAACGGTGGTAATTGAAAAACCAGGGGAACTGATATTGCAGCAACGTTCGCAGCCGGAACCGGCTGTCGGCGAGGTCAGAATCAGGGTGCATTATGCCAGTATCTGCGGTTCAGACGTGCATATCTGGCACGGGCACAATCCTTTCGCCCGTTATCCGCGCGTCATCGGACATGAATTTTTTGGCGTTATTGACAGCGTGGGCGATGGCGTTGACGCTGCGCGCATCGGTGAGCGCGTCGCGGTCGATCCGGTGGTCAGCTGCGGTCACTGCTATCCCTGCTCGGTAGGACGTCCCAACGTTTGCAGCCAGTTGCAGGTGATTGGTGTGCATCGGGATGGCGGCTTCAGTGAATACGCCGTGGTGCCTGCCGCCAATGCGTATGCCCTGCCGGACAGCATTCCCGACAGACTGGCAAGCCTGGTAGAGCCCTTTACCATTGCCGCCAACATCTGCGCCTTTCTCAAGCCACAACCCGCCGACGTGGCGTTAATCTACGGTGCCGGACCGATGGGGCTGACCGCCATTCAGGTACTGAAGGGGGTGTATAAGCTGCGCAAAGTGATGGTTGCGGATCGCCTGCCTGAACGGCTGGCGATGGCGAAGCAGAACGGAGCCGACGTGGTGCTGGATAACAGTGATATTCCGCTGCACGCACAACTGGAAGGGGAACAGCCGACGCTGATTATCGATGCCGCCTGCCATCCGGCCATTCTCGCAGAAGCGGTGGCGCTGGCTTCTCCGGCAGCAAGAATCGGCCTGCTGGGCTTCTCCGCAGATCCCTGCACGCTGACTCAGCAAAGCCTGACCAGCAAGGAGCTGTCGCTGTTTACCTCACGCCTTAACAGCCACCGTTTTCCGCAGGTTATCGACTGGATGGAGAGGAAACTCATCCAGCCGGAAAAACTGGTCACGCATTATCTGCCGCTCGGTGACATTGTGTCCGCCATGACGCTGTTTGAGAAAGATCCACGCCACTGCTGCAAAGTTATCCTGACGGTCACCGACTGACGGCAGGCCCCCCATCGGCAAGAAATATAAGCAAGGAACCGTTATGTTTAAAAATCTACGCTGGACTATCGTCCTGCTGCTGTTCCTGGTCTACATGATTAACTATCTGGATCGTGTCGCGCTCTCTCTGACTCTGCCGTTGATTGAGCAGGATTTAACGCTGAACGCTGCGGAATTTGGCATGATTTTCAGTAGCTTCTTCTTTGGCTACGCTATCTTTAACTTCGTTGGCGGACTGGCGACCGATAAATTTGGCCCCACGCTGGTGCTCGGCGTGGCCGTCGGCTTATGGTCACTGTTTTGCGGGTTTACCGCGCTGGCGACCGGCTTCTGGTCAATGCTCATTCTTCGTGTGCTGTTTGGCATGGCGGAAGGCCCGATTTGCGCCTCGGCTAATAAGGCGATTAACGGCTGGTTTCCCAAAAGGCAGGCCGCCACGGCCATGGGCTTGCTCAGTGCCGGTTCGCCGCTCGGCGGTGCCGTTGCCGGTCCGGTGATTGGCTACCTCGCTCTGGCGTTTGGCTGGCGTCTGGCCTTTGTCATTATCTGTTCAATCGGCCTGGTGTGGATGCTGGCCTGGTTTCTTATCTCGGCAGATAACCCGCTGAAAAGTCGTCGCGTCAGCGAAGCAGAACGCAGCCTGATTGCCCGGATGAAAGCAGAGCAGGCCGCCACGGAAGAAGCGGAAGAAACCCAGGCCGCTTTCGGGCTGAAGCACTATCTGCGCCAGCCGGTGATCCTGGTCACCGCTTTCGCCTTCTTCTGCTACAACTACATTCTGTTTTTCTTCCTGAGCTGGTTTCCGGCTTATCTGGTCCAGGCGCACAATCTCGACATTAAATCGATGAGCATCACCACCATGATCCCGTGGATAGTTGGCTTTATCGGGCTGGCGCTGGGCGGCTGGATCTCAGACAAAATCTTTAATATTACCGGCAGGCTGTTGCTGTCCAGGAAGATCGTGCTGGTGGTCTCATTGCTGGCTGCGGCACTGTGTGTGGCTCTGGCCGGGTCGGTGAAAGAGGTGTGGACCGCGGTGATGCTGATGTCTGTCTCCATCTTTTTCCTCTACATCACCGGGGCAATCTACTGGGCTATCGTGCAGGACGTGGTGCATAAAAGTCGCGTAGGCGGCATCAGCGGCTTTATTCATCTGATCGGCAGCCTTTCCGGTATTGTCGGGCCCTGGGTCACCGGCGTCATCGTGCAACAGACCGGAAAATTTGACAGCGCCTTCGTGCTGGCTGGATGTGTGGCCGCGCTGGGCGCTATGCTGGTACTGTTGGTGATTAAAAGCCCAAAGCAAAACGCCAGCCATCCGATCTCTGACGGCGCACTGAAGCCTGCGCGCCACCCTAATAAGGACTGACTATGCTATCCCTTGATCTGTTACCCGAAGGTACGCTGCTGCCACGTTATGATCGTCAGGCGCTACGCCCACGCATTGTGCATCTCGGTTTCGGTGCCTTTCATCGTTCTCATCAGGCCGTGTGTGCCGATATTCTTGCCTCAGAGCATGGCAGCGACTGGGGTTACTGTGAGTGTGAAATCAACAAAACCAATCAGGGCCATCTGGTCAACGCCTTGCGCCAGCAGGACTGGTTGTACAGCGTCAGCGAGATGGCCGATGACGGCGTCACCACGCGGGTGGTTGGCGTGGTCAGACAGGCGTTTTACCGCAGCGAAGAAGGCATTGAAAAAATTATTGCGGCAATGAGCCAGCCGGATATCGCCATTGTGTCGATTACCGTGACGGAAAAAGGCTACTGTTATCAGCCTTCCAGCGGTCAGTTGATGCGGGACCACCCGGCGATGGTGCACGATCTGGCCCATCCTGACGATCCCGAATCGGTGCCCGGCGTGATCCTGGCGGCAATCCGACGTCGCCGCAGCCTCGGTCTGAAACCCTTTAGCGTGATGTCCTGCGACAATATGCCGGAGAACGGCCACGTCACGCGCAACGTGGTGGTACAGCTGGCAGAGCAGCAAGATGCTGAGCTGGCCAGCTACATCCGCCAACATATCAGCTTCCCTTCCACCATGGTTGACCGCATTGTTCCGGCGATGACCGAACAGGATTTTACCGGCCTGGCTGAACGGCTTGGCTGTACGGATCCGGTTGGCGTACAGTGTGAACCCTTTTTCCAGTGGGTGATTGAGGATAACTTCGTCAATGGTCGTCCGGCATGGGAAAAGGCCGGGGCCGAACTGGTGGCGGACGTACTGCCATTTGAAGAGATGAAGCTGCGGATGCTGAATGGCAGCCACTCCTTTCTGGCCTATCTTGGCGGGCTGGCGGGCTATCAACATATCAGCGACTGTATGCAGGACGCGCATTTTGAGCAGGCGGCCCGCAGGCTGATGCTGGACGAGCAGGCACCGACCCTGCGCACCAAAGATGTTGACCTCAGCGCCTACGCCGATTCGCTAATTGCCCGCTATAAAAACCGCGCCATCCGCCACCGCACGCATCAGATTGCCACCGACGGCAGCCAGAAGTTACCCCAGCGCTGGCTTGACAGTATTCGCTGGCATCTGAACAACGGCAGTGATTTTCAATGGCTGGCACTGGGCGTGGCGGGCTGGATGCGCTTTGTCAGCGGCACGGATGAGCAGGGGCAGCCCATTGTCATTAACGATCCGTTGAAGCCGGAACTGGCGCAGCTGGTCAGTAACAGCGAGGATGGCGAAGCGCGCATTGCGGCGCTGCTGTCGCTTAACGCCGTGTTCGGTGACGATTTGCCCGACAGCAGCCGTTTCCGTACAGCGGTCAGCCGCTGTTATCAGCTGCTGCGGGAAAAGGGGGCGAAGGAAACCGTCAGACAACTAAACAGTCAGGGCCACAGCGTCGTCTGAAAGACTGGTGTCGGGCCGACGCTCTGATTAGACTTAGCGTCGTCCCGCGCCAGGCTGCTGACGCATAACATGATAACGAATTTTGCCGCATGACGATTTCATACACCATCACCGCCAGTGAACCGGTTAATCAGCAGATTTATCGTTTCCTGCGCCAGGATATTGTGACCTGTGCGATCCCGCCGGGTTCGCTGTTATCGGAGAAGGACGTCTCCGCCCGCTTCAATGTTTCCCGCCAGCCGGTACGCGAAGCCTTTATCAAGCTGGCAGAAGCTGACCTCGTGCAGGTTCTGCCCCAGCGCGGCACCTTTGTACGGAAAATTTCTGCCCGCCGCGTGGCGGATGGCCGCTTTATCCGTGAAGCGGTGGAAGTCGCCGTGGTGCGCCGCTCGGCGGTGGAAGCCTCCGGGAGCGCGCTGGCGCTGATTGAACATAATCTGAAACTGCAAACGCTGGCGGCAGAAGGTCGCGACAGCCAGGCGTTTCTGTTACTGGACGATGAGTTTCACCGACTGATTGCACAAAGTATCCAGTGTGAACTCGCCTGGCAGACGGTGGAAAATATCAAGGCATCGATGGACAGGGTGCGTTTCCTGACGCTCAGCGAAGTTTCCCCGCCGGAGCAGTTGATTGCGCAACATCAGCAGATTTATCAGGCGCTGCTGGCTCGTGATGCCGATGCCGCCGAGAAGGCATTACGTCATCATCTTCAGGAAATTATTTTCTCTATTTCCCCCATCGCCGAACAGAACAGCGAGTGGTTTGAGCAGGCTGGCTGAGGCGGGCAACAGGGACCAGGCCAGCGTCAGATCGCTGGGAGGTGACCGCCGCAATATTCAGTGCAGAAAAGCAGCGCACGGCAGACCCGGTATCTCCGGCCCGCCTGCCGCGCCCCGAAAAGGCTTATCAGGCGATGGTCACTTCTTTCGCCAGGTAGACGTCCTGTACGCCATTGATCAACGCGATGCCCTCCTGCATCGACTTTTTAAAAGCTTTACGTCCGAGGATCAGCCCCATCCCACCGGCACGTTTGTTAATGACCGCAGTGCGTACCGATTCCGCCAGATCGGTGTCCCCTGCCGCTGCACCACCGGAATTGATCAGTCCCGCCCGTCCCATATAGCAGTTCGCCAGCTGATAACGCACCAAATCGATGGGATTATCGCTGGTCAGCTTGCTGTAGACCTGTGAGTCGGTATAGCCAAATTTCAGCGCCGTATAGCCGCCGTTGTTTTCCGCCATTTTCTGTTTAACGATATCCGCACCGATGGTCGCCGCCAGATGATTGGCCTGTCCGGTCAGGTCGGCGCTGGCGTGATAATCCACCCCATCCAGCTTAAAGCTGTTATTGCGCAGATAGGCCCACAGCACGGTCACCATCCCCAGCTTATGGGCCCGCTCAAAGGCGACGGAAATCTCTTCCAGCTGGCGACGCGACTGCTCCGATCCAAAATAGATGGTCGCCCCTACCGCCACCGCGCCAAGATTAAATGCCTGCTCCACGCTGGCATACAGCGTCTGATCATACTGCGTCGGATAGCTGAGGGTTTCGTTGTGATTGAGCTTGACCATAAACGGAATCCGGTGCGCATAGCGCCGCGAAACCGACGCCAGCACGCCATAAGTGGAGGCCACGCAGTTACAACCGGCCTCAATCGCCAGCTCGACGATATTTTTTGGATCAAAGTAGAGCGGATTAGCGGCAAAGGATGCACCGGCAGAGTGTTCGACACCCTGATCGACCGGCAGGATCGAAAGATAGCCGGTACCTGCCAGCCGCCCGGTGTTATACAGCGTCTGCATATTGCGCAGCACCGCGGGAGGTCGGTTGTTGTCGACCATCACCCGGTCAACATAATCTTCGCCCGGCAGGTAAAGGCTCTCTGCCGGGATTGTCATACAGCGATGTTGCAGCAGCGTATCCGCTTCTTTACCCAGTAACTGTACAATGTCGGTCATGGTTAACTCCTGTCTGAAGATTGCAGGGCCAAAGGCCCGTCCGGATTAACTTCACCCCAGACAGCGTGGACCCAAAACCGCGCTTAAGGCAAATTACCGGGGGCATTTTTCAGAAACATTCCGCACATGCGCCCTGCCGTCTTACCACCAGCGATAAAAGTGGTGTACCGGGCCGTGTCCCCGCCCCACTTCCAGTGAATCCGCCTGTTCGAGTGCGCCCTGTAACCACTGCCTGGTCTGTTGTACCGTCACATACCAGCTGTCACAGCGTGGCCGTAACGCCGCCAGCGCCGCCGAGAGCGTGCAGCCCGTGCCGTGGGTATTTTTCGTCGGCACTCTGGGCGAGGTAAAGCGATGTTCTTCTTTTGCGGTGAACAGCCAGTCAGGACTTTCGTCACCACACAGATGGCCGCCCTTCATCAGCACGGCCTGGCAACCCAGCGCCAGCAGCGCCCTTCCCTGTTGGCGCATTTCTGTTTCATCACGGGCGATATCACAGTCCAGCAGCACGGCGGCTTCCGGCAGATTGGGCGTGACCAGAGAAACCACGGGTAACAGCCGCTGTCGCAACGTCGCCACCGCCGGGGGGGAGAGTAAAGGATCGCCACTTTTCGCCAGCATCACCGTATCCAGCACCACCCAGGGAACAGCCGCTGCCTGTAAACAATCCGCCACCACCCCGACAATGGCGCTTTCACTGAGCATACCGATTTTCATGCTGTCGATACGCACGTCGCTGAGCACCGATGATAACTGGGCGGCGACAAAATCCGGCGACACCGGATACTGTGCCTGTACGCCGCAGGTGTTCTGCGCCACCAGCGCGGTTACCACACTGGTGCCGTAGGCTGCCAGCGCGGAGAAGGTTTTCAGATCGGCCTGAATTCCTGCGCCACCGCTGGGATCGGTACCGGCAATGGTCAGTGCATTGATACGTTTCATGCCATCGCCTCCGCGTCCAGTTTATACAGGGCGTCGAGAAACAGCGGCGTAAAGCTTCCCGGTCCGCTGGCGGCGGAGGCTGCTTTTTCCCCGGCCAGGCTCATTACCCGACAGGCGCTGGCGATATGATTCAGTTTCTCTCCGGGCAACGCGGCGAACCCGGCGACTACCGCCGAGAGGGCGCAGCCGGTGCCGACCACCCGGGTCATTAACGGAGAACCTCCTGGTATCTGCCGGCATTGCTCGCCGTCAGTGACGTAATCCACCGCCCCGGTGATCGCAACTATCGCGCCACTGTGCTGCGCCAGGCTGAATGCGCCCTCCAGCGCCGCCTCTGGCGGATGGCAGGTATCCACCCCGCGACCGCTGCCCCCCAGGCCCGCCAGGCCCGCCAGCGCGATGATTTCTGATGCATTGCCGCGAATGACGGTCGGGTGATAGTTCAGCAGGTGTCGGCAGAAATCGCTGCGAAAGGTCAGTCCCCCCACCGCTACCGGGTCGAGCACCCAGGGTTTACCCGCCTGGGATGCAGTTTTAACCGCCAGCAGCATCGCCTCGCTGCGGGCCACCGTCAGGGTGCCGACATTAATCAGCAGCGCATCGGCCAGCGCGCTGAACTCAGTGACTTCCTGCGGTTCGGTTATCATCGCCGGAGACGCTCCCAGCGCCAGCAACACATTGGCGGTCAGCGCCTGCACAACGTCATTGGTCAGGCAATGCACCAGTGGCGAGGCCTGACGAAACAGGTTGAGTGAAGAGAGGGCCTGGCTGGCCGTAAAAAGCAGAGGTTGTGTCATTGCAGTGCTCCCGACCGGCGATCGGGAAGGCGATGCGCTGAGCATCTGACTTCCCTACGCTGGCATTATCCAGATCAGGTAATACGGGTATTTCTCAGCCTTCACGTGGAAGGGCACCCCGAGTCATTTACTTAAAAATCAGACAGCTGTGATTAACTTAATTGGTCCTTTGATTGTGAAAAGCGGCAATGCACATACAGCCATTTACTCACAGGAGGCATCCCAGTCTGCCTGTTGCCATTATGCAATGCATGCCAGATATCCTGGTGTCCAGATTGCTATACGACAAATCCCTTCGCCAGCAAATAATTTCCTGAAATACCACAGGGTCCCTGTCAACATTGACATATGTCAGTCATAGAGCCAACGCCCGGCTTTCGAAGATTCTATTAACATCCGCATTGTTAACGGCTCAGGTTCAACTTCGGGAACCCTCAGAGATGCAGGGCGAAGAAAGTTGGGCACAAATCCCTTCTCCAGGGGCCAGTATGATAAAAAATTAAATGCCCCCTTATCAACGTTAAAGCGCGAAAAGTAGTCATTCATAATCTCATCTCCTGTCTCACGGGCCCAGGGGTATTTACCTGTAGAAAGGCTGGTATCAAGAGTTAAAACAGGTTTAGCTCTGGCAAAAAGCGGCTTCAAATTCCAGGTCTTGTCATACCATGCCATTACCGCAATTTCGACATCATCCTCTACCATACTTTGTCACCTTTCCTCACAATACGGTTACAGGTGCAAACGGTTTTGAAACTGATTTGATAAACATCATTCATAACAAAAACTATTCCCAGAATGGGTATCCATCGTCCGGCAAATGCCCCCGGGTTTGTTACATAACTAAACCTTAAATGGCGAATACTTTCCGTTGTAAGTGTAGGCCAGCGGGGTATATGGTATTTCAGCCAGCGCCTGAGGTTCTCACTAAGAATAGAGGTACCTTTAGTTGCTCCGACAGGCTTCCCTCGCGTGCTCTGAGTTGGTTGCCCGAGGATTATAAGTGCAAGTGCACTTATATCAGCAACGCCAGGCTGCTTGTGAGCCTCTTCCAAAAAGACAAAGAAGAAAAGCTCACGGGCAGTAAGATTCGATAGCCCATTGTAAAAATATGTCCCATGCAGTTGTTGAATTGTATCCATACTAAAATCCCTTTCAATTCGTCCAGTCTGCGTTAAGCCTTGTCTAAGCTCAATAAAATCTACCAGCCACAAGTTAAAAAGAGAATGAGGGAATACTTTACAAATCCCCACCATTCTTCCTGTCGCTTGCCTTTTGTGACGAGAGCACAATTTTACCTATTCATCCATCGCAGCAAATCAAATAGTGTGTAGTGGTAACATCAAATTTGTCACAGAGTTTAAGTTCGCCTGGTCTGGCTTTTCAGACTGGCCCCATAGATCACCAGACATTTCGCCTCTCTAAAAATAAGAGGTAGTCTTAGACCTGTGTTTAACACCCGTCGGAATAACAATATGCTTGAAGTGTTATCATGACCTGAGCGGCGTCGCCGCAGTACACTGCGGGGAAAAATAGCCATTATTCAGCAGGCAATGGAACCCGGCACGACCGTGTATTACGCCACGCGCCTGCACGGTATCAATGCCAACCAGATTTTCAAATGGTGCATATCCAAAAAAACAGTGACAGCATTTATACTTTGATAAAGAAAGAACAACTGCCAGTATTTTAACGCTTAATTTAGCAAGGAGAGCGACAATGAGCGCAGATGAAAAAGAGTCACGAGGACTCACGTCTGGCTATATCAATCAGGACTCAACGTAAAGATACGCGGCTTAGTTAGCCGGGCTGTGTCTTACCGTTACTCGCTGCCAAATCATCAATTGATTTCCGACTACGGTATATAAGTCCAGGCAAGCATGATTGCTGATTATTTCTGGCTGTTGAAGTTTGGCCGTTCAGGATTTGATGAAATATCAAATTTTACCGGTATCAGAGGTCCGAATCTTTTAAAAAGCTATCAGTGGGTGATGCGTGGCTTCCTGAGAGATCCCTCTGCCAAAAGGAATCTTCCATGAAAAACCTGACATGGATTGGCGCTATTTTTTTCCTTAATGGCTGCCATCTTGAAAAACCCTGGGTTCATCAATTAGATGTCCAAATTAAGAATAACGCCCCTTGTTTCAAAATAAATTCAGATATTAAAACCGCTCACCAAAAAATGAAAAATCAGGGTGTCATGATTTATAAAAAATCACAGCAAGACTGGCTGCCTTTCTGGCATACGCCCCAGAAATCAACCTTTCCAGATATTTTTTACGGGGAGTGCATTTCGTATCCGGATGTAAAATGGCAGGAAGGCAGATGGTCCGTTTTGATGGGTATTACAACTGAAGATGATAAGAAAAAATATCGCCTCATAAATACCTTTAGTTTGCGAAAAGACGAAGCAGGAAATTTTTTCCTTGAAAATATTCAATAAATTTTCAGGCGAAATAACTGACAGTGCGCCGACGCTGTCTTGATTATCCCAGCCAATGCGAATCATGCCAGATAAGGTTACTATGACGCACAATCCACAATGTGACCTTTTACCACGCAGACCAGCGCTGCATTTTCCCTTTTACTGTCATCGATAATCCCTGATGTTCCGATTCGGAACTTTTTGCTACAGTCCGCTCAGTTGAGAGCTGATTAAAGTCAGGCCGCTGAGACAGGGTAACCGGGATGAACAGACCACTTAATGAACAGTATGGCATAAGCGTTGCCGCACTTCAGATGCTGCAATACCTCCGGCAGATCGCCCGTGGCGACCACGCATTCACCCTGCGGGATACGGAGTTAAACAGCCGTTGCAACGTCACCCCCGCAGATAATTTTACCCTGCTGGATCAGCTGTTCGAAGCGGGAAAAATTGATTATGACTATCGCGGAAGCGGAGCCGAAAGCGAAAGGCACGTCAAACCGGTCTGGGGTGAACGCTGATGGCAATCCGCCCTTTCACCGAGGCCGACCGCCCCTTCCTGCGCACGCTGTTTCTTGCTGCGAGGCGGGCTAACTGGCACTGGCTGGATGGCAGCGAGTGGCAACTGGAAGATTTTGATTGCGTGACGCTGGGCGAACGGGTGCTGGTGGCCAGCAGAGAAGAATGCCGCGTCGGTTTTGCCGCCGTGCTGCCCAATGATAACTTCCTGCACAGCCTGTTTGTTGACCCGGCCTGGCAGGGGCGCGGGGTTGGCAGCGAATTGTTAAACGCCGTGCAGGCGGGGTTTACTTCTACCGGCAAACTGAAATGCCTCAGCGCCAACCAACACGCGCTGGCCTTCTATCAGCGGCATGGCTGGCAACGAATTGGCAGTGGTGAAAGCGATCAGGGACCCTATCTGCTGCTGCACTACCTGCTGAAGCCCTCATCCCCAACCACGGCCTGATGCACCTGCGGCGTCAACCTGGCAGGCCGCAAAACCGCAACGCACGGCGTTGAAGCACAGCGCCGGTGGCAGGCCAAATCATCCGGCGCTGCCGCCATCACACCGCACGAAAGGCGATATCTTCCGGAATAACCTCTCCACGCCAGAACAGCTGTGCGGCTACCTGACCCGCCAGTTCACGGTACATATCGGTAAATTCGCTTTCCGGCCGACGCACCACGGTCGGCTGTCCGTCATCGAGATCTTCACGCAGCGAAATATGCAGCGGCAGCTGGCCCAGCAGGCGGATATGAAACTGCTCCACCAGCTTTTCTGCCCCGCCAGTGCCAAAAATAGCCTCAGGATGACCGCAGTGGCTGCATATATGGATACTCATGTTTTCCACCACGCCCAGCACCGGCACGCTGACCTTGTCGAACATCACGATGCCTTTACGCGCATCTATCAATGCGACATCCTGCGGGGTCGTCACCACCACCGCCCCCGTGACCGGCACATTCTGCGCCAGCGTCAGCTGAATATCCCCGGTGCCCGGCGGCATATCCAGTATCAGATAGTCAAGCTGCGGCCACAGCGTTTCATTCAGCAACTGCATCAGCGCTTTACTGGCCATCGGCCCGCGCCAGACCATGGCATTATCGTCGGTCACCAGATAGCCAATCGAGTTGGTTGCCAGGCCATGCGCCATAATGGGCGCCATATGCTTGCCATCCGGCGAGGCGGGTCGTTCATCGCGCGTGCCAAGCATATCCGGAATTGACGGACCATAGATATCGGCATCCAGCAATCCCACCTTCGCCCCTTCGGCTACCAGCGCAAGGGCCAGGTTAACTGCGGTGCTGGATTTTCCCACCCCACCTTTGCCCGAACTGACGGCGATAATATTCTTCACCCCATTAACGCCCGGATGATTTTTCACCCGCTTCAGCGTGGCAATCTGATGGTTAAGCCGCCAGTTGATTGCCCGGGCACCGGTCAGCCGCAGCAGTTCCGTGCTGACGGTTTCTTTTAATATCTCAAAGCCGCTCAGCCAGACGAACGGCATCACCAGCTCAATATGCAGGGTGTTATCCATCAGCGCACAATGGCGCAGCGCCTTCAGACTGGTAAGATTCTGCTCTAATGTTGGATGTTCGAAGGTGCCAAGCACCCCCATCACCACGGCACGCAGCGCTTCCGGTGAGCGTTTTTCCTCTGACTGTGACATCGTCCCGGCTCCTGTTTGGTTGTCAGTTTTATTCAGCGGAGCATATCAGATATGACCGCAGGCAGGCGTGGCCTGCTGCAAAAATCGGGGTGGTCCATGCGGGATTGTTTACGCAGGGAGCCGCTATCGGTTACCATCGAATCCCCTCTTTTTAAACAGGTATAGCAAGTTTTACTATGACTCAAGTCGCGAAGAAAATTTTGGTAACGTGCGCCCTGCCGTACGCCAACGGTCCCATCCACCTCGGTCACTTGCTCGAGCATATCCAGGCAGATATTTGGGTCCGTTACCAGCGAATGCGCGGCAACGAGGTTTACTTCATCTGTGCTGACGACGCACACGGCACGCCGATCATGCTGAAAGCGCAGCAGCTGGGCATTCAGCCAGAGCAGATGATTGCCGAGATGAGTCAGGAACATCAGACCGACCTGGCCGGTTTCAATATCAGCTATGACAATTTTCACTCGACCCACAGCGAAGAAAACCGCCAGCTGTCAGAACTGATCTATACCCGTCTGAAAGAGAACGGCTTTATTAAGAACCGCACCATTTCGCAGCTTTACGATCCGGAAAAAGGCATGTTTTTGCCGGACCGTTTTGTGAAGGGCAGCTGTCCAAAATGCAAATCAGCCGATCAGTATGGCGACAACTGTGAAGTGTGCGGCGCAACTTACAGCCCGACCGAACTGATCGATCCAAAATCGGTGGTTTCCGGTGCCACGCCTGAAATGCGCGACTCAGAGCATTTCTTTTTTGACCTGCCAGAATTCAGCGCCATGCTCCAGGCCTGGACCCGCTCCGGTGCGCTTCAGGAGCAGGTGGCCAATAAAATGCAGGAGTGGTTTGAATCCGGGCTGCAACAGTGGGACATCTCGCGCGATGCGCCCTATTTCGGTTTTGAGATCCCGAACGCGCCAGGCAAATATTTCTACGTCTGGCTGGATGCGCCAATCGGCTATATGGGCTCGTTTAAGAACCTGTGTGACCGGCGCGACGATATCGATTTTGACACCTTCTGGAAGGCAGATTCTGACGCGGATTTGTACCACTTTATCGGCAAAGATATCGTCTATTTCCACAGCCTGTTCTGGCCGGCCATGCTGGAAGGCAGCCAGTTCCGTAAGCCTACCAATGTGTTTGTTCACGGCTATGTCATGGTGAA
Source organism: Erwinia mallotivora (assembly GCF_000590885.1). Taxonomy (GTDB): domain Bacteria; phylum Pseudomonadota; class Gammaproteobacteria; order Enterobacterales; family Enterobacteriaceae; genus Erwinia; species Erwinia mallotivora. The sequence continues at coordinate 104,878 of NZ_JFHN01000050.1, forward strand.
CGGCGCGAAGATGTCCAAGTCGCGCGGCACCTTTATCAAAGCCAGCACCTGGCTTGAACATCTGGACGCCGACAGCCTGCGCTATTTCTACGCCACCAGACTCTCTTCCCGCATTGATGATATCGACCTCAACCTGGAAGATTTTGTGCAGCGGGTTAACGCCGACATCGTTAATAAAGTGGTTAATCTGGCCTCGCGCAATGCCGGTTTTATCACTAAACGTTTTGACGGTCAGCTCTCCGCCGAACTGGCCGATCCGCAGCTGTATAAAACCTTTACCGACGCGTCTGCCACTATCGCCGAAGCCTGGAACAGCCGCGAGTTCAGCCGCGCCATCCGTGAGATCATGGCGCTGGCAGACGTCGCAAACCGCTATGTTGATGAGCAGGCTCCGTGGGTGGTGGCGAAGCAGGAAGGCCGCGATGCCGATTTGCAGGCAATCTGTTCAATGGGGATCAACCTGTTCCGCGTGCTGATGACCTGGCTGAAACCGGTTTTACCCGACCTGAGCGAACGGGCAGAAGCCTTCCTGAACCAGTCGCTGAGCTGGGATGGCCTGCACCAGCCGTTGCTGAACCACCGCGTCGCCCCCTTCAGGGCACTGTTTCAGCGTGTTGAGATGGATAAGGTTAATGCACTGGTTGAGGCTGCCAGGCAGGAAGCAGCAGCGGCTGCCAAACCGGCTGTCAGCGGTCCGCTGGCTGACGCGCCGCTTCAGGAAAGCATCACCTTTGATGATTTTGCCAAAGTGGATATGCGCATTGCGCTGATCAGCCGTGCTGAGTTTGTCGAAGGCTCCGATAAGCTGCTGCGTCTGACGCTGGATCTGGGCGGTGAAACACGCAATGTCTTTTCCGGCATCCGCGCAGCCTATCCGGACCCGACGGTGCTGACCGGACGCCTGACGGTCATGGTGGCTAACCTTGCACCGCGTAAAATGCGCTTCGGTGTTTCTGAGGGGATGGTGATGGCAGCGGGCCCTGGCGGCAGCGACATTTTCCTGCTCTCTCCTGACAGCGGCGCACAGCCCGGTATGCAGGTGAAATAATCCGGCACCCGGCGGCGCTTTTTACCTCGCAGTGAAAAGCGCCGCTTCTCCCAGCCGGTAGAGGGCAGCCGGGTGATTAAGGTTTCAGCTCTACGCCTGGCACATCCCGCCTCCGGCTTCACACTGTGATCGGTAGCACACTTCTTTTTTTGATCGTAAGATTCATCTTCAAAAAAACCAGGAGCTTATCATGCGCAGTGCGCTTGTTGCAGGCTGGCATTACCTTCGCGCCTTCCTGATCATTTATCTCTGTTTGTGGGCCGGTAACGGCATCGCCAGGCTGCTGCCTGTCACCATCCCCGGTAGCATTATCGGTATGCTTATTCTGTTTGCCCTGCTCGCCACTCAGCTGCTTGCCGTCGAATGGGTAAAACCCGGCTGCTGGCTGCTGATCCGCTATATGGCGCTGCTGTTTGTTCCCATCAGCGTTGGCGTGATGAACTACACCGATATTCTCAGCGCCCAGTTTGGTCCGATTGTGGTGTCAGTGGTGGTCAGTACTTTCATCGTCCTGACCACCGTCGGACTGGTCTGCGATAAGCTGCATGGCCGCCCGGTAATAAAACTAGGAGCCCGCGATGAGTGATATCTGGTGGTCACTGCCGCTGACCCTTGTGGTGTTTCTCGCCGCGCGAAAACTGGCCGCCAGAGTCAGGATCTCGTTTTTCAATCCGCTGTTAATTTCGATGGCGGTGATTATTCCGCTGCTGTTGCTGATCAACATGCCCTACGCCCGTTATTTTCAGGGCAGCCAGCTGCTCAACCAGTTGCTCCAACCTGCGGTAGTGGCGCTGGCACTGCCTTTGTATGAGCAGATGCATCAGATCCGGGCGCGCTGGAAATCCATTATCGGCGTCTGTTTTACCGGCAGCCTGACGGCAATGATCTCCGGCACCGCCATTGCCTTGTGGATGGGCGCCACGCCGCAAATTGCCGCCACCATCATGCCCAAATCCGTTACCACGCCGATTGCAATGGCGGTATCAGCCACGCTGGGCGGTATTCCGGCGATCAGCGCCATCTGCGTGTTGATTGCCGGTGTGCTGGGTGCTGTGTTCGGTCATATGCTGCTCAACATATTGAAAATTCACCGCAAATCGGCACGGGGGCTGGCAATTGGCAACGCTTCCCACGCGCTGGGCACCGCCCGCTGTGCCGAGCTGGACTATCAGGAAGGCGCATACAGTTCACTGGCGCTGGTTATCTGCGGCATTATCACCTCGCTGCTGGCCCCCTTTCTGTTCCCGCTGCTGGTGCATTTCTCAGGGTAAAGCGGCGACAGGCAGCTGGTTAGCAGAGTAAAACCGGGGGTCTGAAGGCGGGATCCCAGGTCGTGGCATCCGGTCATACTGCATTCAGGGCAGAAAATTCTGCCTCAGCCTGATGCGGCTGACGTCGTATCACCGGCACTAAAATTTGCGGCAGGTCGCGCATTTCGCCGTTTCGTTTCACAAATTACATTGTAAGTGTGATGCAAATCACATACAGCGGTGACGCAGCCCGCCATGATAAGCGGCCGTCACTGTGAGAGAGACTTGACATGCAACCCCGTTTCCAGACTGCATTTACCACGCTGCCGCCCCTAATACAGGCCGCTGCGGAACCCTTTCTGGCCGCCGATAACTTCCCGGCGTTTTTCACCCCGCAGCAGGTGTCTGCAATGCAGCAACACAGTGGCCTTGACCTGCGGGAGCTGGCTTTTGCGCTGTTGCCCCTTGCCGCCGCCTGTGCGGTGACGCCGCTTTCGGCTTTTAACGTCGGTGCCATTGCATTGGGCAGAAGCGGTCATCTCTGGTTTGGGGCCAACATGGAGTTTTCCGGCGCAACCATGCAGCAGACCGTCCACGCCGAGCAGAGTGCAGTCACCCATGCCTGGCTGCGTGGCGAAACGGCACTGGAAGCCATCACCGTCAATTACAGCCCCTGCGGCCACTGTCGTCAGTTTATGAATGAGCTGAACAGCGGCACCCGCCTCACCGTACATTTACCAGGACGCGAACCGGCGACACTGGCCGATTATCTGCCAGATGCCTTTGGCCCACGCGATCTGGCGATTGAAACGCTGCTGCTGGACCCGGTCAACCACGGGCTGAATATCCACGGTGATGCGCTTTGTCAGGCGGCTTTACAGGCCGCAAACCGCTGCCATGCGCCCTACTCTCAGGCGCTGAGCGGCGTGGCGTTAGAAAGTGCCGATGGCAGCATTTTTGCCGGCAGCTACGCTGAGAATGCGGCGTTTAATCCCAGCCTGCCGCCGCTACAGGCCGCGTTGATCCTGATGAATCTGGCCGGTCATAATCTGAAGCAGATCCAGCGAGCGGTTCTGGCTGAAGCGCCCGATGCCAGACTCATTCAACATCAGGCGACGCTGGCAACGCTTCAGGCGCTCGGCTGCAACAATCTCACTACCATCCCGCTGAATTAATCCACTCAATCGCACAAAATAAACAGCTTTTGTGATCACTTGTTAACAAAAGCTGTACTTTCAGATGAATTATTTTAGGATTGGCCCACAACATCACCAATCGCATGAGTATTGCTGACATGGAACTCGAACACGAAAGTAAAAGGCCACTTTATATCCCCTATGCAGGGCCAATTTTGCTGGAATTTCCCCTGCTGAATAAAGGCAGCGCGTTCTCAGTTGAGGAGCGAAATGAATTTAACCTGCGAGGGCTGCTGCCTGAGACGGTGGAAACCATTGAAGAGCAGGCCCAGCGCGCCTGGCGTCAGTTTCAGGACTTTAAAAACGATAACGACAAGCACGTCTATCTGCGCAACATTCAGGACACCAACGAAACGCTGTTCTACCGCCTGCTCGACAACCATCTTGAAGAGATGATGCCGATTATTTATACCCCGACGGTCGGCGCAGCCTGCGAACATTTCTCAGAGATTTATCGCCGCGCCCGTGGCGTGTTTATCTCCTACCCCAACCGCGACAATATCGAAGATATGCTGCAAAACGCCACCAAGCAGAACGTTAAGGTGATTGTGGTCACCGACGGCGAGCGTATCCTGGGCCTTGGCGATCAGGGCATCGGCGGCATGGGTATCCCTATCGGTAAGCTGTCGCTGTACACCGCCTGTGGCGGTATGAGTCCGGCCTATACCCTGCCGATTGTGTTGGACGTTGGCACCAATAATCAGCAACTGCTTAACGACCCACTCTATATGGGCTGGCGTCATCCGCGTATCACCGGCGAAGAGTACGACAAATTCGTTGACGAATTCATTCAGGCGGTAAAAAGCCGTTGGCCGAACGTGCTGTTACAGTTTGAAGATTTCGCCCAGAAAAATGCCATGCCGTTGCTGGAGCGTTATCGCGATGAGGTATGCTGCTTTAACGACGATATCCAGGGCACGGCGGCGGTGACGCTGGGCACGCTGATTGCCGCCAGCCACGCTGCCGGTAGCAAAATGAGCGAGCAGAAAGTGGTGTTCCTCGGTGCCGGTTCTGCCGGCTGTGGCATCGCTGAGCAGATTGTCGCCCAGATGAAATCGGAAGGCCTGAGTGACGACGAAGCCCGCGCCCGCGTCTTTATGGTTGACCGTTTCGGCCTGCTGACCGACAAGCTGCCTAATCTGCTCAGTTTCCAGAGCAAGCTGGTGCAGAAAAGTGACAGCCTTAGCGGCTGGGATTCCTCTTCGGATTCCCTGTCACTGCTGGACGTGGTGCGCAATGCGCGTCCGGATATCCTGATTGGTGTTTCCGGCCAGCCGGGACTGTTCAGTGAAGAGATTATCCGGGAAATGCACAAACATTGTGCGCGCCCTATCGTGATGCCGCTGTCTAACCCAACCTCTCGCGTGGAAGCCACGCCGCAGGATATCCTGGCGTGGACCGACGGTGCCGCGCTGGTTGCCACCGGCAGCCCGTTCTCTCCGGTGATGTTAAAGGAAAAAACTTACCCGATTGCCCAGTGTAATAACTCCTATATCTTCCCCGGCATTGGCCTTGGGGTCATTGCTTCTGGTGCCACCCGCGTCACTGACTCCATGCTGATGGCCGCCAGTCGTGCCCTGGCTGACTGCTCACCGCTGGTCAATGATGGTGAAGGCCCGGTTCTGCCCGAAGTCAAAGATATTCAGGGCGTCTCGAAGGTGATCGCCATGGCCGTCGCCAAAGCCGCTCAGGAAGCCGGTGTCGCTGTAGTGACCTCAGAAGATGTGCTTTCCCGAGCGATCTCCGCCAATTTCTGGCTGCCGCAGTATCGCCACTACCGTCGCACATCAATTTAACGCCGATGGCCGGGGAGGCACCTTCCCGGCCAGTTTACCGTCACCCCCGGTTATTGCTCCTGCTGCTGACGCTTTTTCAACCATCCGCATATTCCTGACGGCGGATTGTGCGAAATGCGCCCATCCGCAGCCTTCCCGCTTGCTTCACTCCGCCGGGTAAAGTAGCCTTGATCCACCTTTTTATACGAAGTTTGAGCAGCGTCCGGCATGGTAAAACGCCTGATTTATAGCCTGATTATCATCGTGGTTCTGATGATTGCGGCTGCGCTCGGCCTGGATCGCTGGATCAGTATAAAAACCGCCCCCTGGGTTTATTCCAGTCTCAACGCCCTGCCGCATCGCCAGGTGGGGGTGGTTCTGGGGACCGCCAAATACTACCGCACTGGCGTTATCAATCAGTATTATCTCTACCGCATGCAGGGTGCGCTGAATGCCTACAACAGCGGCAAAGTTAACTATCTGCTGCTTAGTGGCGATAATGCCCAGCACAGTTATAACGAGCCGATGACCATGCGCCGCGACCTGATTGCCGCCGGCGTACCGGCCTCTGACATCGTGCTGGATTATGCCGGATTTCGTACCCTGGACTCGATTGTGCGCACCCGTAAGGTGTTCGACACCAATGATTTTATTATTATCACCCAGCGCTTTCACTGCGAGCGGGCGCTGTTTATTGCGCTGCACATGGGCATTCAGGCTCAGTGCTATGCGGTCCCCTCGCCGAAAAATATGCTGACTATCCGCCTGCGGGAAGTGGTCGCGCGTCTTGGCGCGCTGGCCGATCTCTATCTGATGAAGCGCGAGCCGCGTTTTCTGGGGCCGATGGTGCCTATCCCGGCACGGCATGAGGTGCCGGAAGATGCACAAAGCTATCCGGCAGTGACCCCTGAACAGTTGCTGGAGCTGGAGCAGAAGCTGAAATCCATCGCCCCGGCCCCGCCGCCGCCAGCCGCCGCCGGAGCCAACCGTCCCCCTGCCGTCGCATCGTAAGGCCGCGTGGCGTCAATCGGAATTCACATGCTGTCGGCAGTAGCGTTTGCGCCAGGCGGCGGGAGTCATACCGCGCAGTTGACGAAAAACCCGACGAAAGTAGCTCACATCGCTGAATCCACAACCTGCTGCAACCTCACTGAGACTACAGGCATCGGTCAGCAGCATTTTCTCTGCGGCGGTAATACGCTGCTGTTGTAGTGCGCCAGTCAGGGTGAGGCCAAACGTCCGACGAAATATCCGCCCAAGGTAATCCACATTGCAATGTAGCGATCGAGCCAGTTCACTGGCCCCGGTAAGACGGTGATAGTGCGTGGTAATAAGTTGTTTCGCCTGCCATGCCAGTGCCGCGCCCGGACCATTTGCCGCGGGCGTCTCTGCACCGCTGCGAACAATTTCCTGCAATAACAGAATTAATAATAATTCCAGCGACTGGCTTTGGGGAATACGAGCCTGTTCATTTAAAAATAAACGAAACAGCGCAAGTAAATTATCTTCATCCTGAACTTTGCAATGCTGGGGAATATTCAGTTGTAATAATGGATTTTCCTGCTGTTCCGGCAGCACATCAAAATGTAACCAGTAGAATTTCAACTTATCGTTAAATACCGATACCCCCCGATGTTGCCGCCCTGGAAACAGAAGTAAGCATTCCCCCTGCTTTAACTGAAAAATACGTTCTTCTTCCTGCAACGACAGCGTGCCGCTGACCAGATAAATAAGTTCAAACGAGCTAAGGGTGCGGGTCGGATGTGTACCCACGCCACGGGAAATAAACAGCCCGCCGTTCTGCACTTTTAGCGGATAAGTGACGGATAAAGAAAGCATTCAACCTCCTCTGACTGCACGGTTTTTAATGTAATTAATAGCACATGCAGCCCCGGACATGATGACAAGGCGTCAGGGTTTGATCTGCTTCACAAATAATCCGGCAGGTCGGAATTGTGCTGTTTTACTACCTGAACGCCCTCTTGTTGGCCGATGTCTGCCGTGCCAGATTAAATAAAAAGTTTACTGACCGACTACTGAAAAATGGCCTGAGAAAATCAAGCTGGCGTATTACGGATAATGCAGCCTCGTCCACGCCTTATTACTCTTTTATGCGTTTTTGCCTGAGGAATAAATGATGCAAACCGTTCAGAGCCTGACCATGAAAATAAAAGATTCGAGCGCCCGATTAACCCTCAGCGAGAAAGCAGGTTATGGTCTGGGTGACGCAGGTGGCACGGTGATTACCTGCCTGATTGCGAATTTTCTGACCTTCTTCTACACCGATATATTTGGCCTGACGCCCGCGCTGGTGGGCACATTATTTATTACGCTCAGAGTGATTGATGCCATCGCCGATCCGCTGATGGGTATCGTAGCCGATCGCACCCATACCCGCTGGGGGCGGTTTCGTCCGTGGCAGTTGTGGATTGCTTTGCCGGTGGCCATCGCCGGTATCCTGACTTTTACCGTGCCCCCTCTGAGCACGGAGGGGAAAATCATCTGGGCCTTTGTCACCTATTTCCTGCTCTCCGTCAGCTACACCGCCATTAATGTTCCCTATTGTGCACTGATCAATGCCATGACCCGCCAGCACCAGGAGGTGATGTCCTGCCAGGCGTGGCGTTTTGTCCTCTGCGGCATGGCGGGATTTATGGTTTCCGTGGGGTTGCCGTGGCTGGTGGCGCTGACCGGCAAAGGCAACCTTGTGGCAGGCTACCAGCACGGCGTCGCGCTGATGTGCGTCATTGCGGCAGCCCTGTTTTTATGCTGCTTTTTTAGCGTGCGTGAACGGGTTACCCTTCCCAGCCCCGGCAAATTCAGCATTCGCGACCATCTGCGCGCTATGGCCCGCAATGACCAGCTATTGCTGATGCTGCTGATGTCCTTTCTGCTGATCAACGTCTTCAATCTGCGCGGCGGTGGCTATATGTACTTCATCACCTACGTGCTGAAAGGCAGTGCAGCTTATGCCTCGATGTTCTTTGCCATGCTGACGCTGGCGGCGATTCTCGGTGCGGTTATCGTCAACCAGCTGAATAAGTGGTTTGACACCGTGCGGCTCTATATGGCGACCAATCTGCTGCTGGCCGCCTTCTCTACAGGTCTGTGGTTTGCCCCGACCGGCGCAGCTTATCAGTCGCTGTGGCTGGGACTGATTTTCGTTCACTGTGTGATGCTGGGTTTTACCCTGCCGCTGCATTTCTCCCTGATGGCCTTTGCTGACGACTATGGCCACTGGAAGAACGGCATTCGTTCTTCCGGAATGAACTTTGCCTTCAATCTGTTTTTTATCAAGCTGGCCTGGGCTTCCAGCGCGGGCATTATCAGCCTGGTGTTTGTGCTGGTGGGCTATCAGGCAGGAGAACAGCATCAGACCAGCGCATCCCTTAACGGCATCACGCTTTTTGAAACGCTGCTGCCTGCGGCACTGCATCTGCTGCTGGCGGCCTGCCTCTGTTTTTGCAAACTGAGAAAAAACCTGCTGGTGCGGATTTCCCGCGATCTCGCCAGCCAGTCCGCATTTAAGTAAGGAGAAGTGATGAGCGATTCCCCGATGGCTAAACCTGAGATCCCGCTTCGGCAGGTCACCCTGACCGATTCTTTCTGGCTGGACTATCAGCAGTTGATTAAAGAGGTGGTGATACCTTATCAGTGGCAGGCGCTGAATGACGAGGTGGCCGACGCCGAGCCCAGCCATGCCATTGCCAACTTTCGTATTGCGGCAGGCAGAGAGGAGGGTGAATTTCACGGCATGGTTTTTCAGGACAGCGATGTCACCAAGTGGCTGGAGGCGGTGGCTTATCTGCTGACGAAAACGCCGGACGGTCAGCTGGAAAAAACCGCTGATGAGGTGATTGAACTGATCGGCGCGGTGCAACAGCCTGACGGCTATCTCAACACCTGGTTCACCATTAAAGAACCCGAGGCGCGCTGGAGCAACCTGGCGGAGTGCCATGAACTTTACTGCGCCGGACATCTGATCGAGGCCGCAGTGGCTTATCATCAGGCCACCGGCAAGACACGACTGCTGGAGATCGCCTGCAAACTGGCCGATCATATCGCCACGGTATTCGGGCCGGGGGACGATCAGCTGGCGGGTTATCCGGGCCATCCTGAAATTGAGTTGGCGCTGATGCGGTTGTACGAAGCAACCGGGCAACGGCGCTATCTGGACCTGGTCAGCTTCTTTGTGACAGAGCGCGGTACGCAGCCACACTACTACGACATCGAATACCTCAGGCGCGGTGAAACTTCTCACTGGCATACTTATGGCCCGGCATGGATGGTGAAGGATAAAGCCTACAGTCAGGCACATCTGCCGGTCGCCTTACAGAAAACGGCCATCGGCCATGCGGTGCGATTCGTTTATCTCTATGCCGGCGTGGCCCACCTTGCACGACTCAGTCAGGACCGGCAACAGCGCGAGATTTGCCAGCGGCTGTGGGAAAATATGACCAACCGGCAGATGTATATCACCGGCGCGATTGGTTCACAGAGTAGTGGTGAAGCCTTCAGCAGTGATTACGATCTGCCTAACGATACCGCCTATAACGAAACCTGTGCCTCGATCGGCCTGATCATGTTTGCCAACCGGATGCTGCAAATGGAGGCTGACAGCCGCTACGCCGATGTGATGGAGCGTGCGCTGTATAACACGGTGCTGGCTGGTATGGCGCTGGACGGCAGGCACTTCTTCTACGTCAATCCCCTGGAGGTGCACCCTGCCAGCGTTCCGTTCAACCATATCTATGACCACGTCAAACCCGTGCGTCAGCGCTGGTTTGGTTGTGCCTGCTGCCCGCCGAATATTGAGCGGCTGCTGGCCTCGCTGGGGTCTTACATTTATACCCGACGCCCTGAGGGTGTGGATGTGAATCTGTACATCGGCAGCGAACTGGAAACAGAGATTGGCGGTCAGCCCCTGCGTCTGAAACAGGGCGGCGACTATCCCTGGCAGGGGCGTATCTGGCTGGAGGTGGATTGTGACAAATCGCTTGATGCCACCCTCGGCCTGCGCCTGCCTGACTGGTGCAGCTCGCCGGAGGCGACGCTTAACGGAGAGCCTCTGGCGGTGGCTGAGCTGCGGAAACAGGGCTATCTGCGGCTGAACCGGAAGTGGCAAAGCGGCGATCGCCTTGAGCTGACGCTGCCGATGCCGGTCATCCGGGTAAGGGGCAATCCGTTGCTGCGCCACGTGGCCGGAAAAGTCGCTATCCAGCGCGGTCCACTGGTCTGGTGCCTTGAACAGGCGGATAACGGCGCGGAGCTGCACAATCTGCTGCTGCCCACCGGGGCCACCTTCCATACCCGACCCGGCAGCGGTGTGCTGAGCGGCAAAATCCTGTTGCAGACCACCGGACTACGGCGTCATGCGGTGGACGCAGCGCACCAGCCGCTATACAGCTTTGATGCCGCACCGGCAGCCTTCACCTCTCAGCCGTTGACCTTTGTGCCCTATTTCAGCTGGGCTAACCGTGGCGAGGGCGAGATGCGGGTGTGGGTGGATGAGGGCTGAGTCAGCAATCATTAATCCGGAAAAACCAAAACAGGCGGGAATAAGCTGCGGTCTGGCACAGGCCGGGCGGAATAAAAAAAACCAGACGGCAGCTGCCGTCTGGCCCCGATGTTGACAACAAAAGACTACTTTTTGCGGGCGTATTTGAGTGAATCCAGCGCTACAGCGAAAATGATAATGCCGCCTTTAATAATATACTGCCAGTAGGGATTCACTCCGATATAGGTCAGACCGTAGTTAATAACGGTAAAAATCAGTACGCCGGTCACTACCCCTGCAACCGTACCCACGCCGCCGGCAAAGGAAACGCCGCCCACCACGCAGGCCGCAATGGCGTCCAGTTCGTACATAAAGCCAAGGTTATTGGTGGCGGAACCGATACGACCGGCCTCCAGCATCCCACCAAAGGCGTAAAACACGCCGGATAAGGCATAAATCAGAATCAGGTTAAAATTAACGTTCACCCCGGATACTTTTGCCGCTTCCGGATTACCGCCGATGGCAAAAATGTTTTTACCAAAACGGGTTTTATTCCACAGGATCCAGACAAAGAAGATAGCAATCGCCGCATAGAAGGTGATGTAAGAGAGTTTAAACTCACCAATCCGGATAAAGCCCTGGGCGAAAGTAGAGAACTTCTCATCAAACCCGGCGATAGGCGAGGCACCGACATAATCGTAATAAAGCGAGTTGATACCATAGACAATAATCATCGTGCCTAAGGTGGTAATAAACGGCGTCACTTTCAGATAAGCAATAATCAGACCATTAACCAGACCAATTACCCCACCGATCACGCACACGGTCAGAATAACCAGCGGAATCGGTACGGTATCCAGATGCGGGAACACCTTGTTGGCATTATCCATCGCCTGAAGCAGGGTTGCGGCTACCACGGCGGCCAGCCCCACCTGACGACCCGCTGACAGGTCGGTGCCCTGGGTGACAATTAATCCCGCCACGCCAAGCGCAATAATAATACGGACGGAAGACTGAGTAAGAATGTTACTCAGGTTCATTAAGCTTAAGAAAGTCGGGTCCTGGAAAATAATAATTGCCAGCAGCACCAGCAACACAACGTATATGCCACCCTCTTTTAACCAGGTGAGCGCATTTTTTTTATTTACAGCATTCATGGTAACAGCCCTTACCTTATTAAAGGTGCTTCGATGCCAAACGGAGAATTTCGTTTTGCGTAGTGGTTTTGGTTTCAACAATGCCTGCAACCATGCCGTTACTCATTACCAGGATCCTGTCGGTAATCCCTAATAGCTCTGGCATTTCAGAAGAGATAATAATAATCCCCTTCTCTTTCTTCGCCAGCTCGGCTATCAGTTGATAAATTTCAAATTTCGCCCCCACGTCAATACCACGGGTCGGTTCATCCAGCATCAGAATTTCCGGCTGGGTTAACAGCCAGCGGCCAATAATAACCTTCTGCTGGTTACCGCCGGATAATGAGCCGATGGAGGTGGCATGGCCCGGTGTTTTTACCCGCATCGAGTCAATAACCCACTGGGTATCACTTTTCATCCGGCTGTTATCCAGCAGACCCACGCTGTTTTTATATTTACGAATATTCGAAATCAACGAGTTAAAACCAATATCGAGAAACGCGTAGATGCCGGTAGCGCGCCGTTCTTCGGTCACCAGCGCAAAGCCGTGATTAATTGCTTCATTGGCGCTGTGGTTATTAATTTTTTTACCGTGCAGTTTAATCGTGCCGCCGGATTTCTCGCGGATGCCAAATAAGGTTTCCACAATATCAGTACGCTTCGCGCCCACCAGTCCGGCGACGCCAAGGATCTCGCCTTTACGCAGATCAAAAGAAATATCGCGTATTGACGGCTGACGCAGCGAGGTCAGGTTACGGACTTCAAGGATGGTTTCACCCGGCACATTGTGTTTATCCGGGAAGCGCTGGCTGAGCGAACGCCCGACCATCATGGCAATAATTTTATCCATATCCAGCCCTTCGAGCGGCTGGGTGGCAATCCACTGACCATCGCGCAGGATGGTAATTTCATCGCACAGCTGGAAAATCTCTTCCATTTTGTGCGAGATATAAACAATGCCGCAGCCGCGATCTTTCAGCTTGCGGATAATGGTAAACAGATGATTGACTTCTTTTTCCGTCAGTGACGAGGTCGGCTCATCCATAATGACAATTTTGGCGTCATAGGAGAACGCTTTGGCTATTTCAATCATCTGCATCTGCGAAACAGAAAGTGAAATAACTTTGTCACGCGGGTCGATATCAATATCCAGCTCGTCAAAAATGGCTTTGGTGTCGCGATACATTTTATCCTGATCGACAAAAAAGCCTTTGCGCGGATAACGTCCCAGCCACATGTTATCCATCACCGTGCGTTGCAGCACCAGGTTTAATTCCTGATGGACCATCGACACACCATTTTCCAGCGCTTCTTTTGAACTTTTAAAATCGATCTCTTTACCCTGGAAAACAATGCTGCCGGTATCTTTGCTGTAAATACCAAACAGGCATTTTAATAACGTGGATTTACCCGCGCCATTCTCACCCATCAGGGCGTGAACCGAATGAGGACGGATTTTTAAATTCACGTTGTCTAACGCTTTCACACCAGGAAATGATTTACTGACGTTGGTCATTTCCAGCAAATATTCGCGCTGATTGGGTTGTTTATCACTGCCCATAATTCTACCTGGCTTAACGTTTTATGAAACCGGCAGCGGATTAGCCTGCCGGAAAAGGGCGCAACAGACTGCGCCCATACCAGTGACAGCTTATTTCGCGATCTGCGCCAGGTTATCTTTATCCACCGGCACATAGGCGACACGCACGACTTTGCCTTCCAGTTTGTAACTGGTGCCATCGGTAGCCGGTTTGCCAGCGGCCAGGTTTTTCGCCATGTCTAAAGTGGCTTTGGCCTGATTTTCCGCATCGTTCAGCACCGTTCCGGCCATAGCGCCCGATTTCACCAGCGCCAGCGCTTCAGGCAGGGCATCAACACCAAATACCGGGACAGAGGATTTGTTATGCGCCTTCAGTGCTTCTACTGCACCCATTGCCATCGCATCGTTGTTGGCAATAACCACTTCAATTTTGTTGCCGTTCGGGCCGGACAGCCACGCATCCATTTTGTCTTTAGCCTGGGCGGTATCCCACATGGCAGTATCCAGATGCAGCTGCTGGGTTTTCACGCCGTCTTTGTTCAGCGTATCGATCACGTATTTGGTACGCGCTTCCGCATCCGGGTGGCCTGGCTCCCCTTTCAGCAGCACAAACTGAATGACGCCATCTTTATTCAGATCCCAGCCCGGATTGGCTTTCCAGTGTTTCTCAATCAGTTCGCCCTGTTTCACGCCGGACTCTTTTGAATCCGTGCCGACATAATAAGCTTTGTCATAACTGGCCAGCGCTTTGGCGGTTGGCTCTTTGTTAAAGAAAACCACCGGAATATCATTGGCTTTCGCTTTGCTGATCACCACGGCGGCAGCGGCCGGGTCAACCAGGTTGATCGCCAGCGCCTTCACGCCTTTTGCCACCATCACATCGACCTGATCGTTCTGCGTGGACTGGCTGTTCTGAGAGTCATTCATCAGCAGCTGGATGTCCGGGCTGTTTTTTGCTTCTTTCTCAATGTCTTTGCGTACGACGGACATAAAGTTGTCATCGTATTTATAAATGGTCACACCAATACGGGTATCTGCGGCCTGAACGGTGGCAGCGCACATCATGCAGGCAGCCAGGGCAGTGAGCGTGAAAGCCTTCTTCATGTTATCTCCGGTTTTTTGTAGGGTCGTTCTCTGCGTATTACCTTACCAGGTAAGGCGCTGAAATCCGGCGAGGCGTTAAGGTTAATAAAACGTTACGCAAAGCCGACTATTTGCAGACTTCCCTGTGCTTTACCACTGTCCCGAACGCTGTGTAATGATCTGTTTCACGGTGGCTGTAAATGCCAGCCCGGGCGGGAATGAAGCGCGTTACATAATGTTTCACTTCCGCTAACTGGTTGCCATCATAAGGAAGCTGATGTTAATTAACTGTGAATTTACTCACAAATTGAAAACGGTTACATAGCAGAATAGTTCAGGTTAGTGACCCGCCCCACACTTTAGCCGGAGGCGACGGAATGGCGGCGAACCAGCGTGGGCATAAAGCAGTGCCTGGCACTGACATCCAGCGTCCCTTCCGCGCCTTTCAACGCCAGCTCAGTCGCCAGTTTTGCCATGGAAATAATGGGATAGCGCACCGTGGTCAACTGGGGATCGGTATAGCGTGCCACCGGAATATCATCGAAGCCCACCACTGACAGGTGTTGAGGCACGGCGATACCATTATCTTTCAGTGCCGCCAGCGCACCGGCAGCCATACTGTCGTTATAGGCAAAGACCGCCGTCAGATGCAGGTTGCGCCCCAGCAACTCCACCATCGCCGCTTCGCCGCCCTGTAAATCCGGCTCCGCGCTGGCGACCCAACTTTCGGGGGGCACCACGCCCTGCTCCATCAGCGCCTGCTGCCAGCCAGCGCGGCGCTGCTCGCCATCTTCTATCGCGTGGCCGGAATCCAGATAGCCAATACGCTGGTGCCCCTGCTGCTGTAACATCCGCGTCGCCATCAGCGCGCCGCTGACGTTATCCAGACAGACACAGCGATGGGCATAGCCCGGCAGCAGACGGTTGATCAGCACCATTCCCGGCACCTGATCCATCCATACTGCCAGCTCGGCATCGCCAAGCGCTTTGGCGTGCACCACCAGCGCGTTACATCGTTGGCGAATCAATACCTCGATGGCGTGACGCTCTTTGTCAGCCTGATGATAGGAGTTATTAATCAGCACATGCTTTTGCATACGCTGGGCGACGGTATCCACCGCCTTAACCAGCGCACCAAAGAAGGGATCTGAGACGTCCATCACCACCACGCCGATGGTATCGCTGACCTGTGTAGCCAGCGCCTGCGCATTGGCATTTGGCCGGTAACCCAGTGCATCCACCACGCTGAGCACCATGTCGCGGGTTTCAGCGGTAACGGCGCTGCTGTTATTCAACACCCGCGACACCGTTGCCACCGACACACCCGCTTCGCGAGCCACATCACGGATGGTAATCATGGTTGTTTAACCGAAGAGAAAATGTGCATAGCCGATCCTGACCCTGAGTTGCAGGCCGCTATTCTGACAGGGGCTGAGGGCAGGCTACGTGAAATGCGTCACAGCAATGAAAACGGTTACATACAAATTCGCAACATTTGTGACCCGTGTCTCCTTCAGACGTTTTTGTTCAGCGGTGCGCCGCCGGTCAGTCGTGTCAGCCTGCGCCACAGCCACTCCACCGGTCCCTGACGGAAAAAACGCAGCCACAGGACGGAAACCAGGAGATTACACAGCCATACCAGCGGCACCACCAGTAGCAGGTGGAGACGGTCCAGCTGATTAAACCAGCCCAGCCGGTTAAAAAGCGTGGTACAGATCAGCGTTTGCAGCAGATAGTTAGTCAGCGCCATGCGGCCCACGCAGGTGATGGCAAAGGTCAGTTTCAGGCGGCTGAGCGCGGGCCACCAGCCAAAACACAATGCGGCGTAGCCCAGCGCCTGCAAAGGTGCGGCCAGCTCACGCGGCAGTTGCAGGAAGAAACCACTCCAGCGAAAGTCCCAGCCACTTGCCCATTGCAGATAAATGGCCGGGATTTCGATCAGCCAGGCAACGGCGATTAAGATCAACGCGCAGCGGCGGTAGTGAGCCGGGGGGCGAGTGCCGCGCAACCAGCCGCTGCGCATCAGCGCCGCGCCGATCAGCATCAGTCCGACCAGCTGCCAGCCATACTGCGCCGCCAGAGCCAGCAGTCCGGAAGAGAGCATGTCGAGACGATTAACGATCGCTTCCCAACCACCCTGTGTTTTCCAGAAAGTTTCGTACTGCACTTCAGCGAAATCAGGCAGCCACGAGCTGTTAGCCTGCTCCCCTGCCGCCAGTCCGAGCAGCAGTAAAACACCGCAGCCAAGCAGATAGAGCAGTACGCCGGTAGTAAACAGCTGACGGGTTGAGCCAACATCACGCACCATCCGCCAGGCCACCAGACCAGTCAGGCCGTAATCCAGCAGAATATCACCGTCCCAGAGCAATACGCTGTGCATCAAACCCAACAGCAGCAGCCAGCTCAGGCGCGCCTGCATCCAGCGTTTGCCGTAAGGCTGCAACATCTGTAAACCGGCACCAAACAGCAATGCAAACAGCGAGAGGAATTTGACCTGGGCAAAGAGATCGACCACCGCCCAGCTGATGGCATCATAAGTGGCGGGCAGTCCGTGCCACGCCGGATTGAGATAGGCCGCGCGGGGCAGCCCGAAAGCAACAATGTTGAGTAGCAGGATCCCCAGAATGGCAAGACCCCGGAGAAAATCCAGCGTGGGGATCCGTGGCATGGTGTCGTCAGCCGTGGCGAATGGTGCGCAGGAACTCCTGACGGGTGTTCTGGCTGGACTTGAACAGACCGCCCAGTGAGGTGGTGGTGGTGGCGCTGGTGGCATCACGGATACCACGGGCCTTCACGCAGTAGTGAACAGCATCGATACACACCGCAACGTTATTGGTGCCGAGCAGCGTCTGCAATGCCAACAGGATCTGCTGGGTCAGTCGCTCCTGCACCTGTGGACGTGAAGAGAAAAACTGCACGATGCGGTTAATCTTCGACAGGCCGATCACTTTGTCTTTCGGGATATAAGCCACGGTCGCTTTACCGTCAATCATCACAAAATGGTGCTCACAGGTGCTGGTCAGGGTGATATCGCGCACCGTGACCATCTCATCCACCTTCATTTTGTTCTCAATCAGGGTGATTTTGGGAAAGTTGGCGTAATCCAGCCCCGAGAAGATCTCATTGACGTACATTTTGGCAATACGATGGGGTGTTTCAGCCAGGCTGTCATCCTGCAGGTCGAGATTTAACAGCTGCATCACTTCGGTCATGTGACCGGCGATCAGCTGTCTGCGGCTTTCATCATCCATTTCACGAGCAGGTGAGCGTAACGGGGTTTCCAGCCCACGGGCAAGCAGCGCCTCGTGAACCAGTGTGGCTTCCTGACTTAACGTAGCCATGGTGGTTTCTTCTCCGACAGGGTTTACTGCGGCCCGTAAGGGGACCGCCAAAAATTCTGAGGCGGTATTTTGGTACACAACGCGCCGTTAATCCAGCAAATCAGTTTCAAGCCGCATGAAACTGTTTCATTTGCTGCCAGCGTCGCAGCGCCAGACCAGTAAGCCCGCCAGCAACAGCCCTGCCCCGGCCAGATAAAGCGCAGGTTCCAGTCGCCCGCTCAGCGCAGTGGAAAGCGCCGAGAAAACCGGGCCAACCAGTTGGCCGATGGCATAGCCGGTGGTCAGCAGCCCGGCCATGTAACGGTTATGTCGGGGAGCCAGTTCGCGAGCGACCAGCAGAGTAAGCTGAACCACATTCAGAAATCCGCCGCCGATCAGTACGGCTCCTGTTACCAGCCCGCTGATCCCCTGCAACTGCCCGGCGCATAAGATCCCCAGTGCCTGAAGCCACAGCGTCAGCGCCAGCCGCTGGCTGG
>NZ_JFHN01000051.1 GCF_000590885.1 Erwinia mallotivora
GGCTGGCGTGGCCAAGATGACGGGTGGCAATACCCAGCGCAATGCCGGCCACGGCAGCCCCGCCGAACAGGGGCCAGACAAACTGTGACAGCGGACTGTGCGGAAAGCGAGACAGCGCCAGCTGGGATAAAAAAGTGGCGGGCAGAATATAGCCAAATCCGGCGAGGCTGTAGCTCCAGACCAACCTCTTTAATGCCCCGCTGATTACCAGCGGTTCTGCTGCCGGGGCGTTACCATGCACCTCCCCTTTTGCCGGCAGGTATCGCATCACCGGCAGCAGCAGAATCAGCGCCAGCACCCCACAGGCAAACCACCCTTCGGCAGCGCTGACACCGTGGCGATGTAACATCCACGCCAGCATGCCACACAGCACAATCCCCGCTCCCGGTCCGGCAAACACCGCCGCACTCAGACCAGGACGGTGACCGAGACGTTCGTTGCTCCAGGCGGCCACCAGCACCAGTCCCCAACCGCTGGCCCAGCCTGCCAGAAAGCGAATCACCCCATGCAGCCAGGCCGCAGAGACGCAGGCTGACAGCAGCGTGAGCAACACGGTGCCGGCGATGCCCGCCAGCAGCCGCTGCTGAATATGGCGGCTGGCCCGCATCGCATCGTATGAGCCACAGAGATAGCCAAGGTAATTGCAGGCCGCCACCAGGGATGCGCTGGTCAGCGACAGCTGATGCTCATTGATCATCAGCGGCACCTGGGGAGTGAAGGCAAAACGTCCAATGCCCATCACCACCACCAGCGAAATAAATGCGCAAAGCGCCACACGTACAGCCATTACCGACTCCTTAATCCCGCACGGCAAAGCGCCCGAATGTCAAAGGTAAATGTTGCCAGTATGCTGCCTGAAGGTTAGACTCACGAAAAGTGAATAATAATAACCAGGTTATTTACAATAAGAGAATAATGGATCTGACCCAGTTAAAAATGTTCTGTACCGTTGCAGAGACCGGCTCGCTGGCGCGGGCGGCAGAGTTGCTGCATCGCGTGCCCTCCAATCTGACCACCCGCCTGCGCCAGCTGGAACAGGAGCTGGGCTCCGATCTGTTTATCCGTGAAAAGCAGCGCCTGCGCCTGTCACCGGTCGGGCACAATTTTCTTTGTTACGCCCAACGCATTCTGGCGCTGAGTGAAGAAGCGCTGAATATGACGCACAACGGCGAGCCTGGCGGTAACTTCGCGCTGGGTTCGATGGAGAGCACCGCCGCCGCCCGCCTGCCCGCGCTGCTGGCGGCCTATCATCAGCGCTACCCTGCCGTCGCGCTCTCGCTGGTCACCGGCACTTCTGGCGAAATCATTGAGCGGGTGCGCGCCGGTACGCTCTCCGCCGCGCTGGCCGATGGCCCGATTCTGGTCAATGAGCTGAACAGCTGCCAGGCCTTTAACGAACGCATGGTGCTGATTTCCAGCCAGGATCATCAGCCCATTGTGAAACCGGAAGATGCGGCCGGCGATACCCTGTTTGCTTTCCGGCCCAGCTGTTCATACCGCCTGCGTTTTGAAAACTGGTTCCGCAGCGCAGGCATTCAGCCTGGCACCTTTATGGAGATCCAGTCGTATCACGCGATGCTGGCCTGCGTAGCCAGTGGCGGTGGGCTGGCACTGTTGCCGGAATCGGTATTGCAGCAACTGCCCGCCGCCGGACAGGTTCGTCGTCACACGATACCGGAGGAGATCGGCCGCACCAGCACGTATCTCGTCTGGCGTCGCGATGCCTTTACACCAAATATTAAGGCACTGAAACACCTGATTATCGACCAGTCCGGGCAGGTCAGCGGAGACGATGAAATCGTCCATACTTATTAGCTTCAGAATCTGATCGGCAAAGCATGACGGTCGCTGTCTGAATTCCACCACGCAGTAAAAAGCTGGGGTTGGTCCATCAGACGCGGAGAGCCAGATAACCCTTAACACATTGATGTATAAGAGAGAGAAACGATGCAAATGATTAAGACGCGCGCTGCGGTGGCCTGGGCTGCCGGTGAACCGCTGAAAATTGAAGAAGTGGATTTGATGCCGCCGCAAAAAGGCGAAGTGCTGGTACGTATTGTCGCCACCGGCGTTTGCCATACCGATGCCTATACCCTGTCTGGCAAAGATCCGGAAGGCGTGTTCCCGGCCATTCTCGGCCATGAAGGCGGCGGTATCGTCGAAGCAGTGGGTGAAGGCGTCACCAGCGTAGCGGTCGGGGATCATGTTATTCCGCTGTACACCCCGGAATGCGGCAAATGTAAATTCTGTCTGTCAGGTAAAACCAATCTCTGTCAGGCGATCCGTGCCACCCAGGGTAAAGGTCTGATGCCGGATGGCACCACCCGTTTTTTCAAAGATGGCAAACCCATTTTCCACTACATGGGCACCTCTACCTTTTCTGAATACACGGTAATCCCGGAAATCTCGCTGGCAAAAATCAGCAAAGAAGCGCCGCTGGAAGAAGTCTGTCTGCTGGGCTGCGGCGTCACCACCGGCATGGGCGCGGTGATGAACACCGCCAAAGTGAAAGAAGGTGATACGGTCGCCATTTTTGGTCTGGGCGGTATCGGACTGTCGGCAATTATCGGCGCAAAAATGGCGAAGGCCGGGCGCATTATTGGTATCGACCTGAATACCAGTAAGTTCGATCTGGCAACGAAACTGGGCGCAACGGATCTGATTAACCCAAAAGATTACGATAAACCGATTCAGGAAGTGATTGTTGAAATGACCGATGGCGGCGTCGACTTCTCTTTTGAATGCATTGGCAATGTCAACGTGATGCGTTCGGCGCTGGAGTGCTGCCATAAAGGCTGGGGTGAGTCGGTGATTATTGGCGTCGCCGGAGCGGGCGAAGAAATTGCCACCCGCCCATTCCAGCTGGTAACCGGTCGGGTATGGCGCGGCTCGGCATTTGGCGGTGTGAAAGGCCGTTCGCAGCTGCCGGGGATCGTCCAGCGTTATCTTGACGGTGAATTCAGGCTGGACGATTTCATTACCCATACCCTGCCGCTGGAAGAGATTAATCAGGCCTTTGATTTAATGCATGAAGGCAAATCGATTCGCACCGTGGTGCATTACAACAAATAATCAGGAGGATTGATGGCAGCCACTCTGGAGCTACTGGAAGAACACCGTCTGTTTGGCGGCTGGCAACAGCGCTATCGCCACGCATCGGCCACGCTGAACTGTGCAATGACCTTCAGCATTTTCCTGCCCGGCCCGAAACGCGAGACGCCGCCGCCGGTCGTCTGGTGCCTTGCCGGGCTGACCTGTAACGATGAGAACTTTTCCGTTAAATCCGGTGCACAGCGGGTGGCGGCCGAGCTGGGACTGGTGCTGGTGATGCCGGATACCAGTCCACGCGGCGAAGGTGTGGCGGACGATCAGGGCTACGATTTGGGCCAGGGGGCGGGATTTTATCTCAACGCGACGCAAATGCCGTGGAAAACCCATTACCGTATGTATGACTACCTGCACGAGGAGTTGCCTGCGTTAATCGCCGGGAATTTCCACGTCAGCGATCGTCAGGCGATCATGGGCCACTCAATGGGCGGCCACGGTGCACTGGTGCTGGCACTGCGTAATCCGCAGCAATTCACCTCGGTGTCCGCCTTCGCTCCCATCGTCAATCCTGCTGAGGTGCCGTGGGGACAGAAAGCGTTTCGGGCCTATCTGGGAGAGGATGCAGAGCAGTGGCGTCAGTACGACAGCTGTTGGCTGATGCAGCAAACCTCAGCCCGACTTCCGATGCTGATTGACCAGGGTGACAGCGATCAGTTCCTCGCCGATCAGTTGCGCCCGGAGCTGCTGGAGACCATTGCCGGAGAGAAGGCGTATCCGCTGACCGTGCGTATCCAACCCGGTTATGGTCACAGCTACTTTTTTATCGCCAGCTTTGTGGAAGATCATTTGCGCTTTCACGCCCGCCATCTGCTGGCATAGCCTTTCGCCGTGCCGGAAGCCTGTCCGGCGCGGCGTAACCTTTTGAGCGCAGATGCCAGCGCCGATTAAAAGCCGGGTTCCGCCACCAGGCCGTCAATCAGTACCTGAGGCAACCCCTGGGAACAGTGCTCAATCCGCCCTCTGACACCATAGACTTTCGCCAGACTTTCCGGGGTGATCACTGCTTCCGGCAGGCCGTCGGCAATCAGCTCGCCGTTTTGCAGCATTAATACGTGCTCACCGTGGCGCAGGGCAATATTAATGTCATGCACCACCACCACGGTAATAATGTTGCGCTTACGGGTTTCGCGCCGCACCAAATCCATCACATGAAACTGATAATTTAAATCCAGCGCGCTGAGCGGTTCATCCAGCAACAACAGCTCCGGACGACGGATCAGCGACTGCGCCAGTCCGACCAGCTGTTTCTGACCGCCGGAGAGCTGGTCGAGAAAACTCATCGCCAGATGGGCAATCCCCAGCCTCTCCAGCAGATCCATCACTTCTGACTCGCTGGCGGCACTGTTGTGACCGCCCATTGCCCGCTGTGCCACAATGATTGACTCCAGCACATGCAGGTGAACCCCGGCAGGCAGTGATTGCGGCAGGTAAACCACTTTCTCCGCGCGACGGGCAAACGGCTGCGCCATCAGTTCACTGCCGTTTAACCACAGCTCGCCCTGCGCCCGGTTCAGCCCTGCCAGCGATCGCAGCAGGGTTGACTTGCCACAGCCATTGGGGCCAAGCAGCACGGTAATTTTGCCACGCGGCAGCAACGGCACATTGAGGTTGCTGATAATCTGGCGTTTCGGGTAACCGGCATTAAAGCCGCTGATTTTCAGTCCATCCATCAGACGTTCCCCCGGTGACGCAGAATAATACTCAGGAAGAACGGCACCCCCACCAGCGAGGTCACAATGCCTACCGGAATGATCACCCCCGGCACCAGGTTTTTAGACACCACCGACGCGAGCGACAGTACCAGCGCGCCGGTCAGCGCACTGGCGGGCAGGTAAAAACGGTGATCTTCACCAAACATCAGACGGGCGATGTGCGGGGCTACCAGGCCGATAAAACCAATTGGCCCGACAAAAGCCACCGCCAGCGCGGAAAGAATACTGATACGCAGCAGCGTTCCCAGCCGCAGACGGCGAACATCTATGCCAAAACTGACCGCACGGTCTTCGCCCAGACGCAGCGCCGTCAGCTTCCAGGCGCTCATCATTGACCACGGCACCAGTAGCGCAAACATCGCCGTCAGCACGCCCAGCTTCTGCCAGGAGGCGCGCGCCAGGCTGCCCATCGTCCAGAACACCAGCCCCTGAAGGGTGTCTTCGCTGGCGATGAACTGGATCATCGATACCAGCGCATTAAAGGTGAACACCAGCGCAATACCGAACAGCACCACGCCGGAGCTGGCAACGCGGGTCCAGCGCGTGACGCCATCCAGCATCAGCGCCGCGAACAGCGCAAAGACAAAAGCATTCGCCGAAATAAACCACTGATCGGGGATACCCGGAATACCGATGCCCAGCACAATAGCCAGGGCCGCACCAAAGGCCGCCGCAGAGGAGACCCCCAGCGTAAACGGGCTGGCCAGTGGGTTATTGAGGATGGTTTGCATCTCCGCACCCGCCAGGCCAAGAGACAGCCCCACCACCACCGCCATCAGCGCGTAAGGCAGACGAATATCCCAGACGATGACCCGACTACCGGCGTCCACACTCTCTGGTGACCACAAGGTCTGCCACAGCGTTGACAGAGATAAACCTGAAGGGCCGAGGGTGAAATCGAGCAGCAACGAAGCGAGAATGGCAATGACCAGCACACTCATCATCAACATGCGCTTGCGCAATACCTGATGATAGCGGCCCATCGCGCTGTCCTGTTCCATTCCGACAGCATTGCGCGTGGAGTCGTGGGTTAAACTCATCTTGATACCTGGCTTAAGAAAAAATCACGGCGGTAACATTAAAGGAAATGATAATAGTTATCAATAATCTTTGCCGGCAACTATTTTACCTGTAACCAATTAAAAGGCGCGGAAACCGCGCCTCTGATGACTCCCCTACTCCCTGAATTTCGGGAAGGTCATCTCACTGTATCTGATGAAGCGGGTTTTTTTGGTCAGTTTGTAACCCAACCAGATCGCCAGGAACAGCGGGATGCCGATATAGGTTGCCGCCACGCCGTACCAGTCAATCCTGTCAGCAAGAAACGCCTGATAATTCTGACCCAGCGTTATCGCCAGGCACAGGACAAAAGCAAAGACCGGCCCCAGCGGGAAGAAACGTGAGCAGTACGGCAAATCGGCAAGGTCCAGCCCCTGCGCCAGATAACCGCGACGGAAACGATAATGGCTGATGGCAATCCCCAGCCAGGCGATAAAACCGGTCATACCGGAGGTGTTAAGCAGCCAGAGGTAGACTGACTGATTGCCAAACAGCGAGGTCAGGAAGCAGAGTGCGGCCACGACGGTGGTGGCATACAGGGCATTGCGCGGCACGCCGCCCGCCGAAAGCCTGCCGAACATCTGTGGCGCTTTGCCTTCCTGCGCCAGGGTATAAAGCATCCGGGTACAGGCATACATGCCGGAGTTACCCGCTGACAGAACCGAGGTCAGGATCACCGCATTCATCACCGCCGCCGCTGAGAGCAGCCCGGCATGTTTAAATACCAGGGTGAACGGGCTGACGCTGATGTCTTTCACATCATTACGCAGCAGATCGGGATCGGTATAAGGGATGATCAGACTGACCACCAGGATCGCCAGCACGTAAAACAGCAGGATACGCCAGAATACCTGGCGCATGGAGCGGGGAATATTTTTCGCCGGATCTTCCGATTCCCCCGCCGCAATGCCTATCAGCTCGGTGCCCTGGAAGGAGAAACCCACTATCATCGCCACGCCAATCATCGCCGAGAATCCGCCAGCGAAGGGCGCATCACCAATCTGCCAGTTAGCCCAGCCCGCTACCGGCTGACTGCCGCGCAGGATGCCAGCGATCATCATCAGGCCGACCACGATAAAGATGATGACGGTGACCACTTTGATCAGCGAGAACCAGTATTCCGCCTCACCAAAACCCTTTACCGACAGATAGTTGAGCAGGAAAATCAGGCTGAGGAACAGGGCACTCCAGATCCAGCCCGACGTATCCGGGAACCACCAGGCCATCACCAGCTGCGAGGCGACCAGGTCCACCGCAATGGTTACCGCCCAGTTGTACCAGTAGTTCCAGCCCAACGCGAAGCCAAACCCCTCTTCAACATAACGTGAACCATAGGTGGAAAATGAACCGGAGACCGGCATAAATGCCGCCAGTTCGCCCAGGCTGGTCATCAGGAACCAGACCATCAGGCCGATAAGGATGTAGGAGAGTAGCGCACCACCAGGCCCTGCCTGCGAAATTGTCGCCCCGGATGCGACAAAAAGGCCGGTGCCTATCGAACCACCAATCGCAATCATCGTCAGATGACGCGCTTTTAACGCCCGGCGTAACCCAGGTTGTTGTGTTGTTATTTTGTCTTTAACCATCTTGAAATGCTGCACTCCGGCTGAAATAAGGCGCGATTGTAGCAAACTCTTTCGCAAACGTGAGTATTAACACTCTTGTTATAAGACAGCTTAATAATCGACACAAAATTATTAGCTTAAGCCTGATTCACCGTAGAAAGTCCGGGGTAATCAGCATATTAGCCCTTCACCTCGTTTCATTGCAGTAACTCAGAAAACGTAACAATGGCCTGGAGAGATGCTTCTGCCGGTGATGGATGCGGTACAGGGTACGGGTCAGTTTTGGCAGCGGCAACGGCACTTCCCGCAGCGTGCCGCTTTGCAACTGCTCCGCAATCACCCGTCGTGACAGACAGCTGATCCCGATGCCATGACGCACAGCATGTTTGATCGCTTCCGAGTTGCCCAGCTCCAGCGCCAGCCGGAAGGAAGAGAGGTGCGACAGTAAAAGATAATCAACGATTTCACGCGTACCTGAACCGCGTTCACGCAGGATCCACGGCTCGACCGCCAGGCTTTCCAGCGTCACCGGTCGTTGCAGAACAGGTGCATCCGGGGCGGCAAACACCACCAGTTCATCCTCCTGCCAGGCTTCGCTAATCACCTCAGTCATGTGACACGGTCCTTCAATCAGACCGATATCCACACGGAAATCCGCCACCGCATGGATAACATCCTGGCTGTTGCCCACGCTCAGTTCCAGAGGGAGATCGGGATAGTCCCGTCGCCATCCGGCTATCATCGCTGGCAGCATATAGTTACCGATGGTGCTGCTGGCATACACCCGCAGCGCCCCTTTATCTTCGCGAAACAGCTGTTCTATTTCTGCCGCCTGCTCCAGCAAACCCACCGCACGGGGGTAAAGCAGACGCCCATGTTCATTAACCACCAGCCGTTTGCCAACCCGGTCGAACAGCTGCACATTCAGCTGGTTTTCCAGATCGGCCAGCGCGGCACTGACCGCCGACTGGGAGAGAGAGAGAAGCAGAGCGGCCTGGGTCGTTGAGCCGCTTTTCAGCACTTCGCTGAACACCTCCAGTTGCCGCAGGGTAATGTGCATGGCGTCGCCTTTTCAGTTGCAGGACATATCAGTTATTCTGGTTGATTATAAATATATAATCAATTTCTCTTTTAAGCCATCACGGCTCATGCTGGCAACTCTTAACAGGAGTAATGCTATGGCCGATCTCACTTTTAGTCCCGACCAGCCTGGTCCGCTACGTTTTACCCCCGGTCTTCTGCTGTCGCTGCTGCTGGCCGGGGCTGCCGTCTGGCTGGGTAATCAGCCAGCCGTTGCCCGCCTGGGGCTGGGGGCACTCACGCTTGCCATTATTACCGGTATGGTGGTGGGTAATACTCTTTATCCGCGCTGGGCCGGGCGTTGTGATCCCGGCGTACAGCTTGCCAGACAGCGTCTGCTCAGGCTGGGCATTGTTCTTTATGGTTTCCGACTGACCATGCAACAGATTGCCAGTGTGGGGCCGAGCGGGGTGATCATTGACATCCTGACGCTCAGCTCCACCTTCCTGCTGGCAGTCTATCTGGGCCGACGCCTTTTCGGTCTCGACCGCGACACCAGCTGGCTGATTGGCGCAGGCAGTAGCATCTGCGGGGCGGCGGCCATCATGGCGACGGAGCCGGTTATCCGTGCGCAAGCCGCAAAAGTTACCGTTGCCATCGCCACCGTGGTGCTGTTTGGCACGCTGGGGATCTTTATCTATCCACTGCTGTGGCACGGGGCGACAGCCTGTTTCCCTGCGCTGACAGCCACTGAATGGGGAGTGTTTACCGGCTCCACCCTGCACGAAGTGGCACAGGTTGTCGCGGCGGGGCACGCGGTCAGCGCTGAAACCGAGAACGCGGCGGTGATTGCCAAAATGCTGCGGGTGATGATGCTGGCACCGTTTTTGTTACTGCTCAGCGTCAGGCTGAGAAACAACACAGGGCGCGCCGATCGCGCAGCGAACAGCATCACTTTTCCGTGGTTTGCGCTGATGTTTATTGCGGTGGCACTGTTCAACTCACTGCATCTGTTACCACAAAGTGTTATCAGCAGTCTGAACCAGCTGGACAACCTGTTGCTGGCAATGGCAATGGCGGCGCTGGGGCTCACCACCCGCTTCAGTTCGCTGAAGCAGGCCGGGCTGAAGCCTCTGCTGCTGGGGCTGGTGCTGTTTATCTGGCTGATGTTGGGCGGCGGGACAATTAACCTTGTGGTGCAACATTTGATGGCATGAGGTTGCGCCGTGCGGTTATCATTACCCGCTTGCGTCGCTGGATGCAGAACTCAACAGGAGAAACGGCATGAAATTTATCGGTGCCCACGTCAGTGCTGCCGGTGGCGTGGACCAGGCGGTGCTACGCGCCCATGAGCTGGAAGCAACAGCCTTTGCGCTTTTTACTAAAAACCAGCGCCAGTGGCGCGCTGCGCCGCTGACAAAAGAGGTGATTGCCGCTTTCCGCGCCGCCTGCGAAAAATATCACTTCAGCGCCGCGCAGATCCTGCCGCACGACTCTTACCTGATTAATCTGGGCCATCCGGTGGAAGAGGCGCTGGAAAAATCACGCGAAGCCTTTATTGATGAGATGAGCCGCTGTCAGCAGCTTGGCCTCTCCCTGCTGAATTTCCATCCCGGCAGTCATCTGCATCAGATTGATGAGGCAGCCTGCCTGCAACGTATTGCGGAGTCGATTAATATCGCGCTGGACCAAACGCAGGGGGTGACCGCGGTGATTGAAAACACCGCCGGTCAGGGCAGTAATCTTGGTTTCCGCTTTGAGCACCTGGCGGCAATCATTGCAGGCGTGGAGGACAAATCCCGCGTCGGCGTCTGTATCGATACCTGTCACGCTTTCGCGGGCGGTTACGACCTGCGCACCGAAGCGCAGTGCGAACAAACCTTTGCCGACTTCGACGAGATTGTCGGCTTTGACTATCTTCGCGGTATGCATCTGAATGATGCCAAAAGCGAGTTTGCCAGTCGCGTCGACCGCCACCACAGTCTGGGCGAAGGGAATATAGGCAAAACGGTGTTCAGCTGGCTGATGAAAGACAGCCGCTTTGATGGCATTCCGCTGATTCTGGAAACGGTTAATCCGGATATCTGGAAAGATGAGATTGCGTGGCTGAAATCCGAACAAGTTTAACCCCTGCTCAACGGCGCGGCGATTTATCCGCCGCCGCGCTGATGCTCATCGTTGCAGAGCGCAACCCGAATGCCCCGTTCACTCCTGCCCTTCTCCGACACGGTTGATGCGCATAAACAGCAGCTTAGTGCAGACACCGGTGCTGGCCGTTTTATCACTGCGCTTACCATTCAACATAACTCCTGCTTTTTATTCACAAAATTAACTTTTCAGCCAGAAAACCGTTGAGTTGCGGTTAATACGTTCCCTTCTACCATCACCCCGATTTGCAAACCCGCACTCCATTCGTTCATAACAGCCAGAGATGCTGAACGTGTTTAAAAAAACAGGCAGGACATTATTATGGCTGGCCGCTGCTTACCCGGTTGCCAGCCAGGCCGGTGAGTTAAACCTTTATTCAGTGAATACAGGTTCATTCGTCTACCACCTGACCGGCAATCATGGGCAGTACAATGAAAATTTTAATAACCGGTTTATTTCCGCAGAACGTAAATTTTCGGCAGACTCAAAATACAGTGCGCTGGTGGGAACGCTGAAAAACAGTTTTGACGATCGCTGTCTGTCGCTGGCGGTGCGCAGAGACTGGCAGGACTGGGATAATGGCTGGGTGTTTAAAGGCGTTTATGGCTATACCGGGGAATTCTTTTTTAAATCATTCAGCCACTGCGGCGATCGCGGTTCCTATCAGGCTTTTAAAAAAGCGACCGGGGTCGGTTTCTCGCCTTACCTTTACAACGGGATGCAATACAATTTTACCCGTCAGGTTGGCGTTGAAGCCGGAATGATATTTCCAACGGTATTTGCCATGAGCGTGCAGTGGAGTTTTCGCTGATCGATATAAAAAAAGCAGGTGCAGGAGGGTGACATTGATAACCGGGTCATCAGTCCCCTCCTGCACCTGCCTGTGGCAGGAAATACAATTTTATGCTTTTGCCAGTTCCGTTTCCGGACGTTTCAGTACCGCATAAGCCAGGCCCGCTACTGCCGTTCCTGCAATAATCGCCATCAGGTAACCGACCACCGGCGTGATAGCGCCTGGGATAAGCAGCACAAACAGACCACCGTGCGGTGCCATCAGTTTAGCGCCAATCGCCATGGAGATTGCACCGGTCAACGCACCGCCGACAATACAGCACGGCAGAACACGCATCGGGTCGCGGGCCGCAAAAGGAATCGCCCCTTCAGAGATAAAGCAGAGTCCCAGTACCAGCGCCGCTTTGCCGCCTTCCTGCTGACCTTTGTTGAATTTTTTACGCGCAACCAGGGTTGCCAGTCCCATCGCCAGCGGTGGCACCATGCCTGCCGCCATAATGGCTGCCATTGGCGCATAGGTTTGCGAACTCAGCAGGCCAACACCAAAAGCGTAAGCGACTTTATTCACCGGACCGCCCATATCGGTACACATCATGCCGCCAAGGATAGCACCCAGCAGAACCGCATTCGCTGTGCCCATATTAGCCAGCCAGTGAGTCAGCCCGGCCATGATTTTTGCCACTGGCGTACCAACAACGTAGATCATCAGCAGTCCGGTTATCAGACTGGCAAGCAGTGGGATAATCAGGATTGGCTTCAGCGCCTCCATACTCTGCGGCAGTTTGACCTTCGAGCTGATCAGTTTTGCAGCGTAACCGGCAATGAAACCGGCAATAATGCCACCGAGGAATCCGGCGTTAATACTGGTGGCGATCATCCCGCCAATCAGGCCAGGCGTCAGACCCGGACGGTCGGCAATTGAGAAGGCAATAAAGCCTGCCAGCACCGGCACCATCAGAGCAAATGCACTGCCACCGCCAATCTGCATCAGCGCCGCCGCCAGCGTTCCCGGCTCTTTAAAAGCCGTGATACCAAAGGCGAAAGAGAGGGCAATGCTCAGACCACCCGCCACCACCATCGGCAGCATGTAGGATACGCCGGTCAGCAGGTGACGATAGGCACCCGCTTTCTCTTTTTTCTCATCGCCCGCAGCGGCAGGCTGGCTACCGCCTTTGGGCTGATAAGGTTTGGCTTCGGCGACGGCTTTATCCAGCTCCTGCGCGGTTTTCTTCAGCGCCAGGCTGGTTGAGGTGCGATACATCGGTTTTCCGGCAAATTTAGCCAGGTCTACTTCAATATCCGCCGCCACGATCACCAGATCGGCCGCAGCCACTTCTTCCGGAGTAATGGCATTCCCTGCGCCCACTGAGCCACGGGTTTCCACTTTAACCCACCAGCCACGTTTTTTTGATTCGGTGTCAATGGCTTCTGCGGCCATAAAGGTGTGCGCGACGCCGGTAGGACAGGCGGTGACCGCCACAACACGCTTCGGCCCGGTGCCAGCGGCAGTTGCCGGGACGGCAGACGCCGAAGCGGAGGCAGCAGGAGCATGCCAGATTTTTGCGCCAGACTGCGCCTGCTCCAGTACGGCTTCCGGCTGACGCAGTAACTGCTCAATATCAGCCAGCCAGACGGCCTTGCCATCCAGCTTACCGTCAGCGGGGATCTGTTTCCCGGCAACGATAATCTGATCGGCTTCGGCCAGATTTTCCGTCAGCGTCAGCCCTTTACTGGCTGCCGTCGCGGTAATGATATTTTTTGCCAGATAGCCTGTTGCCAGCCCCAGCGAAGAATCAATTATCAGCAGCGTTTTCATTATGCTCTCCTGCTGTCAGTTAAAGGGTTGGAGGTCGACGCGCGCCATCATTGCGGCCAACTGGGTACGATCGGTAACACCTACGTTACTCTGGCTGACGGCCATCGCGGCCACAGCCGTTGCAAGACGCAGGGTGTGCTCGCTGGACTCGCGCATCAGCAGGCCATAAATCAACCCGCCAACCATCGAATCCCCGGCACCAACGGTGCTCACCACTTCACAAGCTGGTGGTCTGGCGATCCATTCACCTGAAGCGTTCACCCACAGCGCACCTTCTGCTCCCAGGGAGATCACCACATGAGCAATCCCCTGTTCGCGCAGCAAATGAGCGGCTTCAATCACATCCTGCAAAGTGGGAAGTTTACGACCGGCCCAGATTTCCAGCTCGCGGCGGTTAGGTTTTACCAGCCACGGCGCGGCTTTCAGACCGGCCACCAGCGCCTCACGGCTGCTGTCAAAAATGATGCACGGACAGTGCGTGCGCAGGGCGCTCATCCAGCGGGTGAAATCATCCGGATTTACGCCTTCCGGCAGGCTGCCGCTGACGCATACCATGTCAAACTGGCCCAGCCAGCTCAGCGAATCGGTACTGAAGCGTTCCCAGTCCTGCGCGGTGACGTTAAAACCAGAGAAGTTAAGATCGGTCACTTCACCATCTTTTTCCGTCAGTTTAACGTTGATGCGCGTCCGCCCTTCCACCACCTGAAAGCGGTTAGCAATGCCAAGATCGCTGAACAGATGTTGAAAACCGTCCTGATTCTCTTTGCCGAGAAAGCCACCCACCGTGACGTCAATGCCCAGGTCCTTCAGTACTTTGGCAACGTTGATCCCCTTTCCGGCAGCATGCAGGCCGGTGGTTTTCACCAGGTTAACTTCGCCACGCTCAATTTCCGGGGTATAGCCGACCAGGTCATATGCCGGGTTCAGCGTGATGGTTGCGACGCGTCTGCTCATGCCGCCCCCTCACCCAGGCCTGCGGCAATCGCTTCCCCAATCGCGTCCAGCGCGGCACGGGCATCTTCACCACTGGCAGTGAAACGCAGGCGATGGCCTTTTTTCACCCCCAGGGCCACCACTTTCATCAGGCTGCGGCCATTGGCAGGTTTACCGCTGCCATCGAGGTTAGTGACGGTAATTTCGGCATTAAACTGCTTGATCACGCTGACCAGTGCAGTGCCCGGACGGGCATGCAGACCATGCTCGTTGCGGATGGTGTACTCTTCGCTCAGCACATCGGCCTGTTCGGAGACTTCGCTGGTCAGCAAAGCCAGAATCCCGGCGGCATCGGCGCTGAGCAGACGGTCAGCCTGTTTTTTCAACAGTAAATCACTAAGGTAGTTCAGCACGTTCATTGGCTGATCGTCAGTTACAGCGACGGTGACCAGCAGCGCGGCCTGTTCTCCTTCCACCTCAAAGGGCGTGGCGCTGCGGCTGATGGCCACCGCACTGGCAAGGTTGCCTTCAGTGCTGTCGCTCAGCCAGATGCCCTGCCCAAGGTTCAGCGGGCGATGGCTGACCACACGGCTGACAAAGCTGGCGTCGACTGCGCCGGCCTGCTGCAAACGCCCGGCATTCAGCGCCTGTAACGTGATCAGATCGCTGGCGGCGACCTCTGTGGCAATCAGCGAGGTGTCGAATTTAAATTCACTGCCCTGCTTTTCGCCCATCAGCAAACTGCGCAACGTCTCTGCCGAATCCGTGTTTTTCAACTGCTCAGCCACGCTGTCATCGCTCAGTACGTGGGTCAGCTGACGTAGCAGCGCGAGATGCTCATCCGACTTCGCTGCGATGCCAATCACCACGTAAGCCGTCTGGTCATCACCCCAGTTGATGCCCTGCGGGAACTGAAACACCTGCACACCGGTATTCAACACCAGATCACGGGTGTCGGTGGTGCCGTGTGGGATTGCAATGCCGTTACCGAGATAGGTTGTCGTCTGCTGCTCACGGGCCAGCATTCCGTTCACATACCCTTCACCGACGTTACCCGCCGCAGTCAATGCTGCGGCGACCTGGCGGATGGCCTCTTCTTTATCTCCGGCGCTGGCACCGGGATGGATTGCGGACAGTTCAAGTTGGAACATAGTTCTCCTCGCTGCTGAAATTGAATCGTTTCAGCTAATTTGAGAAAAAAAGCGCGACCTGTATTTCAACGGACTGAACAGATAACGCTGAAACGTTTCAAGGATTCTGGTCTGCTGGCAGGAATGTCGCAAGTTTTAACGTCATCGACGTAGCAGATTTTTGAAGCGACGCACATTTTATCCGCTAATTTCAGAAAATGGCGCTTTACTCAACACGCAGGTTGCTGACGACGTGCTGACAGCAATGGCTTTTTCATCTTACGGGTCAGCAGGCGCTCATCAGCAACCGGGGAATCATCACCTTATGGCATGGTCTCTCTTTCCAGCTCCAGTAGCCAGGTTAAGGCCTCCTGCCGGCTACCCCGACACATCTCCGGCTCTGGCCTGAGGCCCGCACATACCGCAGGTCGCAGAGACGAGCCGAAAATTTTACAACGTTGCTGTTCATCCAGCTGGACACAGCGGGTATTCGCCGCTTTTCCCTCAGGCATACCGGGAAGAGGCGTTGAAATTGAAGGTGCAATGCAGCACGCGCCACAGGCAGAACGACACTCCATTTTTACCTCCCGATTACTTTTGCGCGACAATAGCAGCCAGCAGAATGGAATACCATCACTCTGTCGCGCTCTTTTTTCCTGACCGGAACGATCATTTACGCGGTTCTGAACAGCACAATCCTTGCCTGAAGCCATCAGCCAGAGTAAGTTGGCGCAATAATTTTACTGAGCCCATTGATTGAGACGTCAAAATGCCAAGAGCGAACGAAATAAAAAAAGGAATGGCGGTCAGCCACAACGGTAAGTTACTGTTAGTAAAAGATATTGATGTGCAAAGCCCCAGTGCCCGTGGGGCCTCCACCCTGTATAAAATGCGTTTCACCGATATTCGCACCGGCCTGAAAGTTGAGGAGCGTTTTAAAGGTGACGACATTCTGGACACCATTTCATTGAGCCGTCGTCAGGTGACCTTCTCTTATATTGATGGTGACGAATATGTTTTTATGGACGACGAAGATTACACCCCCTACGTATTCAAAAAAGAGCAGATTGAAGAGGAGCTGCTGTTTATTCCGGAGGGCGGTATTCCCGGCATTCAGGTGCTGACGATGGAAGGCCAGATTCTGGCGCTGGAGCTGCCTCAGACGCTGGATATGGAAATTATTGAAACCACGCCGGGCATCAAAGGGGCTTCCGCCAGCGCACGCACCAAGCCCGCCACCATGAGCACCGGCCTGGTTATTCAGGTGCCGGAATACCTCAGCAATGGTGATAAAATCCGCATCCATATTCCTGAGCGTCGTTATATGGGTCGCGCTGAATAATCTGCATTAAAAAACCGGTCTGTGCTGCTGCACGACCGGTTTTGTTATGTTATAACAATTACGCATCAGTTGTAGCTGACGGTCAGTATCCCCTGGGTGTGCTCGCTGTTCAGCCAACTCATCTCGCTTTGCCCAAAGCTGGCAGGAATGGCCTGTTCACCGGAAATGGCTGAGCGGGTGATCAGATTCTGACCATCACGATAGCAGGATGAACTGAGCTGATTGTGCTCAACCTGCACGTCGCAGGGGGGTTCGACAATAGCGCCTTCAAAGTGAATCACTCCGGAATTGCTTCCGGCTGCCAGTGTGTAGTTCGTCCATGAAGTAAAAAGAAAAGCAATCAACAGTTTTTTGCCATTCATAATGACCTCATCATTTAATTATCGCCTTATTAACGTAGTCGCAACTTTGGCATTTTGCGCTGTGAAGACAGTTTTAACCGGCCAGATTAATGATGATGCCATCAGCCACATCACTGAGGCGTTGAGGAAGAAGAAATGACCAGAGTCAATCTGATTACCGGTTTTCTGGGCAGTGGAAAAACCACCACGCTGCTCCACCTGCTGGCAGGCAAACCCGCAAATGAAAACTGGGCCGTGCTGGTAAACGAATTTGGTGAGGTGGGCATCGATGGTGCACTGCTGGCCGGAAGCGGCGCGGTGTTAAAAGAGATTCCGGGCGGCTGTATGTGCTGCGTTAACGGGCTGCCGATGCAGGTAGGTCTGAACATGCTGTTAAAACAACACAATCCCGACCGGCTGTTGATTGA
Source organism: Erwinia mallotivora (assembly GCF_000590885.1). Lineage (GTDB taxonomy): Bacteria > Pseudomonadota > Gammaproteobacteria > Enterobacterales > Enterobacteriaceae > Erwinia > Erwinia mallotivora. The sequence continues at coordinate 17,395 of NZ_JFHN01000051.1, forward strand.
GCCAACCGGCCTCGGCCATCCGAAACAGATCCTTTCCATGCTGTCGGCTGAGGTATATCGCCCCTGGCTGACGCTTAACGCGTCGCTGTGCCTGCTGGACCCACGGCAACTGAGTGAGCAAAAGGTGGTGGAAAATGAAAATTTCCGCGATCAGCTCGCCGCTGCCGACATTATTGTGGCAAATAAAGAAGATCGATGGGATGAACAAACCCGTCAGGCATTACAGCAATGGCAGGCACAGGATGCGTTTCACCGCCCGGTTGTCACCACCTCTTTTGGCAGAATTGACCCTGTTTTGCTGGACAGGCCGCGTGAAAATCAGCGTCCCCTGCCTGACGGGCATCATCATTCTGCACATCCCCCGTCACAGCTGGCTGCCCTGGCGCTTCAGCAGAACAGCCGCTGGCGTCGGTCGCTCAACCAGGGACAGGGCTATTATGCCTGCGGTTGGATATTCGATGACGAAACCATTTTCGATACCATCGGACTGCTTGAATGGGTGAGACTCACACCCGTGGCACGGATCAAAGGCGTGATGCGCATTACCGAAGGCAGTGTAAGCGTCAATCGCCAGGGCAACGATTTCCGTATTGAAACCAGTCAGAGTGCGCCTCCGGACAGCCGTATCGAAATCATTCACCAGGCAGAAGCAAACTGGAACGAACTCCAGAGATCTTTGTTGAAGCTTCGTTTAACTTCTCAGGTATAATGTGCACTGTTACTTTTCTGCCTTATCATTAGCCTGCAATGAATATAAAAAAATTAACCTGCATTCTGCTGCTTAACCTGCTGGGTCTGGCGCTGTTCTTTTCATGGTATCTGCCTGTCAATCATGGATGGTGGTCCGGCGCAGATAACAGCATTTTCTTCTGGTTTAACGACCGACTGGTCACCAACAAAGCCCTGCTGTGGCTGGTGGCAATCACCAACTTCAGGCTTTTTGATGGCGTATCCCTGTTAGCAATGGGCGCGCTTTATTTTCATTTCTGGCGGCAGGAAACACCGCAGGGCCGTCGACGTATGTTTGCCATTGGCATTGCCATGCTGTTGAGCGCTTTACTGCTCAATCAGTTGGGCCACCTGATTCCGGTATCACACCGCAGTCCTACAAAATTCTTTCCGCACGTAAATCACGTTGCACAACTGACGGGGATTCCAACCAAAGATGCCTCTGCCGACAGTTTTCCCGGCGACCACGGCATGATGCTGATGATTTTTGCCTGTTTTATGCTGCGTTATTTCACCCGAAAGGCATTTTTAATTGCCGTCGTCATTGTGCTGGTATTTGCCACGCCGCGAATTATGATTGGCGCTCACTGGTTTACTGATGTGGCTGTCGGTTCTCTTTCTGTCGTGTTGGTGGGAATGAGCTGGTGGTTAATTACCCCGGCCAGTGATTATTTAGTGAACGCTTTATATCGCCATTTACCTGGGAAATATAAGCCGGCTAAGTAATATCCCGGGCAGTAAATTGCAAAATAACCGGCAAATACCCTGTTCAATGCGGTTTACTGCTATCCTTAGCCTGGTAAGCAAATATTCTATAAAAGATTTTATTATGGTTGGCTGACAGCAAAAACCATTTTCCTGAAACGATATGTCGCTATTTTCATCTATAAAAAATAAAAAAAACCAATTTTCACCCTGTTCTGCCCTTTTCTGGCTAAAGTTTCTGCGCAATATACCGATACCGTTGCCACGCTGTGACCTTGTTGTTTCACATTGTGAAAACCTATAAAAAAGTCGCTAAAACCCCTCGCCATGCGGGCTGTAATCGGGTAACCTCGTTTGCAATCAGGTAAAATCAGCAGACATTTTTCTGAAGATGAAAAATAAATTGTGCTCACAAACACATTTTAACTATTCAGGAATTGTCTTACCCACCTGTGATATTTACTCTCATTTCGTTTCGCAATTTAGCTAGCGACTTTGTCGTTAAGGACTTCAAGGGATCACATTCATAATGGTCAAGTCTCAACCGATTCTGAGATATATTTGGCGGGTGATACCCGCAGTTGCTCTGGCAACGCTGCTTTCAGCTTGTAGCTCGACGAATACCGGCAATAATGCACAAACTGATACTCATGCAGTTAAAGACAAGAATGGTTTTTTACTGCAAGCGTCTCAGGATGAATTCGAACAGTTGGTGCAGAATGTGGATATTAAATCCCGTCTGATGGAACAGTATTCCGACTGGAAAGGCGTTCGTTATCGCCTTGGCGGTACCAGCAAACGCGGCATTGATTGCTCAGCATTTGTGCAGACCACATTTCGTGAGCAGTTTGGTCTGGATCTTCCCCGCTCTACCTATGAACAGGAAGACAGCGGAAAGAGTATTCAGCGAGCCAAACTCCGTCCGGGAGACCTGGTCTTATTGCGGGCAGGTTCAACGGGACGTCATGTTGGGATCTATCTGGGTAATGACAATTTCGTTCATGCCTCCACCAGCAATGGTGTGATGATTTCTAACCTGAATGAAGCCTACTGGAAAAATCGTTATCGCGATGCGCGCCGGGTACTAAGCCGCTCGCAAAGCTGATTGCCCTTCCCTGGGTCTGCGAAACGAAATGAGAGTAAACGCTGCCACGGCAGCGTTTTTTTTGCCTGCCACCTCAAGCTTCGCCATTTGCCATAATCGTTTGTTAATCACCTCATTTCACTGTATCCCCGGTAAACAGCTGATTTAGCGCATTGCCACAGCCATCATCCTGCTGTTACGCTTGTGCCCGCCTCGGGTTTTGTTTCTGGAGTTGAATAACACGATGATCTTGCGCTGGTTTGCTTTGATAGCCTTCAGTCTTACCGCACCAGCCGTGCTGGCTGAAAAAATCAATGAAAGTTACGCCTTTGCCCAACTTGGCGAACCGAAATATGCCACAGACTTCAGCCATTATGATTATGTCAATCCGGCGGCCCCCAAAGGAGGTAGCGTCACCCTGTCGGCCCTCGGCACCTATGACAACTTCAATCGTTTCGCTTCGCGAGGCAATCCGGCCGCTGGTTCTGATACCCTTTACGACACACTTTTCGTCAGCCCTGATGATGAAGCAGGCAGCTATTATCCCCTGATTGCCGAATTTGCGCGTTATCCCGATAATTACCGCTGGGTTGAGGTCACACTGAAACCTCAGGCGCGTTTTCAGGATGGCACGCCGATAACCGCCGATGATGTCGCCTTCACCTTTAATAAGTTTATGACCGAAGGCGTACCGCAGTTCCGGGTGGTATTTAAAGGCATCACCGCCAAAGCCATTTCCCGGCTTACCGTACGTTTTGAACTCCCGGAGAGCGACCGCGATAAGATGCTGTCGCTGCTGAGCCTGCCGGTGTTCCCGGAAAAATTCTGGAAAGACCATAAACTGAGCGAGCCGCTGCCAACGCCTCCACTCTCCAGCGGGCCTTACCGGATCACCAGCTATAAAGTCGGTCAATCCGTCACCTATTCACGCGTGCAGGATTACTGGGCGGCAGACCTGCCGGTGAACCGGGGACTGCATAATTTCGATACGCTGCGCTATGACTACTATCTGGATGACAATGTCGCTTTTGAAGCGTTCAAGGCGGGTGCGTTTGATTTTCGCAATGAAGGCTCGGCTAAAAAATGGGCGACTCAGTATCAGGGAAAGAACTTCAGTCAGCATTTTATCGTGAAAGATGAGCAGCCAAACCGGGTTGCAACTGCGACTAACTGGCTGGCGTTTAACGTGCCAAAGCCTTTGTTCAGTGACAGACGGGTTCGTGAGGCCATTTCACTGGTATTTGATTTTGAGTGGATGAATAAAGCCCTGTTTTATGGCTCTTATCAACGCACCAACAGCTATTTCCAGAATACGGAATATGCTGCCCGTCATTATCCTGATGCCAAAGAGCTTGAAATTCTGGCACCGTTTAAAGGCAAAATTCCGGATGAGGTGTTTTCACAGATTTTTCAGCCCTCCCACACGGACGGCAGTGGCTATAACCGCAGTAACCTTCTGAAAGCACTGGATTTACTGAAGCAGGCGGGCTGGCAGCTGAAAAATCAACGCCTGGTCAATGTCAATACCGGGGCCAGCTTCAGTTTCGAGTTACTGACGCGAAACGACGGTAACGATCAGTGGATATTACCGTTCCAGCACAACCTTGCGAGAATCGGCATCAAACTGAATATTCGTCAGGTTGACAGCTCACAGTATCTGGCGCGCCTGCGTAAGGGCGACTTCGATATGCTGGCATCGCCCTATCCGGCGATGCCGTTCCCGGACAGTGGATTACAGATTTACTGGGCCAGCGCCTATATCAATTCCAGCTATAACCGCCCACATGTTTCTAACCCTGTGGTGGATAACCTGATTAAGCAAATTAATCAGCATCAGGGTGACAAAGCTGCGCTGCTGCCGCTCGGGCGCGCACTGGATCGGGTTCTGCTGTGGAATTATTACATGATCCCAATGTGGTACAACGCCAGCGACCGCTATGCCTGGTGGAACAAATTCTCGATGCCAGAAACACGTCCGACCTGGTCACTGGGTTTCGACAGCTGGTGGTACGATGTCAACAAAGCCGCACAGTTGCCGGCCCAACGTCGATAAGGAGCAGAGTTTGGGCAATTACCTGCTACGCAGACTGTTACTGATTATTCCCACGCTGTGGGCAATTATCACCATCAACTTTTTTATTGTACAAATCGCCCCTGGCGGTCCGGTCGATCAGGCACTGGCGAATATCGAATTCGGCCAGACCACAGGTATGCCGGGTTCAGCGGGCGCGCCAAAGGTTCAGGGACGCAATGCCATGAACCCCGGAGACAGCCAGTATCGTGGCTCACGCGGTCTGGACCCGGAAGTGGTGGCTGAGATCACCAAACGCTATGGCTTTGATAAGCCGCTTTACCAACGCTATTTCACCATGCTGTGGAACTATGTGCGTTTTGATTTTGGAGACAGCCTGTTTCGCAGCAGTTCGGTTATTCAACTCATCAAAAACAGTCTGCCGGTTTCCATTACTCTCGGTCTGTGGAGTACGCTGATTATCTATCTGGTGTCGATTCCACTGGGTATAAAAAAAGCCGTACGTAATGGCAGCGCTTTTGATGTCTGGAGCAGCACCCTTATCATTGTCGGTTACGCCATACCGTCATTTTTGTTTGCCACGCTGTTGATTGTGTTGTTTGCCGGGGGGAGTTACCTCGACTGGTTTCCGCTGCGCGGCCTGGTGTCAGCCCAGTTTGATGCCCTGCCGTGGTACAGCAAAATCACTGACTATTTATGGCATATCACCCTCCCCGTTGCCGCTGCGGTGATCGGAGGTTTTGCCACGCTGACGATGCTGACGAAAAATTCATTCCTCGATGAAATTCGCAAACAGTATGTGGTCACCGCCCGCGCCAAAGGGCTGGATGAAAAAAAAATCCTCTACCGCCATGTGTTCCGCAACGCCATGCTGTTGGTTATTGCCGGTTTCCCGGCCACCTTTATCAGTTTGTTCTTCACCGGTTCTCTGTTGATTGAAGTGATGTTTTCGCTGAACGGACTGGGCCTGCTGGGCTACGATGCAACCATCCAGCGTGATTATCCGGTGATGTTTGGCACTTTATATATTTTCACGCTGATTGGCCTGCTGCTGAACATCCTCAGCGATATCACCTACACGCTGGTCGATCCGCGCATTGATTTTGAGGCACGCTGATGAGTCGATTAAGCCCTGTTAATCAGGCCCGCTGGGCGCGATTCCGCCAGAACCGTCGGGGCTACTGGTCACTGTGGATTTTTGTCGTCATATTTATTCTGTGCCTCGGTTCAGAACTGCTGGCGAATGATAAACCCCTGCTGGTGCGTTATCAGGGACATACTTTTTTGCCGCTACTGGTGAATTACAGCGAGACCGACTTCGGCGGTCCACTGGCCAGCGCGGCCGATTATCAGGACCCGTGGTTAAAATCACGCATCGATCAACAGGGCTGGGCAATTTGGGCACCCATTCGCTTTGGTGATGGCAGCATCAACTTTGCTTCCACCGTACCCTTCCCTGCCCCGCCTTCTGTGCATAACTGGTTGGGAACCGATGCTAACGGCGGGGATGTGCTGGCAAGATTACTGTATGGCACGCGAATTTCGCTACTGTTCGGAATGATGCTGACGCTGATTTCCAGCATCATTGGCGTGGTGGTGGGGGCCTGCCAGGGCTATTACGGTGGCCGTATTGATCTTTGGGGTCAGCGGTTTATCGAAGTCTGGTCCGGGATGCCGACGCTGTTTCTGATTATCCTGCTCTCCAGCGTCATCCAGCCGGGATTCTGGTGGCTGCTGGCTATCACCGTGCTGTTCGGCTGGATGCAACTGGTCGGCGTGGTGAGGGCCGAATTTCTGCGCACCCGCAACTTTGACTATATTCGCGCCGCACAGGCCCTTGGGGTCAGCGACCGCAAGATCATCTCACGGCATATGCTGCCCAATGCGATGGTTGCCACCCTGACCTATCTGCCGTTTATTCTCTGTGGCTCAATCACCACCCTGACCTCGCTCGACTTCCTGGGATTCGGTCTGCCACTCGGCTCGCCGTCATTAGGGGAGTTGTTATTGCAGGGTAAAAATAATCTCCAGGCTCCCTGGCTGGGGATAACAGCATTCCTGACGCTGGCGATCCTGCTGTCGCTGTTAATTTTTATCGGTGAGGCGGTTCGGGACGCCTTCGATCCCAGTAAGGTGCATTGAAATGTCGTTACTGAGTATTAAAGATTTAAGCATCGCCTTCCGTCAGGGAGAGCTCACCCGCACGGTGGTTGATAACCTTTCTCTCTCCGTTGCTGCCGGTGAAACACTGGCGCTGGTCGGCGAATCAGGCTCGGGAAAAAGCGTTACCGCATTGTCGGTGATGCGCCTGCTGCCTTCCCCGCCCGTTATCTATCCACAGGGCGAAATCCTCTTCGCCGGACAGGATGTGCTGAAGGCGGATGAGCAGACGCTGCGGGGACTGCGCGGCAACCGCATGGCGATGATTTTTCAGGAGCCAATGGTTTCGTTAAATCCCCTGCACAGCATTGAAAAACAGTTATATGAAGTGCTGTCCCTGCATCGGGGAATGCGTAAAGAAGCAGCCCGGGCTGAAATGCTCAGCTGTCTTGATCGGGTGGGAATACGTCAGGCCAGTAAACGACTGAATGCCTTTCCTCATCAGCTTTCCGGTGGTGAGCGTCAGCGCGTAATGATTGCCATGGCGCTGCTGACCCAGCCTGAGCTGCTGATTGCAGACGAACCGACGACCGCCCTGGATGTGACGGTACAGGCCCAGATCCTGGTTTTGCTGAAAGAGCTGAAGCAGGAGATGAATATGGGATTGCTGTTTATCACGCACAACCTGAATATTGTGCGTCGACTGGCGGATAACGTCACCGTTATGCGCAATGGTCAGGCAGTGGAAAGCAACAGCCAGCAGCAACTGTTCAGCGCTCCGCAACACGTTTACACCCGTGCACTGTTGGATGCCGAGCCTGAAGGCCGCCCTAAGCCTGCGGATAATCAGGCTCCTCCTTTGCTTCGCGTGGATCAACTTACGGTCTCTTTTCCGATCAGACAGGGTCTGATGCGGCGTACAACCGGCTACCACCACGCGCTGAAATCAATCAGCTTCCAGCTGCGTCCGGGGGAAAGCCTGGGGCTGGTGGGTGAATCAGGATCGGGGAAAAGCACCACCGGGATGGCTTTGTTACGGCTGATTCCTTCACAGGGAGAGATCTGGTTTGCCGGGGAGCCGCTACATCACTGCGATCGCCGCAGGATGTTGCCGTTACGACGTCAGATGCAGGTGGTATTTCAGGATCCCAACTCGTCAATGAATCCCCGACTGACGGTATTGCAGATTATCGCAGAGGGTTTACTGGTCCATCATCCTGAACTGACCGCCGCCCAACGTGAGGCGAAGGTGATCGCCGTAATGCAGGAAGTGGGGTTGGACCCGGAAACCCGCCATCGCTATCCGACAGAGTTTTCAGGTGGTCAGCGCCAGCGTGTGGCTATCGCCAGAGCCGTGATCCTGCAACCCCAGCTGATTATTCTTGATGAGCCCACCTCTTCCCTTGATCGCTCAGTACAAAAACAAATTTTGTCCCTGCTGAAAAAACTTCAGCACGATCACCGGCTGGCCTATATTTTTATCAGTCATGATTTGCAGGTTGTACGTTCGCTTTGCCACCAGGTGGTCGTACTGAGGCAGGGAGAAGTGGTTGAACAGGGCGAATGCGGGCACATTTTCAACTCGCCCGGGCAGGCTTATACACAACAATTGCTGACTCTGGAATAAATAACGCTCTGCCTGTTGAGGGTTCAGGCAGAGGTATGTCTGAAGGGTTCAGCGATGCCAACACCAAAGTTTTTTAAACGGCAGGTGGCAGCGCACTCATGATGCCGGGCAACAAACAGACAGGGTTCACCCTCCCACTCCACCACAGAACAATCAAGCTGGATTTCCAACAGAGCATCCTTGATCATCTGCATCACTTCCCACGCCTGAGCGCCCTGATGGCTGAGCAGAGTCAGGCCAACCAAATCGTCGTCAGTGGCAAGATTGTTATATAACAGCGGCTCTACCCTGCCTCCCACGGCTCCGCCGCCCCAGCGATAGGATTGTGGCAAACGGTGTACCACTGAATGTTGTAATGTATTCATCCACACTCCCCCAGGCCGCGCCGGGATTTCAGTCAGACAGGCTGGCTTCAGATCATATGGTCAGACAGATGCCGCAGCATTCAGCATTCGCTTCAGCACTGATTTTTGAGAGCTGACTCTCGTTTTAACATTATATTTACCGCGTTAGCAACGTGATAACAATCATTTTGTTGCACAAAGGTATATTTCTGCAATGTTACTTTCACATTATAGCAACATTTAAAATAATGACAGATTGAGCAGCGCCACTTTTGTCGCCGCTTAATCAGCAGGTTATCGTGGGGAACCTTGATGTGGCCTGCTGGCATAGATGAATAAGATTACGGAGAACGAGGCACAAACGAAGATAGAGCCGACCATCGGCCATGCGCTGCTGAATGTCAGGGTGGAGAGCAATGCCCCTGTCAGCGCCCCCACCCCAAAGCGCAGGGTTCCCGCCAGCGACGATGCCGTGCCCGCCATATGCGGGAATTCCTCAAGGATCACTGCCATCGCGTTTGAGGAAACCATCGAAACACAGCCAATATACATCGCCACGCCAAAGACCAGTGGCAGAAACCCCAGATTCAGCATACTCACCACGACCAGCCATACCGCCATGGTCAACTGCACCAGCAGACCAAAACGGAACATCGCAACCGGACCAAAACGGCGCACCGATCGGCTGTTGATCAGGGTCATCAGGAACAGAAACACCACGTTGAGCGCAAAATAATAACCAAAGTTCTGTGGTGAGATGTGGTTCAGCTCAATGTAGACAAAAGGCCCGGCATTAAGAAAAGAGAACATACCGGCAAAAGAGAAGCCGCTGGCCAGCATATAACTGAACACGCGCTTGTGGCGAACCAACGAAAGGAAATTGATGAGAGTGACGCGCAGTTGAAATTTCTGGCGTCTGTCCACCGGTAATGTCTCTTTGATCTGTGTTACCACCATCACCGTGGTCACCAGCGCGGCGACAGAGATGCTCCAGAAAATAGCATGCCAGCTCGACAGCAACAGCAGCCAGCCACCAACAATCGGTGCCAGCAGCGGCGCGATAGTCGTTACCAGCATCACAAAAGACATCATGCGCGAAAACTCTTCCTTCGAGTAACAATCGCGCATCAGCGCACTGATCACCACGCTACCGGCTGCGGCTGACAAGCCATGTAACAGGCGCATAAAAATCAACTGATCGATGGTCTGCGCCATTGCACAAGCCGCTGCCGCCACGGCAAAAACTAATGTACCGGCGGTGATCACCGGCTTACGTCCAAAGCTGTCATCCAGCGGGCCATAGACCAGCTGACCAAGCGCAAAACCCAGGATATAGATGTTAAGCGTCATCTGTACGCTACCCGCCGGTACGCCAAACTCCCTGGCAATCTGCGGCAATGCAGGCAGATACATATCAATCGACAACGGCATTAACATCGCCAGCAAACCAAGAATAACCACCAGGCCCAGCGATGAGTTCGTTTCCTTACGCACTTTTTCACCCTTCATTTGTTTTTCGCTTTACCCGTCACGACACCGACGCTGGCGATCTCTTCCTCACTCAGCGCACGATACTCACCAGGTTGCAGTTCCGGGTCCAGCTCAATCGCCCCGATGCGCTCCCGGTGCAAAGCCACGACATGATTACCAACGGCAGCAAACATCCGTTTGACCTGATGATAACGGCCTTCGCTGATGGTCAGGCGCACCTGAAGGTCGCTGACCCTCTCCAGCATGGCCGGTCTGGTCAGTTCTTTCTCATTATGGAGTTGCACGCCGGCAGCAAATTTTTCTGCCGTATCATCGGCAACCGGTGATTCCAGGGTAACCAGATAGGTCTTTTCACAATGATGACGTGGGGAGGTGATACGGTGCGACCACTGACCATCATCGGTCATCAGTACCAGTCCGGTGGTATCAATATCCAGCCTGCCTGCCGCATGAAGTTTGTATGCGGCGGCTTCTGCAAGAAAATAGAGCACGGTCGGATGGTCGGGATCATCAGTTGAACAGACATAGCCCTGTGGCTTATTCAACATAAAGTAGCGCGGTCCCAGTTGCAGTTGTAACAAGGTGCCGTCATATTCCACCTGGTTTTCCGGGCTTAGCCTGAAGGCGCTGTCCCGGACGACTTCGCCATCTACGGTGATTTTCCGGGCGCGTATTTCACGCCCTGCAATCGCCCGACTGATTTCCAGTTGCTGAGATAAAAATTTATCAAGTCGCATTAAATCTGTACTGCCTGTTTGAATAAAAACGAAACTGGCGTCCCTTGTCAGGGTACGGATGAAGAAAGGGCGGGTTGGTGATGATATAAAACCTGCAATTTCGGCCGCCAGTATATCGGGAGTTCGCTTCGAGGCCCAGAGTTGGGCACGCATCATCGTTGCTTTCGTGACATAATGCGGCTTTGTTCGCGGAACTTCTGAAAATTAATGTCGTTTACACTGCGCCCCTATCAGCAGGAAGCGGTTGATGCCACTCTCAGCCATTTCCGCCGCTCCAGCCATCCGGCGGTGATTGTTCTGCCCACCGGGGCCGGGAAAAGTCTGGTGATTGCAGAGCTGGCAAGACTTGCGCGTGGGCGCGTGTTAGTGCTGGCCCATGTCAAAGAGCTGGTCGCACAGAATCACAGCAAGTATGAGTCTTATGGCCTGAAAGCCGATATTTTTGCCGCCGGATTACAGCGCCGCGACAGTCACAGCAAAGTGGTGTTTGGCAGCGTCCAGTCCGTGGCACGCAACCTGTCACTGTTTGACAGCGAGTTTACGTTACTGATTGTCGATGAATGCCACCGCATCAGCGATGCTGATGACAGTCAGTATCAGCAAATTATCAGCCATCTTCGCCTGCGTAATCCGAAATTGCGCCTGCTCGGTCTGACCGCCACCCCCTTTCGTCTTGGCAAGGGCTGGATTTATCAGTTTCACTATCACGGTATGGTCCGGGGCGATGAGCGCGCCCTCTTTCGCGACTGTATATATGAACTGCCGCTGCGTTACATGATTAAACATGGATTTCTGGTGCCACCAGAGAGACTTGATATGCCGGTAGTGCAGTACGATTTCAGTCGTCTGACTGCGAAAGAAAATGGTCTGTTCAGCGAGGCGGATCTTAACCGTGAACTGCACCAGCAACAGCGTATCACGCCGCATATTATCCGACAGATTGTTGAGTTTGCTCAGGACCGCCAGGGGGTGATGATTTTTGCCGCCACTGTTGAACACGCAGCAGAAGTGGCGCGTCTGCTGCCCGATGATAATGCGTTAATTACCGCAGCTACCCCGGCCAGTGAGCGCGATGCACTGATTACCGCGTTTAAAGCCCGTCAGCTACGCTATCTGGTCAACGTGGCCGTGCTGACCACCGGTTTTGATGCGCCGCATGTTGATCTGATTGCCATTCTGCGCCCCACCGAGTCGGTGAGCCTTTATCAGCAAATCGTCGGTCGCGGATTGCGGCTTTGTCCTGGTAAGCACGACTGCCTGATTCTGGATTACGCCGGCAACCCGCATGATATCTTTACCCCGGAAGTCGGCACGCCCAAAGGTACAAGTGATAATCAGCCGGTGCAGGTATTTTGTCCGGCCTGCGGCTTTGCCAACACGTTCTGGGGCAAAACCACCAAAGACGGCACGATAATTGAACACTTTGGCCGTCGCTGTCAGGGGATACTGGAAGATGATGAAGGTGAACGCCAGCAATGCGATTTCCGCTTCCGCTTTAAAAGCTGTCCACACTGTCACGCTGAAAACGATATTGCCGCCCGCCGTTGCCACCAGTGCGAGGTGGTACTGGTTGACCCGGACGACATGCTGAAAGCCGCGCTGAAACTAAAGGATGCGCTGGTTTTACGCTGTGCAGCAATGGTTCTTGAATGCGGCGTTGATGAGAAAGGCGAGTGGCTGAAGGCACGTTACTATGACGAGGATGCAACAGAAGTCAGTGAGCGATTTCGCCTGAATACCCCCGCTCAGCGCAAAGCCTTTGAGCATATTTTCCTGCGTCCACATCAGCGTGCGCCGGGCCTGGCGATGAGCTGGAAAAATGCGGCGGACCTTGTTGCCCTTCAGCCCCTGTTGCGCCATCCCGACTTTATCGTCGCCCGGAAACAGCGTCACTACTGGCAGATCCGTGAAAAAGTCTTCGACTATCAGGGACGCTATCGCCGTGCCAACGAACTTTTCTGACATCGGCTGGCAGACAGAAACACCGACATAGCCGTTGCCCGTTTCCCGGAGTAAGGCTATAATGCGCCCCGCTTTTGCAACCGCAGAAGCTGAACCATTAACCTGTTGCTGGGTCGCCTGTGACAGGATACTTACTTAAAGAGACTGAACAATGTTCACTATCAATGCAGAAGAACGTAAAGAGCAGGGTAAGGGTGCGAGCCGCCGCCTGCGTACAGCTAATAAATTCCCGGCCATCATTTATGGCGGTAAAGATGCAGCTGTTGCCATCGAACTGGACCACGACTCGGTGATGAACATGCAGGCCAAGCCTGAGTTCTACAGCGAAGTTCTGACTCTGGTTGTCAATGGTAAAGAGACTAAAGTAAAAGTGCAGGCTGTACAGCGTCATCCGTTCAAGCCAAAACTGCACCATATCGACTTCGTTCGCGCTTAACAGCCCGTCCGGAACATAAAAAACGCCGCGTTATGCGGCGTTTTTTTTGCGCTCAACCACCACTGCTGCGACGCTGTAGCTGATCCCGCAGGTTAGGGGGTGTGCCTTTAATTGTCAGCGTATCGGTTGCCGCATCCCAGAAAATGCGCTCACCCAGCAGCATGGCATCAAAATTGAGGGTCAGACCGCCGCCGCTGCCGGCAAATTTAGTCAGCTGGCGTAATGTGCCCCGGTCAGCCGGGAAACGCTCTTCCAGTTCGTAGCCCTGCTCCTGTGTGAAAGTCTGGAAGGTTTTCTCTCCCAGTGGGGCCAGCTCCCCCGACAGCTCTTGCAGTTCGATCTCTTCACCTGCCTGTAATTGTTCATTACAGTAGCTGTAAACCTGTTGTCGATAGTTCTGACGTTCGTTCTTATCCAGACTGGCCTGATCGCAGTAATCATCGACAGCCTGTAATAATCCACGGTTTTGCGCTTTGGTATCCAGCCCGACGCTGGCCCCGAGAAAGTCCATGAAAAAATCAGCCACTTTTCGGCCTACCCGTCCACGTAAAAAGGTCAGATAGCGGGTGGATTCCGGATTCGTTTCCCACTCGGTCAGATCGATACGGGCAACGATATCGGCATGATGGAGGTCGAGATAATGGGTGCTGCTGATATCAAGCTCTTCGTTAACGCGCATGCTGCTCTGGCTGTTGAGCACCGCAACCAGCAGGTATTCCACCGCCAGATAACGATAATGACCGAACAGCACAATACCGCCATCAGCGAACGGATATTTGGCAAGTTCATCACGTAGCCGTCCGGTAGCCGCCCGACTGAACGCCAGAAAATCATCCTGACCTTTCCGGCAATTGCGCAATGCTTCAGCCAGCTCGCTGTCTTCATTGAACAGGCCATATGCCTTACTTTTGGCACTGTAGACGCGGTGCAGCTCTTCCATCATTGCCGTTACCGGGCCGTTCGCAGGTAACAATGACTCGCGCAGCACCAGCTCCAGCGTCTGTTCATCGCGCTTGATCATCTGATGCAGGGCAATCTGGTCGATATCCAGACTCATGGTAAACTCTCCTTAATGTGACTCAGGCGCGTATTCAATCATTCGCCGTCACAGCAATCAACCAACAACAACATTAACCAATGTCTTGCGATAAAAGTGCAGAAAAAATTGCACATCTACGGTAGGATAACGCCCTTTAATACTCAGCAAATTCGACTGCTATGCCACAACAATCCCGATACAGCGATCAGCGCGTGGAAAAACTTCTCGCGGACATGGTCAATATTCTTGAAAAAGATAAAGCGCCAACCGATCTTTCCCTGATGGTTCTTGGAAATATGGTTACCAATTTAATTAACACCAGCGTATCCCCCGCTCAGAGGCGTACGCTGGCACGTTCATTTGCTGATGCCCTGCAAGCTTCAGTAAGTGAAGATGAAGCCCATTAACGTAATAATTTTGAATCGGTTATGGTAACAAATCAGCAGCGCTACCGTGAAAAAGTATCTCAGATGATTGGCTGGGGGCATTGGTTCGCCCTCTTTAACATTCTTTTTGCCTTCATTTTGGGTAGCCGCTATCTGTTTGTTTCCGACTGGCCCGCCTCGCTGGCGGGGCGAATCTATGCTTTCACCAGTTGGATTGGGCATTTCAGTTTTATTGTTTTCGCGGCCTATTTACTGATTATTTTTCCGCTCACCTTTGTCGTCATGTCCCAGCGATTGCTGCGTTTTTTGTCAGCGATAGTTGCTACCGCCGGCCTGACGCTGCTTCTTGTTGACAGTGCCGTTTTTAACCGTTTCCATCTGCATCTTAACCCGGTGGTGTGGGAACTGGTTATCAACCCCGATCAGAGTGAGCTGGCCCGCGACTGGCAACTGATGTTCATCAGCGTTCCGGCCATTTTTCTGGTAGAAATGTTGTTTGCTACCTGGAGCTGGCAAAAGTTACGAAGTCTGAACCGTCGCCGCTTCGGTAAACCGTTGGCCGTGCTGTTTATTGTGGCGTTTTGTACCAGCCATGTGATGTATATCTGGGCCGATGCAAACTTTTACCGCCCAATTACCATGCAACGCTCTAATCTGCCGCTCTCCTACCCGATGACAGCACGCCGCTTCCTTGAAAAACATGGTTTGCTGGATGAGCAGGAGTATCAACGCAGGCTGGTTGAACAGGGTGATCCTGAAGCGCTATCTGTCGCTTATCCGCTTAATAACATTACCTTTCGCGATGGTGGAACCCGCAGTAATTTGCTGGTAGTAACGGTGGAAGGCCTCAACGCAGCAACGCTGCCGAAATACCTGCCGGGGCTGGCGCAATTTGCCAGTCAGAATGTCAGTTTTATGCAGCATTACAGCGCAGGCAGTACGCCTGACAGCGGTTTGTTCGGCCTGTTTTATGGTATCTCCCCCGCTTATATGGATGGTGTGCTGTCGGCCAGGATGCCTTCTGCATTAATGGATGCGTTAAGCAGGCAGGGATATCAGTTCGGGCTTTTCGCTTCTGATGGGTTTGCGTCGCCACTTTACCGCCAGGCGCTTCTTGCTGACTACTCATTGCCGCCATCCAGAAGTCAGTCTGATGAGCAAACTGTCGCCCAGTGGCAAAGCTGGCTTGAAGGACAAAAAAACAGTAAATCGCCGTGGTTCTCCTATCTTTCCCTCTCAGGGAAAAATGAATCTGACAACACGCCAGAAAAGTATCTCCGACATTATCAGCGGAATATGGTTGATGTGGATAAGCAGATTCAGAGCGTGCTTGCCAGCCTGCAAAACAAGGGATTACTGGATAACACGGTAGTGGTTATTACCGCACAACACGGTACGGCACTGGACGGCAACACCAGCATGGGAAATCGTGCGAATCTCCGCGTGCCGCTGGTGGTCCACTGGCCTGGAACCCCTGCACAGCAGATTAATAAGCTGAGCGACCACCAGGACGTTATGGCTACCCTGATGCAACGCCTGCTCCATGTAAGCAATCCGGGCTATGACTATTCACAGGGAGAGGATTTGTTTGCCGCTCGTCGTCGCAATGACTGGGTTGCCAGTAGCAACAATCGTCAGCTGGTTATCACCACTCCTGAGGTCACGCTGGTACTGGACAATAATGGTAATTACACCGCCTGGGACAGCGAAGGCCATCGTCTGAAAGATCACAAGCCACAGTTAGCGCTGCTGTTACAGGTGCTGACGGAAGAAAAGCGTTTTATCGCGAACTGAGATAAAACATAGCGAAATTGCTTAATTTCATAGCAGTCAACATGTTAGGTGCTTGCAATCATCGCGGATTTCAGTAGTATTAGCAGCCTGTGTCGGCACGTAGCGCAGCCTGGTAGCGCACTGTCATGGGGTGTCAGGGGTCGGAGGTTCAAATCCTCTCGTGCCGACCATCAATATCCCCAACGTTTTGTCCGGCAAAGTCCAGACAAGACTATAAATTTAGAAAGTACAGTGGGTTAACATGATCCGCTGTACTTTTTATTGTCTAGTGACGTCCATAGTCTTACATTGAAATCCACGATTGATAGGCCTATCTCTAGGCTTAGTCATACATTGGCTTGAAAAGCGATATGCCTATCACTGCTAAGGACTGAAATGGAGAGCTTTTGTGGCAAGGCAGACTAAACCTCTTACAAATACTGAAATCAAAAACGCTAAGTGTTCGGAACGTGCCATCGTCCTCTATGACGGAGACGGACTAGAAATTCAGATCAATCCAGCCGGTTCAAAACTCTGGCGCTTCCGTTACTACAGACCTTTTACAAGCAAACGCACTATCCTCAGCTTCGGTTCCTACCCAGAAATCTCTCTCTTAGAAGCTCGCCAGTTCCGTACAGACTTCCGAAAACTTCTGCAGCAGGACATTGATCCGCAAGAGCACAGGAAGGCGCAAAGACTTCAACAAAGAGAAGCAACAGAAAACACATTCGAAAAGGTTGCTGCATTATGGTTCAAGACTAAAGAAGCTGCCGGACTAACCCAGCACACGCTAAACGACATCTGGCGCTCTCTAAGTAAGTATGTGTTTCCACACATTGGCTCATTGCCTATCGCAAAAATCACCGCTCAGCAATTCATTGGGGCGCTTGAACCAACTCACTCAGCCGGAAGGCTGGAAACAGTTAAACGTCTTACGCAGCGTATCAATGAAGTCATGGACTACGCCCTCAATTCAGGATTAGTGACTTTCAATCCTGCTGCGAGAATCAGTAGAACCTTCCATAAGCCGACAGTAAAGCACCGCCCTGCCCTTGCACCCGAACAACTCCCCCTACTTATGAAGGCTCTCGCATTTGCGAGTATTGGCAGACAGACGCGTTGCCTGATTGAATGGCAGCTTCTTACTATGACGCGGCCAGCCGAAGCAGCAATGACCCGGTGGGACGAGATCAATTTTGAGACAAAGGAATGGCGCATTCCTGCCGGGCGCATGAAAATGAAACGTATGCATATTGTTCCGTTGTCTGACCAGGCACTTGCCGTATTAGAAATCATGAAGGCTATCAGTAAACATAGACCACACGTTTTTCCGGGCTACCGTAATCCACTGGAACCAATGAACAGTCAGACGGCAAACATGGCGCTGAAACGTATGGGCTTCAAAGATATCCTTGTTGCGCATGGTATGAGATCCATAGCCTCAACTGTTCTCAATGAGAAAGGGTTTCAGCCTGACGTGATTGAAGCAGCACTGGCACACATTGATACTAATGAGGTCAGAAGAGCTTACAACCGTTCTCAATACCTGGAGCAACGAAGAGATATGATGGCGTGGTGGGGAAGGCATGTTGAACTTTCAGCAAGTGGCAACTACAGCTTTTCATCAGGATTGGAAAATGATTCATTAAATCATTACCATGATTTAAAAGTATGATAATTATTTGCATTTAACATTGTACTCTACTACAAGAATAGCAACTCAACTTTATGATCCAAAGATCATGACTAAGCCTAATAATTATATAAGGAAATAGCCTAATGATTTATCAGTGTTACTCATGCAGCAAGACATCTTTCGAAATTATTTGTCCCTGGTGTTCTGGCGGAGTACCAACTGCAACGAATTCATGGGGCACAAAAACGCCCACCCCTATTACCTCAGAACAAATGATCCCTCTTAATCCCTCTTTTTATCCAGAATTTCAGTATCAGTCAAAAGGAATTATCAAAGACTTGTTCGGGAAAAAGAAAGAGCAGTCCCAACTCAATAGTCTCTTGCAAAATGTTTTAGATAAATATGCAACGTTTAAGGATCCTTATTTCACTAATTTCATTTACACAACAAAGTTTTCACATGATAAGCGATCAGAAAGTGATTTATCGGAAGACAAAAGCACTTATTCTGATTTTGTATTATTTCGTGAAGTACTTGTTCGAAAGGGGTTTAATGAATTGGAAGAGCTGCCAATGCTTTTGGACAAGCTTTTACTTACTACATCATTTAACGCTGTATATAACGGGTTTGCGAAAGAGATCAAAAGACATATCAAACCTACATTAACAGAATCTTTAAAATCATGGATTGAAGAAGCAGGAACGACATTTAGATCTGATCTATCATTGTTTCTATACTTTGTCTGGAGCAATAACATAGCCTTCTCTGCATTAGAATTCAATGAGAACGCACAAAACACTCCGGGCAAACCATTGATCTCAATTGATAATGTTAGAAAGTATATATCAATCTGTGAAACTATATATTTTGACATACTGGTAGAAAGATTGGCTATACGCCTTGAACATTTCAATCCCGATAAATATGTTAATATGTACTCAGTTGATTCAATGAATGGTTTTGAATTTGAAGACTTCTTAGTCAAGATATTCCAGACTCTTGGATACGATGTTAAAGAAACTAAGAGAACTCAAGATCAAGGTGCAGATCTATTTGTCACTCGTTTCGATAAAAATATTGTTATTCAGGCAAAAAATTATTCTGGCTCAGTTGGTAATTCAGCAGTACAACAAGCTATCTCCGCTAAGGCATTTTACTCATGTGACGAAGCAATGGTTATAACAAATTCATATTTCACCAATTCGGCCAAAGAACTTGCTGAATCAGCAAAAGTACGTTTGATTGACAGAAATGAATTACAGAAATACCTAGAAGATTACAACCAAAAAATAATAGAAGACTTCAAATAATCGAATAACTATAGTTTTCACGAAACTAATAGAGTTGATGTTAAACAAGACATTTAAAGAATTAGCACAACTTTTACTGCCTAAGTGCAAAATTGGAAAAGTAATTAAGGGTGGTTATCTAGTAATCTTGGACATACAATCCTGATACTACGCCACCCTGACCTTTAGAAAATAACAAATAAAGACCCGCACAGAGTATCTACAATAATTTAATTATCCGAATCTGGCTGTAAATCTTTTATTACTGACTCTCCGGCTCATTTTATTGTTGCAATTAGGACATAAATGTTGTTTACGACCTTCAATTGTCCAAGTGTAGTAGTTTCTTTTAAACAATATTCCACATATATCACATCTTCGTGGTTTCAGAATCGCGCCTATAATTGCCAATAAAATGACCCCACCAAAGATCCATTCCATAAATCCTCTCATAAAAAAAGCAGTCAATTATTAATAATAATTCTTTTATTATAGAAAAAATAATTCCTTCATTAGACTTGATAACACCTGCAAGTAAGTATATATCTATTCTTGAGAGATTTCCCTCTCGAACATATAGGATACCAATCATGTCACTTAAACCAGGACCAAAACGCATTGCTGAATCAACTGGCAAACCTGATCAGCGCCAGCGTGATAACAAAAACACGCCTGGAAATAATCCAGATCTGAAGCCTAGTAAATCTTCAAAAAAATGATTATTGTAAACTTAAACGCATAAAAGCCCTCCGGGGCTTTTTTTAATAGCGCACGCTCAGCCAGCAGTAAATTATCAAGTGTATTTTCACATTTTTCTCTATTACAATCTACTCTCAGCAACATATTTCGCAAGAATAAAAAAAATAAATATAAAAACGACAAAATAGTGCAATTGGACAAAAGAGCATTATAGCTGACTATCAGTTAAGATTTAAACAAAAAAATTTTAGCTTTCGATAAAAAGCAGAGTAAATTGCAATTTCTACTTAACTCAAATTATGGAAGCTTAATCGCTCCAGCTATCAATTTTTTAATTTATTAACTCAAACTGAGTTAACAGCACTTTTAAACATGGTAATGTCAATCTGCGTTAGAAAAAATCGTGTTAACGATTAAAAAAAAACCTCTGGAGATTGATATATGTCAAAAGTACCACTCGGAACCACTGGCACTACTGGCGGAACATGTCCTGAAAGTGGAGTATGGACTGTTGTTGGAACTCCTTCAACGACTGCGCCGATTGCAAAAAATAATCGATTCCCACCCTATAATGGTAAGTCGGTTACTTGGAAGCTAACCCAGTATGCTTAATAATTAGTGACCGCATTGCGGTCACTTTCAGCAATTTCAAGAGGACAAGAAATGAAATACACCGTGGCAGGAAAGAGCTTTCTTACAAAGGAATTAATTAAGAAAGAGGCTCAGCGCATCCTCAATAAAGGCACAATCGGAAATGCTGTAAAAGGAGAAGATTATGATTTTTTATTAAGTTTATTTAAAAACCATAGAGTGGGAAGAAAAGAGTCGAGGTGGATTTGAGGAAATTTTCACAGGAAAAGATTCACATGGCACAACATGCTTTTATTTAAAAAAGGAAAGCGACTTAGAAGATATCTCATTCATACATGCTATTAAATGCATGAAGCCTAATAAATGAGATACTCAATACTAACCCCTCACATTAAAAATACAGGGGCTAATAATTTGTATAGAAACTCTTCACACCCAGCCGTATTTTAGTTTATCATACAAACAAGCCAATTTTTTAAAGTAAGTTGCATAACTTGAATTATCAGGGTTAATTTTATCAATATTTGCAATAAGAAAATCTCGAGTAACATCAAGATCAATTTTATCCCAAAGGAATGGAATATAGATCGCAGCTGACTCAGGAGTACAGTGTTCAATTATATATTCAGTATCCTTACCTTTAAATTTTCTTACGTAAGACCGTAAATAAGTAGAACACTGGTAACTTTTATCTTGGCGGAGAACCCACTTATCTAGATTAAGAGAAGACCTTTTGTAGTCGTCGAAACTTTCAATATCTACTTCCTTTAAGTATTTGAAAACAGGTATGTTAGGCGAATGCTTTCCAGCATTAGGAATTACACTATCTAAAATACTATTGGCATGATATTTTTTATTACCTTTTAGCAAGTCTTCAAATAAGTCCAAATTTCGTATTTGTGTGTACCCGATCATGCCTACTTCGTCTTCTTTTTTCTTTGCGGCTGCTACTCCCACACCAACAACAAATTCAACATCTTCATGTTTTTCGACCTCATCAATATCTACTACATAGATCTTTTTCTCAGGCTCGTTAGATTGAACTAAATTATAAAGCTCTTCCTTACAGTACCTTAGTATTCTTGCTGGTATTTTTCTTTTATTTTCGTCTATGGCCTCATAAATTGGTAAAAAATCATCAGTTCGGATTAACGTAATAGGAATCTGTACGCCATCAATCGCAGTATAAGTTTCAGAGACTGTTGGTTCTTCGATACCTTCTTCTCGCTGAACAAATATCAAATTATTTCGAAGTTGATGTAGATTGTCGCTACCAATACATACAGAAATCGCACTAAGTAAATCACTAATATTTTTATCAGAAAGTGAGTAACCTAGAAAAACAACAGGATGCTCAACAAAAATTGTTATTAGCTTCGCTGCAAGATAAGGATTTTTTAAATTAAAATCCACATAATCATAGTCAGTTAAGACCAGAGACTTAGGTTTATGAGCGCTTCCGTGAATTTTATATATTTCGGCAATTGATTGTGGGTTTGAGAAAAGTAATTCGTTCTGCCCAGTATAAACCTTATAGTCTGGGAATAGCTGCTCAAGAAAACAGTCCCAATTTGTAGTAATAAGACCATCAACATTAAGATTCGACAGCAGATTTATTTCCTGAACATAGGGGCTATCGTTTAATGGTTTTTGAACAGCTTTAGTCAAAATATCACATATCTCAAAACGCATTGCAGAGGTTTTATCAGTAACTCTCTTACTGAATCTCTCACGACTCGCTGAATACAAATCGTCTGACCACCATTTATTATTAAAATCCTCAGCTATGAGTCTTGCTGCTGTAGGGTAAGTGCCATCACCGCTTGAAAGGTAATACTCAAATGGCTTTTTTACAGTGCAAAAAATTGATAGCAATGTAGCCCAATCAGGCAGCCCTATGTATCTTCTTGAAAATCCAGAACCTACGAATAGGAATGGCCCAGCACTGCGATTATTAAAGATTTCAATCAAAGCGGTTTTAAGCTGAAAGTTATTCATATTTTCATTCCTATCCCTTAACTTTCCATAACTATGACACAAAAAAAACCACAAGAAAATTAATTTAATAACATGATTTAGTTGATAAAATACATGTTGACATTTATGATTACTTGACAAGACTATCTATTAAACATTAAAAAAACTGTACTCCGCCCTGGAAAAATCTTACAACTCCTGAAAAAAGTCTAGTAATTACAGTGTGATAGCTAGTTCACCTTATGCATTTACAATATTTGATATCAATTGTTTATGGAGGAAATATGAAAGAAAATGAACAGACAGGAAATGGTCACGTTTCAAATGCAGCACCTAACGATATAGATAAGGTATGCGCAGGAATAGTTACTGCAGAAGGGATTATTGACGGACTAAGTATTAAGTGTGATGTTCATTTGAAATATGAATGTAATAACACAAAGCAACCACCTGAAGATATAAAATTAAAATCACTTAATCCCTCTAAGTTGAATTTTTATTTTGCAAGCCTTTTGAGCGCTATGTTTTTGGCAATGGTTGTAGATTTTGTTTTCGATAAAAACAACCATCTAACCTTGTTCTTCTTACCAATTGTTGTAGGGTTAATTTTATTTATATTTATTGACCAAAGTCCTACTGCAGATATTAAATATATCAAAAAACTAGTAGATACTGTAACTTTATTATCATCCACAATAACCGCATGTATTTTAATTTTTAAAACAGTAGATGTATCTAACCCATATTTGGATCTTATCTATAACTTACAAAACTTAGGTATATTCGGCTTTTTCATGAAAGCTCTATTGTTTATTTTTCTTTACCTCATAGTTTCTGCTTTTGCAATATCAGCAACAATTAAATGTTGTTTATCTTATAAGGATTACATTGAACATAAAGTTTGAAATTTAGATTCAAAATGACTGTGGCAACGGTAATATTAGTTGCCGCCATTTTATTTGAAGTATGGCATAATAAAAACCTTATGCACAATCACACTTACTATTGTCACTCCAAAAAGCACTCCAAGTATAATTGCCGAATAATTATAATAATCATGGTCTACATTATATTTAAAAGCGAAAAACACTAGTAATAGCAGTGCTATAAAATCTAACACAAGCATCTGATTTATAAAAGCTCTCATTTCTTTGATAATATTGGCACCCATAATAAACCTTATTAGTTAATAGTTATATTCTTTAGTTACCACAAGAAATATCAAACATCAAATTTATTCAATGAACTTTCATGGTTATTTATATCTGCAACTCAAGCAAGGGCTAACTCAGCGAAGCTGAGTAGCCTTGCTTTTTATGCCTTACAGTTTAAAAAGGGTAGACCTAAAAGCTTCAGGCTTAAATGAGCGAAATTAATTAACAATGTGTATTAGGCATTGAATTTTTTATAATTATACCGATGCAGAACAATTCAAGAAAGGTCGAGAGGCCACCTTGCGGCAGCCTCTCCAGTTCCCCATATATGGGGCAAATTAATAGTTAACTATATAAATTCAAAAATATCATTACGTCGATATCGTTGAAATTACAATTATGTTTTACATCATAATAAAAAATTGTCAATACTAAAAAACCAATTTCTTAAGTACCAGCATAAAATAAATTTAACTTTAGCATATATATAAATTACCACGCACCACATTGACACAAATTCTATATCATATATAAGTAATTTAAGCATAAGGAAAATGCTTATCTATATAATTAGAAAAGGAGCTTCTATGGATACCACCTATCAACCTCCCCTTGCAGAGAATCTACGTATTCATTGCGTCAGTGTCAGACTGAATAACTCAGAGCTAAATACTTTGGATCATGAGCGTAAACAATACGCCAAAGGCGAATGGCTTCGTATGTGCTTCATGAAAAATCAACCTGTTGTCGTTCCTGAGATCAACAGAACAGCATGGAAAACGTTTGGCGAAATAAACCACAGGCTAAACGAGATTGTTAATCACCTCAACGCGAAGCAATCATGCAGCCCTCTGACAAAGACAGAACTCTTTGCTGTGAAGCGTCAAATCACTGATCTTCGCTCTCGCCTCATTACAACCGATCTTTGGAGTATCCCCTCTCATGAAGGGCATGCAGAAGATCAAACGCGGTAAGAGCTTCGCCGGAGTTGTTTTGTACGCGTTAAAGCCTGGAACTCACCATAAAACTGACCCGGTGGTCGTAGGGGGGAACATGCTGGGTGCTTCAGCACCTGAACTGATTAATGAGTTCAGCGCTTCTGCTTCACTTCGGACAGACGTTGCAAAAGCAGTGTGGCACAACTCGCTCCGCCTGCCACAGGGTGAATCCCTCACAGCGAAGCAGTGGGTTTCATTTGCTGACGACTATATGAATCGAATGGGGTTCAGTGAGACGCACCTGCGCTGCTATGTCATACATGACGACGAGGCCGGCCAGCATATTCATATTATTGCCACCAGAGTCGACCTGGTAGGAGGGAAGCTCTACCTGGGCAGAAATGAAAATCTGATTAGTACACGGGTAATTCATGAACTCGAGTCAGCACATGACCTGACCAGAACCAAAGGTCCTTCCCCTTCACATAGCCCTTCCCCTGTCAGGAAGCGTAAGAAGCTATCACGAGGTGAGCAACAGAAAGAGAAGCGCGAAGGTGAGCCAAGCCCCAAGACGTTCCTGCAAAACACTATCGACGAGCTATTAGCAACTGCCAGTGACATTCCACGCTTTGTTGAAGCACTCCATAAGAACGGTATAACGCCCGTTCCCAATATTGCCAGTTCTGGCCGCATGAATGGTTTTTCGTTCGAATACTCCGGTATAGCTTTCAAAGCCTCTCAGTTAGGTAAAGCTTACTCATGGGCGACTCTACAAGAGAAGCTCCGCTACGCACCTGAGCATGACAATCCCCTGCTCTTAGCTTTGAAAGCTTCGGCTAAAGGAAGTACTGAGGCGAGTGAGTCAGTCACAGAGGCTACGAAAGAGGATACTACGCCGTCATTGACTGCTGCCATGACAGAAGAAGTTACTACGCGTCCTCCACAGCGCGAACATAGAATTGAGACAGCGGAAACCTGCGAAGCACAGACGCCTGCCAGCACTGTGCTTACAGCACCGGGACAAGCCAACAACAATGGCTACCTCATGACAGCAGTCATAAAGTGGCTACTGAGCATTCCTTACCTTCAAGCCTTTGCAAAATTGCTTAAAGAGACAGGTAAAACATTTCTCCACAGAAAATCCTCATTTTCCGTTATCAATTCGTTGAGGACAGCTGAACCTGACGTCAAAACTTCAAACGAAACACCTGAAGACTTTTCAAAAAGCTTATACACGCCTCACTAATCAAGCCTCTGAAGAACATCATCTTTCCCGTCTAAGCGCTTCAAAACACAAAACAATCGATCGTTTTTACAGATCAATCAACAGCCATATGATAGTCCATACCTATCAAATAAGATCTATCGATCGGTACAAGTGATTTGCTTAAGTTTTGAGCTTGCTCAAAAATGCCCAGTAAAAGCAGTGACCAATCAGCTAGTTACAGACATGACTACCTTCAACTATTGGTTTTAAAAGGAATTCAACATGAGCAGCATGAGTATGAGAAAACCCTCTTACTTCCGTTCAATCAGAGTGTGGTTCACAATCGGCGTGGCCGTTTTAATCGTCCTCAAAGCAAAATCCACTGACGCTATGGGTATGCTTATCCTTTGGTGCATTCCTGCATTTTTCCTTCTGGTAACTGCAGGGATTAGCTACAAACACAAGAAAGACAATGCTTCTACATTCGATTGCTTCAACGAAGGCAATGACGGCTTCTGGAGCCATGAATTCAACGACTCAAAGCTACTGCTAAGTGAGAAGCAGCAAACTATTACGCTCAAGAATGGTAAGAACGAAAAAACGTATCCGTTTAGCTCTGTAATCGGTTGGCGATACAATTTGGAATCTGGTGGCTATGACGGGGGATTTGGAACCGGCGCTATCAGACAGCAAAATCTCAACAACTCAGGTCTTTTCATTGAAGTTAAGGACGTCATGTTTCCCGAATGGCAGATCAGGTTCTATCCGCAAAAAGGGAAGTTTCACCAGGACACGGGTTATAAAGATATGGAAATGCAAATTAAACGCTGGTTGAGAGTTCTTTCTCAGGTTATTAACAAGGAATAAATAATGAAAGCTAAGGTTGCAAGAGCTTTATTAACTATTATCGTTTTATCCGGTTGTGCGTCAACAGCAGGGAATCAATCAATTAAAAATGAGACGCAGCAAAGTATTGCGTCAAAGATTATGAAAGGTCGAACTACTAAGCAGGACATTTTGCAGCAATTCGGTGAGCCAACGCGTAAAACCACCGTTGATACTAATGAAGACATGTGGTTTTACTCAATCATGAACTCCAATATGTCAGCAACGTCGTATATCCCAATTGTAGGACTATTCTCGAACGGAACTGATATGAAAAGTAAAAATCTGACTATCACATTTGCAGGTGACAAAGTCGAGAACTGGTCTTTCAGTGAGAGCAACGATTCAGTTCATAACGGACTTTAAAGAACTCTTAATGGCTAAGACCTCGGGTTTAAACCTGGGGTCTTTTAGTTTGTGTTAAGCACAGCTTATCGGTTACAATCCTGAAATGTTCTTATGTTTCACGGATAATGGATATGAATAAACTACAAATCGAACAACTTTTACGACAGGAAGGGTTCACACCTAAAGAAATTTCCGTGATTCGTCAACATGCTGAGAAAGACGCCTACCCCTATCCTTGGTTGTTATCTCAACTGTCAAAGAGATTTATTGTTTCCATTATCCTGCTGATCATACTTTTCGCAGGCTTTATCTTCACATTAAGCCATGGTACTCATGAGAGCCTTGTCTCTTACTCGATTACGTTTTTAATAGGTTTCGGAATCATGTATGTTTTTGTTCCATTGAAACCTGCATTTAAAGCGTTCAGATTCATGAGAAAGCATGGTCATTCATTATAATTATCACTGATTGATTTGATTGCCATGCCGTCGTTATAAACTTCAATAAACAACTCTTTTCTACTCATTTCCTTGATACCGCGAACGTAGTCAGTGTTGAGGAAGTAGAAAAGTCTCCAAGCCTCCGGTTTCTGAACCAGACGAACAATGCCATACACCGATAGCGCGAGATCCATTGAGCTATAGGCTATCTGTCCGACCTTTTGATCAAAGCCCAAAAATTCCGCAGTAGCTACATAGCCCTGCTTCAGCAGCCCTTCGCTATCGCTTTTGCCATAAATCAGATTCTCAACTGATTCCTGAACACCGTTTAACCCATGGAGAACTAACATTCCGCCAAAAGCCGTTCCAATGATTGTTCCGGTAGCAAGGGAAGCGCCAACGACCGATACTCCGGCTATGACCTGCAGACCACTTAGAACTACACCTACTCCATTTATCACATAGCCCCAGATATCTCCCTTCTTGACGAGCTCAACTGACGCATGTACAGCAGCTGTACCAGCACGAAGCATTCTGTCCTGAATCGTTAGATATTCATTTTCCTTTTTCAGATTCTGTATGCAGTTCTGGCACTGCTCATCTGAAGATCCTGACCGGATTATGTTAAGTTGAGCATTCACAAAAGCTTTGACATCGTCCTGAAACTGCAAGCGATTAAGCCCGTCTTTAAGATAGATAAGAGACAGGTGATTAGCATGAGCAAGAAGCTGATTTGCCTCGGCATTAGCCATCGTCAGGAAGTAATCTGCGAATCTGTTCGGTTTCCAGTAGTCCATGACTGACCCTTTATGTCATTATGTTTATCTATAAGTTTATTTAATCAGATAAGTTTGCTGAGTTAAAGAAAAAGGACCAATCATGAGTACTGATCTCTTCTTAAAAATCGACGGCATTACAGGTGAATCTCAGGACAGCAACCACAAAGGCTCGATCAACGTAGACTCTTTCACATGGGGTGCAACGCAACCTGGTAATATGTCAGTTGGCGGCGGCGGCGGCGCTGGTAAGGTTCAGTTTCGCGATCTAACAGTACAGACCCAAATCGACAAAGCAACACCCGCTATCATGCGATACGTCTCAAACGGCAAGCATATCGGCAAAATAGAGCTATCAGTCTGTAAAGCAGGTGGCAGCCAGATAGAGTATTGCCGTATAACTCTGGAAGACGTATTAATCACAAACGTAACATTCCATGGTACGACAAATCGTGACCTTATCGGATTGTCCTACCAGTTTCAGGCTTCAAAAGTCAAAACCCAGTATTGGGAGCAATCCTCTACTGGCGGCAAAGGCGCAGAAAGTCAGTCGGGTTGGAATATTAAAACCAGCCAAGAAATTTAGCGCTTATCTTTAATCTTTTAAAGTATAGAATTTTTTACGCCCAACGTAACGAGAAGTTAATATCGCATATGAAATATATAATTTTGATTGTTCTTTTTATATCCACTTTCTGGTGTTGGCATGCATTCCCAGATTACAGTCCACTAAAAATGCTAACCTCTCCTACCACAAATATCAATGAAATATTCGCTGATTCATTTAATCTTACAGTAGGCATGTTTAAATATAATTTAATTTCTGCCAGCTGGATTACTTTTATCATTTATAGTTTTGATTTTGTTACGTCCACTCTGAACTATAATACGCCATACATGCGTAAATTATATAAGAGTTGCAGGCTTGAAGTTGCAACTCTTTTCATAATATCACTAATTACTTTTTTTATATTCTGGGATTCGAAGAATACTTTCACTAATTCAAGTGTAGACATTGCTATGGCTGGCTTAAGCTTTATGATAGGCGCTCATTACAACTTTCTAAAATTATTTAAATTTAAAATTGGTAGAGTTAAATATCCAATTAAAATTGCAGCTTTGATCAATATTTTCATGGGTGCATTTTCATTTTACATCATTGTGATTACAAATGACATTGCAATGGGTAGGTTCAATATGGAACAATCTATTTGGTTACAAATCACAGTAATAACTTATTCTTTATCACTTTATTTTTCCTCAAAGTATATTTCTTATGTAATTAAGACTAAAACATTAGGCGTGTCTCCTATCATTCTTGAAATTCTTAAATCTCTAAAACCCAATAATAATATGTATGAAGACCTTGCTAAGGGAGTAGATATTTGGAACAAAAAAAGCAGAGAGGAAAAAGCAATAGCCAGCTCCAAGCTTAGAAAAAGAAACTCCAAAAAAAGAAAGAGAAAATAACGCCTAATTGTATTCTTAATTGATTGCTGCAATCCTATAATTAATCAAATATGGAAAGTCAAAGCCTCTTGCCTTTCCGTTTTTTCTTGTTAGGTGATACTTGACTCAATAGGACCGATTTCTCGTACTTAACCCTTTCTGCCTGATAGATCCCCTCTGCCTCCTGTTCATTATCAATCGCATAGTGAATGAGATATCTAAAGAAGTATGTTAGCTCATGCTCAAACCCTAAGGTATCAATGATACGCTTTGAGCTACATTTAAGTGCATTTGAAAGCATAGATATTATAGTAAAGCGGTCAATTGTGCTGTTCATCTGATCAGGTAGATAGTATTTGATATAATAGCCTACACAGAAGAGCCACATGTAACGCACAATTCTACTGTGATCAAAGCCAGACTGTTTTAATTTTTCAACATATAGTTGTAAAAGAAGAAGCAATTTCTCTTCTTTTGAAAGAGTATTATATTTTTTCATAGTTGCATCCTTGCGATAATCGTCATCCTGACGATTAAAAATTAACATAAAACCTTAACTAGTCAATATGTGAAATCTATCAATTTTAGTTTACTATCAGCTTCTTTGTGTTACATCGCACTCACGTATATTATGTCTGCTACAAAATAAAAGGAGCTTATTTATATATTCTCTTTGAGCATCGATAATTTTGGCGCTATCTTCAATTTTCTTTTCAAGCCGTTCAATCCGCTCAGCAGCAACCTGAAGATTTCCTGGACGCACTTGGCATTTTAACTTTGATTTGATAATACCTTTCTTGACTTCAAATGCACTTACGATGTCTTTGTGCATGTATAGTGCTTGTCGAGTTGGACGTCTGCCAATTTTCTTAGTGACACTATCGCACAATCTTTCCCAGGTTATCTTATCTTGTAAAGACCAAGAATTTATAGATTCAATTATCCTTCTCTTGTCATTGTTTGTAATTCTTCTTGCCATGTAAGCCACCTATATTTTACAAGTTTTGAATATTAATTCCTCATTCGCCCACTTATCCGCACCGTAAACACCAGAACCACTATCTTTATCCGATGTTTTTATTAAATATTCAAATTTTTCTTTCAAAACTTTATTATTTTTATCAAATCCCGGATACTTTCCACATGGAGCCATTGCATAATCATGCTCACAATAACCATTGTCCATA
This sequence comes from Erwinia mallotivora, assembly GCF_000590885.1. Lineage (GTDB taxonomy): Bacteria > Pseudomonadota > Gammaproteobacteria > Enterobacterales > Enterobacteriaceae > Erwinia > Erwinia mallotivora. Next base: position 48,416 of record NZ_JFHN01000051.1, read on the forward strand.
ATCATAAACGCCCCGTGACACTGATAAAAATCTAGTTCCGGTTCTTTCACACGCTCCTCTTTATTATTTTTTAAGTCCAATAGAGTGTTATTCTCAGAAAGCCCCTCTGGTATATTCTCCATGAAATCCATAGCGTGTTCTTGTGAAACATGGTTATAACTATTATTTTGAGAAACATTTTTCCTTCCAGACCAGCGAGCTATCTCGAAATCTGTCATTCCACCTAAATATGCAATAGTGTTTAATAAATGACGAGCTTGGTGAGAATTAACAAATAAACTTTTATTTTCTGAATCAGAGTATTTGTGCCTAGCAAATATGTTATTTTTGTTATAACGTGAAATATCATTATTAAACTCAACTGCATTAGCAACTCTAAGAGAAAAATAGTCTGTTTTCCTCTTAGAACTAAAACAATACTTGTGCTGTAAGCATAACGCATTAAATTGCACCGGTGTAAATCCTTTCGCTAGTCCATATTTAATGGCAGAGCTTTTATTTTCGAAGTTATTACATTCTAACTCTTTTGCCAGCTTACGTGCATTCTCAGATAGTTTTTTTAAACGCGATATAGCTTTCTTAGCTATAGGAACCATAATGGTCGGGATCCATTTTATATTTGCTCCATATCCTTTTAGTGAGAATAACCGAAGCCCATATCTCATTACCCCATTGTGATCCTCTGAACAGAGTTCACAATCAAAAGGCAATGACAGTATCTCTGTTATACGTGAAGGTGCACACATGAGTAAAGCAAACACTGAACTTGTAAATAAATCTTGCTCACTTAAAAGGCAATCGTCTTTTGCAAAGATTGCAGCTAAAGCCTCTATTGATTTCAAACCAGACAATTTCCCTTCGGGACTTATCAGACACTCAAAACTTTCATACAGTTCAGGTGAAGGTTGCCTGGTTTTATTCTTCCAGCAAAAGTAGTGTTTATTTAGAAATCCCTTTTGAAAGATAATTTCAGAAATCTTTTCCAGATTAACTGATATCTGAAATGCAGTATTCCTTTTATATAACTTCTTTGCTCTTTGATAAGCATAATCGAACACATTCTCGTTAATCAAGCAAACGTCTGCACAATTGCATTTCTTATTTAGGGAGAATTCTAAAAGCCGTAGAGCAGCTATCAAAGCTGTATAGCTCTTTGAGGGATTTAAAATGTGCTTGTGAATGATAATTGCTTTACTAAAGTCACAAAATTTTTCATTCATATATTTCAATTTATTGGGTTTTGAATCTTCATCTTTTAACGATTTAAAAGTACAGAATCCATTCCATTTGTTTTCTTCCCAATGGAATGGGAATTTGAAACGCTCAAATATATTCTTGGCGTCAGTAATGTAATTATCCAACCTTTCTAATGGATTGCGATTTTTATCAACGACATAAAAATTATTTTTCATTCTACCCTCCATGGATTAAACCTTTTACAGCCATGGCAAGGGTTAGAAGCCTTCTCACTTTTGATACTTTTAAGAGAATCAGGCTTTAGAGCATTCATTAAAACGTCGCCACTAAAAGGCCTAATCCCCATAAAGACTTCCGCTATATCTTTAAGATAAGGAGTAACTGCTTTATCAATCACTTCAGCATTCCCTGGCTCATTTTTAATATATATTGCTGCACATGCTGTTGAGGTGTGGTCTAAAGCAACTGCTATTTCTTGAACACTAGCCCTATTCCTGGCCATTTTAGTACCCAATGTATATCTAAATCTGTGAGGGTTCAATTTAATAATTTTATTTGTTCTTTCTGAAATTACATTATGAACACTTGCAAATTTATTTAATTTATAAATCAAGTTTGACCGCCCAATCGTCAACTGACTGATCGAGCCTTTTAAAGAACTATTCATTAGTAACTTTTTATTTAAAAACAACGGGGCCTTTCTAAGTTCACTTAAAGGAATATCCTTGAATCCATGCTTCTTTAAGAAGTCAAGATTATCTTTTACATGCCTGTTAAGTTGATTACAAAGTTTTTTTGATACTTTGACTGTACTGTACAACTCTCTTGGACCTGGCCTCTGTTTCGCCCTCTGTATACTTAGAATTCTCACTCCACCTTCTTTAAATATATCTTTCATTCTGAGGTTAAGTATTTGTGATATTCTTCTGCCAGTAGTTAATAGCAACTGAATTATTAAATAACATTCGTTATCTAGACTTTTTTCCTTCCGTGCTTTTCTGGAAATGAGAGATATTTTCCTTATCTCCTTATCTGTAAATGGCCCTCTTTCAGGATCCATAGATCCAACTACTTGACCTGGTGGTTTCCCTTTTGATTTCATTTCCTTGAAGAAGGTATATGCTTCATCATTTACACCAGCTAATCCAAGATCGAACCATTTGATCATGAAAATTTTCGTATTTACTGTATACCTATAGTTTTTAATATTAAGATTTGCTTTTAAATCCCATGCAAATTCTTTGTTAATTTCTTTTGGAGAAAAAAACTTAAAAACATAGAGTAAGCTTTGAAAAATACTTTTTAGGTATACCAACGAATAATTTTCCGCATAAAAAATCAAAGTTTCAATCATTCCTGCCTGCAAATCAAAATGCACTTTTTCAAGCAAGCTTGTCACGTCCCTCTTAAGATAATTGCTCAAATAACTGATTTGTTCTGTAATCGCTTCGTTATTTTTATTATCTTCTTTGGACAGTTCCATTTTTTCTTTTAACTTATTCATTTACAAGCTCCTTTAATTCATTTTGAATTCTATCTTGAACTAACGCTAAAATTCTGTTGGCTTGTTCTCGAACGTATGTAGCATTATAAACATTCGACATTTGTGAATAAGGGGTCCAGCCCATTGCATAAGATCTAATTAACTCTGTACTGAGACCATTTAACGAGAAGTTTAAGTTTTCGATTTTCACTGAAAATTCATAGTTCCAGGTGTGTCTAAGCGAATGACCTGAAAATTCTTTCAAGATAGGGTCATGCTCTCTGATTTTTTGAATAGTTTTTTCATACGAACTAACGGACATAGGCAATCCCGCTTGTTTTCCACCCTTGTGACTTATAATTAAAAAATCATGCGGTTTCTTGCCAATATAATTTCTTCTCTCTGTTTGTATGTACTCAATAACTTTTCCAATGACCCATTCACTCACCTTCATTTTTCTACTCAATGTTTTAACTACGGGCTGATTAACCCTAGTATCAAATATATCCCCATGTCTTCTCATAATTGAAATGGTGCTTTTATCAAAATTAATATCGCTGATTCTTAAATTTAGCAACTCACCTTTTCTCATACCGAGTGAATAAAGCAAAATGATAATAAGCTCATTTCTTTTCCTGACGTTTTCACTATAAATATTGCTTGAAGAGTTAGCGCCAACATATCTGAATAAAACTTTTTTCTGAGTGCTGTCAATTGCTTTTCCATCGTCCATATAATAGGTATCTGCGATCTTCTTTCTGGGTGTATATCCATTCAACATTTTTAGAAATAGTCTTGCCTGACTGTCATTGTGAGCTTCGCTTCCTATTAAATACTCACATAACCATTTGATATATTTAAATGCTATTTTTACTCTATAACATTTAGTCCCTGAACCTACCTCTCTGTGATTAAACTCGTATATATTACCCTTAGCTTTTCTTTTAGACATATAAGTAATAATGTCTTTTATGTCTTCTCTTGCCAGAAAACACTTGTCGTTGATTACCTTTTCAAGATCGATATTCTTTTTTTCAAAATAATCTAATAGCATTATTATGACTTTTGCTACTGCTAGTCTTGTAGAAGCGGTGTATTTGTCATTTACTATTTGACTTACCAGATACAAATTAGGATAAACTACAGGCTTTAAACTACTGTGTATTATTTGGCATGATCTCGTACCGTCATTCATTATAAAATTTTTAACTACATACTTATTCATTTCTACCTCCCGGTTTTTACTTTTTAATTAACTCCGGGAATCTATATTTTATTATTTTTAACTTTGCAAATTTTTTTCTTATTAAATTATCTCGAATTGCATTCTTATTGCTTTTTTTAAGTCTAATTTTACGTTTTATTATTCACTCAGATAAATAGACTTTCTCCTGAGTAATTACCATAAATATCTTTAAACCCCTTGAGAATAAAGGATTCTTTTCTTGCATTTTGAAAATATGTAAATTTCAATATACTTAAAATGCTATTATTTACGTTTTATTTTTCAACCGAAAAAAAATTTTTACATCGACCATCCGATTTTTATCATAGCTAAATTTAAGTCAAATTTCTTTGTGTGCTTTTTGTACTAAACTTATAGTTGCTTTGTCCCTCAAACTTTTCATTAAACTTTTATAAGTAGGGAAGCCTATGAACATCTTCATTAGTTCACTGATATCTGGGTTTGAAGAAAATCGAATTGCAGTTAAACGAGCCATTTCGATTCTTGGTCATAAGCCTATCATGGCCGAGGATTTCGGTGCGCGTTCTGACTCTCCCCAAGTCACTTGCCTCAGAGGAGTCAGAGAAGCAGACGCTGTAATCTTGATACTCGGCTCTCGCTATGGAACACCACAGCAAAAAGGTTTGTCTGCTACTCATGAAGAAGTACTAGAAGCTCGTACCACTAAGCCACTGATTATATTTCTTGAAGCAAATATTCATCCTGAACCCGAACAAGAAAATTTGCTAAATGAAGTGAGTACCTGGGAAAAAGGACTATTCCGAGAGGAATTCAGTTCCGCTGAGGACCTGTTCGAGAAATGCCTTAAGGCCATTAGTCAGTTACAGCTTGCTCATGCACAATCACCAGTTGACCCAGAAGGGTTGAAAAAGCGAGCCATAACGAATTTACCTAAGGAAAATCAGAACTATTTCCTTAGCTCAGTCAGACTCCAAATCTCCATAGCAGCAGGCCCTGACACGACAATTATCCGTCCAGCTCAAATGGGTTCTAAAGCACTGATAGACATCATGTCGCAGGAAGCTCTTTTTGGAAACAATTCGGGAATCGGACCAATTTTCGACAGGCAGTCTGGAGTTAACGATAGTTTAGATAGCGACTCGTTATGTATCAGCCAGAGTCAAAATCGCGACGTGCATAACTTGGTCAAGCTTTCCCCCTCAGGGGACATACTTCTGATCCTTTGCATGCCAATGCAATCAGGTGGTTTGCCGGTAATACTCGAGGAAACCGAACACGAAATCTTGTTAAAGGGCTTTGACTACGCCTCATGGCTTCTGGCAGAGATAGATAAAACGCAACGGCTGACTCATGTTGTTCCCGCCGTGAGCATAGCAGGAGCTTCCTCCGCTGGCTGGCGCACCATTGCTGAACACCAGGCTAGTCCAAACTCAATGCAGTCTTTCGGTATGGGTCAAAGCAAGGAACCTGTGCTTTTAAGTCCTGCACACATTGTCAGACAGTCATTTGCTTTGTCGTCAGATCGGAATACTTACGTTGAAGACTTCGTAGCCCTTCTGAGACGTATGTGGAAAGAACAAAGGTATTAAGATTGCAGCCGACCCTATGTCTGAGGCGAGGAAAAATGCATGTCCGAGCTTAAGGCCAAGTAATGGGCCTAGAGTCAGAAAATCAAAATCTGCATTTCCTGATATAAATCATTGATTTATTGAAACTAGCTCCAGTGATCTCGTGCCGACCAAATACATATTCTGTTAGTACCGCTTACTGACGGAAACCCCCACTTAGAACCGCATTCTCATTGAGTTTGCGGTTTTTTGTTGCCTGACGTTATCGGGATTGACCGTTCACAGAAGGAAATTTTAGCCAGATGCTGAGTTGTATCCTCTCCAACAATAGAATAATCAGATGGAGAAGCTACTGCTGGCAATAGGTTATGATGTTTACTGGTAAGGCTCGCAACAACAAAATACGAGCTTCTGCTATTAAAACTCTCACGATGCCATTATGCCGGAGTGAGAATTCATCACAATCGGTAGCTTTGAGGGTATGAAGATATCACTTTAAGATATCGCTATTTTTGAGCCTGTTTTGTTTCTTCCCAGATACCTTCAAGATTCCACAGGCACGCAGCTCCTGTAGGTTCATCCAGTAGCGCAAGCCTGGTATTGGCATAATACATATCAGCGCTCTTACCTGGTTTAACAACCTTCAATACACAAACAATATCAGTGCCGCGCATTTCAGGGTATTTTCCAGAGTCCAGCACACGCAACGTTGATAATACGCCTTTAGTATTAATTGGGAGCGCCGTGGACAGAGCATCTTCCAGTTGAGCAGCTTGTTGACGATTAGCCTTTGATGCAAGTAAGGGTACGACAGTTAGCCAGTCTTTTTCACCTGCTGCTACTTTGCGGGCGATATATTGCCAGTCAACAACCGATAGATTGTCTTTGGTTGCTGATTCCGGTGTTGGTGCTGCGAATACAATAACAGGCAACATCAGAAGGGTTATAAGCAGGCATCTCATCGGATAACTTCCAGCAGTGCACCATGATCATTGCTGACTAACAAGCGCGTCCTGGGTCCCATGATGATGCAACCTGCGGACGCAAAGCCCGGGGTGCCGTGACGTTTTTCACCATGCATACGAAAAGTACTCATATCACGGGCGTATGAATTACCACGGATGTGGATCAGCGTGATGGTCAGCGGCCCGTTACCCGTGCCTGTACTGCCAATTTTCCATGTTCCTCGTGGTATTGGTCCCATTCCGCGTACCTGTTCACGGTCTGGATTGTTCTTATTGGTTAATACGCCGGAATAGCCTCTTTCAATGAATTTATTGTCTCTAAATAGTTCGCCTGTACTTTGTCTGTAAGTCCAGTGTGCCATATTGATTTCCTTATGCAGTTTTTCGTTCTTTCCAGCTATCAGCGTGCTGAATGTTTCCATCAACATAGTTCCAGGTGATTTTTTCGTAGCGCAGACCGACATGTTCAATATGCCCCTGTTTTTCGAAGTCTGGATCTTTGGTGTCGTACATGACAGGAATAACATGGCAAACTTTCACATTTTCGAGCTGCACGTTGAAATATTCTTCTTCCTGCCCGTTATTGTTGATGCGGTAGTATTTGAACACGGCACTTTTAAGGGTACGGCCTGTGGTCAGTGCGCGATACAAAAGCGGGGAGGATGGATCTATTTCTTTTTCGAAGGTGTAGGCTTCATGCTGACGTGTTCCAGTGGCGGCTCCCGTCATATCGTCAGTGGGGATAAATACATCGTGCTGCATACCGATCAGCTCAATGCTTCCTTCACGCCCGTTAACATCTACGCCACCTTTCAGTAACTTTGCACCTTCCTCGTAAAGCCATAAGTAGACTGGTATAGCCATGTTGAAACTCCATTTCAATCAATAAATGTGTTGAATCTACACCTGAAAAAATCCGGTGATTTGATTAATGTCAATTTAATCCTGTCTTTGAGAAGGATTGAAATTACAGTACGGGACAGTACTGAGTTTGTAAGTTAACTACTTGATGATTGTAAATTTATTGCTGAGGCTCTCTACACGCTAAGGGACTATATGGATACCGTAGAGCAACTCAATGAAACCTACCTCTACGCCCTCAGGACTAATCTCACTGCTTCTGAACTTCTGTTTATAATTTTTGTGAGAAAACTATTGAACACTTTGGTCTGGGGTGGCTGATTTTGGCGCTGTCGCAGCCATCGTTTCAGGAAGAAACACACTTCCACAAGAGGAAAATTTGCAGATGCAACCAAAGGGACATCTCATGCTTCCCGAGCCGCGAGAGCCGTATTCAAAAAAGCTAAATTTCCATTTGGAATACCACTACCTACATGGCCTGGGAGACACACACCATGGACAGCAAGAAAGGTAATGGTTCGCAATATAGCTCCATTCGTTGGAAGGTCTGTTCCCCTGCTGGGTATAATAATTCTTACTGCTGATGTTTCAGAAATTATTTAGCGGACAATTCGTGACTACAATAGGATAGCGCGAGCTAAGGACAGATTATGCCAGATGACATGGCTTTACTGATACCAAAAATTTTTTACGCTGATGTATATCAACAGAGATAAATATACGCCTGTAATAACATCAGCGCTTTCTGGTGCGGAATGCCATTCTTTTATCAGGCAACTCCCTGACATCCGGCTCATGGATTTCAGATATCAGTTTTTATCAAAAAAATTTAACTTCTTAACACGCATTAATTACGATGTTATTAAGACTGAAAAAATCGTGAAAAATGAAGCGTTTCTTTCGCCTCCTGACAGCAATAATGACTATTTTCTGAAAATAAAAATATATTTATAGCGTTTAACGGCGATTTATTAAAAACCATTATAATGAATTTATCCTTTATCTGACCCGACAGCCTGATCCTCTCTACGAATCAACAGCGACATGCAGTGATTAGCATTTATTCCTGCTGAAAAGAAGTGATAAGATTGATCGTCTTGCCAGACAGTGCAGGATCACTGTCGGTATCGGGTAAGCCCGGCAATCGTGAACCGGATTTCACGCTCTTTCGAAAGGAATCGTCAGCTATGCAAACATTTGTGATCAATTTAAAACGGCATGAACAAAGAAAGGTCAGCATCAGTTCACAGTGTGAAAAATACGGGCTGAATTATAAAATAATTAATGCCATAGATGGAAATGACCTTCCCGAAGAGATCTTAAACTCAGTCACCTGGGAATATTACAAATGCCATCTGTCGAAAGGCGAAATAGGTTGTGCACTCAGTCACCTGCACATCTATTCATCTATCCTGGCCAGCAACCTTGATTATGCTCTGATTCTTGAAGATGACGCAGTGCTGAACGAAGAGTTAATTCCCAACCTGACAACAATCAGTACCATAATCAGCAATAAAAAGGCGGAAATTTTCCTTTTATCACAGGCCGACGCGGTTAACAGATATATCAGAAAAAAAACCAGCCCAGGCAAATTTTATTATCGTCTTTCTTATGGTAGCGGCGGACACGCCTATATTATTAACAATATTGCTGCAAGAAAAATCATAGAATGTAATTTACCTGTCAAGTTTGAAGCAGACCGCTGGACTGATTTCCGTGAATCTATTGGCCTTAAAGTATGGTGCTGTGAAAAAAGCATCATTAATACGTCGGCATCATTACATGAAAAATCAAGCCTTGAAGCAGAAAGGAACAGCAACAGAGATAAAAGAAGTGCCTATCGTCACAGGATCAAAAAAATGCAAAAATTTTATCAATTGAAACGTTTTCGCAATGTCATTATAAACAGAATAGGAAAAATTAATTCTGTTAACAGGATAATTCAACAACAATAAAAACAACTCTGTTGCAGACAGATTTACGCGATACTTCAGCATCGGGCCTTAGTTGATCATGATATTTTATTTTCTTATTTTTGTTACGCTGTTTTGTTTAACAGGATTGCTTTTCAACCACTTCAGCCATAATTCAAAGACAGATGATGAACAATACGAGGAGTGTCCTTATGATTAGCACTGAAGGCGGCTGTCATCACGCTTAATTTGCCGAGCCTTAATAAAAATGTCACATCTTTTTGCCAGACTATAGCCAGAGCGTGAAGAGAAGCCCCTTTATCACACAGGCCATTGAAAATGATTATTGTTAAGGCAAAAAATTGTAGAGACGCTGAAGAAATGCTCAATTCTGGTATCAGTAAAGTTGAACTTGCCTGTGATATCAACAGTGATGACTTTTTCCGGCTTGCCAGCCACTGGTGCGATCGTGGAGCAAAAATCTTCCGAAAAAATAACCATTTTGTTATTTCACTCAAGGGGTTCAGCATCCCGCCCAACGAATAATTTTGCTCTTTGCCATCAACTTTCAAATCTGCTTAAATCATCGCGTGACCAGCTGAGCAGGTTCGAAAGCAGTGAACAATCAACAAAAAACCAGTATTGAAATCTTTGCCACAAATCCAGAGCTCTCTTTCCCGGACACTGACTTTTTACAGGACATCGTCCTCTCCTCCCCTTCCGGACATTCTGACGTCATTCTGATGCAGGCAAGTTACAACCTGTCATCTTTCGGGGAAGGTCTGTTCAGTGATTTTGCCGTTCCACCGCCTGCTCATCTTACACAGGCAGTGAGAAAGCGTCGGGCTGAATATCTTGCAAGCCGGGTCTGCGTGCGCCACGCTCTGACTCTGATGGGCGTCAATGACTTTATACTGGAAAATGATGCTGACCGTTCACCGGTCTGGCCCGCTGGCATAGTGGGTTCACTTTCCCATACCGACAGTTCTGTCCGCCTGTTAGTGGCCCCTTCCGCGAGCGGTAAACTGCTCGGCATTGACTGCGAGCATGTCATCGAGGAGTACACTGCAAAAAAGATGCAGGACATGATTGTCAGTGCGCAAGAGCTAAAGGTTTTGCAGCAAAGCAGATGGCCTTATGGTCTGGCGCTGACCCTGGCCTTTTCTCTGAAAGAGAGCCTTTACAAGGCATTGTATCCACAGATACGTCAGTTCATGGATTTCAACGCCGCAGAAATTACAACCTGCGATGAAGAGGCCGGTTTGATGGTAATCAGACTGGCCCGTCATTACTCAACAGATTTTCCGGCAGGTCGGCTGTTTACCGGCCACGTCCAGATTCAGCAGAATCAGGTGCTGAGCTGGATTATCGCCCCGCAACGCTAGCAACATTCATGTCAAACCTGTCCTGACGAAGCGTTGTGCCGTAAATCGAGTTCAGCCGTAGCGCACAGCACGGTTAAGCCTGTAGATCGGTTCGTCGCACAGCATCGAGCGTTGCCAGCTCCCTCTCCTGCCCGGTCAGTTCGCTGAGTTGCCCGTTACGCATTTCTAACAGACGATCGGCATGCAGGAAATAATTATCATCATGACTGATGGCAAACACCGTTTTGCCCATACTTTTCAACCATGGCAACAGCTCACGATAGAAAATCCGGCGAAAATGAGGATCCTGATCGGCTGCCCACTCATCCAGCAGTAAAATGTCCCGCTCTTCCGCCGCCGCCAGCAGTAATGCCAGCCTTTTGCTCTGCCCCTTTGATAATTTCAGATCCAGCACCCGGTTCCCTTCCAGTTTGATTTTGTCCTGCATCCTGAGGCGCTCCAGCCACTGGCGGACTTTTTCTGTATCTGCCGGTTGCCCGTGTTGGTCGATCAGCCGGTCAAAGAGATGTACATCCGTGAACACCGCAGAAAACAACGCACGATAGCTCTCATTATTTTTTGTATCGATCGGTTCCCCATCCAGCAGAATCTGTCCGGATACCGGCAGGTAAAGACCGGTTAACAGCATCGCCAGGGTAGATTTCCCACTCCCGTTGCCGCCAATCAGGAATATCAGTTCACCGCGTCGCAGGGTCATATTAACCGGCCCGGTACTGAAGCCACTTTCACCATAGCGATAAACCAGATCGCGCAGCTCAAGGGTATGCCAGTTTCTGGCCGCAGCAGGTGGCATAAAATCGGGCTGATAATGTTCCAGTTCCCAGTCATTTAGTTTTTTGAAGGCAACCTGAGCGCTCAGTAGCACGGGTAAAGCGCCAACCGCCGAAAGTAAAGGCGTTCGTAAAAACAGCAGCGTCAGTGAATAGGTTGCAGCAACGGCATTATCAGCCCAGCCAAGAATGTTAGCCATGAAGAACACCACCCCAATCGCGCCTAACATCATGATGTTCGACCAGTTCACAGCACTGAGGTGAAAAGTATCTGCCCGGACGATATGGTGACGAAAACGCAGGGCATCCTGCTGATAGACCGTTTCATAAATCTGTTGCGCACGCTGACGGTTCAATGCCAGCTCCTTGCGCCCATCAATGATGGTCTGGTAGTCAGTATATAAATGGTCTTCAATATCGCGAAGCTCGGCCAGATGCCGGTAAACTTTCGATACCAGAAACCAACCGCCGGCAATAGTCACTGCCAGCCAGGCGACAGTCACCAGTAACATGTTTGCTGAAAGCCAGGCCAGATACATCGCTGAGCCTACTGCCAGGATGATGCCCTGAATAAGTTCCGGCAAACGTACAAATGCCAGCGTAATACTGCGTACATCACTGGTTAGCGTAGCCAGTAGCTGTGGACTTCCAATCTGCTCTATCTTCTCAACATGCGTATCGAGTATGCGTTTAATAAATTCGCCGCGCAGCCGGTAGACAAAATGGTGGCCGAGCAACGTTAACGCCAGTTGCGAGGCCAGGGTTACCGCCATCAGCAACAGCAAAAGGCCAAGAAATTCAGGTAAAACGCGCAGTGAACTGCCCAGAGAAACAATCAGCTCACGATTGATAAAGGCGATCAGTCCTATACCTGATACAGCACTTAACAGACTGAGAATAATGACCGTAACAAAAGGCCAGCGATACTGCCGGTAGACAACGTGAAGCAACTCCATGGCACCATCCAGATAGATTTATTGCAGCCAGCAGTGTAATCAGAAGTCAGACGATATCAAGAATAATTCTCATCTACGCCGACGCTTTATCGAAAGGCACGTCGGAAGGTCAGGTTGTAACGAAAAGCCCCGGTAAGGGCATGGATGCCGGGTTTAAGTGGCAAAATACCGTGAAAGCGCAGCCGTGAAGGTCCCCCCCAGACCACAATATCACCATGCTCCAGTAGTACCCTTTGTGTGGCATCGCTGCGTTCGAAACCGCCAAACTGGAATACGGCAGGTAATCCGAGAGAGACTGAAACGATAGGATGTCTGAGATCCTGTTCATCTTTATCCTGATGCAGCGTCAGTTTTGCGCCAGGTTCATAGCGATTGATCAGGCAGGCATCCGGCCTGAAATTATCGAAACCCGCTTCTGCGGCGCATAAGGTAGCCATTTGTCGGAAATGTTCAGGCATGGCAGGCCAGCGCTTACCTGTCAGGCTGTCACGTTCACTATACTGATAACCTCGGGAATCGGTTGACCAGCCAAAATCGCCACAATTGGTCATCGCCACTGACATCCGGTGTCCACCCGGAGTGATTCGGTGATGGAAAGGATTTTGCACCGCTATCTCTTCGATCAGCCGCAAAAGGTTGCCGGATTCATCACGCGCCCGCCTGCGCAGGATAACCGCGCCATCAGCCAGTGGCTCAGCCCACGGGGCTTCTTCACTAAACAAATCCAGCATCTTCGCTCCTTAGAGTCCTGTTACGGTTGCACAATAAATGCTTTAAATTGTGGAGACATCCATGTGCGGAAGCCATCATCCTGTTTGATGATCAGGTAAACTGCCAGTTTTTCACGCAACGCAAGGGCTTTAGCCCGCTCTTCACCCAGCACCACCAGCCCGGTATCCCAGCCATCAGCCTCCAGCGCCGTAGTCGCAATCACCGTGGCCGACACCAGTTTGTGTTGAATTGGTCGACCGGTAGTCGGATCAATCACATGGGAAACTCGCTTACCATCAAGCTCATAATAGTTGCGATAGCTGCCAGAAGTGCTTATGCCATGCCCCTGTAAATCAACCACAGCCTGCACCGCGTCTTCCTTATCAGTGGGCTTCTGAATCGCCACCTTCCACGGTTTTCCTTGTGGATTCATCCCACGGCTGAGCACCGCCCCTCCTACAGAGACCAGATAGCGGTTGATACCCTCTTTCTCCATCAGCCGGGCCAGATGATCGGTGGCGAATCCTTCGCCTACCGTCGAGAGATCCACATACAATCCGGGCAAATCTTTTTGCAGATAAGCCCCTTCCACCCGTTGGATAACATGTAAATGTTGTAAGCCTGTCTGGCTCCGCGCGCCGTCTATCTGAGCCGGGGTCGGCGTTTTTACCGGTTGTTTATCAGGTCCGAAACCCCAAAGATTAACCAAAGGGCCGACGGTGATATCCATCGCGCCCGCAGTTTTGTGACCAACGCGAAGTGCCAGCGTGACAATATCGGCCATATTGTCACTGACCGGCTGTGGTTCATTACCACGGTACTGGTTGAAGCGAGAAATTACCGAATCTTTCTTCCAGGTTGACAGTTCCTGATCATCACTGTCCAGCTGCTGCTGGATCAGTTTTTGTAGGGCATCTTTACGTTCCGCAGGGAACTCAGCAAGGCTGACCCTCCAGAATGTTCCCATAGTGCGCCCATTCAATACCAGCGCTTCAGCGGCCTGACTCTTGTTATGATTGTCGCAACCCGAAATCAGTATAAATGCTGCAAAACCAGTAAAATACAGCCAATTCATCTTCATTTAAAAAAAACTACCTTCAGTTATTTTTGGTACTGAAACAGCAAAAAACAGGGGTTTATTCGATTTTCAGACCCTTGATCCTGGCAAAAATGCTAATCAGAATGGTTGTTAACGCACGCTATATCTGGCTGCCCGATTAAGAATTAACAGGAGATCCAGAATGACGTACTACATTCTTTCAGTGATTTTCATCGCTTTGATTATCTTTGCCGGTTACAAACATTACAAGCAGACGCACAATAAACAGATCTACCGTCCACGTTGCCGCCGGCTGAATGGGAAATAAGTCAGATATGAGGAGCGAACAAATGAAAGGAAAATCGGGAGCGCAGTCTGACCGCGCTCCACAACCACATCAGAACTGGTAAACCAGACCCAGGGCGACAACATCGTCAGTGTTGATGCCAGCGCTGTTGGTGAAGTTGTTATCATCCAGCAGGTTGATCTGGTAGTCGACATAGGTAGACATGTTTTTGTTGAAGTAGTAAGTGGCACCTACATCAACATATTTTTTCAGGTTTTGCGAACCAAAGCCCTGGATATCAGTACCACGGGAACTGACGAAAGCCAGAGAAGGACGCAGACCGAAGTCAAACTGATACTGCGCGACCAGTTCCCAGTTATCTGCTTTGTCAGCATAACCGTAAACGGCATCATCACTCGAACCAAAGCGGGTCGCGTTGTAAGAGCGGGTGTACATTGCGGCAAGATAGATGTTGTTCGCATCGTATTTCAGACCACCCGTATAGGCTGTCGCTTTGTCACCACGTCCAAGAATGCCAGAAGTCCCCGCCGTGCCACCATTTTGCTCAGTAGTACGATCGGAGCTGAACATTGCAGCACCAATGCCAAAGCCAGAACCGAGATCATAAGTAGTGGAAAGTCCCCAACCATCACCGTTCTGACCGAGCACATCACGCCCGTTAGGCGATTCGGTTGCGCTGCTGTTTTTGCCCTGATACTGCACTGCAAAATTCCAGCCATCGACCAGGCCAAAGAAGTTGTTGTTACGATAGGTGGCCAGACCATTTCCACGCTGGAACATAAATTGATCCGCACCGTAGGTATCGCCACCGAATTCTGGCAGCACATCGGTCCATGCTCCAATGTCATAGGCCACGCCGTAGTTACGGCCGTAGTCGAAGGAGCCACCATCGCCAAATTTCAGACCAGCAAATCCGACACGGGTAAAGCTGTTCGCCGTGCCTTCAGATTCTGCGCTGTTTAACGCCGCCTGGTATTCCCACTGACCGTAACCAGTCAGCTGATCGCTAACCTGGGTTTCACCTTTGAAACCAAAACGAACATAGGACTGGTCACCATTAGCGCCATCATTGTCAGAGAAGTAATGCAAACCATCGACTTTGCCAAACAGGTCAAGTTTATTGCCATCTTTATTATAGATTTCAGCCGCACCCGCAGAACCAGCGATCAGCATCGCCGGGATCATCAGGGAGAGAACGCGAAGTTTCATTTTATTGCCCTCTGGTTGTAATGCATTAATTTGCCACTGCACACTGAACGTTGAAAATTCAGTCATGAATTTCATGTTAATGAGAGAAAAGTAATTATCCATAAAGAAAATGATACCAAATTTCCGATTGTGTTTCAGAACGCAAATTAAATATTTCATTTTGTTAATAAGGGGGAACTTTTGACCAGCACATATTGACAAAAACAGAGCACCAATTGTCAAAATATTAAAAAATACATATTTTACATGCAGTTATCTCGCGCGAATTTTTGAGCACTGAATGATAAAAATAAGTGATGCTCAGTGAGATAGAATAGCCCCGCTATCATCATTTTATTTCATTATTACCTTCATTCACCCCGAATGAGTTATTTCACTTTATATTCCCTGCCGGACCTGATGTCCGGTTTTTTTTTTGACAAGCTGAATATTTGTCAGATTATGTAAAGGCAACCTGAAGTGCTGAAATAATTTATCAATAAATAACAGCCATCTCTTTTTTAACATCAGCAAGGCACCACAACTGCCGGATTTCCATTCCATTAATAAATCGGGTGTTGATGCAGTCTTATTTTCAGCAAGTCCGGAAAATTTTAAGTCCTTACAACGTATTAACCGATAATATCTGAGTGTGTTTATTTCTGATTTTCTTACCGAATAAATGCAGCCACAACTGATTTGTCCGGCAGTTCATCTGCATTACTGGTGATTTGGCTTTCAGCCTGACGGCCAGTATCTCCCCGGGCTGCCTGAATGGTGAGATGAAAATTCGCAAAGCGTTCATCAATGCCTGTGTCACCATTCAGCACCATCCATGCCTGTTAAGGAATGAAGACAGTGCACGTTTTAGCGCTCTGTTGTGGGACGTTGTCTGTAAAAGTGATGTTAAAGCAAGAAAATTTATTAACCGTGTTGTTTTCAGGCATTAATTATTGACAGGCCAGATGTGCAAAGGGCTGAGGCGATAACCAGCATGCTTAATTTGCAGGCTAAACTTCTTTAAATTCGTTAATTGTGATAAAAGTAGCGGTAATCATAACAGGTCCAGTAACGAAAACGATGACAACACCGGATGCACAACAATTTAATCACCGCGCAGATGTTTACCATCCTTTCACCAGCGCGGTCTTTCATCGCTGGTGCAGCAGGTTTGAAACGTCGATTTTCTCCGCGACACAAAGGTCGACAGGAATGGATTCGTTGACTCATATCCTGCTTCAATGTGATGGGAAGTCATAAACCATGTCGAATCACGGTTTTTTTTCCTCCATGACATCCACTGAGTATGCAGGTATTCTCGCCATCCCGACACTGACAGAATCTGTTATTCAGTGGTAATGCCCGACGATGATCCTGAGCGCCATCAGCGTATTTCTGCGGGTCGCCAACGCCTGGCCGTCATTACATTCACAGGGGTAAGTTACACTATGTTGTCATACAAATTCCCTTTGAAGTCAGGCAACATCACCCATTTTTTTGTGATGTTTATTCTGCTGGTGCTGCTTGGCTCAGGGTTTATGATCCACAACGCAGTTAATGCCTGGTTAATGGATAAACGCTATGCGATGGCAGACATTGCCCATGCAATGCAAAAGCGTATCAACACCTATCGCTTTGCGACCTGGCAGATTTATGAAAACCTTGCCGCCAGCGCAACTGGCGCTCCATCAGGGAGCCTTCAGGAAACCCGCCTGCGTCCGGATGTTTACTACCTGGAGAAAACCCGCCGCAAAACCGAATCTCTTATTTTCGGCTCTCATGACGGTGGCACGCTGGACATGACGCTGCGTATGTCCAACTATCTGGATACGCTGTGGGGTGCTGAAAACAGTACCTGGTCAATGTATTTTCTGGACGGGCAGGATAACAGCCTGATTCTCATCTCAACGCTGCCATTAAAGGATATGGCAACCCGTTATAAAGAGAGTGCAATCAGTAATATTGTTGACTCCCGCCGTGCCGAAATGCTGCAACAGGCTAATGCGCTGGACGAGCGCGAAAGCTTTTCACCACTGCGGCGTTTTACCTGGCAAAACGACCACTATTTTACCGTTCGTACCACTTTTAATCAGCCGGGACATCTGGCAACGGTGGTGGCATTTGATTTGCCTGTCAACGATCTCATTCCGCTTAATATGCCGCTGGAAAACTTCCAGCTTAAACAGGATAACAGCGGGACGAACGAGAATTCTGACAGCAATGAGGCCAGTAGTAGCACCAGCGTCTCGCTGATGAATCCTAACGTGGAAGTTTCCGCTTCGCTGACCAGCACCCCACTTCAGCTCATCTATCGTGTCCCGATCACCGGTCTGATTATGGATACCTTGCATAATCTGATGTGGCCACTGCTGACCAATCTGGTGCTGGTGCTGTTGTCGCTGTGCGGGTTGTTTCTGTCGCGTCAGCAATCGCTTCGGCCCAGTGAAAATCAGAGTGCTGAACTGGATTCACTGCGTGTATTAAATGAAGAGATTGTTGGCAGCCTGCCCGTAGGCCTGCTGGTTTATGACTTCTCCAGCAATCGCACTATCATCAGTAACAAGATTGCTGAACATCTGTTGCCACACCTGAATCTGCAAAAAATCATCAATATGTCCGACCAGCACCAGGGCGTACTCCAGGCGACGGTAAATAATGAAGTTTATGAAATCCGTCATGCCCGCAGTGTGATCTCACCGAACACGCAATTGTTTATGATGCGCGATCAGGATCGTGAACTGCTGGTGAACAAGAAATTGCAGAAAGCCCAGCAAATACTGGATAAAAATCATCAGACTCGTCAGCAACTGTTACAAAACCTTGGCCATGCGCTTAATCGTCCATTGCACAACGTCATCAGTCTGCTTCAGCAACTCAGTCACACTCAGCACTCTGAGAATATCAGCGATGCTCTGGAAGAATCCCAGGGACTGAGCCGTCTGGTAGACGACATTGTTCTGCTCAACCGGCTGGAAACCCATGAATGGGCACCGGACGCCGGTGCTTTCAATATGCAAACCGTGCTGGACGAACTGGTGACAGAAGCTCTGCCCTCTTTGCGCCGTAAAGGGTTGAGACTGCTGGTGAATAACCGGCTGAGCATGGATGAAAATCGCTTTAGTGACCGGCGAGCACTATACAAAATACTGAACACACTCTTGCATTATGCCATCACCACCACCGCATGGGGACGAATCACCATTGAAGTGAGCCATCCTCAGGACCGTCCGGACGCGTTGATAATTGAAATTGTCGATACTGGTGCAGGCCTGACGGTGGATGAGCTGGGTAATGCCGATTTCCCATTCCTTGGTGAAACCAGTCAGGATCGCTTCAGTCAGGCTTCGGGACTCTCTCTTTTCCTGATCAAACAGCTTTGTAAACAGCTGAGCGGTCAACTGGACATTATTGCCCGACCAGACATAGGTACACGCTTCACCGTCCAGATACATGCTCCGCAGGAGTTACAGCAACCGCAGGAAGAGAAGTTGCTGGAGGGTCTGACCACACTGATTGATATCTCAGTGGACGACGTCAGAAAAATCGTGGTTCGCCAGCTTGAAAACTGGGGAGCCAGTTGCATTACCCCGGATGAACGTTTTTCCGGGCAGGATCACGATGTTCTGATCACTGATGAACCGGCGAATGTCACGCCGTGGTCGTTATTGCTCACGGACGATGAATCAGGCTATACCGCGCTCTCCCGTAATCAGTTCAGAGTCAATTTCAACCTCAGTAACGCAATGCAGGACGCATTACTGCAACTGATTGAACAACAACTGGCCCTGGATGAAACAGTTGAAGAACAGGACATGGCCCAGCTATTTTCGCCGGGTTACTTCCAGCTCTTTGTCGATACAGTACCAGACGATGTGAAGAGATTGTATAATGAAGCGGCCGAGGGAGATTTGAGTTCGCTTGCTCAAACCGCGCATCGCCTGAAAGGCGTGTTTGCCATGCTTAATTTGACACCAGGCAAGCAGCTCTGTGAGACGTTAGAACAGCACATTACAGAGTGTGACATTTCAAACATTAAAAATACCACCAGTGAGATTGACAGCTACGTCAATGAACTGTTGCAGCAAGGTAACCAAATAATATGAATAACTTGAACGTAATCATTGCCGATGATCATCCAATCGTGCTGTTCGGCATTCGTAAATCGCTCGAACAGATCGAATGGGTCAATGTTGTGGGTGAATTCGAAGATTCCACGGCGTTAATCAACAGCCTGTCAAAACTTGATGCCAATGTACTGATTACTGACCTGTCGATGCCGGGCGAAAAATACGGCGACGGCATCACCCTGATCAAATATATCAAGCGTCACTACCCTGACCTGTCGATTATTGTGCTGACGATGAACAATAATCCGGCCATTCTCAGTGCCGTTCTGGACCTGGATATCGAAGGGATCGTGCTGAAACAAGGTGCCCCAACCGATCTGCCAAAAGCGCTGGCTGCCCTGCAAAAAGGCAAAAAGTATACGCCTGAAAGCGTGGCAAAACTGCTGGAAAAAATCAGTGCGGGTGGCTATGGCGACAAGCGTTTATCGCCTAAAGAGAGTGAAGTACTGCGTCTGTTTGCCGAAGGTTTCCTGGTGACAGAAATTGCCAAGAAGCTGAACCGCAGCATTAAAACCATCTCCAGCCAGAAAAAATCAGCGATGATGAAACTGGGCGTGGATAACGATATTGCGCTGCTGAACTATCTCTCGTCAGTCAGCACAATGCCTGTCGATAAAGACTGATTCCCCGGCAGGATAGAAAAAAGGCGAATGTTAAATTCGCCTTTTTTATTGCCAGAACGGTGCTCAGCTTTCTCTGCCCTTACGCACCCGCTCCGCGTAAAAGGCCAGCGTCTGCTGTAATGTATCCAGCGTGACCGGTTTCGACAGGCAATTATCCATTCCCGCCTCCATGCAACGCTGCTTCTCTTCGGCCAACGCATTGGCGGTAACACCCACAACCGGAAAAGTCAGTCCAAGCTGACGCAACCGTTGTGTCAGGCGATATCCGTCCATATTTGGCATGTTCACATCGGTCAGCACGATGTCAAATTCGTGACGACTCAACACATTAAGGGCATCCACGCCATCCTGGGCGGTTTTCACCCGGTAGCCCAGAGTTCCTAACTGATCGGAAAGTAGCATCCGATTAATTGGATGGTCATCTACCACCAGAATCAGAATGTCTTCATTGCTGGCGCTCTGCTCTTCCGTCTCCGGTAGCCCCGGCAACAGGTCGGGCATACTGACATCAACCCGGTAGATTCGGCCCAACAGCACCGGCAGCTCATGGGGTGTGGTGGTGCCATAAATCCAGCGTCCGCAGATCACCTCAAGCGGGCCGTCATTATGGCTGCCGTCAAAGCGGATAACCGCGCGCACCGTTTGCTGAGTCTGGAAGTCATAATCGGTCACGATGACATCATCATGACCACACTGAGCACCCTCTTCCAGCCGCAATACGTTGATACCGTGTTGCTGCAACAATTTATGCAGGAACGTCGACAGCGTGTCATTCCGCAATTCCAGCCAGCATGTCCTGCCATGTAGCCCCTCATGCAGCACCGGCGTCATTATCTGACTGTTATACAATGGAATGCGCACCACAAACTGGCTGCCCATTCCCGGCTCCGAATCCACTTCAATATCACCGTCCATCATATTAATCAGCTTTTCACAGATAGCCAGCCCCAGGCCAGTGCCATGAAAATTACGCTGAACCCCAGTTCCTACCTGGAAAAAAGGATCAAACAGTCGGGGAATTTCTTTTGCCGGGATGCCCACACCGGTATCACGCACACAGAAAACCAGGTAGCCGTCCCTGATGTAGGATTGCAGGATGATACCGCCGGTGTGGGTGAATTTGATGGCGTTGTTCAGCAAATTGGAAATGACCTGTTGCAGGCGAAGCGGATCGCCATCCAGGGTGACCGGCACATCACTGTCAATAAAGCACCACAGCGTCAGCCGTTTCTTCACCACCATTGCCAGATAGCTGGAGGCGATATGGGTAATCACCTCACGCGGGGAAAATTCTCGGGGTTCAATTCGCAGCTGTTCCGATTCGATTTTAGAAAAATCAAGAATATCGCTAATGATCTTCAGTAACAGGCTGGAGGAGTTGTTTATCGCGGTGACCAGCGACTCCACGCCTTTAGGTAGCGATTTGGTTTGCAACAGGTCGAGATTACCAATAATGCCATACAGCGGGGTGCGCAGCTCGTGACTGACCGTGGCGAGAAACATCGATTTCGACTGGCTGGCCTGTTCTGCGGCCTGTGCCATCTCCTGAAGTGACTCTTCCATTTTCACCCTGGCACTGACATCCACCAGCACACAAATTGCCACGTTTTCATTGCGATAGCGCGAATGAACAAAACTGATTTGCAGGTTAGTATTACTGCCGGTCAGGACATCGACAAAATTTACCTGCTGACCACAAATGATTTCGGTCAACCGCTGCCGGTCTTCCTGCGTCAGCATACTGAGATAATTATGCGCCAGCTCATTACTGAGGATATTGGTGCCGTCGCTGGTGCGTAAAATACAAATCCCCACCGGCGCGGAAGCAACAATTTTGCGGTTGAATTGTTCATGTTCTTCCAGACGCTGCGCATTATCTTCCGCAGGCAGGAACATACGTCGTTCAAATAACCAGGCAAAAGTGAACAGGAAAATCGCACTGATCACATTCAGCAAAATGGCATTGATGATCAGCATTTTCAGCTTCTCGACCAAATCGCTGGTCTGAACAGAGTAGACTACGGTCAGAGAAGACGGCGTCAGCGTCTTTTTCATCACCAGCTGCTTATAGCCGTTAATGTAGCCAAACCAGCTACTGTCATCCGGCAGGTCATCAAGTGAAATACGCTCCCCCATGCGAGAAGAAGACATAATCCGTTGATTATTCGCATCAAGTAATATAGCGGTGGCCGGGAACGAGCCGGGCGCAATAAAGTCTTCCAGCCTGATGGTCTGCTCAATCCCCAACAGCGCCGCCATCCTGCTGACCACATATACCGGGGTCAACATGTAGTAGTAACCGACGCCGGGCTGACCTGATGGCACCACCCAGAAGATACTGTTTTTACGCTCTTCGCCATTGGCATTTCGGTATTTGAGGATATGTTCCTGTAGTGACTTCAACGCATGGCCACGATCAACAGAAGCATTGCCCACGCCAAAATCTGCCAGACACAGACTCTCCCCTCCTACAAAAAATACCCGGTTCAGCTCATAAGCTGATGAGAAATTGTCTTTCCAGTAGCGCAGAAAATAGCTCAGTGACTCCAGTGAGTTACGCCACATACTGCTCATGGTCCCACAATCTGAATCGGAATAAAGCGGGTAAAACTGAGGAAGAGTATTTTTACCAGGAAACATGCCGTTCAGCACATCAAGGCCGTTGGCGGAAGCGTTAAGGCGATTTTCAGCGATGAACTTAAGCTCACGGGTAACGTCAGCCGAGTGAGTGATGTACCACTGCACCTGCTCAACGTTAGCGTTAAACTCCTGGCGCACCTGCCCTTCTTTCTCGTGCAGTACATTAATAATATAAAATGTCGTCAGCAATGCGCCCAACGTCCAGAGCATTAGCGCCAGCGCACGAAACAGATAGCGGGAGATCCGCAACGTGGTTCTGAAGGAGACTAAGTATTTCAAACGAAACCCTATAGAGCGGCTGACTATCGACCAATTTGATCCCAATACAGTACCGCCAGAACTGCAAAAAAGCCAGCCAACCACCCCTTGCACAGAGAGAAAAGTCTCTGCTCCAGGGAGTGTCCTGCCTGGACTGATAAAGACAGACTCGCTTTTCCGTCAGCCCGCTCAGCCAGAAAGAAAAACCCCCGGTCAGCAGTGTACTGACCGGGGGTTTTCAGCGGTGACAGAAGGTTCAGAAATGCCGGAAATTACTCCTGCTCATCGCCTTCCGCTGCATCGTCGTCGCTGTCGACTTCCGGGGCGATATCATCGTCCCCTTCCGCCACGCTGCCGTCGATCGCATCCAGCTCTTCTTCCGCGACCGGCTCGGCCACACGTTGCAGGCCCACGACATTTTCATCTTCAGCGGTGCGGATCAGGATAACGCCCTGAGTGTTACGCCCCACCACGCTCACTTCAGAAACGCGCGTGCGCACCAGCGTTCCGGCGTCGGTGATCATCATGATCTGATCGCTGTCGACAACCTGAACTGCCCCTATCACAGGTCCGTTACGCTCGGTCACTTTGATCGAGATAACCCCCTGTGTGGCGCGGGACTTGGTAGGATATTCACTGTTATCGGTACGCTTACCGTAACCGTTCTGCGTCACGGTAAGGATGGCGCCCTCATCACGAGGCACGATCAGTGATACCACCCGGTCGCCTTCCGCCAGTTTGATACCCCGGACGCCCGATGCGGTGCGTCCCATGGCGCGAACAGCCTCCTCAGAGAAGCGCACCACTTTACCGGCGGCAGAGAACAACATGGCTTCGTCTTTACCATTGGTCAGCGCCACACCAATCAGTTCATCGTCATCACGCAGATTCACCGCAATAATACCGGCGCTACGCGGACGGCTGAACTCCTGCAACGCGGTTTTCTTCACCGTACCGCTGGCCGTCGCCATGAAGATATTCCAGCCTTCGGCATATTCCCGCACCGGAAGGATCGCGGTGATACGCTCGTTAGCTTCCAGCGGCAACAGGTTGACGATAGGTCGGCCACGGGCTCCGCGACTTGCTTCCGGCAGCTGGTACACCTTCATCCAGTAGAGGCGGCCACGACTGGAGAAGCACAGAATGGTGTCATGGGTATTGGCAACCAGCAGGCGATCAATGAAGTCTTCTTCTTTAATACGTGCAGCCGATTTGCCTTTTCCACCGCGACGCTGGGCTTCATAATCCGTCAGTGGCTGATACTTGACATAGCCCTGATGAGACAGGGTAACCACCACGTCTTCCTGGTTGATCAAATCTTCGATATTGATATCAGCGCTGTTGGCGGTGATTTCAGTGCGACGCTTATCACCGAACTGATCGCGGATCAGCTCCAGTTCTTCGCGGATAACCTCCATCAGGCGCTCGGCGCTTTCGAGGATATGGATAAGCTCAGCAATCTGCTCCAGCAGCTCTTTATACTCATCCAGCAGTTTTTCATGTTCCAGCCCGGTGAGTTTTTGCAGGCGCAGATCCAGAATGGCCTGTGCCTGTTGCTCTGTCAGCCAGTACTGCCCTTCACGGATACCAAACTGGTCTTCAAGCCACTCCGGCCGAGCCGCGTTATCTCCGGCACGCTCCAGCATGGCGGACACGTTGCCTAAATCCCAGGCCTGTGCAATCAGCCCCGCTTTTGCTTCGGCGGGCGTTGGCGCACGGCGAATCAGTTCAATAATCGGGTCGATGTTCGCCAGGGCTATCGCCAGCGCTTCAAGGATATGCGCACGGTCGCGGGCTTTACGCAGTTCAAAAATAGTGCGGCGGGTAACCACTTCACGGCGGTGACGAACAAAGGCTTCCAGAATCTCCTTCAGCGACATAATTTTTGGCTGTCCCTGATGCAGGGCCACCATATTAATGCCGAAAGAGGTCTGTAACTGCGTCAGCGAATAGAGATTATTCAGCACCACTTCGCCAACCGCATCGCGTTTGATCTCAACGACGATACGCATACCATCTTTATCTGATTCGTCACGCAGCGCGCTGATCCCTTCAAGGCGCTTCTCTTTTACCAGCTCGGCCATTTTCTCTATCAGGCGGGCTTTGTTCACCTGGTAGGGAATTTCGTGAATGACGATGGTTTCGCGGCCGGTTTTGGCATCAACTTCCACCTCGCCTCGCGCGCGAATGTAGATTTTGCCGCGACCCGTGCGGTAAGCCTCTTCAATACCACGGCGACCATTGATAATCGCAGCGGTAGGGAAATCCGGGCCCGGGATATGTTCCATCAGGGCTTCAAGGCTGATGTTCTCATCATCGATATACGCGAGACAGCCGTTGATAACTTCGGTCAGGTTATGTGGAGGAATGTTGGTCGCCATCCCAACGGCAATCCCTGAGGCACCATTAACCAGCAGGTTAGGGATTTTGGTCGGCATCACATCCGGGATTTGCTCGGTGCCGTCGTAGTTAGGCACATAGTCGACGGTTTCTTTTTCGAGGTCCGCCAGCAATTCGTGAGCAATTTTCGCCATGCGCACTTCGGTGTAACGCATTGCAGCGGCGGAGTCACCGTCAACGGAACCGAAGTTTCCCTGGCCATCCACCAGCATATAACGCAGTGAAAACGGCTGCGCCATACGAACAATGGTGTCATACACCGCAGTATCGCCATGCGGATGGTATTTACCGATAACGTCACCCACCACACGGGCAGACTTTTTATAAGGTTTATTCCAGTCATTGCCCAGCACGTTCATGGCATAGAGGACACGACGGTGTACTGGTTTCAGGCCATCGCGAACATCAGGCAATGCGCGGCCAACGATGACCGACATGGCATAATCGAGGTAGGAATTTTTCAACTCTTCTTCGATATTGACCGGTGTGATTTCTCTTGCCAGGTCACTCATTAAGGCGCTTTCCTTCTAAAATATACCCGGATTCAAAGGTGCGAAAGTATATCACCTTTAGGCCAGGTGGTGAATGGAAAGCGTCGTTTTGCGCGCTTTAATCGCGCCTGAATGGATTGAAAATGGCGCACTGCCCCGCAGAGGGTGGAAAGATGTATACTTCCGGCAAACTTTCCACGGAGTAAGAGTGAATGAAAGCAGAACAAAACGGCAGGGCTGTGAATGTCGATGATCAGGAGATTGCTAAATTTGAAGCCGTCGCCTCACGCTGGTGGGATCTGGAAGGCGAATTCAAACCTTTACATCGCATTAATCCGTTACGCCTGGGTTATATCGCTGAACGCAGCAACGGCCTGTTTGGCAAAAAAGTGCTGGATGTCGGCTGCGGCGGCGGCATCCTTGCCGAGAGTATGGCGCGTGAAGGGGCACAGGTCACCGGGCTGGACATGGGCGCAGAGCCGTTACAGATAGCCCGACTGCATGCGCTGGAAAGCGGCGTTAAAGTCGATTACCTGCAACAGACGGTAGAAGAACACGCAGAGCAATTTCCCGCACAGTATGATGTGGTCACCTGCATGGAGATGCTGGAGCATGTCCCGGACCCCCGTTCGGTCGTTCATGCCTGCGCTCGCCTGGTTAAGCCCGGAGGTGAAGTGTTTTTCTCCACCCTTAACCGCAACAGCAAAGCCTGGCTTTTGGCCATTGTGGGTGCGGAATATCTGCTGCGCATGGTGCCACGCGGCACCCACGACATTAAGAAATTTATCCGTCCTGGCGAACTGCTCAACTGGCTTGACGATACCCCGCTGCGCGAGCGCCATATTACCGGTCTGCACTACAACCCGTTAACCAACAAATTTAAACTGGCACCCGGCGTGGACGTTAACTATATGCTTCACACCCATTGCCCGGCTGAATAAGGCCCCGGCCCGGAGAGCAAAGATTCGCATTCGGGCCACGCAAAACCGCCCCTGACAGCGACCCGCTGCGGCAGCTGAACCCGATACCGGATTCAGCTGCCAGCTTAAGACACCCTGCTTCAGTACCAGAGAATGACACGGAGCACCTGAAGAGAAAAAATACTACGCAGGTCTGCCGGGCGGTATTGCTGCAAAAAAATTCACCTCCAGTCAGAACTGAACAAGAATGCTGCGGGCGTCAGAGTTTCTAAAAAATTTCTTAAGCGGTTGACTTACTGCATCGCCTTGAGAAACGCGGACTTAGGAAAAAAGCCAGCTGTCGAACAGTAAAACCTTGTGAAAATCAAGCCTTGTTAAGCAGTGATTAATTACTAGAATACTCACCATATTGTTACCCATTCTCCATTTGCCCCCTATATATAGTGTTTATCCACAATGTTACTCACATGTGTATAACCGGGGGATACTTTTGACTTCACGGACAGGATAAAACGCGCAATGAATCAAAGCCTGCTTGTCACAAAACGCGATGGCCGCACTGAACGCATCAATCTGGACAAAATCCACCGTGTGCTTGACTGGGCTGCTGAAGGCCTGCAAAACGTTTCCGTTTCACAGGTCGAACTGCGTTCACATATCCAGTTCTATGAAGGGATCAGAACCTCTGATATCCACGAAACCATTATTAAATCCGCCGCCGATTTGATCTCACGTGAAGCGCCGGACTACCAGTACATGGCTGCCCGCCTGGCTATTTTCCACCTGCGCAAAAAAGCTTACGGTCAGTTCGAGCCACCAAAGCTGTATGACCAGGTAAAACGGATGGTTGATCTGGGAAAATACGACCGCCATCTGCTTCAGGATTACAGCGTGGAAGAGTTTGAACAGATGGACGGCTTCATCGACCACTGGCGCGATATGAACTTTTCCTATGCGGCAGTGAAGCAGATGGAAGGGAAATATTTGGTGCAGAACCGCGTCAGCGGCGAAATCTATGAAAGCGCCCAGTTCCTTTACATGCTGGTCGCGGCCTGCCTGTTTTCCGACTACCCACGTGAAACCCGGTTGGATTTCGTCAGGCGCTTCTATGACGCGGTCTCCACCTTTAAGATTTCGCTGCCGACGCCAATCATGTCCGGGGTGCGCACCCCCACCCGCCAGTTCAGCTCCTGCGTATTAATCGAATGTGGCGACAGTCTGGATTCCATCAACGCCACCTCCAGTGCCATTGTTAAGTATGTTTCTCAGCGGGCGGGCATCGGTATCAACGCCGGACGCATTCGTGCACTGGGTAGCCCAATCCGTGGCGGTGAAGCGTTCCATACCGGCTGTATTCCTTTTTATAAGCACTTCCAGACTGCGGTGAAGTCCTGCTCGCAGGGCGGTGTCCGTGGCGGCGCGGCAACGCTGTTCTACCCGATGTGGCATCTGGAAGTTGAAAGTCTGCTGGTACTGAAAAATAACCGGGGTGTGGAAGGAAACCGCGTTCGTCACATGGACTACGGCGTGCAGATCAACAAGCTGATGTACACCCGCCTGCTGAAAGGCGGTGATATCACCCTGTTCAGCCCGTCGGACGTCCCCGGCCTGTACGATGCTTTTTTTGCCGATCAGGATGAATTTGAGCGCCTGTATACCAAATACGAACAGGATGACAGCATCCGTAAGCAGCGTGTGAAGGCGGTTGATCTGTTTTCACTGATGATGCAGGAGCGTGCTTCAACGGGTCGTATCTACATTCAGAACGTCGATCACTGCAACACTCACAGCCCGTTCGATCCCTCAATTGCGCCAGTACGCCAGTCTAACCTCTGTCTGGAAATCGCCCTGCCGACCAAACCCCTGACCGACGTTAACGACGAGAATGGCGAGATCGCCCTTTGTACCCTGTCGGCTTTCAATCTGGGTGCCATTGACAGCCTTGACGATCTTGAAGAGCTGGCGATCCTTGCCGTTCGTGCGCTGGACGCCCTGCTCGACTACCAGGATTACCCTATCCCGGCGGCAAAACGCGGGGCGATGGGACGCCGTACCCTCGGCATCGGCGTAATCAACTTTGCCTGCTACCTGGCAAAACACGGCGTTCGCTATTCTGACGGCAGCGCCAATAATCTGACGCACCGTACCTTTGAAGCTATCCAGTATTACCTGCTGAAAGCCTCAAACGAGCTGGCAAAAGAGCAGGGTGCCTGCCCGTGGTTTAACGAAACCACCTATTCACAGGGCATTCTGCCCATCGATACCTACAAAAAAGATCTGGACACCATCAGCAACGAGCCGCTGCACCTCGACTGGGAAACGCTGCGTGAACAGATCAAAACCCACGGCCTGCGTAACTCCACGCTGTCAGCACTGATGCCATCAGAGACTTCCTCGCAGATTTCGAATGCCACCAACGGCATTGAACCCCCGCGTGGTCACATCAGCATCAAAGCGTCAAAGGATGGCATTTTGCGCCAGGTGGTGCCGGAGTATGAGCGTCTGAAAGACAGTTACGAACTGCTGTGGGAAATGCCAAATAACGATGGCTATCTGCAACTGGTCGGGCTGATGCAGAAATTTATTGACCAGGCGATCTCCTCTAACACCAACTACGACCCGACACGCTTCGCCAACGGTCGCGTGCCGATGAAGCAGTTGCTGAAAGATTTGCTGACCGCCTACAAATTTGGCGTGAAGACCCTGTACTACCAGAACACCCGTGATGGTGCAGAAGATGCGCAGGACGATCTGGCGCCATCGATTCAGGATGACGGCTGCGAAAGCGGTGCCTGCAAAATTTAAGTTAAGATGGGGCGCGTTAATGCGCCCCCTTCCCTGTTCCCGTTAAGGGTCTTACCGGATTACTGTTTATGGCTTACACAACCTTCTCGCAGAATAAAAACAACCAGCTCGACGAACCTATGTTCTTTGGTCAGCCGGTTAACGTTGCCCGTTATGACCAGCAGAAATATGACATTTTTGAAAAGCTGATTGAAAAGCAGCTCTCATTCTTCTGGCGTCCGGAAGAGGTGGACGTCTCCCGCGATCGTATCGACTACCAGGGGCTGCCGGACCATGAGAAACACATTTTCATCAGCAACCTGAAGTATCAGACCCTGCTCGATTCCATCCAGGGTCGCAGCCCGAATGTGGCCCTGCTGCCGCTGATTTCTATCCCGGAACTGGAAACCTGGGTGGAAACCTGGGCATTTTCCGAAACCATCCACTCGCGCTCTTACACGCATATCATCCGCAATATCGTCAATGACCCGGCGATTGTGTTTGACGATATCGTCACCAATGAGCAGATCCTCTCCCGCGCGAAGGATATCTCCGGCTACTACGACGATCTGATCGAAATGACCAACTACTGGCATCTGCTGGGCGAAGGCAGTCATCAGGTCAACGGCAAAACGGTCACGGTTAATCTGCGGGCGCTGAAAAAACAGCTGTACATCTGCCTGATGAGCGTCAACGCGCTGGAGGCGATCCGCTTCTACGTCAGCTTTGCCTGCTCATTTGCCTTCGCTGAGCGTGAGCTGATGGAAGGTAATGCGAAGATCATTCGCCTGATTGCCCGTGATGAAGCACTGCATCTGACCGGTACTCAGCATATGCTGAACCTGCTGCGCAGCGGTGAAGACGACCCGGAAATGGCAGAGATCGCCAGAGAGTGTCGGCAGGAATGCTACGACCTGTTCGTGCTGGCAGCACAACAGGAGAAAGAGTGGGCGGAATATCTGTTCCGTGACGGCTCAATGATTGGTCTGAACAAAGATATTCTGTGGCAGTACATTGAGTACATCACCAATATCCGCATGCAGGCCGTGGGTCTGGATCTGCCATTCCAGACCCGTTCGAATCCTATTCCGTGGATCAACTCGTGGCTGGTATCGGACAACGTACAGGTTGCTCCCCAGGAAGTGGAAGTCAGCTCCTACCTGGTCGGTCAGATCGACTCAGAAGTGGGTGAAAACGACTTTGACGACTTCCAGCTGTAAGATGGCTGGCGCAATCATTACGCTGCGTACCTCTGGTACGCAGCTCCACTGTGGCGATGAGCACTCTTCACTGCTTGATGCGCTGGAGTCCCACCGTATTCCGGTGGAATATCAGTGTCGGGAAGGCTACTGCGGTTCATGCCGCACCCGGCTGTTAAAAGGCGAAGTCTGTTACGCCTCACGGCCACTGGCGTTTATTCAGGCGGGGGAAATTCTGCCATGTTGTTGTACAGCAAAAGGGGATATTGAAATAGAGATGTAAGTAAAGCGTCCTGTGCCGATGGAGCGGGCCTGGCAACAGGGTTTAAAATGTCTGTCGCCCCCGCAAAAACCTCAGCTTCCGCCTGAAAAAACCAGCCTGATGCAACGCACTCAGACCGGCCTGTCTGTTTAGCCGTGCAGGGTTTCCACCACCTCAATCCAGCCATGTCCACGGCAGATCGCCTGACCATTCAGCCAGCGGCGCAACATGTTCAACGCAATCATCGCCACCACCTCCTGACGCGATTTCAGATCGTGGCGACTGAGGTTAGCCTTTACCCTCATCGCGTGGCAGCCTTGCGGCGTGACTAACGCCAGTCCCACGGTGTCCTGCTGCAACCCCCCGACCACCAGCGCCAGGCTG
The DNA here is from genome assembly GCF_000590885.1 of Erwinia mallotivora. Lineage (GTDB taxonomy): Bacteria > Pseudomonadota > Gammaproteobacteria > Enterobacterales > Enterobacteriaceae > Erwinia > Erwinia mallotivora. The sequence continues at coordinate 80,054 of NZ_JFHN01000051.1, forward strand.
GCGCTCGCCGACAACTGCCGGGCACGTATGGCTAAAGAAGACAGGGTTTCGTTATCTGCTGGCAGAACCTGACCGGCAGCCAGCGGTGCCTCTGCCGAAGCCAGCTGCCACTGTAACAACCCGGCGGTGAACTGCTCACTGACAGCAAGGCTCTCCCCCTGCTCACGCAGGCGGCGTGAAATCTGCGCCGGGAGCGTCTCCCGCCCTTCAAAGATCACGCTGTCTCCGGCAATTTCGCGAACCTGTTGCCAGAACTGCTCCATTTCTTTCAGCTTCGTTACCGGTCCGTTCAGCTTCAGCTCGATAATCGGCATCGAGGCGCGGTATCCCATCACCACACCTTGTGGCAGCGCCAGCGCTTCAATCTCCGAGGCCAGATCGCTCTCTCCACGACCAAAGGTGGTCAGACGCAGACAAACCGGGGGTTCAGGGAGTGAAAAGCGGGCCTGTAAACGCGGAAGGATCTGTTGTTCAACCATTACTTTGTATTCGGAAGGCACGCCCGGCGTGAAGAAAATCCAGCAGCGGTTCAGCTGCATAGCAAAACCGCAGGCCGTACCGACCGGGTTATCCAGCATTTCCGCACCGGCGGGAATGTCAGCCTGCTTACGATTGCTGTCGGCCATCCTGCGGCCACGCGAGGCAAAAAACGCCGTCATCTTTTCCAGCCAGACTTCATTACGCACCAGCTCCACGCCTGCGGCCTTTGCCGCGGCCAGCGCGCTGAGATCGTCACTGGTCGGCCCCAGCCCCCCGTTGACAATCAGTATATCGGCCACTTTACTGCGTTCGGTCAGCACGGTGACCAGCTCATCAAGATTATCGCCCACCGTCTGGCGGCTGGTCATCGGCAGACCGTTTTGCAGCAGTATCTCCGCCAGCCAGGCGGCATTGGTATCGACGATTTGCCCGTGCAACACTTCATCACCGGTCGCCAGCATTTCCACTCTGATCATTTTTCTCTCCGGACAGGTCAGCATGGCTTAACTGTATGAAGGCATCTGCATAAATACAATGTGAATATGCGGGGATTTCACGGTGATAAGGCTGAACGAATTTTTTACATCAGCATTCACAGCAAATTCTTACCCGCTGCGACAAAACGGAGACTCATCCTGCCAGGTGCGGGCAATGACGGAGACTGGCCGGTCAGTCCTGCCCTGTTTACTGCTCTGCCACCCATGCGGTAAGCCACCGCCGGGAGATCTTGATGCCGCCGTGATCGGGCAGTGGCAATGAATACCATCTGACCGGCCGCTGAAAACCCG
>NZ_JFHN01000052.1 GCF_000590885.1 Erwinia mallotivora
CGCCAGCCGTGGCGCGGCCCAGGCGGCTAACTCAGCCAGGGTTACCGTATCTTTTAAGGTCACCAGCGCCACCGGACGATGACCAAACTCCTCATCCGCTAGCGGCACGATAAACAGCTGCTCCACTGCCGGATGGGCCTGCAACACCGCCTCGATCTGCTCCGGCTGGATCCCTTCTCCGGCAGAGAAAAACTGATTATCCAGGCGACCGGTCAGATGCAGTCCTTCGTCATCCAGCCAGCCCGCGTCGCGGGTGATAAACCAGCCGTCCACGCCGGGCAGCGGCAGCAGCTGACCACCCTGCCAGTAACCGCTGGCCAGCGCAGCAGAGCGCACCTGTACTTCACCCGCCGCCACTCTGAGCTGATGTCCCGCCAGTGGCCGCCCCACACCGCCCCGCCCGTCAGCCCTTCTGGCGGTGACGGTGGAAGCCGTTTCCGTCATACCATAGCCGCACCAACAGGCGATACCCGCCGTTTCAGCGCGCCGGGTCAGTTCTGGCGGAATGACCGCACCGCCCAACAACACCCTGCGCAGACGGTGCGGCAGGCGTGGCTGTTGTAACAGCCGCCAAAGCTGCGTGGGCACTAACGAGGCAAAAGTCGCCGGTTCCAGCGCCTGATGCAGCGGCGCACCCTCCGACAGCGTCAGGCTGGCACCCACGGTTAACCAGCGCCAGAGGATCCCCTGCCCTGACACATGATAAAGCGGCAGAGAGAGCAGCCAGCAGTCGTCAGCGCTGAAATTCATCTCCGCCACCACGCCAGCGGCGCTGGCAAGGTGAGCCTGAAAGGTATGCGCCGCCGCTTTGGGCAGACCAGAAGATCCCGAGGTTAAGGTCAGCGTTGCCAGCGCCTGCGGCTGCCAGCTGACGTCGGTTTCTCCGGCCAGGGCGTTCATCGCCAGCGCAGCCAGCTCAGGCGGCGGTTCGCCGTTAAGCGTCAGAGCAAAATCGATGTTTAATGCCGGCAGAAGCGCGGCGACCTGGGCCGCCGGTAGCTGAGGATTTAACGGCAGTAAACGTGCGCCGCATTGCAGTAAAGCAAGATAAGCCAGCACCGCGCGCTGGCTGTTGGCCGCTTTCAGTACCACTCCGCACCCCGCGCTGACGCCCTGGCGATGAAAGCCGACGGCCAGCGCATCCACCCGTTGCGCCAGCTGTGACCAGTTCAGTCGCTCCCTGCCGGAATGCAGAGCGGTCTTATCTGGCTGTAACCGCGCATATTGTCGCCAGGGCCAGTCATCCGGTCCTGACGACGCACTGGCTCCCGGCGGCGGGCAACCGGCTACATCGTTCAGCCCTGCCACAGTACCTCCAGTTCACGGGCCTCAAGCAGCGGTTGCTGACAGCCAGGCCAGCGTCGCACCAGCTGCTGCGCCATCAGCTCCAGCGTGTCCAGACCGGGTAAAGATTCCGGGGTCAGCCAGGCAGCAAGACGAGCCAGTTGCGTCAGACCCAGGCTGGACTCCAGTGAGGAGCTGATCACCACGGCGATACCTGCCCGCTGAGCCTCTGTCACCAGCGCCCTGATATGCGCAAGGCTTCCGGTCAGCGACGGCTTAATGACAATCGCCGCCAGATGCGGTTCGGCCCGCGGCCGGTAGCCCGGATCCCGCACGCTCTCGTCCCATGCCAGCGCGATGCTGCTCTCCTCAGCAAACGCCTGAGATTCCTGCCGGGTCCGGCAGGGCTCCTCAATAAAGGCAATGCGTGAACGCAGTGGTTTCGCCACCGAGCTGGCGAATTTACGCGCCTTTTCGGCGGACCACTGGCGATTGGCATCCAGCCGCAGGGTCAGCGAGGGAATAGCTTCCAGCAGCAGACTGACCATCATCGCATCGCGCACCGCTTCATACATGCCTACCTTCATCTTCGCCACCGGACAGGGCTGCTGGCGGAGCTGTTCAAACAGATCTTCCGGGTCGCCAGTACATAGCGTGGCGCTGGAATATTGTGCCGCCTGCGGCAACTCACCATGCAGTTCCGCCAGCGCACAGCTCAGACCAAACGCCACCGATGGCAACGGACCGTCGGCCACCACGTTTTCCCCTGAGCACCAGCGTTGCAGCCACGCGGTGGTCCGGGCCTGCGCGTCACTGAGCGTCTCCTGGCTGAAACCCGGCAGCGGGGCAATTTCGCCCCAGCCCTGCTGCTGATCCTCAGTCAGTTTTACCAGCAATCCGGCACGCTCCTTCAGCCGCCGGTCACGGAGTACGGTGCCGGCCGCCAGCGGGATACGGTAAGAAAACAGCGTTGCGCGACGCATTACGGATTACGCTTAAATTTGCTGAAGTCAGGCTGGCGTTTTTGATTAAACGCATTGCGCCCTTCCTGCCCCTCTTCGGTCATGTAGAACAGCATGGTGGCGTTGCCTGCCAGCTCCTGTAAGCCAGCCTGACCGTCGCAATCGGCATTGAGTGCCGCCTTCAGGCAGCGCAGCGCCATCGGGCTGTTTTGCAACATTTCCCGACACCAGCGCACCGTTTCCCTTTCCAGTTCTGCCAGTGGCACCACGGCGTTAACCAGCCCCATCTCCAGTGCCTGTTGCGCGCTGTACATCCGGCACAGGAACCAGATTTCACGCGCTTTTTTCTGCCCGACGATCCGCGCCATGTAGGCCGCGCCCCAGCCGCCGTCAAAGGAGCCGACTTTCGGTCCGGTCTGACCAAAGCGGGCATTATCCGCAGCAATGGTTAAATCACAAAGCATATGCAGTACATGCCCACCGCCGACGGCATAGCCCGCCACCATGGCCACCACCGGCTTGGGGCAGCTGCGGATCTGTCGCTGAAAATCCAGCACGTTAAGATGATGCACGCCCGCTTCATCACGATAACCGCCGTAATCCCCACGGATTTTCTGATCGCCACCGGCGCAGAATGCCTGATCGCCTTCTCCTGTCAGCACGATCACCCCGATACCTGCGTCATGTCGGGCATCGTCCAGTGCCAGCAGCATCTCTTTTACCGTCTGTGGGCGAAATGCATTACGGACCTGTGGACGATTGATGGTAATTCTGGCGATGCCGTCGGGCGATTTTGCATAGCGAATGTCAGTGAAGTCAGCAGCAGAGTCGTGCCATTCCACCGGGGCATACAACATTTCTTCTTGCGGGTAGATCATGATAACTCCTCATAGTGGCTAAGCTTTCGCGCCAACAGCCTGGCGAAAGCCTGCGGATTAGCGCGATGCGCGTTATGGCCGGCCTGGGGAACAAGGTCAAAATGCAGCGCGGCCTGCTGTGCCAGCTGGTGAAATTTGCGGTCACGCTCACCGCACAGATAATAAAAACCGGGAAGTGATTGCAGGTCGTTCAGCAGGCAGGGCTGGTGGGCCAGGGACGTGGCCAGCAGGGTGCTGGCAAGCGCATCAGCATGATGGACGCTACGCAGCAGGACCAGCGCCTGTCGCTGTGCCGGGGTGAGATCGGCAAAAACCGGCTGGCGATACCATGCGTCCAGCGTCAGACGCAACGGCTGCCGACTGAACGTCTCCGCCCAGCGCTGGTCATGCGCCAGCCTGTCACGCCGCGCCGTCGCCGAATCAAGGCCATAATGGCCGCCTTCAACAACGATTCCCTGCAATCCGCGAGGCGCATGGCGACAGGCGTAATACATTGCCGCCCGGCCACCCAGTGAATAGCCAATCAGCCAGTAGCGTTGCAGCCGGTGATGGTACAGAGTGGCGCTCAGTTGTTCACAGAGCTGGTCCATATCCTTAACCCGCCGGGCGGCAGATCCACCATGACCGGGCAGATCAATACTCAACTGCGGCCAGTCAGTAAAGCAGGACTGCACCGGCTGCCAGTCCTCTCCACTACCAAGAAATCCATGTAACCAGACCAGCACAGGCCGGTCATTGTGGTGTAACCCCTGCCAGCGGGCATGGAGGATCATACCCTTTCCCCTGGGTCTTTCAGGCTGCGAGCCCCCTCATCCCCGGCTACGCAGAGTTCAACCAGCGTGGCACCACCGTGTTGCCATCCGCTGGCAACCGTCTCCTTCAGCGCCTGCCAGCTGCGGGGTTGATGATAGTCCAGCCTGAACATCGCGGCGGCAGGGGCAAAACTGACCTGCTGCGGCATGGCAAAAAGGCGTTGCCGTTCGGCTTCTGGCGTTGGCAACATACTGAAAATCTGTCCGCCGTTGTTATTTACCACGATCAGCACCAGAGGGGCCGTAACCTGACGCAGCAGGGCCAGGCTGTTAAGATCGTAAAGCGCAGAGAGATCGCCCAGCACCACCAGCAGCGGTCTGGCCCTTCCCCGCTGGATACCGGCCGCAGTGGCGATCAGGCCATCGATACCGCTGGCACCCCGGTTAGCGAAAACCGGGTAAGCGGCGGGCAATCGGGCAAAGGCGTTAGCCAGCCGCACGGTCAGGCTGTTGCCCAGAAACAGGCCGCCGTGCACAGGCAACAGCGCCGGTAAACGGGCGGCCAGTTGGGCTTCACCAAAAGTGGAGAAGGCTTCACCCGCCGCGCGATGCGTCTGCTCTGCCAGCCCGCGGAGAAAACCACACCAGGCAGGACGTGAAACAGCCGGGTGCCGGGCCAGCCAGCCAGAAATATCCGCCGTAATCCGCAGGCTGCGATGATAAGCGGGATCGCGGTGACCAGGCAGCGGCTCAATCAGCCACCAGGCTTCAGGTGTTATCTCCGCCAGCCAGCCGGTAAGCTGTTTCCCAACCAGATGACTGCCAAACTGCACCACCAGAACCGCGCGGTTCAACGCCTGCTGTGCAGCAGGCTGATGCAGCCAGCGTTCGGCGCAGGGCAATGGGTTGCCGGTCTGGGACTGCACATCAGCCAGCAATGGCCAGCCCAGCATTTCCGCCCACTTCGCAATGGCGACCCCCTCTTCTGCGCTGACTTTACCCACAATCACCAGCCCGTCGCGCTGTCGCCATTGCGACCAGTCCGCCACCACAGGCACCGGCGGGGTAGCAGGCATGGTCGTCCAGGGTTGGTTGTCGTGCCACCACTCTCCCAGCGGTTGATGCCAGGCCTGGTGAGCAGTGGGATCGCCACCGTACAACGGCTCGGCGAAGGGGCAGTTCAGATGGAGCGCGCCAGCCAGATGCTGTTGCAGCAGACCGTCCACGGCGGCCACCAGCCAGCGGGCAGGAATGTCAGGAGAAGGTAGCGGAAGATTGAGTACGCCACTGACGTGGCTGCTAAACAGGCCAGGCTGCTCAATGGCCTGATTCGCACCGCAGTTGATCAGCTGCTGAGGGCGATCGGCGCTCAGTACCACCAGCCGTTCGCCGCTCAGTCGCGCTTCGGCTACCGCCGGAAAAAGGTTAGCCAACGCCGTACCGGACGTCACGATGATGGCTACCGGCTGCCGGGTCGCTTTTGCCAGCCCCAGAGCCAGATAGCCCAGACCGCGCTCGTCGAAGTGGGTATGACAGAGGAATTTGTCGTTATCTGCGGCAGCAAGCGTTAGCGGAGCCGAGCGGGAACCTGGAGCAATACAGAGATGCTGTACACCGTGGCGTGTCAGGGCTTCAAGAATGACGGCAGCCCAGCGACGGTTAAAGATGCTGTGTGACATAACCCACCCCAGATCAAATTAATCGGATGAGTATAGTCTCGTGTTTCAAGCACAATTTTGATTTAAGCCAGGGTTGACGGGGGTTTGCGGCCAGTGGAAAGTAAAACGGGCGCCCACCAGGACGCCCGTAAACAGCCATCAACGAACTTAGCGGCGGGCCAGCAGTAAACCGACAACCAGTCCCAGGGTGGCACCCACGCCGATACCCTGCCACGGTTTTTCATGGACATAGTCATCCGCACGGTAGACAGCCTGCTTAGCACGGTAGTAATAGGTGTCAGAGGCGTTACTGATGCGCGATTTCACCTCCTTCAACGACTTTTCTGCTTTCGCTTTCAGCTCGATGTATTTCTGGTCAGCCGGATCGCCGGAAGACTTCAGAACTTCTTCCAGCGTTTCGCTCAGCAACGCCAGATCATCATCCAGGTGCGTCTCTAGTGGTTCAGTCTTTGTAGCCATACCATCTCCTTGTGCAAATTGACCTCCTGAGTATAGACACTTTTAGCCGGACCGCCGGACAGCGCCGCCAGGAATCGCCTGATAATGCTGTCTGTCACGCGCTGTTGGACAGGAGAGGTTTTACCTGGAAGTAAAAAAAACCGGCCACGACAGCCGGTGACCGGATCAGGTCTTGAAAGGATGCTCGGGGTGACAGGGCAGATTACTTAGCAAACATCTGACCAATATCTTTAAAGGCTTTGAACTCCAGCGCATTACCGCTGGGATCATAAAAGAACATGGTGGCCTGTTCGCCAGCCTGCCCTTTAAAACGGATATAAGGCTCAATTTCGAAGGCAATATTAAAATCACGCAGGCGCGCGGCCAGCGCTTCCCACTCCTGCCAACTCAGTACCAGCCCAAAGTGCGGCACGGGCACACCATGACCATCGACGGCATTTTTATGCAGCGCCTGTGGTGCGACCTCTGAGGGATGCGCATGGATCACCAACTGGTGACCGTAGAAATCAAAATCCACCCACTGCTCACTGGAACGGCCTTCTTTTAAGTTGAAGACCGTGCCGTAGAAATGGCGGGCAGCCGCAAGATCCGTAACCGGGATAGCCAGGTGAAACGGGCAAAGCGCCATGTCCGATCCTTAAATGAGAGGTTGTGTGTCGGGTATGTTAACGATAATATTTTTTATGAAAAGCGAATATTATTAGTTTGATTCAATCAATATTTTGATGAGTAGACCATGTTGCGGGAACTGAAAACCTTTATCACCATCAGCCAGTGCGGCACCTTTGCCGCCGCAGGACAGCAGATTGGCCTGACACAATCCGCCGTCAGCGCGCAAATGCGCATTCTTGAACAGGCGCTGGGGATGAAGCTGTTTGACCGTTCTGGGCGGGCGGTGGCGCTGAATGCTAACGGTAATCGTGTGCTCCCCCTTGCGCAGGAGATGCTGACCCTCTTCGAACGCATGGCACAACCCGAAAGCCTCAGTGAATATCGTGGAGCAATAAAAATCGGTGCCATCGCCTCGGTGCAAACCGGCATACTGCCCGCCGTGCTGGTTACGCTACGCAGCCAGGCACCAAAGCTGGAAACCAGGCTGGTCCCGGGCGTCTCTTTCAGCCTGCTGAGCCAGGTGGACGCAGGCAATATCGATCTGGCCGTGGTGATTAAGCCCGGCTTTACACTGACCAAAGATCTCTGGGCAGAAACGCTGTTGAAAGAGCCTTTTGTCCTGATTGTTCCCGCCGATGTAGACGGTGATGATCCGCTGCGGCTGATCCGCGAACATCCTTTTATCCGCTACGATCGCACTTCATTTGGCGGCAGACTGGTCAGCCAGTTTCTGCGGGAACAACGGCTGGAACCCCAGCTGGCACTGGAAATTGATGAGATAGATGCCATCGCGAGAATGGTGGAGATGCGCCTTGGCGTGGCGCTGGTGCCGCTGGCAGGGCTGTGGGTTGAACGCACCAGCGCGGTGCGCATCGTCCCGCTGGGTGAGCTGACCTTTTACCGTGAACTGATTGTGGTGATGCGCCAGGCTAATCGCCATGCTCCGCTGCATCAGTTTATTGCCGCAGCGCTGCAACAGCAGGCCCGACTTTGCAATGCAGAAACATCGTAAAAAAAGAATATAAATCAGCGTAAAACGCAGCTTTACCAGGAATTATCTGATAAGTTTTTAGCGACTGAATTATCCCCCTTACCGGCTGTCGTACTTCGTTCTGGCCTGGTCGACAATTCAGGTAGCGCAGGCTGTTAAAAGCTCAGGGTTAAGACTCCGGGCACAGCTGCACGACAGTCACTACAAACTCCGTTCAGCAAAGGAAATGGCTTCTGGCATGAATCGAAGAATGTTTATGAAAGCGTCAATGGCTTGTGCTGCGGTCAGCGGCATGTCCGGTTTATCCACGCTCTTTGCTCAGGCCGCCTGGGCAGACAGCGACATTGCCGACGGCTCCGCAAAGCAATTTGATTTTGACGTGCTCAAAAAAATGGCCGCCGGGCTGGCAAAAAATGCCTATGGTGGCGCACCTGCTCCCCTGCCAGAGACGCTGGCAACGCTGACCCCACAGGCCTACAACGAAATTCAGTACGATGCTAATCATTCTTTATGGAATGGTAATGGCGACCGTGAGCTGGATGTTCAGTTCTTCCACGTTGGTATGGGCTTTAAACGTCGGCTGCGCATGTTCGCAGTGGATGATAATCGCCAGGCGCGTGAAATCCATTTTCGTCCTGAGTTGTTTAATTACAACGACGCCAAAGTGGATACCAAACAGCTGGAAGGTAAAACCGATCTGGGCTTTGCCGGTTTCCGCGCCTTCAGGAAACCTGAACTGGCCAGTCGGGACATTGTTTCCTTCCTTGGTGCCAGCTATTTCCGCGCGGTAGATGAAACCTACCAGTATGGCCTGTCAGCCCGAGGGGTGGCGATTAACACCTTCGGCAGCAAGGAGGAGTTCCCGGACTTCACCGCATTCTGGTTTGAAACGCCAAAACCGCAAGATACCACCTTTACCGTTTACACCCTGCTGGATGGCCCCAGCTGTACCGGCGCATTCAAATTTATCATCCACTGCGAAGAGAAACGCGTGGTGATGGAGGTGGAAAACCATCTGTACGCCCGTAAAGATATTGAGCAGCTGGGTATCGCACCAATGACCACCATGTTCAGCTGCGGCAATAACGAGCGCCGGATGTGTGACACCATTCACCCTCAGATCCACGATTCCGACCGACTGGCAATGTGGACCGGCAACGGAGAGTGGATCTGTCGACCGCTGAATAACCCTCAACGTCTGACTTACAACGCCTATCAGGATGAGAATCCGCGTGGCTTTGGCATGTTGCAGCTCAATCATGATTTCCAGGATTATCAGGACGTGATTGGCTGGTACAACAAACGCCCCAGCCTGTGGGTTGAGCCGGTCGGCAAGTGGGGTAAAGGAGCGATCAATCTGATGGAGATCCCCACCACCGGGGAAACGCTGGATAACATTGTCTGCTTCTGGCGTCCGGATGATGCGATTAAAGCGGGCAGTGAGCACAGCTTCAGCTATAAGCTTTACTGGAGCGGCCTGCCGCCGGTTCGCAGCGGTCTGGCGCGTGTTAATGCCACTCGCACCGGCATGGGCGGTTTCCCGGAAGGCTGGGCGCCTGGTGAACACTACCCGGATGTCTGGGCTCGTCGGTTTGCAGTGGATTTTGTCGGTGGCGATCTGAAAGCGGCTGCGCCGAAAGGCATCGAGCCGGTAATTAACGTCACCTCCGGCACCATTAAACAGGTTGAGATCCTCTACGTTGAGCCCATCGACGGCTATCGCATTCTGTTTGACTGGTATCCCAACGGCAATTCGGTGGAGCCGGTCAACATGCGGCTGTTTCTACGTACCAAAGACGAAACCCTCAGCGAGACGTGGTTGTATCAGTACTTCCCGCCCGCGCCGGACAAACGAAAATATGTTGATGACCGTCAGATGACGGCAGGCTGACAAAACAGGGGGCGCATCATGCGCCCCCTGTAACATTCAGCCGTCACTGACTTCGCGATAAATCACTCCCTCATGTTCGGGAAAAGCGCCCTCAACTCAGTCAGCGAATTGACGGTATAACTGCGGTAACATCCTTCCCAACTGGGTGAATTCAGTCATATCGTGAACGGCCATTTCATAGGAGAGCGCCTCCAGCATTTGCCGGTTCATACCGGCCGCCTCCGCAGTGGCCCGAACGTCGGGCTGCGACAGGCCAGAAATCCGGCTGAACTGCTGGTGCATCCCGATAAAATAGCAGGAGTAAAGTTCAAAACCTCCTGCCACGTCCCGCCCGATGTGCAACATCAGGGTATTGGCTATATCAGGCCTGTCAGCCTGTGTCGCCCAGCCACTGGCCGAAAATCTGAGGTTATGTCTCTCCAGCAGCGCTTTGTCGAGCCCCAGCGACACCGGGTCGGTAAAATGAATAATGGCATCCAGTTTCGTGTCGCCAATATATTCAATAATGTGATTGGGATTGCCATAGAGCTTTTCTGCGTAGCTCAGATGAGGATCGTTCATCCTGTGTGGCTCAGCCACACTGTTATCAACATGCGCATAAGGAAACCACAGGGAATAGCGCTCTTTTTCTGCCACATGCCACAGAAACCACCACTCCATCATGGCTACCGTCACACCCGGCATAAAATGTCGGGTGACATTGCAGGTGGTTATCCCCTGTTCACCATCATCCGCCACGCCATAAACGGCACGGGGAAAATGCGACAGTTCAGTAAACAGAGAGTTGAGGCGGTCGGGTACAGGTGGGAAGGTTTTTTCCGGCGGTAAGGGGCCGTTCTGCGTGGCGTGCACCAGGTCAACCGGGACTTTCAGCTGTTTGCAGAAATAGTCAGCATAAGGTTTGTTGCCAATTGCCCGCTGATTTTCCTGCCACAGTTGCTGTGAGACCACCGGAAAATATGTCACTAATGTTGTTTCCATAGAAGCTCCTTTTCAGTTTTGCGCTCCTTCATTAACATCAAAAAATGTTTCTGTTTTAGGCATTCGGTGCCGGATTGCTTATCGCGATTGATTGCAGGACGAGCTTTTCGTTATCGGCAAAGGCGGGAAAAGAGAAAAACAGATGGGATTGGGTGAAAAAAACGGGCTACTGAGAGCCCGTTCGTTATCGCTGTAAAATTACATCAGCGGCTGTGCCATCTGCACCAGCGAGATCAGCGGTTGCGGGTAGATCCCTAACAGCAGAACCAGCACGGCAGAGATCAGTACCACCACCCCACCGGCAGTAAATGCCCAGTTGGCCGGGGTATCACGCTGCAACAGCTCCGGTGGCGTCAGATACAGGCTGACGGTGACGCGCAGATAGTAATAGAGACCAATCGCACTTCCCACCACAACCGCACCGGTAAGCCACCACAGATGTGCGCCGACGCCAACCGCAATCACATAGAACTTACCGATAAAGCCCAGCGTCATTGGGATCCCGGCCAGCGACAGCATCATCACGGTCATCACCGCGGAAAGGATTGGACGGTGCCAGAACAGACCGCGATAAGAGTACAGCGAGTCGGCATCCGGACCGCGATAAGGACTGGACATCAGGCTGACCACGCCAAACGCACCCAGGCTGCTGAACAGGTAACCGGCCAGATAGACGCCGACGGTTTCCAGCGACAGCTGATGCGTCTGAATGGCAATCAGCGCGACCAGCAGATAGCCAAGGTGAGCAATCGACGAATAGCCCAGCAGACGTTTGATATTGCTCTGCGAAATCGCCATCAGATTACCAAACAGCATTGACGCCACGGCGATAATCGACAGCACCAGACGGACGGCTTCGCTGTCAGCCACCGGCGCGTATAGGAACAAACGCATCACCACGCCAAAAATGGCAATCTTACTGGCGGTGGCGAGGAAGGTCGAAACCGGCGCAGGCGCACCCTGATACACATCCGGCGTCCACAGGTGAAACGGCACCAGCGACAGCTTGAATCCCAGCCCCACAATCATCATGCCCAGACCAGCCAACAGCAGCGGCTGATGCAGCATGGCGCTGTTCAGGCTTTTACCCAGCGCAACAAAACTCAGGTCACCCGCGTTGGCATACAGCAGCGCCATACCGAACAGCAGGAAGGAGGAAGCGACTGCCGACATAATGGTGTATTTGATACTGGCTTCCAGCGAACGCTTTTGCTGGAAGGCATAGCCCACCAGACCAAACAGCGGCAGAGAGATAAGCTCAATACCAATAAACAGCGCGGCCAGGTGATTAGCGCATGCCAGCACCACTCCACCCGCAGCGGCAATCAGCACCAGCAGGTAGAACTCTTCGCGGTTATCCGGGTAGGTTGCCAGCCACGGATAAGCAAAGGTGCAGGTAGCCAGGCTGGCGACAATGACCAGCCCGGTGTAGAGCATGGAATAGCCATCCACGCGCAGCAGCGGCGTAACATCCATTGCGCCAGCGTGGCCGACGAAGAACAGTGACAGCAGGGCAAGGTTCAGCCCGACCACTGCCAGCGTCTCATTAACGAAGTGATTGCGTCGCCACGCAATGGAAAGCATCACAACCACCACCGTCAATCCGACGATCAGCAGCGGCAGAAGCGCGATCAATTGTTGAGGAGTTATTGTCATGGCGAATTACGGCCTTGTAGTTGAAATTGAAGCAGTAAACCACTGCTGAATGTTGCTCATCGCAGCATGTGAGGTATCCAGCACCGGCTGAGGATAAAAGCCCAGCAGCAGCAGCAGAACCACCAGCACCATGTTGATCAGGAATTCACGCGGCGACATACCACGCAGAGGTTTCTCAGATTTTGCCGGGCCGTAGTAAGCGCGCTGCATCATAATCAGTGAATAGACCGACGCAAACACCAGGCCAAAGGTGGCGATCACAATAATCAGCGGCACCGATCGGAAACTGCCGGTCAGGATCATAAATTCACCGACAAAGTTCCCGGTTCCCGGCATCCCCAGGTTTGCCACCGCGAAGAACAGCGACAGACCTGGCAGCCATTTGATTCGTGACCACAAACCGCCCATCTGACGCATGTCGCGAGTATGCAGACGTTCGTACAGCTGCCCACAGAGGATAAACAGTGCCGCAGCGGAGAGGCCGTGGGCAATCATCTGTACCACCGCCCCCTGGAACGCCAGCTGGCTGCCGGTGTAGATAGCAATCAGCACAAAACCCATATGTGAAATCGAGGTATAGGCGATCAGACGTTTGATGTCGTACTGCGAGAAAGCCATCCACGCGCCATAGAAGATACCAATAATGCCCAGCCACATAGCAATCGGGGCAAATTCTGCCGAGGCGGAAGGAAACAGCGGCAGCGCGAAACGCAGCAGACCATAGGCCGCCGTTTTCAGCAGGATCCCCGCCAGGTCAACGGAACCGGCTGTCGGTGCCTGGCTGTGCGCATCCGGCAACCAGCCATGCAGCGGCACAACCGGCATTTTCACCGCAAAGGCAATAAAGAAGCCCAGCATCAGCAGGTACTCAACGGTGTGAGACATCGGCGTTTTCAACAGATCTTCGTAGTTGAAGGTCCACACCCCGGTGGCGTTGTAGTTAACAAATACCAGCGCGAGAATGGCGATCAACATCACCAGACCACTGGCCTGGGTATAGATGAAGAATTTGGTTGCCGCCGTGATGCGCGTTTTGCCGTCCGATGCTTTGTGTCCCCACAGCGCAATCAGGAAGTACATCGGCACCAGCATCATTTCCCAGAAGAAGAAGAACAGGAACATGTCGATGGCAAGAAACACGCCGATAACGCCACCGAGGATCCACAGCAGATTAAGGTGAAAGAACCCCTGCCACTTTTCAATTTCGTTCCAGGAACAGAGGATAGCCATCACGCCAAGCAGGCCGGTTAACACCACCATCAACAGCGAAAGCCCGTCCAGCGCCAGGTGCACGTTGATGCCGAATCGTGGGATCCACGAAAGCAGATATTCCGACTGCCACTGCGGAACCCCGGCAGGTTGAGTCAGTGAGTAGCCACCCTGCAACCAGAGCTGCAATGAGAGCGCCAGCGTCAGTCCCATTGCGATCAGGGCAATCCAGCGCGGCACTTTGCTACCAAAACGCTCAAACTGCCAGCACAGCAGGCCGCCGATGAACGGGATTAATATAAGCCAGGGTAATAACATGGCGATTTGCTTCCCTTTTCTGAACCTGCATGGGCTATCTTACTTGCCAGTTTCGCCCCCGGCAGTGCTCGCAATCCTCACATACCTAAGTATGCTGCGGTTGCTCCGCGCTGGCGGTGTCGATACTGACTGCGCCGATGACGCCCAACTCTCAGGTAATTTTCAACATCTTTCAACATGGGGACAGGACACAGCCTGGCCCGCTCACAAACCTTAAACCACCATCAACAACGCCAGTACCACCACGGCACCCAGGCTCATTGAGGCGACATACCAGCGCAGATAGCCGTTTTCGCTGACCACCAGACCTTTGTTCGCCAGACGGGAGAACAGAGCCGGGATGTTCATGACGGCGTTGAGCGGATCGCGTGACAGCAAACGCGCAATAAACAAATAAGGTTTGACGAAAATCTGATCGTACAGCCAGTCGAATCCCCAGGCCGCAAACCACCAGGTGGAGAAGAAACGCCCCGGCGCGCTGCGGGCAATACTGCTGACCAGCGAACGCTTACCCAGCCACAGCGCGGCTGCCAGCAAAATACCTACCACTGCAACCACACCAGAGGTAATTTCCAGGGTCAGTACCCGGCCATGCGCCAGTTCGGCCGTATCAGGCAGGACGCCCTTCAGTGGCGGCACGATCATTGCGCCAACAAAGGTGGAGAGAACCAGCAGCACCAGCAGCGGCAGATGATGGGTTATCCCTTTACCGGCATGAGCGTGAATTTTTTCTTCACCGTGGAAGGTGATGAAAATCATTCTGAAGGTATACAGCGAGGTCATAAATGCCCCGACCAGACCGGCCACCATCAGGTTGATATGACCGTTTGCCAGCGCACCGGCCAGAATCTCATCCTTACTGAAGAAGCCTGCGGTAATCAGCGGCAGAGCGGATAGCGCCGCGCCACCCACCAGGAAACAGACATACACCAGCGGGATGCTCTTACGCAGGCCACCCATTTTGAAGATGTTCTGCTCGTGGTGGCAGGCAAGGATCACCGAGCCGGAGGAGAGGAACAGCAGCGCCTTGAAGAAGGCATGGGTCATCAGATGGAAGATGGCCGCATCCCAGGCCTGCACGCCCAGCGCCAGGAACATGTAGCCAATCTGACTCATGGTTGAGTAAGCCAGCACACGTTTGATATCGGTCTGTACCAGCGCGGCAAACCCCGCCAGCACCAGGGTAACGGCTCCCACAATGCCAACCAGATGCAGTACTTCCGGCGTCAGCAGAAACAGGCCATGAGTGCGGGCAATCAGATACACCCCGGCGGTAACCATGGTCGCGGCGTGGATCAGCGCTGAAACCGGCGTTGGACCGGCCATCGCATCCGCCAGCCAGGTTTGCAACGGCAGCTGCGCAGATTTACCCACAGCACCGCCCAGCAGCATCAGGGTGGCCCACTGCAACATATGATTGTTGGCCGCAAAGTGCTCAGGTGCCAGCGCCACCATCTCACGGAAGTTCAGCGTCCCCAGTTCATTCCACAGGATAAATAATCCAAAGGCGAGGAACACATCGCCGACGCGGGTGATGATAAAGGCTTTCATTGCCGCCGCGCCGTTTTTCGGTTCGGTGTAGTAGAAACCAATCAGCAGATAGGAGCACAGCCCCACCCCTTCCCAACCCAGATACATCAGCATCAGGTTATCGGCCAGCACCAGAACCACCATGCTGGCAATAAACAGGTTGGTGTAGGCGAAGAAGCGGGAGTAGCCCTCTTCACCACGCATGTACCAGGAGGCGAACATGTGGATAAAGAAGCCCACGCCGGTCACCACCGACAGCATCGTCAGCGACAGGCCATCCAGCGTCAGGGACATTTTCATGTCAAAGGTGCCGACATGCATCCAGGTCCACAGCGTCTGGTTAAACAGCGCCTGTCCATGACTGAAAAAGTCGATACCGACATACAGAGTGGCCAACGCCGCCAGCCCGACGGAACCCATTCCCACCGTAGCAGACAGATTCTCTGACCAACGACCACGGGAAAAGGCCAGTAGCACAAAGCCAATCAGCGGGAACAAAATGGTTAAAAAGAGAAGATTCATCCGCGCATCTCACTCACTTTGTCAATGTTGAGGTTCTGGCTGCGGCGGTGCAGTTGCAGCAATAATGCCAGTCCGATGCTGGCTTCCGCCGCTGCCAGACTGATTGCCAGGATATACATCACCTGACCGTCAGCCTGGCCCCAGTAGCTACCAGCAACCACAAATGCCAGCGCTGCCGCATTGATCATAATTTCAAGGCTGATCAGCATAAACAGCAGGTTGCGACGAATGATCACCCCGGTCAGACCGAGAACGAAAAGAATGGCGGCCAGAATAAGACCGTGTTGCAAAGGGATCATGCGTGTTCCTCCTTCTTCGCTGCCACGGTATCTTCCGGGCGATTACTCAGCACCTCACCCGCACGCTGTTCACGTCCGATGTGATACGCCACGACCAGTCCTGCCAGCAGCAGCATCGATGCCAGTTCTACCGCAAGGACATAAGGGCCAAACAGGCTGATGCCTACGGCTTTCGCATCAATCATCCGTCCATCAATACCGTGGTCATGCACGGAATGAATGGCCCAGACCATCACCACCAGCAGCAGCAGAGAGCAGAGGCCTGGCCCCAACCACACCGCTGGCTTCAGCCATTCACGCTCCTGGGCCTGCACGCTCTCGCCGAGATTAAGCATCATCACCACGAAGACAAACAGCACCATGATCGCCCCGGCATAGACGATGATTTCCAACGCCCCGGCAAAGTAAGCCCCAAGGGAGAAAAACACCCCGGCCACCGCCAGCAGAGAGATGATCAGATATAACAGTGCGTGAACCGGGTTGGTGTGGGTGATAACGCGCAACGTTGTCAGCACCGCGACCAGTCCGCAAAGATAAAACGCAAATTCCATGCCTGGCTCCTTAAGGTAACAAGCCCTTGACGTCGATGGGTTTAGCTTCGTTAGCCGCTTCGCCTTTGTCTTTCCCGTCGATCGCCATGCCCGCCATCCGGTAAAAGTTATATTCCGGGTATTTGCCCGGACCGGAGATCAGCAGGTTCTCTTTCTCATAAACCAGATCCTGACGCTTAAACTCACCCATTTCGAAATCGGGGGTAAGCTGAATAGCGGTGGTCGGGCAGGCCTCTTCACACAGGCCACAGAAAATGCAGCGAGAGAAGTTGATACGGAAAAACTCGGGATACCAGCGACCATCGGCCATTTCCGCTTTTTGCAGGGAAATACACCCCACCGGGCAGGCTACCGCGCAAAGGTTACAGGCCACGCAGCGCTCCTGACCGTCAGGATCGCGCGTCAGCACAATGCGGCCACGGTAGCGAGGCGGCAGATAGACCGGCTCTTCCGGGTACATCATGGTTTCACGTTTGGCAAAGGCGTTTGAGCCAATCAGCACGATACTGCGGATCGTGGTGCCAAACCCCACCAGAATGTCTTTTAATGTCATAGTCTTAACCCCAACCTCAGGCGTTGTACAGAATCACTGCGGCAGTTGCCAGCAGGTTCAGCAACGTTAACGGCAGACAAACTTTCCAGCCGAACGACATCACCTGGTCGTAGCGCGGACGTGGTAACGCCGCGCGGATCAGAATGAACATCATCATAAAAAACGCCGTTTTAATGGCGAACCAGAAAACAGGCGGCAGCCACGGGCCGTTCCAGCCACCGAAAAACAGCGTCACAATCAGTGAGGAAACGGTGACGATACCGACATATTCACCGACAAAGAACAGGCCGAACTTCATCCCGGCGTATTCAATGTGGTAACCGTCCGCCAGTTCCTGCTCTGCTTCCGGCTGGTCGAACGGATGACGGTGGCACACGGCCACACCGGCGATGGCAAAGGTCAGGAAGCCAAAGAACTGCGGGATAATGTTCCACAGGTGCTGCTGGCTGTTGACGATATCGACCATATTGAACGATCCCGCCTGCGCCACCACGCCCATCAGCGACAGGCCAAGGAACACTTCATAACTCAGGGTCTGCGCCGAGGCACGCATCGCGCCTAACAGCGAGTATTTGTTGTTACTGGACCAGCCAGCGAACAGCACCGCGTAGACCGCCAGCCCCGCCATCATCAGGAAGAACAGCAGGCCGATATTCAGATCGGCACCCATCCAGGTTGAGGTCACCGGCACGATAGCCATCGCCAGCAGCAGTGAGGTAAAGGCGATCATCGGCGCGAGGGTAAAAATTACCCGGTCGGTAAAGGGCGGCGTCCAGTCCTCTTTGAAGAACATTTTGATCATGTCCGCCACCAGCTGGAGCGAACCACCCCAACCCACACGGTTAGGCCCGTAACGGTTCTGGAACAGGCCAAGCAGACGACGTTCGCCAAAACTCATAAAGGCACCGCAGCCCACCACCACAAACAGGATCACTAAGGCTTTTGCGACGGCAATAATGACGTCAATAACTTCCGGTGTCAGCCAGCTCATTGTGCCGCCTCCCGCAGATTATCAATGCTCGCACCCAGCAGGAACGGCGGAATACCCGGCATCCCCAGCGGCAAACCGACCTGCCCTGCCTGCAAGGTTTCAGAGAAACGCACCGGCAGACGCAGCGTTTCGCCTGCGCAGGTAAACTCAACCGATGCGCCGGCATTAACACCGAGCGCGGCGGCGTCAGCAGGATTCACCATCAGATAAGGCTCTGGCATCCGTTGCTGGATAACCGGTGAACGCTGGGTCATCTCCTCGCTGCCGAACAGCTGGAAATAAGGCGCGACACGCCAGCTGTTTTGCTGACCGCTGAACGTCTCTGGCACCGTATCGAACCAGTCAAGCTGGCCGCTACCGGCTTCAAACAGGCGAACGCCGGGGTCGCCATTGCGCAGCTTTCCACCCACTTCATCCTGGAATTTATTCCACGCCTGCGGGGAGTTCCAGCCCGGAGCCCAGGCAAAAGGAATTTGTGAACGGGCGGCAGACGGCTGGTTGTTTCCTTCCATTGAGAAAGCAAACATGGTGTCTTTATCCTGCGGCTGACGCGGCTCATGCACGCTGATATTGGCGCGCATGGCGGTACGACCACTGGAGCGGGCTGGTGAACGAGCCAGCTTCTGACCACGAATACGGAAGCTGGCATCCGGCGCAGCATCTTTAATGCCAGCCAGCTGCGGCAGGGCCGTAACACAGGCATCGATAACATGGTCCAGCTGCGTCCAGTCCACCTGGCGGCTGCTGATAGTGCTTTGCAATGAGTGCAACCAGCGCCAGCTCTCCAGCATCGCCACGTTATGGTCATAATAGGCCGGATCGTAAACCTGGAAGAATCGCTGAGCGCGCCCCTCCTGGTTAACCACGGTACCGTCGCTCTCTGCAAAACTGGCGGTTGACAGGATCAGCCCCGCTTTCTCCATCGTCGCCGTGCGCTGATGATCGATAACGATCACGTTTGGCGTGTTACTCAGCGCCGCATCGACCGTGGCTTTTGGCGCATGACGGTAGAGATCGTTTTCCATGATGATCACCGCATCTGCCGATCCATTTTCCAGTTCGCTCAGCGCCGCATCCAACGGCTGGCCACCAATCAGGCCAAGTCCAACGCTGTTTGCGCTGCCGGCCAGCAGGGTGATACCGACATCCGCGCCACGGCCTTTCAGGGCTCTGGCAACGTTAGCCGCAGCCTGGATCATCGCCTCGCTGCCTGCATGCACGCCGGAAATAATCAGCGGTTTCTTCGCACCGGCCAGCGCCTGGACCACCACGTCAATTTTGCTGGCCAGTGAACGATCAATCCCTTCCACCGCTGGCGCGGTTTCATCCAGTGCGTGAGCAATGGCAAAGCCAACGCGAGCCTGATCTTCGATCGGCGCACGATAACTCCATGCGGCGATATCATCCAGACGGGTGGCATCAACGTTAGTGACAAACAGCGGATGTTTGGCGTGCTGTCCGATGTTCATGATGGCCGCAATCTGCCAGTCAGCCACTTTTTGTGCCGCCGCCATCTGGCGGGCCTTGCCCTTGACCGCCTGACGCACTGACAGCGCCACGCGCGCGCCAACCTGAGTCAGGTCTTCACCCAACACCAGCACCGCATCGTAACTTTCAATTTCGCGCAGGGCTGGCGTATGGATGCCGCCGTCGCGCAGTACGCTCAGCATCAGCTCCAGACGGGCCTGCTCACCGGCAGGGATGCCCGTGGAGAAGTTCTCTGCGCCCACCAGTTCACGCAGCGCAAAGTTGCTTTCAATGCTGGCGCGTGGTGAGCCGATGCCGATAACTTTCTTCGCCTGACGCAGTACATCTGCCGCACCCTGCATTGCCTGTTCCGCATTGAGCGCGATCCAGTCATTGCCACGACGCTGCATCGGCTGGCGTGGCCGGTCTTTCAGGTTGACGTAGCCATAGCCAAAGCGACCACGGTCACAGAGGAAGTACTGGTTAACGGTGCCGTTGTAACGGTTTTCAACGCGACGCAGTTCGCCATAACGCTCGCCCGGGCTGGTGTTACAGCCAATGCTGCACTGCTGGCAGATGCTTGGTGCATACTGCATGTCCCATTTACGGTTATAGCGTTCAGAGTGCGTTTTATCGGTGAATACGCCGGTCGGGCAGATTTCTACCAGGTTACCGGAGAATTCGCTCTCCAGCACCCCATCTTCCGGGCGGCCAAAATAGACGTTGTCATGTGCGCCGTAGACACCCAGATCGCTGCCATCAGCGTAATCTTTGTAGTAACGCACGCAGCGATAGCAGGCGATACAACGGTTCATTTCATGAGAGATGAACGGCCCCAGATCCTGATTACGGTGGGTACGCTTGGTGAAGCGGTAGCGACGGAAGCTGTGCCCGGTCATCACGGTCATATCCTGAAGATGGCAGTTGCCGCCCTCTTCACACACCGGACAGTCGTGCGGGTGGTTGGTCATCAGCCACTCCACCACGCTTTCACGGAACTCTTTGGCCTCTGCATCATCAATAGAGATGAAAGTGCCATCCGATGCTGGGGTCATACAGGACATTACCAGGCGGCCACGCGTATCTTCGGCGTTCTGGAATTGCTTTACCGCACACTGACGGCAGGCACCGACACTACCCAGCGCCGGATGCCAGCAAAAATAAGGAATATCAAGACCGAGTGAGAGGCAAGCCTGTAACAGGTTGTCCGCACCATCGACGTCATATTCTTTACCGTCTACATGAATTGTAGCCATAGTGAACATGCTCAAGTAAGGCTCGTACCAGACGAGCGTTAAACAGAATTCTTCTACCTGTCATCTTGTCTGTCACAGCGGCGTTGACTGCGTTTTTATCCTGGACACTGGCTAATCCCTGCGTCCGGAGTGCTTTTGATGTCGCCTGACTGTGACTGAAAAACCTCAGGTAAAATCAGCGATGACTTCTCGCATCTTAATTTTTCTTTACCAACGGGACTTCAGCAGGTTGGCCTGGATTCCGGCTATCGCGTGTGCGTTGCCCCATACCTGTGGCGCGATGCCTGCCTCAAACTCTTCACGGAAATATTTGATTGCGCTTTGCAGTGGCTCTACTGCACCTGGCGCGTGCGCACAGAAGGTTTTACCCGGGCCTAACTGTCGACAGAGTTGCATCAGCGTTTCGATATCACCCGGCTGCCCCTCTTTACGTTCCAGCGCGCGCAAAATTTTTACGCTCCACGGCAGTCCGTCACGGCATGGCGTACACCAGCCGCAGGATTCGCGGGCAAAAAACTCTTCCAGATTGCGCACCAGCGAAACCATGTTGATCTCGTGATCAACCGCCATCGCCAGCGCGGTGCCCAGACGGCTGCCCGCTTTGCCGATGCTGGCAAATTCCATTGGCAGGTCAAGGTGCGATTCAGTCAGGAAATCGGTCCCTGCGCCCCCCGGCTGCCAGGCTTTAAACTTCAGGCCATCACGCATACCGCCAGCATAGTCTTCCAGGATTTCACGGGCGGTCGTACCAAACGGCAGCTCCCAGACGCCTGGGTTTTTCACCCGACCGGAGAAACCCATCATCTTGGTGCCAGTGTCTTCACTGCCGGAAATGCCTTTGTACCACTCGACACCATTGGCAAGAATGGCCGGCACGTTGGACAGGGTTTCGACGTTGTTTACGCAGGTCGGTTTACCCCATGCGCCTGCCGAGGCGGGGAATGGGGGCTTTGAACGCGGGTTAGCGCGCCGTCCTTCCAGCGAGTTAATTAACGCGGTTTCTTCTCCGCAGATGTAGCGGCCCGCGCCGGTATGCACGATCAGCTCAAAATCGAAACCGGTGCCGAGAATATTTTTTCCGAGATAGCCTGCTTCTGTCGCTTCCGCTATGGCCCGGCGCAGATTGACTGCGGCTTCGATGTACTCGCCACGCAGGAAGATGTAGCCACGATAAGCCTTCAGGGCAAAGGCGCTGATCAGCATTCCCTCAACCAACTGGTGCGGCATCTGCTCCATTAACAGGCGGTCTTTATAGGTGCCTGGCTCCATCTCATCGGCGTTACACAACAGGTAACGGATATTCATGGATTCGTCTTTCGGCATCAGGCTCCACTTCAGTCCGGTGGAAAACCCCGCGCCGCCGCGACCTTTTAATCCGGAGTCTTTTACCGCCGCAACAATATCTTCCTGCGACATGGTCTTGAGCGCTTTGTCGGCACCGGCATAACCGTTTTTGCTACGATATTCGTCGAAAAATACCGGCTGTTTATCGTCACGCAGACGCCAGGTCAGCGGATGCGTCTCCGCAGTACGAATGATCTCTTTAAATGTCATTGATACTGCTCCAGTAAGTTGACGATGTTTTCCGGCGTCAGGTGAACATGGGTGTCTTCATCCACCATCATCGTCGGGCCTTTATCGCAGTTACCCAGGCAGCAGGTCGGCAGCAGTGTGAAGCGACCATCCGCCGTAGTCTGGCCGGGCTTAATACGCAAATTCTCTTCCAGTGCCGCCTGAATACCCTGAAAACCGGTGATGTGACACACCACGCTGTCGCAATAGCGGATCACATGGCGGCCAACCGGCTGACGGAAAATCTGGCTGTAAAATGTCGCCACACCTTCCACATCACTGGCGGGGATGCCCAACACTTCAGCAATGGCATTGATGGCACCATCCGGCACCCAGCCGCGCTGTTTCTGGACAATCTTTAACGCTTCGATGGAAGCCGCACGGGCATCTTCGTAATGGTGCTTTTCATGTTCGATAGCATCATGCTCAAGCGCGCTCAGCACAAAGGGGGCGTCGTCTTCGATCGTTTCAATCGCAATTCGTTGATCGTGCATAATTAGCGGTCCACGTCTGACATAACAAAATCGATACTACCGAGGTATACGATCAGGTCGGATACCAGGCTGCCGTTGATCACCGAAGGGATCTGTTGCAGGTGCGGGAAGCTGGGCGTTCGCACACGGGTGCGATAGCTCATGGTGCTGCCGTCACTGGTCAGGTAGTAACTGTTAATCCCCTTGGTCGCCTCTATCATCTGGAAGGATTCATTGGCTGGCATCACCGGGCCCCATGAAACCTGTAAGAAGTGAGTGATCAGGGTTTCGATATGCTGGAGCGTGCGCTCTTTTGGCGGCGGTGTGGTCAGCGGATGGTCAGCTTTGAACGGGCCTTCCGGCATGTTTTTCAGACACTGCTCAAGGATGCGCATACTCTGGCGCATCTCTTCCATTTTCAGCATCACACGGGTGTAGGCACAGCTGACACCATCACCAATCGGCACTTCAAAATCGAAATTCTGGTAACCGGAATAAGGACGCCATTTACGCACGTCAAAATCCAGGCCGGTGGCGCGCAAGCCTGCGCCGGTGGTTCCCCAGGCCAGTGCTTCGTCCAGACCATAAGCAGAAACCCCTTTGGCACGGCCAATCAGCACGGAGTTTTTCAGTGCGGTTTGTTCGTACGCTTTCAGCCGTTTTGGCATCCAGTCGAGGAATTCCCGTAGCAGGCGGTCCCAGCCTTTCGGCAAATCGTGCGCCACGCCGCCAATGCGGAACCAGGCCGGGTGCATACGAAAGCCGGTAATAGCTTCTACGACATCATAAATTTTCTGGCGATCGGTAAAGGCAAAGAACACCGGCGACATGGCACCGACGTCCTGAATAAAGGTGGAGATGTAGAGCAGGTGGCTGTTAATTCTGAACAGCTCTGAAAGCATTACGCGAATCACGTCAACGCGCTCTGGCACTTTAATACCAGCCAGTTTCTCCACCGCCAGTACGTAGGGCATTTCGTTAACACAGCCGCCAAGGTACTCAATACGATCGGTGTAAGGAATATAGCTGTGCCAGGACTGACGCTCCCCCATCTTTTCTGCGCCACGATGGTGATAGCCCACATCCGGAACGCAGTCGACAATCTCTTCGCCGTCCAGTTGCAGAATGATACGGAATGCGCCGTGTGCAGAGGGGTGGTTCGGCCCCAGGTTGAGGAACATAAAGTCTTCGTTGGCGGTGCCGCGCTTCATGCCCCACTCTTCCGGCTTGAAGGTCATCTGCTCCATTGCCAAATCTTCGGTCTGTTTTGTTAACTCAAACGGATCGAATTCCGTGGCACGCGCCGGATAATCCTTACGCAGCGGATGCCCTTCCCAGGATTGCGGCATCATAATGCGTGTCAGATGCGGGTGACCATCAAACGTGATGCCAAACATTTCCCAGGTTTCGCGTTCGTACCAGTTCGCATTAGGGAAAATGTTAGTGATGGTGGGCAGATGCAGGTCTTTTTCAGACAGCGCCACCTTCAACATAATGTCGCGATTGCGCTCAATGGAGATGAGGTGATAGAACACGGAAAAATCGGCAGCAGGCAAGCCCGCCCGATGGGTTCTTAACCGTTCATCCATGCCGTGAAGGTCGTACAACATTACGTAAGGTTTCGGCGATTTCCGCAGAAACACGATTGTTTCCAGTAATTGTTCACGCTTAACCCATACCACCGGAACACCGGTGCGGGTTGGCTGAACGGTAAAGGCATCAGGCCCAAAACGGTTACGCAGATCCTGGACAACCGGATCATCCAGATGATCCCGGGTTTGCCATTCTGGCTGAGCAAGATCTTGCGTGGTCAAATCTGTCATAAGTCGTTCACCATGTGTGTGACTCAGTATTGGCATCAGGATGAGGCTGGCGCGGATGTTATTTTGATATGCGCCGGATTATTCGGGACCTCACCCTTTACGTGCTTTAAATTTCATCCGGGGTGCGCAGGTTAGTCACCGCGATGCGTTCGCCCTGCTTTCTTTCACGCTCTGATTGCATATTGGCACGGTAGACACCCTGATCGCCTACCACCCAGGAGAGCGGGCGGCGCTCTTTACCGATCGATTCCTGTAACAGAAGCAGTGCCTGCATATAGGCTTCAGGACGAGGTGGACAGCCAGGAATATAAACATCGACCGGCAGGAACTTATCAACACCCTGCACGACAGAGTAGATATCGTACATGCCGCCTGAATTGGCGCAGGCTCCCATTGAAATTACCCACTTGGGCTCCAGCATCTGATCATACAGACGCTGTACCACCGGAGCCATTTTGGTAAAACAGGTTCCTGCCACCACCATAAAGTCGGCCTGGCGCGGCGAGGCACGAATAACTTCGGAACCAAAACGCGCCACGTCATGTACCGAAGTAAATGACGTGGTCATCTCGACATAACAACATGAAAGACCGAAGTTAAATGGCCAGAGAGAGTTTTTGCGTCCCCAGTTGACCATGTCATGAAGGGCGTGCTCAAGTTTGCCCATGTAGACGGTCTGGTTAACGTGCTTCTCCAGAGGATCGGTGACAATCTCCTGTTTCTGCAATGGGTAACGGTCGTTCTCACCGTTTGGGTCGGCGCGGGTGAGCGTGTAGTCCATCTTTGTGCCTCGCTGTTACTGCGTATGACGTTTGGAATGCGAAATGGTGGTTGATTTGACCACGACACGACGTGGGGGCGGGGCCCAGTCCAGCGCGCGGATACGGATCAGATAAACCAGACCAGCAAGCAGTACCAAAATGAAAATTGTGGCTTCGACAAAGCCCGTCCAGCCGCTCTCACGAATGGCCGTTGACCAGGCGTACAGATAGAGCGCCTCCACGTCGAAGATGACGAAGAACATGGCGACCAGATAGAACTTTGCAGACATGCGCAGTTTGGCAGTACCAACCGGGGCTGCACCGGATTCAAAAGGGGTGTTGGTGTAACGCCCACGGGCTTTTCCACCGAGAAACCACGCTCCGGCCAACATTGCACAGCACAGACCGATAGAGACAATCAGAAAGACGGCAAACGCCCAGTGATGAGCGACGACTTCAGTAGTTGTTGACATATACTCTGCTTCATTCAAAAACGTGGAATCAGATTTCCTGCACTTATTAACGGCAGTCTTTCTGGCACGTGATTCAAGGGAAAAACAAAAAACCTTATAAATCTTGCTGTCTTTGTTGATTAAGCAGCAATTTTATGGGGTTTTTTACTCCTTTACATAACCTTTTGTCAACTTTAACAAAAGTATCCACACATTATTTTACACCAGTATCATTTATTTAACATTTGATGCGTAAAAAATGAGCTAAATCGTGTCAGTCGCATTCTGTGAATAGAGTGTAGCGGGTATTTCCCTGTGTGGATCGGGGATTTAACAACGCGTATTCTCGCAGGATTCACACGCTTTTCCTTCCCCTTAAAAGGGTTATTTTTTTGATCCAGAACACAGTTTTGTCTTTTATAAGATGAGGGTAACTCAGAGAGTTGGCGTAAAGATCAATTCAGCATAAAAGGCCATCGCTGAAAGCGGTCGGTTAAATTTTTTTTCAGATGAAAAAAACATCTGCTGAAAGATGTGGAAAATAAAAGGGATATTCGGAAACGCATGTCAAAAGATAACAAAAAAGCCTTTTGGCTCAGAATAGTCACCAAAAGGCTTTTTTAAACAGAATGTAGTTTTTAATCTTAGAGAATTAACAATTAATATTAAACGCTAAGAACTGAAAAATCACTCGTCATCATCCGGGAAAGAAGTGCCGTCCTGAAGGCCGGTGGTCAGATTATAAGGATCGTTACTTGATTCCATGGCGTTAAAAATAGCCAGAGCAAGTTCACTCGAACTGTCCGGATTACGGCAAAGCAAATATTCAGTGTCTGGTAAAACCGGCAGACCCTCTGCCGCACCCATTACACGCAATTCCGGGCTCATCATCTCAACCGGACGGGCTGTCACCCCCAGTCCGGCTTTGACCGCTGCCCTGACTGCTGCAAGTGTGGAAGCAACATAAGAGATGCGCCACGGAATGCCCGCTTCGTTGAGATGATCGATAGCCATATCCCGATAAGGGCTGGGCTCATCCAGCAATACCAGTGGAATTGCCTCCCCACGCTGAAAAATATAGTCCGCAGCGCAGTACCAGAGCGTTGGAGAAGTACGCAACACCTGCCAGGTAAAGTTCATCGGACTGGACGTGGTAACCACCAGGTCAACTTCACCCTGATTAAGCATCTCCATCATAAACGGATTGCGCTTCACCCGAACGTCGATCGCCAGCTTGGGATAGACTGACGTCACGCGGTTGAGCAGAAACGGCAGAATGGTATCGGAGGTATCATCAGAAGCACCAATGGTCAGCACTCCCTGGATATTACTGTACATCAGCGATGTACAGGCCTCGTCGTTAAAACGCAGGATCTTTCTGGCGTAACCCAGTAACTGTATCCCGTGTTCCGTCAACAGTTTGTTGCGCCCGTGGCGGGCGAACAGCTCTTTGCCTACCAGTTGCTCCAGTCGTTGCATTTGCTGACTGACCGCCGACTGCGTTCTACACACTGCCGCCGCTGCCGCCGCGAAAGTATTCAGATCGGCAACAGCAACAAAAGTTCTCAGCAGATCGAGGTCGAGATTAAGGATTGGACGATTTGCACTAGTCATGTTTTCTTCACTTTTATAAGTTTTTTAATAACAGCTACCCTGGTGTTATTACCTTCTTTATCAGAGAGATAAATCGGTAATCATGCTGTAATGTAGTAAGATTTTCACCCTGACTGCATTACTTTCTAACGCAGACGTTGCAACCCCGGCGACCATAATATCTCTGGTTAACCCAGAGGTGAGCCGCCAACAGGCTCTTACGTCTGATACATCACTAATGCTTGCTTTGCTTCACTTTGCAGATGACAGAAAGTGTCACCTGACGCCTCAGCATTTCGGTAAATGCCAGATAACCAATTCATATCAGTGACACTCACCCTCAACCATTCAACGAATCGGAGCAGGTCCATCTCTTCACAGAAATGATTAATAATCTTTAACACTATCGATAAGAGAATCGTTAATTTTTCGCTTTTAGCGCCTGAGAGCCAGGTGCTAAATCTACTCAACATTATCCTGACATACTGTCGATTACTTTTTAAGCCTGAATCCGATTATTCTTATCAATAAAATAAGATTTTATTGGTTAACCCGTCAGAATAGTGCCTGTTTGTACAAAAATTTATCATTCAGTACCATTCTGACCAGGAAAGAAGCGGATTGGCACACATTTTTTCTGCATTTATTGTAAGAGTATCACAATGACACAAGGTTCATTTTTTAAACATTCAATTAAGCCTTATTTAACAGTTTAATCCTCCCTTTATCCATCAATAGTTACCAAATAAGGACAAAAAAAATCTTCAGGGCGCATCAACCTGCTAAAACCCGTGATGCCACTTCAAAAGCGCTTTGGAGAGGAGTACATTGTGCTGGTTCACTTTCCACGGCAGGAATGCAGCTTAGTCAAAGGCAGAAGAAATGACCCCAATTGATAAATCCAGCAAGCTGGATAACGTGTGCTACGACATCCGCGGCCCGGTATTAAAAGAAGTAAAACGCCTGGAAGAAGAAGGTAATAAAGTTCTCAAGCTTAATATCGGCAACCCTGCCCCGTTTGGCTTTGAAGCCCCTGATGAAATCCTGGTTGATGTCATCCGCAATCTGCCAGGCGCGCAAGGGTACTGCGACTCCAAAGGCTTGTATTCTGCCCGTAAGGCCATTGTGCAGCACTATCAGGCTCGCGGCATGCGCGAGATGACCGTGGAAGATGTCTATATTGGTAACGGTGTATCAGAGCTGATTGTGCAGTCGATGCAGGCATTACTGAACAGCGGCGACGAAATGCTGGTCCCTGCCCCGGACTACCCACTGTGGACAGCCGCAGTATCCCTCTCCAGCGGCAAAGCCGTACATTACCTTTGCGATGAGTCCGCAGGCTGGTTCCCGGACCTGGATGACATTCGTAGTAAAATCACCCCACGTACGCGCGGCATCGTCATTATTAACCCCAACAACCCCACCGGCGCGGTTTACAGCAAAGAGTTACTGCTGGAAGTGGTTGAACTGGCCCGACAGCATAACCTGATTATTTTTGCTGATAAAATTTATGACAAGATCCTCTACGACGCAGCTCAACATCATTCTATTGCGGCGCTGGCTCCGGATTTGCTCACTATCACCTTTAATGGCCTCTCCAAAACCTACCGCGTGGCCGGATTTCGCCAGGGATGGATGGTACTGAACGGGCCGAAAAAACATGCCAAAGGTTACATTGAAGGACTGGAGATGCTGGCGTCGATGCGCCTGTGTGCCAATGTTCCAGCCCAGCACGCCATTCAGACCGCGTTGGGCGGCTATCAGAGTATCAGTGAATTTATCGTGCCTGGTGGCCGGTTGTATGAACAGCGTCAACGCGCCTGGGAGTTGATCAATGATATTCCCGGTGTCAGTTGCGTGAAACCCGACGGCGCACTCTACATGTTCCCAAAGATCGATGCTAAAAAGTTTAATCTGCATGACGATCAGAAAATGGTGCTGGATTTTCTGCTCCAGGAAAAAGTACTGCTGGTTCAGGGAAGCGCTTTCAACTGGCCGTGGCCCGATCATGTGCGCATTGTAACCCTGCCTCATGTTAACGATCTTGAAATGGCGATAAGCAAATTTGGCCGTTTTCTTGAAGGCTATCATCAGTGATTGCCCTGCCCTGACGATCTGGCGTTCACTCCACTCAGGGCGCGCTCTGCCAGCGCGAACAACGTTTCACCAGGTCTGCGTAGCCGGATGTCCGGCTACCGCGTCACAGGAAAACCGTACCTTATGAATCAAAGCCACTTTTTTGCCCACCTCTCACGTCTGAAGCTGATTAATCGCTGGCCGTTGATGCGTAATGTACGAACCGAAAATGTCTCCGAACACAGTTTGCAGGTAGCCATGGTCGCTCATGCGCTGGCGGTGATAAAAAACCAGAAGTTTAATGGCAATCTCAACGCCGATCGTATCGCCCTGATGGCGATGTATCACGATGCCAGCGAAGTTCTTACCGGAGATTTGCCCACCCCGGTGAAGTATTACAATGCGCAAATTGCCCATGAATACAAAAAAATAGAAAAAATAGCTCAGTTAAAGCTGGTAGAGATGCTGCCGGAAGAGTTGCGAAATGCCTATCGTCCATTGCTGGATGAACAGCAGCGGAGCGAAGACGAAACGGCCATCGTTAAGCAGGCAGACGCGCTATGCGCCTACCTGAAATGCCTGGAAGAACTGTCAGCCGGAAACCACGAGTTCCAGCTGGCAAAAGCACGACTGGAAAAAACTCTCAGTTCACGTCACAGCCCGGAAATGGACTATTTTGTGGAGGTGTTCGTTCCCAGCTTTAACCTTTCGCTGGACGAAATCAGCCAGGAGTCGCTGTAAATTGTTCAGAACGGGAAAAGCACCGGCACCAGCATGACGCTCGCCACCATAATCAGCAGGGTAAAGGGCACACCAATTTTCACAAAATCGCCGAACCGGTAACCGCCCGGCCCCAGCACCAACGTATTCACTGGCGATGATACCGGGGTCATAAAAGCTGCCGAAGCGGCTACCGCAATAATCAGGGTAAACGGATAGGGGGAGACCCCCATCTGATGCGCCGCCGCCACGCCAATAGGTGCCATCAGCACCGCCGTGGCAGTGTTGGAAATAAACAAACCTATAGTGGCGCAAAGTACAAACAGACAAAGCAACATGACGTGTGGACTTCTGTCACCCGCAAGATTCATCAGCCCGTCAACTATCAGCTTCACACCGCCGGTTTTTTGCAAGGCCAGGGCAAAAGGCATCATACCGACGATCAAAATAATGCTGGGCCAGTGTATGGCCCGCAATGCACTTTCCATGTCTATACAGCGGAACTTCCCCATCAGCAAACAGGCAATCAGCGCAGCGACGGGATTAGGGATCTCATTGGTAAGCATCATTGCCACCATCAGCGCCAGAGAGAAAATGGCATGAGGTGCCTGACTATTCGCCGGGACAACATCGTCCACCTCAGCAGGCAAATTCAGCAAGATGAGGTCGCGTTTTTGTTGCTGCAACTGCGTGATTTTCTTCCAGTCACCAATGACCAGCAGGCTGTCACCCAACTCCAGAGGCAGGTCGTTAAGCGCGCCTTCGGCCACCTCTCCTTTACGCCTGACCCCAATCACACTGACGCCAAATCGGGAACGAAAAGCGATCTCTCGTAACGTTTTTCCTTGCAGCTCCGAGTCCGGGATCACCAGCACCTCGGCCATACCGACGTCCTGCGCACGGTCGGAGAAATAATCGCCACGCAGGATCATCGGCTCCAGTAAGTTTGCACTGCAAAACTCACGCAAATCGATACCTGCGGCTGACATATCAATTAATAAGACATCCCGGGCATGAAATTCCGTGGTGCCGGTAACTGGCACCATCACCCGGCGAAATTTACGCCAGCGCTCAAGTCCAACCACGTTAATGCCGTAACGCTGGCGCAGCTGTAAGTCATCCAGAGGCATTCCAATCAGCGGCGAACCCGCGCGCACCGCCAATCTGCGCGCCCGGCCACTTAATTTATAGTCCCGGATTAAATCACGAAATGTCCTGCGGGTACGCTTTTTAGCCTCGTCCTGATTATCCGGAGTGACCAGCCAGAAGCGGGCCAACAGCATGTAACCAATCCCCAGTATCAGCGCGACAAGGCCGACTGGCGTCACATCAAAAAAACGAAATCCGTTGAGTCCCTCACGCAGCAGTTCACTGTTGACAACCAGGTTAGGCGGCGTAGCGACCAGAGTCATCATGCCACTGATTAACCCGGCAAAACTCAGCGGCATCATCAGTCTGCCGGGAGAGGTTTTCATTCTGGCAGCCACGCTCATCACTACCGGAATAAAAATAGCCACGACGCCGGTGGAACTCATAAAGGCACCGAGACCGGCAACGGTTAGCATCAGCAGCACCAGCATTTTCGACTCGCTGCTGCCCGCCATTTTAATCAGCCATTCCCCCATTTTCAGGGCAACGCCGGTGCGCACTAAGCCTTCACCAATAACAAACAGCGCCGCAATCAGGATCACATTGGGATCGCTGAAACCAGCAGTGGCTTCCTGCAAGGTGAGAGTACCACTAAGGACAAAAGTAATAATGACCAGCAACGCCACTACTTCCATACGTAGTTTGCCGCTGATAAACAGCATAATTACCAGACATAAAAGGCTGAGAACCCAGATCAGTTCTTTATTCACAATCATTCTCTGTTTAGTGGCAGGACAACTGAGAATGCCATAAATTTAACCCCGCTGGTGCGGGGCTAAATCATAACTTAGTGTTTTCTGTGGATATTAATGCTGCCGTCAGGGTTTTTATGGACAACAAGCTCCTCCAGTGAAGTCAGTTGCATATCCACGTCGGCAAGACGCGGTGAACCCGATGGCACATTGACAGCAATAACATGGCAGCCCGCCGCCAATCCGGAGAGTATGCCTGCGGGGGCATCTTCCAGCACGACACACTCCTCTGGCTCAAGCTCGAGCAGTTGTGCTCCCAGAAGATAGGCATCAGGCGCAGGTTTACCGTTTTGCACCTGTTCAGCCGTTACTAAAACCTCTGGATCGGGCAATCCGGCTGCTCGCCGCCGGGCCGAGGCGACCGGCATGGAACCGGATGTAACGATCGCCCAGGGCACATCAAGTTCATCAAGGATAGCAATAAGTTGACCTGCTCCCGGCAGGGCAACAATTCCCTCAGTGTCTTCTGATTCCAACTTTTCCAGCGCGTAAAACTCCTGCTGGATGGCCTCTTCAGAAGCACCCGCCATA
This sequence comes from Erwinia mallotivora, assembly GCF_000590885.1. Taxonomy (GTDB): domain Bacteria; phylum Pseudomonadota; class Gammaproteobacteria; order Enterobacterales; family Enterobacteriaceae; genus Erwinia; species Erwinia mallotivora. Next base: position 32,744 of record NZ_JFHN01000052.1, read on the forward strand.
AAGTGACGTAATGAAGTGATAGCCTGCTTGCCATGAATGAAGTTCAGCACTTCATCAGCTGCGATTTGATGACGTCTGGCCCAATTTATCCAGGCACGCTCCACAGCAGGCAGGGAATCCACCAGTGTGCCATCCAGATCAAACAGAAAACCTTTACACTTCACTACGCTTTTCCTTATCAGGCGTTGATGACTTGCGCGATCTCATTCGCGCTCAGATGATACTGCCTTGGACAAGTATGCCACAGGGCCAGCATTCGTTGGTATTTCTGCCACATAGGTGTTTGCGCGTTGAAACCATGCGTGCCGGAATCGAATTGGGTGTAACGCCCTTCCACATTGACCATAAAACGTACGTAGCCGAGATAGCGGGCTTCCGTCGCGGCGTCAAAGCCGAGGAAAGCCAGGCGGCGCTCCTCAAACGCAGAAGGATCTTTCAGATTACTCCAGGAAACATGCAGCGCATGATGCAGCTCCATGATGTCGATAATAGTGCGGCAGACTTCTTCGCTCAGCTCGCCGAATTCGCGGTCAAGTTCACGCATTTGCAGGCCGTAGCCTCGTTCAATAATGGTTTGCTGACGACGATAACGCTCAGCATTATCAGGGTCGAGCATGCTCATCATTTTATACTGGTTTGAAAGGATTAAGCGTTGGGCGTGGGTCATTTCCATTATTCACTCCGGTATCACTGGGACAAGGCAACATTGAGAATGGGGATGTCACAAGGATCGCACAGGCCGCAGCGAAGCCGTACAGCAAACAGCGGCTTCTTTGACACAGACCGGGTTTTTGCAGGTAAATCAAAAAAAACGCAGCATCTTACAGATCGTCGAGAAAGGTTTTATCCAGCTGTTTAAATGCGCGCCTGAGCACATCCGCCAGAGACTGATAGGTCGGTTTACCTTCAACGGGCGCCAGCGCCTGCCCTGCCGCCAACAGCTTCTCGCGTACATCATGGAACCAGTTCAACAGCCCCGGAGGTAAAGGCGTCACTGAGCGTTTACCCAACCACCATAATCCCTGCATCGGCAGGCTACAGGCAAAGAGTGCTGTCGCCACGGCTGGCCCCAGTTGCCCACCCAGAGCAATCTGCCAGGTCATGGTAAAAACGGCCACAGGCGGCATATAACGAATGGCAAAACGTGTCACTTTGGTGACCCGGTTTTCAGGAAACATGGGGGCAAGACGCTTATCAACAGGCCATGTCTTCATATAATGCTGTCCGTGCTGAAAGAGTTTAAACCAACCGACAGAACCGGATTCATTAGCCATGCCTGACCTCAACTTCGGAGAGAAAAAATAAACAAAAACCACAACACAACAACTTTACCTTACAACTTTCAAAATATTTTGTCTTTAAGGGAGACACTGGTTATCCTGTGCTCGTTTCTTTACTGACCGTTAACGCCATGTTGTCAGCCGCAGGGATTCAGGCATATCAACATGGATTAACTCAACAACTCCCAACATTTTTATGAGATTTCTTGCTTTTGCACAAAATTAGCGGTCAGCATGATGTTCATCATTAATCTACACACTTTCATGCGCTACGCTGAAAGTCTGTTTGCTTTTCTTTTCGCCAATTTAACCAATAGGGACCTTCCATGTCGAGTAAGTTAGTTTTGGTTCTGAACTGCGGCAGTTCATCGCTCAAATTTGCCATTATCGATCCGGCAAACGGCGATGAATTCCTCTCCGGTTTAGCCGAATGTTTCCACCTGCCAGAGGCACGTATTAAGTGGAAAATGGAAGGCGCTAAGCAGGAAGCGGAACTGGGCGCTGGCGCAGCCCACAGCGAAGCACTTAACTTTATCGTTAAATCTATCCTGGCACAAAAACCTGAACTTTCTGCACAAATCACTGCAATCGGTCATCGTATTGTTCATGGTGGTGAAAAACTGACGCAATCCGTTGTTATCGATCAGACTGTTTTGCAGGGAATCAAAGATGCTTCATCTTTTGCTCCTCTGCACAATCCGGCACATCTGATCGGTATTGATGAAGCAATGAAAAACTTCCCCCACCTTTCTGACAAGAATGTCGCTGTTTTTGACACCGCTTTCCATCAGACTATGCCGGAAGAGTCCTATCTTTACGCCCTGCCTTATCATTTGTACAAAGAGCATGGCGTCCGTCGCTATGGCGCGCATGGCACCAGCCATTTCTATGTGACTCATCAGGCGGCAAAAGCACTCAATAAACCACTGGCAGAGCTGAACATCATTACCTGCCATCTGGGTAATGGCGGGTCTGTTTCCGCTATTCGTAACGGTGAATGCGTGGATACCTCAATGGGTCTTACCCCGCTGGAAGGCCTGGTGATGGGAACCCGTTCTGGCGATATCGATCCGGCAATCATGTTTTTCCTGCACGATACGCTGGGCATGAGCGTCGATGCCATCAATAAAATGCTGACCAAAGAGTCTGGCCTGCTGGGACTGACTGGCGTCACCAGCGACTGCCGTTACGTAGAAGATAATTACGAAACGAAGGACGATGCTAAACGTGCCATGAACGTTTACTGCCACCGTCTGGCGAAATATATCGGCTCTTACACCGCGTTGATGGATGGCCGTCTGGATGCGGTAATCTTCACCGGTGGCATTGGTGAAAATGCCGCGATGGTGCGCGAACTGACGCTGAACAAGCTGGCTCTGCTCGGCTTTGACGTTGACCATCAGCGCAATCTGGACGCGCGCTTTGGCAAGTCCGGCTTTATCAATAAAGAAGGCACCCGACCTGCGCTGGTGATACCCACTAACGAAGAGTTAGTCATTGCCCAGGACGCCAGTCGTCTGACGGCTTAAGTCATCAACACCGCCAGCCCTGCTGGCGGTGTTGTTTTCCGACACCAAATTACATAACCACCATGATGAGTGTCATCGTAAAGCGGCAGGTTAATCAATTCCCGGAAGTTCACTTCTGTCATCAACCGGGTAAACAGGTGCTGCTGTGCGACCCGTTACCAGGGTTATGATCTGAGAGGTTTACCGTGTCCCGTACAATTATGCTAATCCCGACCGGCACCAGCGTCGGCCTGACCAGTATCAGTCTTGGCGTTATCCGCGCCATGGAACGCAAAGGCGTTCGCCTGAGCGTATTCAAACCCATCGCCCAGCCCCGTGCCGGAGGCGATTCGCCCGATCAGACCACCAATATCATCCGTAAAAGTTCATCGATTCCTGCGGCCGAGCCGTTGCAGATGAGCCGGGTTGAGTCGCTGCTTGGTTCCGATCAGCAGGACGTGCTGATGGAAGAGATCATCGCACGCTACCATGAAAATACCAAAGATGCTGAAGTGGTACTGGTTGAAGGCCTGGTGCCGACCCGTAAGCATCAGTTCGCTTCCGCGTTGAACTACGAAATTGCTAAAACGCTGAATGCCGAAATTGTGTTTGTCATGTCACTGGGCAATGACTCCCCTGCCCAGTTAAAAGAGCGTATCGAACTGACCCAAAGCAGTTTTGGTGGTAACAAAAATAAAAATATCACTGGGGTTATCATCAATAAACTCAACGCGCCGGTTGATGACCAGGGGCGTACCCGACCAGACCTGTCTGAAATATTTGATGATTCTACCAAGGCCAGCGTCGCTAATATCGATCCGAAGCAGCTGTTTGCTAACAGTCCTCTGCCGGTACTGGGCTGTGTTCCCTGGAGCTTCGAACTGATCGCCACTCGCGCCATCGATATGTGTCATCACCTGAATGCTGAAGTGATTAACGAAGGTGATATCAGCACCCGGCGGGTGAAATCTGTCACCTTCTGTGCGCGTAGCCTGCCACACATGCTTGAGCACTTCCGTCCGGGGTCGCTGCTGGTCACTTCAGCAGACCGCCCTGACGTACTGGTTGCCGCCTGCCTGGCCGCAATGAACGGCGTGGAAATTGGTGCCATTCTGCTTACCGGTGGCTACAAAATTGATGACCAGATTAACGCACTCTGCCAGCGCGCCTTTGCTACCGGCCTGCCGGTATTTATGGTGAAAACCAATACCTGGCAAACCTCGCTGAGTCTGCAAAGTTTCAATCTGGAAGTTCCTGCTGACGATACGCAGCGCATTGAGCGGGTGCAGGAGTATGTGGCCAGCCATATCGACTCCGACTGGATCGAATCGCTGACTGCCGCCTCTGAACGCAGCCGTCGTCTGTCACCTCCGGCTTTCCGTTACCAGTTAACCGAGCTGGCACGTCAGGCTGGCAAACGTATTGTCCTGCCGGAGGGTGATGAACCCCGTACGGTAAAAGCGGCAGCCATCTGTGCTGAACGCGGTATTGCCACCTGTATCCTGCTGGGCAATCCGGATGAGATCCAACGGGTTGCCGCCGTGCAAGGTGTGGAACTGGGTAAAGGCATCGAAATTGTTGACCCGGAAGTGGTCCGTAAAAATTACGTCGCCCGTCTGGTAGAACTGCGTAAAAACAAAGGAATGACTGAAGTGGTCGCGCAGGAGCAGCTGGAAGATAACGTTATGCTCGGCACCATGATGCTGGAACGTGGTGAAGTGGATGGTCTGGTTTCCGGTGCCGTACACACCACGGCCAACACCATTCGTCCGCCATTACAGCTGATTAAAACTGCGCCTGGCAGTTCGCTGGTTTCCTCCGTGTTCTTTATGCTGCTGCCGGAGCAGGTGCTGGTATACGGTGACTGCGCCATCAATCCGGATCCTAACCCGGAACAGCTGGCCGAAATCGCCATTCAGTCCGCCGATTCTGCCACCGCTTTTGGCATCGAGCCGCGCGTGGCGATGATCTCCTACTCCACCGGCAATTCGGGGGCAGGTAGCGATGTGGAAAAAGTACGTGAAGCCACACGCATTGCGCAGGAAAAACGGCCGGACCTGGTGATTGATGGCCCGTTGCAATACGATGCTGCCATTATGGACGACGTGGCTAAATCTAAAGCGCCGAACTCCCCGGTTGCGGGCCGCGCAACGGTATTTATCTTCCCGGATCTCAACACCGGTAATACCACTTATAAAGCCGTGCAGCGTTCAGCCGATCTAATCTCTATCGGTCCGATGTTGCAGGGAATGCGCAAGCCGGTGAACGATCTGTCTCGCGGCGCGCTGGTTGACGACATTGTCTACACCATCGCACTGACCGCGATTCAGTCAAAACAGGCTGAGCAACAGTAAGCTTCAACGAATAAGGCCGCCAGCGCGGCCTTATTTCATTCTGAACACCCCTCCGCCAGCCCGGTTAAAAAAAACCTGCATTCAACCAGTCGGCAAAATCAACGCGCGTTTGTCGCCGAACACAAAAACCACAGCCATTTTTCACAACCCGATAGCAGCCCTGAGAAGCGTTAATTGTCGGCGTGTTATTTAATGCAAAACCAGCTGTTACGTTATCAGCCACGGCATTTATGAATGCGGATTTATGACATCAGGCCGCTGGTGCAGCCTGATTTAACTGGCAGGTAAACATTACTGAATCATCACGTCCAGCGCTCGCAGATGCTGCGGCTGCCATGACAGGGTGACCTCGCTACCGGGTTTCCAGCGGCTGTCCATCTTCACCGGACTGAGTTTAACCATAAAATTCCCCTGCCCGGCCACTTCGGTCAGCATCCGCACATGATCACCGAGATAGATAAACTGCTGGATACGCGCCTGAACCTGCTGGTCGCCTGTTTCCGGTGCATTGACGTTCACCCGTTCCGGACGAATACTCAGCTGGATTTTCTTACCCGGCGAACTGGGTCGAACTTTCAGCGCATCCAGTCGCGTACCGTCATCCAGCTGCACGTTGTAGTAATCCCCCTGACTTGCCAGCTGTGTTGCCAGCAGGCCATTGTTTTCACCAATAAACTGCGCGACAAACGCATTAGAGGGCTGTTCATACAGCCGCTCCGGACTGTCCATCTGCTGGATCATGCCATCGTTAAATACCGCCACGCGATTGGACATGGTCATGGCTTCACTCTGGTCGTGGGTAACGTAAACAATGGTCAGCCCCAGCATCTCATGCAACTGCTTGATTTCCATCTGCATATGCTCACGGAGCTGCTTATCCAGCGCGCCGAGTGGTTCATCCATCAGCACCAGTTTCGGTTCGAAAACCAGCGCCCTCGCCAGAGCAACACGTTGTTGCTGGCCTCCGGACATCTGCGCCGGATAGCGGTCAGCCAGCGAGGTCAGTTTGATCATATCCAGCACCCGACTGACCCGCTCCTTCACGTCGGCTTTACTCAGGCGACGAATGGTTAACGGGAATGCCAGATTTTCTGCCACCGTCATATGTGGAAACAGTGCATAGTTCTGAAAGACCATGCCGATATCACGCTGGTGTGGCGGTAATGTGTGCAGTGGTTGATCGCGCAAAAATATTTCGCCAGCGGTCGGTGTTTCAAACCCTGCCAGCATCATCAGACTGGTGGTTTTGCCCGAGCCGGAGGGGCCTAACAGCGTCAGGAACTCACCCTCTTCCACGTCCAGATTGAGATTACGCACCACCAGCTTTTCGCCGTCGTAGCTCTTTTTGATGTTCTTGAAACTGACCAGCTTTCTCATGGCATTTTCTCGTGCAGACAGAATAAATGACTGACGGGCTCAGAAATCATCTTCTGGCCGCCGGGTGGCTCTTTTTAGCTCTACCACAACATTTTTCCTTTCGACAAGCAGAATTTGACAATGCCAGGAGACATACACCGGAATAACCATCTATAACAATTTGATTATTATCATTTTAAATTATTTAAAATTAAATTGTTCTCAGCGACCCGGCAGGATCAGGCAAGCGCAACGCACCTTCTCAGTGCATTGCGCCCCATTATGAGGCATCAGCTCAGGCGGGTTGCAGGCGTCGTTGTAAACAGTGCAGTACCGGCTCGAAGGTGGCCGCCATCTGCTGTTCCTCCACGCAGGCATAACCTAACAGCAGGCCACGTCGCTGGGTTCCTGACAGATAGTAGGCCGACAGTGGGCGGGTCAATATCCCTGTCTGCTCCAGCTCTGCGGCCAGCGCCACGTCGTCAATGCTGTCCGGCAGGGAGAGAATCAGATGCAGCCCGGCATTGCTCTGCGAGGCCAGAAAAGCCGGACCCAGCCGGGTAGTAATCACCTCCACCAGCGCATCCCGGCGTCGGCTGTAAAGCTGGCGCATCCGACGCACGTGCGCCGCGTAATGTCCCTCGCGAATAAATTCCGCCAGCGTCAGTTGCACCAGACCATTGCCCCCACGATAGAGTTCGGAGTGCGCCATTTTCATTCGGGCCGCCAGCGGTTTTGGCACCACCATGTAACTCAGACGCAGCCCCGGATAGAGCGATTTACTGAAGGTGCCGAGATAAATAACCGGCGCATCCGCTGACAACCCCTGCAAGGCCGGAATTGGCGTATCGCCAAAGCGAAATTCGCCGTCGTAATCGTCCTCCACCACCCAACTGCCGGAGGATTTCGCCAGTGCCAGCAACTGCTGTCGACGTTGCAGGCTCATCACCGAACCCAACGGATACTGATGTGACGGCGTGACACAAATCAGTTTTGGCAGCGGCGTCTGGTTATCCCGCGCGGCGATGTCCGGCAGCACCATCCCCTGCTCATCCACCGGCGTGGGCAACAGCTCCACGCCGTTAACCGCCAGAACGTTACGAAACCCCCAGTAACCCGGCTCTTCAATCCACGCGCCATCGCCCGGATCGCACAGCATTTTTGCCAGCAGATCCAGTGACTGGTGCGTCCCGGCGGTAATCAGAATCTGGTCGTGGGTACAGTTCAGTGAGCGGATCACCCGCAGATAGTCGGCCAGCGCCTGCTGCAATTGCAGGCAGCCACCGTGACTGGAATAACTCAGCGCCTCGACGGGCATCCGGCGGCTGAGCCTCAGCTGAATTTTGCGCCAGATATCATGCGGCATATGGCTGACGTCCGGTACGCCGGGCATAAATGCGCCCCACTGGTAGGCCCCCGCCCCACTGCGGGTCAGAACCCGGATCCCCCGTCGGGACAGGCTGGCATAGCGGAATGGCCTGGCCGATACCAACTCTGGCTCACTGTTTTCCGGAGCCACTTCCGGCAGCTGCTCACTGACGAAGGTTCCGCTGCCGGTGCGGGTTTGCAGGTAGCCTTCTGACTGAAGCTGCTCATAAGCAGCCAGCACCGTATTACGCGAAACGCCCAGCTCTTTAGCCAGATCGCGTGAAGCAGGCAGTCTACTGCCGGTGGCTATTGCCCCTTCCTGGATTGCCGCCTGCAAAACATCGTACAGGCGCTTGTTCAACGCACCCGCCGGAGCCTGGCTCAGGCGATGTGCCAGAAGATCGCCAAGTAACGTTCGCAAAAATTGGTACCTCCAAATAAAAAAAACTGGCTCTGGATCCTCCATCCCACAAAACGGTACAAACCAGATAGCCCAATGCGTGTGCTACAGGCCACGCACCGACATCCGATGAGGTACAGCCATGAGCAACAGTGAAGTTCAACAGCGTCGTTTAGCTGCCACGCCGCGTGGCGTTGGCGTGATGAGTGATTTCTACGCCGTTCGCGCCGAAAACGCCACGCTGTGGGATCATCAGGGACGAGAGTATACCGACTTTACCGCCGGGATTGCCGTTCTTAATACCGGTCATCGCCATCCAAAAGTGGTTGATGCGGTCAAACGCCAACTGGACTGCTTCACCCATACCGCCTTTCAGGTGATCCCTTACGAAAATTATCTGCTGCTGGCTGAACGCCTGAACCAGCTTGTGCCCATCGATGGCCCGGTCAAATCGACCTTTTTCTCTACCGGCGCAGAAGCGGTGGAGAATGCGGTCAAGATCGCCCGCGCCGCTACCGGACGTGCCGGCGTTATCGCCTTCACCGGCGCGTTTCATGGTCGCACCATGATGACAATGGCGCTGACCGGCAAAGTAGTGCCGTACAAAACGGGATTCGGCCCGTTTCCTGGCCCGGTATTCCACGCCCGCTATCCTAATGCCCTGCATGGCTACAGTACGGAAGATGCCATGGAAAGTCTTGAGTCGATTTTCCGCTGTGATGTCAGCCCACAGGATATTGCGGCAATTATTTTCGAACCGGTGCAGGGTGAAGGGGGATTCAATATTGCGCCAGCCGAATTCGTCAGCAAACTGCGCGAGCTTTGTGACAGGCATGGCATTTTACTGATTGCTGATGAAATCCAGACCGGTTTTGCCCGTACCGGCAAGGTGTTCGCCAGTGAGTACTATTCCGCGAAGCCCGATCTGATCACCATGGCTAAAAGCCTCGGCGGCGGCCTGCCGATCTCAGCCGTGGCCGGACGGGCGGAAATCATGGATGCGCCGCTACCCGGCGGGCTGGGCGGAACTTATGCCGGTAACCCGCTGGCCGTTGCCTCGTCGCTGGCGGTGCTGGAGGTGATAGAAGAGGAGCAACTGTGCCAGCGAGCGCTTCGCCTGGGAGCGGAACTGGTGGAAACCCTCAATGGCTGCGGCAACCCGGCGCTGGCGGAAGTTCGCGCGTTGGGATCGATGGTGGCAGCCGAATTCATCGATCCGGCCAGCGGCCAGCCCTCTGCGGCGACCGCCCGTGAAATCCAGCAGAAAGCGCTGGAACAGGGGCTGATCCTGCTGACCTGCGGGGTGCATGGCAACGTTATTCGTTTCCTTTATCCGCTGACCATTCCGGATGCACAGTTCAGAGCGGCGCTTGCCCTGCTCTCCTCCATTTTAACGCACTGAAAATCAGGCACCAAAGGTGCACAAGTCTGTCCGGCGGGTTATCCGCTGATAACAATAATGACGGGAGTATCGGGATGGTTAAAAAGTTAGCAGCACTGGTTCTGGCAACGTTCGCACTGCATGCACAGGCAGAAACACTGACCGTTGTCTCCTTTGGCGGCACCAATAAAGATGCACAGGACAAAGCCTTTTATAAACCCTTTGCTGCCGCAGGCAAAGGCACCATTGAGGCCGGTGAGTACAACGGCGAGATGGCCCGTATTCGCGCCATGGTTGAAACCGGTCAGATTGGCTGGGATGTGGTGGAACTGGAAACCCCGGAGTTGCAGCGTGGCTGCGAAGAGGGGCTGTTTGAAACCCTGGACTGGAATAAGTTGGGCAAAAAGGCAGACTTCATTCCTGCCGCCGTCACCGAATGTGGTGCCGGTATCTTTGTCTGGTCCACGGTGCTGACTTACGACGCCAGTAAACTGAAGAAAGGTCCCACCAGCTGGGCTGACTTCTGGAACACCAAAGATTTTCCTGGTAAACGCGCGCTGCGTAAAAGCGCCAAATACACGCTGGAAATCGCGCTGATGGCCGACGGTGTTAAACGCGAAGATGTCTATAAAGTGCTGGCTACCCCGGCGGGTGTCGACAGGGCATTCAAAAAGCTGGATCAGATTAAGCCAAACATTCAGTGGTGGGAATCTGGCGCGCAGCCGTTGCAATGGCTGGTTTCCGGCGATGTGGTAATGAGTTCAGCCTACAATGGCCGTATCGGTGCCGCGCAGAACGAAGGGCATAACTTCAAAATCGTCTGGGACAATGCGCTGTATGACCTCGACAACTGGGCGATCGTTAAAGGCTCGAAACATAAAGCGCTGGCGGAACAGTTTATCGCTTTTGCCAATCAGCCTGAAAATCAGAAAGTATTTGCAGAAAATATTCCCTATGGCCCAACCAACGTTAACGCAGGTAAGTTGCTCGATCCCAAACGCCTGAGCACGCTGCCTACCGCGCCGGAAAACCTGGCGAAATCGGTTCAGGTGAGCAGTGACTTCTGGCTGGAACATGGTGAAGAACTCGAACAGCGCTTTAACGCCTGGGCGGCTAAGTAAATCAGGCAGGTCGGGCCTTGCTACCGGTCCGACCGCCGACCAATAAAGGAGCCTGCAATGAGTCAAAACCCGGTTATGGAGTCCGCCAGCGCCCCCAGCATGAAAAAAGAGCCGGATCTGATCCAGCGGTTACGTCAGGTGGACCGTGCGAAAACCCGCCGTTCGCTGCTACTGATAGCGCCCCTTTTTGCTTTTGTGTTGATCTGTTTCCTCTTTCCCATCCTGTCGATTCTCAGCAAGAGTGTCGAAAACCCTGAATTCAGCGACACGTTGCCGCAAACCACCGCCGCACTGAAAAAGTGGTCTGGCGAAACATTGCCGGACGAATCACTGTATGCCCTGCTGGGTAAAGAGCTGACAACAGCACGCGAACATGGACAAATTGCCGTGGTCGCCAAGCGTATGAGCTATGAAGATCCCAGCTTCCGCCGTCTGATCATTACCGTTCCCCGGCTGGTGCCGGAAAATGGTCAGAAGGTCAAAGAAGCGATGATAGCGGCACAGCCGCTGTGGGGCGACATCGCCACCTGGAAAACGCTGCAACGCGCCGCCAGGCCGGTGACCAGTTACTATCTGCTGTCGGTATTTGACCGCAAAGTTGACGCCAGAAGTGGTGAAATCACCGCACTTCCTGCCGACCAGGCGCTGTATGTGAATGTTTTGCTGCGCACCCTGTGGATGGCGCTGGTGGTAACGCTGCTGTGCGTCGGCATCGGCTATCCGCTGGCCTACTGGATGGCTAAGCAACCTTCAAACCGTGCGAATCTGCTGATGATCCTGGTACTGCTGCCGTTCTGGACCTCGCTGATTGTGCGGACCGCCAGCTGGATTGTGCTGTTGCAGTCAGGCGGGCTGATTAACCGGGCGCTGATGTGGACAGGCATCATTGACCATCCGCTGACGCTGGTATTCAATCGCGTTGGCGTCTTTATTTCCATGACCCACATTCTGCTGCCTTTTATCGTACTGCCGCTGTATGCGGTGATGAAGGGTATCTCTCCGGGCTACATTCGCGCCGCCGTTTCGCTGGGTGCACATCCCTTTGTTGCTTTCTGGCGCGTTTATGTCCCGCAGACTTACGCCGGTATCGCGGCGGGCGCACTGCTGGTGTTTATGATGGCGATTGGTTATTACGTAACGCCAGCCCTGCTGGGTGCACCGGACGATCAGATGGTCAGTTACTTCGTTGCCTTCTTTACCAATGGCACCATGAACTGGGGTATGGCCGCCGCACTGGGCAGCCAGCTGCTGATTATCGTCATGCTGCTCTATATCGTTTACGTGCGCGTGACCCGGACGTCTGCCGAAGCGGCAGCGCATTAAGGAGAGGATGATGAGACAAAAAGGTAGTCAGACGCTACGCCTGTGGAACGCATTTTTTAACCTTTACAGCGCGGCGATATTAATTTTTCTGATTGTGCCGATCCTGGTGATTGTGCCGCTGTCATTTAATTCAAGTTCATTTCTCAGCTACCCGCTCAGTGGCTTTTTACTGCGCTGGTATCAGACCTTCTTTCACTCACAGGAATGGCTGAATTCCCTGCTCAACAGCCTGATGATTGCTCCGCTGGCAACGCTGCTGGCCACGGTCCTGGGGGTGCTGGCTTCGATGGGGCTGGTTCGCGGTGAGTTTCGCGGCAAAGGGCTGGTGATGGCGGTGCTGATTTCTCCGATGGTAGCACCCGTAGTGATTATCGCCGTGGGCATGTTTTTCTTTTTTGCTAAATTGTCACTGCTCAACAGCTATCTGGGCCTGGTGCTGGCCCATGCCCTGCTCGGCGTGCCTTTTGTGGTGATTACCGTCGTGGCAGTACTGAAAAGTTATGACACCAACCTGTCACGGGCAGCGGCCAGTCTTGGCGCGCCGCCATTACTGACTTTCCGCAAAGTCACGCTGCCGCTGATTGCTCCCGGCGTCTTCTCCGGTGCGCTGTTTGCCTTCGCGACCTCGTTTGACGAAGTGGTGGTGACGCTGTTCCTCGCCAGTCCACGCCAGCGCACCCTGCCGATTCAGATGTTTGCCGGTATACGTGAGAATCTTGATCCCACTATCGCCGCTGCCGCCTCGCTGATGATTGGTGCGTCATTAATTCTGCTGATCGTCATGGAATTGCTGCGACGTCGTGGTGAAAAAATGCGCCAGAGTAGCCCTGCCCACTGATATCAGCCCTTCAATCAGCCGGCTGCCGCTGGCTGATAACCTTTACCCCCGGACGTCAGCTTCAGATTAATAAAAAACGCGGTATTTTCCCCGGCAGCAGCTACTGAGGGCATTATTTACCCTGTTCAGAAAAATATATTCCCCGCCCGAAAATCGTATTAATACATCGTGGTGAATTAATAATAAAAGTTCCATTATTTAAATTATTTTTCTCAGGCAGCCTCCAGGTCGTGAAATAACACGCAATTAATCCGCACCCTGCTTCCAGGATAACTCCCAAAACATAAAATTCATTTTACAACAGCATCAGCTATGATAAATTTCCCTCACAAATAACGGAGGGTTACCAAATGAAAACTGTTTTTAAATTTGTCGTGTTGATCTCCCTGTCAGCATTCGCTGCCTTTAGCGCAAATGCGGCACATGGTGGCGGTGTTAAATCATATCCACCAGAGACCGGCTCTGGTTTTATCTCTGACTGCCCGGATAATAATCCTTACTGCACCAGTGATAACGGCCTGAACTAATCAGTCTGCCACGCGGATTAATACGTACTGCGCCTTAAAATCATTCAGCTATCAGGCCGGCATTATTTCATCGGATAATCCGGCTTTTATTATTTTAACAGCACCTGATATCTGTCTGGTGGATATCCGTTCATTCGGAAGAGATTAACCAGTCTTACGATAAGAGTAATAATTATCACTCCCGCCTCAGCAATATAAAGCCAATATTTCATCCTCTTTTTTACTCCCTTATTTTTACCCTGATGGCAATAAGAACCTGTCCCACCACGCGTTATTGTCGCCAGTCTGGACACGGACAGAAACCGGAGCGTACAGGGATAAAATCCCTGCGTCACACGGCTTCAGTCAGGAATATAAAAATCACTGTTGTGCCAGCTTTCACCAGAAAGCGGCGGGTGAAACAAAGGACGCGAACGGCCAACGCGTCCTCTGGCTGAGGCTGATATCAGATCAGGCCTGGCGGTTAACGGCGTGGCCCTGTTCGCTGTTACGGCTGAGCCACAGTGACAGCGCCTTCAGGGAATCATCGGTAAACTCATCACAGCGTGCGGTGATCTCTTCCGGCGTCATCCAGAAAATTTCATCCACCTCTTCTTCCTGCATGGCAAAAGGGCCATGCGAAACGCAGCTGAACAGTCCGCCCCAGACCCGACAGTGCTGATCTTCAAAATAGAAAACGCCGTGCTCAGCAAAAGGCACATCGGCTATGCCCAGCTCCTCTTCCGCTTCACGACGGGCTGACTCCAGCAAAATCTTCACCGCTCTGCACCACGCCACCCGCAGTGGCATCCAGCATCCCCGGCATAAAATCTTTGATCGCCGTGCGCCGCTGAACCAGGATGTTCCCCATACCATCGTGCACCACAATATAGGTCGCACGATGGCGAAGGCACTGCGCCCGCATCTGTGCCCGGCTGGATTGTGCAATAACCTCGTTATCTTCATTAACGATGTCCACCCACTCCACGCCGCTGTCTTGCTCCACCATCCGTCACCCTTTTTCTGTTCTGGCGCATCAGCGCTGGTCTGTTTTTTTCCCGCACAGTGTGCCACGGGAAAGTGAAAAATTATAATCCCACAATGTCATTCAGCCAGGCTTCTGGAGGATTCCGCCAGCCACAGCTGCACGGAAGCGCGTTGCCACTGAAAATGTGCGTAGTTGGCCACAAATTCGGGTACCTCATCGCCATGTAATGCCAGGCGATTAATCATTACTGCCAGATCGGTATCGGCGATCGACCATTCACCAAACAGGTTCTGCTGACCGGGTTTAAGCAGGCGGCTGACGGCGGCAAACAGATGTTCCGCTGCCTGCTGCCCTTGTGCGCTCAGGGGAGCAAAGCGTTCACCGGCAAACAATACCTCTGTTGGCCGCTCCTGACGAAGAGGCAGCAGATCACTGCGCAGCCAGGCCTGGAGTTCGCGGGCTCTGGCGCGATTTTCTCCATCACGCGGGTAGAGACGCTCAAATTCTGGTGCCGGAAAACGCTCCTCAAGATATTCAGTAATGGCAGAGGATTCTGACAACATAAAATCATCCACCTGAAGCGTGGGTACCCGGCGGGTCAGCGAAATGTCGCGATAAGGCTGCGCAAGGTGTTGCTGACTCGTAAGGTCAACATACCTGAGAGAGAACGGCACGCCTTTCTCACTGAGAGCAACATAAATAGACATCACATAAGGACTGAAAAAACAGGCATCTGACCAGAGCGTGATAGCGGGATAATTCATCCTGATTTCCTTAGAAGGCGGGGTTCATCTTGTTTACCCACTTTTTCAACAGAAGGCAATCTCTGTGCAACATGTTAATCACAATAGCGGCCTGAATCCGCGTAGCGCGGCTGAGTTATCGCTGCGGGTGCTAAGCTTTACCGCTTTTCCTGCCAACATATTCTAAGCTGAACGATAAAGCGTTGCGTTTTAACTTCACCGATTAAGGATCAAAAGGATGCACATTTTACTGACCGGCGGAACCGGCCTGATTGGCCGACATCTGATACCCCGATTGTTACAGAGAGGCGCACAGGTCAGCGTGGTCACCCGCGATGTGGCGGGTGCTCGCCGCAAACTTGGCGAAGGGGTCAATCTGTGGTCAGGGCTGGATCAACAGCGTGATTTAAACGCTGTCGATGCGGTCATCAACCTTGCGGGAGAGCCGATCGCAGACAAACGCTGGACAGAGCAACAAAAACAACGGCTTTGTCAGAGCCGCTGGCAGATTACCGGGAAGCTTGCAGCGCTGATCAACGCCAGTGAGACACCACCGGCAGTGTTCATTTCCGGCTCAGCCAGCGGTTATTACGGCAACAGCGGCGATGGCGTGCTGACTGAAGAAGATGATGGTCATCAGGAGTTCACTCACCTGCTTTGCGCTGAATGGGAAGCGCTGGCGCGGGCGGCAGAAAGTGATCAAACCCGGGTTTGCCTGCTGCGTACCGGCGTGGTACTGGCAAAAGAAGGCGGTGCGCTTGGCAAAATGAAATTACCGTTTCGCCTGGGAGCGGGCGGTCCACTGGGCAATGGCAGGCAGTATATGCCGTGGATCCATCTTGATGACATGCTCAGTGCCATACTCTGGCTGCTGGACAATCCGCATCTCAGCGGCCCTTTTAATATGGTGGCACCTTATGCGGTGCGTAACGAACAGTTTGCCGCGGCGCTGGGCCACGCCATGCACCGTCCGGCCTGGGTTCGCGTCCCCGCCAGCGCTGTCAGAGTGATGATGGGTGAGTCCTCGGTGCTGGTGCTGGGAGGTCAGCATCTGCTGCCGAAACGCCTGGAAGAGTCGGGCTTTGTTTTTCGCTGGTATCAACTGGATAAGGCGCTGGCCGATGTGGTTTAGCCCCGCAGAGGCGTCACCGTCTCCTCCGACGGAGGAGACGAACTTTAACCCCTCTGCACCAGGTAACCTGCATGCCCGGTGCGACAGAGTAGCCAGCGCTGTTTGCAGAAAAGCTACTTCAGTGCGCCAGAGAGAAACTGTTGCAGACGTGGGCTTTTGGGATTGCTGAACAGTTCGTGTGGCGGCCCCTCTTCTTCAATTTTCCCCTGGTGCAGGAAAATCACATGGCTGGAGACGTGGCGGGCAAACTCCATTTCATGGGTCACCACCACCATGGTTTTGCCCTCTTCCGCCAGTTTCTGCATGATCTTCAGCACCTCACCCACCAGTTCAGGATCCAGGGCAGAGGTCGGCTCATCAAACAGCAACACTTCCGGCTCCATCGCCAGCGCTCTGGCGATAGAAACGCGCTGCTGCTGACCACCAGAGAGATTAACCGGATATTTAGCGCGAGCGCGTTCATCAATGCCCACTTTATCCAGATAGCGGATCGCCCGCTCCTGCGCCTCTGCCTTACTCAGTCCCAGTACCTGGATCGGGGCTTCCATCACGTTCTGCAATACCGTCATGTGGCTCCACAGATTGAAGTGCTGAAACACCATCGTCAGGCTGGTACGCAGTTCACGCAGCTGCTCTTTATTCGACACCTTAAGCTGCCCATCGGTATCACGCACCAGATTAATGGTCTGATTATTCACCGCGATAGTGCCTTCGCTGGGCTTTTCCAGGAAATTAATGCAGCGTAAAAAGGTGCTTTTCCCCGAACCGGATGAGCCGATAATGCTGATAACATCCCCGGCATTTGCCTGAAGAGAAACCCCTTTAAGTACCTCAAACTCGCCATAGCGTTTGTGCAGTTCCGTCACGCTTAATTTTTTTTCACTCATAATTTTGCTCAATGGGTTGATGAGGGTTTAACGTGCTTCAGCCAGCGTTTTTCCGCTTTGCGGAACAGACTAATCAACACCGTCGAGATAAGCAGATACAGTACGGCGGCGATACCGAAGGCGGTGAACGGCTGATAAGTCGCAGAGTTGATATCGCGCGCCACCTTCAGCAGGTCGGGCACCGTGGCGGTGAAGGCCAGCGCCGTCGAGTGCAGCATCAGGATCACTTCATTGCTGTATGCCGGCAGCGCAGTACGCAGCGCCGAAGGCAGAATAATGCAGCGATACAGCTTAAAGGTGGAGAAGCCATAAGCCCGGGCGGCTTCAATCTCACCATGTGGCACCGCACGGATGGCTCCGGCAAATATTTCCGTTGTGTAGGCGCAGGTATTCAGCGTCAGGGCCAGCAGCGTACAGTTAAGTCCGCTGCGGAAAAAAGCGTTCAGCAGATCGTTTCCCTTCACCACTTCCAGCGTGTACATACCGGAGTAGAACACCAGCAGTTGCACATAGAGCGGCGTGCCGCGAAAAATGTAAGTGAACAGCCAGACGGGAAAACGTACCGCCCTGAGGGGAGAAACCCGCGCCACCGCCAGCAGCACCGCCATGCAACCGCCCAGCGCAACGGAAATAATCAGCAACCACAACGTAATGGCCACCCCACTAAAACGATAGCCGTCACTCCACAGCAGGGCTTTCCAGTACTCCTGTATAATCTCTGTCATAAATCAGCCCTTCTTACCCCCACTGAATAGCGACGGTTAAGCCACCACAGCACCCCATTGGAAAGCGTGGTGAAAATCAGATAAATAATGCCCGCCACGATGGCGAACCAGAAAGGCTGCCAGGTGCTTTTTCCCGCCAGCTGGGTGGCTTTTACCACATCTTCCAGCCCCAGCAGCGACACCAGCGCCGTGGCTTTCAGGATCACCTGCCAGTTATTGCCAATTCCCGGGAGCGCATAGCGCATCATCCCCGGAAACAGGATGCGGCGAAAAGTCTGGGAGGAGGTAAAACCAAAAGCGGTAGCCGCTTCAATCTGCCCCTTAGGAACAGCCATCCACGCACCACGAAAAGTTTCAGTAAAGTAAGCGCCGTAGATAAAACCGAGGGTGATAATCCCGGCCACCATCGGGTCAATATCAAACTGGGCGATGCCGAGCAGATCGGTAAGAGAGTTGAGGGCAATTTGTAGCCCGTAAAAAATCAGCAGCATCAGCACCAGGTCGGGAACGCCCCGGATCAGGGTGGTGTAGCCTGCAAAAATCCACGCCAGTGGCCGACGGCCCGAGAGCTTCCCGGCGGCACCGACCAACCCCAGTATCACCGCCAGTAACACCGAACTGAGCGCCAGCTCCAGCGTGACCAGCGCCCCTTTAAAAATGACTTCAGAATAGCCATACAGCATAAATATGTCCTGTCCCCTTAACTTCGCGTTTTATCCGCCCGGAGCGTACAAAACGGGGGCCGCCGTCCACGGGCAGGCCCCCCCTGACAGGTTTTTTTTAACCGCCGTATACGTCAAAGTCGAAATATTTTTTTGCCAGCTTCGCGTAGGTGCCATCTTTGCGCATGGCATCGAAAGCTTTATCGATCGCCGCTTTCAGTTTGGCGTCATCTTTGCGCATTCCCATACCGGTGCCCACGCCGAAGATTTTGTCATCTTTTACCGCAGGCCCCGCAAAGGCATAACCTTTACCGGCGGGTTGCTTCAGAAAACCTTCGCTGGCGGCAACTTCATCCTGGAATGCCGCATCAATACGTCCGGCGGCCAGATCCTGATAAACCAGATCCTGATTAGCATAAGGCGTGATGGTAATGCCCTGAGGACGCCAGTACTGATTGGCATAGGTTTCCTGCACGGTGCCCTGTAACAGACCGATGGTTTTCCCCTTCAGCGATGCCACGTCCGGCAGAATTTTTGATCCCTTCGGCGCAATCAGACGAGAGTTAGCCGCATACAGTTTTTCCGAGAAGGCGATCTCCTGCTGACGTTTTTCGGTGATCGACAGCGAAGAGATAATCGCGTCAATTTTTTTCGCTTTCAGCGACGGGATCAGCGCATCAAAATCACTTTCCACATAGGTGCATTTGGCCTGCATACGCTTACAGATTTCGTTCGCCAGATCGATATCAAAACCCACCAGCTGACCCTGCGCATTTTTCGATTCAAACGGCGCGTAGGTTGGATCGGTGCCAATACGAAGCGTTTTTGGCGCCGCAGCAAAGGCGCTGCTGCTTCCTGCCAGAGCCAGCAGCAGTGAAAAGGCCAGGACCTGCTTTTTCATAGATTCCCCTCAATTGTGGTTTTTATTATCAAATCGTGATGTGTGTATAGCGCCGTAGCAGCACATTTCATTTGCAGCTTTCGTGCCACTTTTTTTACCCGCCTGCCCCATTTCAGCGCATCGGGGCAGCGACCTGTCTTGCCGGGACCCTCGTCCGACAGGCGTGAGAATATATAGCAGGTTTCTGGTGATGAGGTGGCGACTATGACGCATTATGGTGCACGCAATGCATGAAAAGCGATTCAGCAACGATTTGCGCACCAATACAATGCAAGGACGTACCCTTTATGCACCCTGCCAGCGCGTGAAGAGATCGTTATCCAGCGTGATATCAAACTGGTCGAGAACACGGTTGACGGTCTGATCAACAATATCCATCACGCTTTCAGGACGATGATAAAAAGCGGGCACCGGCGGCATGATCACCGCGCCCAGCTCGGCAGCCGCGGTCATCATCCTTAAGTGTCCCAGATGGAGGGGCGTTTCGCGCACGCACAGTACCAGCCTGCGCCGCTCTTTCAGGGTCACGTCTGCCGCGCGGGTCAGCTGACCGTCACTGTAGCTGTGCACTATGCCGGAAAGGGTTTTCATCGAGCAGGGAAGGATCGCCATACCGTGGGTTTTGAATGAGCCCGAAGAGATACTGGCGGCGATATCGCGCACATCATGAACCACATCGGCCAGCGCCTGCACCTCGCGTAGTGAGTAATGGCTCTCCAGCGCCAGCGTCTGTCGTGCCGCATGGCTCATCACCAGATGCGTCTCGATGTCAGCCACCTGCTGCAATATTTGCAGTGTGCGGATACCGTAAATCACGCCGCTGGCACCGGAGATACCAATAATCAGTCGTTGCATTGTATTCCCTCGCTGTTTCTGTCCTGCCTGCAAAAGTAAAAGGGCCGGAATCACTTCCGGCCCATCATACCTGCTGCGACATCAGAGGGCATCAGCCTTCGTTATGCATTTCCAGATTTTCCACCTCGTTCTGACGCGCCAGAGCTTTGGCATCGTCATTGCGCAGTGACTGGAGATATTCCAGATATTGCTGATCCACGTCTTTGGTGACGTAAACGCCATTAAACACCGAGCATTCAAACTGAGCGATATCCGGATTTTCCTCGCGTACTGCCTCAATCAGATCATTGAGGTCCTGGAAAATCAGCGCATCAGCACCAATCAGCTGACGGATTTCTTCCACTTCGCGCCCGTGAGCAATCAGCTCGGTGGCGCTGGGCATATCAATGCCGTAAACGTTCGGGAAACGAATTTCCGGCGCGGCTGAAGCCAGATACACTTTTTTCGCACCGGCTTCACGGGCCATTTCGATAATCTGTTCAGAAGTGGTGCCCCGCACAATAGAGTCATCCACCAGCAGAACGTTCTTATCGCGGAATTCAGCCCGATTGGCGTTCAGCTTACGGCGCACGGCGCTACGGCGCAGATGCTGACCCGGCATGATAAAGGTCCGGCCCACATAGCGATTTTTTACAAATCCCTGGCGGTAAGGTTTGTTGAGAATGCGGGCCATTTCCAGCGCGATATCGCAGGAGGTTTCCGGAATCGGGATCACCACGTCGATATCCAGATCTTCCCATTCACGAGCGATTTTCTGACCCAGTTTGGTGCCCATACGCACGCGCGCGCTGTAGACAGAAATTTTATCAAGGAACGAATCCGGACGGGCAAAGTAAACATATTCAAACAGACACGGATTGAATTTCGGGTTTTCAGCACACTGGCGGGTAAACAGCTGGCCTTTTTCCGTTACATATACCGCTTCGCCGGGGGCCACGTCACGCAGGAACTCAAAGCCCAACGTATCCAGCGCCACGCTTTCAGAAGCGACCATATATTCTGTGCGTCCATCGGCCATTGGACGTTTACCAATCACCAGCGGACGAATACCGTTTGGATCGCGAAAGGCGACCAGTCCGTGACCGATAATCATCGATACGCAGGCATAGGCACCGCGAACCTGCTGATGCATCGCCGCCACGGCGGCAAAAATGTTTTCTGCTTCCAGCGGGTAATGCTGAAACCTGTCCAGCTCAGCGGCGAAAATGTTGAGCAGGATTTCGGAATCTGAGGTGGTGTTAACGTGGCGACGGCCACTCTCGAACAGCTGCTTACGCAGCTCATGGGCATTGGTCAGATTACCGTTATGCGCCAGAGTAATGCCGAAGGGTGAATTGACATAAAAAGGCTGCGCCTCAGAGGCACTGGAGCTGCCCGCTGTGGGATAACGAACATGGCCGATACCCATATTGCCCTGCATACGCTGCATGTGGCGGGCTTCAAAAACATCGCTAACCAGACCGTTCGCTTTACGCAGGCGAAAGCAATTCAGGGCATCAATGGTCACAATGCCTGCGGCATCCTGGCCACGGTGTTGAAGCACCGTTAACGCATCATAAATCGACTGGTTGACCGGCATAAAACCGGCGATCCCGACAATACCGCACATGTGGTCATTTCCTCATTAAGCCGCAACCCCGACGTATTTATCGGGGCAAAAAACTCGACGTGCTTTTCAGGTAGTCAAAAAACCACCTGATGATGTAACTGAACTGGGGAACTAACTGGGACTGCTGCCAGTCAGGACTTTTGGCAAAACCGGTGAATGTATCGAGGAAAAACAGAATGGCAGACACGATCAGTACGCCACGCAAGGCCCCGAAACAGACGCCAAGTACTCTGTCAGTCCCCGACAGGCCGGTCTTTTCAACCAGCGAACCAATCACATAGTTAACAATTGCCCCGACAATCAGCGTGGCAATAAATAACACCGCGATAGCAATGCCATTGCGAACCAGCTCGTCTTCAAAACCGGTGAACCAGACCGCAAGGAAGGAGTAGTAATGACTGGCGACAAAAAATGCGCAACCCCAGGTGACAAGGGATAATGCTTCCCGGACAAACCCACGGATCAGGCTGACCAGAGCCGAAAAACCAATAACCGCAATAATGACGTAATCTATCCAGATCATGAACTCTTCCAGCGACAGTGCTCCGCATCCAGTTCGGGGCGAATTCTAACAGAAAAAGAAAACGTTTGCGTAGGGTTTTCCTTTACCAGTTTAATTAAAAAGCGGCGCTGAAAAAATCAGCAAAAAGGTCCTGCCAGCGCCCGCAACATGCCACCTGGCAGGCATCCGGGCAACTGGCTGATTTGCATCAGATAACCCGTTACCGCCACGTCGGTTACCGCCCGTACCTGACTGGCCGTAACCCGCGCCAAAAGGCGCAGGCTGTTACAGTAATAGCGGCTGACTACCAGAGTCAGCGTGCACTGTAAGGCTTAACCACACCACCCAGACCGGAAAGGCTTTTCAGCTCCGTCACCGCAGCCTGCATTTTCGCCTTCGAGGCATCCGGCCCGACGTAAATACGGGTGATTTCCCCCTGTACCGGCGTGGAAGGCACGGTGAAGGCCCGGTATCCGGAGAGTCGCAGTTTAGCGACGATCTCGCTCACTTTAGCGGCATTCTTCAGTGGGCCAAGCTGGACCACATAGGCCTGACCAGTTGGTGCGCGCTCCTCCACGGCAGCGGGAGCCTGCTGCGGTTCAACAGGTTCGGACCTGGGTGCCGTTTTGGGTTTTTCAACCGGTTTTTCGACCGCTTTGGCTGGGGCTTTGGTGGTTTCTGTTGGTCGGGATTTTTCCACCGGTTTGGCTTTTTCAACCGGCTTATGCTGTACCGGCTCTGACGGCTGCACCGGCGGTGGCGTAACCACGGCAGGCTGATTAGCCGACTGCGGCGTGGTTGAGCCGCTCTCCGCCTGCGAGGTGTTGCCGCCGCTGTGTCCCTCTGCTGCCGTACCCGCACCTTCCGGTGGCTGAGCAGGTAGCGCCTGGGTCACCGGTGGCACACCGTCAGCCTCAAGCTGATCGCCAGGCCTTGGCACCAGCGGAATTGCTGCAAATTCTTCTTTGTAATGCTTTTTCTTACCGTCGAGTATCCCCGGCAGAATAATCACACCCAGTGCCACAATAACCACAGTCCCGACCAGTCGGTTCTGAAATTTACTTGCCACTACCACTCTCCGTTTCCAGCGTTTCCATGACCTGTGCAACCGTCAGGAAAGAGCCACACACCAGCACCACATCCTGCTCTGACGCCTGCTGACGCGCATGGATAAACGCGTTTGCAATATCAGCAAAAGCACGGGCGTCAGGCAGATGTGCAATCAACTCATCAGCGCTTGCTCCGCGGGGACCCGACAGGGGGGCGCAGTACCAGCTGTCCACGTGTGGCTTCAGGCAGGCCAGGGTTCCGGCAATGTCTTTATCGTGCAACATTCCCACCACCGCATGAACTTTGCCGCCTTTCGTCAGCTCGCTCAGTCGTCCGGCAAGCCAGGCCGCCGCGTGCGGATTATGCGCCACATCAAGGATCACCCGGGGCGATGCAGAAACGACCTGGAAACGCCCCGGCAGTACGGCCTTGTCCAGCCACGAATAAATCACCGCCGGATCAACCTGGAGAGAGGACGCCCGCAGCGCCGCCAGCGCCGTTGCCGCATTGGGTAAAGGAATCTGAGGCAGCGGAAGCCCGTTCAGTTCGCCCTGCCCGTCACGGAAGGTCCAGTCATGCTCACCGACCGTATAAGACCAGTCGCGCCCGACTCTGCTCAGCTGTGCGCCAACGGTGTCGGCCACCTCAGCAATGGTGGCAGGCATATCCGGCTCGCCGACCACCGCCGGTTTTCCGGCACGAAATATACCTGCCTTTTCACGACCAATGCTTTCGCGATCGGGGCCGAGGTAATCGGTATGATCCAACGCAATGCTGGTAATAACGGCAACATCAGCATCAACGATATTGGTTGCATCCAGTCGGCCACCCAGCCCCACTTCAAGGATTACCACGTCTAACGCAGCGCGTCTGAACAACCACAGTGCCGAAAGCGTACTGTACTCAAAATAGGTGAGTGAGGTTTCGCCACGCCCGCTTTCAATTTCTGCAAAAGAGGCGGTGTGTGCCGACTCTGCCAGTTCGTCGCCCTGAATACGCACCCGCTCAGTGTAGCGCAGAAGATGCGGCGAACTGTAAACGCCCACCCGGTAACCGGCCGCCATCAGCAGCGTTTCAAGGGTGCGGCAGGTGGTGCCTTTGCCATTGGTTCCGGCGACGGTAAACACCACCGGCGCAGGCTTCAGGAGTTCAAGCTGTTTGGCCACCTGCTGAATACGTGTCAGCCCAAGATCAATAGCCTGAGTATGCAGATTTTCGAGATAATGAAGCCACGTAACCAGGGGCGACGTGGCTTGAGGAAGATTATCCATTTGCACAGTTCACAAGGTTGCGGTTCAAAGGAGAAAGGAGCGATTCGCTCCTTTTTGTCATCGATCAGGCCTCGTGGCTCTGAGGCGCTGCGTCAGTCATCACCTCTGGCAGGCTCTCTTCCTGAGGCTCAGGCAGATTCATCATTTTTGCCAGAACCCCGGCCAGTTTGAAACGCATGACCGGACGGCGCACGATCATATCAATCGCGCCCTTTTCAATCAGAAACTCACTGCGCTGAAAGCCTGGCGGCAGTTTTTCACGCACGGTTTGCTCAATAACTCGCGGTCCGGCAAAACCAATCAACGCTTTTGGTTCAGCGATGTTCAGATCGCCCAGCATGGCAAAACTGGCAGAGACGCCACCCATGGTAGGGTCCGTCAGTACGGAAATATAAGGCAGGCCGCGTTCCTGCATTTTTGCCAGTGCGGCGCTGGTTTTTGCCATCTGCATCAGCGACATCAGCGCTTCCTGCATACGGGCACCGCCGGAAGCAGAAAAGCAGATAAGCGGACAGTTATCTTCGAGCGCCTGTTCCACGGCACGAACAAAACGCGCACCGACCACCGATCCCATTGAACCGCCCATAAAGGAGAATTCAAAGGCCGCGGCGACCACAGGCATCGCATAAAGTGTGCCTTTCATGACGATTAAAGCGTCTTTTTCGTCAGTCTCTTTCTGCGCGCTGGCCAGGCGGTCTTTATATTTTTTAGAGTCACGGAACTTGAGCAAATCTTTTGGCTCCAGCTCACTACCCAGTTCAACCAGTGAACCTTCATCCAGCAGGCTGTGCAGGCGTTCACGACCATGCATGCGCATGTGGTGATCACATTTCGGGCAGACTTCCAGATTGCGCTCCAGCTCGGCGCGGTAGAGCACCTGACCACAGCTATCGCACTTGGTCCACACCCCTTCCGGGATGCTGGCTTTGCGTGATGGGGAAATGGTGCTTTTGTTAAGAATTCGTTCAATCCAGCTCATGGGTAACTCTGCATCTGGTTAATCGTTATAAATCAACGATATAGCGCTGATTTTTGCGTAAGATTTGCCCGCTATTACAGCACATAACAACAAAGTCTGCCACACAATCATTGATCACCACCGGGATTGCAAACGGTGGTAAGTTGCCAAACCCTCACTCTGTTGGCGATGTGCAGTGTCTGTAATTTGTTTTCAGGCTGAGCCTGAATCCTTGACTGGTGCGCGGTACAACGCGGATGTTAATAACAGACAATCCTGTACCATCGCCTGAACGAAGAGCTGAAAAATGAAATTTCAGCTCTCTGATCATATAAACATAAATTTAAATTATGTCATGCCAGAACTGGCGCGATTAAAATGACGCAATGAAATATATTCAGACGCCAGGCCGGACATTAAATATTTTAGAGGAAGATGATATAAATTCATAACCGCTGAACAAACCTTACGAGCGATTTCCTGTCCTGTGAAATTACACACAGTTTTTTACTCAGATAACCCAGCCTTAATATCTCCTCCGTTAGTCTTTTGGATTCCAGCTTTGTAAAACAACAAGACCAGCCTCAGGAGAAATATTGGCATAATGTCTGATATTTTCTGCTGCCGTGACAGGTTTACCAGAGTTAAGGGTCGCACAGTCGAAAATTGAAGGCGCGATCGCTTGTGCTAATGTATAGGGTGTACAATCGCTACATGGCCTTTTTCCCACTTCGGTGTAAATATCAGCGATGATACGCATTGATGTTAAAAAACTTTCTTTTTCCCGATCGGACTTAAAGCTGATTCGTTCCATCACAAAGTCCCGTATACTCTCGCTGTCATGCTTTACACCCGGCTTCAATAAACTTAGCATTTCTGTTACGTTTATCTGCTTTTCAACTTTGCGCACATCAGCCAGGAGAATTTGCGACAAGATATGCCCTTCATTTTTATTTTTCCCTGAGATTAAATGTTTGACAGTGTTGTAACCTAATGGCTTGCTCTTGATTTCATACACTATTTTAGAATTTATCTGGACACGAAAAATCCCTTTCACATCATTGTTCTTTACTTTATCCAGTAAATTTTCCCTTATAAAATCATAAGCCTTTTTGTTATCTTCCTTGTTCTTTTCGGCCCATACGTCTTTAGAACGCAGGCAGGGCATAAACCTCAATACCGTATTTTTCACCGAAACAAGACAGGATAACAACCGGGAACAGAAGCCACTTTTTTCTGTTTTCTCAGCTTTTTCAGTATTATTTAAAGAATTAATGTTTCTGATATCCCCAGGGATATATGTATCGTATGCTGATATAGAATTCATAATTCACCACCTTTATGATTAACAAACCACACCATAAACTTTTTATGCTTTAAAAAATATCAAATAACGATTTTTTAAACAGTAAAATCAATTTAATAAAAAATGGTGAAGAAAGTTAATCCTGCAACTGAAACGGTATCTGTGAGTTATTGATAAACTAAAAAAGATAAGGCTGCTCAAACAGAATTGAGCAGCCAGCATACGAGCAGATTATCCCTGACGCCGTGCTGCACGACGGTGGCGCACAATTTCAATCACGCCTGGCAGGATCGACACCAGAATAATTGCCACGATCAGGTAATGAATATTTTTCTGCACCGCAGGCAGGTTACCGAAGAAATAGCCGGCATAGGAAAACAGCACCACCCACAGAATACCGCCGGTCACATTGTACAGGGCGAAATGGCGATAGGACATTTTCCCCATACCGGCAACAAAAGGCGCAAAGGTACGGACAATAGGGACAAAACGGGCGAGGATAATGGTTTTACCACCGTGACGTTCATAGAATTGATGGGTTTTATCCAGGTAACTGCGACGGAATATTTTCGAGTTTGGGTTGCTGAACAGTTTTTCCCCAAACAGGCGGCCAATCGTATAGTTGACCGCATCACCAATGATGGCGGCGACGCAAAGTAATACCGCCATCAGATGAACATTCAGTGCACTGTCAGGGATTGCCGCCAGCGCGCCGGCCACAAACAGCAGTGAATCGCCGGGCAGAAAAGGGGTAACAATCAGCCCTGTTTCACAAAACAGGATCAGGAACAAAATGGCATAAATCCAGACGCCGTACTGCGCGACCATCGCCTGCAAATGGACATCAATATGCAGAATAAAATCAATAACGGTGTGAATCAGTTCCATAGAAATTTCCTTGATACTCCAGGCCAGGTTAATCCGCGAGGAACAGAGGCCCCATCGGCGGACGTGGTAAATCATAATGTTCAGGATAATCAACCGCGACCAGATACAAGCCTTCCGCTCTGGCGGTTGCCGCAGCCAGCGTGCGATCTTTCGCCGCCAGTAACTCTGCTATCCAGCTTTCCTGCTGATTTCCACAGCCTGTTTCCATCAGACTGCCAACAATATTTCGCACCATGTGGTGCACAAAGGCATTGGCTTTAATATCCACCACCACGTAAGCGCCGTAACGGCTGACATTGAGATGCATCACGTTGCGCCAGGGCGTACGTGACTGACACTGTACGGCACGAAATGACGTAAAGTCGTTTTCCCCCAGCAGCGCCTGCCCTGCCCGCTGCATCTTCTCCACATCCAGCGGATGATAAAAATGCGTCACCCCGCCGTGCAGGATTGCCGGGCGCAGGCGCTGGTTATAGATGATATAGCGGTAGCGCCGGGCGGTGGCGCTGAAGCGGGCATGAAAATCTCCCGGCACGGCTTTGACCCAACGCACCGCGATATCATCCGGCAGATTCGCATTTACCCCCAGCGTCCAGGCGGCATCCTTACGCTGTGAGGTGGTGTCAAAATGCACTACCTGCCCGGTGCCATGCACGCCAGCATCGGTGCGACCCGCGCAAAAAACGGTTACCGGATGATTGGCAACAGCAGACAGCGCTTTTTCCAGCTTTTCCTGCACGCTTCTGACTTCCTGCTGCCGCTGCCAGCCGTAGTAACGGCTG
>NZ_JFHN01000053.1 GCF_000590885.1 Erwinia mallotivora
CGGCTGCCATCGTATTCAATACCCAGAGCCAGTCTGGTGGTCTGTGGCTCTGGAGTGGTTAAGGTCACCAGAAATACTCCTGCACCAGCTTCTCGGCGGTTTTCACTGCCATCAACGCACCGCCAAAGCGAACGTTATCGGCTACCGACCAGAATTGCAGCATCTCCGGGATGCCGTAGTCGTTGCGCAGGCAGCCAAGGCTGAGCTGGGCATTGCCTGACGCGTCTCCGACCTGCGTAGGATAATCGTCGTCCCCGGACAGGGCGATATCTTCGGTCTGCGACAGCACGTCCCGCGCTTCTTCTGCCGCCAGCGGACGCAAATTTTCCATATGCACAATTTGTGCGTTGCCGTAGAAAACCGGAGCCTGAACGGTACTGACCGCAATCGGCAATCCTTCATCCTGGAGTACTTTACGCACCTGATCGACCAGCCGACGCTCCTGCAACACGCTGCCTTCAGCATCGGGCAACAACGGCAGCATATTAAAGGCCAGCTGGCGACCAAACCAGTTTTCTTCCGCAGGCAGACCATTAAGCAACCGCGCGCTTTCACCCGCCAGTGAATCCACCGCTGCTTTACCGTGCGACGATGCCGCTATCAGGCTGGTCACCTGCAAACGTCCCAGACCGGCTGTGTCGATCAGGGGTTTGATTGCACACAATAACTGGCTGGTCAGGCTGTCGGCGACGGTAATGATGTTGCGGTTCCGGTAGTCTGCCAGCACCTGCGGATTAACGTCCGGCACCACCAGCGGCACGTCCGGCTCCAGGGCGTAAAGATCGCTGGTATCGATCACCAGGCACCCGGCGCTGGCCGCTTCCTCTGCATAGCGCGCAGAGGCCTCGCGTCCGGCGGCAAAGAACGCCAGCTGCGCCTGCGACCAGTCGAAATCACGGGCATCACCAACCTGCACGGTTCTGCCTTCAAAACGCAGGTTTTCACCAGCGCTGCGTTCACTGGCCAGTAAGTAAAGTTCCCCCACCGGGAACTGACGTTCCGCCAGCAGCTCCAGCACCGCTGCCCCTACTGCTCCTGTCGCACCCAGTAGCGCAATATTCCAGCCGTCAGACATGTTGGCTTACTCCAGACAATCACAAAAAAACATCAGGCGGTGACATCACCGCCCGGCAACAGATTATTTACCCCACCTTATGGCAACCTTAGGAAGCCCGGCGAGATAATCTTAACAGGCCATCCTGACTCAGTGAGCGGGCTGAAAAACAGCGTCAAAACCCAGTTTTGTCAGCATTGTGGCAGCCTGCTCTGAATCACAAAGCACCTGTAACGAAGACCATTCACGCCGCTCCTGATAGTTCTTACGCAGGCGGTCAAACTCTCCGGGAAGCGCAGCAACTTTGCGCAACGCGGCATCATCGCGGCGCACATCATACACCAGATGAACCAGCCTTTTCAGCGCAGACTGATCAAGCTCACCGTGAAGCGTCACGCTGGCAAATTCTGGCGCAGGCAGCAGCGTATCCAACGCTATCTGCTGCGGTTGTTTGAGAAAGGCGCACCAGGCTTCGAAGACCTGGGTGGTTCCGCGTGCTTTGCCCTCCAGCGTGTAGCCCGCAATGTGCGCCGTCGCCACATCCACCTTCTGCAACAGCGGCAGGGAAAGTTCCGGCTCTGGCTCCCAGACGTCCAGCACCACACTCAGGTCGTCGCGCTGCTGCATGACCTTCAGCAACGCCGCGTTGTCCACCACCGCTCCCCGGCAGGCATTTATCAGAATAGTTCCCGGTTTAAGCGCCCGGAGCAACGCCTCGTCGACCAGATGCCAGCTCGGCCAGCGCCCCTCCCTGAACAACGGCGTGTGGAAGGTCAGAATATCGGCCTCCGCCACCAGCGCAGAGAGCGGCAGAAAATCCTCTTCGTCACCGCGTTCAGCACGCGGGGGATCGCAGAGCAGTGTACGGATCCCCAGCGCCTGCAAGCGCTTCTGCAACCGGCCGCCAACGTTACCCACGCCGACAATCCCCACGGTACGATCCTGTAGCCGGAAGCTGTCGCGCTCTGCCAGCATCAGCAAAGCGGAAAACACATACTCCACCACCGCAATCGCGTTACAGCCCGGCGCGGCGGAGAAAGCAATGCCCTGTTCGTTCAGCCATGCCTCATCAATATGATCCGTGCCGGCCGTGGCCGTCCCGACAAACCTGACCGGTTTATCCCTGAGCAATGCTGCATTAACCGGGGTGACGGAGCGCACCATCAGCGCATCGGCATCATGCAGCTCCGCCTGCGGCACCGGACGACCAGGCACCGCCAGCACCTTTCCGGTACGGCTGAACAGCTCGCGGGCGTAAGGCATATTTTCATCGACGAGAATTTTTAGCTCTTTTTTTACATCAGGCACAGTTAACCTCCGGTGGGCACAACGCCCGCAAGACCTGAAACAGATTTAAAATAAAACCTTATAAAACATAAAAATAAACTTATCACATCCGGAAAGAGCCTGAAAACGCAGGTAGCTGCTCATTCTGTTCTGCCGAAGTAACCCAGTGCGCAATCATACCCGCACCACCCCGTTCAGGCAGAGGCCGGATAAAATATTTCCCCCGGGCACCTCCGCCCACTACCTAACACCGGGTGGGATTGTTATCATAGTGTTTCACTCTTTTTCCGGCGCGCCCCGGATGTTAACCGATGAGTTAAGGATTTTGCCATGCAACCGCTTAGTGGCCCTGGTGCGCCGATCCCCGGCGATCGTACAACGGTCGATCTCAGGCCCGGTACTCTGCCAACCGGCCCAGGAGAGCAGCCGCTTTCACCCGCTCAGCGCACCACGCTGGAAAGGCTGATAGTCAAAATCATGGCGCTCAGTTCACTGAAATCCGTGGAGTTATGGGCTGGCCTGCGTCATGAAGTGGGAGTGAAAAATGACGAGGGTCTGCTGTCGCGCCATTTCCCCGCCGCTGAACAGTTTCTTAACACCCGCCTTGCGCAGGTGCAGAATACCCATGCCACCCGCCAGTTGTTTCAACAGTTAACCGATCTGCTGCCCCAGGGCAATAACCGACAGGCGGTCAGTGATTTCATTCGTCAGCAGTTCGGTCATACGGTGCTCAGTTCGCTGAATCCTGACCAATTGCGTCAGGTGTTGACCATGTTGCAGAACGGTCAGATGGCTATCCCGCAGCCGCAACAGAACCATATTACCGATCGCACTCTGCTGCCAGCCGAACATCACACCCTGAATCAGCAGGTGGCAAAACTGGCTGCCGCCACCGGAGAACAGCCGGTAAAACTGTGGGCGTCGGTGCTGAAAATGGTCAATCTGCATCATGGCGATCCGATCCCTTCCCGGGTCTTTCCTCTGCTGACACAGTATCTGCAAATAAGCCATACGCTGAATCAGCACACTGCGCCAACCCTGCCATTGCTGCTCTCTGCCCTGAAGGTTCCGCCGGATCATGCAGAACAAAAAATGCTGGAAGACGCCAGCCAGCAACGCTTCCAGCTGCCACCGCAGGCGGTATTGACCACCGCTCAGGCTCAGGATTTGATCAACCTGCTGTTTGCCCGCCGTGCGGAAAAATTGCGCGAACAACCCGTGGCCGACAGCGAAATCAATCCGCAGCCAATTGTTGCGCCACTCTGGGCCTGGGTGCCGCCGGACCTGCGCCCGCTGGTCAACCGTCCGGCTTTTACCGTTTTTGCCGCCGTGTTAGTGCTTATTTTTCTGCTGTGGGTTTTTCTCTGAACCCCCTGCCTTGCTGTCAGGTTAGTTTCACCCGCAGAATCCGGTATTTCATCTGTAAACAGGGTTGCGACTTAGCAGCGGTAAATTAGCGGGTAATGAGGCGGGATATTCTCCGCCCTGCCGCAGGCAGAGAATAGTGTGCTGGCAATGCCATTCTGTCGTTGTCACTGGCGGCAGGCGATGTGATAACACCTGACTACCACCAGATTTCCATCTGTGCGCCAAAGGTCACTTCATCGTTATTGCCCGGCTGAAGGTATGTAATGCCGTGTCGCTGTAGGCCAGATTGGCCACATAGCCGCTATCGGTACGGGTGGCATATCCCCATTTTTCCTGCCATCTGGCATAGGTGGCGAACACCCGCAACGAGGGCCTGGCCCATACGCTGGGGCCTGCCTGCCACTGCTGAGCCAGCGTCAGTTTATACTGACCGTTACGTTCACCGGTGCGCTGCGATTTAACATTGTCGTAGCCCAGCTCCATGAGGCTGCTCATTATGGGCGTCCAGTTATAAGAAGGACGGATACCCGCCGTATACCAGGTCGAGCCATTCTGATTATCGCGGTCAATATTCTGGTACATCGCCACATACGTCAGCCCCCAGCGGTCGTTAAAATCCACCGCGCCGTGGTCGATAACCCGCAACATGGTTCCGTTGTTATCGATGCTGGCCCCGCTACTGCGGCCATTATTCAGCGAGGTCATCGCATACGTGGCGTACTGCACCACCACATGGTTGCTGCCGCCGGAGAGCGTCTGGCTGTGTATGGCGGTCATCATCCAGCCGTCTCTGCTGGCACCCTCAGCCAGTTGGTAACCTTGCTGCACGGTAGCGCGTCCGTAGTCCAGCCCCAGCTCCAGCGTACCGCCAGGGTTAACCGCCAGCCCCGCCAGACGCAGGTCAAAAACATCGTTGACCGTGGGCCGCTCATCACGCTGGCTTTCAAGGAAACCCAGTGAACCGCCCTCCTCACTGTTTCGCGTCACCGCCAGCGACAATTTACCAAAACCCACATCCACCTGCTCCAGCCCTGCGCCCGGCCCGGAAATATCCCAGTAATTGAAGTCGATCATATGGACATCATGGCGCTGGTAAAAACGTTTACCTGCCCAGATAACCGATCCGGGCAGCGCATCAATCAGATTAACGCCGGTGACATTAACCTCACGAAATCCCGGTGAGACAGACTCAAAATCAGCACGCTGAGAGACGGCATAGGCCAGCGTGGTGTCGAAATAAAAGCTTTTGTCTCCCTCTTTCCACGCCTCATGACCCAGTTTTAATTCCGCGTAAGTTTCACATTCATTCCCCAGACGGTATTTGCTGCCTGCGCCTGTGGCCTGAAAACATTGCTGCTCACCCCCGCTGCCCGTCCAGCCGATGCCGGAACGGGCATAGCCGTGAAAATCTACCGCCAGGACCGGAGCAGACAGCAGCCCCGCGGCCAGCGTGCCCAGTAAACAGCTTTGCTGCGAGGTGTTACGACGTTTTATTTTTTTCATCATTATCATTCCCTGTTATTAAAATCCGGATAACTCACTTATCCAGCCACCACGCCGATTCAAATGGACGAAGCATCCCGGGAAGGCTGCCTGGCGCATCGTTATAGTTGGCAATCACTGGCTGAGCGGAGGAGGAGAGCGCAATCTGTTCCCCTGACAGGGCCAGCGGCTCACGATTGAGATTGGCGACCACCAGCAGGCGTTGCCCCTGCCAGCGACGTTGATAGCACCACAGTGAAGGATGTGCCGGTGCAAGATCCTCATAATCTCCGTGGGTCAGCACCGGCAGCTCTTTACGCAAGGCAATCAGGCGACGGTAGGTGTAAAACACCGAATCAGGACTGGCTGCTGCCTGCGCCACGTTGACCTGCGGATAGTTTTGCGCACAGTCCAGCCACGGCTCACCGGTAGTAAAACCGGCACTGGCGGAACTGTCCCACTGCATCGGCGTCCGGCCATTATCACGCGATTTGCTGGCAAGGATGGCCAACACCTCTGCCTCACTTTTTCCTGCGTTGCGCAGGGCGGTCCAGGTGTTCAGGCTTTCCACATCACGATACTGACTGATATCGCTGAAGCCTGGATTGGTCATGCCAATCTCCTCCCCCTGGTAGATATAGGGAGTACCCTGCATACCATGCAGCACCATGGCCAGCATTTTGGCGGCGGTTTCCCGCAGCGCCCCCTCGTCACCAAAGCGCGAAACAATACGTGGCTGATCATGGTTACACCAGAACAGGGCATTCCAGCCCCGGTTATGCATTCCCCGCTGCCAGTCGCTGAAAATTTGCTTTAGCTGGATAAAATCGGGCGCGCCCTGGGCCCACTTCTGACCATCCGGATAATCCACTTTCAGGTGATGAAAATTAAAGGTCATCGACAGTTCACTGCCGTCATTCGAGGAGTATTGCTGGCAGTGTTCAAGCGTGGTGGATGACATCTCTCCCACGGTCATCAGGCCGCGCGGGGTAAAAACGTCCCGGTTCATCTCCTGTAACAGCGCATGGATACGCGGGCCGTCAGTATAAAAACGGCGGCCATCTCCAGCGTGGTCGTCAGGTAACTGTTGTGGCTTTGACACCAGATTGACCACATCCAGCCTCAGTCCATCCACCCCCTTATCCGCCCAGAAATGGCAAATCTTTTTCAACTGCTCACGCACAGGCGGATGCTCCCAGTTGAGATCGGCCTGTTCCGCTGCAAAAAGATGCAGGTAGTACTGGTTGCTTGCCTCATGCCATTGCCAGGCAGAGCCACCAAATTTGGAGAGCCAGTTGTTTGGCGCACGACCGTCGCGCCCTTCTCGCCAGATGTAAAACTGTCGGTAAGGGCTGGAAGGGTTCTGCGCGGCCTTAAACCAGGGATGTTCTGTGGAGGTGTGATTAAACACCATATCCATCACGATACGGATACCGCGCTGGTGTGCTGCGGCTGTCAGTCGTTCGAAATCGGCCATGGTGCCAAAGGCCGGATCGATGGCGCAGTAATCGGCAACGTCATAGCCGTTGTCAATCTGGGGTGAAACGTAAACCGGCGTCAGCCACAACGCCGCGACGCCCAGGTCTTGCAGGTAATCCAGCCGTTGGTAAATGCCATGCAAATCGCCATGACCATTACCGCTGCTGTCCTGAAAGCTTTTTGGGTAAATCTGATAAATAACGCCGTTCTGCCACCAGGGAAGAGTGTGTTTCATGACAAAATCCTTTTCTGTTTTTATTCCACAATGTTCATCTGTTGGCTTTTACGACGGTAAATCAACAGCGTCAGACTCAACGGCACCACCACGGCTACCAACATTGCCAGCGCATAGACCGGCCAGAATGCAGGCTGTACCGACAAAATACCCGGCAGCCCCCCGACGCCGATACCGTTTGCCAGCACACCATTCAGCCCGCAAATCAGCGCAGCGCAGGCCGACCCGATCATGGCGCACAGCATCGGAAAGCGATATTTCATGTTAATGCCATACATCGCCGGTTCAGTGACCCCCAGATAAGCCGCGATCGCCGCCGGGACTGACACTTCGCGCTCATTTTTCTTGCGGCTGATAATAACGATCGCCAGCACCGCCGAGGCCTGCGCAATATTCGAAAGCGCAATTAACGGCCACAATGGCGTACCGCCGGTGCTGTGGATCATCTGCATATCAATCGCCAGAGTGGTCTGATGCACCCCGGTAATGACCAGCGGCGCATAGAGGAAGCCGAACAGCGTGGCACCAATGGGGGCAAAGCTACCGGTCATGATCGCCTTCACGCACCAGGCAATGCCATCGCCGATCATCCGTCCCAGCGGTCCAATCAGCAGATGTGCCAGCAGGACAGAGAGCAACAGAGTGACCACCGGCACAATGACCAGACAGACTGCATCCGGGATCAGCTTTTTCAGCCGGACCTCGATCCAGCCGAGCAGCATCCCGGCCATCATTGAGGGAATGACCTGCGCCTGATAACCCACCTTCTCAATGCTGAACCAGCCGAAGTCCCAGACCTCCGGCAACTGCTGCCCCAGCAGATACGAGTTCATCAGCTGTGGGGAAACCAGGGTAATGCCCAGCACAATCCCCAGTACCGGCGTGCCCCCCATTTTTTTCACCGTTGACCAGCACACCGCCACCGGCAGGAACATGAAAATGGCCTCGCCAGGCAGCCACAGAAAGTCATACACCGTTTTCCAGGCTGGTGATGACTGCGCCAGCGTCTCCCCGCCTGAAAACTGAATATCACCGATGATGTTGCGGAAACCGAGGATCAAACCGCCGCTGATTAACGCCGGTAACAGTGGAAAGAAAATCTCTGCAAAGTGGGAGATTACCCGCTCTGACCATTTCATATTCTGTCGGGCGGCCGCCTTCACCTCTTCTTTGTCGGCACTGCTCTGGCCCAGAGCGGTAATCAACGCCTTATAGTAGTCATCCACGTTGGTGCCGATAATCACCTGGAACTGGCCTGCGTTGGTAAAACAGCCCTTTACCATCGGCAACGATTCCAGTTGCTGCGGTTGAGCCAGCGCCGGATTGGCCAGCACAAAGCGCAATCGGGTAATGCAGTGACTGATGGTGGCAACGTTTTCTCTGCCCCCAACCAGCGTGATCAGTCTGTCAATATCTGATGGGTTTACTTTACTCATGGGTAATCCTTTATCGTGTCCTTTTGCGAATGCTTTCCAGAAATACCGATCGGTGTTGACCGGCGCTGACACAAGATTCGCGGTAAGATCTCGTGGCAAAAGGAGTGTAACGATCGGGCAGTCAGCCAAAAATGGGAACGTTCCCTTTTTGGCGCGGCGATCACAAAACGCCGTGATTTATTGGCGTTTTATGACAGTTTTCGTAAGAGGATAAATGATGAAAATTCAGGCTAGCTGACAGGGAACAAGGGTGTGGGTCACTGAGGATGCGCCAGACAGCAGGGAAAGAAGCTGTTGTGCTGCCTGCATCCCGGCTGCGCCATAGCCAAACTCGACTGATAATGTCTGTGGAAAGAGAAAACGCAATAACTGGGTATCACCAATTGCTGCGATCTGCACATCGCTTATCTGCTGTTGCTGCAAATATTTGCTGGCTCCGAGGGCAATACTTTCAGAAGCGCAGACAATCGCACTGGTGCCATCGGCGATCACCTGGGCAGCCAGGGTGTAGCCGCTCTGAAAATTCAACGGGCCCAGCGCTGCCAGCGGTTGCAATTGCCATCGCTGGCAGTCGTCCAGATAGGCCTGATAGCGGCAGGCACCGGTGGTGAGATCATTTTCATCCACGCCCAGATAGCTG
This sequence comes from Erwinia mallotivora, assembly GCF_000590885.1. Lineage (GTDB taxonomy): Bacteria > Pseudomonadota > Gammaproteobacteria > Enterobacterales > Enterobacteriaceae > Erwinia > Erwinia mallotivora. Next base: position 8,982 of record NZ_JFHN01000053.1, read on the forward strand.
ATAAAACGATGCCCCTGCTGATGCAGTCTTGCCATCAGCAAATTAACCGCACCGGCATCATCGTAACTGACGGAGGAAATTCCGGCATATTGCCGCACCATCACCACCATTTTCTGTTGCCAGGACGCCAGCATTTCATGGTTCAGGCCATTAAAGCCAAACAGGATCACCCCATCAACATGCCGTTGTGCCAGCATTTTCAACTGGCTGGTCACCAGTTGCGGATCAAACTGGCTCTCCATGACGATGGGATCGAAACCCTGCTGATAAAACAGGGGCAACATGGTGCGCACAGCCTGATTCTCGGCCGACGAATCCAGACGGGTAACAATAATGCCAACCACTTTATCGCTGTGTCCCCGCATGGCACGGGCCGAACGGGAAGGCATAAACGCCTGTTGCTGAATGACGGCCTCTACCTTTTCGCGGGTTTTCTGACTGACGCCCTCTTCGCCATTCAGCACCCGGGAAACGGTGGATTTCCCCACCCCGCTCATTTGCGCAATATCCTTGATGGTCAGACGATTTTGCATATCTCAGTACCGGTTTAACGATCTGCGGCGAGAGGGTCTTCTCTGGCCGGATTTTTACAGGATGTCAGGGCGCGACTGTTTAATCAGACGTGGTCACTCACCAGATGCAACAGGCTTCTGCCTGCCACGCAACATTAACATTTTGCTGCCAGTGATAACACAGGGATGCCGGGCCGACTCGGCGTAATCACTAAAAGAATTTAAAAAAAGGTATGGAAGAGTCTGGCTGCTGATAAGAAATACGCGGGGAAAAAAGGCGTCAGAAAAGGGGGCAGGAACTGCCCCCCGGATAGGATCAGTTGAGCTTACGCATCACCAGCGTAGCGTTAGTCCCACCAAAACCGAAGCTGTTAGACATAACGGTTTTCAGCGGCTGGTTAACGGGTTTGGTGACGATATTCAGCCCCTGTGCTGCCGGGTCCAGCTCGTCGATATTAATGCTTGGTGCGATAAAACCGTGCTCCAGCATTAACAGTGAATAGATCGCTTCCTGTACGCCAGCGGCACCCAGTGAGTGGCCGGTCATCGCTTTGGTAGCCGACATCGCCGGAGAGTTATCACCAAACACTTCACGGATAGCCCCCAGCTCTTTCACGTCGCCGACCGGCGTCGAAGTGCCGTGGGTATTCAGGTAATCGATTGGCGTGTCCACATCCTGCATCGCCATCCGCATACAGCGCATAGCGCCTTCACCGGATGGGGCGACCATATCGGCACCGTCGGAGGTTGCGCCGTAGCCCACCACTTCGGCATAGATATGTGCGCCACGCGCCAGCGCATGTTCCAGCTCTTCCACCACCACCATGCCGCCGCCGCCAGCAATAACAAAACCATCGCGGCCGGCATCATAGGTGCGCGAAGCTTTATGCGGGGTGTCGTTGAATTTAGTCGAGAGTGCTCCCATCGCATCAAACTCACAGGACATTTCCCAGCACAGCTCTTCACCGCCACCGGCAAAAACCACATCCTGTTTGCCCAACTGGATCTGCTCTACCGCATTACCGATGCAGTGGGCGGATGTGGCACAGGCCGAGCTGATGGAGTAGTTAACACCGTGAATTTTGAACGGTGTGGCGAGGCAGGCGGAAACGCCGGAGGCCATCGCTTTCGTCACCATATAGGGTCCCACGCCGCGCAGACCTTTTGCCCGCATACCATCGACGCTGGCCGCCTGAAAGAACGGCGAACCACCGCCTGAACCGGCCACCAGGCCAACACGGGGATTATTCTGATACTGCTCAGCGGTCAGGCCGGAATCTTTTACCGCTTCGAGCATGGAAATATAGGCATAAACGGATGCATCACTCATAAAACGCAGAATTTTGCGGTCAATGAGGCCGGAGATTTCGTCTTTAGACAGTTTGACGTTACCCCAGACGTGACTACGCATGCCGGAATCTTTCAGCTCCTGAGAGAAGGTAATGCCGGAACGTCCTTCACGCAGAGATGCGAGAACTTCCTGCTGGTTATTACCAATGCTGGAAACGATCCCCAGGCCAGTAATCACTGCTCGTTTCATTCAATACCTCATTCACTACTTACATTAGGATTCGACAGGCACTTTAGCTTACAGTTGTAAGCCGAACAAGTCCGATCAGCGGTTAACTTTTGTAAATTTGCGTGGGCCGCCTCACACCGTTACAATCGCGCCACCGCCTGATAAATGAGCATCTGCTGTGGAAAATAGCCCGATAAAACATGCCGAACTGCACTGGAATGAACAGGGTACACCTGTATCCCGAACCTTTGACGATATTTACTTCTCCAGTGATAACGGCCCGCAGGAGACACATTATGTCTTTATTGACGGCAATGATTTACCCAATCGGTTTGTACAACATCCGCGCGATCTGTTTATTGTGGCCGAGACCGGCTTCGGCACTGGACTTAACTTTCTTACCCTGTGGCAAAACTTCGAACAGTTTCGCCAGTCGCAGCCGGGTGCCAGGTTACAACGTTTACATGTCATCAGCTGTGAGAAATATCCGTTAACGCTCGATGATCTCACCCTCGCCCACGCCAGCTGGCCGCAGCTGGCGAAATTTTCAGCAGAGCTGCGCGAACAATGGCCGGCTGCTCTGCCCGGCTGTCATCGTCTGCTGTTGCAGGGGGGGCAGATAACCTTAGACCTGTGGTTTGGCGATATTAATCAGTTGATTCACACTTTTGATGACAGCCTGCATCAGCAGGTGGATGCCTGGTTTCTTGACGGCTTTTCACCGGCGAAGAACCCGGATATGTGGACAGCAGAATTATTCAACTGCATGGCAAAACTTTCCCGCGAAGGTGGGACGCTCGCGACCTTTACGTCGGCAGGCTTTGTGCGCCGCGGATTGCAGGAAGCGGGATTCACTCTGGCTAAACGCAAAGGTTTTGGCATCAAGCGTGAAATGCTGACCGGCGTACTGAGCAAAGCCATCAGATCCCCCGCTCTGGCACCCTGGTATGCCCGAGCCACAGCCTCAGACGATGATATCGCCATTATCGGCGGCGGTATTTCCGGGATCCTGCTGGCGCTGGCGCTGCTACGGCGTGGTAAAAAAGTGACGCTTTATTGTGCCGATGGCGCGGCGGCTGAGGGGGCTTCAGGTAATCGTCAGGGGGCACTTTATCCCTTACTTAATCATCACGACCCGGCGCTGGCCCACTTTTTCCCCGCTGCCTTTACCTTTGCCCGACGCATGTATGACCAGCTCGACGTCAGCTTCGATCACCAGTGGTGTGGCGTCACTCAGCTTGGCTGGGATGAAAAAAGCAGCAAGAAAATCGCCGGAATGGCGGCGATGGCCCTGCCGGAGGACGTTGCCCGTCTGGTCAGCCAGCAGCAAGCCGAGGCGCTGTGTGGTGTGACAACCGGCTGCGGCGGCATCACCTACCCGGCAGGCGGCTGGCTGTCTCCCGTTCAGCTCACACCGGCACTGCACAAGCGGGCAAAAGAGTTGGGGTTACGGCTGAACTGGCATCATCGGCTGAGCCGTCTCACCGCCACACCAGGCGGCTGGCAGCTGCATTTTGCCGCCAGCCCGACGCAAACACATCAGAATGTGGTGCTGGCAACCGGCCATGCGCTGACCTCATTTACCCAGAGTGAAAAACTGCCGACCTACGCGGTGAGTGGTCAGGTCAGCCACATCCCCACCACGGCGAAACTGAGCAAATTGCAGCAGGTGCTCTGTTATGACGGCTACCTGACACCGGTTAATCCGGCTAACCAGCATCACTGCATTGGCGCCAGCTATCATCGCGGTGACAGCTCGACCACTTATCGTGAAGACGATCAGCAGGCAAACCGGCAACGGCTGGCAGACTGTCTGCCAGAGGCAGACTGGCCGCGAGAAGTTGACGTCAGCGCTGGCAGTGCGCGTAGCGGCGTACGCTGTGCCACGCGCGATCATCTGCCGATGGCAGGCCCCCTGCCCGACTACCAGCAAACGCTGGAGCAGTATGCCACGCTGTCAGAAAACCGGGAGGATGCGGTGACGGCCCCCGTTTATCCGGGGCTGTTTGTGCTGGGGGCACTTGGTTCAAGAGGATTATGCAGCGCGCCACTGGCGGCAGAAGTGCTGGCGGCGCAGCTTTGTGGCGAACCGATCCCGCTGGATCGCCACACGCTGGCTGCACTGCATCCCAACCGTTACTGGGTGAGAAAATTACTGAAAGGCAGAGCGGTTTTGTCCGCGCCCACGGCGACTCAGACTGGCTGACGCGCCTGAAGGAACAGGTTGTCCCACATCCCAATCACCAGCGCCTGATCGCGCGGTGACAGTTCGCCCGCCTGGATGGCATTTTGCAGACTGTTCTGCACCTGGATCTGTAGCGCTTCCGGCGTATGTTCGCCGGCCTGTTCGATCTCTGCCACCGCCAGCGTCAGGTGCCCACGCAGATAACCGCTGGCAAACAGCTCATCGTCACTGGCACTTTCCACCATATCGTCGATCAGAGCGAGGATGCGCGCTTCAAATTCGTCAATCATACCGTTCCTTATCGGATGCATCCCTGAGGTCACAAATCTTCCGGCCACGGAAACTGTGCCGCACTCAGTGGAGGAGTTGAATAATAGTTACCCAGTTCAGCGATAAAGCGGGCGGGCCGTTCTGGCACGCCTTTTTCCAGCTGTAACATAACCTGGGCGTGTACCTTGCGCTGAAATGCAATGCGATCCGGCTCACAATCACCGCTGAGATTGTCACAACTCACGTTGAAGGGAAACCCCGCAGCCACACAAAACATCCATTCCAGCGCCTGAGGCCTGATTTCCACCTTTTCAAACTCACTCTGCGTGAGGGCATCTCGCCCGTCCGGGCAGTACCAGTAGCCAAAATCAACCTGCTTACGACGCTCGGCACCGGCGATACACCAGTGGGAGATCTCATGCAGCGCACTGGCATAGTAACCGTGCGCAAAAACCACACGATGGTAATCCACCGCATCATCGGCAGGAAGATAGATGGGTTCGTCATCGCCTTTTATCAGGCGCGTCTGAAAATCGTCAAAAAAACAGCGATCGAAAATCTCAATCAACTGCGGGTAGTGATGTGTGGAAGGCATGGTCATTCGCTCAGATTTAGCGCCATTTCCGTGGCGCATCGGGATTATCGCGTTAAGCAAACAGGTGATGCCAGAAGGCAACAATGGCTGGGCCATGACTGTCATACAGCAGCTTTGCACTCATTACCGCTGAGACGGTCACTACCATCGGGCGGATCAGCGTCTGACCGCGACTGAGCACCATACGAGCCCCAAGCCGCGCACCACAAATCGCGCCAATCAGCATGATCAGCCCGGTGCCCCATACCACTTTGCCACCGAACATAAAGAACAGCAGCCCGCCAAAGTTCGAGGTAAAGTTCAGTACCTTGGCATGTGCGGTAGATTTAGCGAGATTAAAACCACATAAGGTGACAAAGGCCAGGGCGTAGAACGATCCCGCGCCGGGACCAAAGAAGCCGTCATAAAATCCGACGCATCCTCCGGCGACCAACGCAAAAGGCAGCCCGTGCAGACGACGCTGCCGGTCCTCTTCGCTCACTTTCGGCATCAGGAGAAAATAGAGGCCAATGCCGATCAGCAACAGCGGCAGTACCTGACGCAACAGTCCGGGTTGGATATGCTGGATCAGAACAGCCCCCGTCACCGCGCCCAGAAAGGTCATGGCGATGTTCAGCCGCTGCTCGCGCAGGTTAACGGCTTTACGGCGAACAAAATAGAGGCTGGCGGAGAACGATCCTCCCACCGACTGTAATTTATTCGTCGCCAGCGCCTGAGCGGGAGAGAGCTCGGCGGACAACAGCGCAGGGACGGTCAGTAAGCCCCCGCCCCCGGCTATCGAATCAATAAAGGCGGCAAGTACCGCCACCAGAAACAGCACACCAGCCACCAGTGGGCTGACTACAAACCAGTCCATTCGAACGTTCCTAAAGCAGATGCTTATCCAGTAGTGCCTGACAGGAGGGAGGCAACGGCGGCGGCTGACGCTTCACCGGCTCACCGCTACCCGGTTTCGCAGGTGCAAACCAGCTTTGTAACTCGGCACCGCAGCCATCACCCGGCGGTGGAAGCGGCTGGTCCTGACACTCCAGACTGTCTGGCGGGCAGCGCAGGCGCACATGCATATGTGCCCGGTGACCAAACCACGGCCGCACTTTGCGCAACCAGTCGCGGTCGACACCAGCATCGGCGCACAGCTGTTTTTTAATCGCCGGATTAACGAAGATGCGCGTGACATCATCATCCTTCGCCGCCAGTTTTATCAGGCTGTCGATTTGCGGCTGCCAGTGCGCACTCACCACGTTTTTTCCGTCAGCGCTGACCAGATCCAGTGGCTGGGGCTGCAACAACATGGCCGGGGTCCAGCGGTTCTTTGGTAGTTGCAGCCAGATATCGACGTCCAGCCCCGACTGGTGGCTGGCATGGCCGCTGCTGAAACGGCCGCCAGCCGCCATTCCCATATCGCCAATGAGGACTTCACCCAGTTGCAGTTGGTGTACCTGCGCACTGAGCCGCTGAATAAACATAATCAGATCGGGATGGCCGAAGAAGCGCCGCTGATCCTGACGCATCACCTGATAATCGGGCGCATCCAGCGGTAACGGTTGCGCCCCAACAATGCAGCCGTTGGAAAACGCGCCAATCGCCTGCGGCTTACCCTCAATCGGCTGGCGAATCGACTGCCAGGGCGTTGCCGCCAGCGATACCGCACTTATCATCAGCGCACTCAGCGCCAGCAGAGTCTTTTTCATCAGCGCTTACCAGCGAGGAATATCCGTTTTTACGTCAGCGTTTTGCGCTCGCTGACGCAGTAAGTGATCCATCAGTACAATCGCCATCATCGCTTCTGCGATAGGCACCGCACGAATTCCCACGCAGGGATCGTGGCGACCTTTGGTTATCATCTCCACTTCATCACCGTGACGGTTAATGGTTTTACCCGGCACGGTAATACTGGACGTGGGTTTCATCGCGATGGTCGCCAGAATGTTCTGGCCGGAGCTGATACCGCCAAGAATGCCACCTGCGTGGTTACTCAAAAAGCCATCTGCACGGATTTCATCCCGGTGTTCGCTGCCACGCTGGCTGACTACGGCAAAACCGTCGCCAATTTCCACCCCTTTTACCGCATTGATACTCATCAGCGCGTGGGCCAGATCGGCATCAAGGCGATCAAAGACCGGCTCGCCCAGGCCCGGCGGCACCTGTTCCGCCATCACCGACACTTTTGCGCCGATGGAGTCACCCTCTTTTTTTAGCGCACGCATCAGTTCGTCCAGCGCCGAAATTTTATCCGGGTCCGGGCAGAAGAAGGGATTTTGCTCAACCTGCTCCCAGTCCTTCAGCTCACAGGCCACATCACCAATTTGCGCCAGCCAGCCACGCACCCGGATGCCGTATGTCATCGCCAGATATTTTTTGGCAATCGCCCCTGCCGCCACGCGCATTGCCGTTTCGCGAGCAGAAGAGCGCCCGCCGCCACGATAGTCACGCACGCCATACTTCTGTTCGTAGGTGTAATCCGCGTGGCCCGGACGAAACAGGTCCTTAATTTCTCCGTAGTCCTGCGAGCGCTGGTCGGTGTTTTCAATCAGCAGGCCAATACTGGTGCCGGTGGTTACGCCTTCAAACACGCCTGACAGAATTTTTACCCGATCCGGTTCGCGACGCTGAGTGGTATAGCGCGAGGTTCCCGGACGACGACGATCAAGATCGTGCTGTAAATCGGCTTCTGTCAGCGGGATGCCTGGCGGCACGCCATCAACAATGCATCCCAGCGCCAGTCCGTGAGACTCACCAAAGGTGGTCACGCGAAACACCTGACCAATTGTATTACCCGCCATCCTGACTCCTGTATCTTCTTCAATGGGCGTTTTAATTGCGATTCAAACTTACAAAGCGTCGCCCGTTACCCGGGCAGTCTGACTGTCCGCAGGACGGTGAGCACGCTTCGCCTCTCACCCTCGGGTATGCGCCGACATTAACTGACGTTGCCCCCTGGCGATCGCTATGGTTATTAATCTTTGTAAATGCTGAAGTGATGCTGCGCATCAACAATCTGCTGACGGGTGAGCATAAAGACCCCGTCGCCGCCATTGCTGAACTCAAGCCAACGGAAAGGGACATCCGGATACTGCGCAATCATATGCACCATGCTGTTGCCCACCTCACAAATCAGCACCCCTTCTTCACTCAGATAATCCGGCGCGCACGCCAGGATGCGTCGGGCCAGCTTCAGGCCATCGCTACCCGCAGCCAGACCCAGCGCAGGTTCATGACGATATTCGCCGGGAAGATCGCTCATATCATCTTCATCAACATACGGCGGATTGGTGACGATCAGATCGTAAGGCGTGGCAGGCAGTTCACGGAACAGGTCCGAGCGGATTGGCGTCACATGGTGCTCCATTCCGTGCAGTTCAATATTGTGCTCAGTTACCGCCAGCGCATCGGTCGAAATATCCACCGCATCCACTTCCGCATCGGGAAAAGCATACGCGCAGGCGACAGCAATACAGCCGCTACCGGTGCACATATCCAGAATATGTCCGGGTTCTGTCGGCAGGATAGCGGCAAAACGTTCATTAATTAATTCGGCAATCGGCGAACGGGGAACCAACACCCGCTCATCGACATAAAATTCATGACCACAGAACCAGGCTTTGTTCGTCAGATAAGCGACCGGAATGCGTTCGTTGATACGGCGTATAACCCGCTCAACAATGCGGTGCCGTTCACTGGATGTCAGCCGGGCAGTGCGCATATCTTCCGGAATATCCAACGGCAACCAGAGGGTGGGAAGGACCAGTTGGACAGCTTCGTCCCAGGGATTATCGGTGCCATGACCGTACCAGAGTTCAGCGGCAGCAAAACGGCTGACCGACCAGCGCAGCATATCCTGGATGGTGTGCAGTTCACTGACTGCCTCTTCGACGAAAATTTTGTCCAAAGTGCCCTCCACAGGCCAAACTTAATCCGGCAGCTAGTTTGCCATGAAGCTGGCGATAATTCAGCGCAGCAGGGTGAAAAAGCTGACATTTGTTTATCTGCCGGGAAAAGTCAGGGTAGACTGTCGATAAATGTTAAAAATCCTGGCATTTTTCGCGCCACGGGAGAATCAATGAGTAAAAAACAGCCGCTCAGTGCTGATGACAAAGCCCTGTTTCGAGGATTGATGTCCGGCACCCGCAAGCTGTCACAGGACACCATTGTCCATAAGCCGCTGCGCAGGAAACTGTCGGAAGTGCCGCAAAAGCGTCTTCTTGCCGAGAAAATCGATGCCAGCCACTACTTTTCCGATGAGTTTCAGCCGCTGCTGGCAGAAGAAGGTCCGGTCCGCTACGTCCGTGCTGACGTCAGCCACTATGAACTGAAAAAACTGCGGCGCGGTGATTACACTCCGGAAATATTTCTTGATCTGCATGGTCTGACGCAGAAACAGGCGAAAGACGAACTGGGTGCGCTGATTGCCGCCTGTCGCCGCGAGCATATCTTTTGTGCCAGCGTGATGCACGGCCACGGCAAACATGTGCTGAAACAGCAGACTCCGCTGTGGCTGGCGCAACACCCACTGGTCATGGCTTTTCATCAGGCACCAAAGCTGTTCGGCGGCGATGCCGCGCTGCTGGTATTGATTGAGGTGGAAGAGTGGCAACCGCCAGCGCTGCCCTGAGAGGTAGGGCCGGTATCAACGGCCCGCTGAGGAACTACATGGCTTTCGCCAGTTTGGACGGGCTGACCTGCCACGCCAGACTACCGGTGGCGTTCCCGTCGTCATAATCAACGCAGGCAATCGCCGAGGTGGCAAACATTGGCGGCGCTTCCTGCGGACAAAGTTCAGACACCAGATAGCCCACCAGTGGCAGATGAGAAATCACCAACGCCGATTTCACCCCTTCCTTTGCCAGCGCTTGCAGATAACAGGCCACCAGTGCGGGATCGCCGCCGGGCGTCAGCTCTGGCAGGATATCCTGCCCCTCCGGCAGCGGCAGTGCTTCGCGCACGGCAACCAGAGTTTGCTCCGCACGCAGGTATGGGCTTACCAGTACCCGCTCAATATCCACTTTCTGGCCGTTCAGCCAGTTAGCCATCTGCCGTGATTCATCACTGCCGCAATGAGTCAGAGGTCTTACCGAGTCACTGGCAGCTTCTAAAGCCGCATCGCCGTGACGCATAATGAAAACTTGCATAATGCACCGCTTTTGTTAAACAAAAACGCCGGAAAAAACCACTTTCCGACTCTTCATTCCGGGAATGAACGCTGTGTTGTACCCTAATGCCGGAAGTTAAGTCAACCGATTGTTTACTAATTAACCGCATTCCGGAACACTCCTGCTCAGCATAATAACCGCAGCAAACCTAACCCGCTGAATCCTCTTGAGTCTCATCCTTAACTCGTGGTTTGTAAAAGGTTTCTTGTGTCTCCGCCATCTGGCGCAACCGCTCACAGGGGGCAAAGCGCTCACCCCGCGCCTGCATCAGGCGTTCTAATGTATTCACCACCTGGCGGATGCCAAGCCGGTCCATATAACGGAATGGCCCGCCAAGAAAAGGAGGAAATCCCATGCCGTATATCGCCGCAATATCTCCATCACGTGCACAACGAATCACACCGTCATCCAGGGCCCGGGCTGCTTCGTTGAGCATCATCATTACGCAACGGCGGGCAATATTCTCGCTGCTCAGATGACGCTGCGGTTTGATATTTAACAGGTGATAGACAGTGCCATCGACGGACTTTTTGCTGCCCCACTTTTTTTTGCCGTATAAGTAAAAACCACGGCCGTTTTTCCTGCCCTTACGGTTGTCATCCAGCAGGGCACTAAAGGCGTCCGGCGCGATGAATCGTTCTCCCCAGGCGTCAGCCAGCACCGGCATGATATGCGTCCCCACATCGATGCCTACCTCATCCAGTAACTGAACAGGCCCGACCGGAAAACCAAAATCCACCAGCGCCTGGTCGATAGCATCAACCGGCTCACCTTCCAGCAGACAGCGCATGGCTTCATTTATATAAGGTGCCAGAATACGGTTAACGTAAAACCCCGCTTTATCCGCCACGACTATCGGCATTTTGCCCTGCTTTTTGGCCAGCGCGATGGTGGTGGCGATGGTTTCTGCGCTGGTGAGTGAATGTGGAATCACCTCCACCAGTGGCATTTTGTCTGGCGGGCTGAAGAAGTGCAGACCAATAATATTTTCAGGACGCCGTGCGTTAGCGGCGATATCACTGATTGGCAACGATGAGGTATTAGAGGCAAATACCGTATCGGGCCGGGTGCAGGCTTCGACCTCCGCCACCATTTTCTGCTTGAGGGTGAGATCTTCATACACCGCTTCGATCACCACATCTCGCTGTTGAAAGCCCTGAAAATCTATCCCACCAGTAAGCAACGCCATTTTTTGCTGGCGCTGGACTGAGGTGATGCGACGACGCTGTACCTCTTTGCTTAACAGCTCCCAGCTGTATTTCAGCGCGTGATTTATCCCCTGCGCGCCAATATCCTTGATACGGACCGGTAGTCCGCCGCGAACGGCGGTCACATAAGCGATCCCTCCCCCCATCAGCCCCCCGCCAAGCACCCCGACAGATTTAACCTCACGCGCCTGCGCCTGGCTTCCCGCCTCTTTCTTCATTTCCGTGGTGGCAAAGAAAATCGTGCGCAGTGCAGCAGATTCGGGGGTCATCGCCAGCTGGCCAAAGGCCCTCGCCTCAAGCACATCCCCCTCTTCACTGCCCTTTTGCAGGCCAGTTTTCATCACCTGCAAAATCTGCTGTGTGGCAGGATAATTGCCACGGGTTTTCTCATGGGCTTTCCTCGCCGCCAGTCTGAACACCAGGGCACGGCCAGCCGCCGTGTTAAGCAGGCGTTCCCGCAGTGGCAAAGCACGCGCAGCGGTTGCTCCCTGCAATACCCTGCTTACTGCCGTTTCCAGCAGGATTGACGGCGGTACGGCATCATCGACCAGTCCCAGTTTCATCGCCTGGCTGGCCCGCAGCGTTTTGCCGGTCAGGATCATATCCAGTGCCGCAGAAGCACCAATCAGTCGGGGAAGCCGCTGCGTTCCCCCGGAACCGGGCAGCAGTCCCAGCTGCACTTCAGGCAATCCCAGCCGTGTTTTATCATCCAGCGTGCACACCCGTTGATGACATGCCAGCGCCAGTTCCAGACCGCCGCCCAGGCAGGCACCGTGAATAGCGGCCACCACCGGAAACGGCAGCGAGGCGATCTCCGCCATCACGTCCTGTCCCTGCCGGGCCAGCTCCTCCGCCTGTTGTGCCGAGGAACAGTCTGCAATCATGCTGATATCCGCCCCGGCAATAAATGAGTCCGGCTTGCCGGAGATGATCACCAGTCCGGCCAGTTGCGGGTTCTGTCGGGCTCTGGCAATCACTTCCCGTATCTGTCCGGCAAATTCCGCCTTCAGGGTGTTCATTTTTTCACCGGCAACATCAAGCGTGATAACCCCAACGTTGTCCGGCCGCTGACTCAGGGTGAATGCAGATTTGGTCTCCATTATTCAGCCTCCACAACCATCGCCGCGCCCAGGCCACCAGCAGCACAGGCAGTAACCAATCCGAGGCCGCCGCCACGACGTCGCAGTTCGTTCAGCGTTTGAGTAATCATTCTGGCCCCGGTTGCCGCAAAAGGGTGACCATAGGCGATTGAACCGCCCAGCACGTTAAATTTATCCGGGTCGATCTCGCCCAGCGCATCGGGACGATTCAGTACGTCCCGTGCAAAACGCTTATCGGCGAACATCCCGATATTTGCCAGCGTCTGGGCAGCAAAGGCTTCATGCATATCAATCAGGGTTAAATCGTCCAGAGTGAGACCCGCCCGCTCCAGCGCCAGCGGAGAGGCACAGGCGGGTCCCAGCAGCATATCCTGCCAGACGTCAATGGCAGTGAAGGCATAACTTCTGAGATAGCCCAGGGGTATCATCCCCAGCTCTTTAGCCCTTGATTCGGTCATCAGGATCACGGCGGCAGCGCCGTCGGTGAGCGGCGTGCTGTTGGCGGCCGTCACCGTACCGTGCCGCCGGTCGAAGGCCGGACGCAGCCGCGCATAATCTTCCATTTTCGACTGCTCACGAATGTTGTTGTCCTTTTCCAGCGCATTTTTCCAGGGGGGAGCAAACGCGGTCATCACTTCATCGTTAAGCCAGCCCTGTTTCCATGCATGGGCCGCACGCTGATGCGAGCGATGCGCCAGCTCATCCTGCTGCTGACGTGATATGCCGTGTGTTTTCGCCATCTGCTCAGCGGTGTCACCCATCCGCAGTCCGGTGGAGTACTCCGCCACAGCGGGGGGAACAGGCAGTAAATCACCAGGACGCAATTGCGCGATCAGCAGGAGTTTTTGTCGCAGGGTCCGGGCTTTACTGAGATCGACCAGCACTCGCCCCAGCTTTTTGCTGACGCCAATCGGCAGAACCGAAGAAGAGTCTGCGCCGCCCGCCATACCGGCCTGAATGGTGCCGGCCAGCAGGCTCTCCGCCACATTCGCTACCGCCTGAAAGCTGGTAGCGCAGGCACGGGAAACAGTGTAAGCATCGGTATTGACGCTCAGACCACTGCTCAGCACAATTTCACGTGCAATATTAGGGGCTTCCGGCATCTGCACCACCTGACCAAACACCAGTTGTTCTATCACCCCGGGGGATATGTCCCAGCGGGCCATCAGCTCGGTGACCACCATGCGGCCAAGTTCCAGCGCCGCAATGCCGTGAAACGCCGTAGCCTGGCGTGCAAAAGGGGTGCGTAAACCGTGGGTGATGGCGATACGATCGCCCTGTCTGGTCAGCAAAGGTAACGCTTTACGCATGCTTATCACCTGTAAAATCGCCATGGAGTGTGCCTGTTAAAACAGGTCTGACCTCTCTAATGTTAACCAGATTTTTACATTTTGCACCACAGGGAAAAGAAAATTGCGAGGAACAACACGCTATCCCGGACAGCGAGCAGGCGTTGAGCCCGCCCGACCATTGGAGGAGGAATTAACGCAGGCCGAGTTGGAAAATCATGGTTTCCGCCTGGCAACAAAAGGTGAAATCGGCATCCAGTTGAATACCCTGCGGCACGTCAGTCAGTCGTGCATCAATCTGGCAGGGCTCGGATTCAACCTGACGCGCTTTTTCAGTCAGGCGGCTCAGTACGGCCTGCGCCTGTTGACGGTCAGTGCACAGCTGGCTCCAGCTGGCGGTACAGTCGGTGTTGTCCATCACGGTTCCGACATCAACACAGCAGCAGGCGGCGGTTTCGTTTGCGTTGCAGGGTTTAGTGACATCACTCATTAGCATTCTCCGGTTGGCCTGTGTATATCCAGGCAGAAAATTGACAGATTGCTCACAGTTTACGCCGCAGCAATTTCCCTGTCCGGTTATTGTCCCGGTCAGCGATTTTAAGTGACGAATATCACAGTAAAAATTGATCAGGGACATAAGAAGCAAAAGTCACTAGCGGATAGTGTTATTTTTTTGTTAAGCAGATCGCTTTTCTTAGATCATTTCTGAAATATTTATAAATCAATATTGCAACATCATAACAGGTCAGACCTATACTGGGGCCACTGGTCTGATTTGTTCGCTGTCATTCAGTCCCTACACTCCCCCGGCGTTTGTTACTTGATGTAACAGAGTTAATAAAAACCAGAAAATGAGGTTGTGGTCATGAACCATAAAAACCTGTTTGCAAAGTCGGCTTTGACAGTTGCAGTGGCGCTTATCTCTTCAAATGTTTCCGCGGCAGGCTTCCAGCTTAATGAATTCTCCGCTATTGGTTTGGGCCGGGCATACTCCGGTGAGGGTGCGATGGGCGATACCGCTGCGTCGGCCAGTCGTAACCCGGCCACCATGGCGTTGATGGATCGTCCGATGTTCTCTATTGGCGCGGTCTATATCGACCCGGATGTCAGCATTGACGGCACCAGCCCGACGGGAAGGAGCCTCAGTGCCAGCAATATTGCCCCCTCTCAATGGGTGCCAAATCTGCATTACGTTCAGCCATTAAACGATCGGTGGTGGCTGGGGGCCTCAGCCACCTCCAATTACGGGCTGGCGACCGAATACAATAATGGCTACACCGCAGGCCCCTATGCCGGTAAGACCGACCTGCAAACCATGAATCTGAATTTAAGTACGGCGTACCGACTTAATGAGCATTTCAGTTTTGGTGTCGGGTTTGATGCGGTGTATGCCAGGGCAAAGATCGAGCGTTATGCGGGCGAATCCGGCCAGGCTCTCGGGCTCCCTGCTGATACACAAATTGCCCACCTGAAAGGCGACGAATGGGGCTATGGCTGGAACGCCGGGATTTTGTATGAGGTCGATAAGGATAATCGCTTCGGCTTTACCTACCGCTCAGAAGTTAAAGTCGATTTTGACGGCGACTACAAGAGCAATCTCCCCAGCTCCATTAACCCACTGAATCAGGCTCTGAATCTTGGCCTGCCTTATGGCACCAGCGGCACAACTATTCCGGGTTCGTTAACCCTGAACCTGCCGGAAATGTGGGAAGTCTCTGGCTGGCATAAAGTCGCGCCGCAGTGGGCGGTTCACTACAGCATGACCTACACCAGCTGGAGCCAGTTTCAGGAGTTGAAAGCAACCGGCAACAATGGCCAGACCCTGTTTCTGAAGGATGAAAGTTATAAAGATGCTTACCGTATCGCGCTCGGAACATCCTATTTTTATGATGACAACTGGACCTTCCGCGCCGGTATTGCCTTTGATGACAGCCCGGTTCCGGCAGATAACCGCACCATTTCTATTCCCGATCAGGACCGTCTGTGGCTGAGTACCGGGGCATCTTATGCCTTCAATCAGGATGCGTCGGTTGATCTCGGTATCTCTTACATGCACGGACAGGATGTGACGGTAAAAGAAGGACCTTACACCTTCCATTCCACCGGAAAAGCCTGGTTGTATGGCGCAAACTTCAACTATAAATTCTGACAGCAATGCTTAAACAACGAAGGCCTGTCAAATGACAGGCCTTTTTATCTTTAATTGGCATCAATATCGTTGATATCGCCCTGAATAGCCGCCGCATTGGGGTTCTCCTGCGGAACCAGTCTGCCTCCGCTGGCGAGGAAATCGTGACGCTGGAAGTAGGCTGCACGCATAAAGGCATAAGGGTCGCCGGTATTACGTAGCATTGCATCGCTGTCCAGCAGCTGCGCCCGCGTTTCCACGCCTTCCAGGGTCCATTTCCCCAGTGACATCCACCATGTCAGCCAGCCAAGCGGCGCATACAGGTCATCCACCATGCCACCGATATCTTCACGTGGCGTGAAATTGCCGTAGCCCGGCAGCACCACATAAGGTCCGTAGCCGACACCGTAGTTGCCCAGCGTACTGCCGAAGCGGCGCGGCTCTTCCTTTGCCAGTTTCGGGTTGGCCATGCCTGCCACATCAATAAAACCGCCAAGCCCCAGAATGGTATTAAGAAAGAAGCGATTGAAATGGATCATCGCCTTGTAGGGCTTTCCTTCGACAAAATAGTTCACCATCGTTGACGGTTCACTGAGGTTGCCGAGGAAATTACTCAAGCCGGTGCGCGCCGGGACAGGGACATAGTCACGCCAGGCTACCGCCACAGGGCGAACGACATACGGGTCCAGCACGTTGTAATTGAAGTTGAACATGGAACGGTTGAAGCCTTCCAGCGGATCGGATCTGCCCTGCGGTTGATCCTTTGTTTGCAAACTGGCACAGCCGATCAGCAATACGCTGGCCAGCGCAACGCCCATCACGCGGTAGCTCATATCATTCTCCCTGTAGTGAAATAGTAATCGCTCACGCCTGCCGTTGATTAATCTTTACGCTCCACGGCTGATGACCTGCAAACGCATCACAGTCTGGATGCCCTGCCGGGTGTCCGGCAAGGTATGGGCGCTAACCTCAGGCACCTCTCAGCCCACATCTCGGTACTGCTCATAGCGCAACCAACAACCGGTGCAACATCATGACCCTGCTGTAATCAGGCGTCAGCAATAAATGGCTTCACGGCAGTTTTTTTAACCGTGCCTGGCATTGGTGAGCTGCCATCTGTGACGGAAATATACATCACTCCGTCAGCTGGTAACATTTTTTCTACCTGCGTTGCCAGGGTTGACGTCTTGTCAGGGTGGCTGACTGACCTGAGAAAGGCGCTCTTCAGCGGCGCAACAGCAGAATACAACCCGGCGTCAGCGAGTAATAACTGTCAGATTCTTTGCCGGGAAGTTGTTATCAGGTCAGATCCGTCAGCCTGAATTCACCTGTTAATGCTTGCGGCGTGAGCCTGGCTGGCGGTCTGGCTGCATCTGTTGAGCGACGCCCGGCCCTGAACAGGTGTACCGCCGGGCTCGGCTACGCAGAATAATAATCAACATCCCGATAAACACAAATAACGTCGGCCCAGCCCAAAGAAGGACAACTGAAGATGTCGTCATCGGCTGAGAGGTCAGAAAATGGCCCTGAGTTGCTGTCATCAGCGCTTTTGTCTGTTCCGTTGTTCCGGCATTTTGTCGCAGTTGGTAATCTGTCAGTCGTGGATCCGCCGCGTCGGTTGTCCGGTAATCGGCAACGCTGTCGTTCCGACATTCAGCGCAACGCAGAAAGTGGAGCAGTAAATGATTCTGCTGCCGCTCGACGACAAAAAATGATCGGGTATTGAAATCATCAGCCAGCGCACTGAATGCCAGCAGCACCGCCACCAGCATGATCATGCCATATTTCATATTCCTGCCTCCTTGCTGTTATTAATTCACTATCGCCTGTTTTCGCTGTTAACCTGGCCATTCAGGTCCGCAGGCTGGCGATAGCAAACATTCCCTTTGCCATCAACACCGTGCTATAAGCAAGCGTCTCAGCATACCGTTGTCGCCCTACAGACTCAACGCCTGCGGGTTGGCTGAATAAATCAGCCTGCTCATGGCCTTATGAGAATTCGCATTATCATTCAATACTTCCATGCCTGAAATCAGCAAACCCCGGCAAAAGACGCTGAGTATCCCCCCTGCCAGAGCACCGTCCCCCCCCTTCAGCACCGTAAAAGTTCAGCAAAACCAGCCCTGAATGCAGATAAAACCTGAAAGCACACTTCAGTCAGATAGCTGAGCAGACGAAACCCGCTACGCTTAAGATAAAAAATAAACGCTTTAAGGAAGTTACAGATGAACGGCAGTAAAGAAGAAGTGGAAATTGATAGCGAAGAAAGTGAACAGGGCAAAGAAATTGATGTAAATGAGGAGTCCCTGCCCTCACGCGCAGCAGCGGTGCATGAGTTGATTCGTCAGGAAGGAGAGAAAGAGCTGGAAAGGGACGGTCTGGCGCTGCTGTTTTCTGCCGTTGCCGCAGGCCTGTCGATGGGGGCTTCACTGATGGCAAAAGGCATCTTTCAGGTGAATCTTGATGGCGTTCCCGGCGCTTTTCTGCTGGAGAATCTGGGTTATACCTTCGGCTTCATCATTGTCATTATGGCCCGCCAGCAACTGTTTACTGAAAATACCGTCACCGCAGTATTACCAATCATGCACAAGCCAACCGGCAGCAACATATTGTTATTGCTTCGTCTGTGGGGAATTGTGCTGGGTGGAAATCTGGTCGGTACTGCGCTGGCCTCTCTGGCCTTTAGTCATATGCCCATTTTTGATGACGCCACACGTCAGGCTTTCATCCATATCAGCGAGAAGGTGATGGCCCACACGCCGGGAGAGATGTTTGCTAATGCAGTGGTGTCAGGCTGGATTATTGCCACAATGGTCTGGATGTTCCCATCTGCTGGTGCGGCAAAAATCTGGATTATCATTTTGATGACCTGGCTGGTTGCGCTGGGCGACCTGGCGCATATTGTGGTGGGATCGGTTGAAATCCTCTATCTGGTTTTCAACGGCGTGATTAGCTGGCATCAGTTCATCTGGCCTTTTGCCCTGCCCACTCTCGCAGGCAACATCATCGGTGGCACCTTTATTTTTGCCCTGATAAGCCATGCACAAATACGTAATGATATGAGTAATAAAGCAAAAACAGAGGGGAAAAAGAAAAAGCAGAATACCGGCTCAAAAGGATAAATCATCGCTACCGCAGTCTGGGTCCAGCCGGGTGGGCAATAACAGAGTCTGGTGGTAAGACGGGTACTTTGCTCTCCGGCAATGCTATGACGGAACGATTGCCGGAGGAAATGAATTATCCGTTAAACAGGGCAAAAGTATTGGCGTAATATCCGGCTGCAAAGACGACGTAACTCAGCCAAATTGCAGTAATGACAACCAGTGACAGTTTACCAGGCATAGTGTATTCCTTCAGAAATGCTCCAGAACGGATAGTTCGAATTACACTATTCCTGCGCCAGGACACCGATATTGATCTACCTCAATTTTGATCAAAATTGCCCCGCACCGGCTTCAAATTGTCCGCAGCCATATTGCCCGTCTGATGGAAGAGAATCGGAATCTGACAGACGATTGATGACAAAACCAGCAGTCAGAAAGGTAAGTGCTTAATCTGCTGCCATAAACGCGCTATACTGCCGCCGCTGTCTCCTTAGTTAAATGGATATAACGAGCCCCTCCTAAGGGCTAGTTGCAGGTTCGATTCCTGCAGGGGACACCATTTCATCGTTCGCCACCCTCCGTAATCGTTCGCAAAACCCCAGTAAATCCAGCGCCCGGGCACAACACCCGATGGTGATGGCTCATTGACAGACGCTCTCAACTAACAGGTGGAAGCCCCATCAAATGGATTTCATCCATATGCCGCTTATTGAGGTTTATCTCGCACTGATCACGCCAGGACTGATAATCATAGGCATCTTCATCAATCTCAGTGGCAACCGCAAGGCACAGCGCCTGTCGGTACTGTTTCCATTTCTCCTGCGCTGCCAGAAATCTATTGCTGTACACATCGCCTGAGGTTTCTTTAGCATCCTCTTTGCCATTAAATGGGCCAATATTGTTCGCCTTAATCCGTTTATCCGTTTCCGAAATTAAAACGTCGAGCTTCCTGTTGCTCTCATCCTTTTTTTTCGCAAGGCAGTCATAGGCCAACGGAATCGTTTTCTCTTGCTTAAAACAGTTATCACGCTCAGTTCCCCATGACAATTCAGCACTGGAGGTAAGAGGAAGGGCTGAAAAAACCACCAGCATTGTGATCACCTGTTTTTTCATCGTAAATATCCCAATCTTTTCTGTGACCTTTATAGCTCATATATAGAGAATCTTTTTTAATGTGTTCTGCAAGAGCGCTTTTGCCAGCAATCGCCGCCCGCATCAGTGCAGGCGCGTTATGACCCCCCTGATAAAAAAATATCGACCACCACGTCTCTGATTTTTATGTCGAGTGTATTCCAGGCGGGGGCATTGGGTATGGATTTAGCCACCCGAATATAAAAACTGCGAGCCTCACTCAGTCTTTTTCTGTAAGCGATGTTAAAAAGCTGGACTTGTTGCTGATGGATGCGACCAGAACTGAAGGCGACATATTCAGCAGGCGCTGATACCGGCGGATAGCATCAATCGTGCCCTGTCCGCATACACCATCAACTTTCAACGCTCGTCCGGTGGACTGTCGGTAGCCTGCATTTGAAACCATCTGCTGGCGCTTTTTTACTTCAGCAGGTGCATTGGTGCCTCATGTGCCGACCGGGGAAAAAAGACGGTCAGGATGCAACGTCATGCGGGTCATGCTGGTTTTCAACCCCCGTTTCCCGATTGGGAAACGGGGTGTGGGTCAGATGCGGAAGGCATTGACCACTTCGCTTAAAGAGTGCGCCTGCCCGGAAAGAGACTGAGAGGCCGACGAGGACTCCTCAACCAGGGCGGCATTGTTCTGCGTCACACCATCCATCTGGTTTACTGCAATGCTGACCTGTGAAATTCCCTGCATCTGTTCAGACGAAGCAAGCGAGATATTATCCATCGCCTCTGCCAGTTTGCCGACCATCCCCACGATATTGAGAATGCTCTGGCCAGTGCCAGTGGCAACAGCCACCCCGCTTTCAACCTGTTTCACCGCCTCTTCAATCAGATGCTTAATATCTCTGGCCGCTGTGGCACTACGCTGAGCCAGCGTTCTGACTTCACCGGCAACCACAGCGAATCCGCGGCCCTGCTCGCCAGCTCTGGCGGCTTCAACTGCCGCGTTGAGCGCCAGAATATTGGTCTGGAATGAGATGCCTTCAATCACTGAAGTGATGTCGCGTACCTTGGTGGCGCTAAGTGAAATATCGTTCATGGTTTCAGACATACGCTGCATCTCCCGTTCACCCACGCGGGCAAGTGTTGCAGCTTCACGTGCTGACTCCGCAGTTTGCTGCGCGCTGGCGGTATTGCTTTTTACCGTAGCGGTAAGCTGTTCCATACTGGCGGCGGTTTCCTGAAGCGCTGCTGCCTGCTGCTCGGTGCGGGAAGAGAGCTCCGAGTTCCCCTGAGAAATCTCATCGGCGGCCTGCGCGACTGAGGTAGAAGACTCTTTAATCTGCGACACCAGTCTGCGCAGATTAGTCTGCATGCTGTCCAGGGAGGCGAGCAGACTGGTGGTATCACTCGGACGCAGATTTACTGGCGTGGTCAGATCCCCGGCGGCAATCGTTGCGGCTAGTTGCTGTGCCTCTGACGGCTCGCCACCCAGCTGACGTTTGATGCGGCGAGTAATCAGCCCACTCATAACGAAGCCAAGAATAACAAACACAACCGTCAGACCAACCAGCGTCATA
This sequence comes from Erwinia mallotivora, assembly GCF_000590885.1. Classification (GTDB taxonomy): domain Bacteria; phylum Pseudomonadota; class Gammaproteobacteria; order Enterobacterales; family Enterobacteriaceae; genus Erwinia; species Erwinia mallotivora. The sequence continues at coordinate 30,702 of NZ_JFHN01000053.1, forward strand.
TAAACGCCAGACAGAGCCTGAGTCGATGTCTGCGCCGTTTTCAGCGTCACCCGCGCCTGATATGAAACCATGCCATTTACGGCAGCACGATATTGCGAAAATGCCGGAATCAGGTCACTGACAAGCTTTGCGTCTAATGAGGCCTCATTTTGCTGAAAGACATTCCGGGCAGTCTGGTTAACCGGTCCAGAGGTCATTTCAATTTTTTTCAACAGGTCGGAGGCCTCTTCAACTTCAGCAAGATTAATCCCTGGGATACTTTTGGCGCCGTTAATTAACGTCCGAAAATGCGCCGTAATAGCGTCACTGTTTTGCAGCAGTGAGAAAAACTCCGTTTGCAGGTTAGCCACCGTCTGTTGCTGATCGTGTGCGGCAACAGCCAGTAACAGGCTGGTTTGCTGAGTGAGGTTATCTTTCAGCGACTGAAGGGCCTGTAAGTCTGACAGTCGCGCGCTGGTCAAATCCTGTTGCTCGCTTGCCGTATTGAGTTTAAATCCGGCAAAGCCCGTGGTAAATACGCCCATGAGGATGACAATAAGAAACGCCAGTGTGAGCATGGCATTTAATTTTATTTTTCTGTTTCTGAACATATTAACCCAGCCTTTAATTCAGTGTTTTACTCCGGACGTTTACACATTATTGCCCGTCCCCATCAATCCGTTTATCGGCAGGCGCAGGAAAATTTCCAGCGAAAAATCACCCTTATTTTCTTTTTATTCTTCTTGCTCACACTAAGAAAATCTTGCGCGGTGGCTGCTGAGGTGGCATTTCAGAAAGCTGCCGGGGGCAACAGATTGAATTTACGAGAATGAAACCGCATCGGGTGACTGGCAGGATAATTAGTTGCGGATATAAATTAATTCCGGTTTATTTTTAAAATCATCAATAACGACAAGTTAATCAGAATCATCGCCCGTTGCAGGGGATAATATTCAGCCAGGTGCTCAACGTCTCCCCTTTTTCACTGAAATTTCAGCCCGATAAAAGCCTTAAAAATAATATCGTCAGGGCATTGCGATGACGGCTTACAGCATCTGTTGAATCTGATTTTCCAGTCTGACCTGATCGACGGCAAACAACCTGATCCCTTCAGCCAGTTTTTCTACCGCCATTGCATCCTGATTGTGCTGCCAGAGGAACTCCGCCTCGGTCAGCGGACTGGGGCGGTTTTCTGTTACATTACCGGGTTCCAGCTGACGGGATAACGCACCTTCGCTGGCAGCCAGCTCATCAAGCAGTAGCGGGGAGAGAGTCAGACGGTCGCATCCGGCCAGCCCCTGTACCTGCTCAATGCGGCGGAAACTGGCTCCCATCACCACAGTCTCGTAGCCATGCGACTTGTAATACTGATAGATCTGCCGGACAGAAACCACCCCCGGATCGCTGTCCACCCGATACGCCGTCTGGGGCTGATTTTTCTGATACCAGTCGTAAATGCGACCTACGAACGGCGAGACTAAAAAAACGCCTGCTTCGGCGCAGGCCCGTGCCTGAGCGAAGGAGAACAGTAGAGTCAGGTTACAGTGAATGCCGTTTTGCTCCAGCTCTTCTGCTGCGCGAATCCCCTGCCAGGTGGCAGCGAGTTTGATCAGGATACGTTCTGGTCCGACGCCGTTCTTTTCGTACATCTGAATAAGCTTGCGCGCTTTCGATACGCACATCCCACGATCCCAGGCAAAGCGGGCATCAACTTCGGTGGAAATACGCCCCGGTATGTGACGCAACACTTCACAGCCGATATCCACCGCCACCTGATCGCAGGCGTTAATCAGTTGCGTTTCTGCGCTGCCGCCCTGCTGACGAGCTTTGCCGATAGCCTCAGCAATCAGCGACTGATACTGCGGCAGCTGCGCGGCCTTCAGCACCAGCGAAGGATTGGTGGTCGCATCCTGAGGGGCAAACTTTTTGATCGATGCAACATCGCCGGTATCAGCAACCATCGTGGTGTATTTTTTCAGTTGGTCTGAATAGCTGCGCTGAGTGGGGGCACAGGGTGACTCGACGTGACAATACGGCCCTCTAAGGGCGTTCCAGGGCATTTGGAGCTGTAAGTCAGAAATCGACAAATTAAATAATCCTTTATTTTGTTAATTTTTATTCAATGAATTGCTACTATTTCGAAGTTGCAAACGGACAGCAATTAAATGGAGTTAGTCAAATGGATATGAAAGATTTTGCGCAATGCAAAGTAATGACAAAATCCCCTTCCTGGACTTTTTTAGATGTATTTCGCTGGAAAGCCCTCCCTGAACAGTTCGGTGGTGGCAGGCGTCACGCCAGGGGATTTAAAGACGCGTGGGTGAAAAAACACCGTACACTCATCAGATCGGCCGCTCTTCGTTACAATATTCCAGCTGAGTTACTTGCAGGAGTCTGCTGGATTGAAGTCGGCGGAGATCCAAATATTATTGACAGGATTGCTTTTGAGATACGTTCTATTGACTGGAGCGGCCCTGCTTATGTTGACCGTAATTTTACTATAACGTCGCCACCGGCTAAGACCTCGTTCGGTTTTATCAGTATGCAGCTTCGCACCGCCGCCAGGACTATGGGACTTGATACGGATCAGATGAGCACGTCAGAACTTCGGGCGCTATCACTATGTCTCGAAAAAGACACCTGTAATATTAACCTCGCGGCTAAGCACTTACGCCAGCTATCGGACTATGACAAGTTACCAACGCGTCTAAGTATGGATGATGTCAGGATAGTCGGTGCCAGATATAACCGGGGCACCAAACCAGGTCTGGCAAGCATTAAAAAAGATATGCGGTACGGTGATTTCATTGTCAGAAATTGGCAGCATTTCAACAAACTAATTTGGTGATAGCTGAGTGAAAAAGTTCATCAGGTTTATTTTCATCCTGTTTTACCTGCTTTTTATGCTGGTGATTTACCTGTCCACGGTAGATAATTATAGCGTTATATATGATATGGATTCGGCCATACCTCAAGGCTCACTAAGTAATAACGGCAGTGATAGTGGGAAAGTTTTTGCTGGATTAATCCTGTTTATTATCGTTCTTATTCAGGGTATTTTTGTTTACTTTGATAAGTCAAAAAAGTGGAAATGGATAGCGGGGATCATGGCAGCATTTGCGTTAATTTTTTTCCTTCTTCGGTAAGCTTATCGCGGTTCCCATCTTAGAACTCCCGTTTACGATGAGTACAAAACCCTACAGTAAGCGCTGGGGAATCCCCAGTAATGGGCGGGTAAATCAGATCGGGCATAGAAAGTATGATCTACTGATTGTGCAACCAATTCAGGGAGATCGCCATTATACCTGTTCGCTCATTATGTCAGAAGTTTTTCCGCCACGCTTTAGCTCCGTTTAACCAGTATCGTCAGGACGCACTGCTCGATGCCACCGCTGCCTTGACGCGGGGGTGATTGACGTGCTGGCCACCAGCGCGTCAAATGCCAGGGCAGTGATTAACATGCAGAAGGCTCTGTGAGGAAAGCGTGCAGAGCCGGAATAACAGTGGTATCACCTTTGCCTGCTGAGCGGCTGTTTCAGGCTTAGCAGGCCGGCGTTAATCATCCGTGCTGCCGAAACAATAAATCCCTGTGATATTGATTAACCCTGACAGGGGTGACAGAAAAATCCGCCCTTGCGAGCGGATCTAAAACGAAATGCCTGAACGGTTATCTTCACCAGTAAAGGTCAGAAGTGTTCCCAGTTTTCCTGAAGATTTGTTTCGGTTTTCGCCGTCGGCAATGCCGGAAGCGATTTTATCGCCGGGCTGTTTGTCGGTCTCAACGTCGTCGGTGTTGTGGACGGCGCATTAATGATAAAGGCGGAAACCAACTGATTAAGGGTGCCTGCCTGCTCCATCAACGAGCGGGATGCCGCTGACGCTTCTTCCACCAACGCGGCATTCTGCTGTGTCACATCATCCATCTGATTAACAGCCTGATGGACCTGACCAATACCCAGCATCTGCTCCTGAGCAGCGGCAGAAATTTCATTTATCAGGTCAGAAACCTGACGAACAGCATCCTTCATGCGGTCCATGTTCTGCCCGACGTCCTCCGCCTGTTCTGAGCCGGTTTCCACATAACGCATGGATGACTCGATCAACTCTTTTATCTCACGGGCTGATGCGGAAGAACGCTGAGCCAGATTACGCACCTCACCCGCCACCACCGCAAATCCACGGCCCTGTTCACCGGCACGCGCCGCTTCCACCGCAGCGTTAAGCGCCAGAATATTGGTTTGAAAGGCAATGCCTTCGATAAGGGATATGATGTCGGTAATTTTCGTTGAGCTGTTGCGGATATCAGACATCGTCGCCAACATCGCCTGCACGCGGGTAACACTGTTATCTGAAATTTCACGCGCATTTTGCGAAAGTTCAGTAGCCAGGCGGGTGTTCTCAGCGGTCTGCCTGACGGTTTCAGTCAGTTGAGACATGCTCGCTGCCGTTTGCTCCAGCGACGCAGCCTGCTCTTCAGTACGGGATGACAGGTCTTCATTGCCGGCGGAGATTTGTGCTGATGCGGTGCTGACAGAGTCTGAAGATGCGCTAACCGAAGAGAGTGAACTGGCGACATTTTTCACCAGGTGGTTGTAGGCCTGGGCTGTCAGGCCAATTTCGTCCCTGCGCGAGTCGTCAGCACGCAGCGTAAGATCAAGAGAGGCGCTGGCATTTTCCATGGTGGTGCGCATGGCGTTAAGGCTTCTGCGGATACTGAGGATAATTTTTATCACCAGCGTACCCAGAATAAGGATTACTGCGGAGGAGCCTGCAATCATGCTCCAGAAGGTGGTGTTATAAATACGATCGTTGTCTTTTCTGAGCTGGTTACTGATATCGACATTCAGCTTCAGCTGTTTCTGATAGCCAGCGATAAGATCCCTGGCTGACTGGCCGATACCGGCATTTCCCTGGAGTTCGCGCAACGATACTTTATCGTCCTGCGCCAGCGATCCCTGGATGAACACCGGTAACCTGTCTCTGATATCTTTGATCGTGGCAAAGGCCGCCTGGGTCATCTGACGATCTTCATCGCTGGATATATCGTGGTCCAGATAGTACTGATTGAGGGTTTGCAGTTTGTCGATCACCTCGTCAATCTGCTTTCCTACCTGCGCCTGTTTATTCAGGTCGGTGGCACTCTGATGCCGATACAGCCAGATAATCAGTTCATTGCTGCTATCAACCTGCTTCCCGAGGTCGATGATTGAAGGAATAGCATTTTCCTGGACATACTGAAATCGCGACTGAAATCCGGTGACGACAAACATGGCAACAATGACCACCGTAATCAAAGAGGCTGCAAGCAAGGAAAAACTCAGAAAAAGTCGCTGTGTAATTGTCATGAACATATCCACCTGAAGAGATGCGAGAAAAACCATACCAAAAACGGATTAACCGTAGCGGAACAAAGTACTATCGGCAGCGCAGGCTTAATTATTAGTAATTTTATAATTAATCCACTGACAAATATTGTTTAGTGACCTGAACAGATTGATGCAAACTGAAAAAACGCCAGCCCGTCAGCAGCGATAAGGCACATATCTCTGAGGAAAAGTGATATGCGGACAATTTCTGCCGGAGATAAGAATACAAATAACCAACTGATCAACATACGGCATTATGACATGACGTTACTACTTGTCGCAGAATAATGTCGTTAATAATTCAGGTGCAGATTCGATCACAAGAAACACACTCATCTGTTAAACATAAACCTGGATAATTGATTGAACAAATAAGATGATGCCGTTGCGTTTTCACGCCCTGTTTCCTGATTACATCTGCACAGTTTTAAAATAATAAAAATAGCGGAAAAATTAACTTTTACGCCCGGACAGATATTTTACCCCTTTGCTGCCAAAATATTCCTCGTGCTGCTCATCAGTAACCAGATGAAAAGTCTGGCCAGCCGAATAAGTCACTTTCTCTGCGCTATTAGTAATGGTTATATCACCGTCAAGGATCAGGGCCATCGCTTCGAAGGGATGCGAATGCCAATCCAGACAGCTGTTGGCGGCTCTCTCAACCAACACCGGCTCGCTGTAGCCTTGCTGTTTCAGTATCGCCCGGAATTCACTCTCAGTCATATCGCCACCTTTTTTTCGATTCTGCAAGTGTAGTACAGGCTGTTAAAACTGACAGCTGAGCGATCGACAGGCATAACTATCCAGCCTGAGTCACCGTATTAAGGTATGGCAATGATTCTGGCCCCAACTTATTCCAGCCCTCCAAAAAGGGAATCCCGCGCTGACTCAGATTAAGCAGGCATGAGACGTTAAGAGTGATAAGAATTTATTTTCATCCGGCCTTATCGTCTCATTTCTGTCATTTTGACGATGTAATAATATTTGACAGTAACCCATCTGAATTGTCCAGAGATGTAATCCATTCACGCCATTTCACAATATCTCTGGCGGCTGAAAACAGAGTATGGATGCCGTTCACCCTGTAATTAATATTCTGTGATATTCAGAATCAGCACTTCATTCATTTTGTCATCGCCCTCTGACCCGAACAAAGGTTGTCGGTAAAATCTCTGCGGATTTTAAAAGTCATCCCCCACAGACATCACTTTATTTCGATCAGATAACGGCAGACTTGAATTAATTTTTGCTTACTGAGATAAGAGCGGTGCTGTTCAGCATGGCAGAACGCAACGATAAAAGCGTTATCCCTGCTCACATCGCTTACAAGGGCTGTCTTTACCGGGTAGCTGGCGCATAACAAGCCTCAGGCATGCTGCGGACAGCAATCATCACTTACCGCGATCCTGATAAGGATCTTTTTTATGATCCTCACTGTCATCGCGCGTGCGAGGGATCTCACCGTGTTCAGCAGGATTATCTCTCGCCGGATGGTGCTTATCGGTTTTCTCAGGTTTTTGATGGTTAGCGCTGGACGACATCTCACCCTCCTGCTGTTTACATCACGTGAAATTGACTTTCTGTTACTATAGTCGGATTCAATCTGAGGTGGTGTGAATGAAAAAATATTTCTGCGTATTGATGCTTATTCTGGCGGTTGGCGGCTGCTCTTCTTCGTCGGGAGTAAATTTCGACGACGCGAAACTGGCTAAGATTCAGTATGGTTCCACAACCCGTCAGCAGCTGATTTCGCTGTTTGGTCAGCCGACATCTGAGACACCTTACCCGGAAAATCATACCCTGATGATGTGGTCCTACAGTAAAGCCAACGCGATGAGCACCACAGTTGGCAAGACGCTGACGGTACAGCTGGATAATGGCAAAGTAAAAAGTTACACCCTCAGCAAAACCTGACCAGCAGCGGATTAGTCAAACAGGTCCAGTTGTTGGTCGCCATGCGGTCTGCTCTTATTGCGCGTTTTCTTTTCGGGCGGCAGTGGCCGCTGCATTTCCTGCTCTAACCAGCGCATGATCACCGCCACAATATAAGCCTGTTGCGCTTGCGTCAGCGGCTGCATAGCGGGAATCGCATGCCATTTGCTCAGACAGCCACGGCAGCAGGTTGCAGTGGCGTGTTGTGCGATAAACACCGGATGTCCGCGCATGGGGGTTTGTTTACCGTCGCTGGCAGGTACAGCAGGCGCCAGCCGCATGTTGATAAAGTCCTGCGCGTGACGCCTGACTTCCGCTTCCCCCCGCTTACGGCAGTAGTGATATTCCGTCTGCCCCAGGTGGAAACGCTGACGAAAAGCGGAAGCGGCCAGCCGCTGAAAAACATCATCGATGATCACGGCGATACAGCGTCCATTCTTCGACCCGTTCCCCGCCGGGTAAAGTGCAATAGCCGGTCTGTCCCTGTCCGGTGTTGACAATATCGAGGTTTCCACCCTGTTTTACACACCATGCAGAAGCCGGATTTGGCATCCCCAGTTTGGCTGGAGTGGCAGGTTTTTCTGGCTGCGCGGCACAACCCAACAGCGATGTTGCCCATATCAGTAAAAGGATATTTTTCATCTGTTTTCCCGGTTTAACAGCATCAACATGATGCTTTGTTCAGGGTGAGTTACCCAGTTTAACGCGTTGAACTTAAACCCTGATTCATTAAGATAGGTTTTTGCCCATCTCAACAGGAAGTTGCCCGCATGCTGAACACCTTTACCCTCCGGCTTACCCGCCATGTCAGCCAGTATCTGCTGCCCGACATGCGTGCACTGCTGCCCTCTGAATCCGTGCAGTTCTTTTGTAACGAACTGGATGAGGAGTGGCACTATACGTTGCTCTGTCGGCAAAACGAACACATCTGTTCGTTGACGGTATCGGCGATACTGGTGTGGCATCAACTCAGACACATACAGTCAATGGTCTGGAGTACAACGCAGGAACAGCAGGATGCCACGCATTACAGTGCCGCCAGGCTGTATGAACGCCTCATCACGCCAGGGGCAATACTTTATCTCTCCTGAAGGTTCTGTGACGATTTAGCAGCAGTTTTTTGCTGTATTCATCTGATTGAAATCTGCACTTTCCCGCTAATCTGGCAAATATTCATCAAAGTGGTAGTGGAGTAACCTATGCCGGATAAAGACGCTGTCGTTGAAGGACTGACTGTGGAAGTTCTCGCACTGAGACATATCGTGCAGATGCTTATCGCCTATGGCAATGTGCCAACCGGCGGCAAACTGAATAAGTATCTGCAAAAAGTGGCCGATGACGCCGAACATCGTGATGAGCGTGCGGCTAACAAAGCCATTGCCGACGCGATTCGCAGCTATATTCAGTAAAGAAAACGCGGAACAAAAATAATAAAACCGACACTGTTTGTTCACGGTTGAAAGGTTCAGGCTGTCTGTATTTCATAAGGAGACAGCCATGAAAAAACGTCCTGCTATGCTCACCGCGCTTTATCTTCTGTTCCGCCAGGAACGCCAGCCTCACAAATTGTTCGGTATGATTTATCTCTCACCGGAACAGCGCGCTGCTATCCTGCGCGAGCTTCTTTACCCCTGCGACCAGCCTGGTGGTTAGCCAGCTGGCAGTTTGATTTTACGCTTCCAGCCACGTTATTCTCCCCACCCCCGGCTTTGCAAAGTGGTCGGTTAATCACTGGAACAGTCTCAACACAGGGAACAGAAACAGATGTATCAGTATATTCTTGGCTGGCTTACAACTTTCGAACTACCTTATGCACCGCTGATTGCCCTGCTGGCAATGCTTGGCATAATTTTAATTATTTCCTTAATTGTCCACGGCTTGCTCCACCGTGCCATGCTGCCGTTTCTGCGCCGGCTTGCCACAAAATCATCACGCCAGTGGCCTCACGTTATTTTCGACAGTAAATTGTTCAGCCGCTTCGCCCTGTTAATGCAGGGTGTGTTGTTACAGATTCAGTCGGAGATGTTTCTTCAGGGGCATGAACCCGTTTTCAGTATCGTTATGGTGGCAAGCCAGGTATGGATGATGATCTTCAGCCTGCTGATGTTTTTCTCACTGCTGGATCTTGTCCTTGGGCTGTCGGAAAACAGCATGTTCGCCACACAATTACCACTGCGTGGCATCTTTCAGAGTCTGAAACTGATTGCTGCCCTGCTGATCGCGCTGATGATTATTTCGGTGCTGATTGGCAAATCCCCGCTGGTGTTACTGACCGGACTGGGCGCAATGACCGCCGTGCTGATGCTGGTGTTCAAAGATCCCATCCTTGGTCTGGTGGCCGGGATTCAGCTCTCAGCAAACAGTATGCTCAAGCTGGGGGACTGGCTGGAGATGCCGAAATATGGCGCAGACGGCTCGGTGGTGGATATCGGCCTGACCACGGTAAAAGTGCGTAACTGGGACAATACCATTACCACCATCCCGACCTGGGCGCTGATTTCTGATTCGTTCAAAAACTGGCAGGCAATGTCTGAATCAGGTGGGCGTCGTATCAAGCGCAGTATCAACATTGATACCACCAGCATTCGCTTCCTCAATGAAGAAGACATCCTTGCTATGCAACGGGCGCAGCTGCTTACACCTTACCTGGATGGCAAAAAAGAGGAAGTCTCGGCGTGGAATGCAGGTCTGAACTGCGATCTCAGCACCCCTCTCAACGGTCGCAGAATGACCAATATCGGGACTTTCCGCGCCTGGCTGGAAGCCTGGCTGAAGGCGCATCCCCGGACCCATAAGGGAATGACGCTGATGGTGCGTCAGCTGGCTCCCGGCTCCGAGGGACTGCCAATTGAAATTTATGTTTTTACCAATACGACGGTGTGGCTGGAGTATGAAAGGATTCAGTCAGATATTTTTGACCATATCTTCGCGGTGTTGCCTGAATTTGATCTGAGAGTTCATCAGACACCTACCGGTAACGATATGCGCAATATGCGGCTGACTACCGGCTGATAGTCAGGCTGACAGCGGGCTGTCTGTCACCCGCTGTCAGGCCAACGAAACTTAGCGGCGATAAAACGGCTCGGCTATGCCGGCGACGCCGACCCGCACCGCGAAGAGATCGCCGGACTGGGGATACTCCGCCAGCTCCTGTGGCGAACGTTCCTCGCGCGAACTGGTAATAAATAACGTCTTCAGGTCAGGGCCTCCAAAAGCAACCATCGTTGGCCAGCGTACCGGGAGAGGGATTTCATCGACAATGTCTCCATTGGCCGGATTGAGACGAATAACTCTGGCACCATCAAACATGGCCGACCAGTAAAATCCTTCGCTGTCCACCGCCGCGCCGTCTGGTAAGCCTCCCTGTTGCTCTACAAAGCGCTGTACGACCTGTCGTGGCCCGATTTCACCCTGCTCATCCATCGGATAGCGATAGAGCACACCATTTGGCGTATCAGAATGATACATCCAGCGGCTGTCGGGTGAAAAAGCCACGCCGTTGGAAATCATAATATCTTCTGCCTGAACGGTCAGGGTGAGATTCTCATCGAGTCGACACAGCTTGCCGCCATTACGATCCTGCGGCTCCCACAGGCTGCCACACCAGAAACGACCAAAACGGTCAACTCGTCCGTCGTTAAAGCGGCTACGAGACGCTTCTCCGGGATTCGGTGCAATTCGTGCGGCAATTTTTCCGTGGTGATCAAGCATACAGACGCCGCTGCGTAATGCCGCCACAAAACCGCCCTGCTCTCTCAGACCGAAACAACCAATATGTTCTGCCACCGGCATAACGCGATGTTCACCGCTACCAGGATCGAAACGGTGGATCGCCGGAGCGAGAATATCGACAAAGTAAAGGGCCTGCTCGCTCACCGACCAGACAGGACACTCTCCGAGTTCTGCCTGCACCGCCAGTACATTATCAACCTGATAGCGCATAAATTTCTCCTGAACACCAATGACAGCACTGAGTGTAATGCAAAAATGATTTTCTGCCGTGGTGAAATAAAGGGAGATAATAAACTCTGGTTGAGCATCTCTTAAATATAATTAAGAGCATTCCTTCTGCTGGGGCTTTTTTTTCGTCTTTTTCTTATTTATAATCCTCGCCGTTGGCAACGAATTACATATTAAGAATTATTTTGAAATATTTAATTAAATAACTCTACAAAGTCGGCATTATTCCTTCACTTTTCAATTGTAAGCTTGTAGTCATTGAAAAAGCGCAGGAGCATTACCAATGAGAACATTAATTAAAGCCGTCTCTGTTCTGGGTGTGATAATGATGCTGAGTGGTTGTATTATTGATGATGGTTATCGTGGTGGGCCCGGCTGGCACCATGGCGGCGGTTATCATGGCGGCCCGCACTACGGCTACCGCTATGGGCCTGGCCCGAATCGCTGTTGAAATGCAGCCGTCTGAGTAGCAGGCATTGAAGAAGAGTAAGATGTGATATAGTGACAGGCAAAGCCTGCACACAGCAATAAAAAAGAAAGGCAACAACATTGGGTGGGAATTTTCCCGCCCTTTTTATTATTTAACTTTTAATACTGTAGTTACACTGATACCAGGCTTTCATTAATCCGGGAATGCGACTTTCCTGCGGTTTAATCGGTTCGACTTTATCAAAACCTCGCTCTGCACAATAACGTTGTACATCTTCCAGCATGGCTGTTTTATTTACCAGCGACGGATTAAAACGATATTGCACCGTATTTACTGCACGATCCTCATCGACTTTTTCAAACGCGCCGGGTTTGCTGGATGTACATCCCGTTAATAAAAATGCACCGATCAGCAGTGTGTAAGTTAAAGATTTATTTTTATTCATTTTTGCTCCTTTTCCGCAGCAGTATCATAACAACGCAATTTCATTTCACTATCGGAAAAAACCGTATTTGCACATTTTTTACAGTGTGGATGCAAAATTTTGCCGATTGAATCAATCAAGAAAAACACCTGGTGCCTTTTTCTTATCGATGACATGATGACTTCACAAAACGACATACCTGTACCACACCAGGATATTACTGTTATAACAATATGTTATGCCCGCGGCGAGCGGGCTTTTTTTTGCTACCAGTTGGCATTGCCGTCAAGAATGATACGCAGTACTTCAGCCGAATGATTAACCGGAAGTGCCAGCACAGATTGATAAAGATCGATGGTCATTTCACAAAGTTTCGTCTTATCAGCCCCTGTTTCAGCCGGTGCATTAATTAATTGCAGATCACTCCCCCAGCGGCCGTACAGGCTGCGAACAATATTTCCCAGATCTTCACGTCCCTGCAATGCATTACCGGTGTGTTCTGCCCCAAAGCTTTGTTGCAGAAAATAGTCCAGGGCTTCGCCCTCCTTTTTACGCAACTCAACAGGCAGACTTTCTGTGGTGTTAATTCCTCCACTGACCTGCGGGAACAAAAATTTAAAACAGAGTTCGCTATTTTGCTGACGCAGCGCTTTCATCTGCTCCAGCGAAACCTGCATATAGCGGTACAATGCTTCATTACTGGCATAGCTGATACGCTGACTGAGCAGGTCTGCCAGCATTGGCCGAAGATGTTCCAGCGCCTGCGCTTCGCTTTCGCCCGTTGCCACTGCCGACAGATATTGCTGATGCAGCTTTTGGTATAGCGAAGGTTGCTGCACCTTCAACGTACGGTAAAGTGGCAGGTTGATAAAATAGTGTTCTGCTGCGTTCAGGCGGGCCTCGTGCTGCTGATGTGGCACTCTTACAGCAACGTAATAAGTACTGCTGACAGCAATAAGAACAATCGCCAGCCATACGGCCAGCGTTGTGCTGATTTTTTTGCGCTTGTGCAGCAGAATTAAAATCAAAAGCGCGGCAATGCCGCAAATAAAAACAATAAGCCCGGCGAAGAAAGTCAAAATTGCATCCTGAATAAGCGGGCCAGTCGGCGCAGCCCGGAAATATAATCAGTCGACGCGCACGTCAACCAGAACCGGGCAGCTGGCTCGTTCAATTACTGCGGCACTGACCGATCCTTTTAACAGACGATTAAAAGAAGACAGATGGCGACGCCCCATGATAATCATCGTTGCCCCCATTTCATTAGCCTGAGCAACAATGGTTTCAGCCGATTCTCCGGCAATGACTCTACCGGTTGCGTCAATCCCTGCCCCCTGAAGCTCCGCGAGTGCCTGACGGACAGCAGCCTCCGCCGTGTTCTGTTCGTCAAGTGCACTGCCAAAATCGCCGGGATCTTCCCCCGCTTCGATAATATAGTCACCCGTTGTGGCAGCGTAGCTGGCATCAACACAGCATAAAACTACCACCTGCGCAGCCAGTGCTCTGGCCTGCTGAACAGCCAGGGAGACGACTTTGCGGGCAATTGTTGAATTATCGACGGCAACCAAAAGTTTTTGCATTTCCCTCTCCTGTCAGTCACGTATTGACGCTTTGCCTATCTCATCCACCAGCGCCTCTTTGCATTTAAGGATTGCTTCACGGTAGAGCGCCTCATGCTGCTGAAAGCGGCTGGAAGGAACCAGTAAACTGATGGAATAGCGTCCAAGTATGGTATCGATAGCGACCGCCATCGTCGAAATCCCTGCCAGCGTTTCCTCGCGGTCATAAGAAACCCCCGTGCGGCGAATCTCCTTTAATCGCTCCAGCAACTCCGGAAAAGCTTTTACCGTGAGATCGGTAATGGCCTCAAATGCATCGCCAACCAGCGCCCTTGCCTGTTGATCGCTCTCCAGCGCAAGCAGGGCTTTTCCACCCGAAGTGCTGTACAACGGCAGATGCAACCCAATGCGCGGTACCACCCGCAACTCACGATCGGCAACCACTGAATGCACAATTGCCAGTTGCAGGCCACTGGCACGCGCCAGAGTTACCGTTTCGCCCGTGGCATCACTTAATGTCTGAAGCCAGGGCCGGGCGATGGCTACCACGTCGGTGTGAACAGTGGCAATCAGTCGCAGCAGGGCCGGACCAAGGCGAACACCGCCTGCGCCATGAATGCGCACCAGTTGCACCGAATCCAGCGCGGCGACGATACGCTGTACCGTGGAGCGAGGGAGATCAACGGCCTGGGCAATTTCCCCCAGGCTCATACCATCGGGACGATTACCGAGAGCATCCAGAATTTTTGCGGCCCGCGAGATCACCTGGATCCCGCCGTTACGTTCGTCTTCACGGGGAATTGAAGATTCAGACATCAGCTTTCCTTCCTTGCTTAAGGCCGATATTTTAGCACGCTATTGCGGTTACGGCTCAGTGTATCGCATTGCAATACACTCACTCACAAGGTAGTATGCACAGCAAATGTACCGTAATACGGTACAGTGAATCACATAATTTTTATCCTCATGGAGCCGTTATGTCTTCCCAGCCTGTTGCGGCCTCTCACCCTTTTACCCTGCGTCTGGCGCTTGGCCTGGTTGGCGTGATGATTGCTGCCCTGACCTCTGGCCTCAACGATCGGGTTACCGATCTGGCGCTGATCGATATTCGGGCAGCAACCGGTTTTGATTACGATCGTGCCAGCTGGATCACTTCTGCATATCAGGCTGCGGAGGTGGCGGCGATGATGATTGCGCCCTGGTTCGCCGTCACCTTTTCACTACGACGTTTTGCGTTGAGCGTGGCTACGGTTTTTGCCATCACGGGCGCAATACAGCCCTGCGTATCCACTCCCGCACTCTTTGTTGCTCTGCGTGTCATACAGGGCCTTGCAGGTGGTGCTTTACCGCCACTGCTGATGACGGTAGCACTGCGTTTTTTGCCTCCCCCGATCAAACTCTACGGGCTGGCAGCTTATGCCCTGACTGCGACTTTTGGTCCCAATATTGCCGCTTCGCTGGCCGCATTCTGGACCGATTCAGTTGGCTGGCAGTTTGTATTCTGGCAGGTTATCCCGCCGATTTTTGTCGCCTGCCTGCTAATGAGCTGGGGATTACCGCAGGATCCGCTGCGACCGGAGCGTTTCCGGCAGATTGACCTGATCGGTATGCTGACAGGTTGTAGTGGAGTGGCATTGCTTATTCTTGTGTTGAGCCAGGGAGAGAGACTTGACTGGTTCAACTCGCCGCTTATTACCAGCATGCTGCTGTTTTCTCTGGCATTGCTGACCATTTTTTTCATTAATGAGTGGTATCACCCGCTGCCGCTGTTCAGATTGCAGATGCTGTCCAGGCGCAACCTGGCTCACGGCCTGCTGGCACTGGCAATCATACTGCTGACAGCGCTCTCTGGTTCCGCCCTGCCGTCTGCATATTTTTCACAGGTGGACGGATTTCGCATTAATCAGTTTGCCCCGCTGGCGCTGGCTGTTGGTTTACCTCAGTTGCTTATCGCGCCACTGCTGGCAGCATTATTAAACCGCCGCTGGATTGACGGCCGTCTGATGCTGAGCAGTGGTGCCGCGCTGCTGTGCCTCTCCTGTCTGCTGGGTATGCAAATCACCGGTGACTGGGCGCGGCAAAACTTCTGGACAATTCAGCTGTTGCAGGCGTTCGGCCAGCCAATGATGATTCTGCCTGTGCTGATGAGCGCCACCAGTGTGGTTCATCCAACGGAAGGCCCCTGGGCCTCTGCGATGTTCAATACCGTACGTGGTTTTGCCAGCGTGGCGGCTGGCAGCCTGATTGAAAACCTGCTCACTTATCGTGAGAAATTTCATTCTCACCATCTGATTGACCAGATGGGTAATCACCTCTGGCTAAGCATGGCGGATAACGCAGCCAGCGCCGGCCCGCTGACACCTTTGTTGCCAGATGGCTCAGTCAGTTCAGCGGAAAATATTCGCCACTTAGCCACGCTGCTCAGACATCAGGCGCTGATCCTGAGCGTCAGCGATCTCTATTTACTGATAACCGGCTTTGCTCTGCTGCTGGTGCTGCTGACCGCCTTGCTGGCGACGCGCGTTTATCCACCCCAGACACTGATGCAATCAGCAACCTCCACCACGAGATAATCACCATGCGCTTCACACCTGCAAAAAGAATTCTGATGCTGGCTCTGTCGTTATTGTTGTTGCTGGCAGCCGCTCTGTTTGTCTGGTCTGCCATGAGCCGGCATCAGGCCAGCACTGAGGATGCCGTGGTGGCCGCCGATTACACCCTGGTGGCACCCAAAATTTCCGGCTACATTCGTTACGTTAATGTCGGTGATAACCAGGCGGTGAAAGCGGGTCAGTTACTGGCGACGCTTGACGATCAGGATTATCGCGTCGCACTGGAAAGCGCAGAGGCCAACCTTAAGATCTCTGAAGCAAAACTGGCAGGCGCAGAGGCCAGTCTGCAACAGCAACAGGCCGCCATCGCGCAGAGCGAAGCTGCCGTCAGCGCCAGCGAAGCCACCCTGGAATATGCCGGACAGAATGCCGATCGCTATCGTCGCCTGTTGAAAAGTGGAACGGCAACCGCCGATGAGCAGCAAAAAACCTATGCCACCCTGCGTGAAGCCACAGCAGGGCTACGGCAAAGTAAAGCCGCAGCTCTGGCGGCGCAAAATGAGGTGCCGGTGTTGCAGGCGGCGATTAAGCAGGCTCAGGCTGACATCGCCGCAGCACGCGCCAGCGTTGACCAGGCACGTCTTAACCTCTCTTACACCCGTATCACCGCGCCGGTTGACGGTTCCGTTGGTCAGCGCTCAGCTCGTCCCGGTGCCTGGGTTTCGGCTGGCACGCGCCTGATGGCGGTGGTCCCCTTACAGCAGAGCTATGTGCTGGCTAATTTTCTGGAAACGCAGCTAAAGCATGTGCAGACAGGGCAAGCCGTTTCTGTCAGGGTTGACGCGCTACCTGACGTCATACTTCATGGACATGTTGACAGCATCGCTCCGGCAACCGGATCCACATTTGCGGTGATTACCGCCGACAATGCCACCGGAAATTACACGAAAGTGGCGCAGCGCCTGCCCGTAAAGATAGTGCTGGACGCCAGTCAGCCAGACCTGGCGCGTTTGCGCGTCGGCATGTCGGTAGTGCCAGAGATTGATATTCACTGAATCCGATAATTTCAGGGATCACTTTATTTTACCGCAAAGAATCAGTAGATTAGCGCGCGGTCCTGCCATGAACTGATGATGGCAACCCTGAGCGAATGGACGAGAATCTTTTCGCTTTTATTCTGTTCACGTGAAGAAGGCCACGAGCCGCCGCAGGGAGTTGTACGGTGAAATATGCTTTGATGGGAGTGTCTTTTATTCTGCTGGTGTGGGTTGGGACATTCTGTCTGATGTTATAAACAGCAAACTGGCGGGGCAGGCAAAAAGCCTGCCCCTTGCTGTCAGACGGGTTCTTCCGGGGAAGCGCTGACACCGGGCAAAATACCATCAGCACGAAACATCGCTTTAATGCCTCTGATCGCCTGACGTATACGGTCACTGTTCTCAATCAGCGCAAAACGCACGTGGGTATCACCATAGTCGCCAAAACCGATACCCGGAGAAACGCAAACTTTCGCTTCCTGCAACAAATGTCTGGCAAAATCCAGTGATCCCATTGACGCATAATGGTCAGGAATTTTCGCCCAGATATACATTGAGGCTTTAGGGATCTCCACCATCCAGCCCGCTTCATGCAAACCTTTCACCAGCACATCGCGACGGCGTTTATATTGCTCTGCAATATCCCGCACACACTGCTGATCGCCTTCCAGCGCCGCAATAGCCGCGACCTGCAAAGGAGTAAAAGTGCCGTAATCGTGGTAGCTCTTGATGCGAGCCAGTGCCGCCACCAGCTCTTTGTTGCCGACCATAAATCCGATACGCCAGCCAGCCATATTGTAGCTTTTTGACAGGGTGAAAAATTCAACGGCAACATCGCGGGCACCGGGTATCTCCATGATCGATGGCGCCTTCCAGCCGTCATAGACAATATCGGCATAAGCCAGATCGTGGACCACCAGCACGTTGTATTGCTTCGCCAGTGCAATGACCCGTGCAAAGAAATCCAGCTCCACACATTGCGCTGTAGGATTAGAGGGGAAACCGAGGATCATCATTTTCGGTTTCGGATAACTTTCACGAATAGCTCTTTCCAGTTCGTTGAAGAAATCAATACCCGCTACCAGAGGAACCGAACGTACCTGCGCCCCGGCAATCACCGCGCCATAGATATGAATGGGGTAACTGGGGTTTGGCACCAGCACCATATCTCCGTGATCAAGAGTTGCCAGCATCAGATGCGCCAGCCCCTCTTTTGAACCGATAGTGACTATCGCTTCGGATTCCGGGTCGATCTCCACCTGATAGCGATCGGCATACCAACGGGAAATCGCCCGACGCAGGCGGGGAATGCCTCGTGAAGTGGAATAGCCGTGAGTGTCCTCACGCTGAGCCACGGAACAGAGTTTTTCCACAATGTGCGGCGGCGTTGGGCCATCCGGATTACCCATACTGAAATCGATAATATCTTCGCCACGTCGGCGGGCGGCCATCTTCAGTTCAGCAGTGATATTAAACACATAGGGTGGAAGGCGTTCAATGCGGGAAAAACGACGTGCAGAGCTGATATCAGCCATAGAAACCTCTGAGTTACGTTAGCGCCCGGACCGTCCGAGCGACGCTGACCACCAGTGGGTCAGCTATGAACATATCGCAGAGGTAAGCAGCCTGTCGAGAGGCCGGAAGAAATGTTTATCGGCAGGGCCGCCAGGTAAATGACTGTTCACCAGGTCTTACAACGTTAACAGGAAAACAATCAAAGACTGAGTTTTTAGATTTCCCCTTTTAATTAGCAGGCTGGGAGAATCTGAATCTGCTCGGCAGTCAGCCGCTGATGACTGATGTCATCTCCCTGATGGTTTACCGACGCCTCAGCGCTAACCAGCAGGAAATTGCCTGTTTTTACACAAAGAAGCCAGAAATTTGCGGGGAGTACGCGGCACCTTGAAGAAAGGTTTTCAGCGACTGAAGGCGCACTTAATACAGCAGACCATGAGGCGTTGCCTGGCAATCGCACCAGGGAAGATGACAAACGTTCACCTTAAAGTCTGTCAGAGAAAACCGTCAAACCTGAAAAAATGACATCCCCTTTTATCTACCTGGATTTCCGTAATTACGCCACTCTCCATCCCAATTAAGCTTGCTGCTGATAACGCTGAATGCTTTGCTGATCAACACGTTGACGGAGAGTTGCTGAGTTAGCGGCCGGAAGGAGATGTAAGGAAAAAAATGCGATCAGGAGCCCGAAATAACCACCGGGTAAGGGCCATAAGAAGTCTGGCCCGTGAAAAATTACAGCACACTGCCCAACGTCTGACGCAGATAGGCACCGGCGCCGAGCAGGCCTGGCTGATCGTGGGTGATCAGATATACCGGGATATCGCAGACATAGTCGCGAAAGCGACCTTTGTCTTCAAAGGCGGCGCGGAAGCCAGAGGCTTTAAAAAAGTCGAGGAAGCGTGGCACAATGCCACCCGCAATATAAACGCCGCCAAAAGTCCCCAGATTCAGCGCAAGATTACCGCCAAAACGCCCCATGATGACACAGAACAGAGAGAGCGCCCGGCGGCAATCCGTGCAGCTGTCGTCGAGTGCGCGCTGAGAAACATCTTTAGGCTTAAGGTTTTCCGGCACCCGGTCATCTGATTTGACAATTGCCCGGTACAGATTGACCAGCCCGGCTCCGGACAGAACTCGCTCCACCGAGACATGCCCCAACTCAGCACGTAACACTTCCAGAATCTGATCTTCTTCATCGCTGTTGGCGGCGAAATCGACGTGGCCTCCCTCCCCCGGCAGGCTCACCCAGCGCTTATCAACATGCACCAGATGCGCAACGCCCAGCCCGGTACCTGCACCATAGACCGCTACAGGTTTATCCTTCACCGCCTCTTTACCGCCAAACTGCAAGACATCCTCCGCAGAAAGCACAGGGATTGCCATTGAAACAGCGGTGAAGTCATTAATGATTTCGAGATGCTCAAAACCGAGATTGTCTTTCATTTTGCTGGTTGAGAAAGCCCAGTCATGATTGGTCATCTCGACCCAGTCGCCGGTGATCGGACAGGCAATGGCAATACAACCATCGGTCACATCCTGCTTTTGCTCGTCAAGATAGAAACGGATCACGGCTTCAAGATTGTCATAGTCTGCTGTGGGAAACGTTTTGGCTTGTGAGATGGCACCATTTTCAACATCACACAGTGCGAGGCGGGCATTGGTTCCGCCGACATCACCTACCAAAGCATATTTAGTCATTATTGTTTTACTCCGCTTGCGTAATCAGAACACATCATAAATTTCCCCCACTCAAACGACAACGCTCACCTTACACGGGTGAGCGGAAAGTCACGCTGTAACCATTCACCATACCTTTCACATCAACGATTGCCCACGGGCATCAATCTGAATTCTTTGCTCAGACTGGCACTATCTGTTGATATCAGGAAAAAACGATAGCCTGTTACCTGTTAATTTTACCGGCAAAATGCTGAGCAGTTGTGCTGAAGCGACCGGTTGATCAGATTGCGATCGACAGCGCGATATGCTTCGATGTAAACGTATACACTGCTGTTTTCATCACTGATACCCACGTTATCGCACAGGATCTCTTCATGGTTTATCAACCGGACAGGAAACGCTACCAGACAATGACCTACCACCGCTGTGGACAAAGCGGGCTGAAGCTTCCCGCCGTGTCGCTCGGTTTGTGGCACAATTTCGGCGACAGCACCAGAGTCGACAACAGCCGCGAGCTGCTGCGACACGCATTTGATAACGGCATCACCCATTTTGATCTGGCCAATAACTATGGCCCGCCTCCCGGATCGGCAGAAGAAAACTTTGGCCGCATTCTGCGCCAGGATTTCCACGCGCTGCGCGATGAGCTGATTATCTCCTCTAAAGCAGGTTATACCATGTGGGACGGCCCTTATGGTGACTGGGGTTCCCGTAAGTATCTGATTGCCAGTCTTAATCAAAGCCTTAAGCGCATGGGGCTGGACTATGTGGATATTTTTTACCACCATCGTCCGGACCCGGAAACGCCACTGGAAGAAACGATGACCGCGCTGGACCACATCGTGCGTCAGGGCAAGGCGCTTTATATCGCCCTGTCTAACTATCCGGCTGAGCTGGCAGATAAAGCAATCGTCATGCTGCGTGAACTGGGCACCCCGTGCCTTATTCATCAGCCCAAATATTCAATGTTTGAGCGCACGCCGGAAAATGGCCTGCTGGATGTATTGCAGAAACATGGGACAGGCTGCATTGCCTTTTCTCCGCTGGCGGGCGGCATATTAACCGATCGCTATTTACAGGGTATTCCGCAAGATTCACGCGTTGCCAGCGGCAGTCAGTTCCTCAATGACAGCCAGTTGACGCCAGAAAAGATGGATAAGGTGCGTCAGTTGAATACGCTCGCTCAGCAGCGGGGGCAGAAACTTTCACAAATGGCGCTGGCCTGGGTGCTGCGTGGCAGTCGAGTCACCTCAGTACTTATTGGCGCCAGTAAAACCGCTCAGATTGATGATGCGGTGGGTATGCTCCATCAGCGTGAGTTCAGCCAGACCGAACTGGACAGCATTGAGGCGATACTGCGTTAATCTTTGCTCCGCCGTACATCGCGGCGGAGCGTTGCGGAAAATTCCCAATTCCACTCCCCTTTCGCCTTTTAAGATTTGCCCAGGCGTAACCATCGTTATCTCTTTTATATGCTGCCAGCACGGTGGAGATGTCACGCCGCTGATAAGGAGACAACATGAAACGACTCATTCTTCTGGCCACCTTACTGGCAGGTTTATCTCCGTTAGCACTGCACACAGCACAGGCCGACAGTGCGAGAATTATGCTGGCACCTGGCGTTGAATTACATATCGGCGATCGCGATCCCTACGGTCGCTACTGGGATGGTGGAGGCTGGCGCGACCCGCGTGACTGGCATGATAATTATCGTTACGACGAGGGACGCTGGTGGCGTTATCAGGAATGGCGTCGTCGTGAGGAATGGCGTCAACAGGAAGAGTGGCGCCGCCATGAAGAGATGCGTCGTCGACACGAGTGGGAACGGGAGCACAGATGGCACGAACGTGAACGCTATTACGACGATCGCGATGAGGGTGGCTGGCGCTAATCCTTAATGATCAGAACCACATTTTGCTGAGGAAAGCCGCCTTTAACCGGCGGCTTTCACCGTTGTCATCACACCATCGACACCAGCAGATAGAGATTAAGCGCCACCACCACGACCACGATCACCCTGCCGACATTTTGCATCAGGGGTGAATTAACCATATCGCCCATCAGCTCGCGATTGCCGGTAAAAGCCAGCAGTGGAACCAACGCCAGCGCAATGCCAAAACTGAGCAGAACCTGGCTCATCACCAGAATACGTGTCGGTTCCCAGCCCGCCATAATGACAATAAATGAGGGCAGCATGGTCACCACACGACGGACCAGCAATGGAATCCGTATATGAATAAAGCCCTGCATAACCACCTGGCCCGCCATGGTGCCTACCACGGTTGAAGAGAGCCCGGCCGCCAACAGGCTCAGACCAAAGACCAGTGACGCCGCCCGACCCAACAGGGGATCGAGTGTCAGATAGGCCTGGTCCAGATCGGCAATACCGGTGTGGCCGCTGAAATGAAACGCCGCTGCTGCGGTCGCCATCATCGCCAGATTGACAAATCCCGCGATGGTCATGGCAATCGCCACATCAAGTTTGGTGGAGGAGTAATGTTCTGCGCGCGTGCCACCATCCGGGCTTTGCGTCAACGATGAGTGCAGATAGATAACATGCGGCATGATGGTCGCACCCAGCACACCCGCAGCAAGCAGAACCGCGTCAGCGGTGGGTAGCGAGGGAACGACAACGCCCTGCATCAGGGCACCGATCTTCGGCTGCGAGAAAAACAGCTCTAAAACGTAGGCAGCGGCCACAAACAGTAAAAGACCGCCTATCAGCAGCTCCAGCGGCTTTTCCCCTCTTTTCTGGAGCATCAGAATAAGAAAAGTGACCACACCGGTTAACACCGCGCCCTGCAACAGGCTGATGCCAAAAATCAATTTAAAACCTATTGCCGCACCAATAAACTCAGCCAGATCGGTTGCCATGGCGATGATTTCGGCCTGCACCCAGTAAAACCATACGGCAGGACGTGGAAAGCGGTCACGGATGTGTTCAGCAAGGTTTTTCCCCGTGGCTATCCCCAGTTTGGCCGACATCAGTTGAATGACCATCGCCATTATGTTGGCCCAGACCACCACCCATAACAGTTTGTAGCCATAGGATGCTCCGGCCTGGATATTGGTGGCAAAGTTTCCCGGATCGATATAGCCGATGGCAGCAATGAAAGCTGGCCCCATTAGCGCAAATTTGATTTTTCGGGAGCTACGAACCGTTTGCTCCACAGTGCGGCCTTCGGACATAGACTTACCCCTGCTATACACCTGATATGAGTATTGTCTTTAAAATGATAATGATTATCAAGCGCATTTAAACAGGTTTTCCTGATTGCTATGATAGCCAGTACTAATAAATATAGCACTGGCTATATTCACCGTTAAACTACGCCATTGCCAACATCTCAGCAACAGTTTTTACTTTAGGGTAAAAAAGATAACCTCACAACATGATGGGTGATTTTTTAAACAGCAGATCAAAGTTACAAAATCAGATGATTCTCAACGGCGCGCAATAGGTAATTGTTATATTGCGGAATAGATCTCGTTTTTCTGTAACCCGTTACATAGAATGTGCAGCGAAATATAACAGCCTTCAAATTTGGAGCAATCATGTCCCGCATTCTGCATTTTGCTTTGGCGCTGGTTGTCGTGACCCTGCTGGCCTTGCTGGTCAGCAGCGATCGCAAAAACATTCGCGTACGTTTTATTATACAGCTTCTGGTTATTGAGGTTCTGCTTGCGTGGTTCTTCCTGAACTCGGAAGTCGGCCTTGGATTCGTAAAAGGTTTTGCGGGTCTGTTCGACAAGCTGTTGGCTTATGCCGCCCAGGGTACAAATTTCGTTTTTGGTAATATGAATGATAAAGGGTTGGCCTTCTTCTGGCTGAATGTCCTTTGCCCGATTGTGTTTATCTCCGCACTGATTGGCATTCTGCAACACTTCCGCATCCTGCCGGTTATTATCCGCGCGGTGGGTACCGTGCTGTCGAAGATCAATGGCATGGGCAAACTGGAATCTTTCAACGCAGTAAGCTCGCTGATTTTGGGACAGTCAGAAAACTTTATTGCCTATAAAGATATTCTGGGAAAAATGTCACAACGCCGCATGTACACCATGGCCGCAACGGCTATGTCCACCGTTTCGATGTCAATCGTCGGCGCGTACATGACCATGATCCAGCCCAAATATGTTGTGGCAGCGCTTATCCTTAACATGTTCAGTACTTTTATCGTCCTGTCATTGATCAATCCATACCGCGTGGAACACGAAGAAGACCTGAAGCTGAGTAATTTGCATCAGGGGCAGAGTTTCTTCGAGATGCTGGGTGAATACATCCTTGCAGGTTTCAAAGTGGCGGTCATCGTCGCCGCCATGCTGATTGGCTTTATTGCATTGATTTCCGGGATTAACGCCCTGTTTGATGCCATTTTCGGTATCAGCTTCCAGGGCGTGCTGGGTTAAGTGTTTTATCCTTTTGCCTGGATGATGGGTGTACCGGCAGCGGAATCATTGCAGGTTGGCAGCATTATGGCGACCAAACTGGTATCAAATGAGTTTGTCGCCATGATGGATTTGCAGAAGCTGGCTGGTCACCTCTCCCCTCGCGGCGAAGGCATCCTGTCCGTTTTTCTGGTGTCGTTTGCTAACTTCTCTTCAATCGGTATTGTCGCTGGCGCAATTAAAGGCCTGAATGAAGAGCAGGGTAATGTGGTATCGCGCTTTGGTCTGAAACTGTTGTACGGCTCCACACTGGTCAGTGTGTTATCGGCGTCCATCGCAGGTCTTGTACTGTAAGCCATTGCAGAAAGACAAAGGCGGCCCGGCTAATCAGGCCGCCTTTTTATTGCACTTTCCGTCTTGCATCATTTCTCTGATAATGGCTACAGGATGGCTGTCACCGATGGATAAGTGACGATGGCGGGCAGTGGGAAATAAAACGGAAGTCTGAACAGACCTGATAACGCTGATTGCTTAACGTATTATTTTGAATACAAAAAAACCCTGCCAGGCAGGGTTCTTTTTAAATCTGGTGTAGATAAGCGGGATCGAACCGCTGACCTCTTGCATGCCATGCAAGCGCTCTCCCAGCTGAGCTATACCCCCAATAATACCGTTTTATCAGTTTCAGATTTATTAGTGAAAATCTGGTGGAGATAAGCGGGATCGAACCGCTGACCTCTTGCATGCCATGCAAGCGCTCTCCCAGCTGAGCTATACCCCCAAACTGATAAACCATGTCATCCTGACGGCGGGCATAATATGAAACAGTGCCGGTGGTGTCAACGGCAAATTATCATTCCAGGATCAATCGCTGAAAAAGGCGTCAACACATTAAAAAAACCCGCTTTTTAAAATGCCTGCTGCCGTATGAATGTCTACAGCAACACGAATCCGCTGCAAAATGTAGCCCCCCAACCTGCAATCATTCTTTCTGTGCGGGCACGTTCTGGCTAAGATGGAAATAATGTAAACAGGCTGTTATTTATATCTTTTTCGATGCTTTTTTTTGTTAATTCCTCATACAAAACTGCCCACGTTTTAACAGACCCTGACCCTTCCCAGGCTGAACGTGCGCTTTCTCAGCGCAACAGTTTCGTTTTTTTTCTTTTTAACACCGACTACACATTGTTCAGAGCGACTATGTCCCTCAATCAACCTGGAGAGATAGCGGCAGTCGTCATCCATTCTGGCGTAGCCAAAAGTCATTTATTCATTTCTTCCATCCTGATCCTCGGTTTTCTGGCGGGTGCCTTTATTGCCACCGGATTTCTGTTAGATATCCATGTAATTAATCAGCCGCCTGCCGACTGCGGCTCATTTAGCAGTCTGTCAGGCGCGGTGATGTTTCCGGTCGGTATTATCCCCACCATACTGGCCGGAGGAGAGCTCCTGACCGGCAATATGATGGTAATGCCAGTGGCCTGGTTTGCCTGTCAGATCGGTGTCTTAAGTGTGTCTGGTAACTGGTTTTGGGTCACCCTTGCCAACTTCATCGGTAGTGTGGCGGTAGCGTGGTTTTTTTTGCCATCTGCTGGGTATAACGGAAGGTGACTATCTTAAGAAGAGTGCCGCTATCGCCAATGCCAAAATACATGCAGATTTTATCCACGCATTTATTTCCGGTATCGGCTGTAACTGGCTGGTTTGCCTGGCAACCTGGCTGGCTTTTGCCAGTAAATATGTGATGGGTAAAATTTTAGGAATGTGGTTCCCGGTTATGGCATTTGTCGCTATCGGTTTTCAGCACGTAGTCGCCAATATGTTCATTATCCCCGCAGCCATTTTCGCCGAACAACTGAACTGGGCTGACTATTTCCCTGATTTTGTCGCGGTATTCCTGGGTAATACCGTTGGCGGCGCTGTTTTTGTTGGCCTGGTTTATTACATGGCCTGGCGACCACAAAAAAGCACTGCATCTGCCACACGCTGAGAGTTGACTCTCCTGCTAATAAACGGAGGGAGTCCTGTTTTTTCCCCTGTCATTCTGATTAGTCCTTTCTGTTAGTTGTTCACACAACAATTTGCTGTAATATGTACCTGTTACAAATCAACGCAAAAAGGATATTGCATAGTGAAAAAGGAATGGTTGACGCCTGAAGAACTGGCGCAGGAAACGGGTTTCAGTCGGCAGACGATCAATAAATGGGTTAAGAAAGAGCAATGGACAACGGTGCCCAAACCCGGTGTTCAGGGTGGTAAAGCCCGGATGATCCACATTGATGAAAATGTCAGAAACTTTTTGAAGTCGACCCGACACGTTGCTGAGCCAACCGCCACCTACCGCGTAACACAAAACTCTCTGCCCGCTCTGTTGATGACCTCGATTCAACAAATGAACACGGAAGAGCAGGAACAACTTTACTCATTGCTGTTACGTGAAGGTATTCAGGGCATGCTGCTTCGACTGGATATAAGCCAGTCTGAAAAGTAGAAATGAACTGAAACAGATTGATCGGGCGGCAGTGCCGAAATGAGAAAATCCGGAAATGTAGCATTTCCGGATTTTTTTTATGCGTATGACGGAAATAATGCGCAAAGCAAAAAAAAAGCCAGTCAGCTTTAACCGACTGGCATCAGACCCTGAGATCACTTTATTACTTTTGCCGGAATTAAGCCTGCGCTTCACGCTCCGCAATGAAAGCCAGTGCTTTTTCAATACGGGCAATGGCGCGGGACTGGCCTATTGCCTGTACCGTGACGTCCAGTGCCGGGGACTGACCGGCACCGGTCACTGCAACACGCAGCGGCATCCCCACTTTGCCCATGCCCACTTCCAACTGATCGGCCGCAGCCTGAATGGCCTGATGGACATTTTCAGCCGTCCATTCAGTAATGGCAGTTAGTTTATCCCGCACGACCTCCAGCGGCTGACGCGCTACCGGCCGCAGATGCTTTTTAGCAGCATCGGCATCAAACTCATTGAAATCTTCGTAAAAGTAACGGCAACTTCCGGCCATCTCTTTCAACGTTTTGCAACGCTCGCCCAGCAGCCTGACGAGTTGAGCCAGTTCAGGTCCGGTACGGGTGTCGATGTTTTCCTGTTCAATATGCCATTGCAAATGGGTGGCAACATATTCCGGGGCAAGGCTGTTGATGTAATGGTGGTTCAGCCACTGTAGCTTTTCCGTATTAAATGCGCTGGCAGATTTGCTCACCGCATCCAGATCGAATAGTTGCTTCATCTCTTCAGTGCTGAAAATTTCCTGGTCACCGTGGGACCAGCCCAGCCGCACCAGATAATTGAGCAGCGCTTCTGGCAGATAGCCGTCATCGCGATACTGCATCACGCCTACGGCACCGTGACGCTTGGACAGTTTTTTGCCGTCGTCGCACAGGATCATCGAAACGTGAGCATATACAGGCACTTCAGCCCCAATCGCTTTCAGAATATTGATCTGTCGTGGCGTGTTATTAATGTGATCTTCACCACGGATCACGTGGGTGATCTGCATATCCCAGTCATCAATCACCACGCAAAAATTATAGGTAGGCGCTCCGTCAGTGCGGCGAATAATCAGATCATCCAGTTCCTGATTGCTGAATTCGATTGGGCCACGGATCTGGTCGTCGAAAATAACCGAGCCTTCCTGTGGATTGCGAAAACGCACCACGCAGGGTTCATCATCCGCATGCGATTCGTGGCTGTCGCGGCAGCGACCGTCGTAACGAGGTTTTTCATTGTTAGCCATCTGCTCTTCACGCAGCGCGTCCAGACGCTCTTTTGAGCAGTAGCATTTGTAGGCCGTCCCCGCTTGCAACATCTCATCAATCACCGCGTTGTAGCGATCAAAGCGTTTAGTCTGATAGTACGGACCCTCATCCCAGTCGAGGCTGAGCCAGTTCATGCCATCCATAATCGCGTCGATCGCCTGCTGGGTAGAGCGTTCCAGATCGGTATCTTCAATACGCAGCACAAACTCGCCGCCGTGATTGCGGGCAAACAGCCATGAGTAAAGTGCGGTGCGAGCGCCACCGACGTGCAGATAGCCGGTCGGGCTGGGTGCGAAGCGGGTTTTAATTTTCATTAACAGCTGCCTTAATTACGCTATCAGAATCGGCTGTCGCCGGAGGTTCTCATAAAGAACAACAAAAAGTGGGCCACATTCTATCACCTGAGGACGAATCCTCAACGGCATTACCCGGCTTCTGTCCAGTCTTTTCCGGAAAGAGTTCATGATGATGCGGTTTTTACATGAAAGCCCGGGCGTCTGTTTAATTTTAAGACGAACGCACTTTTTCGTTTTAAAAAGCGTTGACTCATTTCCCGCGATCCCTATAATGCGACTCCACACAGCGGGGGTGATTAGCTCAGTTGGTAGAGCATCTCCTTTACACGGAGGGGGTCGGCGGTTCGAGCCCGTCATCACCCACCATCTCAAATGAAATCTGTTATGAAGTCACGAAGTGGGTGATTAGCTCAGTTGGTAGAGCATCTCCTTTACACGGAGGGGGTCGGCGGTTCGAGCCCGTCATCACCCACCACTTCGGGTCGTTAGCTCAGTTGGTAGAGCAGTTGACTTTTAATCAATTGGTCGCAGGTTCGAATCCTGCACGACCCACCAATGTAGAAAGGCACCCTAAAGGTGCCTTTTTGCTTTTATAAAATCGTGCAGGGTTCGAACCTGCCGCAGTTCGAGTCGAACGCAGTGAGACAGCGTTGCCAGCGGCAACGACCCGTAGGGCGAGGCGTAAGCCGAGTCATCCTGCACGACCCACCAGTGTAGAAAGGCACCCTGAAGGTGCCTTTTTGCTTTTATAAAATTGTTCTGCACTTGTTTTCCTGTTCCCGGTTATTAGCTCTCTCTGCCTTTAATAACCTGACCTTTACTTCTTCCTGTCAAAATTCTTACAATTTACTCATCAAGTCTGCTGCGACATATGCCGATAACCGATCTGGTCTATTACAAAGGAGAAGACGATGAGTACTATCAGTTCCAGCACCTCAATCGGTTCCGCAAGCACGGGCAGCAGTGGCTCAACGTCACAAATTGCCAGCCTGAACAAACAGATTGTTCAGCTACAGAACCAGTTAAAAAGTCTGGGTAACGACACCACCCTGACCGACGAGCAAAAGTCGGAGCAGGAGCAGATGATCGACAGCCAGATTCAAATGATTCAAGCACAGATAGCACAAATCGAGCAGCAACAGGCTCAGGCAGCACAGGAAAAGCAAGACATCAAGAAAGAGGCAGCAACCACCGCCACCACTAAAGCGGCCGATGGCGTTAATCGTCCAACGGCAACTAACTCGCTGGATGTGTATATCTAAAACGCTGGCATATTCTGGCGTTGTTGCGTCAGCAGCACAGCCTGCTGACGTACTTCCTGCCAGATAGCTTCAGCTGCCGGTGTCAGTGAGCGGTTCTTACGCCGTACCAGCATAATCGTCCGGTTAATCTCCGGCACCATCCTTCTCACCAGTAGTGCTCTTCCCCGCGGTAAAGGTAGCGCCAGAGCAGGCAGAATACTGATACCAATCCCCGCTTCCACCATCGGATACAATGTCGCCGGATGCCCAATCTCCTGCACAATTTCCGCTTCGATCTGTTGTACTCGCAAAGCTTCGTCGATTAACACCCGGCTGCCAGATGCATAATCCTGGAGAACCAACTGGCGTTGGTTGAGCATCTTCCAGTGCACAGGATACTGTTCAGCCAGCGGATCATCCCGGCGGCACAGCAACAGAAAAGGCTCATCAAGAATGGCCTCACACGCAAAATCTTCAACCGGCAGCGGCCCGATAACGATGCCAAAATCAACTTCAGCATTACGGATGCTTTGCAACACCCACTGCTGGGGTCTGTCGTGCAACATCACTTTTATCTCAGGGAAATGCAGTTGACTCGCTGCCAGGCATTGCGGCATCAGATGCGCAGAGATAGTCTGACTGGCTGCAACGCGCACCGTGCCACTGCGCTGCTGCCCATAGCTGCGCACATCCAGTAACGTTGTATTCAACTCTTCCAGCAGGCGTTCAAGACGGCTGGCCAGTTGTTTGCCTGGCTCAGTAAGGAGCACCTCACGTGTGGTGCGATCCAGAAGACGGATACCCATTTCCCCTTCCAGCTCTTTAATGCTGTGACTGACGGCTGACTGGCTCAGCCCAATCTGCTGTCCGGCCTGACTGAAGCTACCCTGCTGAGCGACAGCGACGAATACCCGAAGTTGACGGAGTGAGTAATTCATCTGTTTTTTTCATATATGAATTCAATAAATCAATTTTATTTCTAAACCCACTCGTCGCACAATAGCCGCATTGTTTAATTTAACCGGATATTAACAATGCGTCTTTTTCGTCTCGATCCTTTGATGGTGAAGCTTATCGTCACCGTGCTGCTGGCTTCTTTCCTGCCCGCGCGTGGTCATTTTGTCGATTTCTTTGAATGGCTCACCACTGCGGCTATCGCGCTGCTTTTTTTCATGCACGGAGCCAAACTGTCACGAGAGAAAATCATTGCCGGTGGCAGCCACTGGCGGCTACACCTGTGGGTGATGTTCAGTACATTTGTGCTGTTTCCGATGCTGGGTCTGCTGTTTGTATGGTGGCATCCGCTGCCGGTCAGCACAGAGATTTACACCGGTTTTCTCTATCTGTGTATTCTTCCTGCCACCGTACAGTCTGCTATCGCCCTGACCTCTCTTGCTGGTGGCAACGTGGCCGCTGCGGTATGCAGCGCCTCAGCATCCAGCCTGCTTGGCGTGTTCATCTCCCCTTTACTTGTTGGTCTGGTAATGAACGTGCATAACGATGCAGCCGGCGGCAATCTGGAGCAAATTGGCAAAATTATGCTGCAATTATTGCTGCCATTCGTACTGGGACACATCTCGCGCCGATGGATAGCCAACTGGGTGGAGAAGCATCGTGGTTTGATCGGTAAAACGGATCAGGCTTCAATCCTGCTGGTGGTTTATTCCGCCTTTAGCGAGGCGGTGGTCAATGGTATCTGGCATCGTGTGGGCGTCAGTACGCTGCTGTATATTCTCGCAGGCAGTCTGGGCCTGTTAGCCGTTGTATTAGTGATTAATCTGCTGGCGGCGCGCCTGTTCGGTTTCAATCGTCCTGATGAGATTACCATTCTGTTTTGTGGTTCAAAGAAAAGTCTGGCAAATGGCGTGCCCATGGCCAACATTCTGTTTCCTTCGGCGGCAGTTGGCATCATCGTGTTACCACTGATGATCTTCCATCAGGTGCAGTTGATGGTTTGCTCAATGCTGGCACAGCGCTATAAAAAGGCCGGAGAAAAACTGGCCGAGAAGCAGCAGGAGAAGAACAACGCCCCGGTTGAAACCCCGCGACAGATGAAGCAGGCGGACTAAAGTTCCGCCTTTAAACTGGTGTAAAACACCACAGACAACCCCGTCGCATATAGCACTGACTTGTCATTGCCACTTTGAGTGAGGTTTACAGGCTCGCTTTCAGTGGCTTAATCAGCCCTTCAAGTCCTTCGGTTTTGATCGCCAGCGTCAGTTGCATCAGCTCCCCAAGGTGCCCGGCAGGGAATTCGCCCTTTCGGGCAAACCACAGCAGATAGGGCTCCGGCAGATCGATCAACATTCTGCCTTTATATTTACCAAACGGCATGGCGGTGTTCGCTATTTCCTTCAGATGCTCTTTTTCCATGTTAATCACCTAATAGTCGGATCATCTCTGCTTCATCGATCACTTCAATTCCCAGTTCCTGTGCCTTAGCCAGTTTCGATCCTGCGGCTTCTCCGGCAATAACCAGGCTGGTTTTCTTTGACACGCTACCGCTGACTTTCGCTCCCAGCGCGGTAAGACGATCTTTCGCCTCATCACGTGACAGTACCGATAAGGATCCGGTCAGCACAACCGTCTTACCGGCAAAAGGACTGTCGATGTCCTCAGCCTTCACCACGGTAACCGCAGGCCAGGTGATACCGGCTTCCTCAATCAACTGACGTATCACCTCACGATTACTCTCTTCGTCCATAAAATTACGCACATGGGCAGCGACTACCGTACCGACATCCTGAACGGCAATTAACGCCTCTTCATCCGCAGCTAAGATCTTCTCAATTGAGCCGAAATGTGCCGCAAGATTACCTGCCGTAGCCTCACCAACTTCGCTAATCCCCAGCGCATACAGAAAGCGCGCCAGCGTGGTGTGCTTTGCTTTTTCCAGTGCATTAACCACATTCTGTGCCGATTTAACGCCCATCCGGTCAAGGCCGGTCAGCTTGCCGGGGCTGAGAGTGAACAGGTCCGCCGGCGTTTTGACGTATTCTTTATCCACCAACTGGTCGATGATCTTGTCACCCAGGCCATCCACATCCATCGCACGACGTGAGACAAAATGTTTTAACGCCCCCTTACGCTGTGCGCCACAAATCAATCCGCCAGTGCAGCGCGCCACCACCTCGCCCTCCACGCGTTCGACGTCTGAACCACAAACAGGACAGTGCGTTGGAAAAACCACTTCTCTTGCATCATCCGGACGTCCGGATTCAATAACACCTACCACCTGTGGAATAACATCACCGGCTCGCCGGATAATTACCCGATCGCCAATACGCAGCCCCAGCCGATCAATTTCATCAGCGTTGTGCAGCGTGGCGTTGCTGACCATGACGCCGGCCACCTGCACCGGCTCCAGACGAGCCACCGGCGTAATTGCTCCGGTACGTCCAACCTGAAACTCCACATCACGTACGGTAGTGATCTGTTCCTGGGCGGGAAACTTGAAGGCCACAGCCCAGCGAGGAGCACGAGCGACAAATCCCAGCCGTTCCTGTTGTGCCAGAGAATCAACCTTAATGACCACCCCGTCGATATCAAACCCCAGCGCAGCGCGCTCTTCTTCAATTCTACGGTAAAACGCCAGTACCTCTGCGGGAGAGCGGCACAGGCAGATACGGTCACTGACCGGCAGTCCCCAATCTCGCAGTTGTTGCAGGCGTGCGAGGTGACTGCCCGGCATCTCGCCTCCTTCACGCAATCCCGTGCCATAGCACAGAAAGGTTAACGGACGACGTGCGGTAATACGGGGATCAAGCTGCCGCAGTGAACCGGCAGCAGCATTGCGGGGATTAGCAAAAACTTTACTGCCCGTTCGCCTTGCCTCTTCGTTAAGTTTTTCAAAACCGGCCTGGGGCATAAATACTTCACCGCGAACCTCAATTCTCTCCGGGATATTTTCACCCCTGAGCCGCAGAGGTATTGCAGCAATAGTACGAACATTCGCGGTGATGTTTTCGCCAGTAGTACCATCTCCACGGGTTGCCGCCCGGATCAACACCCCGTTTTCATAAAGCAAACTGACAGCAAGACCATCCAGCTTCAGCTCGCAACAGAAGATGATGTCATCAGTACTTTTCAGACGGTCCTGTACACGCTTGTTAAAAGCAAGATAGCTCTCTTCATCGAAAGCATTATCAAGTGAAAGCATTGGCACTTCATGACGCACCTGCTCAAAGGCCGTGAGTGGTTCAGCACCCACGCGCTGAGTGGGAGAGTCTGGCGTAATAAGCTGTGGATTCGCCGCTTCCAGCTCCCGCAATTCGTTCATCAGGCGGTCATATTCAGCGTCCGGAACCACTGGCTCATCAAGGACATGATACTGATATTCGTAATGCCTGAGAGTGGTTTGCAGGGCGATAATTTTGTCTTGAACAGATTGCATAACGGCACCATAGCGATAAAAAACCCCCGACAAGCGGGGGTTCTGAAAAGTGAGGATTAAAACGCTCCCGGGAGGACTATCAGGCGTTGGCCTCAGTCACTTCACGAATACGGCTTTTGTAAGTTTCCAGCTTCTGTGGAGTCATCATACGCCGCTCATCGTCAAGCACCACGCCGCCAACGTCGTCAGCGATGCGCTGAGCGGATTGCAACATCAGCTTGAAGTTCTGGTTTGCATCACCGTATGAAGGCACCATCATAAATATCGAGATGCCTGGGGTGGAAAAATCAGACATTTCATCAGGATTAAATGAACCAGGCTTAACCATGTTGGCCAGGCTGAATAAAACAGGGCCACTGCCAGCGGGATTCAGATGGCGGTGAAAAATGTTCATTTCGCCAAACTGAAAACCTGCCTGAAGGATACCCTGAAGCAGAGACTCGCCGTTCAACACGCCACCAACATGCGCACCAACATGAAGGACCAGTACGGTCTCTTTCAGACGTTCCTGCGGAGGTCTGGTTGCAGTTGGCACTGCTTTTGACTGCTGCGGCTCGGGAAGCAGATCAGGCTCCGGCTGATGATGTGCCTCTGCCGGAGTCGGCCTGACAGGCTGAGCTGGTTTTGGAGCAACCGGCTCTGTAACCTGGCGTGGGGCAGGCTCAGGCGGTAATTCAGCGCCAAACAAAGGGTCAAGTTCAGGCTGCTGATCAACGACCGGCACGTGAGGAGGAGTAGATTCCGGCGGCACACGCAACCTGGCTGGTGCAGGTCTTTCAGGTGTTTGCTGATGTTCAGTCAACTCATGCTCATGCTCGTCTTCAGCACGCGCACGCGCAGGCCTGGCGCGAACATTTTCACCAGGCTCATCAATGTCGTCGAACGACTCTTCTCTTTCCTGCTTTAAGCGTTTGTGCGGACGATCACGAAAAACCGATGAGCGCTCTTTACTGCTGGTCCACAGGCCATGAACCAGAAGCGCTATTATAGCGATCGCGCCAACAACAATTAATATCAGACGCAAATCCTGCACCATTGTACTCTCTGTCTTCCAATACCTTGCCAACACGGCAAACTTTATCCTCTAAATGTATTTGCCCTGGTGCACAAGTGCAAGTCCGTGCAGTATTTTCTGACAAATAAGCGTGAGTCGACACATTTTTTTGCTGTTTTTTTGTCCAAAAGCCCCCCTTCCGGTATTAACACTCTGTATGTGGTAGCATCGCCTGGCCAATAAATAAGGAAAGCAGCCGATGACCACTCACTCAACAGCAACCAACACTAATGGTATCCACTATTTTTTTCAGGGTTGGAAGCTGATAACACTGCCGGGGATTCGCCGCTTTGTTATCGTTCCTCTGATAGTGAATGTTTTGCTAATGGGAGGAGCCTTTATCTGGTTGTTCCAACAGCTGGGGCACTGGCTGCCAGCCCTGATGTCTTCGGTTCCCGGTTGGTTACAGTGGTTAAGCTATTTGCTCTGGCCACTGGCGGTTATCTCAATTCTGCTGGTTTTCAGCTACTTTTTCTCGACGGTGGCAAACTGGATAGCCGCGCCGTTTTGCGGTTTGCTGGCTGAACAACTGGAAGGCAGGCTGACGGGAAAACCTTTACCAGACAGTGGCTGGATGGAGATGTTGAAAGACATCCCTCGCATCATGAAACGCGAATTGCAAAAGCTGGCATGGTATCTGCCAAGAGCTGCCGTACTTTTACTGCTCTATTTTATTCCGGGATTTGGTCAGACAGTCGTACCGCTTCTGTGGTTTCTGTTCAGTGCCTGGATGCTCTCAGTTCAATACTGTGACTACCCGTTCGATAATCACAAAGTCAGTTTCAGACAGATGCGCAGCGCTTTAAAGCAGCACAAAACTGACAATATGCAATTTGGTGCGCTGGTCAGTTTGTTTACCCTGATCCCGCTACTTAATCTGATTATCATGCCGGTGGCCGTCTGTGGCGCAACGGCAATGTGGGTTGATCGGTATCAGAGCCTGTCCAACCGCAAACCCTGAGCCTTATGCCTTTTGATTACCCCTTATTGCTGCATTACATATATATATGCAATTTCTTTACTTCTCAGGAAATATGAACAGGGTATGCTCTCGAGGTTGCCAATATTTCATACAGTTAAGGATGGGCCATGAGTAAGATCTACGAAGACAACTCGTTAACAATCGGTCATACGCCGCTGGTTCGACTGAACCGCATTGGTAATGGTCGCATTCTGGCAAAAGTTGAATCCCGCAATCCAAGCTTCAGTATTAAATGTCGCATCGGGTCAAACATGATCTGGGATGCGGAAAAACGTGGCATTCTCAAACCCGGCGTCGAACTGGTCGAACCGACCAGCGGTAATACGGGCATAGCCCTGGCTTACGTTGCTGCCGCCCGCGGTTATAAGCTGACCCTGACCATGCCTGAAACCATGAGTGTTGAGCGCCGTAAGTTGCTGAAAGCGCTGGGCGCGAATCTGGTGCTAACCGAAGGGGCAAAAGGCATGAAGGGTGCCATCAGCAAAGCAGAAGAAATTGTTGCCGGCAACCCTGACAAATTTATCCTGTTGCAACAGTTCAGCAATCCTGCCAATCCTGAAATTCATGAAAAAACTACCGGCCCTGAAATCTGGGAAGATACCGACGGCCACCTTGATGTATTCATTGCCGGGGTGGGCACGGGCGGTACACTCACCGGCGTCAGCC
Organism: Erwinia mallotivora; assembly: GCF_000590885.1. GTDB lineage: Bacteria > Pseudomonadota > Gammaproteobacteria > Enterobacterales > Enterobacteriaceae > Erwinia > Erwinia mallotivora. Next base: position 67,928 of record NZ_JFHN01000053.1, read on the forward strand.
GGTATATTAAAAATATCAAAGGTAAAAAAGATCTGTTGACCGTGGCCGTCGAGCCAACCGATTCACCGGTGATTACGCAGGCTCTGGCGGGCGAGGAGATCAAACCCGGCCCACATAAAATCCAGGGTATTGGTGCAGGCTTTATTCCGGGAAATCTTGATTTGAGCCTGGTTGATCGGGTGTTGACCATTACTAATGACGAGGCCATTTCAACCGCGCGTCGGCTGATGCAGGAAGAAGGCATCCTGGCAGGTATCTCTTCAGGTGCGGCTGTGGCGGCGGCACTGAAATTGCAGGAAGAAGCTGCATTTGCGGATAAAAACATCGTTGTCATCCTGCCCTCTTCCGGCGAGCGTTACCTGAGTACTGCTTTGTTTGCCGATCTTTTCACCGAGAAAGAGTTGCAGCAGTAATATCCGGAATGCGAATTTTCTAAAAAAGCACCCATTCGGGTGCTTTTTTGTGGAGCAGGTCAAAGTTTTGCATCCCTGCCGATTGCTTTTACCCCTGGGTGTCTGGTATCTAAGCTTCCAATTATTTCGAACCACAAAATTAATCGCTCCATGAAATGGATCAAGCTGAATCGATTTACTGGTTTGGCGGAGCTGCGCAAATCGCGGCATAATAGGAAAGGAAAACGTTAGTCGGAAGGCATAAGTGCCCATTCGCTTCCTCCTGACCTTTATCAGCGCATTTTTTGGCGCGTCATTGTACGCAGGCCAGCGCGACACATCCAGACTAAAGTACAGCCCACGGCCAGACTTTAGAACGACGACACAAAACCTAATTAAGTTGGGGAAACATAATGTTCCAGCAAGAAGTTACCATTACCGCACCTAACGGCCTCCACACTCGTCCCGCCGCTCAGTTCGTGAAAGAAGCGAAAGCTTTTGCTTCTGAAATCACCGTCACCTCAAATGGCAAATCTGCCAGCGCGAAAAGTCTGTTCAAGCTACAGACGCTCGGCCTGACTCAGGGAACGGTTGTTACTCTGTCAGCTGAAGGCGAAGACGAGCAGAAGGCCGTTGAGCATCTGGTCAAACTGATGGCAGAACTCGAATAAGCCCTGGTTTTTCCAGTGCGGGCTTAAGAAATTTTTGCAACCATTTCTGTCGCGGGCTATATGGTCCGCGCTGTTGCTTTCATCTAGTCCCCCTCGGTGCCAGTCGTGAGTAGCCAGCCTGTTGCAGCAGTGGTAACGGCGTTCTACCTACGTTTATGTGGCCGACAGATTCAGAACGACAGCCCTGGCAGTTGCCCGTTATTAAAAAGGTAGGATTATGATTTCAGGCATTTTAGCATCACCGGGTATAGCTTTCGGCAAAGCGCTTCTACTTAAAGAAGATGAGATCGTCATCAACCGAAAAAAAATTTCTGCCGATCAGGCCGGACAGGAAGTCCAGCGTTTTCTTGATGGTCGTAATAAAGCTGCCGCACAGTTGGAAGCGATCAAAATCAAAGCCGGAGAAACCTTCGGTGAAGAGAAAGAAGCCATCTTCGAAGGCCACATTATGTTGCTGGAGGATGAAGAGCTGGAGCAGGAGATCATTGCCCTGATCAAAGACGACCTTGCTTCTGCCGACGCGGCTGTTCACTCTGTAATTGAAGGTCAGGCTAAGGCCCTGGAAGAGCTTGACGATGAATATCTGAAAGAACGCGCAGCTGACGTGCGTGATATTGGTAAACGCCTGTTACAGAATATTCTGGGTCTGCATATTGTCGATCTCAGCGCTATCGCTGAAGAAGTTCTGCTGGTGGCTAAAGACCTTACACCTTCAGAAACCGCGCAGCTGAATCTGGATAAAGTGCTGGGTTTTATCACCGATTTAGGTGGACGCACATCACACACCTCTATCATGGCGCGTTCTCTTGAACTGCCAGCCATTGTCGGCACCGGCAATGTTACCTCTGAGGTTAAAAATGGCGATTTTCTGATCCTCGACGGCGTAAATAACAATATTTATGTTAATCCGTCGCAGGAGAAAATCGACGAGCTGAAGGCAATCCACAATCAGTATGTGTCCGAAAAAAACGATCTGGCCAAGCTCAAAGATCTGCCAGCTATTACGCTTGACGGTCATCAGGTTGAAGTCTGTGCCAACATCGGTACAGTGCGTGACGTGGCAGGGGCTGAGCGAAATGGAGCTGAAGGTGTCGGCCTGTACCGAACTGAGTTCCTGTTTATGGATCGTGAGTCACTGCCGAGCGAGGAAGAACAGTTCCAGGCTTATAAAGCCGTCGCAGAGGCAATGGGACAGCAGGCGGTCATCGTGCGCACCATGGATATCGGTGGTGACAAAGATTTGCCGTATATGAATCTGCCAAAAGAAGATAACCCGTTCCTTGGCTGGCGTGCGATTCGTATTGCCATGGATCGCCCGGAGATTCTTCATGCCCAGTTACGCGCTATTCTGCGTGCTTCCGCGTTTGGCAAACTACGCATTATGTTCCCGATGGTCATCTCTGTTGAAGAAGTTCGCACGCTGAAAGCGGAGCTGGAAAAATTAAAAGCGCAGTTGCGTGAAGAAGGTAAAGCTTTTGATGAAAGCATCGAAGTTGGCATCATGGTGGAAACACCCGCCTCTGCTGCGATTGCTCATCACCTGGCGAAGGAAGTTGATTTCTTCAGCATTGGCACCAACGATTTAACCCAGTACACGCTGGCAGTTGATCGTGGCAACGATCTGATTTCTCATCTGTACAATCCAATGACCCCTTCAGTACTGACGCTTATCAAGCAAGTTATTGATGCATCTCATGCTGAAGGAAAATGGACCGGGATGTGTGGTGAGCTTGCTGGCGATGAACGTGCTACACTACTTTTATTGGGAATGGGGCTGGATGAGTTCAGTATGAGTGCCATTTCTATTCCGCGCATCAAGAAAATCATCCGAAATACGAATTTCGAAGATGCAAAAGCGTTAGCAGAGCAGGCCATGGCTCAACCGACAGCGGACGAGTTGATGAACCTGGTCAACAAGTTCATTGAAGAAAAGACACTCTGCTGATACGTGGTGACGCTAGCCCAATATTACTGCTTAGGAGAAGATCATGGGTTTGTTTTCAAAACTTTTTGGCGATAAATCAGATAGCGCATCTGGAGCCATTGAGATCGTAGCGCCGCTGTCCGGTGAGATAGTAAATATTGAAGACGTACCGGACGTCGTATTTGCGGAGAAAATTGTTGGCGACGGTATCGCTATCAAACCTGCTGGCAATAAAATGGTAGCGCCGGTTGATGGTACCATCGGAAAAATCTTTGAAACTAATCATGCTTTTTCCATTGAATCTGACAATGGCATTGAGTTGTTTGTCCATTTCGGCATCGACACTGTCGAGCTGAAAGGCGAAGGTTTTAAACGTATTGCCGAAGAAGGTCAGAAAGTGAAAAAAGGTGACGTCGTCATCGAATTCGATCTGGCTTTGCTGGAAGAAAAAGCAAAATCAACGCTGACGCCGGTTGTTATCTCGAACATGGATGAGATTAAAGAACTGGTGAAACTGACAGGCAGCGTTGTCGTAGGCGAAACACCGGTTATTCGTATCAAAAAGTAATCCGACAGCGAACTCACACAAGCTTCCTGAAAAAATCAGGGAGCTTTTTTTTTGCTGTATACCAGGCATTTACCCTGCCAGTGCATCGCGCAGGCTTAATGTATCCGGGGCAATTTCACGCAGATCCAGCTGCTGTTCCAGACGGTCAAGATGTTCTGTCATCGCCTTCTGCGCCAGAACCTGGTCTCCCACCCTTAACGCCGCCACAATCTCGTCATGCTCGTCACACTGGCAGACCGATAGATCATTGCGTTGGTAAAGGGCGACGATCAATGAGCTGCGTACCATCAGGTTGTTAAGAATTTCTTCCAGTACCTTATTGCCGCTTATTTTTGCCAGTAGCAGATGAAATTCACACAGTTCTCGCAACACCTCGCGACGGTCACCGCGGAAAACGGCCTCCTGCTCAATTTTTTGCCTGGCGTGCAATTCATCCGCAAATTCAGTGATTGCCTGAGGAGTAATACAGGAAATGATCGCACACTCAATAGCACGGCGGGCAATAAAAACCTCCCGAGCTTCACTGGCTTCTGGCCGGGCAACCATCGCACCACGATTAGGCTCGATGGTGACAATATGTTGCATTGCCATGCGCTGTAATGCGGTCTGAACGTGATTGCGATTAGCCCCCAGCACTTCCACTATCTGCGTCTCAATCAGGCGCATTCCCGGCTTCAGCCGGTGCTGAGCAATTGCCAGCGACAAAGCTTCGACAATACGCTGAACTTCCTGCTTCTTACTGGGAGCCGCTTTACTCATCCCTTACCTCATTAAGGTGAACACAAATGCTGAAAGGCAGAGATGATAGCATTCGGTCAGGTGCTTAAACCACCCAATGCGGCAGACGAAGCGTCAGTTCCAGCCCACCGTCCTTACCGTTGACAGCACTGACTTCACCCTGATGTGCCAGCAGAACTTTGCGTACTATTGATAATCCCAGACCGTAGCCTTTGCCCGATAAAGGTGAATTCACCCGGACGAAAGGATCAAAAATACTGGAGAGTTTATCGGCGTCCACACCCGGCCCCTGATCGCTGACGCTGATAGCCAGCCAGCCATTTTCCTGACGCAGGGTAATTTTAACCTGTTGACCGTGCAGTGAAAAACGCAGAGCGTTGCGCACCACATTTTCCACCGCCGAGCGAATCAGCTTCGCATCGCCTTTGACTGTATAATCACACTCCTGCTCGGCAACTAACAGAATCTCCACTCCGGGGATCTGAGCTTCATAACGCGCATCATTCGCCACCGCCTCAAGCAATCCCAGCAGATCAAAATATTGCTCATCAGGCAACGTCTCATGTTCGGCGCGTGACAGTGTCAACAACTCACCAATCATCTTATCCAGCCGACGGGCTTCATCATCAATACGGTCCAGCGACTGCGTCAGCATTTCGGGCGTCTGCCGGGCAAGGCCGGTTGCCAACTGTAAACGGGCAAGGGGTGAACGCAGCTCATGAGAGACGTCATGCAGCAATTCCTCACGTGCCTTAACCAGCACAGAAAGACGCTCAACCATGGCATCAAAATCCTGAGCCACCACCGACAATTCATCATAGCGGCGGCGCATTTTTGGAAATAAACGTACCGACAGATCGCCTTTTGCAACGCGATCAAAACCACCTCGCAGCTGACGCATAGGTCTGGTCAGATTCCAGGCAAGAAAAAGGCTGAACAGTAATCCCCCACCGCCACCGATAAAAAGAAAAGGTTCAGGAACATTCAGGAAACTGCGGCGTGGGCCACCCATATTGCTGTCTTCACGCAAAGCCTGCACGTCGTAACGCAATTGATATTGCTGACCATCCGCGCCGGTCACCCATTCGATAACTTCCTTCGGGAATTCGCCAGGACGTAAATTACGATCAAGATTGCTTCTGGGCTGCTCTTGTGGCGGCTTCGGCATTACCCGTACCGAGAAAAAACGCCTGTCGCTATTGGACCAGTCCGCCATCATGTCATTCAGCGCTTCCATCCCGCCTCGCTGCAACACTGAAACGGCTGAGGTCATTTGCAGATTAACGATACGCCGCGCCGCCAGATTTTCTGGTGGTTCATGGTGTTTACCGTACACCTGGAAACCCAGCCATAACAGCTGACTCATCAGCAAAAACGTCAGCCAGAAGCCGAGCAGAATTTTCCAGAACAGAAAACCGGGGTAACCTGCTTTCATCTGATGCGATAACCTATACTACGCACCGTTTCAATGTTGACGGCATCGTTGGTGAGGGCCGACAGTTTCTGGCGGATATTGCTGATATGCACATCAACACTGCGATCGTAGGCTTCGCGTGGACGCCCCAACCCCTTCTCAGAGAGTTCATCTTTTGAAACCACCCGATCGGGTGAGCGCAGAAGCAGGTCCAGCAGATTAAACTCTGAAGCGGTCAGGTCGAAGGGTTGCTTCTGCCACTCACTGATGCGCGTCGCCGGGTTCATCGTTAGCTCTCCCCAACTGACCAGCTCTTTGCTCTGAATTTCGACCGGATGCTCATCAATACGGCGCAGAACCGCACGCAAACGCGCCACCAGTTCACGGGGATAACAGGGTTTAGGCACGTAGTCGTCTGCCCCCATCTCCAGGCCGATGACCCGGTCAATATTATCGCCCTTGGCCGTCAGCATGATGACCGGCAAACGGCAGTTCTGCCGTACCTGTCGCAGCACGTCGATACCACTCATATCAGGCAGCATGATATCCAGGATCATCGCACTGTATTCTCCCGACATCGCCCCCTCAATGCCCGCCTTACCGTTCAGCACCAGCGAGGCGTCGAATCCTTCGGCTATCAGATACTGACTGAGCATGGTTCCCAACTCAAGATCGTCATCAACCAGTAAAATTTTCATACTTATTCTCTCAGGATAGTTGCCGCTATTTTCACCCGTTGTGGCAAGTTTCGCAGCACATTTTACCCAATCCTTACAGTGTATCAGTCAGCCTGTAAGGTGATAATTTCAAAAACAGGATAAAATAGCGAAGAGGGCAAAAAATGGACACACAGAAGGCATGAAAGAGGGTGAATTTTAACCTGGCTAACCGGAATAGCTGACTGAACAATTCCGGCTTTAATGTTACGAAAATTAATAAATTCCGGTCGAGATATAGCGGTCCCCACGATCGCAGACAATAGCCACAATCACACTGCCGGGCTGTTCCCCGGCAATGCGCAAGGCACCTGCTACCGCGCCGCCGGAACTGACGCCCGAAAATATGCCTTCCCGCTGCGCCATTAAACGCATGGTCTGCGTTGCTTCCGCCTGCGTGATATCCATAACCCTGTCTACCAACTCCGGACGATAGATTGCAGGCTGATAGGCGGCAGGCCAGCGGCGAATTCCCGGAATACTGCTTCCCTCTGCGGGTTGCAGACCAACAACGGTCACCCGGTCACTTTGTTCCTTAAGATATCGCCCTACTCCACTAATGGTGCCTGTGGTTCCCATGCTGGAGACAAAATGTGTCAGCCGCCCGGCTGACTGCTGCCAGATTTCCGGACCGGTACAACGATAATGTGCCAGTGGGTTGTCCGGATTATTAAACTGATCCAACACCTTTCCTTCCCCCCGGGATTGCATGGCGTTCGCCAGATCGCGCGCACCTTCCATCCCCAGATCTCGGCTGACCAGTAGCAGCTCCGCCCCGTAAGCCCGCATCGCCGCCTGGCGCTCAATGCTCATATTTTCCGGCATTAACAGCTTCATCCTGTACCCTTTTAACGCCGCGATCATTGCCAGCGCGATACCGGTGTTGCCACTGGTTGCCTCAATCAGCACGTCGCCAGGACGAATTTCACCCCGTTCTTCAGCCATCTGGATCATTGATAGCGCCGCACGATCCTTTACTGAGCCTGCGGGGTTATTACCTTCCAGCTTAAGCCAGATTTCGCTACCGTTAGCCGGGGTAAGCCGTTGCAATTTAATCAGCGGCGTATTGCCAATGGTCTGTTCCAGGGTATTCACTATGCAGATGTCCACGCAAAAGGCAGGATAAAAAAAGGTCAGGCAAGCCCGACCCTGTTCTGCCCGAAAATATCAGGCACTTTGTGCAAACGCAACCTGCCGCAAAGGTGTCTCTCCTTTGTAAAGTCGCGCCTGCTGTAAACCGGCAAACAGCCGTTCACCGCGAATCGGAGCCGTCTGGTTCCCCTCCATCACCAACGTCACCGGCTGTTGGCTCCAGCCAACAGGCTGGACAAGCAGTTGCCAGTAGTGCCCACGCGGGCTGACCTCAAGCACCTGAACCGGGAGCGGCGTTTCGAGACTGCTCTGCCGGCTGACATCGATTTCCCATGGGCGCAGGAACAATTCCACTTCCCCCTGATGTGCCGAGGTATAACCGAGCGGCCAGTGATGTGCCCCCACATGGAACTGAGAACCGTGAACTTCGCCGTCAAAACGGTTGACTTCGCCGAGGAACTCAAGCACAAAGCGGGTGGCCGGATCGCGCCAGACTTCATCCGGCGTCCCCACCTGTTCAATATTCCCCTGACTCATCACCACCACACGATCGGCCACTTCCATTGCCTCTTCCTGATCGTGAGTAACAAAGACGCTGGTAAATTTCAGCTCTTCATGTAACTGCCGCAGCCAGCGACGCAACTCTTTACGTACCTGGGCATCCAGCGCGCCGAATGGCTCATCAAGCAGTAAAATCTGCGGCTCGACCGCCAGCGCCCTGGCCAGGGCCACACGCTGCTTCTGACCACCAGATAGCTGTGCCGGAAATCGTCCTGCCAGGTGACCAAGCTGCACCATTTCCAACAGCTGGTTTACCTTTTCTTTGATCGCCGCAGAAGACGGGCGCTGCCGACGGGGTAACACGGTCAGACCAAAGGCAATATTATCGAATACCGTCATATGGCGGAACAGAGCGTAATGCTGAAACACAAAACCGACGTGACGGTCGCGGGCATGCAGATCACTGACATCGTCACCATGAAAGCTGAGGCGGCCACTGTTCTGATTCTCAAGACCGGCAATAATCCTCAGCAGCGTGGTTTTGCCCGAACCGGATGGCCCCAGCAGCGCCACCATCTGACCAGAGGGGATATCCAGTGAAATATCGTTGAGCACGCGAGTGGCACCAAACGATTTGTTAATGTTAGTAATTTCAATGCTCATGATTCCCCCTCCTGATGCTGGCGACTATTCTGACGTTCCAGACGCCATTGCAATGCACTTTTCAGAAACAGAGTGACAATAGCCATCAGGGTTAACAGACCCGCCGCGGTAAATGCACCTACGGTATTATAATCCTGATGAAGTAATTCAACCTGTAATGGCAGCGTATAGGTTTCGCCGCGGATCGATCCGGACACCACCGATACCGCACCAAACTCACCAATTGCCCGGGCATTGGTCAGCACCAGCCCATAAAGCAGGGCCCAGCGAATATTCGGCAGCGTCACCCGCCAGAACATTTTCCAACCGGAAGCCCCTAACAACACTGCCGCTTCGTCTTCGTGGCTACCCTGGCTAAGCATCACCGGGACCAGTTCGCGAACCACAAACGGGCAGGTAACAAAAATGGTGACCATTGCCATGCCTGGCCATGAGAACATCAGCTGAATGTTATGCGCATCCAGCCAGCCACCGGCCGGACCATTGACGCCCCAGAACAACAAATACATCAGCCCGGCCACCACAGGCGACACGGCGAAAGGAATATCGAATAGTGTCAGCAGTAACTGTCGTCCGGGAAAGCTGAATCTTGTCACCAGCCACGCCAGCAGCGTACCAAACACCAGATTCACCGGCACGGTGATCAGCGCCATCAGCACGGTTAACCAGATTGAGTGCAGCATATCGCCATCTTTCAGATTGCTGAACATCGCGACCATGCCCTGCTCAAAAGCACTGGCGAAGATAGCGATAAGCGGCACCACCAACAGGCCAACAGAAAAGATCATCCCCAACGCGATAAGCAGCCACTTGCTCCAGCTGCTACGGCTTCGTGCCGATGGTTTGAATTCAGTAATATCAGCCATTAGTGACCTCCAAGACGTCGGCCAAAACGGCTTTGCAGGATATTGATTGCAAACAACAGCAACAGCGATGCGGCAAGGATCACCGACGCGATAGCGCTGGCAGCCGGATAGTCAAACTCCTGAAGTCGGACAAAAATCATCAGCGAAGTTACTTCTGTTTTCCAGGCGATATTGCCGGCGATAAAAATTACCGCGCCGAATTCACCAATACTGCGGGTAAATGAAAGCGCCGTTCCCGCCAGGAGCGCCGGGGCCACTTCGGGCAGTACCACACGACGAAAACTCTGAAACGGGCTGGCACCAAGGGTTTCAGCCGCTTCTTCATATTCAGGACCCAGCTCTTCCAGTACCGGTTGCACCGTGCGGACCACAAACGGGATGCTGGTGAAGGCCATCGCCACGGCAATACCCAGCCAGGTGTAAGAGACTTTAATGTCGAACTGCGCCAGCCACTGTCCATACCAGCCATTGACCGAAAACAACCCCGCCAGCGTCAAACCGGCAACCGCCGTCGGCAGAGCAAAAGGAAGATCCATCAGCCCATCCAGCAGTGCCCGGCCAGGAAAACGGTAACGGGTAAGGATCCACGCCATCAGCATGCCAAAAAAAGCATTAAAAACAGATGCCACAGCCGCCGACAGCAGAGTGACTTTGTATGCCGCGACCATCTGCGGATTGGTTACCACCTCCCAGTACTGTGCCAGCGTCATGTGCGAGAGCTGCATTAACAGTGCACTGATCGGCAGAAGCAGGATCAGACAGGTGAAAAACAGGCTGCTGCCCAGACTGATACCAAAACCTGGCAATACGCGCTTATTTTTGCTGGCAAACATTACTGATGTCCCGCTGCTAACAACTTATCCAGTTCACCACCGTTAGCGAACTGCGTTTTCATTACCTGCTGCCAGTCACCGAACATTTCCTCTACCCGAAACAATTTGACAGGAGGAAAACGATCGCCCTGCGCCGCCATCAACTCATGGCTGTTCACCCGATAGTAAAAGTCGGTAATAATCTTTTGCGCAGTCGGACTGTAGAGGTAGTCCAGATAGGCTCTGGCCACTTTCCCGGTGTGATTTGCCGCAACGTTTTTATCAATCCACGTCACCGGAAACTCAGCCAGAATATTGTTCTCAGGCACCACCACCTCGTAACCCTCTGCGGCGTATTGATGACGAATATTGTTTACTTCCGATTCAAAACTAATCAGCACGTCGCCCTGACCACGCTCAACAAAGGTGGTGGTGGCTCCACGCCCGCCGGTATCGAAGACCTCGACGTTTTTTAACAGCCGCGTCATAAACTGCGCCGTTTTAGCACTGTCGTTACCGTCAGCCAGCTTTGCTGCACCCATTGCGGCCAGGTAAGTATAGCGACCATTACCGGAGGTTTTAGGATTTGGAAAGACAAGCTTAACGTCACTTCGGGTCAGATCCTGCCAGCTGTGAATGTTTTTAGGATTTCCCTTGCGCACCAGGAAAGCCATCGTCGAATAAAAGGGTGAACTGTTGTCTGGCAGACGTGTCTGCCAGTTGGCCGGGATCAGATTGCCGCGATCGTGAAGGATCTGTACATCCGTCACCTGATTGTAGGTCACCACATCCGCCTTAAGACCCTGTAAAATAGCCAGCGCCTGTTTTGACGAACCGGCGTGTGACTGGCGGATTGTCAGCCTGTCGCCATTATTTTCTGTTGCCCACTGCTGCTCAAAAGGCTTATTAAGCGCGACAAACAGTTCACGGGAGACATCATAAGAACTGTTCAGCAGTTCTGTTGCCTGCACGGTACCGGCCAGCAACAGGGTAACAGCGGCACCACCAAGAAATTTTTGCAATATCGCTAACGTCATTTTCTACCCTGTATTCAGTCCGGAACCTGCCTTCAACAGTCGCCAGTTTATTTATAACCCGAGAAAAACCTGTAACGCTTTTATATACCGTTTGGTGATTTGCAAGCTTAAAAAGCTATAAGCGGATGGAATTGTTTATGCAGGAGTCAGAAAAAGAGGGATTAAAAAAGCCGTCAGATGACGGCCTGTTGCGGACATTATTTACGCCAGATAATTTTGCTGATGGTCCATTTTTTGAGCGTTTCATCGGCAGGAAGTAATCCTTCAGGACCATGCCACTCTCCACTGAAGACGTAGCTGATGTGCTGGCTGCCGGGCGCTTTGCACTCAACACCTTCGCTACCGGACACTTTCAGACAGGCACCAAATGCCTTGCTGTAAAGTTCGCTAAAAGGGGTACCCATCTTTTTACCGTCTGAAGTGGTAATGGCAGGATCGCTCACTTCAATCTGGCTGTCCGTCGTCGTGCCGTTAACCACAATCCTGACTTTCTTATCTTCAACGCCCTGGAAGAACGTCACCACGCCGCCATTTTCACCGCGCATCCCTTTGCGTATCTGATAGTTATTCTTCAGCGCGGCACCGATCGCTTCTTCATTCATGGGCGTAGCGGCGTTCAATGTGCCGATACCCTGCTCGCTAACCTGTAAGGAGGAACCAAACCAGTTCCAGGGTGCGGCGGCTGACCAGGACCAGCTGAGCGGGTTCCACCAGCTTGCGCCACTGTCAGCGCCCCGGGCATCGCCAGAACTGGCACAGCCGGCAATCATCAATGCGGCGGCAATTAATAGTGGGCGAACAGTCTTCATTACGGCTCCGGTTAAAACAGATAACGTTAATTTAGTGGCTTGGAGTGCGTTTCAGCTAAAAAGTTTTATCCGGCAGACAACGCCGGGTCAAAACAGTCTCTGATGCGGCGACCAGACGCCAGATAAATCAGTCCCGTAAGGTCCAGCAAAGTAAATAACACCACCAGGGGGGCCACTGGCTCATCCTCCTGCCATAACCGCACTCCCTGCTGAGCCACTATCGCCAGCAGGGTCAGGCAAAGTACCCATCTCCAGGCCTGCCACAGACGCGGAAAGCGCTGTCGATAGCCCGTCAGCAACAGCCCCAGTACCGCCGGGATCCCCAGGCCAATACCCGTCCAGAATGCCTGCGTATCCGGGTAAAATAACGCCAGTAGCTCTGCCCCCTGCTGTCGCGACGCGCCAGCCATCACAAACAGCACCCAGGTCCGGGCCTGAAGCAATAAAATCATCCAGAAAGCAGCAGGTAACCTGAGCTGTCCACGGGCATCATAATCATCCGGAGAATAAATCAGTTTCATTGGCTCACAGCGGGGGAAGGCTGGGTGACGGCAGGTCACCCGGACGGTTAATATTCACGGTCTTCAATCAGACGTTTGCCCAGCAGCAGGCTGTCCTGCTGTTCATAGTCCAGCTTTTCATAGAAACCCAACACGGCGTCGTTTTCTTCACGCACCATGACATTGATTTTCGGGCAACCACGGGCAATCAGCTTTTTCTCCAGCCGGTTGATCAATGCATTAGCAAATCCGCGTCCCTGATAATCAGGATGCACGCCAAGATAGTAAGCCGAGCCGCGATGACCGTCGTAACCGCCCATCAGCGTGCCAACAATTTCTCCGCCCACCACCGCCACCAGAAACAAATCAGGATCATGATTGAGCTTACGCTCAATATCCATTTCCGGATCGTTCCACGGGCGCAACAGATCGCAACGCTCCCAGAGGGTGATCACTTCTTCAAAATCGTCCTGGTTGAATACGCGGATTTCCATGAGGTTACCCCAGATGTTAATCATAATTTGCTGATTATCACGCTTTCCTTCGCCGGTGCAAGCCTGGCGGGAATTAATCATAAAAAAAGCCGTTCAATGCCCGTCTCTGGCTGTCTGGTTTTTTCGCCGGTTCAGAAAAGAGAGGCATCACCGGAATACGCTTTACAGAGGTGCATACAAACAATCCCATCAAACATTTGACCGCCACGGGGCGTCTCGTCATCTGTTAGCCTGCTGCAATACAGTAAGACGTTGAAATAGTTCCTTTCTCGCAGCTACGTTAACCTTGCGCTATAACAGTAAGCACTTTATGCGCTGAGGATGTAGTAATGAAAAAGTTTGGCCCGTTGACCCCACTTACCAGCCGTCGCAATCTGCTGCTATCCGGTCTCGCACTGGCATTGCTGGCTAACAAGCCGGTCAGGGCTAAGGAAGAGCATAACGTTTTTAAAGGTAGCTCCCCGCGTAGCAATGCCCCGAGCGTTGCCAGTAACGGGAAAAAAATCGTGATGATTGATCCCGGCCACGGCGGAATTGATTCAGGCGCGGTGGGCGAAGAAGGTTCCGAAGAGAAGCATGTGGTACTGGAAATTGCCAGCCACATCCGTCATCTGCTCAGCACCCATCCACATATTGAAGCGCGACTGACCCGTGAAACCGACCATTTTATTCCACTGGGTGAGCGCGTTGAAATTGCCCACCAGCACGGTGCCAGCCTTTTTATGTCGATTCATGCCGACGGGTTTACCAGTCAGGATGCCAACGGCGCATCCGTCTTTGCTCTTTCCAACCGGGGAGCCAGCAGCAGTATGGCCCGCTATCTGTCCCAGCGCGAAAACGCGGCGGATGAGGTCGGCGGAGTAAAAGCAGCGCAGAAAGATCACTATCTGCAACAGGTCCTGTTCGATCTGGTGCAAACGGACACGATTAAGAACAGCCTGACGCTGGGGAAACACGTGCTTAATCAGATCCGTCCCGTGCACCACCTGCACAGCCAGCACACTGAACAGGCCGCCTTTGCCGTACTGAAATCGCCTTCTATCCCCTCGGTACTGGTAGAAACGTCTTTCATTACTAATCCGACAGAGGAACGCCTGCTGGGCACCACCGCCTTTCGTCAGAAGATTGCCAGTGCCATCACCGACGGAATTATCAGCTACTTTAACGAATTTGATGCCAATAACCGTCGCCCCGGCTGATCCTTTTTCCGTATACTACGCGCATTAATTTTTAACTTAAGGTTGGTTATGAACGTTCCCGATACCGCTCAGGTTAAACAGTTTTTGCTGGATTTACAGGACCTTATTTGTCAGCAACTGGCTCAGGCTGATGGCAGCGCGTCCTTTGCTGAAGATAGCTGGAACCGCGAAGGCGGCGGCGGTGGACGCAGTCGCGTCCTGCGTAATGGTGCCGTTTTCGAACAGGCCGGGGTTAATTTCTCTCACGTCCACGGCGATCAAATGCCCGCTTCCGCTACGGCACATCGGCCAGAACTGGCTGGCCGGAGTTTTGAGGCAATGGGCGTATCACTGGTGATCCATCCGGAAAACCCCTGGGTGCCAACCAGCCATGCCAATGTCCGTTTTTTCATTGCTGAAAAACCTGGTGCCGATCCGGTATGGTGGTTTGGTGGCGGCTTTGATATGACACCCTATTATGGTTTCACCGAAGATGCGGTGCACTGGCATCAAACCGCAGCCAGGCTGTGCCAGCCCTTTGGTGAAGATGTCTATCCACGTTATAAAAAATGGTGTGACGATTACTTCTTCCTTAAGCACCGTAATGAGCAGCGCGGTATCGGCGGCTTATTTTTCGACGATCTTAACAGCCCCGATTTTGACTACGGTTTCCGGTTTATTCAGGCCGTAGGGAAAGGTTTCCTCGACGCTTATCTGCCCATCGTCGCCAGACGTAAAGATTTGCCCTGGGGCGAACGCGAACGTCAATTTCAGCTTTATCGGCGCGGGCGCTATGTTGAATTTAATCTGGTATGGGATCGTGGCACGCTGTTCGGCTTGCAGACCGGCGGTCGTACTGAGTCCATTCTGATGTCACTGCCACCGTTGGTACGTTGGGAATACGACTATCAACCAGAGCCAGGCACGCCAGAAGCCGCGCTGTACAGCGATTTTCTGACGGTTAAAGAGTGGATCTAAACCGCAGGCGTGGCGATCTTCGCTCCTGCCACGCTAAATCCCGACCAACCCGCTACCCGGCCTGCTCACCCCGTGGCCGGATTATGTCAGCCAGGCTTGCTTAGCCTGATGGTTTACTCTGGCACGACCGCCCGCCTCTCCTTCATTCTCAGCCGCCAGTAACAACGCAGCACCATCCTGTCATGCGGATACACGCTTAAATCCGCTGCGCGTCACACTATTGCTGACAGTGGGATGACAGGATAGTCAGCGGCCGTGCCAGCGCGCAACTTCACAGAGCTGCTATAGTTAATTGTACTTTTGTCTGCCCGCCGGCCATCCATTGGACCAACCCATTGCAACAATCAGAGAAAACGCATTCCCATTACCGAATGTCTGATGCACTGTCTGGTCTGAAAAATTCACCGTGTCGGGGAGTACCGGCGCTGCCCTGATGAAAATTCCCTCCTCCGCGCGGCCCTGTTTGTTTTTGCACATTGCACATCAAGGAGCTATGAGATGAACCAGCTAGACGCACTGAAACAATACACCACCGTGGTGGCTGACAGTGGCGATATCGAATCAATCCGTAACTACCATCCCGAAGATGCCACCACCAACCCCTCTCTGATTCTTAAAGCTTCCGGTCTGGACTCTTATAAACATCTGATTACTGATGCGGTTGATTACGCCAGAAAACAGGGCGGTAGCAAAGAAACGCAAATTATTAACGCCAGTGATAAAGTGGCCGTCAATCTGGGTATGGAGATCCTGAAAAGCGTGCCAGGTCGCGTCTCCACCGAAGTGGATGCCCGCCTCTCTTTTGATCGCGGCATGTGTGTCAGCAAAGCCGAAAAGCTGGTGCGGATGTACGAAGATAACGGGATTGACCGTTCACGTATTCTGATCAAGCTGGCCTCAACCTGGGAAGGGATCCGCGCCGCAGAAGAGCTGGAAAAGAACGGCATCAACTGTAACCTTACCCTGTTATTCTCTTTTGCTCAGGCGCGTGCCTGTGCGGAAGCGGGCGTGTTCCTTATTTCGCCGTTTGTCGGGCGTATTTATGACTGGTACAACAGCCGCAAACCTCAGCAACCCTACGTGGTTGATGAAGATCCGGGTGTGGTATCCGTGCGAAAAATCTATGAGTACTACAAGCAGCATCGCTATAACACGGTGATCATGGGGGCCAGCTTCCGTAAAACGGAGCAGATCCTTGCACTTGCCGGTTGTGACCGCCTGACCATTTCACCTGACCTGCTGAAAGAGTTGCAGGCCAGCGATGCGCCGGTTGAGCGTAAACTGACGCCATCAACTGAGGCCTTCCACCACCCAGCTCCGCTTTCAGAAGCCGAATTCCGCTGGGAACACAACCAGGATGCCATGGCAGTGGATAAACTGGCAGAAGGTATTCGCCAGTTCGCCGTTGACCAGCAAAAGCTGGAAGATGTGCTGTCTGCTAAGCTGTAACGTTATTCAGAATGAGCAGGCTTTGCCCTGCTCTCCGCCCCAATTGCAGGGAGAAAAATATGTCTTCACGTAGAGAACTGGCTAATGCAATCCGTGCGCTGAGTATGGATGCCGTGCAGAAAGCTAATTCCGGCCATCCCGGTGCCCCTATGGGTATGGCAGATATTGCTGAGGTATTGTGGCGTGATTTTATGCACCATAACCCGGCAAATCCGGCATGGGCCGATCGCGACCGTTTTGTCCTGTCCAACGGCCACGGCTCAATGCTGCTGTACAGCCTGCTGCATCTCACCGGCTATGATTTGCCAATGTCTGAGCTGGAAAACTTCCGTCAGTTGCACTCCAAAACCCCCGGTCATCCGGAGTATGGCTACACCGCAGGCGTGGAAACCACTACCGGTCCTCTGGGGCAGGGGCTGGCAAACGCGGTGGGTATGGCGATTGCAGAACGTACCCTGGCCGCACAGTTTAACCGTGAAGGTCACAACATTGTCGATCACCACACCTGGGTATTTATGGGTGATGGCTGTCTGATGGAAGGGATTTCTCATGAGGTCTGTTCCCTTGCCGGGACGCTGGGCCTTGGCAAGCTGATTGGTTTTTATGACCACAACGGCATCTCGATCGACGGTGAAGTGGAAGGCTGGTTTACCGACGACACCGCCGAACGATTTGAGGCCTACCACTGGCATGTCATTCGCGATATCGATGGTCACAATCCCGATGCGGTCAGTAAAGCTATTAAAGAAGCGCAAAGCGTTACCGACAAACCCTCATTACTGATTTGTAAAACGACCATCGGTTTCGGTTCTCCAAATAAAGCCGGTAAAGAAGAAGCACACGGTGCAGCACTGGGCGCAGAAGAAGTCGCGCTTACCCGTAAACAGCTGGGCTGGAATTATCCTCCGTTCGAGATCCCGAAAGAGATTTATGCTCAGTGGGATGGCAAAGAAGCCGGTGCGAAATACGAAAAGTCATGGAATGAGAAGTTTTCAGCTTATCAGGCGGCGTTCCCGGAGCTGGCGGCAGAATTTACCCGCCGGATGCACGGTACTATGCCCGATGCCTGGCAGCAGGAGACGCAGAAGTTTATCGCTCATTTGCAGGCCAACCCGCAAAAAATTGCCAGCCGTAAGGCTTCGCAAAACACTCTGGAAGCCTGGGGCAAAACCCTGCCAGAGTTGTTGGGAGGCTCTGCCGATCTGGCACCGAGTAATCTGACAATCTGGTCAGGCTCAAAGTCCATTAATGAAGATCATGCCGGGAATTATATCCACTACGGCGTTCGCGAATTCGGCATGACGGCAATCGGCAACGGTATTGCGCTGCATGGTGGTTTTATCCCTTACACCGCCACCTTCCTGATGTTTGTTGAATACGCCCGAAATGCCGTGCGCATGGCGGCGCTGATGAAAGCGCACCAGATACTGGTCTACACCCATGACTCTATCGGACTGGGGGAAGATGGACCCACCCATCAGCCTGTTGAGCAGCTCGCCAGCCTGCGCGTAACGCCGAATATGAGCGTATGGCGTCCCTGCGATCAGGTGGAAACCGCAGTGGCATGGCAGCAGGCAATTGAGCGTCATCATGGTCCGACAGCACTGATCCTCTCCCGCCAGAATCTGGCTCAGCCCGCACGTGACGAACAGCAGTTACAAAATATTGCCCGGGGCGGCTATGTGCTGAAAGACTCGCAGGGCACGCCCGATGTGATTCTGATTGCCACCGGTTCGGAAGTGGAAATTACGCTGCTTGCGGCGGAAAAACTGAGCGTCAGTGGTCACCAGGTGCGCGTGGTTTCCATGCCGTCCACCGACCTGTTCGACAAGCAGGAAGTGGCGTACCGCGAATCAGTGTTGCCATCAACGGTCAGCGCCCGCGTAGCGGTGGAAGCCGGAATCGCAGATTACTGGTTCAAATATGTTGGTCTTAACGGCGCCATTGTTGGTATGACAGGTTTCGGCGAGTCAGCTCCGGCAGACAAACTGTTTACCGAGTTTGGCTTTACGGTAGAAAACATTGTCAGTCATGCTGAAGCACTGTTGAAACCTCGCTGATAAACAGGGGATCCGTCCCCGACTGAACGTTGCACCTGACGAATGGGCGTCCGCATTCTCAGGTGCATTTTTTTATCTCGCTGACTGGTCTCATTCCACGCCATAAACGACAGTTCAACAGTCATCAACCGCTGGCAGATGCGCCAGAATCAAAGTGTACAGGCCATTTCCCGCAGAGAGAGCGGCCAGTCGCCAGGCCAGACATAATGGTCTTTTAAAATCCGGGCGCTGTACTCAAGACAGATCCTGACGGGCAATCCTGGATAAATTCTGTCTATCTCCGCGATGAGCTGCCGACTGTTCTCCGTTCGATGTAATGCTTTGATAAAATCACCAATATACCGGCGGGTGAAACCAATTGCCGAAGGAGAGAGTGAGGATCTGATGGGCGAATGACCGGGGATCACCGTCTTAGCGCCCAGCGCCTCAAGCCTGTCCAGGCTCGCCATCCATCCTGCTATTCGCTCCGGCGTACGCATGTCGGCCATCCAGACATGCGCATCGGAAAAGACCACATCAGAAGCAATCAGAGTGCGGATCGAGGGGATCCATAATGGCGTGACGGTTATGCAGTCACCGCTCATCACACCAACAATTTTAATCTGCTGACCTTCCAGTAGCAGCGTATCTTCTTCAATCTCTCTGATGGCAAATTTGCGGGTGGCACCGTTTTCTTTCAGCACCTCCCTGCCCCAGTAATCGATTTTAAAATCCCAGGCATCACTGACATCAGCAGCGACCTGCTTATATGCGATCACTTCAGCAGCAGGAAAGACAGATTTAATCACTTCCACCCCAAGGAAATGGTCCGGGTGCAAATGAGTAATGAAGATGCGCGTCAGGTTCCGGCCCGTTTCGATGATTTCCGCCACCAGCCGGTGCGCATTGGCAAGGGTGAACTGTGCGTCAACCAGTATGGCTTCATTCTCCCCCAGAATGATCGTTGAACTCACGCCAAAGCCATTGTGGTTATCACTGCTGATAAATACTTTCGTCGTCAGTTGCATGTATATGTTCCTTATAACAATCAATGCGCATCCCGCTCTTTCCTCTTAAAGATTGTCTGGAAAATTCGCGGGCAGCTCGCTGGCTGGACAGTCAATGACCGTCTCGTTGTCTTTGCCACAGTTGCGGACAAAGGTGATGGTTGCAAATTCATCAATCACTTCAGTGGGATATGCTGGCCCCTGCTCACGATAGCTGGCCATTTCCGATAAATGGTCATTCTGAAAGCAAACGGTTTTTTGTGGCTCATTCATTACCCAACGAGGGAAAAAAATGGTGCCATGAAATAATTTATCCCCCAGATTGGCAATCAGGCTGACATCCGTGCCGGTTGGCTCACTCCAGGAAATTTTATAAATATCCTGCGCAACCCGTACGATATAAACATGCTGATTTTTCACCCAGCGATTACCCACCATACCGCTGTGAATGCGGTAATCCACCGTGTTTTCATTTTTAATATACAGCTCGTAATTCCAGCCGTTGTCATAGGTGTAAACCAGATGTTTGCCGGTAATACCATCCAGATTCTGTTTATCAAAAGTGTTCATCTTTTGCTCCTCATCTTTGCAATGAGACAAGGTTAATGCTTCACTTTATGAATAAAAAACGCTAATTTTCGATAAAATTCATTCAAAAATCAGATTAAAATGCATAAAACGACGCTTGAACAATGGAGCCTGCTGAGTGAAGTGGTCGCTCAGGGCAGTTTTGCCAGAGCAGCAGAAGTCACCCATCGCAGTCAGTCGTCCGTCAGTTACAATCTGGCTATTTTGCAGGAAAGGCTGGGCGTAACACTGCTTGAACCACAGGGGCGCAGGACAGTGCTGACTCCCGCCGGAGAATTGTTACTGGCACAGGTACGGCCGCTACTGGCAACCTTTCATTCGGTGGAAGCCTGGGCCTCATCCGTTCGCGAAGGTTTCCGTACCCGCCTTGATTTGCTGGTTGATACTATTTTTCCCCGCAGCATCCTGTTTCCGGTGCTGAGACGTTTCCAGCAAATTCATCCCCATACCCAGATTAACCTCAGCGAAGTTCTGGAATCACATGCCAACGACAGCAGTGATGCAGATGTGATGATTGTGACCCGCAGGCAGGATTTGACCGGGCGCGGTGAATGGCTGATGAATGTTAATTTCGTCGCTGTTGCACAGCGGGATCATCCCCTGCTTCAGCAAGATGGCCCAATACACGAGGAGTTACTTGCGCAGTATCCCCTGATTCGTATCGCCGACAGAAAAGAGATCGCTCATGGCAGCGGTGAATCCTGGTCATTTTCCACGATTGAAGCAGCCATTGAAGCCGTAATGCATCAGGTGGGATATGGCTGGCTACCAGCAGAACGAATCAGTAGCGAACTGACCTCGGGTCAGCTGAAACGTCTGCCGCTACAGAGTGGCGTGCTCAGAGCAACACCGCTACATTTGCTGGTCAAAAAAGATCTCATTACGCTCGACCCGCAAATGCTGACGCTGCTGGATCTGTTCAGGGAAGCGGTTAAAGAGAACGGCGATTAAGAATCAGCGGCCCTGGGGTGCAATCAGGGACTCATCTCCACCTCCCCCACCACGGTGCGGGGCTGTGTCAGGCTGGTCCACATTGTCGGCCAGTCATCGCTACCATGCCAGGCATCACAGGTCTGTTCCTGAGCATATTCTACCAGTACAAATTCACTGCCGGTGTATTGCCAGCGTGACGTTACTCCGCAATCACCTAATCCCCTGCCTTTACTGAAGGTCACCAGTTGACTGGTATCAGGATCGAAGGCGGCATTGACCAGCTCCATCTGTTTGTAGGTATTGCCGGGTGGTGCAAAGGGTAGCGTCAGAGTGATCTGCTGTACCACATAAGGTTCACTGCGGGTTACTTCGTAAGCCCTGTCGATAACGTTATATGCCCCCATTTCACAGCTCACCAGTAACAAGGCTTTTTTGTCATTCAAGGGAGAAACGCTGACTTCACGCCGCTGGGGATCAAGCGAACACTCATCGGCATTGATCCGCCATGTACCGAAGTCAATCAGGCCGGTACTTTCACTGCGTGTCAGCGCCAGCGGCGGATTCACAGGTGGAACAATCACTGGCATCGATGGTTCGGGGGGCACATCGCTGGCAGCACGGCTGCCCTGTTTTACCCAGGCACTCATTCCGTTCAACCGGCCCTGCACTTCATCCATCAGCAACAGTGAGGCCTTCAGACCATGCAGCGAGATGGCAGCAGCGGGTCGATACAGCAGCTGGATGTTATCGGCATTCAGAGTCTGAACCAGAAATTCGTCGATGGCGATCGCATGTGCCGTCGTAAGATGGTGAGGCTGTACCTCCCAGTGTTTGAGATCGGGTTTCAGACGTCGCCCGTCCAGAAGGAGGCTGTCTTTCAAGGCGGCACCGCTCAGCTCATTAGCATAAGGACTGCCATAATCAATGCGCAGCAAAGGACGGTCATTACTTCCCGCATGACGGGCAATCGTCATCACCAGACCATTATCTGCCGGAAAATTACGCGCCACACAATAATTAAGGTTATTACAGGTAATTTGCCAGTCAGAAATAATTTTTTGCAGTGGTTGCGCATGTAGCGAAGCTGTAAATAACAACATCGCTAAAAGGCAGTTCATCCAGTAGCGCATTGATCACAGGGTTCCCTGAATAATTAAGAAAAGTAAATATAGCGTAATAGCTGACCTTCAGGAGAAGGTTATTATCTGAACCCACGAAAAACGCATATTGATTCACTTAATTAAGAGACACATGCCGCTTTATTATGCAATTGCGTAATGGCTGCATCATGCCGGGAAGGAACTATCTGCACAATCAGATTAATCGGACAAACTCTGACGCCTGCTCAGGGTAATCAACGCATACAAGGGTGAGAATATTCTTTTTTATCAGCAAGTAACCTCCCTTTTTTATTGCCGATGGTGGTACTGAAATGATGATATTCTTGTGATCAGAGTCACTATCTGGAATGCAAAAAAAAGAATCTTACATTATTTATTGCTGAGGACTGAATAAATACAGATTAACAAAAACTCTCACTTAATAAGTTCCGTTAAAAAAGACCGACGTTTCCAAAGAAAAGTTTTTAATTAATCTATTCCTGTATATCACCTGAACCACCCACCGTTGATTTTTAAGCAGACAGGAAAAAATCAATGCGTGCCATAACGGTCTGGAGCCAGCCCACTTATTACGTCGTGCGATGAAAGAATCTGTTGAGCGCTGTCTGCTGAATGCGGCTGCACTCCGGGGCCAACGGAGCGATACGCCAGCAATAACGCCATACCGGCAGTTGAACCTGACACCTTTCAAACCCCGGGGATGACGGTCAGCCCCCCTGTGAAAATCAGCGCCAGGTCCCGCATGAGCAACGATGGTTTCAGTCTGCTTAAACCAGTTTCAGCCAGCCTTCGATTAACGCCTGCTGTAACAGCATCACCGTCTTGCCATCTTTGATCCGCCCGCTTTTCACCATCGCCCAGGCCTGAGGAAAAGTGATTTCCATCACGTCAATATCCTCATCATCAACGCCTCCACCCGCATTAGCGCGCAGTGAGTCATTGTATTCTGCGGCAAAAAAGTGAATTAACTCGGTTACGCCGCCGGGTGACATATACATTTCAAACAGCTTTCTTACTTCTCCCACCTGATAGCCGGTCTCTTCAATCGCTTCTTTACGGATGCAGTCTTCAGGCGAGTCATCATCAAGAAGTCCGGCACAGGCCTCGATCAACATCCCGCTCTCGTTACCATTTACCCAGGTTGCAATGCGGAACTGGCGTGTAAGAATGACGCTGTTTTTTTCCCGGTTATATAACAGGATGGTGGCACCGTTACCCCGGTCATAGACTTCACGTTTGTGGCGGAGGGTTGAACCATCGTTGGCAATGAGATCGTAAGTAAAATTACGCAGAACGAACCAGTTATCTGACAGGATTTTGTTTTTGATGACTTCAATTTTGGCTGACATACAGGCTCCGTAGCGTTTGCGGGAGCCTGTCATCATAGAGCGCGAGCCCCAGGAAAACCAGCCTGCGGCTAACTGAATGCGGTAACAACCCGGCCACCGTATCCGCGCAGACCAACGCTTTCCTTACGCGGGTCTGCTGCCAGCGCAGCGCGTCCGGCAGCGGGCACTCTTATTTCTTAACGTCTTCTTTTACCTGCTGGTGTTCCGTCTGCGCCACCTGATGAACACGCTTGCGCACGCCAAACCAGCCAAGGATCAGAATCACAGCAATAAGCGGTACGGAAGCAATAGTCCAGGTGCCATTCGGGTAGTCAAACGCCATCAGAACCAGCACGCTGGCCAGAAACAGCAGTGTCAGCCAGGATGTGAACGGTGCCCACGGCAATTTGAAACTGACATCTTCAGCACGACCTTCTTTTATCGCTTTACGCAGACGCATCTGACAGTCCACGATAAAGGCCCAGGAAGAGATAATCCCCAGAGAAGCCACGTTCAGTACAATTTCGAATACCCGTGATGGCACGATGTAGTTAAGCCATACACCGATAATATAGACACCGATGGTGACCAGAATCCCCATGTAAGGGACTTGCTGACCGCTCATTTTTGACATGAACTGCGGCGCAGATCCGCCCATAGACATCGAGCGCAGAATACGCCCCGTGGAATACAAGCCAGAGTTGAGGCTGGACAACGCGGCACTGAGTACCACAATGTTCATAATACTGCCGACATAAGGTACACCGAGTTTCGTAAAGAAGGTGACAAATGGGCTCTGACCGGCCTGGTAGGCGTTCCACGGTAACAACAGCACCAGCAACACTACCGATCCAACATAAAACAGACCGATGCGCCAGATCACACTGTTGATGGCTTTTGGCAGCATGGTTTTTGGGTCTTTGCACTCACCTGCGGCGGTGCCCACCAGTTCAATAGAGGCAAAGGCAAACACCACCCCCTGAACCAGCACCAGTGCGGCCATCAAACCATGAGGGAAAAAGCCGCCATTATCGGAAATAAGATGGAAGCCAGTGGCATTACCATCCAGCGGCTTACCACTTCCCAGAAATACCACGCCGACAATCAGGAAGACAACGATAGCCAGCACTTTGATTAGCGCAAACCAGAACTCCATTTCAGCAAACCACTTCACGCCGATCATGTTCATGGTTCCGACAATGGCCAGCGCACCCAGGGCAAACACCCACTGTGGTACATCGCCAAAAGCTCCCCAATAGTGCATATACAGCGCCACTGCGGTGATATCGACAATGCCGGTCATCGCCCAGTTGACAAAGTACATCCAACCGGCCACATAAGAGGCTTTTTCACCAAGAAACTCACGAGCGTAAGAGACAAAGCTACCACTGGAAGGACGATGTAATACCAGTTCGCCGAGGGCGCGAAGTATAAAGAAAGAGAAGATACCGCAGACTAAGTAGACAACAGCCAGTGCAGGACCGGCAATCTGTAAACGGGCACCGGCACCAAGAAAAAGCCCCGTCCCAATCGCCCCACCAATAGCAATCATCTGCACATGACGATTGTCCATCGCTTTTTGATAGCCGGAATCATGAGAATTTAACCAACGTCTTCTTGCGGCGCGCTTCTCTGCAACCGCCTTTTTATCAGCTTTCATTTTCTATCCTATTATCCTGTCCACAGTGATACGGCAGCCCATCCCGGGTGTTCTGGTTTACACATGCCAACCAAACGTTTGCGTTACTGCGCAAACGTCCGGGCAAGCCACTGCTTCCTGTAGTTATCTTCTTAACGGAAGCAGGTAAATTGCGGCGATGCATCCTAACCGTTCTGTAATGTTGACGCAAAAAATCTGGAGCGGAAATCGTGACCTTTTGTAATTTTTGCCAGACAGCGCAAAAAAAAAGGCCGCACCAGGCGGCCATAAGGCAAGGAAGGGTAAATCTGAGCTACATGGGAGGGATATCTGAATTAACGGTAGATCTGCGCGGTGCCAGTCCATTGACTTGAGTCACCAGGGTTGTCAACGCCAATGATGCGATAGTGGGATGCCCCCATCTCCTCGGCTTTCTGTCTCAACTTATGGGTGGCATCATCAATGGAGCCACGCACACCGGAAACGGAAACTACCCCTATCTCCTGTAAATCCTGGCTCTGGCTCTGATCAATCTGGGTTGCAGCAAGTGTGGAAAATGAGGTGGCAGCAACAACGGCAGCAGCGAAAAGTACCGGGAATTTAATGTTCATAGAATCGTCCTCGTTGAGTTCTGTCAGGGGTTGTATCTGATAACGAGGATAATTATGAACAGGCTAATGAAAAACTGCGTTTGTGTGACGTAAATGCGTTAAAGGATTGTGATGCAAGTGAAGCGCTCTACCAAGAATCGTCAACTTAAGTTGCTTTTTATTGTAAATGTAACCTGATATGAATATGGAACAGATCGCTGCTGATTAATTGCCAACTTATCGGCATATTCAGGTCATTTCAAGCAAACATATTCACTTTTCTGCCGCCCCATTTAACAAAGCAGATACTGGCCGACGCCCCTGATAAAGCGCTGGCCAGATACAGAGTAATCAGTACGATAATTTACACTTTCTTCTCAATTTCTCCACGATTATCCGGGGTATGGCAGGTAAAGTGAGTTGATGTCGAAGCATATTGAATAATCTGAAAAATTTGTTCCGGCAGCGTCTTCAATATTCATATCCGACGCGATGTGCGTCCATTTCCCGATAAATAGCCTGGAGTTAAAAATTCAATGGCGAATTTTTTTATCGACCGCCCGATTTTTGCCTGGGTGATAGCAATTTTGCTTTGCCTGACCGGCACTCTGGCTATTTTTTCACTTCCGGTAGAGCAATACCCCGATCTCGCGCCGCCCAATGTCCGTATCACCGCCAACTATCCTGGTGCCTCGGCTGAAACGCTGGAAAATACCGTGACTCAGGTTATCGAACAAAACATGACCGGTATCGATAATCTGATGTATATGTCCTCTCAGAGCAGTAACACCGGGCAGGCCACCATTACCCTGACGTTTGTTGCCGGTACTAATCCTGATGAAGCGCGACAGCAGGTACAAAATCAGTTACAAACCGCGCTGCGTAAACTGCCTCAGGATGTTCAGTCTCAGGGCGTCACCGTCACCAAAACCGGCGACACAAATATTCTGATGGTGGCCTTTGTCTCGACCGATGGCAGTATGGATAAACAGGATATTGCTGACTACGTCGCCAGCAACGTGCAGGATCCATTAAGTCGTATTGACGGGGTCGGCCAGGTTGACGCTTATGGTTCGCAATATGCCATGCGTATCTGGCTCGATCCCAATAAGATGGTTAATTATTCGCTGACCACCTCTGATATCGTCAGCGCCATTGAATCGCAAAACAGTCAGGTCGCCGTCGGCCAGTTAGGCGGTCTGCCCTCGGTAGATAAACAGGCGCTGAATGCGACCATCAACTCTCAGTCACTGCTCACCACACCCGAACAGTTCCGCAATATCACTCTGCGGGTCAATCAGGATGGATCCGAGGTAAAACTCAGCGATGTGGCAGAGGTGGCACTGGGTGCAGAGAAGTATGACTATCTGAGTCAGTATAACGGTCAACCCGCCTCAGGTCTGGGGGTTAAACTGGCCTCAGGTGCTAACGAGTTAAAAACCGATAAGCTGGTGCGGGCGCGCATTGCCGAGCTCTCCCACTACTTTCCTCACGGGCTGAAAGCCGAGATTGCCTACGAAACTACACCCTTTGTCACTGCTTCGATTGAAGACGTAGTAAAAACGCTGATTGAGGCCGTGCTGTTGGTGTTCGTGGTCATGTATCTGTTTCTGCAAAATTTTCGCGCCACGCTCATCCCAACTATCGCCGTTCCGGTAGTGCTTCTTGGCACCTTTGCCACCCTCTCCGCCTGTGGTTTTAGTATCAATACGCTAACCATGTTTGCCATGGTGCTGGCGATAGGCCTGTTGGTGGATGATGCTATCGTGGTGGTGGAAAACGTCGAAAGGATCATGAGTGAAGAGGGTCTGTCGCCAAGGGATGCCACGCGAAAATCGATGGGGCAGATTCAGGGCGCGTTGGTTGGCATCGCGCTGGTGCTGTCAGCGGTATTTATTCCGATGGCATTTTTTGGTGGCACCACGGGCGCTATCTATCGTCAGTTCTCCATCACCATCGTTTCCGCTATGGTGCTTTCAGTACTGGTGGCGATGGTTCTTACCCCTGCCCTGTGCGCTACGCTGCTTAAGCCGCTTCCGAAGGGGCATCATCACGGCCGACGTGGTTTTTTTGGCTGGTTCAACCGCACCTTTAACAATAATGCCGCACGCTATGAGCGCGGGGTGGCCAGAATTCTCGCCAGAGCCGGACGCTGGCTGATGCTGTATATGCTGATTATTGGCGGCATGGCATTTCTTTTTCTGCGTCTGCCCACCTCCTTTTTGCCGCTGGAAGACAGAGGCGTCTTTACCACGCAGGTGCAATTACCGCCCGGAGCAACCCTGCAACAAACCGCAAAGGTAGTGAACAAGGTGGAGCAGTACTATCTCACCAGTGAGAAAGATAATGTTCTGTCAGTGTTCTCAACCATCGGGGCCGGACCCGGCGGCAATGGTCAGAATGTGGCCCGCATGTTTGTCCGCCTGAAAGACTGGGCAGACCGGCCAGGAAGCGAAAACAGCTCTTTCGCCATTATCGAGCGAGCCACCCATGCTTTTAAAAAAATTAAGGAGGGACGGGTTATTGCCAGCAGCCCGCCTGCAATTACCGGCATGGGTAACTCAGCAGGTTTTGACATGGAGTTACAGGACCATGCCGGAATGGGACACGATGCACTGATGCAGGCTCGCGATCGCTTACTGGCGCTGGCAGGCGAGAATCCGGCGTTGACCCGCGTTCGTCATAACGGACTGGATGATACCCCGCAGTTGCGTATTGACATCGACCAGCGCAAAGCACAGGCGCTCGGCGTGGCGATTGATGATATCAATAACACGCTACAAACCGGCTGGGGTTCAACTTATGTCAATGACTTCCTTGACCGGGGGCGAGTCAAAAAGGTTTATGTGCAGGCTGCGGCGCCTTTCCGCATGTTACCGGACGACATCAGTAAGTGGTATGTGCGCAACAGCAGTGGCGGCATGGTGCCGTTCTCAGCTTTTGCCACCACCCGCTGGGAAACGGGTTCGCCACGCCTGGAGCGTTATAACGGCTACTCAGCGGTGGAGATTGTCGGTGAATCTGCCGCAGGTGTCAGTACCGGTACGGCAATGGACATCATGGAAAAAATTGTCAGTCAGCTGCCCGGTGGCTTTGGTCTGCAATGGACCGGGGCCTCTTATCAGGAGCGTCTCACCGGCTCTCAGGCTCCTGCGCTGTATGCTATCTCACTGCTGGTGGTGTTCCTTTGCCTCGCTGCGCTGTATGAAAGCTGGTCAATTCCTTTCTCAGTCATGCTGGTGGTGCCGCTGGGCGTGGTAGGCGCGCTGGTGGCAACCTGGGCGCGAGGCCTGGAAAATGATGTTTACTTTCAGGTCGGTCTGCTGACGGTAATCGGTTTGTCGGCCAAAAACGCCATCCTGATCGTCGAGTTTGCCAATGAAATGAACAGTAAAGGCCGCGACCTGTTGGAGGCTACGCTGGAAGCTTCGCGCCAGCGCCTGCGTCCCATTTTGATGACTTCCCTGGCATTTATCTTCGGCGTACTGCCGATGGCCATCAGCGCTGGTGCAGGATCCAGCAGTCAACATGCGGTAGGCACCGGGGTGATGGGCGGAATGATTTCTGCAACCGTGTTGGCAATCTTCTTCGTTCCTCTGTTCTTCGTGCTGGTCCGTCAACGCTTTCCGGTAAAAAGCGGACCTCAGAATTGAGGTAAAACCTGCCCAGGATGAGCATCTGCGAACGGGGTGGTATCGGGCAGTAAAAAGGCAGCCAGTGGCTGCCTTTTTGATTACACTCTTCGGATGACCCAACCAATTCTCCAACGCTGCCAGTAAGTTACCGACGCGCCAGCATAGCTTCGATAAAGTCTTTCCAGTTCCCCAGTTCTCTGTCAATCATCATAATCATCTCTCGTTATTGTCAGTTCGTTATGCAAGGAATGCTACCACAGAGTGAACATAATGTGCCCACTTACTGCTATCGGCAGTACCGAACAAAACTGTAATGGATGATATGGCAGGTAAAGGCAAAATTCTCCAGGAACAGGACGAACTTCACTGAAAACAGGATGATGGGGTAAAAAGGTAAAAAAAGCGGCACCTGGATATCTGACAGCGGTAAAAGTTACTGCCGCAAGGGAGAAGTGTTATCTCCTCCCCAGCCTGACGATACTATTTAAGAACAATGACTTTATCGTAGCCGCCACTGTCGCTGTCGATATGCGTTTTAGCATCGGGATGCTCAGCCAGTACCGCTTCAACAACGTGATTGAAATCAGCACAGCGCGTCTTTTTCTTTCTCACAATGACAATCATCGACTGGGTTTCTTCGACCGTATGGGCGGAAGACGCTTTCATATAATTCATCTTGTTCCTCCTCTTTTGCGAAAAGCTGCTTTCAGGCCCTGACCGGATTATCTCTGCTGCGGTTACTTATCTTTTTTACCGTCAGCAGGCTGACCACCTTATCCGAATCTCCTGTCAATCCGGATTATCCGGATTACTTTACCAACGCCCGTAAAACACCACTACCACACAGCGGGCGACTGAGCCTTCGAATATAGTTGAAACCCACAGGAAAAAGAAGGGAACAATAGTGCCAGATTTTTCATCGCACAACGGCCTGACACGGTAAAAAAGGTCAGTATAAAAAGGGGAAATTTAGCGATTAAACAGGCTGTTAAAGATTCAGCTTATCCTGACTGGCCTGACTTGTCCGCTGCCAGCCGCAGCGCGCCCCTGTCAGCGTTTAAGATAAATCCTTTCCCTTATCAGCAACGAAGCCGTTCCTTGCCGCCAGACTGCCCCACTGTTTTACTCATCTGAATATATTAATCATTAATCAAATGCTTATCATGAATTTCCATTATGGTTTTCACGCTTTATGATCGCCTGTATGCTACCACCTTAATCAGACAGAACACGGTAAATCAATATGGAAAACCCTACAAAAGCTGAGCTCGTCCTGTACGGCATAAAAAACTGCGATACCGTTAAGAAAGCACGGAAATATCTGGAGAGCCAGGGCGTGGATTATCAGTTTCATGATTATCGTACTGATGGGCTGGATGCCAGTCTGCTGGACGATTTTATAACCCATACGGGATGGGAAGCGCTGCTTAACACCCGCGGCACTACCTGGCGTAAACTGAGCGAAGAAACCCGTAATAATGTGAATGATGCAAAGAGCGCCGCAGAACTGATGCTGGCACAGCCTGCAATGATTAAACGTCCACTGCTTCGCAGCCATGAAGGCGCGACGCTGCTGGGTTTCAGTGAATCCACTTACCAGTCATTTATTGCGGAGAATGCCTGATCATGTTCTGTCCGGTCATTGAGCTGACGCAGCAGCTTATTCGTCGCCCTTCCCTCAGCCCGGATGATGCCGGTTGTCAGTCCATTATGATTGACCGCCTGCTGGCGCTTGGTTTCACCGTGGAGCCATTTAACATTGGCGACACCCTCAACTTCTGGGCCTGGCGCGGCACCGGTGAGACCCTGGCCTTTGCCGGTCATACCGATGTGGTGCCCGCAGGAAACGTCAGCCGCTGGATCAATCCTCCGTTTGAACCCACTATTCGCGATGGCATGTTATATGGCCGTGGCGCGGCGGACATGAAAGGCTCTCTGGCCGCGATGATCGTCGCCGCAGAACGCTTTGTCGCCACTCACCCAAATCACCGGGGTCGTCTGGCCTTCCTGATAACCTCTGATGAAGAAGCCAGCGCCACCAATGGCACGGTTAAAGTGGTCGAGGCGCTGATGGCGCGTAACGAGCGGCTGGATTATTGCCTGGTTGGAGAACCGTCCAGCACGGAGATTGTCGGTGATGTGGTGAAAAATGGTCGTCGCGGCTCGATGACTGCCAACCTGACGCTGCATGGCGTTCAGGGGCATGTTGCCTATCCGCATCTGGCTGATAATCCGGTTCATCGTGCACTGCCCGCCCTGAATGAATTAGTGGCAACCGAATGGGATAACGGCAATGCCTTTTTCCCGCCGACCAGTATGCAGATTGCCAATATGCAGGCCGGAACAGGCAGCAATAACGTTATTCCTGGTGAATTCTTTGTGCAGTTTAACTTTCGCTTCAGCACTGAACTGACTGAAGAACTGATTAAGCAGCGCGTACAGGAGCTGCTGGATCGCCACCAGCTGCGCTACACCCTGGAATGGCAGGTTTCCGGCCAGCCGTTTCTCACCCCAAATGGCAGACTGGTGGATGCCGTGGTTAATGCCGTTGAGCACTATAATGAAATCAAGCCACAGTTGCAGACCACAGGCGGCACCTCAGACGGGCGTTTTATTGCCCGAATGGGAGCACAGGTCGTGGAGTTAGGGCCGGTAAACGCAACCATTCATAAAATCAATGAGTGCGTAAAAGCGGCCGATCTGCAACTGCTGAGCCGCATGTATCAACGCATCATGGAACAGCTGATAGCATAGGGGATGATATGGAATGGTTAAAAGAGTTCTGGTGGTTACTGGTGATTGTGTTGATGGTCGGCGTACTGATGAACGTTTACAAAGATCTGAAACGCATCGATCATAAAAAATATATGGATAACAAGCCGGATCTACCGCCTCACCGTGATTTTAATGATAAATGGGACGACGACGACGACTGGCCGAAAAAGAAATAACCGTCCCGATTGGGGCCAGACTGTGGCCCCTCCTCCCTGACATCCCGGGCTCCCCTCTCAACGGCGGGTCAAAACAGCATGGCGGCATCCTGAAGTCTGACGACTTAAGCTCAGAAAGTATTGCATTAAAGATCCCAGGCAGGGACGTGCGACGTTCAGTTCAGTGAGCGAATAAAATCCTGCCAGCTTTTGCTGCGCGCCGCGTCCAGCGCCTGTAGTGCCTGCTGAGCCTCGCGTCGCCAGCCTGCCAGCAGTGCTTTACGGCCTGATAAACCAGACTGTCGGCACAGCTCCCTGTCAGAAAGCTGTTGCAGCAATGCGCCCTGTAACAAAGGCAAATCTTGCGTCCTGCTGACCAGACGGTCCAGCGCCGCCATGCTCGCCTCAAAGGGCCGCTGGCCCCAGGCAAATCCGGCCAGTTCACGCCACTCGTCCTCCTCAACAATGGATGCGTTATGCTCAGGCAAATCGATATCAACACCATCAAGCAGACGTTGCAACCACGGCCAGTCTCGCGCCAGACGCTGTGCTGCATGGGTGGCGAGTTTTTCTCCCTGCTGGCTCAACGGCAGCACAGCCATCGCGGTATAACAGCCACTGCTGGCCTCTGGCTTGCTACCCAGTCGCACCAGCCTGAATCCGCATCTCTGCCAGAACTGCCACAGGGAGGCAGTAAAGCCAAAGCTGACGGAGACAAAATCCAG
This sequence comes from Erwinia mallotivora, assembly GCF_000590885.1. Classification (GTDB taxonomy): domain Bacteria; phylum Pseudomonadota; class Gammaproteobacteria; order Enterobacterales; family Enterobacteriaceae; genus Erwinia; species Erwinia mallotivora. Next base: position 101,265 of record NZ_JFHN01000053.1, read on the forward strand.
CCCGTCAGCCCGATTAACGCTTTGCCTTACCATTTCATGGCCAATCCCCTGACGACGCAATGCCGGTGCGATAGCAATGCGACTGATGCGCCGCGATCGCAACATAGCGGCCAGCGGAAAGCCGCCGTGGGCTGCCAGAGACTGCGCCACCAGGTTTCCGGCCGGTCGGCGGAATCCTGCCCAGACGGCCTGAGCCAGACGCTCTTCCAGGCCGCCTTCATCCACCAGCCACAACGCCCCCTGCACACTTTCACCCTGTAATGCAGCACTGAAATGCATACCCGGCGCATCCATCATTCGCCGCAGGTCCAGTGGTGAGGTTCGATAGTGAGCACTGGTCAGCAGCTGATACATCCCTTCCGGTAACCAGGGCTGACTCTGCCAATCAGCCTGTACGGGAAAGCAATAATGCACTTCAGACCTGTCAGTAACGATGTCGGGCTCACTAAACAGCAATGCCCGGTCGATAAACCGCTCCAGCGGATCCTCTGTTGACCAACGCAGCGGCGGGGTCAGCTCCAGCACCGTCGCGTTGGCAAGGCTGGCACAAAACTTCAGCAAAAAGCCTCGTCCGGTGCCTTCATACCCCTGCGAGGTGGTGGTCAGCAGAATGCGGGGGGCGACAGCAACCAGTTGCTGTAATACCGCCGCAGGAATGGCCGCAGCTTCGTCTATCAGCAGCCAGTCAACATTCTGCGGCCTCTCTGCTGGCTGCAAAGCCAGCAGATGGTCGGGGGCGATAAACTCAGCGGCTTCACCCGCAAATTTCATCAGCACGCGGGTAGACGTTTTTGCCGGAGCGGTGACCAGACAGCGTCCGGGCCAGCAGCTCGCCAGCAAGCCCGCCAGTGCCGATTTTCCGCGGCCACGCGGCGCAATCAGGACATAGATGCCAGGCTTGCTGGCCAGTAATTTGTGCAGAAGGTGTTGTTGTTGCGAAATCGCATCCGGCTGCCACTTTTCGGCAGGTTCTGGCTGCGGCAGATGGAAGGAAGTGTGTTGACGGAACAGCACCACCTGCGGATCCTGGAGAACTAATTGTTGCCAGCGCAATATGAAATTGGGGGTGGCAACAGCGGCAGGCATCTCGCTCCAGCGTACAGAGTCACTGTCAGCCTGCTTCGGCCAGTGATGCCACGCCGGAGCCAGCATCACCAGCCAGCTTCCTGCCCGCAAGGTGCCGCTCAGCGCCGCCAGCGCATCAGCATTAAATCCTGCCCGCGCATCAAATACCGCATGTAAAAACTCCTGTCCCAGCAGCGTGCGCAACGCTTTCGGCGAACAGTGCAATGGACTGTGCGGCACATCGCCCAGCCACATCCAGTCTCCTGGTAATGCAGCCATCCATAATGCCACCTGATCCAGACACCACGAGGGATCGCCACTCAGGATCAGCAATTGCCGCTTTCCCTGCTGTTGCAGGGTAGCGGTATGCGCAATAACTTCTGAAAAATCAATCATCAGTGGCCACTGAAGGTATCGCAGCGTCCCGGATTGCCGCTGTCGAAGCCAGTTTTAAACCAGCTGTAACGCTGCTGTGATGTACCGTGAGTAAAGCTGTCCGGCACCACCCGGCCACGGCTCTGCTGTTGCAGACGATCGTCACCAATCGCTTGTGCCGCATTCAGCGCCTGCTGCAAGTCCCCGGCCTCCAGCACATTCTCCTGTTGCATATAGTGACCCCAGACGCCGGCAAAGCAATCCGCCTGGAGTTCCATCTTCACCGAGAGTTGCCTGGCCTGAGTCTGCGTCGCGGCCTGTTGCAACTGGCGAACTTTAGGTTCGATCCCCAGTAAATGCTGCACATGGTGACCGACTTCATGAGCGATAACATAGCCCTGAGCAAAATCGCCACCGGCTTTGAGTTTATTTTTCATCTCGTCATAGAACGAGAGATCGATATAGACGGTCGTGTCTGCCGGACAATAAAACGGGCCCATAACTGACTGGCCGTTACCACAGCCTGTGGGCGTTGAACCACGGTACATTACCAGTCTGGGGGGCGTGTAGGTTTTACCCATTTTCTGAAAAATTTTCGACCAGGTATCCTCGGTGGTAGCCAGTATCACTTTAGTGAATTTAGCCGCTTCATCACCGCCCTGATGGGTGGTCTGCGAACGGGAAAGTGAGCTGCCATCACCGGTCAGCAGTGGCGTTAAATCGTAGCCGTAGTAACCGGCGAACATAACAATGAGCAGCAGAATAATTCCACCTTTGCCGCGTGGAATACGTATGCGCCCACCGCCGCTGTAACCACCAGATTCATTCCGACGGTCCTCCACATTGTCGCTTTCGCGCCTCCCCTGCCAACGCATAAATCACTCCTGGATACGGTAAACCTGCTGATAGAGGCATGATTTTAGTCGGCAACCGGAGCTGACACCAGACCAGCAGGAATCTGGCTACATCGGAAGTCGGGATTAGCAGACCGTTTTCATTGCCATTGCGCACCTGAACGCTGGTCGTCATCTGCACCCGGCATCTTTACGCTCTGATGAGTCGTGTTCGGCCTGGCGACAGCAAGATATGCTGATGGAACAGACAGTTATCTGTGGAAACAGGAATAAAAGCAGGTTGCCGGAGAGGAAGGTTGAGGATGACCCCTCCGTGTCGTTCAAATAACACGAAGGGACAAATGACCTTTGTTGTGCTGCCGCCGTTCAGTAACGGGTAGTCAGTCCAGTTTGACCCCAAGACGGTTAGCCACTTCTTCATAAGCTTCGATCAGACCACCCAGGCTCTGGCGATAACGATCTTTGTCCATTTTATCCAGGGTTTCGGTGTCCCACAGCCTTGCGCCGTCAGGAGAAAACTCATCCCCCAGCACCACCTCTCCCTTAAACAGACCAAATTCCAGTTTAAAATCCACCAGAATCAAACCGGCATCAAGGAACAGCTTGCTCAGTACGTCGTTCGCCTGGTAAGTCAGCTCACGCATACGGGCCAGATTCTCTTTGCTCACCCAGCCGAAGGTTTCACAGTAAGATTCATTGACCATCGGGTCGTGTTTCGCATCGTCTTTCAGAAAGAGATCAAACAGCGGCGGATTGAGGATCATTCCTTCTTCCACGCCCAGCCTTTTCACCAGCGAACCCGCCGCACGATTACGCACCACGCACTCCACCGGGACCATATCCAGTTTTTTCACCAGCGCTTCGTTGTCAGAAAGCAGCGCCTCCATCTGGGTTGGGATGCCAGCTTCCTGCAATTTGCTCATAATGAAATAATTGAACTTATTATTAATCATCCCTTTACGATCAAACTGTTCGATACGCTCACCGTCCAGTGCTGATGTATCGTTTCGGAATTCGAGTACCAACAGATCCGGGTTTTCGGTGCTGTAAACGGTTTTCGCTTTGCCGCGATACAACTCAGCTTGCTTTTGCATCTTGTTAACTCCACATGAGAACTGAAAATATTAGCCGCGACTATTGTACGTTCTGCGATAAAAAAACCGAAGCAATCGTTTACGTGGCAAAGCAAAAATCGCTGTTGCCCCTTTAGCAGCGCGCAGAGATGAATAACGGTTTTTGCCAGACAGGAAATAAAACACCCTGCCAGCGTAGCGCCGACAGGGTGTGGATAAGCCTCTTCATTCAGGTCGGAACAACCTGACCTGAGCGGCTATTTACTGAACGCAGCCTGGAATACTGCCACCAGCGCATCGTTTTGCGACTGGGTGAGAGTGTGTCCTTTCGGATCAAGGAATTGCAGGCTACTACGGTTATCCAGATCGCCTACCTGGATTTTATAATCGCCCTCGGTCAACTGCGGATCTTTTGCACCCAGCTGATCCCAGGTTTCACTGTCCGGTGCCTTATAGGTGACACTCAGGCTACCCTGCGAACGATTTTTATCCTTAACCTTCATGCCAACGCGTTCCAGCGCGTTTGGCAGGCGCTCCCACACGGTATTAAACGGCGCGCGCACGATCAGATTAGGCAGACCGGTGTCATCCGCTCCACTCTGCACATCAATCTGCGCTGCACTCCGCTTCGCAGCCGCATTTTCGCGACTGGTTTCCATCTTATCCAGACCGCTGCTCAGCTCATTGAGCATCTGCGCGGTGTAGCGCTGAAGCTGAACAGGGGAATTAACGACTTTACCTTCCTGTTGCAACTCTAAAAGTCTGACATTCAGCGCCTGCTGATATCCCTGCTGCTGGACGCTTATCTGATAACGACCACGATACTGGTGATCTTCATCTGCGCGATTCCATTGGACCCAGTCAGTGGTCAGGGTCTGGCTGGCATCTGTGCGGCTGGCAACTGGATAATTGCGCGCCTGAATCACATCCACGACCTGTGGCCATAAAGCACCGCTGCGGTCATTGTCCAGCAGCAGCACACCACTGTTACCGGCAAACTGGGTACGGGTGCCGTTCATCAATGCCAGCGGCTGAGCGGGCGGGCGGATGTCCAGTTGCTTACCAATCGCGCCGTTGGCGCTGGCAGAAGGAATGTCAAAGTCCCCGTTTTGCAGCGGCAGAACAACGCCTGCTGGTGCCTGCAATTCGCTGACGTCAGCGGCCTGCAGATAGGATTCATCACCACTGACCTGACGCTTGTATCGCTGATCGCTGGAACAGGCGGCCAGCATCATCACAATCGATAAGCCAACGACTTTCGCAATGGTGGACTTTTGTACTGAATAAGCCATTAACTCTCCCTAAATTTCCAACAGGCCTGCGCATTTAAGAGCCTGCTCAACAACCGGACGACCGGCATCAGTCATCGGCGTCATTGGCAGACGCAGCGTGTCGGTTGCAATTAATCCTAATTTTTTCGCCGCCCATTTTACCGGAACGGGATTAGGTTCAATAAATAGCTTCTGGTGCAACGGCATCAGTCGCTGATTAAGGCGGCGGGCTTCAGCAAAATTACCCTGCTGAGCCAGTGTACAAACCTGTACCATTTCGCGCGCGGCGATGTTAGCCGTGACGGAGATGACCCCCCGACCACCCAGTTGCATGAAATCCAGCGCAGTGCCGTCATCGCCACTGACCAGAATGAAGTCATCATCAACCAGCTCTTGGATCTGGCTAACCCGCGATAAGTTCCCGGTAGCTTCTTTTATTCCGATAATATTTTTGATTTTAGCCAGACGGCCGACTGTTTCTGGCAACATATCGCAACCGGTGCGGGACGGGACGTTATACAACATTTGCGGCAGATCGGTGCTTTCAGCAATCGCCTTGAAGTGCTGATACAGCCCTTCCTGAGTTGGACGATTGTAGTAAGGAGTGACGGTCAGACAGCCCACCACGCCACTTTTTTCAAACTGGCGGGTCAGCGAGATGCCCTCAGCGGTGGCGTTTGCCCCGGTTCCGGCAATCACCGGAATCCGACCATCGGCCAGCTCCAGCGTCATCTTCACCACGTCACCGTGCTCGTCGTGGCTTAATGTGGCTGATTCTCCGGTGGTCCCTACCGAAACAATTGCCGAGGTTCCGCTGGCAACATGATAATCAATTAGTTTTTTTAAACTCGCACGGCAGACATACCCTTTGTCATCCATCGGCGTGATCAGTGCAACAATACTTCCCGTGAACATTAGCCATTCCCTCCACAAACAAGTGCTTCATGGTACGTTTGACGGCTATTGAAAAGCAAGCAGACAAGCCGCCAGGCCCCTTGGCAGAGGGAATTTTTTATGTTTACCTTAGCGTCATCACAATTGCTAATCATTATGACGGACAGGACGCATTATTTTGCCGCAGTCTCAGCAACATCATCTGGTTATCACCGCCCTTGGGGTTGACCGTCCGGGAATAGTTAATGCGATTACCCGGCACGTCAGCAGCTGCGGTTGCAATATTGAAGACAGCCGCCTTGCTATGCTGGGTGATGAATTCACCTTTATTATGCTACTTTCCGGTAGCTGGAACGCCATCGCGTTGATTGAATCAACGCTGCCGTTAAAAGGTGCGGAGTTGGAACTGCTGATCGTCATGAAACGCACCACTTTTCGTGAGCGTCCGCCAATGCCTGCCACCGTCTGGGTTCAGGTGGAAGTCACCGACTCGGTGCACATTATTGAGCGCTTTACCGATCTGTTTGATTCGCACCAGATGAATATTGCTGAGCTGGTATCACGGACACAACCGGCACAAGAAAATCAGCCGCCGTTGCTCTATATTCAGATCACAGCGCACAGTCCGGCCAGCCGGGATGCGGCAAATATTGAGCAGGCATTTAACCATCTCTGTACAGAGTTAAAAGCGCAGGGCACTATTAGCGTCGTTCAGTATCCACCGCATGATGACAAAATGGAGAGTAGTGATGAATCCACTGAAATCCGGTGATTTAGCACCGAAATTTAGCCTGCCAGACCAGGATGGCGAACAGGTCAATCTGACCGACTTCCAGGGACAACGCGTTCTGGTCTATTTTTATCCGAAAGCGATGACACCGGGTTGCACCGTTCAGGCCTGCGGTCTTCGTGACAGCATGGATGAACTGAAAAAAGCGGGCGTCGAAGTTCTGGGGATCAGCACCGACAAACCCGAGAAACTCTCAAGATTTGTCGAGAAAGAATTGCTCAACTTCACCCTGCTTTCAGATGAAGATCATCAGGTTTGTGAGCAATTTGGTATCTGGGGCGAAAAAACCTTTATGGGGAAAACCTATGACGGTATTCACCGCATCAGCTTCCTGGTGGGCAGCGATGGCAAAATCGAAAAGGTTTTTGATGATTTCAAAACCAGTAACCACCACGATATCGTGATGGATTACCTGAAGTCGGCCTGAGTGCCATTAACAGGGTAGCCGGAGCCAGTCATTTCGCGCCGGCTCCCCCTGCCAGGGTTAAAATCCGCACAGTTACTGCCTCTTTTCAGCCACCCTTATCCGGTCGGCTAAGTCAGTAATTCAACTTTCATGCTGCTCAAGTTCCAGCGCGGCAGCGTTATGTAAATGATTGACAATCACCCGATTTCGTCCGGCATTCTTAGCCTGATACAGTGCATCATCAGCGAGCTTGAACACCCGCTCAAAGGGCATTTCATCAGCTGACCAGAAGGCCACACCAATAGAAATGGAGATATGGCCGACAGAAGGTAGCTTTTCGAGCTCAATTTTCTTACGCACCCTTTCGGCAATACTCAATGCAATGTCACGCTCAGCACCCGGCAGGATCATGATAAATTCTTCGCCACCATTTCGGCTGACCACGTCCGTTTGTCGGGAGCTTCTCTCCAGTTGCAGCGCCACACTCTGGATCACCTGGTCGCCCACATCATGACCCCAGGTGTCATTAACCCGTTTGAAGTGATCGATATCCAGCGCCAGTACGGCAAAAGGCTGGCGTGTGGCAAGAAAGTACTCCAGTACGGCGTTCAGCCCACGACGATTCAGCAGTCCGGTTAAGGGATCGGTCTGAACTTCAAATTTCAGGCGGCCAATCTTATCCTGCAATAAACCGATCCCCGCCAGCATCGCACGCTTGATTTGCGACGCCTCGTAATACCACGAGCGAATACCATTGATGTCTTTTGATACGCCCTGGGCATCCATCTGGCTCGCCTTGCGTGCCAGTTGCCACAACGGCAACGCTATAAGCCTGGCGAGAATCCAGGCGATGATCAACGTCAGCAGGGCGAAAGGAACGGAATGCTGTAAGACTTTCATCAGCAGGCTACTGAGCGGTGCGAGTGTGGTCTGCGTCGGCTTCAGTGCGATAATGGTCCAGCCAGCAGTCGGCACGACAGCATAACCCGCCAGCATCGGCTCCCCCTTATCTGTACTGACCTGCAAAAAACCGTTGCTGCTTTTCCTCTTCTGTTCATCGCTGACCAGCGGCGGAATTTTTTGTCCAATCAGGTTGACATCCTGATGATAAAGAACCCGGTTATCATCATCGACGACAAACAATGAAGAACCATCGCGATAGAACTGTTCACCCAGCAGTTCGTTGAGAATACTTTTCTTTTTCAGATAGATAGAGCCACCAACAAAGCCAAGATAGCTGCCGGTGGGCGACCAGACGGGAGAGGAGACGAAGACAATCAAATTGTTGGCGGCAGAAATACCCGGCTTGCTGATAAGTGGCCTGCGCTCCGCCAGGGCCTGCCTTGAAGTGGACGTTGTCAGATGCACCCCTTTCAACATCAGGGATTCTGGAGAGATAGCTTTGACCCAACCATCAGCATCAGCGATCACCACCGAGTTAAAGCTGTTGGTCTGAAGTCGCAACCGTTCAACCTCACTCTGCATCGCCTCATCGTTATCCATACCCTTGCTCAGGTTCTGAGCACTCCAGGCAAGCTGTGACTGAGCCATCTCAAAAAACATTTCCGTGGTTGAAGCCAGCTTGGTGGCATAAACACGGTTAGATTCAAGGGTATTGTTAATCAGCACGTCACGCTGCACACGCCAGGTGGCGTACAGTGAATTAGCCAGCGTGATCACAATGCTGGCGACGGCTAATAAAGTAATCAGTGTTCGCAAGTCCGTTTTTGGGCGAATCAGCCTCAGCATGGACTTACCTCAGTGAAAAGTTTCATCATATAGCGCCTTATTTTTCTGTGCGCGTTTGTGTTAAGTACGTGTTATGCCCTGGTGAAGCATCCGCTGATTGTACACCTCTCGTGCTTTTTGGGAATAATCGGAAGCCAGGAAAAACAGGAAATATCTGAATTAATCGCCGCTGGCGGCTGCCTCCCTGTAAAGGAAGCAGTGAATGCCACTTTGCCTGAGTTAATCAGACATCTTCTGCCCGGCTTCGCCATCCAGCAAGGTGGTGTCGCTAAGCCCTGGCGAGGCCAGTTGTAGCCTGAGTTTATTGATGAGGTTACGGTAGATGAAGGTTGCAGAAATCCTGACAACCAGCGTCACTCTGTTGCTGCCGAAACCTTTCTGATAAGTGAAAACAGATAAATTTCCGGCAGAGTGCCAGGACAGTTGGCACAATTCGTTTTTGCCTGGACAGGCAAAGGGCGAAGAAAAAGAGATTAAATTCCCGGCCACGACCAGGAATTGACCGATCTGAAGTGCAGAATTAAGACTCTGTTGTTGATTTAGCATTGTCACTTCGTAAAATAATAAGATCGTCAAGCAATCCTTGCTGATACTCTTTCTCTACTTTATCTCCCCTGTCGGCAGCGTTTTTTAATCTTACACGTATTTGAGTTTCAATCTGATTTTCAAGATTCATTGTCGCGGAAGAGAGAGTCCTTCCCAGCCGTTTTGTCCCAGAAAAAACCAGTTGATCGCCATCAATAATATGAAGCTTATTTTTATCATCAACCAGTACATTGCCTGATACATTGAGGTCATGCATATACAGACCACGCGATTCAAGGAGGTTATCGGCGCGGTCATATTCACTGTCCTGTGCGATATCCAACTCATGGCCTTTAACATACTTTGAAACCAGTACATCAACCTGTTCACCATTCCAGTCGGCTTTAGCCGGGCGTGAAAAGTCAGCGTCGTCGTTTGCTATATTTAAATATTTACTGACCCGTGCAGGTCGGGCGTTGCTACTTTCTTCAGAATTCCAGTCGACTAAATTCCCATGGCAGTTAACCGGGAATTTGATCACGAAATCATCGCATTTAAAGCATGTTCCATAAGAACCCCCACCGATTTTTTGTTGCGGTTTAATAATTATGCTTGCAACCTTGTTAACAAAGCTATCTATTGAATCAGAGGGCTTTACGTCAGCGCTGAGAGGCATGTCAGGAGCAGGCATCGATAGCACAGAATTTTTTCCTGAATTCCTCAAAAAAGACATTTCATCATGCATATTAATAGCTGACGAAACAGGCAACAAAAATTCTTTATTTTTTAACTCCTCATTTGAACCAGAACAATGTGTTTTTTGTATTTCGGATGCTGACGATAGTGCAGAGTTAACCATCATAATCTTTCCTCCAGTTTTAAAATTTAACTTTAGTTATCTCTCTGCATTTATTATATAAGAAAACGATAAAAACCTGAGAAAAAATAATCTGGCAATCTTCAGAGCAATGTTTTATCTTGTCAGCACAGAATACTTTACCTTTTATGATAAATATTTTATTAAGAAAAGATCACTCATAAAAACGCAAATAAAATTAAAAATAATCACCAGGCTGACTGAAAAGTCGTACTGTTGTGTAGTATCTTACATTGACGCAACGCCATGCTTTACGTAACGAGAAAGCGACTTACAGGAAATATTATTAAAATCAGACACTGCAATTACCTACCAATTACTATTCCGCAAGCTTATTTATTTGAAGGAGTGATATCCGGCTGTCGGATATTTTCAATTAAAAATTCAGAATAAAAATGTTTCCTGGTTACAGATCTAAAATATCTGTATTTGATTTTGACAAACAGGAGAATGCATGACGATGTTTTCAAAGCGAAGCTCAGTTAGATATGCAAATGATTGTTTTCACTTACGCAGAACGGTTCAGCTATGCTAACCCACAAGATAGTGCTGATATTTTTATTACCCGTTTGACCTGAATCGCTTCCTGCAACAGTTTATCACGCCGTCAGCGGTTTCCTTCCCTGACACCTGTGGTTAAGATACCCTGCGCAGAGGCGGCTGTCGGACAGGCATTTGCTTGCAGAAGAGTAAAAAGAAGAGGACATCATCAGAATGGGATTCAGCATGATTAACCGATTGAAAACATGTGCACTGGCTTCTCTGATTGTTACTCTGTCAGCCAGCTCACTGCCAGCCTCTGCTGATGTCAGCGATAACCTCCCCGATATGGGCACTACCGCCGGAAACACGCTGTCCATCAATCAGGAAATGCAGATGGGCGACTTTTATGTTCGCCAGTTGCGTGCCAGCGCCCCACTGATTAACGATCCGCTGCTGAACAGCTACATCAATAAGCTGGGACAACGTCTGGTCGCCCACGCCTGGTCCGTGAAGACCCCTTTTCACTTTTTTCTGATCAGCAATGACGAGATTAATGCCTTCGCCTTTTTTGGCGGCAATGTGGTGTTGCACTCAGCCCTGTTCCGTTATACCGACAACGAAAGCCAGCTGGCTTCGGTGCTGGCTCACGAAATTTCTCACGTCACCCAACGCCATCTGGCGCGGGCGATGGAAGCCCAGCAGCGCAATGCCCCACTGACCTGGGTGGGTGCGCTGGGTTCGATCCTGCTGGCGATGGCTAATCCGCAGGCCGGAATGGCGGCGCTGAGCGGGACGCTGGCCGGTACTCAGCAGGGTGTCATCAGCTTTACCCAGCAAAATGAGCAGGAGGCGGACCGTATCGGGATCCAGGTATTGCAGCGCGCCGGATTCGATCCGCAGGCCATGCCTGATTTTCTGCAAAAACTGGCCGATCAGTCGCGTTTTACCTCCAAACCGCCGGAAATGCTGCTCACCCACCCCCTGCCTGACAGCCGCCTCTCTGACGCACGTAATCGTGCCAGCCAGATGAAACCGGTGGTGGTGCAATCTTCGCAGGATTACTACATGGCAAAAGTACGGATATTGGGCATGTACGCCACCGGAAAGAATCAGCTGACTGATGACCTGCTGGACAGCCTGAGTAAAGGGAATACCCGGGAACAGGCAGCCGCTCACTACGGTAAAGCGGTGCAATTTTTACAGGCTAAGAGTTACGAAAATGCAAAAAAAATCATTGCGCCGCTGCTGGCTAAACAGCCGGCAAATGTCTGGTATCTGGATATCATGACCGACATTGATATCGGTCTGAAACAGCCACAGCAGGCCATAGCCCTGTTGCTTGCCGCCAAAGCGGCCAGCGAGGATCCGGTGGTTCAACTTAACCTGGCGAATGCCTATGTCGAGGCGAAGGATCCAGCCAGTGCCAGCAGGATTCTTTATCGCTATACCTGGGCTCACAAAGACGATCCCAACGGCTGGGATCTACTGGCGCAGGCCTGCGCCGCGCAGGGACTCACCGATGAAGAACAGGCTGCACGCGCCGAGAGCCTGGCTCTGAATGGTCAGCTTGACCAGGCCATCCGCAGTCTGAGCAGTGCCAGCGCCGCCGTACCGCTGGGTAGCCTGAAACAGGCGCGTTACGATGCCCGCATTGACCAGTTGCGTCAACTGCAACAGCGTTTTCGAACTTATCAGAAATAATGAAACGGGATGACTGTCGGCCTGTCTCATCAGGCTGTTTTATCTGCCATTCCCGGTCCGGCCAGCACCACAATACTTACGTAGCACCTGTACGCGCCGGATAGTACGCCCTGTCCATGTCCGGACTGACCAATACAACCTGTGCCAGGAGGAAAAGACTCTGTGTCTGATGTGAAGATTTACCATAACCCCCGTTGTTCCAAAAGCCGTGACACACTGGCGCTGTTGCAGGCGCAGGGTGTTAACCCTGAGGTGGTGCTTTATCTGGAAACCCCGCCCGACACTGAAACCCTGCAATCCTGGCTGAAAAAATTGGGATTCCAGTCCGCACGTCAGCTGATGCGCACAAAAGAAACCCTCTATCAGCAACTTAATCTGGCGGATGAATTATTAAGTGAAGCGCAGTTGCTTCAGGCAATGGCAGAGCACCCAAAACTTATCGAGCGTCCGGTGGTCGTCGCCAACGGTCAGGTCAGGCTGGGGCGTCCCCCCGAGCAGGTACTGGAGATTCTCTGAACTGGCGGGTGCATCAGCAGATTGAGCCAGACAAAACCCAAAATGGCCTACAGCGCCAGCGCTTCTTTAACAAAAGGAATGGTTAATTTACGCTGGGCGCTGATCGATGCGCGATCCAGCCGGTCAAGGGTGATAAACAGCGTGCGCATTTCACGATCGAGCCTTTTCAGCAGAAAGCGCCCCACGTCTTCCGGTAACTCAAAGCCACGCAATCGGGCCCGCAATTGCAGTGCCTGCAATTTATCGTCGTCCGACAGAGGTTGCAGGCGGTAAATTTGCCCCCAGTCAAGGCGGGATGCGAGGTCAGGGAGTTTCAGATTCAGCTGGCGCGGAGGACGATCGCCGGTGATAAGAAGACGCGTTCTGCCGGTTTCCAGAATACGGTTGTAGAGATCAAACAACGCCATCTCCCACAGCTCGTCTCCGGCAATACATTCGATGTTATCGATACAAATCAGCGCCAGCTGCTCCATTCCGTCGAGCACTTCCGGCACGAACCAGGTGCGCTTATCCAGCGGAACATAACCCACTGCTTCCCCTCTGGCCGACAGTTCCGCACAGGCGGCATGCAGCAGATGGCTACGCCCGCCGCCCTCGCGCGACCAGAAATAGAGATAGCTGCCATGTTCCTGTTGCAGCGCACTTCGTAATGCTGCAATCAGCGACGGATTCTCTCCAGGCCAGAAGCTGGCAAAGGTTTCGTCATCTGGCAGATAGAGTGGCAATGACAGCTGTGCCGGTGTGTTCAGAAGCACCTCAGAGTTGGTCGGCTAAATCCGGCGTGAGTTTATCACAACCCGAAGAAGATAATGAAACAGGGCAGCCGGCGCTGCCCGTTAATTTATCTCTGCTGCTGGTCCGGTGCATCGAGCACCACTTCTTCCGGATGCAACAGGCTGAACACTTTAAAGATCAGACTCAGGCAAATTCCCACAATGGTTGCCAGCGCCATGCCTTTCAGTTCTGCCGCGCCAATATGTATCGTCGCGCCGCTGACACCAATAATCAGGATCACCGAGGTGAGGATCAGATTTTGCGCCTTGTTGTAATCCACTTTTGATTCGATCAACACCCGAATACCCGATGCGCCAATGACGCCATACAACAGCAAAGATACGCCGCCCATCACCGGCACCGGCACCGCCTGAATGGCCGCAGCCAGTTTACCGACGCAGGAGAGCAGAATTGCCAGAATGGCCGCGCCACCAATCACCCAGCTGCTGTAGACGCGGGTAATCGCCATCACGCCAATATTTTCGCCGTAGGTGGTATTCGGCGTGGAGCCGAAGAAACCAGAGATCACCGTCGAGATACCGTTGGCAAACATGGAACGGTGCAGCCCCGGATCCTTTAACAGATCTTTTTTGACAATGTTCGCCGTTACCACCAGATGACCAACATGCTCCGCAATCACCACCAGTGCGGCAGGCAGGATGGTCAGCATCGCATACCACTCAAAGCGCGGTGTATAGAAAGTCGGCAGCGCAAACCACGGCGCGGCTTCTACCGCCGACCAGTTCACCATGCCCATGCCCCAGGAGAGGATATAGCCCACCAGAACCCCAATCAGGATCGGGATAATGGCGAGAAAGCCACGAAACAGCACCGAACCAAACACCGTCACCGCCAGCGTAACCAGCGAGATAAAAATGGTTTTACCCTCAACGGCCGCACCGGAAGCAGGCAACAGTCCGGCCATCTTTGCCGCCACGCCCGCCAGCTCCAGACCAATGACCGCCACAATAGCCCCCATCGCGGCAGGCGGAAACATCACATCCAGCCAGCCGGTGCCCGCTTTTTTGACAATCAGCGCGACCAGACAGAACAGCACGCCGCAGAGAATAAAGCCCCCGAGCGCTACCTCATATCCCAGCGGCAGCAGCAGTAACACCGGCGAAATAAAAGCAAAGCTGGATCCCAGATAAGCCGGAATTTTGCCCTTACAGATAAACAGGTACAGCAGCGTGCCGATGCCGTTAAACAGCAGCACGGTGGCCGGATTAATATGAAAAAGGATGGGAACCAGCACCGTTGCGCCAAACATGGCGAACAGATGCTGGAAGCTGAGTGGAATGGTTTGCAGCAGCGGCGGCCGCTCACTGACGCCAATCGCGCGACGTGTCATTGTGTTTACCCTTCTGTTTTGCCGAAAAAAAACCGACTCTCAGGTCGGCTTAAACTAAAAATTAAACTATCAGTCCTTGATGCAGGGCACCTTGTTGCTGATGGCGTACAGGCAATGCCGCCGGGCGCAAGCGAGATGACACAGCGCTGGCGCGGGACAACACGACAGGTGCAGCGCCTGTCAGCGCCTTTACCACGCCAGAACGGGCATTCTGAGCCCGGCGCAGCGTCAACATCCCCCGCCAGCAGACCATTATTTAGTACCAAAAATCTTGTCGCCCGCATCGCCAAGGCCCGGAATAATATAGCCTTTCTCGTTCAACCCCTTGTCCACGGCCGCGGTGTATAACTCCACGTCCGGATGCGCTTTCTCCAGCGCGGCGATCCCTTCCGGGGCCGCCACCAGCACCAGCACTTTGATGCTGCTGCAACCCGCTTTCTTCAACAGGTCAATGGTGGCAATCATTGAACCGCCGGTCGCCAGCATCGGGTCAACCACCAGCGCCATACGCTCTTCGATATTGGAAACCAGCTTCTGGAAATACGGCACCGGCTCCAGCGTCTCTTCATCGCGATACACGCCCACCACGCTGATGCGCGCGCTGGGGACATTTTCCAGCACGCCCTCCATCATGCCCAGCCCGGCACGCAGAATCGGCACCACGGTAATCTTTTTACCCTTAATCTGTTCGATGGTCACCGGGCCATTCCAGCCTTCAATCGTCACGGTTTCCGTCTCTAAATCGGCAGTGGCTTCATAGGTCAACAAACTTCCCACTTCTGAAGCAAGCTCACGAAAGCGCTTGGTGCTTACGTCATGCTCGCGCATCAGGCCCAGTTTATGTTTGACCAGCGGGTGTCTGACTTCCACGATCTTCATTGTTGTTCTCCCGGAGTGTTAAGCTTGAAAAAAAATCGGGCGATTATAGCCTTTTTTGGCTCCTGAGCCCTATCACTTAATCTCACTTCTGCACGTCCCGCCTCCACCGACAAAAACGACGCCCGGCACAACGATGCTGAAGAACGCACTCGCAAACGTTTGCCTGCACTGTTAGAATTGCCGCGCTTTATTTTCTATACCACCACAACCGCAAATCGCGTGGGGATTTCGCAGTGACCGACAAAACCTCTCTCAGTTATAAAGACGCCGGCGTTGATATTGATGCGGGCAACGCTTTAGTCGATCGTATCAAAGGCGTAGTGAAAAAGACCCGCCGCCCGGAAGTGATGGGTGGACTGGGCGGTTTCGGTGCCCTTTGTGCCCTGCCGCAAAAATACCGCGAGCCGGTTCTGGTTTCCGGCACCGACGGCGTCGGCACCAAGCTGCGTCTGGCGATGGATCTGAAGCGCCACGATACCATCGGTATCGACCTGGTGGCGATGTGCGTAAACGATCTGGTGGTCCAGGGTGCCGAACCGCTGTTTTTTCTCGACTACTACGCCACCGGCAAACTGGATGTCGATACGGCGGCCAGCGTGATTACCGGTATTGCTGAAGGATGCTCTCAGTCTGGCTGCGCGCTGGTTGGCGGCGAAACGGCAGAAATGCCCGGCATGTATCACGGAGAAGATTATGACGTGGCCGGTTTCTGTGTCGGCGTGGTGGAAAAATCAGAAATTATCGACGGCAGTAAAGTGCAGGATGGCGACGTACTGATTGCGCTGGGTTCAAGCGGTCCGCACTCTAACGGCTACTCACTGGTACGTAAAATCCTTGAGGTCAGCAACAGCAATCCGGAGTCGGTGATGCTGGAAGGTAAACCGCTTGCAGACCACCTGCTGGCCCCTACCCGCATCTATGTGAAAAACATCCTCAGCCTGATTGAGCAGGTTGATGTCCATGCAATAGCGCATCTCACCGGCGGCGGCTTCTGGGAAAATATTCCACGGGTGCTGCCAGAAAACACCCAGGCAGTACTGGATGAGTCCAGCTGGCAGTGGCCGGCGGTCTTTGACTGGATGCAGCAGGCCGGTAACGTCAGCCGCTTTGAGATGTACCGCACCTTTAACTGCGGTGTGGGCATGGTTATCGCTCTCAACCCATCTGATGCGGACAGAGCCGTGCAGCTGATGCAGGATGCCGGTGAGAAAGCCTGGAAAATCGGGGTGATCAACGCCTCTGACGCCACCGAGCGTGTGGTCATCAATCCATGAAACGTCTGGTAGTGCTGTTGTCCGGCAACGGAAGCAATCTTCAGGCAATTCTGGATGCCTGCCAGCAACAGCGGATCAACGGCAGCGTGGCTGCCGTGTTCAGCAATCAGCCCGCCGCTTATGGCCTTGAGCGTGCACGCGCTGCCGGTGTGCCCGCGTATGCTCTGCTCCCTGCGGAATTTGCTGACCGGGAGGCCTTCGACGCACAGCTGATGCAGGAGATCGATGCCTGTGCCCCCGACCTGGTGGTACTGGCAGGCTACATGCGTATCCTCAGCCCGGCTTTTGTTGCCCACTTCGCCGGGCGGATGCTGAATATCCACCCTTCTCTGCTACCGAAATATCCCGGCCTGCATACTCACCGTCAGGCTGTCGCCAATGGCGATCGGGAGCACGGTACTTCGGTACATTTCGTCACCGAACAGCTGGATGGTGGCCCGGTGATTTTACAGGCGAAAGTGCCGGTATTTAACGGTGATACAGAGGAAGAGGTTAAGGCCCGGGTGCAGCATCAGGAACATGCCATCTACCCACTGGTGGTGAACTGGTTTCTCAGCGGACGTCTGAAGATGCAGGATGATGCAGCCTGGCTGGATGGCAACAGGTTGCCGCCGGAAGGACATGCTCTGGACTGATACCGCGCCACGCGTAACCCTCTCCTGCACGTCACCACCACTTCAGAATGCAGGATGAGTATTTCATCTGAACCCGGAGCCCTTTACGCTGTGTCAGTTTGAAGAGCATAACGATTTTTCAGAAACAATCTGCAACCTTCCAGGGCGGACACTGACAGCGAAACCGCTGACCTCGCCCTCAATCCATCAGCATTCCACGGTGACAGAACATCGGCTCCCGCCCGAAGCCCGTATGTGGCTGATAAGGCATTCAACAATCGCCGTGGACATTGCTGCCATACTCTCGCCATAATGCTACGGAACAATGACCAGTTTCAGGCAGGTTCTGCTTAAACGGAGTAAAAATGGGTCAGGAAAAACTGTATATCGAAAAAGAGTTGAGCTGGTTATCGTTCAATGAACGCGTGTTACAGGAAGCGGCAGATAAAACCAACCCGCTGATCGAGCGTATGCGTTTTCTGGGCATCTATTCCAATAATCTGGAAGAGTTTTACAAAGTTCGTTTTGCAGATTTAAAACGCCGCATCCTGATCGGTGAAGAACAGGGCTCTCCCAACACCCCACGCCATCTGCTGAAAAAAATTCAGGCCAGGGTACTGAAAGCAGACCAGGAATTTGACGGTCTTTATAACGATCTGCTGTTGGAAATGGCCCGTAATCAGATCTTCCTGATTAATGAACGCCAGCTCTCCCCCAACCAACAAAGCTGGCTTCGTCATCACTTTAAACACCATCTGCGCCAACATATCACGCCGATTCTGATCAACCACGACACCGATCTGATTGAGTTTCTCAAAGACGATTACACCTATCTGGCGGTGGAGATCATTCGGGGTGAAGAGATTCGTTATGCGTTGCTCGAGATCCCTTCCGATAAGGTGCCGCGTTTTATCAATCTGCCGCCGGAAACCCCTCGCAGACGCAAACCAATGATTCTGCTGGACAATATTTTGCGTTATTGTCTGGGCGATATTTTTCGTGGCTTCTTTGATTATGATGCGCTGAACGCCTACTCAATGAAGATGACCCGCGATGCTGAATATGATCTGGTTACCGAAATGGAATCCAGCCTGCTGGAGCTGATGTCTTCCAGTCTGAAACAGCGCCTGACGGCGGAACCGGTACGTTTTGTCTACCAACGCGACATGCCGGACGCGATGGTATCCATGCTCAGCCAGAAGCTGAATATCTCTAATTATGATTCCATCGTACCCGGTGGCCGTTATCATAACTTTAAGGATTTCATCAGCTTTCCCAATGTGGGGAAAGCGAATCTGGTTAACAGGCCGCTGCCTCAGTTACGCCATATCTGGTTTGATCGCTTTCGTAACGGCTTTGACGCCATCCGTAACCGCGATGTGCTGCTTTATTACCCTTATCACACCTTTGAGCATGTGCTGGAGCTGTTACGCCAGGCGTCGTTCGACCCGGCGGTGCTGGCGATCAAAATTAACATCTACCGGGTGGCAAAAAACTCGCGCATTATTGATGCCATGATCCACGCGGCTTACAACGGTAAAAAAGTCACCGTCGTGGTCGAGCTTCAGGCGCGCTTTGATGAAGAAGCGAATATTCACTGGGCAAAACGGCTGACTGAGGCCGGCGTGCACGTTATCTTTTCCGCACCCGGTCTTAAAATCCACGCCAAGCTGTTTCTGATTTCCCGTCGCGAAAATGATGAGATCGTCCGCTACGCGCATATTGGCACCGGCAACTTTAATGAGAAAACGGCCAGGATATACACCGATTATTCGCTGCTCACCGCCGATGCACGGATCACTAATGAAGTGCGTCGCGTGTTTAATTTTATCGAAAATCCCTACCGCCCGGTGCACTTTGAACATCTGATGGTTTCACCACAAAATTCACGCCAGATGCTCTATCAACTTATTGATACGGAAATTGCCAATGCGCAGCAGGGCATTCCTTCAGGCATCACGCTGAAGGTCAATAACCTGGTGGATAAAGGGCTGGTTGACCGGCTTTATACCGCTTCAAGCGTTGGTGTTAAGGTCAATTTGCTGATCCGTGGTATGTGTTCGCTAATCCCCAATCTGGAAGGCATCAGCGAAAATATTCGCGTTATCAGTATTGTGGATCGCTATCTTGAGCACGATCGCGTCTACGTTTTTGAAAATGCCGGTGACAGTAAGGTATTTCTCTCCTCTGCCGACTGGATGACGCGCAATATCGACTACCGCATTGAAGTCGCCGTCTCGATTCTTGACCCCATTCTGAAACGCCGGGTGCTGGATATCATTGCCATTCTGTTCAGTGATACCCTGAAGGCACGCTTCGTGGATAAAGAACTCAGCAATCGTTATGTACCACGTGGCAACCGTCGTAAGGTTCGCGCGCAGCTGGCTATTTACGATTACATCAAATCTCTGGAACAACCTGACTAACTCACTATGCCAATATCCCAGAAAAAAATGCCTAAACCGCAGGAATTTGCCGCGATCGATTTAGGTTCGAACAGTTTTCACATGGTGATTGCCAGGGTGGTCGATGGTGCCATGCAGGTGCTCGGCAGGTTGAAACAGCGAGTGCACCTGGCTGACGGTCTGGACTACAACAACATCCTGAGTGAAGAAGCCATTCAGCGTGGTCTGGCCTGTCTGGCTCTGTTTGCCGAACGTTTACAGGGCTTCAGTCCCGCCAACGTCACCATTGTTGGCACCCACACGCTGCGCCAGGCGATCAACGCTGAGGAGTTTCTGCAACGTGCCGCCGAAGTCATCCCCTACCCGATTGAAGTCATTTCTGGCCATGAAGAAGCGCGCCTGATCTTTATGGGCGTCGAGCATACCCAGCCGGAAAAAGGCCGTAAGCTGGTGATCGATATCGGTGGTGGTTCGACTGAAATGGTCATTGGTGAAGATTTTGAGCCTCGCCTGGTGGAGAGCCGTCGCATGGGCTGCGTCAGTTTTGCGAACCTCTATTTTCCTGGCGGCGTAATCAGTAAAGAGAACTTTCGCCGGGCGCGGCTGGCGGCCAGACAGAAGCTGGAAACGCTGGCATGGCAGTATCGCCTGATGGGTTGGCAATATGCCCTGGGTGCTTCCGGAACCATAAAAGCCGCCTGTGAAGTTCTGCTGGCGATGGGCGAAAAAGAAAAGTTAATCACCCCAGAACGTCTGGATAAGCTCTACGATGAAGCCATCAAACACAAATCCTTTGATGCGTTGAGCCTGCCGGGACTGTCTGATGAGCGCAAGGCGGTGTTTATTCCGGGGCTGGCTATCCTTTGCGGGGTGTTTGATGCGCTGGCTATCCGGGAACTGCGCCTGTCTGATGGCGCACTGCGCGAAGGGGTGCTGTATGAAATGGAAGGCCGTTTTCGTCATCAGGATATCCGCAGCCGGACGGCGCAAAGCCTTGCTAACCACTACGCTATCGACAGTGATCAGGCCCGGCGCGTACTTGAGACGACCGAGCTGCTCTATGCGCAGTGGCGCGAGCAGAATCCGAAACAGGCTAACCCTCAGCTCTCTGCCCTGCTGAAATGGGCGGCGATGTTGCATGAGGTTGGGCTGACTATTAACCACAGCGGTCTGCAACGTCACTCGTCCTACATTCTGCAAAATACCAATCTGCCCGGCTTCAACCAGGACCAGCAGACGTTGCTGGCCACGCTGGTGCGCTACCACCGCAAGGCAATAAAGGTTGACGACATGCCGCGCCTGACGCTGTTCAAAAAGAAACAGTTTCTGCCGCTGGTATTTTTATTGCGCCTGGGCGCGCTGCTTAATAATCAGCGTCAGGCCACCACCACCCCCTCTTCACTGCAACTGGAAACCGACGACGGCCACTGGACGCTCACCTTTACTCGTGACTATTTCAGCCAGAATAACCTGGTGCAGCTCGATCTGGAGCGTGAGCAGAGTTACTGGAAAGAGGTGACCGGCTGGCAGTTGAAAATTCAGGAACAAACTGACGAATGAATGCCAGAGCAGATAATTACTACACGGAAAAATATCGGCTGACCGCCACGCACTCTGAAGTGGTGGAAGCGGTACGACAGATGGTTCCCGGACGGGCTTTAGACCTGAGTTGCGGTAATGGCCGCAATGCGCTGTATCTTAATCTGAAAGGGTTTGAGGTGAGCGCCTGGGATTGCAACCGAGACAGCCTAGCTCGCCTTGAGCAGATTATCAGGGATGAAGGGCTGAACGGCATCACCACCGCAGAAAAAGATCTCAATAACCTGCGTTTCAACGGCGCATGGCAGCTGGTTATTTCAACGGTGGTGATGATGTTTCTGCAGCCGACCACCATCCCACAGCTGATTGCCGATATGCAGGCCAGTACGGTTCGCGGCGGTTACAATCTGATTGTTGCCGCCATGGATACCCCGGACAGTCCCTGTCATGTCGGCTTCCCGTTTACCTTTAAATCCGGGGAGTTGAGCGCATATTACCGCAACTGGCATATTCTGAAGTACAACGAAGAGTTTGGTCAGTTGCACCGCACCGATGAGCATGGCAATCGCATCTCCATGCGCTTTGCGACTTTACTGGCGCAAAAAGAGCTGGTTAAAGACTGATGCCCTGATGATTTTTTTCCGATTTATCCGGGTTCTCACCGCTCAGGTCTTCCAGACTGAAGGGCTGACCAAAAAGTGGCCCCTGCAGGTAATCCACTCCCAGCTTGCGTAACACACCGGCGACTTCCTCAGTCGCCACGCATTTCGCCACCACCTGCATGTTCCTCAGTCTGGCAAGCGCACAGATTGATTCAATAATCTGGTTGTCGAGGCTGTTGTTCGCCATGTTGCAGACAAAGTTGCCGTCAATGGTCAGCATGTCAACCTGTACATCTTTCAGACTGGCGAAACTGGAGTAACCGCTGCCAAAATTATTAATCGCCACCCGGCTTCCCTGCTGTCGCAGTTGGGCTATGGAACGGTTTCCCCAGCTGTAGTCGGTGAGAATGGGTGATTCTGCCACCACCAGAATCAGCTGCCATGCTTCGACATCGAACTGCGCTAACAACGCTTTTACCTCGCCCGCCAGTTTGGGTCGACACAAACTGGCCGTATACAAATTGACTGAGACCCGCAGCCCCGGCATGGTTTCACGATGTCGGTCAATAAAAGCCAGCGTGGTAGCAATAACCCATCGGTTAATCGCCCAGTGCAAACCAAACTCATTGATCACCATAAAGAGTTCAGCGGGCTGCACCAGGCCGCCATTACGGTCCGGCATCCGCAGCGTGATTTCGTAATAATCATCACCCCGAATACCACAGTTTTTTTGCGCCATCAGCAGGAAACCATTCATCCTCAGCGCCAGCTGGATCTCATCTAACAATGCGATCTTTTTGGTGATCTGGTGCTGCACCGGCAGGTTGATATTTTGTTGCAGGTTTTCTGCCATGCCACTGGTCAGCGAGACTTCTGCCATACGTCCCATTTCCCCCAGCAATTCATAAAGGTGCAATACGGGTGGACGAACGCTGCAATAACTGACCCCCAACTGAGTATGGATGGGCAGGCCGTTCCAGCTCAGGTGATAATCTTTCAGCCTGGCCGCAATGTTTTCGATTCTTGCCGTATGCTCCCTGTCAGTCAGGCGCATAACCAGATCGAATCCCGGCAGTTGATAAACCTCCTCCCCCGGAAGTAACTCAGGCTTGAGATAGTTTGCCAGCCCACGTTTGTACTGAATGCGCACCCGTAAACCGTATGTCCGGGTGAGACGATCAAGATCGGGAATACTGATAAAACAGAGCGTGGAACATGGATGGCTGCTCAGTGCCTTATTCAGCGCCCGAAGATTGGGTAAGTTCATGACAGAATCATTCAAGGCTGCCGCCCTGACTCTGGCGATGGTACGCCGCTGTCGTGAACTGATGACGGAGATAAACAAAATGCTCAGGCTGAACACCAGCAGATTGGCCGACAGCACCGATAAATATCGGGGATCAACAGATATATTTATAAAACGATCGTGGAGCTGATACAGGACAATCAACAGTATCCCCCAGCTGAGCGAAGTAAACAGATAACCAAAACGCACCGCCGCCCAAAGCATCAGCGGCAGCAGTAAGGGTAGCCCGTAGTCGGTGTTCAGCAGATTATGCTGAGGTTCACTGACGCGGGTCAGCGCCACCAGAAAAAAAACGATCACCCCCCACCAGAGCAGATACTCCATCAGCCTGACATTGGGGGAAGACTGAGACCTGATGCGCAGGTAACAGAGATAAATAAATCGCGGGTTGCGAAGGCTGCGAATAAACAGATAGCAGATCTGAATCATGGTCAGACAGGTCAGCTGTAAGGACTGCAAATTGAGCAGCGTATGCAGGGAAAAAGGCTCACGCGAGAAGACGGACTGGTACAAGGGCAGCAAACCAAGAGAGGTCATCAGTTGCATCAGCGAGGTCAACAGGGTGGGCACAAAAAAAACCAGCCAGAATAAACGTGCCGGCATCACCTCCAGATTGCCATAATCCACACGCCATCTGCGCAACGTCTGCAGGCGATAACCCGTCCAGCCGCACAGCAGAGTCAGAAGGAATATGCCAACGATTATGATCGCCTGCATCATATCGTAACGGAAAAAATAGCTGCTGCTCAGACTGAGAATAATGCCCGGAACCGCTCTCCAGTCAAATACCAGCAGCATCGCTACCATCAGAGCCAACGGGAAATAGATCAGGTAGAAATAGCCGTCCGACATCCATAGCCTCACCGACAGCAGCATGGCGACAGGCATTAATAACAGAGGCAAAAGTAAAGCTAATCCCCAATTACTTCGGGAAAAACGGTTAAGCCATAGGGAGAGGTTCATTGAGCTGTTTACAGGTTTTCTGAGCTGGATATACCCAAACAAGGGTGGGTGTTCAGGCATGGCCAGATGGATAGTGCGCAATACTAAGCATAATGGGCTTATATAATTTGACTTAAGTCAATAACAGGTTTTTTTCTTTCGGAATGCCGGCTGTTCAGCCATCATTTATCATTGGCAATCTATCCTTTGTCAGCCATGTTGGCAGACGGCTGGCGGTTGACATTGACCCATTAGTCAAGCTGTGACTAAATGGCACTCTCGCCTTCAGGCTAATTTCGGGATTAACTGCGTGAACCACGCTATGCCATTCAAAAAACGCAAAACAACCAGCCGGATGACCCGCATTATATTACTGGTAAGCTTTATCATCTTACTGGGGCGACTGATTTATGTTGTGCCCGGTGCTATCGCTCACCATCAACAGAAAAAGCAGGATGTTGCCGCCCCCGTTACCGCCAGCAAAGAGTGAGGTTGACGGTCAGCATGTCTCACCTGGTTGTCCGTATCAGCACAACCTTTTTTGTTTCACCTGATTTAAATCATACTTAAAACCTGCTCCGCCAGCTGGTGGGACAGCCTCTAACTCCAGCGGCAGCCTTCGCAGGCACAAGGGAATTTTTATGTCTGTCATTCACTCACACGCCCAGCAACTCTCTGAAATCCGTGCCCGTATTCTTAATCTGTTGCTTAACGACAGTGACCTCGTTGATACCCTGCTACAACGGACTCCTGAAAAGAGTGAAACCGACAGCAAAGCACACGAGCAACACATTAAGGAGATAAAAAGCTATATCACCCTGCTTCATGCGGCTGACCTCGCAGACCTGCTGGAGGCACTGCCCGGGGATGAGCGCCTGGCATTGTGGCAGCTTATCGGGACCCGGCGGCGTGGTATGGTGCTGGTTGAAGCCTCAGAAAGTGTCTGGGAAAGTCTGACCGAAGAGATGAGCGACCGCGACCTGCTGCGGGCGATTGAACCCCTGGATATCGACGATCAGGTTTACCTTGCCAGATATTTGTCACGTGACTTAACCGGTCGGCTGCTGACATCGCTTGAGCCTGCGCAGCGCTCACGCGTACTTGAAGTGATGGACATTGACCGCGATCGGGTGGGTCGCATCATGGACTTCAAGCTGGTGACCATGCCTGCTGATGTCTCACTGGCGACCGTCCAACGCTACCTGCGGCGAAAAAAATCAATTCCTGACGGCACCGATAAGCTGTTTATTACCGATGAAAACAATATGTTGCTGGGCGAACTGTCACTGACTGATATTCTGCTTAACCAGCCAGAAATGTTGGTTGCAGAAGCAATGAATGATATGCCGGTGACATTCCGGATCGATGATAAAGCTGAAAACGCGGCGGGCGCGTTTGAGCGCTACAATCTGATTTCTGCTGCGGTAATCGATGCCAAAGGCAAACTGATGGGCCGGGTTACCGTGGAAGACGTCATCGACCTGGTCAACGAAGAGAATGACAGCAACATCCGTAAGATGGGCGGGGTGAATCCCGACGAAGATGTGTTTGCGCCGGTACAAAAAGCCGTAAAAACCCGCTGGACATGGCTGGCC
Source organism: Erwinia mallotivora (assembly GCF_000590885.1). Classification (GTDB taxonomy): domain Bacteria; phylum Pseudomonadota; class Gammaproteobacteria; order Enterobacterales; family Enterobacteriaceae; genus Erwinia; species Erwinia mallotivora. The sequence continues at coordinate 127,125 of NZ_JFHN01000053.1, forward strand.
ATTAACCTGTGTACCGCATTTGTCGCATCCAGGGTGATAGGTTTGTTTGAAGATACAATCTCTCAACTGGTGGCGCTGGCAACATTGATGCCCATCGTTGCCGGTATTGGCGGCAATACCGGTAATCAGACCATTACCATGATTGTACGGGCGCTGGCACTGCATCAGGTTGAGCCCGGCAATTTTACCTTTCTGATTGCCCGCGAGCTGGGCGTGGCGTTGATCAACGGTCTGTTCTGGGGAGGGATTATGGGGGGCGTCACCTGGGCAATGTATGGCAATCCGTCACTGGGCGGTGTGATGATGCTGGCAATGATGCTGAACCTGCTGTTGGCTGCGTTGATGGGGGTGCTGATCCCGCTGATTATGATCAAACTTAAACGCGACCCGGCGGTCGGTTCCAGCGTGCTGATTACCGCACTGACCGACACGGGGGGCTTCTTTATTTTCCTTGGCCTGGCCACTCTTTTTCTGCTGCATTAAGAGAACCGCGCCATTTAACGGGGCAACCGCATTTCTGTGCCATGTTGACTCGCTGTCAGCAAGGTCATTGTGCTTATCTTTGAAGGTATTAACATGCGCGAAAACTTCAGCCAGGATACGATTGCAAAACTCGCAGCACGAGCTGGCTATGTCTGTTCCTTTCCGGGTTGTCATATTCCGACGTCCGGCCCTTCACTGGAGTCTGCCACTCAGACAGCCAATACCGGGAATGCGGCACATATTTGTGCCGCATCGCAGGGAAAAGGCGCGCGCAGACGTCTGGATATTTCAAAATTCGATAAAAGTCTGCTGTCAGACTACAGCAACGGCATCTGGATGTGCGAAACCCATGCCAAAACCATCGATACCGACGAGGTGCGTTTTACGGTGGAGATGCTGAATCGCTGGCGCGAACTGGCAGAACTTCGTGCCCACTTACAGCAGACAATCAAAAGCCCGCTCTGTGATTTTCTCCACAAGGGAAATGAGGTTCCACTGGCACAGGTTAATCGCTCTTTTATGCAAAACGACCTCGCTGCCATAAATGAAATCTGCGACGCGGTCGAGTTCAGTTATATTTATGACGTCTGGGGTAAAGACGTTGGCATTGCCATCAGGGACATCGCCGGTGAATTACTGATTAATGCCTTCAGGCATGGCGGCGCAACTGAATTCAAAATTGATATTAATTCCGATCGGGTATTGATCACGAGCGATGACAGGCCGTTCAGTTTTGAACAGTTACTCACCGATCCTCAATGTCATGGAGGACAGCAGGCTGCCGCATCGCTAATGAAGCGAGGTGACCGTCTGGTGACTGCATATCGCCGGGAAAATAACAGTAATATTCTGGAAATCACCTTTATTACCTCGCAGGAACAGATCATTAAGAGCAACAGTTGTGCTATCAGCTTCACCGACTTCTTTTCAGATCTGTCGCGTCGTAGTGAGCTACCCGATGTCTATATCAGTTGCGAAACCATCTATATTGTTGTGCCTTCGGGTTTTCATATTATTCCCAGCACAGGGCTTGAAATGGGCAGGCATTTAAAGGAGCTGGCGCAAACCGGTAAGAAAATGGTGTTAATTTGCTCCAGAACCTCAGAGGATGTTATCTCAAAGCTGGAGTCTTTCGTTCCGGGCCTTGAGGTCAGGCAGATTTGAAGCGCCGTAGCCAGAGCGATACAGCCCCTTCAGTAATCTGTGTATGAGAACAAGGTGACCCGTTTACCGGTCACCTCTCAGCTGTACAGGTGGAGTGCGGTAACTATCCATTGATGACTAAACAGCGGTGATAAAAGCAGGCTGACGTAGTTTCAGCTTTTGTTTTCGAGCTGGAGTAATGATCGCAGCGTTTATATTCTGAGACAGCCACTTTCTGCCACGAAGGCAGAAGAATTTATCTTATCAACAGATAAACTCGCTGAGAGACCGGTTAATATCCACCACCTTTAACGTCTCTTTATCCCGCCATAAATAAAATGTCACGCTATCGCTATTTCCGCTTCTGGCAATTTCACCTTCTCGTATTGAATTAACGGAAGCAACATACTCCTTACCATCCATAATTCAAAACCAAAAACAGAAATACATTTATCTGAATATATTTCAACAGCATTTTTCGCTATAAATTCCTTATCTAAAAAAAGGCTTGCCATTACCGATTTTCTTAATGGTTAATGACGATGTTTTTTCTCGTTCAGAATCAGGTAATTTGACACATAGCTGGTTATCAACGGTTGTGATATCAGCCCGATGAATTTGTGACCGTGGATCATTTATGTGACAGGATGTGATAAGTAAAACCAAAAAAATGCGCTTATGATTTTCATCTTATCGCCCTCTTATAAAATTGATGGGATAATGTTTTTCTGTAAAAAAATAACGTATCTCCACCCTGATAACCGGCCTGATGGCCGATTTATTTTCTCAATCCATTTACACCATAAGTCTTTAACAAAAATAATCAGCAATGCTCGTCAATAATTAAACTTGAATACTCACCACAGACCTCATTTAATAACCGTTTTATCCACCCTGTGTAAGGCTCCTGAAATGCGTAACGATGCCATCTGCTACAACGAGTTTGGTGTGCCAGAAAAAATCCTGAAACTGGAGAACAGAGACTTCAAACCCTACAGGCAGGGTGTGTTGCGAGTGAAAATGCTCTTTTCACCGGTTAATGCTTCCGATCTTATTCCGGTGACGGGCGCTTATCATCACCGGATCACACTTCCCATGGTTGCAGGTTATGAAGGGGTCGGTTATGTCACGGCAGCACCGGACTCCCACAGGTATCTTACAGGGCAGCGAGTACTACCGCTGCGTGGAGAAGGGACATGGCAAACACTGGTCGACTGCCCTGCTGAATACGCAATTCCTGTACCCGAAGAGATCAGTAACGAACTGGCAGCGCGGGCATATATCAACCCCGTTGCCGCATTAATGATGCTACGTCTGCATCCTCCTGCTGACAGACATATACTCCTGACCGCTGCCGCCTCAGATTGCGCACTCCTGCTCGGACAATGGGCGCTTCGCCTCGGCGCAAAAAAGGTAACAGGGATTCATCGGTCACCGCTTCACGCGAAAAGATTAAGTGAATGCGGCATTATCCCTGTTTCACAACACGACAGTGCAGCGGTGCAAAAAGCTATTGCAGCTTCCGATCTGGTTTTTGATGCCGTAGGTGGAGAACTTGCTGAAATTATCTTGCAACAACTTGTCTCGTCCGCAACGTTCGTTTGCTACGGATTGTTATCCGGCAAAACTTTCCGCCAGCGAGATCGTTTCCCGACTGTTCACTGGTTCCACATTCGAAATCAGCTGAATAATGTTGATGTGACTCAATGGCATGCCATGTTCAGGGATATATGGAAACTTATGAAATCAAGCTACTACAGTGAAGTGGTAAAATTTCCCTTCGACCACTGGGAAAGCGCAATAAATTATTACCGCCATTCAGGGCGTCAGGCTAAACCGCTTTTACAATGGGGACATATCCCGAATATCTGAGTCGACTTTCGCTTTCCGGACGTCATCGTTCTTCAGTTTTTTTAACCGCTCTGAATTCGCTGCATTTGAGGACAATAATCACCTCGGTGGAAAGGCCCGGTCCGCTAACCGGGCAAGGAAAAGCCCACACACAGGTGGGCTCAGCTATCATTTGAAATCGGTCAAACTTATACCATACCGCGAAAGCTATTTTTTATGGTGCTGACAACCGAGGTGATATAAGTATGCGGAAATTTGATCATCAAAGACCCAAAGCTTCCTTCACCTGCGGGCTTTCAAAGGCTGGTGCAAGCATCTTAATGTCTTTTGCCGTCATTCCCAACGCCGAAGCAAGAGGACGCCATCTATCTCTAATAATTTCCGCCATGACCTTAAGAGCCTCGCAAGCTTCATCGGTGTCGATATTGAAAAGCTGCGCCGCATCCAACACCTCCAAAATATTGAGTTCATTCCCGTGGATATCACTTATCGCGGTCTTTAGGGTGCCACCAGGTGACGGGTCGGGATTAATATCATAGGCGGGGGATAGAGCCCAGCGATTAGCTGTTCGGATGAAGCCGTGATTACGCAGATGATCGTCTGTATTCTGGATCAGCACAGAATAAGCCATTCGTGTCCAGAGCTCGACCAAATCATCACCAGCACCATTTATCATCATCTGCTCAGCTATAGAGACATAGTTTGATGGCTCGGTTCCCGCTAAGCCCATAAAAGTCTGTGCGGTAATAAAATGGATACGACGAGGGTTTTTAGCATCTTCATAAGACCGATCAAAACGCTTAATCAAGGCCACAGGAAATTGGCCAGCTACGACAAGTAGTCTGGCTTCAGAAACCGTCATTCCTATTTCCCCCGCGAGACGAAGAGTAAGAACTTCGGCACGCGCCATATCATATTCATCACCCTGCTTAGGCAACTTCGCTATCCAGATAGTCTGGTCCTCATCACGCACATTTACTTTTGGTCTCGCGCCGCCTAATGAGCCTGCCGCATCAAGCAATATTTGTCCGGCAAGCAATTTTGCCCGGTTTTCTCGATAATGAGTAGGATCTGCTTCTAAGGCGCGAACCTCATGAATCATAGTCTCGAGTTCAATGAGTCTTGGTATAGAATAGGCCTTTTCCCCGGTCCGGGGCTGGGCCAGAGGAAGCGCGTCCCATGCATCGCTCTCATAAAAACGAAGTGCTCCCGAACGCAGGAAATCATCGACCCCAATCAGGTACTCAAAATCATTCATTGCACGACCACCATTCGCTACACGCATAATAGCGCGCCCCCAGGAATCAGGCGTGCTATCGGCGATCGGCATCACAAGGGGAGATGAATTTCCTTGCAGGCTGGCCGACGCGACTATCTGGCTGCGCAGCATGAAGGGAGAGAGATCATAGCCCTCCGGATTATCGATCCAATTCGGCGCATAGGTGAAAACGGAGTTCTGTCGCACCCCGTCGACGTTAAAATCCAACTGCCCTACCAGACCTTGACCATCCATCCAAACGTAAAGTCTTTGCCTCATATCAATTCTCTAATTATGAGCCGGAAGAGTCTCGTGTAGCTTTTAAGCGAGAAAGCAATGATGAACTACGTCCTGAAGGGCTGACTACCAACGTCCCCTGATTGCCCAGCGCTTTTGCTTCAACACCAGATTTTGTCGATTTGTTAACGGTCGCTGTACCTGCCGCTCGTTGCATCTTCCCGGCCCCGGACCGGATCGTGACATTCGCACTAGTATCTTTACGGGGCGGCTTTGCGCCTTGCATAACATTTTCACGTAGCATAGAGAGACCAATGTCATCATTGCGCATGTCGATCAAATTACTCAAGAGGTCAAGTTTCCCAAGAATGGTGAGCACCATTGCGAGAGTGTTGAGTGAGATACCGGCACCATTGCCCCTCTCAAGTCGGTGTAAAGTAGAACGAGAGATTCCTGCGGATTTTGCAAACGTATCAGCAGGAATGCCTCTTACTCTACGTGCAAATTCGATGTCTTTGCCCAATTTGACCAAAGCTGTTTCGGTTGAAGGGCGTATAACCGAGCCTTTTGTCCGACGAAGCTTACTCATGTTTTTTTCTTCGGGCATTGCAACCTCATTCAGTAACGTCTCATCTGTGATACAAATAACTATAACATCGAAGGAGTAAACCTTGCAAAATAAGGCTAACCTTCTCTTCATTCGTCTCACTTGTGAGTCTGTGGCTATCATGCCGCCGTACCAAACTGAAAACACTCCTGAATATGTGGGGTCAAATTCTATTCGAGAGAAACTCATTGTGAGTAACTGTTATATCAACTCCGTAGGGGTATACTATCTTATTGAATCGATGAGGTTTATACGTATCTGTGATGCAGCAACAAACTGCTCCAGTTACTATTCCACTTTTAGCGATAAAGTTTGAGGACTAAACCTTAGTGAGAATTCATTACTTCGTCCCATTCAAACGCAAAATCATCATTGACGATCATTGGGAAATCCCAATGCAAGGCGGGAAGCTCCGCATCATTGAAGAGAGTGGTTACGCCAAAGCTATTGAACTTACTTTCGAAAAGCAGCCTCTGGAATATGCACCGAGCTTTCAGAAACGAGCCACTTATGAGGCTATGACAACGATAACCGGGCACGATGAACTTATAGCATTCGTGAAACGTCAACTCGATAACACAGCCACATTTCTCGAATGTTTTCATGATATTGAACTCATGACAGAGGAAATTGAGGCCAAATATGAAGGAGAAACCCCGGAAGAAGAAACGCGACTATCCATAAAGAGTATATCAATGGGCAGACATGATTCTGCATTGCCTCTCAGTTTCGATATGTTTACGCGGGCGCTTATGGCTGCTGAGAAATATGATGGTCCGAGATTTGAAGTTGCCTTTGTAAAAAGCGCTCGCAAAATGCTTAAAAATCAGGAATTCATAAATTCCTTCCGCTACTCATTCCTGTTGATCGAGTCACTGTATGGGAATGGTCAATTTAAAACACCAAGCTTGCAAGCTGCGCTAAAATCAAACCAAGAATTTCGTAATATTGTTGAGCTTGCCATCAAAGATCTGATTCCAGCAAAGAATGATCGGAATTCAGATTCGGCAAAGCTCATTTCGACGAAACCAAATGCAGATGACATTATTAATCATCTAGTCGAAAAGCGAGGTTTCTATTTTCACGGAAACATTAAACGGAAGGACGCCTGGAACCCCGATGAACAAGACTCGGCAGAATCCCTGGCGCTTCTCGCAATAGGTATTATCACAAAAATTACTATGAAGGCGGCGGAGCCAATATTCGTTGCAGAACTAGGGAAACGCCACTTTGAAGACGCAATACAGGCAGGAGCCAAAATCGTGTTTGAAATAAAATTCAGATTCCGTGAACCCGAAGAAAATTTCGACAGGCAACATCAAGTCAACATAACTATGCCAGGAACCAAAGTGACCCCTCGTACAGCTTTCGCTGTCGCTCAGCATTTTCTACATGTATTCCAGCATAATCAGCCTGTATCGGCTTTATGTGAAGCTGAATGCAAAATACAGGAAACCGGGGAAAAGGTATTTAACCTCACATTTCATTCCAAAGAAGAGTGAACTGAAAAGTCTGCGCTAAAAATATAACCACGGAAGCTATAAATAACATTATATCAAAAAAATATACAAATTATTATTCAGAATAATGACATCAGTTTTTTCCGCATCGCATGCATTCAACCTGCCAAAAAATGCCATTAATGATGAATTAACCATTAATGGCATGATTTTATCAAAAGAAAATCAGGTTGTTATAAAAAACCTACTCCCACTCAATGGTCGCTGGCGGCTTACCGCTGATGTCATACACCACGCGGGAAATGCCGTCGATCTCATTGATAATACGGTTAGAGACGCGGCCCAAAAACTCATAGGGCAGATGCGCCCAGTGCGCAGTCATAAAGTCGATGGTTTCCACCGCGCGCAATGACACCACCCAGTCGTATTTGCGTCCATCGCCCATCACCCCGACCGAACGCACCGGAAGGAAAACGGTGAATGCCTGGCTGACTTTGTCATACAGCTCCGCTTTGCGCAGCTCTTCGATGAAAATGGCATCGGCACGACGCAGCAGATCGCAATACTCTTTTTTCACCTCACCCAGCACGCGTACACCCAGCCCCGGCCCCGGGAACGGGTGGCGGAACAACATGTCGTAAGGCAGCCCCAGCTCCAGACCAATCTTACGCACCTCATCTTTGAACAGCTCTTTCAGCGGCTCAACCAGGCCCAGCTTCATCTCTTTTGGCAGACCGCCAACATTGTGATGCGATTTGATTACGTGTGCTTTACCGGTGGCAGAGGCCGCAGACTCAATCACATCCGGATAGATTGTTCCCTGTGCCAGCCAGGAAACGTCCGTCAGCCGGGTGGCCTGCTCATCAAAGACCTCGACAAATACCCGCCCGATGGTTTTGCGCTTGGCTTCCGGTTCGTCAATACCGGCCAGCGCATCAAGGAAACGCGCCTCGGCAGGAACGTGAACAATGTTCAGACCAAAATGATCGCCAAACATATCCATTACCTGCTCGGCTTCGTTCAGGCGCAGCAGACCGTTATCGACAAAGACACAGGTCAGGCGATCGCCAATCGCACGGTGCAGAAGCATTGCCGTCACCGAAGAGTCCACCCCGCCTGACAGGCCGAGGATCACCTTATCGTTGCCCACCTGCTCACGCAGACGCTCCACCGCATCTTCGATAATTTTTGCCGGTGTCCACAGGGCTTCGCACTGGCAGATATCGCGCACAAAGCGTTCCAGCAAACGCAGCCCCTGACGGGTATGAGTCACTTCCGGATGGAACTGGACGCCATACAGACGCTTTTCTTCGTTGGCCATAATGGCAAACGGACAGGTTTCGGTGCTGGCCACGGTAACGAATCCCGCCGGGATCCCCGTGACTTTATCGCCGTGGCTCATCCACACATCCAGCAGCGGCTTGCCTGCGGCGCTGAGAGAGTCTTCGATATCGCGGGTCAGCGCACTTTCGACGCCAACTTCAACCTGCGCGTAGCCAAACTCACGCTCGCTGGAGCCAGAAACTTTACCGCCCAGTTGCAGTGCCATGGTCTGCATTCCGTAGCACACACCCAACACCGGAATACCGGCATTGAATACGTATTCTGGCGCACGCGGGCTGTTAAGTTCAGTGGTACTTTCCGGGCCACCAGAGAGAATAATGCCATTCGGGTTGAACTGGCGGATCTGCTCTTCCGTGACGTCCCACGCCCACAGCTCACAGTAAACGCCCAGCTCACGCACACGGCGAGCAACCAGTTGCGTATACTGCGAACCGAAATCGAGGATCAGTATGCGGTGTTTATGAATGTTTTCCGTCGTCATTGGGTATTCCAGAGCAATAACATATTGAGGGTTCAGGATTAAAACGCCCGGCAGTGCCGGGCATATAAGCAGGGGTTATCAGGAACCCATACGGTAGTTCGGCGACTCTTTGGTGATGGTCACGTCATGGACGTGGCTTTCCGAAATACCGGCACCGCTGATACGGACAAATTCCGCTTTGGTGCGCAGGTCGTCGATAGTACCACAGCCGGTCAGGCCCATACAGGAACGCAGGCCCCCCATCTGCTGGTGAACAATCTCTTTCAGACGCCCTTTATAGGCCACTCGCCCTTCGATCCCTTCCGGAACCAGCTTGTCGGCGGCATTATCAGTCTGGAAATAGCGGTCAGAGGAGCCTTTTGACATCGCGCCCAGCGAGCCCATACCGCGATAAGATTTGAAGGAACGTCCCTGATAAAGCTCGATCTCACCCGGCGACTCCTCCGTACCCGCCAGCATGGAACCCACCATCACCGCAGATGCGCCCGCCGCAATCGCTTTGGCAATATCACCGGAGAAACGAATACCGCCATCAGCGATAACCGGAATGCCGGTGCCTTTCAGTGCGCTGACAGCATCAGCCACCGCAGTGATTTGTGGCACACCCACGCCCGTTACAATACGGGTGGTACAGATAGAACCCGGGCCAATACCGACTTTCACCGCGCTCACTCCGGCTTCGACCAGTGCCAGCGCACCAGCCGCCGTTGCCACGTTACCGCCCACAATTTGCAAATCGGGGTATTTGGCACGCGTTTCACGAATACGTTGCAATACCCCTTCGGAATGTCCATGAGAGGAGTCGATCAGCAACACATCCACGCCTGCCGCCACCAGCGCATCGACACGCTCTTCGTTACCGGCTCCGGCGCCCACCGCCGCACCGACGCGCAGACGGCCATGCTCATCTTTACAGGCGTTTGGCTTACGCTCGGCTTTCTGGAAATCTTTCACGGTGATCATGCCCAGCAGATGAAAGCTTTCATCTACCACCAGCGCTTTTTCAACGCGCTTTTCATGCATTTTCTGCAACACGACTTCGCGCGCTTCACCTTCACGCACGGTGACCAGTCGCTCTTTTGGCGTCATCACGGCGGAAACAGGCTGGTTCATATCGGTAACGAAACGCACGTCACGACCGGTGATGATGCCCACCAGCTCATTGTCGCCGTTGACCACCGGGTAACCGGCAAAACCGTTCTGCTCAGTAAGGCGCTGAACTTCGCTCAGGGTCGTGGTGGGCAGCACGGTTTGCGGGTCGGTCACCACGCCGCTTTCATGTTTTTTCACCTTGCGAACTTCTTCCGCCTGGCGTTCAACCGACATATTTTTATGAATAAAACCCAGGCCGCCTTCCTGCGCCAGAGCAATAGCCAGACCGGCTTCGGTCACGGTGTCCATTGCAGCGGAGAGCATGGGGATATTCAGACGGATGGTTTTGGTAAGCTGGGTGCTGAGGTCGGCGGTGTTGGGCAGAACGGTCGAATGAGCAGGAACGAGCAAAACGTCGTCAAATGTCAGGGCTTCTTTAGCGATTCTTAGCATGGCAATATCTCAACCTCAGGGTGAATGAGAACATATAAAATATTGCCGCGGCATTATACAGGCCGTAACCGATTGCCTCCAGCTTTATTTCTGAAAACTCTTGATCCCTGTCACCAGCCATGTAGTATCGGTCAATTAACCCTATGATTTAAAATTTGATCTTAATCACATGTCGCTACCGTCTTCAGCAAATATTTTTACCGTCAGCCGTCTCAATACCACGGTGCGTAAACTGCTGGAGATGGAGATGGGGCAAATCTGGTTAAGCGCTGAAATTTCGAATTTTTCCCAACCCTCTTCCGGTCACTGGTATTTCACCCTGAAGGATGATGCTGCTCAGGTGCGCTGTGCTATGTTTCGCAACAGCAACCGCCGGGTGACCTTCCGTCCACAAAATGGTCAGCAGGTGCTGGTACGCGCGACCATCACTCTGTATGAACCACGTGGCGACTATCAGCTGATCGCTGAAAGTATGCAGCCTGCGGGTGAAGGGCTGTTGCAACAGCAGTTTGAGCAACTTAAGCAGAAACTGCTGGCTGAAGGTTTGTTTGACCAGAGATACAAACAACCCCTGCCCGATCCCGCCCGTCAGGTTGGCGTTATTACCTCGGCCACCGGAGCTGCCTTACGTGACATACTGCACGTATTGCATCGCCGCGATCCGTCACTGCCGGTAGTGATTTACCCTACCCCGGTTCAGGGTGTGGATGCGCCGGATGCGCTGGTCCGTGCGATTGAACTGGCTAACCTGCGTGGGGAATGTGATGTACTGATTGTCGGGCGCGGCGGCGGTTCGCTGGAAGACTTATGGAGCTTTAATGTCGAACGGGTGGCGCGGGCGATTTTTGCCAGTCGTATCCCCATCGTCAGCGCCGTAGGTCACGAGACAGATGTCACCATCAGTGATTTCGTCGCCGACTTGCGTGCGCCCACCCCTTCAGCGGCAGCGGAGCTGGTCAGTCGCAATCAGACGGAATTGCTGCGTCAGTTGCAATCGCTGCAAACCCGGCTGGAAATGGCGACAGATTACTATCTTGCTGAACAGCGTCGTAAATTTGCCCTTCTGCATCATCGTTTGCAGCAGCAGCATCCTCAGCTGCAACTGGCCCGCCAGCAAACGACGCTAATGAAGCTGCAAGGTCGTCTTGCCGAAGCGATACAGCGCAAACTGCGTCAGGCGGATCGTCAACTGGAACGTCCCGCGCAGCGCCTGGGAAGCTTCCAGCCTCAGAGTAAAATTCATCAGGCTCAGCAACACATGCAGCAGCTATATTATCGGCTGCAACAGACTTTACAGCAGCGTTTACATGCCGATAAACAGCGTTTTTCCACGCTGGCCGGTCAGCTGGAGGGCGTCAGTCCACTGGCCACGCTGGCTCGTGGCTTCAGCGTGACCACCGCGACTGACGGACAGGTGATTAAAAAAACCCGGCAGATAAAACCAGGCGAGATTCTGAAAACCAGGCTGGATGATGGCTGGGTGGAAAGCGAGGTCACCTCGGTGAAACCGTTGAGAAAATCACGTAGCACCAGATAAATATCACGATAAACCTGTAAAAAATCATCAGCAGTCGTTAAGGCTGGAGTTTTTATATTCTCTCCTGAGATCCCCGCCCGCAGAGGGCGAGGATTTGCATCGCAATCAGGTTATTTAAGCATCTCTGAACATTCTTTAAATTTAAAGACCTGTTTTTTCGAGCGCAGGGTTTTTATTGTTTATCTCAAATCCCGATTTCTTCAAATTTTCCTTACTACTATTCGCACTGTAATTTAAATTTACTTTTTCAATTTGAGAAAAATCCGGCGCGGTGTTTTTTGAGTTAACTTTTTTTTCATTTAACTCATGAATTTCATTGTTCAAAACTACAACCTTTTTTTCAAGCGTTCTTATATTAACCAACAGCATACTATTTTGCATTCTCAGTCTGTGGTTTTTTACTACCATTTCTTCGTTTGAATTGCAGACTTCACATACATTGGCAGTTACAGGCTGTTGGTCTACGACAACATATTTTTTTTCAACCTCCGCTGGAAAAACATCCCTGTTCTGGATAACTTTGCCACAGCACCAGAAACATTCACCAATCATAATAACTCCATTTTTAACATCACGTTGAAATAAGTATAATATTACCGCATATTCTCAGAATATTTTGCAAAGCTGATATTTACAAAATTTAATTCTCAACTGAGAATTTTATACTTAATACTCCACCTGGTTCTTCATATCTATCAGGAAACGTTTTTGCGATATATTTACCCTCAGAATTTTCCATCCTGGATTTATAATTAGTGGAAAGACTTTACCCCTGATCAATTCCTGCTAAAAAGCACGAATAAAACTCAGTTTAAAACCGCATACGCATCGCTTTCCTGCGCAATATACAGCGAAACCTGATGGCTGAAGATCCAAAAAAACGTCATTCGCCTGGCTTCTGGTGGCTGTTCTATGATTTAAAAATATGATTCTGAAGGGTATTTAACTCTGACCTCCCCTTTTACGTTATTAAATCTCTCAGTCATAACCGACAATAGTCACCTGTATTATGATGCAAATTAATATCCACTCTTGCTCGGCAAATTCTGATAATCCCTGAACACGGGCACAGGTCACTGATTAAAGTTTAAACACAAAAACTCTGATCAAAAATGGCCTCAATTTCCTATACTCAAACCACATCCTCTGAGAATCAGGGAGTTCTGGTATGAAGCATAGTGTTATTCCCCCCTACATCCTGCGCAAAATTATCGATAATGGCTCGGGTCAACAGCAAAGCTGCGCACGCAATACCCTGACCCATGTTCAGACTTTGATGGCCGAAAACTGGGTAAAACCGGGCGGCGTCAGTACGCCACAAGCCGGTCAGGTTCAGCGTGAAATTTACGACGCCGGACATACTCAGACGCTACCTGGCAAGCTGGTGCGTAGCGAAGGTCAACCCGATAACGATGATGTCGCCAGCCGCGAAGCCTGGGATTATTTGGGCGTAACTTATGATTTCTTCTGGCGTGCATGGCAACGTAATTCTCTGGATAACAAAGGCCTGACGCTGAAAGGGACCGTTCATTACGGCAAGGATTATCAGAATGCATTCTGGAATGGTCAGCAGATGGTGTTTGGTGACGGTGACGGGGAGATTTTTAACCGCTTCACCATCGCGCTGGACGTTGTGGGTCACGAACTGGGGCACGGCGTTACCGAAACCGAAGCCGGATTGATCTATTTCGGTCAGGCTGGCGCACTGAATGAATCGCTCTCTGATGTATTTGGTTCGCTGGTGAAACAGTTCCATCTTCAACAAACTGCCGACCAGGCCGACTGGATAATCGGTGAAGGGTTGCTGGCAAAAGGAATTAATGGCAAGGGACTGCGTTCGATGTCTCAACCCGGTACGGCTTATGACGATCCCCTGTTAGGTAAAGATCCGCAACCGGCAGATATGCAAGGCTACGTTCAAACCCGCGATGACAACGGTGGCGTCCACCTGAACTCAGGTATCGCTAACCGGGCATTTTATCTGGCGGCAAAAGCTCTGGGCGGCTATGCCTGGGAGCAGGCGGGCTATGCCTGGTATGATACCGTTTGTGATAAAACGCTGCCCCAGGATGCCGACTTTAAAACCTTTGCCCAGTTCACGGTTAAACATGGGCAGACACGCTTCAACGCCTCTGTCGGACAGGCCATTGAGGATGGTTGGAAGCAGGTTGGCGTATTATGAGCAACGCCCTTCCGGAACTGAGTGACGACGCGGTGATTGACGTAGCGCGTGAAGGCGGTTTCGCTTATATCCCCAAGCTGGCTGCGGCAAAACGTATCACTCTGGCTCAGCTCAGTGCCTCCGAGCGTGAACATGTCTGCAACGTGTTACGCCAGTCTCTGCCATTAGGAGAGCCGCAAGGTGAGCAGGGTTGTGCCGGAAGCGGCGACAGGCGTTACTATCGCGTGGCTATCAGCTACGCCACGCAGCAACAGTCCGGTAGCATCGTGATTGTCATTCCGGAAGAGCTCGCCCCGGCTGAACTGGTAGAGCTGTGGCAGAACGGTCAATAAAAACGTTGTGATATCAATAAAAAAGGCCCCCTGATGCGCTGCGCTGGCAGAGTCTGATTTTCAACTTTTCCAGTACAGCCCATCAGGGGGCCTTTCATCACTTCCTGAAAATATTCTTTCCTTTCAGAGCTGACTGAGTTTCCCTCTTGGGTTACGGCCAGTCAGCAATCTGTTTTCAGAGGCATCAGCCTGTTGTTTACGCATAGCCACCTTCTGCGAAGATGGCTATGCCATTACCACGTCGTGCTTATTTATCCAGCGCAAAGGCGATAACGTAGTCACCCCTGTCCGGTGACTGACGGGCACCGCCTGCGGAGATCAGAATATACTGCTTACCGTTTTGCGGTGAAACATAGCTGATTGGGCCACCCTGGCTGCCCACTGGCAGACGCGCTTTCCATACCTCTTTGCCCGTGGCGCTGTCGAAAGCACGCAGATAATAGTCCTGGGTTCCGGCAATGAAGACCAGTCCACCCTGCGTCGCCAGCGATCCGCCCAGAGAAGGCATCCCGATCGGCATTTTGGCATGCATTTTAATACCAAAAGGTCCGGTATCCTGCACCGTGCCCAAAGGCACCTGCCAGACAATTTTCTGCGTTTTCAAATCAATCGCAGACAGGGTGCCAAACGGTGGCTTCTGGCAGGGAATGCCCAGTGGCGACATAAAGCGGTTTTTGTTCACCGCATATGGCGTACCCTTCATCGGAACCACACCCATACCGGTATTAACCGCTTCGCCTCCATTGCTGACCGCGCCGTTTTTCGCCGGTGCCGCAGGCACCATCTGCTGCCACAGCCCAAGACGCATATCATTAACGAACAGGTAGTTGTGCTCTGGATCCGTCGACATGCTGCCCCAGTTCATGCCGCCCAGAGAGCCGGGATAGCTGAGTGATTTATCGGTGCCCGGAGCAGTGTACAGGCCGTTGTAGCGCATTGACTTGAAGCTGATGCGACAGGCCAGCTGATCAAACGGCGTGGCCCCCCACATATCCGACTCTTTCAGCGTCTCATTACCAATCTGCGGCATGCCAACCGAACGCGGCTGAGTTTTGGAATATTGCTCATTGGGAATATTAGCCAGCGGAACCGGCTGCTCTTCCACTTTGGTCAGCGGCTGCCCGGTCTGACGATCCAGCACATAGATCTGACCGGATTTTGTGCCAATCACCACCGCCGGTTTGCTGCTGCCATCTTTCAGCGGGAAATTAACCAGGCTTGGCTGCATCGGCAGGTCAAAATCCCACAGATCGTTATGCACGGTCTGCCAGACCCATTTTTCTTTGCCGGTAGTGGCATCAACGGCCAACACTGACGCGCCATATTTATGATCAAGACGGGTACGATTGACGCCCCAGAGATCAACCGATGAGCTCCCCATAGGGATAAACACGGTATTCATATTGGCATCATAAGACATCGGTGCCCATGAGTTAGGCGTGCTGCGCGTGTAATGCTCACCCGGCATCAGTTGCGCATTAGGATCGTCTTTACCCGGATCAAACGCCCAGCGCATTTTGCCGGTGATGACATCAAAGCCACGCATCACGCCGCCAGGCATATCTGTGCTGACGTTGTCCGCTACCCGGCCTCCCACCACCACGGTGCTGCCCGCAAGCGTGGGTGCTGAAGTCAGCACATAGCTCGGATCTTTAGCATCACCCATGCCTTCGCGCAGATTGACGGTGCCGTTGTTACCGAAATCGGCACACAGCTTGCCGCTGTCGGCATCAATAGCCATCAGGCGTGCGTCAATGGTGTTCATCAGAATACGACGCTGGCAGGCCGCATCAGCAGCGAGGCTGATCGGGGCCGGAGGAACGGAACCCGGCGCACCAGGTTGGGTCAGCGGCTTAGTGGCATCAAAATATGCCAGCCCACGGCAACGCATCCAGACCGATGACTTGGCATTGATCTCTGCTTTCCAGATCTGTTTACCCGTATCAGCAGCGACGGCAATAACATTGTTATGCGGAGTACAGAGGAAAACGGTGTTGCCCACCTGCAACGGCGTTTGCTGATCTTCCGCGCCATTACCATCGGGGCTGAGAGGGATATCACCCGTGTGATAGGTCCAGGCGACTTTCAGGTCTTTAACATTGTCGCGGGTAATCTGGTCCAGCGCGACAAAACGGCTGCCGCCAGGCATGTTGCCGTAATTATCCCAGTTTTTTTGCTGCTGATCTTTTGCCACCGGCACCAGAGGCAATGTCTGACCATCCTGCACCGTCGGATGGGGCTGAAACATCTGTACAAGGGTGGCCACCATACCAACCAGTACCACCGCAGCCACAGCATAAGCGGGCACGGCAGCAGAGGTTTTACCTTCATGTCTGCGCAGGGCGGGCAGTGTGATCATCGCCAGCAGCAGGAATCCGGCCAGCGTCATCAGGCGGGAAACCAGCGGCCAGAAATCAAAGCCGGCATCCTGCACCGCCCAGATAGCCGAGCCAATAAATACCAGTAAGAAGATGGAAACGGCAGATGATTTACGGCGGAAAAACTGTATAGCGGAAATAACCGTAAAGATGCCTGCAATAACAAAATACGCGCTGCCGCCCAGTGAAATCAGTTTGCCGCCACCGATTACAAAGAACAGGCCGGTTGCCAGAAATAACAGGCCCAGCACAACGCACCATAAGCCCAGCCATTTCGACGACCGTGCATTCATTTGGGACATGGCAAAAATACTCCTTAAGAAGAATAAGGCTCAATTGATTGTTTAAATAACGGCAAAAATTGTACCATGCGGTTCATAATCCAATAAACATAAAATTAACAAACCGTAAACTTCTCGCCATTTTTAGCTAAATCAGGCAAGAGGTATTGCACCGTCAATAAACAGTTCAGTCAGATAAATATCCATTTTTACTGAAGATTAGATGCCCTTTTTAGCAGACATCTGATCTTACGCCATTAAATTATAGATAGTTTCTTAAAGGGCGAAGATACTGGATGGCAGAATAATAAAAATGAAATTAATCAGTCGATAATTATCGTCGGAGAGGGGAAATCAGACGAATGGCTTAACCACTCATCGTCATCCGTCGTCAGTGAAAATTATTGTTGCGCGATATAGCGCACCCGTTTTTTTGATATCAGGCCGTGTCCATGCGTACAAAAGAAATCTACGGCACCACAGGCTTTTAAAACCTGCAATGGCCGGGCGCATTCAGGACAGATGGGTTGTAATTCAATACTGTGCTGACAGCACAGACATCGCCCCTCTTGCAGATTAAGGGGCTGCTGACAAAACGGACATATCATACTCATGATGAACTCCTGTCGTCGTTAAGACAGAGTACCCGCGAAACAGCGGGCTTTAATTTAAAAAAAACCACTGCCATTAGCAGGCGAAAAAACGTCAGCCATCAATTAATCCATTCGCAGCGAAGCTATCTGACTGGCAACAAAAAGGGGCCAGAAAGGCCCCAATATATCAACGTTTGTTTTTTTTCAAATGGCTCATCAGACGCTTGCGTTTACGTTGCTGATTCGGTGTCAGCAGGTTACGTTTACCTGCAAACGGGTTGTCACCCTCTTTAAACTGGATACGTATCGGCGTACCCATCACATCAAGCGAACGACGGAAATAATTCATCAGATAACGTTTGTATGAGTCAGGCAGATCTTTAACCTGATTACCGTGGATTACCACGATCGGCGGGTTGTAACCCCCTGCATGGGCATATTTCAGCTTAACCCGACGTCCACGAACCAGCGGTGGCTGATGATCATCTGCCGCCATATTCATGATGCGAGTCAGCATTGAGGTGTTCACCCGGCGGGTTGAGCAGTCGTAAGCTTCAGTAATGGATTCAAACAGATTACCAACGCCGCTGCCGTGCAACGCAGAAATAAAGTGCACGCGCGCAAAATCGATAAAGCCCAGACGATAATCCAGCGCCTCTTTGACTTCATCACGTACTTCCTGTGACAGCCCATCCCACTTGTTGACCACGATCACCAGAGAGCGTCCGCTGTTCAGGATAAAGCCCAGCAGCGAAAGATCCTGATCGGAAATACCCTCACGGGCGTCAATCACCAACATGACCACGTTAGCGTCTTCAATCGCCTGTAGGGTCTTTATCACCGAAAATTTCTCAACGGTGTCGGTAATTTTGCCACGCTTACGTACCCCGGCAGTATCAATCAGGATATATTCGCGGCCATCTCGTTCCATCGGGATATAAATACTGTCACGGGTGGTTCCCGGCATGTCGTAAACCACCACCCGATCCTCCCCCAGAATCCGGTTGGTCAGCGTGGATTTCCCCACGTTAGGACGCCCGACAATCGCCAGCTTGATCGGCAGATCCAGCGGATTGAAGTCATCTTCTGGCTCGGCTGGTTCCTCGCCGCTCTCTTTTGCCGCCAGCGCAGCCCAGTAAGCTTCGTTTTCGTCTTCTTCAGTCACTTCCCGCGGATCGATTTCGTCCATCCAGGGCAGCAAAACCATCTCCAGCAGGCTGGTCACACCCCGCCCGTGCGATGCGGCGATAGGATGGATGTCACCCAGTCCCAGCGACCAGAAATCCACAACTGCCGAATCCGGATCCAGCCCGTCAGTTTTGTTAGCAACCAGAAAGGTGGGTTTCTCACGGGTACGCAGATGTCTGGCTATCCCCTTGTCCGCGTCCATCAAACCGGCACGCGCATCGACCATAAACAGCACTACGTCAGCTTCCTCAATCGCTAACAGTGACTGCTCGGCCATACGCACTTCGACCCCCTCTTCCGTACCGTCGATGCCGCCGGTATCAATGCAGATAAATTCCCGGCCTTCAACCTCAGCCCGACCGTATTTACGATCGCGGGTGAGTCCGGGAAAGTCTGCCACCAGCGCGTCTCGCGTGCGTGTTAAACGGTTAAACAGGGTGGATTTTCCCACATTGGGACGCCCGACCAGCGCGACCACAGGTACCATATGAAGCCTCATAGCAAAAAATAAACGCCTGACAAAAAGACGGTACTGCCGAAATCATGAACAGAACGGTGAAGTTATCTGTCCGGGCAATTAAGTAAGTCGCGACAGAGGCAGACAACGGCCATCAGTGACGATTGCGATAATTTTGGCTGTACCACCCGCAGGCTGACGGCGTAAAGAATACCACGCCCCGGAAAAAACGAAACGGCCCCTGAATTATCAGGAGCCGTGGCAGACCTCATGCTTGATGCAGTTAGCGAGTGAAGGCGTAAACTTCGCCACCCTTCGCCTGAATCAGCAGTTTGTCGCTGGCAACAACGGGTTCCGTCTGAAAACCAGAGCTGTCGACTTTCTGCTGAGCAACAAAGCGTCCATCGGTGGTGTTAAGCCAGTGCAGGTAACCTTCGCTGTCACCCACCACAATATAACCATTGTAGAGCACCGGCGAGGTCAGATTACGGTGCAGCAGATCGCTCTGACGCCAGACGGTGACCCCACCTTCAGTGCTGAGTGCGACGACACGGTCATCCTGATCGACCAGATAAATACGTCCCGCATCGACGATCATATCGTGAACCGAACCAATTTCACGTTTCCAGATTATCTGACCAGAACGCAAATCCAGAGCCGCGAGATTGCCATTGTAAGCCAGCGCATAAACCACCCCGTTAACGATAATTGGTGTGGTGTCCACATCCGCCAGGCGGTCAATTTCGGTTGCACCGGTTGGCTGAGAGATACGCTGCTGCCAGATTATCTGGCCCTGATTCATCATCACCGCACTGACGCGACCATTATCACCGCCTACGATAGCCGCACCAAAAGCCGTGGCCGGAGCCGACTCTCCACGCAGTGAGAGCGAAGGCACATCAAGATTCACACTCCACTTCACCACGCCGCTGGCTTGATCAAGCCCCTGCAACATGCCATTGCTGGTGTGTACCAGTACCAGGCCATCGCTGACAACCGGCCGGGAGAGGACTTCACCCGCGGCTTTGGTCTGCCAGGCAATCGATCCATCTTTAGTATTCAGCGCATAGACCTGACCACGTTCACTGCCAAGGTAGAGATGCTCTGCATCAACGGTCACGCCGCCTGACAGTAAGGCAGACAGATTTTTGGAGAAAAATCCGGTCTTCTCAGACAGGTTAACCTTCCACTGCTCTTTACCATCAGAGGCATTCAGCGCTTTGACTATACCAAAGCGGTCAGCAGCATAGACGCTGCTCTCAGACCACGCAGGATGGAGGTTAGAGTAGTAATCACCTACACCATCACCGACGGAGGCACTCCAGATTTTTTGCGGAGTGAACTGATTTTCAACTTTTGGCAGTGGAGACATTTTAACGACGTCTTCTTCACCGCTGAACCATGAACATCCGCTGAGTAGGGTAACTGAAATCAGTCCCGGCAGAAGTATCTTACGCAATTCCATGAAATCCCTCTTGTGCCTGTAGCGGCTGTTTTACCCGTGGTGAATTTAACCCGGAAGATTATTCATTTTCATTTGCAGCATCTCTTTTAATGCCGGAGACGCATCAGAAGCGATGCCTTTATTCCAGGCATCACGGGCACCGTTGTTGTCACCCTTGCTCAGCAGCGCTTCGCCGCGTACATCCGCCACGATAGCCGTCCAGCCATCCCCTTTCACCGCGTCAAGGGTTTTCAGCGCTTCCTCTGGCTGCTTCAACTGCAACTGAATACGGGCCAGGCGCAAATTGAGCACGGCCTGAAGGTTAGCGTCTTTGGTATCTTTCAATCCGCTCTGCAACTGCGCGGCGGCCTTGTCCAACTGATTGTTGTCAACATAGCGTTTTGCCAGTTCCAGTGAGGCTATTGCCCCATAGGTATTCGGATTTTCACTGGCAAACTTTGTCGCCGCATCCAGTGTTTCTGGTTTGCTGTTATCGAGCCGGGTGGCTACCTGTTGCCATGCCGCCGATGCCTCGATATGACGGTTATCCTGATGGCTGCTCCAGTAACGCCAGCCTGCCAGCGCGGCAACACCAATTACCACGCCAATCACCAATGCTTTGCCATTCTGGGCAAAAAAGCCCTTCAGCGCATCGACCTGTTCGTTTTCGTTGCTATACACTTCCACGCAAACCTTCTCCTTAAATAGCGGCTGTCTGCTGCAACAGCGTGGTCAGCCTGGCAGAGGCATCACCCTGACTGACTGTCTGCTGCTCACCGTTACGTAAATCTTTAATCACCACTTCACCGTTAGCCACTTCCGCCTCGCCCAGTACCAGCGCAATGCGAGCGCCCCATTTATCAGCACGGGCAAATTGCTTCTTGAAATTACCGCCACCAAAATTCGTCATTATCTTCATTGAGGGGGCGATATCGCGCAGCTGTTCGGCCAGTTGCATCGCAGCGGACTGCACACCCTGACCTGAAGCGATAACATAGACATCGACAATGCGTGACGGTTCAAATTCCGGATTCACCGCCTGCACCAGCAGGACTAAACGTTCCATTCCCATGGCGAAACCAACGGCCGGTGTGGCGCGACCACCTAACTGCTCGACGAGACCATCATAGCGTCCACCACCACACACCGTGCCCTGCGAGCCCAGACTGCTGGTGACCCACTCAAAGACTGTACGATTGTAATAGTCCAGACCGCGAACCAGCCGCTGATTGATGGTATAGGCAATACCTGCGGCGTCCAGTAACTGACACAGACCGGCAAAGTGCTCACGAGAATCCGCATCCAGATGGTCAGCCAGCTGTGGCGCGTCGTTCAGTAACGCCTGCACCTGTGCATTTTTACTGTCCAGCACCCGTAGCGGATTGCTGTACATGCGGCGTTTACAGTCTTCATCCAGCACATCCTGATGCTGTTCCAGAAAAGCAACCAGCGCATCACGGTAGCTGGCCCGCGCCTCCAGCGAACCAATCGAATTAAGCTCCAGACTGACGTGCTCCGCAATGCCCAGAGCTTTCCACCAGCGGGCGGTCATCATAATCAGTTCGGCGTCGACGTCCGGTCCTTGCAGACCGAAAACCTCTGCGCCAATCTGGTGAAACTGACGATAGCGCCCCTTTTGAGGACGCTCATAACGGAACATCGGCCCGCTGTACCACAAACGTTGTTCCTGATTGTACAGCAGACCGTGTTCGATACCGGCACGCACACAGCCTGCCGTCCCTTCCGGCCGTAGCGTCAGGCTTTCGCCATTACGGTCGTCGAAGGTATACATCTCTTTTTCAACCACGTCGGTCACTTCACCAATAGCGCGTTTGAATAACGGGGTCTGCTCTACAATCGGCAGGCGGATTTCGCTGTAACCATAGCTGGCCAGAACCTGCCTGAGAGTCTGCTCAATACGTTGCCAGACTGCGGTATCTGCCGGCAGGTAATCGTTCATGCCACGAATTGCCTGAATATTTTTTGCCACTGCCTTTTTCTCACCATGTAAATTGAGCATGGACCCGTTGGCCCATGCATCAGATTATTTTTCAACCTGCTGAACATCAATGCGACGGGATTCATCCATCATTGCCGCCTTGGCACGGATACGCGCCTCCAGTTGGTCAATCATGTCATGGTTGTCCAGGCGCTCGCGCAGGCGCACGCCATCTTCATAGAATCCGCTTTTCTTATTGCTACCGGTCACGCCCAGCGTGGAGACCAGCGCTTCGCCCGGCCCGTTAACCACGCAGCCGATAATGGAAACATCCATCGGCGTGATAATATCTTCCAGCCGCTGCTCCAGCGCGTTTACCGTGCCGATAACGTCAAATTCCTGACGTGAGCAGGTAGGACAGGCAATAAAATTGATGCCGCGCGAACGGATACGCAGCGACTTGAGGATATCAAAGCCGACTTTCACCTCTTCCACCGGATCCGCAGCCAGTGAAATACGCAGCGTATCGCCAATCCCTTCTGACAACAGCAGCCCAAGGCCGATGGCGGATTTTACTGCGCCTGCTCGTGCCCCACCGGCTTCGGTAATCCCCAGGTGCAACGGCTGTTCAATCTGCTTTGCCAGCAGGCGATACGATTCTACCGCCAGAAAGACATCGGACGCTTTCACGCTGACTTTAAACTGATCAAAGTTGAGGCGATCAAGGTGATCCACATGGCGCATCGCTGATTCCAGCAGGGCCTGTGGCGTTGGCTCACCGTATTTTTCCTGGAGGTCCTTTTCAAGCGATCCGGCGTTAACGCCGATGCGGATCGGAATATTGTTATGGCGGGCGCAGTCAACCACCTGGCGGATACGCTCTTCATTACCGATATTGCCGGGGTTAATACGCAGACAGTCCACCCCGTACTCAGCGACCTTCAGGGCAATACGGTAGTCAAAATGGATATCTGCGACCAGCGGCACACCGACCTGCTGTTTAATCAGACGGAATGCTTCGGCGGCATCCATGGTGGGAACGGAAACGCGAACAATGTCCACGCCAACGCGCTCAAGCGCCTTAATTTGATTAACTGTCGCCGCGACATCGGTGGTGCGCGTATTGGTCATCGACTGGACGGCGATGGGTGCACCATCGCCAACAGGCACCTTGCCGACGTAAATTCGCTTCGATTTGCGACGGATAATGGGTGCTTCGTTATGCATATTCTTTCTCCGGAATTACCCGCGACCGGTAAGATGCTTTAGTTTGCACCAACGGACAGGCGCGCAACCTGGTTGGAACGGATGAATCGGCTTAAATCGACTGGCTGTCCCTGATACTGGATCTGCACAGCGCCCGGCGCACCGATTTTGAGGCGATACGGCGCGGTCCCCGCGAGGCTGAGTTTACCACCGCTACGTTGCATTCCGCTGAACAGTTTCTTGCCTGTTGCATCGCTCACTTCCAGCCAGCAATCTTTAGTAAAATTCATGACCAGCGCATTGGCATCGGTAGCTGGCGCACTGACGCCGGCAGCACTGGTTGGCATCTGTGCAGCGGTATTACTGTCAACCGGGGCCTGAGACGGAGAGACCACCGCAGGCTGCGTGCCAGCGCCCGCAGAGGAGGTCGATGGCGCATTTGACGTTGAAGAGGATGCCGCCTGATTAGTAGCGGGAACGGATGGCGCTGAAGCAGACTGATTTGCCGTCGGTACAGAAGGTGCAGCAGGTTGCGCAGTTGAGGTATTCGCTGCGGAAGTGCTGTCAGCACTGTTAGTGTCTGTCAGGGGAATTGACTGACTGTTATCCGCGTGGGTGCCAGCGTTCTGATCGGACATCGAAACCAGATCGTCCTGCGCTGCTTTGTGGTTCTGCCACCACCATGCGCCGGTAAGGCCCACCACCACAAATAACACCAGCCAGGTGAAGATCATCAGCCAGCCATCACGTTTTTTGCGCCGTTTGCCCAGCGCAAAGCCCTGCATTGGCTGAACCTTTGCAGCGCGTACAGGAACCTGTTTAGCCATCATTGGCAACAGTTCCTCTTCCGGCACATGCACCAGACGCGCATACGAGCGGATGTAGCCGCGCAGAAACGTTGAAGCCAGATCGGCCGGGGACTTATCCTCTTCAATGTCTCTGACGGTGGAAAGTTTCAGGCACAGGCGTTCTGCAACGTTCTGCTGAGTCAGGCCCATGTTTTCACGGGCTTCGCGCAGGCGATCGCCCGTTGAGTTTGGTGCTGATTTGTCTTGAATGGCTTCAGTATTCATTAGCTAAAAAATGCAGGTACTGTATCGATTGTGGAAAATTTCGCGCCAGCTTCTCCCCAGCCTGTCTTAGGGCTTCAGGGTGCCTGGCCTGCGCGGCGAAGCGAATCTCTAGCCACAAGCTTTCTGCCGAGGCAGCAAAGTTGCGTTGATAAACATCTAACAGGAGCCGCGAGCTATCGCGCTCATTCTTTCCAAATCGCCTTTCGGCTTCTGCCAGCAGTGCCAGCCCTCTGAGCGAATCGTTTTGCGTCGCTTGTATTAACGCCGCTTCAGCCTTCTGCATCTCTCCTGCACGGAGATAGCAATATCCGGCATTTTCGATCGCATCGGCATGACCCTCGTTTTCAGATAATTCTGCGGCCTTACGGAACTGCTGCTGAGCCGCATCATACTGCCCTAAACCACAGAGAAACGCACCGTAATTATTGATTACATCACGGTTTTGTCCTGCCAGGCGCACCGCTTTTTGGTAATACTGGCCTGCCGTTCCATCGTTGCCCAGTCGCTGTTGATAACGCGCCATCGCCAGCTGGCAGCGGTAATCATCCGGTGCCAGAGAGAGCGCCTGCGCAAGGTTACGCCGCGCCGGTTCAAGGTCATCGCGGGCAAGATATTCCAACCCCAGTTGTAACCTTGTGAGTGCCAGCTCACTATGATGTGGTGACTGGCTACATGCACTCAGCAAAAAAGCCAGCCAAACCGGTAGTCCTTTACCCATACGGCCTCCTGATTGACTTGCGAAGTATCCTACGCCAATCGAATCAGGGCTGACAGTCGCCAGCTGGTTAAAAATCAGGCTTTCAGAGCGCTTTCACAGAAATCGTCTCACCCGCCATTTTTTTACGCATCGTCCGCCGGGTACGGTCAATAACCTCACCCGCAAGCTGACCACAGGCAGCATCAATATCATCACCGCGAGTCTTACGCACAATAGTGGTAAAACCGTAATCCATCAACACTTTAGAGAAACGGTCAATACGACTGTTTGAACTACGACCATAAGGTGCCCCAGGGAAGGGGTTCCACGGGATAAGGTTAATCTTGCACGGGGTATCTTTCAGCAAGGCGGCCAGCTCATGGGCATTGTCCGTGCTGTCGTTGACATGATCAAGCATCACATACTCAATAGTCACCCGGCCCTGATTGGCATTCGATTTGGAGATATAACGACTGACCGAGCCCAAAAATGTCGCAATATTGTACTTTTTATTGATGGGCACAATTTCGTCACGAATTGTGTCATTCGGCGCGTGCAAAGAGATCGCCAGCGCCACGTCGATCATATCGCCCAGCTTATCCAGAGCCGGAACCACGCCGGACGTAGAGAGCGTCACGCGACGTTTAGACAGCCCGAAGCCGAAATCGTCGAGCATGATTTCCATTGCCGGGACCACATTATTCAGATTCAGCAGGGGCTCTCCCATGCCCATCATCACCACGTTGGTAATGGGGCGTTGTCCGGTGACTTTCGAGGCGCCAATAATTTTAGCCGCGCGCCAGACCTGGCCGATAATCTCCGAAACGCGCAGATTACGGTTAAAACCCTGCTGAGCCGTGGAGCAGAATTTACATTCCAGCGCGCAACCCACCTGGGAAGAGACGCAGAGTGTCGCGCGATCTTTTTCCGGAATATATACCGTTTCAACCTGCTGGCCGCCCACGGTGATGGCCCATTTAATGGTTCCATCAGCAGACCGCTGCTCTTCTGCCACCTCAGGGGCACGAATTTCTGCTAATGCTTTTAATTTGCCGCGAAAAACCTTGTTGATATCGGTCATCTGATCAAAATCATCGCAACAATAGTGATAAATCCACTTCATCACCTGGTCAGCGCGAAAAGGCTTTTCACCAAGGCTGACGAAAAATTCACGCATTTGCTGGCGATTCAGATCGAGCAGGTTAATTTTGGCTTTTTCTGGCGCGACAACCACAGGAGATACGGACGACAAAGTCACATTGTGTTCAGACATAATTTTCTCTGGCCTCGTTATTACACGTTATGGCGCTGGGGGTAAGGTACAGCTCTGAAAGAGTCTGTTGCTGATTGCGGGTATATTATTCAGGCAAAATCAGCGATGACAAACACGGTCAGAAATAAATGAAACGCCCCTGAAGGACGTATCCTCATCAGGGGCGGGTATTCTACAGGTGAGCTAAAACAGGTTAAAGCGCGTCAGCAAAATTATTTGTAAACACGCCGTCAGCGCCTGAAGCCAAAACCTTATCGGGTACGTGGGCAAACTTCGCCTTCACCAAAGAAATAAGCGATTTCACGTGTTGCCGATTCAACGGAATCGGAACCGTGGGTCGCATTTTCCGTAAAGCTGTCAGCGTAGTCAGCACGCAGGGTGCCAGCCAGTGCGTTGGCCGGATTGGTTGCGCCCATCAGATCGCGATGACGCTGCACAGCGTTTTCGCCTTCCAGCACGGAAACAACAACCGGACCAGAGGTCATGAATTCAACCAGACCATCAAAGAAAGGTTTACCCTGATGCTCAGCATAGAAACCTTCCGCCTGCTCTTTGCTCAGGTGCAGCATTTTGCTGCCAACGATTTTGAAACCCGCGCTTTCAAAACGGTTAAAAATGGCACCAATTACGTTTTTTGCCACCGCGTTCGGCTTTACGATAGAAAAAGTACGTTCAATAGTCATGTGGACCCCTGTTTGATGTCGAGTGTGACCAGCGAAATGCTCTCCGGCCCTGAAAATGGCGCCGATTATAGGGCGCATCGACTGGCTTGCCTATCAGAGATTCAACAAATTTCTAAACAATCTTTACCGGTACGCCTAAGACTTAACAAATCACAAACATCCGGATATCAGGATGATACGAAGAAGACAGGCGTCAGCGCGTTATTGTCCAGGTGTCAAAACGCATAAATCTATCCAGATTGATTAAACAATGAGAACTCCCTGAATTTTTTATATTCACATTACCTGTAAATCCGCCGATAAAAATGATATCTATTTTTATTATCAAAAATGAAAATAATAAGGGTTAAAATCACCATCAGCTTTTATATTACTGATATACACCAGTCCATCTTAAAGCGGCTTCTGACATTTAGCCAACGCATTACACATATGTATCAACAGTCTTTTTATATTTTTAAATTGTAAGAATGAGGAAAATTTGTCAGCTAAAAATATAACATCATTTATAGCCAACCTGACACCATCCATTAGTTACAGCTGATCGATTTATTATCAATTGCGAGGAAAAATTAACGCTCGAGAGCAACGGAAAAAACTCCTTCAATATTTTTTAGCATAGAATAAAGACTGAAAACGGTTATTTTTTTACTCGTCGACACCCTCATATGTAAAACAATTTTCCCTTTTTTTTCCATCGATAATATTAATGCTGTCTATATTACATTTTCTATCTCGCATACATGAAAAAATCAACGGAATGGTTTGGCTGTCTTGCATAATCAGATTGACAGATACTTTATGCACATGACCATCATTGTGTTTAAAACGGCCAAGAAAAGAACTGAATCGAATTGCAATCAAAAATAGTATCGTACCAAACACCGCATAAAGGTAAAATGCAGAACCGCAGGCTATGCCGACACCGGCAGAGGCCCAGATGATAGCTGCGGTAGTTAAACCAGAGATGCCATCCCCCTGCCTGTGCATGATGACACCCGCTCCAAGAAACCCAACACCACTAATAACCTGAGCCGCAAGCCTCATCGGATCGGTTCGTATATTAGTGGACATTTCAGCATAATGTTCTGCTGACTGAATTGAAACCTGGGTTAATAAACAGCTTGCAACAGCAATAATAATGCATGTTTTTATTCCCACAGGTTTGTTTTTGGATTCTCTCTCCCAACCAATAACAGCACCGAGGATAAAAGAAATACTGAACTTTAAAAAAGGCTCCCAGTTATTTATAACATCTGAAAAACCATCAATTAACTGAGCCAGAGACATGAACAACACTCCATGATAAGCAAAAAAATAATGTGCAACATCAAAATGCTCAATATCAGTTTTGACTGTTATGAGTTGTATGCTGCACTTTATTTAAAAATTACTAAATCTTTGAATTTAAGCGGCAGATGAATTCACCTTTTTTTTCGAACCATCTTTGAAAAAGATAAAAAAGCATAAAGAGACTATCGCAGAAATAATCATCGGATATATCCAAAAGCCCTTCCATTGCGACATTTCCTGGACGTCATTTAATACCACTGTATTGTTGAAAATCTTTCCACATACGGTTGATGCAAACATCAAACCCAGTCCATTGGATACAATGAATCGCAAACTTTGTGCTTGTGCTTTAATCTTTTCTCCAGCTTTGCTATCCACGTAGATATCACCTGCCGTAAAGAAAAAATCCCAACAAAAACTTTGCAGCATTAATGCTATTAAAACATAGATTATATGATTGTCTGTTGCTGAGTGAGATAGCAAAAAGCATCTTATTATCCAACAAACCGCGCCTAAAAGAATAACGTTCTTAAAACCAAATTTCATCAAAAAAAATGAAAGAACAAACATGAATATAATTTCAAAAAAAGTACCTATTTGTAACATTGACGCTGCATTATCAAACCCCAAAGATTTTAAAAATACGGGTATATAAGCGGAGTAGGCCGTCTTGGGTATCATCAGGAAAAAGGTGCTGAGCATAAATACACTGAAATTTTTATCTTTGAAGAGCGACAGCGCATCCAGACATAACATATCTGCAATTTTAAACTCCCCTCCTTTATCCTTAGGCGGAGTATTGGGTAAGGAAAAACAATATAATCCCAGACAAGCTCCGGCCACACTTGCGATATACCAGGTCATGATACTGCCTGAAAAACCAAGCTGTCCGAGTATAAATCCTATGGTTATAAAACCCAGAGTTCCAAACACGCGAATAACTGGAAAGGTTTTAACACCACTGGCATGACGGAAACTTATACTATTTGCCAATGCAGCAGTAGGATAGAAAAGGAGGCCCACAATAAAAATCATAACTAAAAACATAGTATTATTGTGAGACAATATGTATTTTGGTATTAAAAGCAGAACTGCGGCATTAATCAAATGTAATGTACCCATAACTTTTCGGGAACTGAAAAATTTGTCTGCAATCATTCCAACAATTAAAGGTGACAATATAGTCGCAAGCCCCAAACCGCCGTATATCGCTCCATCCGCTTTTATTTTGAATTTTCGGTACAGGTGCGGAATTGACAACAGGGAGAAAATTAAAGTAAGAAGAGGTTAAATCAGAATTAATTAAATTTTCATTATTTTGTTCTGTATTTAATAATATAGCATCGTGCGCATTGGACAGGGGTGATAATTCTGATTGATTTTCCCTTCCAGAATGAGGGCCTGTTTTTCTGGCACTGTCTCTTCCGCTTTTCTGTGAAAAATTATTTTCATTTCGCTCACTATGGCGATCTAAATCCCTTTCTGCCCGATATTTTTCGTATTCCGTGTAGCGCATTAAGGCATTTTTATTGTTGTTTTCCAGTGTTATTTCTTTTGCCCTGGCGGGTGTAATGGCAGGGACACTATGAACAAAAGTCAACGAGGTTAATAAACTAATAGCTGCCTGCGCCATATTGTGTCTGTTCCTGTTCCCACTGTGCAAACCTGGCTGTCTGGCAATATTCTGAACATGTTGATTAAAGGGTATTTTTTGTTTCTGTCGACTTGCTTTCCA
The DNA here is from genome assembly GCF_000590885.1 of Erwinia mallotivora. Taxonomy (GTDB): domain Bacteria; phylum Pseudomonadota; class Gammaproteobacteria; order Enterobacterales; family Enterobacteriaceae; genus Erwinia; species Erwinia mallotivora. The sequence continues at coordinate 157,825 of NZ_JFHN01000053.1, forward strand.
GTTTTCATTGTTTCCGACAGACTGACGATAGTACTGATGTGATGATATTTTTGCCATAATTTATATTCCATCCCCTGGATTATTGATGACTTACAATGACTACAAAAGTCATTAAACATATTAATGAATCTGGAGGGGCAATACTTTCAATAAACGATTCAATCTGCTCAAAATATAATTCGCGTCGATACTTTCATTTGCAGCCGAACACTCCCTGTTCAGGCTGAAATCCTCCCCTGTTCAGGCATGACCACAGAAAGAAAAAGCAGACCAGTTTATCACTGTATACCTCTTTCTTTCCGAGCCTTCACCGTCCTGGCTTACTGAAACTCAATCCAACCTCGATCGCCACACAGCAACAGCTACTGTTTCTTGATGAAAGCGCTCAATATCACTACGAAGCTCTTGTGATACCCCCCAGGATCGTTAAAACTCTTGATGCTGACACTGACGACGAGGCCACAATGACAACCTCTTTCTTTATTACCGCCGACTGGCTGGCGGAACATTATGCCGATGAAAATATTCAGGTGCTTGATGCACGGATGCTGCCACCGGGTCAGGAGAAAACGCGTGATATCCATGCTGAATATCTGAGCAAGCACCTTCGCGATGCGCCTTTCTTTAATATTGAAACGCTCTCCGACCACAGCAGCCCTTATCCACACATGCTGCCTCGTGCTGAATCTTTCGCCGTCGCCATGCGTGAACTGGGCATAAACAGTGACCGGCATCTGGTGGTATACGATGAAGGGAATCTGTTTTCCGCACCGCGAGCCTGGTGGATGTTGCGTCAGGCAGGCGTGGAACAGGTTTCAATCCTTGCTGGTGGCATAAAGGCCTGGGAAGCTGCGGGTCATCCGCTGGCCAGTGGCGGAGTCAGCCTGCCGGAAGGCGAATTCACCGCCAGTTTCGATCCTCAGGCAACGGTGAAAGTTACTGACGTACTGCTGTTCAGCCACGAGGGCGGAGCGCAGCTGGTCGATGCCAGAGCAGCCAATCGCTTCAGGGGAGAAGTGGATGAACCCCGTGCCGGTTTACATCGTGGTCATATCCCCCGCAGCCTGAACGTGCCCTGGAATGAACTGGTGGAAAACGGGCAGCTGAAACCTGCCGCCGAGCTGAGGGCCATTTTGCAACACCATGGCGTCAGTCTCAGCGAGCCGGTCATCGCCAGCTGTGGTTCTGGCGTAACGGCCATCGTGCTGATACTGGCACTGAATACGCTGGGGGTCAGAGACGTCAGACTTTACGACGGCTCATGGGCTGAATGGGGAAGTCGCGACGATTTGCCCATCAGCCTGGGTGAATAAACGCCAGCTGCCTGGGCAATTTCTCCGGCAGGCTGGCTGTTTTCAGTCCATCCAGCCGGTCGCGATTGGCGCAAGGTCGCAAACCATCACGCACGGGTAGCGTGCGTGACTGCCGCAATAAAGGGCTATCGCGCGACGCCCGCCTTGAACTCCCGCAGAAAACTTCCCCAACGACGCTCATAAAAAGGCGTGATATGGGCAATGAAAAAATGACTGATACCTGATTCATGCTCCAGCACCTGACAGATATCAATCGGCTCATCAGTCAGCAAGGTATCCGTCGCCACACTGCCCGCAGCCTGGATAATCGTATCGATATCACTGTCAGCCTCAATACCCATCAGCAAAACCGGCTGCTCGCCGGAAGATTCGCGGATGTGCGCGATAAAGGCCCGGCGAACCTGTCGGTATTTTGCAAACAGCGCTGTCAGTGACTCAATCATTTGCGCCGGGGGTTCAGTTACTTCAGAAAGCAGCAACGGGGTGCCCCCTTCCAGCACCTGGTGCTGTGTCAGCGCATTGCCGTTTTCTGCCATCAGGTGTGCAATTTCCTGGGGCAAAAACTCTTTCCCGGAGGGAAGTTCAGGGTTCAGGAACAGGGTTTCTCCCTGAGTAAGCGCAAAGAGTGTGCGAACCGGCATCACCAGGAAAGGTTGTTCCTCACCGGCGACCTGTTGCATTACGTTGGCGGAGGTGAAAAAAGGGATCACCGAACTGCCGTCCTCTCTTTTCCAGTGCTTCAACTCCACAGCAGAGGCGTTAAGCTCTCCTGGCTCAGTCGTTTCACCCGGCACCCAGACGCTGGCTGCCATCAGTAAGGTAAAAAATTCCGGACGGTGTGCCGGCTGCGTCGCCGCCAGCTTTAGCACCTCTTCCAGGCGCTGATTACTTTCATTCATCGATTGATTCCGCATATCACGCCAGCTGTCAACGGGCGCGGCAAAGCGCCCGAGCGACAACGTTGGTCCAAACAGCTGATTATTTCAGTAGCATACTGGCGACGGTGCGCACACCCAATCCTGTCGCCCCGGCTGACCACTGATCCACTGCGCCTTTACGATAGGTGGCAGAGCAGTCGATATGCAGCCAGCCCTGCTGATAGTGCTTCACAAAATATGACAGGAACGCAGCGGCAGAGCTGGCACCAGCCGTGTGCGACGGAGCGGCAATGTTATTGAGATCGGCAAAGTTTGACGGCAGATGACCACGATGAAATTCTGCCAGTGGCAGACGCCAGAAAGGTTCATTTTCACTGGCAGCCGTACTCAACAACGACTGCGCCAGCCGATCATCAAAACTGAAAAGCGCATGATAATCATTGCCCAGTGCAGTTTTTGCTGCACCAGTCAGGGTCGCAGCATCGATCAACAATTCTGGCTGCTGTTCACTGGCATCAATCAGGCCATCAGCCAGCACCAGTCGCCCTTCAGCGTCGGTATTCATCACTTCAACCGTTTTGCCGTTGCGATAATGAATGATGTCACCCAGACGGAATGCGTTACCGCTGACCATATTGTCAGCGCAGCAGAGATAAAGCTTAACGCGCTTTTTCAGTCCTCTGGCGATGGCCAGCGCCAGCGCACCGGTCAGCGTGGCGGCACCGCCCATATCTGATTTCATCGAATCCATCGATCCGCTCGGTTTCAGACTGTAGCCACCCGTGTCGAAAGTGATGCCTTTACCCACCAGGCAGGCAAATACCGGGGTGCTCTCCTCGCCTTCCGGGTTGTAATCCAGTGCCAGCAGCGCCGGACTGCGGGTAGAACCACGCCCTACGGTGTGTAAGCCCAGATAACCTTGCTCACGCAGATCGTCCCCTTTGGTGATGCGGTAACTGATTTTATCACCGGCCACCTCGCACAGCAGATCAACCGCACGCTGGGTCAGTTGCTCCGGGCTGAGATCTTCAGCAGGCAAATTGATGGTGTCACGTACCCAGTCAATAGTCTTCAGGCGACGGGCGAATTCGCTGCTGTCCGCCTCATTCAGTTTCGCCCACTCTACTTTGCGCTCGCCTTTAGGCGCGCGATAACCCTGCCAGAATGCCCAGCTTTTCTCCAGATCCCAGTCGCCGCTCAGGCTGACGGCACGGATCCCCTGAGCGTCAATTTTACGCGCCGCGCGCTGAATGGTGGTCAGGGCATCGCCACCCGTCAGATGAATGGTCAGGCCATCGTCATTGCTGGTGAGAATGGCTTTATCGCCCCAACGGGGGTCGGCCTCTGCCGTTGACAGTGATATTTTCATTGGCGTAGTTGTCATCGCATGGCTCCTTATTTGTTCTTAAACAGAGTCCGTCGTAAAACGGCCGGACACTACAATAAACCTTTTTTCGTTATTGTCTGCGCAGACTGAGAAAATTGACCCGCCTGCGGTTAAGAGAACCTTTCCTGCCGTGCTGATGGCCGGGTGATTCAGACGCCTGACAGGTCACCACGCAGGCGGCTGATGGCGCTTTTCACCGCGTGGACAGCAAAGTCAATGTCCTCTTCGTTGGTGAAACGGCCCGCAGAAAAACGGAGTGAACTGTGTGCCAGCTCACTGGAGAGGCCCATGGCACGCAACACATAGGATGGCTCCATACTCGCTGAGGTACAGGCAGACCCCGACGACACCGCCAGATCCTTGAGTGCCATCAGTAACGTTTCGCCGTCCACAGAGCCAAAGCTGACATTCAGAATGCCCGCCACGCCTCGCGACAAATCGCCGTTCAGTGTTACGCCATCAATCTGGCTGATGCCCTGCCACAGTTTGTTGCGTAAGGCAGTGAGACGCGGAATTTCCGCAGCCATTTCTTCTTTGGCAATGCGATACGCTTCCCCCATCCCGACAATCTGATGGACGGGCAGCGTGCCGGAACGCATTCCGCGCTCATGCCCCCCACCGTGAATTTGTGCAGCAATATGGATACGGGGTTTCCGACGGACATACAGACCACCAATGCCTTTCGGGCCGTATAGCTTATGCGCAGAAAAAGAGAGCAAATCAACCGGAAGCTGGCTGACGTCGAGAGGCAATTTGCCGACGCTCTGGGTGGCATCAACATGAAAGAGAATGTCCCGGCTGCGGCAGAGCTCACCGATTGCGGCAATATCCTGCACAATACCCGTCTCGTTATTGACGTGCATGATTGATACCAGCACGGTGTCGTCGCGCATGGCCGCCTGTAATTGTTGCAGGTCGATTAAACCTTCTGGCCGTGGGGCAAGAAAGGTGACGGTAAACCCCTCACGTTCCAGCTGAGCACAGGTGTCCAGCACCGCTTTATGCTCGGTCTGGCTGGTAATAATATGACGGCCTTTCTGCTGATGTTGCTGCGCAGCACCTTTAATCGCCAGGTTATCTGATTCCGTTGCACCAGAAGTGAAGACGATTTCACGCGGATCGGCACCGATCAAATCGGCTACCTGGTTACGTGCGACATCGACCGCTTCTTCAGCCTGCCAGCCAAAACGGTGTGATCGTGAAGCGGGATTACCGAAGGTTCCGTCGAAGGTGAGGTACTGCATCATTTTTTCAGCAACGCGGGGATCGACCGGGGTGGTCGCTGCGTAATCAAGATAAACCGGTACTTTCATTGCCATTGAACTCCGTGCATTAACGTCATTCAATGCTGTCTGCGGCGGACCAGTTGCCGCCGTCCATAAACACCGATGCGTATGGACGACGGGGTTCAGCCCTGATTTATTCAGGCACGCAGATTGACGTTAATGGTTTCATGCATGCGGCCGGTTGGCACGCGGGTTTTTTCGCTATTGTTCTGGCGGTCGGCTACGTCCAGGATCTCCTGGTTGTTAACCAGCTCAGCCAGCGTGATGTTATTCAGGAAGTCGCTGATGCGCTCGCTGAGGTCGCGCCACAGAACGTGAGTCAGGCAACGCTCTCCACCCTGGCAGCCTTCTTTACCCTGACATTTGGTGGCATCGACAGACTCATCCACGGCAGTGATCACCGCGCCAACCGCAATCTGACTGGATTCTTTACCCAACAGATAACCACCGCCGGGACCACGCACGCTGGCCACCAGGCCGTTTTTACGCAGGCGTGAGAACAGCTGTTCCAGGTAAGACAGGGAGATGCCCTGCCGCTCGGAAATATCAGCTAACGGCACCGGCCCTTCATGGGAGTGAAGCGCAACGTCGAGCATAGCAGTAACGGCATAGCGGCCTTTGGATGTCAGTCTCATGGCGTAAACAACCTCAGTTTTACCCAGCTGTTGGGTGTTAACAAAAAGATAGACGCAAGTCTGACATTCCTGAGTGATTTGGTCAACTATTTAACCTGGTAAAACACTCAACTATTTAACCTGGTAATTTACTCAACTATTGTGGTGCGCTGCACTCACTTCTGCCCTTTGGGTTTTTCCAGCGACGAGAGCATACCCCGCAGGATATTCAGCTCATCCCGTTCCGGACGGGCACGGGTGAACAGGCGACGCATTTTGCTCATTACCTGTCCCGGACTGCCTTCGCGGATAAAACCACTGCCCGTCATCATCTGTTCCATATGCTGGTAAAAACGTTCGAGATCTTCAACCAGCGGATAGGGAGAGGCGTCATACTCGGGCTGGGCTGCTTCCTGCCATTGCAGAAAGGCCATACGGACTTCATAAGCAATAATCTGCACCGCCATTGCCAGGTTCAGTGAACTGTATTCAGGATTTGCCGCTATCGCCAGGTGATAGTGGCACTTTTGCAGCTCTTCATTGGTCAGGCCAACACGCTCGCGGCCAAACACCAGTGCCACAGGTGCCTGCTGGCCCTCCTGCACGCTTTTCACCCCGCATTCACGTGGGTCAAGCATTGGCCAGGGGAGAGAACGGGAACGTGCGCTGGTGCCAACCACCAGGCTGCATCCCGCCAGCGCTTCATCCAGTGTGTCAACAATATGCGCCTCGCCAATCACATCGCTGGCACCAGCAGCCAGCGCAATTGCCTGGGAGTCGGGCTTAACCAGAGGATTAACCAGATAAAGGTTGCTTAAACCCATTGTTTTCATAGCGCGGGCGACGGAACCCATGTTGCCGGTGTGAGACGTTTCCACCAGCACGATTCGGATGTTATGCAGCATAGTTATTCAGATCTGAGAGATAATTTGACGATGCTAACATATTTTAAGGACATTTGCCGTTCCTGCTGTTATAATCCGCGCCGTTTTCCCGTTCTTTAACATCCAGTGAGAGAGACCAATGCATCCGATGCTCAACATCGCCGTGCGCGCTGCGCGCAAGGCCGGAAATTTAATTGCCCGGAGTTACGAAACCCCGGACGCCGTCGAAGCCAGCCAGAAAGGCAGCAATGACTTCGTTACCAATGTTGATCGCGACGCCGAGCGCCTGATTATTGAGGTGATCCGCAAGTCTTACCCGAAACACACCATTATTACTGAAGAGAGTGGTGAACTGGCCGGGGAAGACCAGGATGTGCAATGGGTTATCGATCCACTGGATGGCACCACCAACTTCATCAAACGTCTGCCCCACTTTTCTGTTTCTATTGCGGTACGCATCACAGGCCGTAACGAAGTCGCCGTGGTTTACGATCCCATGCGCAATGAGCTGTTCAGCGCGGTACGTGGTCAGGGCGCTCAGCTCAATGGCTACCGACTGCGCGGCAGCAGTGCCCGCGATCTGGATGGCACTATCCTGGCGACCGGCTTTCCGTTCAAAATGAAGCAACATGCCACACCTTACATCAACATCCTGGGCAAACTCTTTACCCAGTGCGCTGATTTTCGTCGTAATGGTTCCGCCGCGCTTGATCTGGCCTATGTTGCCGCAGGCCGGGTGGATGGCTATTTTGAAATCGGTCTTAAACCCTGGGATTTTGCCGCCGGAGAACTGCTGGTGCGTGAAGCCGGTGGTCTGGTCACCGACTTCGTTGGCGGACATGGCTATCTGACTTCGGGCAACATCATTGCGGGTAATCCTCGCGTGGTGAAATCGATGCTGGCCACCATGCGTGATGAGCTGAGCGAAGCGTTAAAACGCTGATCCCTCCTCCGCTTGCCGTCGGGCCGTTGGCATTGCCACAGGCCCGGCTGCATTAATTCAATAATACTGGCCGGATACCGCCGGATATCGCCGGTTGGGCCGTCAGCCACAACAACACGCCCACCCCCATCAGCACCATCCCTCCCGCCAGGGAGAGACACGACCAGCCCACTTTCCGCCAGCGGGCCTGTGGCATATTCCGACTCAGTTTCACTGCCAGCGCACGGGACACCTGCACCAGCAGGGCCATTGCGGATACCGTCATCGCTGTGCCCACCGCCATTGCCAGCGCTGAAAGCACACCCCACAGATAGACACCGATCACTTTTGAAAATAACAGCATCATAATCGCGCCGGAGCAGGGCCTGAGCCCCATTGACAGCACCACGATTATTTTGGTTCTGCCACTGACCGCCTTGTCGAGCATCCCGCTGTCAGGCACATGCTGGTGGCCGCATCCACAGGTCGCGCTGTGCTGATGGTCATGTGGCACAATCCGCCGGATAGTGAGAGTTTGCGTTGTCCGCAGCACCCGAATAATTTTTCCCAGTGCTCGCCAGCACAGCCAGGCTCCCAGGCCAGTAACCAGCAGATAGCTGGCCTTCTCCAGCCAGAAGCTACTGAGATGAAGCTGACGGGATGACAGTTGCAATATCACCAGCATTACCGTAACCAGTGCAATCGCCACCCCACCCTGCACCACGGCAGCAGCCAGGGTCAGTTGCAGACTGGTTTTTACCTTCGTCGGATGCGTTGCCAGAAAGGTGGCGATAACGACTTTGCCATGACCCGGCCCCAGCGCATGTAACACGCCGTATACCAGGCTGAAGCCCATCAGCGTCAGCCCGGCCTGATGGGGATGTGTGGCGACCTGTTGCAGCAGGATGGTCATTTGCTGATGCAGCGATTTCTGCCAGAGAATGCTTTGCAACAGGATTTGTGGCCAGTGCAGCCAGGCGGCCACGCCGGTCATCAGCAGAAGCACCAGCAGCAGTATCAGCGGCCAGAGATGTCGCCAGCCAACAGATTTTGACGGCAGAATAGTTACTGACATGTCAGAGTCACCGTCTGGGCAAACTGCCTGCCAAGATCCATCTCTGCCGGCGGCGCATCGGCCTTGTCCAGCGACAGCGCGTAAGCTTTCATTGAAGCATCGGCTTTTGGGGTGTGCAGAGTCAACTTACACTGCTGCGCCAGGTCGGCGGGAAGGTGCAAAAATTTTTCAGAATCGTAATACATATCAACAAAGTAAGTCGGATCAAAAGTGGAAAACGTGTAGCGCTGACCGGCCAGTGGCTGCGGTTGGCCCAACGGTAAAATAAACTCCAACACGGCTTTATGTCCCTCTCTGAAAAGCTGATATTCCGGAGGCAGGTTGTAAAACTTCACTGCCTTACCTTCATGCCAGAACTCGCTGAAATAGTGCTGACCAAGCACATTAGCCATTACTTCAGCCGCCAGTTTTTTCCATACGGGCGAACCCGGTTGCGCTTTACCTGCATCGTAGAGCAGGTCGGCAGAGGTTATCTCATCCATGACCCAGTGCATTTTCAGTCCGGTCAGTTGGTTACCTTTGTGTACCGGCGTCAACTGCATCGCAATAAAGCTGTGGGGATGGCTCCATGCCAGCGGCGTTGTCAGCAGCATAACTGCCGCGATCGCCCGTCTGAAAAATACGTTATAACATAACAAATCTTATTCCTTCCTGTTATCTGGAAAAAAATTCTGTGACCTGTCCTGAAAGACGTGAATAAATCTGACCGACCCGAAATCATCCCGCTACTGTCGGACTATCCTTAGCGTTGTCTTTCTTTCACCTGGATTGCAGACGATGAGTTTATCCCCCCAAAATCCCTCTGCTTTCTCCCGTTCTCAACGTCACTGCCATCTGCTGTTATTACTTTATCTTCCGGATACCACGGTCACCCTGGCGTCACTGTGCCAGTTGAATCAGGTGGAGCAATCCGTCACCCGGCAAGATATAGCGGAGGTGGCAGCAGAAATCCAGCGCTATCACCGTCTTGTCCTCGACCAGGATACGCGGGGAGACTATCGGATCGACGGTAAGGAGCTGGATCAACGATTGTGCCTGCTGCACTGGCTACGCCGTGCAATTCGCCAGTCACCGGATTTTATTCAGCACTATTTCGCGCCTGGCGTTAAACGGCAGTTGAAACGACAGGGTTTCGCAAAAGCGCTGTATGACGATCGTAATCTCCAGGCGCTGGTCGGGCATTGCGCCAGGGGACTGTCACGGGATTTCAGCGATCGCGATCGCCAGTTTCTTCCGCTTTTTATCCAGCATTCACTGGCGCGCTGCATTGCTACGGAATTCAGTGACGCTCAACTGGCGTGGCTGTCAGTTCGTCCTGAGTATCAGCTTGCTCTGGAAATAGTGCAGCACTGGCAGAAACGCTGCAAAACCACCCCGGACGCCAGCGAGGCCAGTTTATTCGCTTTGGTGTTCAGTCAGTTGTATGCACCCGTTGCAGATAAGGTCCATCATCCGCACGAGCATCAACTGCTCTCTGCGGTTCGCAGGATGATTGAACGCTTTCAGCAGCTTTCAACGCTGCATTTCAGTGACGAACAGGGACTTTGCGCCCAGCTTTATACCCATCTTGCCCAGGCGCTGGAGCGTAATCTGTTTGCTATTGGCATTGACAACAGTCTGACAGAAGAGGTGGTGCGCCTCTATCCACGATTGCTACGAACCACGCGTGAAGCGGTGTCAGAGGTTGAACTGCTTTATAAGCTGCGCTTTTCACAGGAAGAGCTGGTACTGATTGCGGTGATTTTTGGTGCGTGGTTGATGCAGGAAAATGCATTACAGGAAAAACAGGTGCTGTTGCTGACCGGAAAGGATCGCCAGCTGGAGCTGGAAGTTGAACGCCAACTGCGTGAGCTGACCTTACTACCGCTGAATATTAAATATCTCGATGTGGAAACTTATCAACGAGACAGTGCGCCCAAAGGCACTGCGCTGGTCATATCACCCTACGCCACGCCATTGCCACTCTATTCCCCGCCGCTGATCCATGCTGAGCTTCCGTTACAGAATCAGCAGCAGCAGCGGATTAAAAACTTGCTGGAGTCGTAATGTGTAATCTGTTCAGCGCCATGATCAAACAGCGGGACAAAATGTCCCGCTGATATTTCGGCTCGGTGCGGTTTACGCGTAAACCGGGAAGCGTTCGCAGATTTCAAGCACCTGCTTTTTGACGCGCTCCTGAACACCCTGATCGTTGATATTATCGAGGATATCGCTGATCCAGCCAGCCAGCTCACGCACTTCGGCCTCTTTAAAGCCACGACGGGTGACTGCCGGAGAACCAATGCGAATGCCAGATGTGACAAACGGGCTTTTTGGATCGTTCGGCACGCTGTTTTTGTTAACCGTGATATTGGCACGGCCCAGAGCCGCATCAGCCTCTTTACCGGTCAGGTTTTTATCAACCAAATCAAGCAGGAAAAGGTGGTTATGCGTGCCGCCGGAAACGACATTGTAACCACGCGCCAGAAACACCTCTACCATCGCTTTGGCGTTTTTCGCAACCTGCTGCTGATACACTTTGAACTCCGGCTCCATCGCTTCTTTCAGCGCTACCGCTTTACCGGCAATCACATGCATCAGCGGGCCGCCCTGACCACCAGGGAAAACCGCTGAGTTCAGTTTCTTATAAAAATCTTCGTCGCCACCTTTCGCCAGAATCAGACCGCCACGTGGACCCGCCAGCGTTTTGTGCGTGGTAGTGGTGACAATGTGAGCGTGTGGAACCGGGTTTGGATAAACGTCTGCGGCAATCAGGCCGGCAACGTGCGCCATATCGACAAACAGGTAAGCACCGATGCTGTCGGCAATTTCACGCATTTTTGCCCAGTCACAAACGCCAGAATAGGCAGAGAACCCGCCAATAATCATTTTCGGTTTGTGCTTCTGCGCCTGTGCAGCCAGATCGTCATAATCGATTTTACCGCTGTCATCAATGCCATAAGGCACCACATTATACAGTTTGCCGGAGAGGTTGACCGGAGAACCATGAGTCAGATGGCCGCCGTGTGCGAGGTTCATCCCAAGGATGGTATCGCCGGGTTGCAACAGGGCAGTGTAAACCGCGAAATTAGCCTGTGAACCGGAGTGCGGCTGGACGTTAGCATAGTCAGCGCCAAACAGCGCTTTGGCACGGTCAATCGCCAGCTGTTCGACAATATCAACATATTCACAGCCACCGTAGTAGCGTTTGCCCGGATAGCCTTCGGCGTATTTGTTGGTCAGCTGAGATCCCTGTGCCTGCATCACTCGCGGACTGGTGTAATTTTCCGAAGCAATCAGTTCAATATGCTCTTCCTGACGCACTTTCTCCTGCTCCATTGCCTGCCATAATTCGGCATCATAATCGGCAATATTCATATCACGCTTTAACATCCGCTTCTCCTGACTCTGCTAACTACTGTTCGGCTTTGAATGGCCCATAGGGGCGAAGGCAAACAGTGTAAACCGTTTTGCCTGCCGACTGCCAGCCGCAAAGCATGCTTTTTACGCAATCGTTTGGCTCCAGCCGTGGCAAGCCTTTGATGCTATTTTTCAGCCGCCTGGCGTTCAGGACATTTGATCATCCACTTGATGCGAAATTTTCATCATCGTCATGAAAAGCGCAGTGACAACACCCTTAATGTTCAAGGGGTATTGTCACTGCCTGTTAAAGCAAAAAGGGCAGATATCCTCAGACACCTGCCCTTTTTTAAATCCGGCCTCTGGCCAGAATCAGATCGCTTCTTCGTCTTCTTCGCCGGTACGAATACGCACCACGCGCGATACGTCGAAGACGAAAATCTTACCGTCACCGATTTTCCCGGTCTGCGCCGTACGAATGATGGTGTCCACACAGGTATCAACCAGATCGTCTGCAATGACGATCTCAATCTTTACCTTTGGCAAAAAATCGACCATATATTCAGCACCGCGATACAGCTCAGTATGCCCTTTCTGACGGCCAAACCCCTTCACCTCAGTGACGGTCATACCGGTGATACCCACTTCCGCCAGCGCTTCGCGTACGTCATCGAGTTTGAACGGTTTAATAATTGCATCAATCTTTTTCATGGCTGACCCTTTTTACACCCCCCTCGGCCGGAAGGTAATTATCACAGTATAAGTGCAGCGGACAGCGCCCGCAGCGGGGGTCTGTCTCCATTTTCAGGACGCCTAAGCTACCATATCCTGTGAACTTAGCGGCAGGAAAAAACTACACTTTAAAATCAGACGCATCCAGTTCATGGCGCGACAGTAACTTATAAAACTCCGTGCGATTGCGTCCGGCAAGTCGTGCAGCGTGCGTGACATTCCCTTTAGTCATCTGTAACAGTTTACGCAGGTAATTCAGTTCAAACTGGTTTCTTGCTTCAGCAAAGGTGGGCAGAGCGGTGTTTTCACCCGCCAGCGCCTGCTCAACCAGCGCTTCACCGATCACCGGCGCAGAGGTCAGTGCCACACACTGCTCAATAACATTGACCAGCTGACGTACATTACCCGGCCAGCTGGCAGCCACCAGCCGTTTCATGGCATCGGTGGAAAAGCTGCGAACGAAGGGTTTATGCCGCTCCGCCGCCTGCCTGAGCAGATGGTTTGCCAACAGCGGAATATCTTCCGCACGCTCGTGTAGCGCCGGGATTTTCAGATTGACCACATTCAGCCGGTAAAACAAATCTTCCCGAAACTCTTTCTTTTCCATGGCCTTGGGCAGATCGCGATGGGTGGCGGAAAGAATACGCACATTGATGTCAACATCGTGATTACTGCCCAGCGGGCGCACTTTTCGTTCCTGTAGCACGCGCAACAGTTTGACCTGGAGCGTTGGCGGCATGTCACCAATTTCATCAAGAAATAACGTACCGCCCTCGGCGGCCTGAAACAGGCCTTCACGGTTGCTGACCGCCCCGGTAAATGCCCCTTTCGCATGACCAAACAGCTCTGACTCCAGCAGCTGTTCTGGCAAAGCACCACAGTTAATGGCAATAAACGCGTTGCCTGCTCGCGGGCTGGCGGCATGAATAGCCTGAGCCAGAATCTCTTTGCCCGTGCCGCTCTGCCCGTTAATCAGCACGCTGACATCTGACTGAGCAACCATTCTCGCCTGCTCCAGCATACGCAGCATCAGCGGGCTGCGGGTCACAATGCTTTCCCGCCAGGCATCATCACTGGCTGGCGCGCGGTGAGCCAGCGCCTGGTCGATAGCGCTGTACAAGGCATCGCGATCCACCGGTTTGGTGAGAAAACTGTACACGCCCTGCTGGGTGGCCGATACCGCATCAGGAATAGAGCCGTGGGCTGTGAGAATGATCACTGGCATGCCGGGCTGGATCTTCTGAATTTCACTGAACAGCGCCAGACCATCCATTTCGTCCATCCGCAGGTCGCTGATCACCAGATCGGTCTTCTCACGCGGCAGGATGCGCAACGCTTCCGGTCCACTTTCCGCCGTAAGCACGCGAAAACCTTCACTGCCCAGTCGCATTCCCAGAAGCTTGAGCAGGCTGGGATCGTCATCCACCAGCAGCAACGTTGCCGATCTCTTTCTCATGGCTGGCTGGTATCCTCTGTGCTGTTATGCGGTGAAAGGTTTTCTGTCGAGCCGCTTTTTTCCGGATGACCGTTATCCGTACTGTCAGCAGAGCGACGCGACGACAGCTGACGTTCAATATCGGTCAGCCTCTCCAGTTTACGGCGGGTGAGGTTCAGTTCTTTGTTCAAGGTAAGCTGCTGCTGACGCAGGGCATCAAGCTGTGCATCGCTTCCCTGTTGCAGATGATGATAGCGCATACGCTCTTCTGACAGCTGTAACTGCCCCATCTGGTCGTCCCACCAGAGCTGCATCAGCGGCCGGACAGCGGCCGGATAACGCTGGCTGAAAGTATCCAGCCGTTGCAGATATTCCCGGCGTTCCAGCGGCGTGACGTTGCCGTTGGCCAACAGCACACCCTGTTTAAAAGCGCTCTGCCAGTTATCATCCGGCCAGTTACGCGCCTCACTTCGAGCGTCGGCTGCTGAGAGCCTGGCGGCACAATCCATAGCCCGCAGCCAGTAAAGCGCATTCCCGGTAACAGCCTCATCATCAGCAGGCCAGATGCGATCGCATGGCACCTGCTGGTAATCGAGAACTTTGCTTTCCGGTTCGATCAGGGTGCGATGTTTAGCCGCTGTCGGGGGAACGGTACTATTGCTGTGACAGGCGGTAAGTAATGTCGTCAGAAACGCCGCCGTGATAGCTGTTGCAATGCGAGGAAAACACTTCACGGCGGCAGAAAAGACATGCGTTGTCATTATTATTCATTCCCGGCGATGGTATTGAGTTCAATTCTGAAGCAAACATCCGCCTCATCGCTGCTGACCAGTTGAAGATCGCCCTGCAAACGATGCAAACAATCTTTGGCAATGCTAAGCCCAAGCCCGCTGCCTTTCACTGCGCCTTTGCGCTGCTGACTTCCCTGGAAGAAAGGTTCGAAGATCATTGCCTGTTCGGCCAGAGGGACTGAAGGACCGGTATTAGCCACCTCGATAATCACCTTGCGGCCCGTCTGGTAACTACGGATCCAGATGGTACCCGATTCAGCGCCGTAGTGTATCGCATTCGAATAGAGATTATCGATGGCTCTGGTCAGCAAATCAGCCTCTGCCAGACAGACATGCGCCAAGAGCGCAATCTCAGTGCGCATTTTTTTTGCCCTGGCAGTCAGGCTGTGTGTGGTAACGATATTGTCCACCAACGCCGCCAGTTGCACCGGCTCCATCGCGATCTGGGCTTCTGACAGTTTGCGGTTGTAATCCAGCAGTTGTTCGATCAGCCGTTGCAGATGTCGGCTGCTCTCATCCAGAATGCTGACCACCTCATGCTGGTCGGCGGTTAAGGGACCAACCACCTCATCTGCCAGCAGGGCCGTACCTTCTCGCATACTTGCCAGCGGGGTTTTCAGCTCGTGGGAGAGATGACGCAAAAATTCATGGCGCTGAGATTCCAGCCAGGCAAGGCGCTCACTCAGCCACAGGATCCGCTGCCCCAGCGATCGCAGTTCACGCGGGCCTTTAAAAGCCAGGCTGTGATTAAGCGACCGCCCTTCTCCCAGACGGTTAATCATTCGCTCCACGGCTTTCACCGGCCCGATAATCATCCGGGTGAACAACAAAACCAGCCCAAGGCTGAGCAGAAAGAGTATCAGGGCCTGCCAGCCAAAATACTGACCACGTTCAGCGATTTCACGCTGTAACTGAAGCCCTCTGGAAAAAACCACCTCGCGCGTGGACTGTACCAGCTGAGCATTCGCGGCAGAAAATGCTTCCAGCGTGTCAGAAGCCGCCTTAACCGGATTGTTGTTGTCACAGGTCATTTTATTTAACTGCATCAGCGACTGACGCAATGAATCATAAATATGGGCGTCCGGCAGCACTGAAGCCTGGGCATCCAGCAACTGGGAATATTTGTTGCGCTGAGTCTGATAAAGGCTGGCCAGCATGGGGTCATCCAGCACGCAATACTGCCGGTAGCTGCGTTCCAGTTCCAGTGCGGTACGGGCCATCACCTCGCTGCGACGAACGTCAGTCAGGGTCGTCCGGTTGGTATCGGCCGCGCGATCGCTCAACGCCGACAGGCTTTCCCACGCCTGCCAGGCCAGGACCAGCAGCGGCAATAACACCAGCAGAAACGCCATCAGCACCAGCTGACGCAGGGAACGGGGGAAGATACGCCATGTTTTCAATCAACACTCTCCTCAACACTCTTTCGTCATGCTAACGGAGTACATCCGGGGAAGAAAGTGCTGGCGTTAAAACGAAAAATGGCAGATTCGCGGAATCTGCCATTCTGCTGTAACGGGATAAATCATTACAGTAAATGAGGTGGTGCCTGGCTCAACGTTGCGTCCGATGCTTGATAAAGCCACTGAAGGTCTGTTATCGGTTTTTTTGGACGGCAGGCACCGTTTTGTGCGTCATTCGGGTTGTTAAGAAGCACTTGACCGCTTTCGCAGGGCTGTCTTAACCAGGTGAATGAGCCACTGCGAACATTTAAGCAAAAAATATGCCATAATTCAAAAAATATTTTATCCCACTGTTTTTACTCATAAAAATAATCCTGCCATCCCTCGTATACGCCCGCATCGCTTTAATGCTGTCTGTAAACGTCGTCAGAAGGAAACAGTAAATGGGCATGAGAGGCATATTCTTTTAAATCAATAAATTAAATGTCACCTTTTAACGACATACTGACCAGGAAAATGTCGTGAAATTGCAACATCCACACTAATCCTCTGATAAGAAAAGTTTTTAACCAGCACTAAAAAGACAACCCCAAAGGGTTGCCTTTTGCACTGACGTGCTATCAGGCTGACATTAATCTCACCACCCGGTCTGCGCTGACATTATCGCCGTGCGAGACCCGTGAGAGCATCAGCCCAGCTGCCTGCGGGCGTTACGGAAAATCCGCATCCACGGGCTGTCCTCCCCCCACTCTGCCGGATGCCAGGAGTGACTTACCGTGCGGAAGACACGCTCAGGATGCGGCATCATAATGGTGACGCGACCGCTTTCATTGCTGACGGCAGTGATGCCGTTTGGCGAACCGTTCGGGTTTGCCGGATACGCCTGCGTCACCTTACCGAAGTTATCAACAAAGCGCAGAGCCACCAGCCCTTTCTGTTCCAGTGTCGCCAGGTGCGCGTCGTCGCGAACTTCGACAAAACCTTCGCCATGCGATACCGCAATCGGCATTCTCGACCCGACCATCCCCTCCAGTAGCAGTGACGGACTGGCGGCCACTTCCACCAGGCTGAATCGGGCTTCGAAACGTTCAGACTGATTGCGAACAAAACGCGGCCAGGCCTCACTGCCTGGAATCAGCTCACGCAGATTGGACATCATCTGACAGCCGTTACAAACGCCCAGTGCCAGCGTCTGCGGACGATGGAAAAAGGTCTCGAACTCATCACGGACACGGTTGTTGAACAGGATCGATTTCGCCCAGCCCTCACCCGCCCCCAGCACATCGCCATAGGAGAAGCCACCGCAGGCCACCAGCGTCTGGAATTGATCCAGGCCAGAACGTCCTGCTAACAGATCGCTCATATGAACATCGATGGCATCAAAACCGGCACGGTGGAAGGCGGCCGCCATTTCAACATGGGAGTTGACGCCCTGCTCACGCAGGATGGCAACTTTGGGACGAGTACCGGTGGCAATGAATGGTGCGGCAATATCTTCCTGTGGCTGGAAGGTCAGCGCGACATTCAGGCCAGGATCGGCATCGTTTTTCTTCGCGTCATGTTCCTGATCGGCGCACTGTGGGTTATCGCGTAACCGCTGCATTTGCCAGGTGGTTTCTGCCCACCAGGTGCGCAGGGTGGTCCGGCTTTCACTGTACAGCGTCGAACCGTCAGCGGTGACCACAAAGCGATCGCCTGGCTGAGCACTGCCCAGGTAATGAACACAGCCCGACAGACCGTGATCGGCTAACAGTTGCTCCACCGCCGCACGTTCGCTGGCAGCCACCTGAATCACCGCGCCCAGCTCTTCATTAAACAGCGCGGCCAGGGCATCACTGCCCAACGCGGAGATATCCGCTGTCAGGCCGCAGTGACCGGTGAAGGCCATTTCCGCCAGAGTAACCAGCAGACCACCATCGGAACGATCGTGGTAGGCCAGCAGTCGCCCGTCAGCCACCAGTGCCTGGATGGCGTTAAAGAAGCCCGCCAGTTGCTGTGCATCGCGCACGTCTGCCGGTTTGTCGCCCAGCTGGCGATAAACCTGAGACAACGCGGTTGCCCCCAGGGCGTTAACACCCTGCCCCAGGTCGATCAGCAGCAGGGCGTTGTCCTGTTGCGGCTGCAACTGAGGCGTCACCGTGCGCCGGACATCTTCCACTCTGGCAAACGCAGTGATCACCAGCGATAACGGCGAGGTCATTTCGCGTTGTTCACTGCCCTGCTGCCAGCGGGTTTTCATCGACATCGAATCTTTACCCACCGGGATAGTGATCCCCAGCGCCGGACAGAGCTCTTCGCCCACCGCTTTCACCGCCGCATACAGGCCGGCATCCTCGCCGGGGTGACCGGCAGCAGCCATCCAGTTTGCGGAGAGTTTGACACGTTTCAGTGAGCCAATTTGCGTCGCGGCAATATTGGTGAGCGCTTCCCCGACGGCGAGACGCCCGGAGGCGGCAAAATCCAGCAGCGCCACCGGCGCGCGTTCCCCCAGCGCCATCGCTTCACCATAGTAGCTGTCAAGGCTGGCAGTGGTTACCGCACAGTTGGCCACCGGGATCTGCCACGGACCCACCATCTGATCGCGGGCAACCATGCCGGTCACTGAGCGATCGCCGATGGTGACCAGAAAGGTTTTTTCCGCCACGGCGGGCAGGTGCAACACACGACTGACCGCGTCAGCCAGGGTTATCGCCTCACGCGCCAGCGGCTCACCTTTGGCCTGCAACGAGGTGACGTCACGGGTCATTTTGGGGGTTTTGCCCAGCAGCACGTCCAGCGGCATATCGATCGGCTTGTTGTCGAAATGGCTGTCAGTCAGCGACAGATGCAGTTCTTCGGTGGCTTCACCAATCACCGCATAGGGCGCGCGCTCGCGTTTACACAGTGCATCAAACTGCGCCAGCTTCGAGGGTGCCACGGCCAGCACATAGCGCTCCTGCGATTCGTTACACCATATCTCCAGCGGACTCATGCCTGGCTCATCGCTGAGAATGTCACGCAGGTTAAAACGACCGCCGCGCTCGCCATCGCTGACCAGCTCCGGCATCGCATTCGACAGGCCGCCTGCGCCGACGTCATGGATAAAGAGGATGGGATTATCTGCGCCCAGCTGCCAGCAGCGATCGATAACTTCCTGACAGCGACGCTCCATTTCCGGGTTATCGCGTTGCACCGACGCAAAATCCAGATCGGCATCCGACTGTCCTGACGCCATTGAGGAGGCCGCGCCGCCGCCCAGACCGATATTCATTGCCGGGCCGCCCAGTACGATCAGTTTGGCTCCGACGCTGATTTCCCCTTTCTTCACATGGTCAGCACGGATGTTGCCGATGCCGCCCGCCAGCATCACCGGCTTGTGATAACCGCGCAGCTCAGTGCCGTTATGGCTGGTTACCCGCTCTTCATAAGTGCGGAAGTAGCCATTCAGCGCCGGACGACCGAATTCATTATTGAATGCTGCGCCGCCCAGCGGGCCTTCCAGCATAATATCCAGCGCGTTAACAATCCGTTCCGGCTTACCAAAATCTTCTTCCCACGGCTGCTCAAAGCCCGGAATACGCAGATTGGATACGGAGAATCCCACCAGCCCGGCCTTCGGTTTAGCGCCTCTTCCGGTGGCGCCTTCATCACGGATTTCGCCGCCTGAGCCGGTCGCCGCACCCGGCCACGGCGAGATGGCCGTCGGATGGTTGTGGGTCTCCACCTTCATCAGAATGTGCGTATCTTCGTGGTGGAAATCATACTGCCCCTGGCTGTCAGCATAGAAACGCCCCACCTGTG
Source organism: Erwinia mallotivora (assembly GCF_000590885.1). GTDB lineage: Bacteria > Pseudomonadota > Gammaproteobacteria > Enterobacterales > Enterobacteriaceae > Erwinia > Erwinia mallotivora. Next base: position 177,661 of record NZ_JFHN01000053.1, read on the forward strand.
AGCCTTCCATAACGGCAGCATTATCTTTGTAAGCGGAAAGAACGTGGTCAGGCGTCTGCTCAAAGGTATTTTTGATCATTTTAAACAGCGACTTCGGCTGCGCCTTGCCGTCGATGACCCAGTCGGCATTGAAAATCTTGTGACGACAGTGTTCGGAGTTAGCCTGAGCGAACATATACAGTTCAATATCATTCGGGTTGCGCCCCAGTTTTTCGAACGCCGCCAGCAGATAATCAATTTCATCGTCGGCCAGCGCCAGGCCCAGCCTGCGGTTGGCCTGATCCAGCGCAGAGCGTCCTTCACCCAGGACATCAACACTCTCCAGCGGGGCCGGTTGATGATGGGCAAACAGCTGTTCAGCCTGCGACATCTCACTGAGCACCACTTCCATCATCCGGTCATGCAGCAGCGTCGCCAGCTGGGTCCACTGTGTCTCGTTTAGCTGTGGCGCCTTAATGTAGAAGGCGAGCCCGCGCTCAAGGCGCAGCACCTGCGGCAGGTCACAGTTATGGGCAATATCAGTGGCTTTAGAAGACCAGGGAGAGAGGGTTCCCGGACGTGGCGTTACCAGCATCAGCCGGCCTTCCGGAGCATGTCCGGTGAGAGAAGGACCGTACTGCAACAGGCGGGCGAGGCGCGCTTTTTCATCAGCAGAGAGCGGCGCGCTGACCTCGGCAAAATGGACGTACTCGGCGTAAATGTCACTCACCGGCAGGTGAGCGTCCTGAAAGCGGGCCAGCAGTTTGTTAATACGAAATGCCGACAAAGCGGGCGAACCACGCAGTATTTCCATCATCAAAGATCTCTCGTCTTCGAAGCGCCGGACGACGCTTCTTTGGGCGCAACAGGGAAAACGGGCGGTATTATAAAGAATCCCACCCCGTTACGAAACCGTTTGCGCATGATTTATCAGAACAGGAAATTGCCTGAAAATTACCCAATCCCGGATGAATTTAGTTGCGCAGGGCAATTGAGTTGCGCAAAATGCCCCACGCTCAGGGCGCATTACAGACTACAAATACTGCCGGTACAGACAGAACCCTGAGAGCAATCGAGAGATAACTATTTGAAACGCCTCAAACTTAACTATCTGTTTATCGGGCTAATCACCGTGCTGCTGGCGCTGGCACTGTGGCCGTCGATTCCCTGGTATGGGGGCGCTCAGAACCGCACAGAACAGATAAAGTCGCGAGGAGTACTGCGTGTCAGCACGCTGGCCTCCCCGCTGACCTACTACAGCGTAAACAACGCACCGGCCGGAATGGATTATGAGCTGGCAAAGCGTTTTGCCGATTATCTGAACGTCAGACTGCAAATAACGGTCCGCCAGAACCTCAGTGAGCTGTTTAACGATCTGGCCGACGATAAAGCGGACATGCTGGCTGCCGGGCTGATCTACAACAGTGAACGGCAGTCCCATTTTCGCACCGGTCCTGCTTATTATTCCGTCTCTCAGCAGTTGGTTTACCGACTGGGCAAACCCCGGCCGCAGAACCTCGGCGAGCTGAAAGGCCGACTGACGGTTGCCTCTGACTCTGCTTATCTCTCCACCCTGCGCAACATCCGGCAAAGCCAGTACCCTGACCTGGACTGGGCCATCTCCGCCGATCAAAGCCCCAATGCTCTGCTGGAAGCGGTTGCCGATGGCAAACTGGATTACACGGTGGGCGATTCGGTGTCGATTGCCCTGTTACAACGTATCCACCCTCAGCTGAGCGTCGCTTTTGATATCACTGAGGAAGAACCTGTGACCTGGTACATGCCCCGCGACAATCACGATGACAGCTTTGAAGCAGCGATGCTCGACTTCTTCAACCGGATGAGTGAAGAAGGCACACTGGCCAGGCTGGAGGAAAAATACCTTGGGCACATCGGCACTTTTGATTACGTTGACACCAGCACCTTTCTGCGTGCGATAGACAGTACGCTGCCGGGCATCAAGCCTCTGTTTCAAAAATATGCCAGTGAAATTGACTGGCGGCTGCTGGCCGCTATCTCCTGGCAGGAGTCGCACTGGAATCCACAGGCCACCTCCCCTACCGGCGTGCGGGGAATGATGATGCTGACCCGCAACACGGCGGAGAGCCTGAGCGTTAACGATCGTACCGATCCGGAGCAAAGCATTCGCGGCGGCAGTGAATATCTGGTGCGGATGATGGCGAAAGTGCCACCGGGTATTCCGGAGGATGAGCGGATCTGGTTTGCGCTGGCGGCTTATAACATGGGCTACGCGCATATGCTCGATGCCTGCAAGCTCACCGAAAAACAGCAGGGTAACCCTGACAGCTGGGCCGATGTGAAACTGCGTCTGCCAATGCTCAGCCAGAAGCGTTATTACAGTCAGACCACCTACGGCTATGCCCGTGGACAGGAAGCCTATAATTACGTCGAAAATATCCGCATTTATCAGTTAAGTCTGGTGGGATATTTACAGGAACAGGAACGCAGAATCGCGCTACAGGCGGCAAAAGAGGCCGAACTGGGCAAAGGCTATCCGGCGGTAGCTGCGGATATTGCGCTGCACTGACAGCGCACTCATTCGGCCTTCAGTGACCCGGCGCGGAGGCTGTCACGCAGCGCCCGTTTCTCTGCCCGTCGCTGACGGAAAAAATCGCTCAGCATCGCCGCACACTCTGCTGCCAGCACCCCCTGCACGACATTGACCTGATGGTTCATTCCGGGGTGCCCCAACACATCCAGCAGCGAACCGGCGGCCCCGGTTTTTTCATCATTTGCGCCATACACCAACCGCCCAATTCTGGCATGAACCATCGCACCGGCGCACATCACGCAGGGTTCAAGGGTGACGTAGAGTGTGGTGTCTGACAACCGATAGTTACTGAGGACTTTGCCACCCTGACGCAGCGCCATAATCTCAGCATGGGCAGTAGGGTCATGGTGACCAATCGGGCGATTCCAGCCTTCGCCAATAACCCGCTCCCCCTGCACCAGCACGGCCCCTACCGGCACTTCGCCTTCATCCCAGGCCCGGCGGGCCAGCGTCAGGGCGTGCCGCATCCAGAATTGATCATTTGCCATCATGCTTACCTGAGTCCCGAGCTAACAACGGCGCGCAGTATACCTGTTTACTCAAGCTGTTGCAGTTCTCCCTGAGGGGTGACACGCCAGCGATGCTGGCAGAAGAACAGCAGTGGATTATCCTGCTTGCTGTCGCTGTAGCCGCTGTAAAGTTGCAGAGGCGTACCCAGTTGCTCCTCCAGCTGCGCCACTTTTTCATGACCGAGACAGCGCATGGCAAGTACCTGCCCCCCATAACGACGCTCCATCTGACTGCCGATGAGTTTCACCCTGGGCAAAAATGGCGCATCGGCATAGACCTGCTCCACCAGCCGCTGCGGCGATCCGGTGATTAACCAGACATCAGCGTCAGCACTGTTCAGGTAGTCCGTCAGTCGTTGCTGAACCACGGGAAAGGCGATAACCCGCTGGCGAAACCACTGAACAAAATGTTGTTCTTTTCTTTTCAGGTGGTTTTCACTGTGACCAAAGGTGATTGCCCAGAGCAGCAGGCTCATTGGCCCACGGGATGCCCGGCCTTTCAGCAACAGCCAGACCGCAACAATCGGTAACGTGGGTATAACCAGCAGCAGATTCAGTGGCTGCCGCCAGAGCAGATAGCGCACAAAGGTGCCAAACATATCCTGCTGGTGCAAAGTGCCGTCGAGATCAAAAAACACCACGCGTCGTTCCTGGCCAGTGATCAAACATAACTCCTCAGGATGATGGCATCCCATCAAACGGGTAAACCCCAAAAATCATTAAGTGATACAGCGTAGCTATCAGTGTAGTCACTGGCACAACCATGGCCCGCTAAATCGATGGTCTTCGCCTGCAACGAGCAGGACTTTTCAGGCCACCACGACCCTGTTACTGCCCCTTTATTGTTGATCCTGAAGAGCCGCGCGCAGAAAGCCTTTATGCCTGATTAACCGGGCATCTGCCTGTTCAGCGGTCAGATCGGCGAGGATCATCAGAATGGCCGTTTTCACCGCATAGCCGCTCTGCTGCAACGCGGCCTCAGCCTCCTGACGCTCACAGCCCGTGGCCTGGCAAACCATCCGGCTGGCACGATCCACCAGTTTGATATTGGTGGCCTGCATATCCACCATCAGGTTCTGATAAACCTTGCCGCTTTTCACCATTGCCCCGGTGGAGAGCATATTCAGTATCAGCTTCTGCGCAGTGCCAGATTTCAGCCGGGTGGAGCCGGTAAGGGCTTCCGGCCCCACTACCGGAGAGATGGCAATTTCGGCCTCAACAGCGACAGGGGAATCCGGATTACAGGATATTGCCGCAGTGCGGCACCCCCGTTGCCGGGCGAAGCGTAAAGCCCCGATGACATATGGCGTCCGGCCGGAAGCGGCAAGCCCTACCACCATATCCTTTGCGGTCAGTGCCAGCGCGGCCAGATCGCTGACGCCCAGTTGTGGGTCGTCCTCCGCACCTTCGACGGCTTTCAGCAGCGCCCCGGGACCACCGGCAATCAGGCCGATAACCACCCCCTGAGCAACGCCAAAAGTAGGTGGGCACTCTGAAGCATCCAGCCCCCCCAGTCGCCCGCTGGTCCCGGCACCGACATAGATCAGGCGTCCCCCTTCAGCCAGAGATGCGGCCGCCGCATCAACGGCACGAGCGACATCAGGCAGCGTTTTACGCACCGCCTCAGCGACGGTAGCATCCTGCTGATTGAATTTACTGACCATGTCGAGCGTGGAAAGAGTGTCCAGATCCATGGTGTCAGCGTTACGTGTTTCAGAAACCAGTGCAGCAAGATTCATGCTATCCTCACCTGAATTTTTAATTCTTAAACCAGATAAACTTCCGAATATTATATTCACAAGCACCAGCTGATTGCCCGATTTTACGCAGAGTTACCGCGTTGCCAGAGCATAAACTACGAGCCTGTCCCACCAGGCGTTATAGTTGCAGCCAGTCTGAACACGGACAGCGCGCAGAAACCGGAGCGTACACGGACCCGGTGAGGATTTCGAGCACTGCCCGGGTTTAAAATGGCAGGTAAACCAGCCCTGTTGGGCCAGGCGCTGAGCGGCAGGCGCTGCTGATATCTCAGGACCTCACTTTGCTTACGCTACCTCAGCGTGCAGGCAGCTGTTTCAGGAGATTTAAATTAATGAGTTCGTTATTACGGATCCGACAGCTTTATCCGACGCTGGCTCAGAATGAACGCCGTCTGGCAGATTTTCTGCTGACACAGCCAGAGCGGGCTCGTCATCTCAGCTCTCAGCAACTGGCGGAAGAGTCAGGCGTCAGCCAGTCCAGCGTGGTGAAATTCGCGCAAAAGCTGGGCTACAAAGGTTTCCCGGCGCTGAAGCTGGCATTGAGCGACTCGCTGGCTGCGAAAGATGCTATCACCGTACACAATCTGATCCTCAGTGATGACCCGCTTAAGACCGTCGGCGAGAAGCTGCTGGCAGAGAAACAATCCGCTATCAGGGCCACGCTGAATATTAACAGTGAAGAGATGCTGCTGGAGACGTTGCGGCTGCTGAAAGGCGCGCGGCGGATCGTACTGGTCGGTATCGGTACATCGGGTCTGGTGGCAAAGGACTTTTCATGGAAGCTGATGAAAATTGGCATCAACGCCGTGGCGGAACAGGACATGCATGCCCTGCTGGCGAGCGTACAGGCACTGGCGGTTAATGATGTGCTGCTGGCGATCTCTTATACCGGCGAGCGACGTGAAATTAATCTGGCCGCGCAGGAAGCACAGCGGTTAGGGGCCAACGTGCTGGCCTTTACCGGCTTCAGTCCCAATACGCTCCAGCAATCCGCCACCCACTGCTTATATACCGTCGCTGAAGAACAGACCACCCGCAGCGCGGCGATTTCCTCAACGGCCGCACAATTTATGCTGACAGATTTACTGTTTATGGCACTGGTACAGCGCGATCCGGAACGGGCCTCCAGCCACATTCGCCACAGCGATGCGCTGGTGAAAAAGCTGGTGTGAGCTGCGCCAGCCGATCCCCTGATAACTGGATGCCCGCTTTGATTTTTTGTCACGAATAAGCTATAAACAAGCGTCCCGACAGGGCCGGAAATTCTTTATTTATTTAAATAGTTACAGGAAAGACTTAATGACAAGCATTATAAAAAACCAATAACAGCATGAGAAGCAACGATAATAACCCATGCAATTATAATGTTCTTGTACCAGGAAACAGCATAATGTCATACCTGAATGTCTTTAAAAGTTATTCTGCACATCAACGCCTGACCCGTTCTACATTTATTCTCTCTTTTTTCCTCCTTCTCTTAATTCTGCCACTTGGCTTTGCCAGTGAGAAATCCGGCCGCATCGCTTTTTACTTTTGCAGTTATTTAAGTGCACTGGGTATTTTAATCAATGTGCGCAGTTGTCGTGAGATGTTTTTTTCATCTAAAATAGTTATTCCATTTCTGTTGCTGGCAGCAATGTATTCGGTATGGTCTCTGATTGCTGCACATTATGCCATCCACGGTATGGATAATGGCTTATTGTTCACCCCGGCCAAACGCTGGCTTCTTGCTGCTCTTATATCCATGTATATTCTGTGGGGCATCCGCAGGGATTTCATCAGCAAAAAATTACTTTTTAAACTGACATGGTTGTCATTGTCTTTCGCCTTCCTGCTGGCCAGCGTCGAAGGTCTGTGGCAGCACTTGCACCATATTGACAGAATTACATTAGGTATTAATCGTGCAACCATGACCGCTTATGCTTACAGCGCAATGGCGCTTGCATTAATGATTTTGCTTAACCAGATTCGCTCTGTCGTTATCAGACATATCGCCATAATCTTAACCTGCCTGATCTCTGTTTATATTATCTTTCTGACCGAAACGCGCTCGGCGATGTTTATCCATATTCTGCTGGGTATCGTGCTGATTATCAATGGATTATGGCGCAGCAAATCATTCAGAATCTTTCCGGTGGCTGCCATTATTCTGGCTTTTATCGCCGTTGCTATCCTGGGTAAAAATATAATCGAGTCTCGTTATGACACCACCAGACAGGAAATTTCCCGTTTTAATAATGGCGATGACCATACTTCACTGGGATCGCGATTTACCATGTGGAAATCAGGGATGGTGGCTATTGCAGAAAATCCACTGGGTGAAACGCAGATAACCCGAAATAAGATCATCCATGACTGGTTAATTTCATCCCACAATTCTGATTCCTTTGCCCTGGATTATATCGACGTACATTTGCATAATGAATTCATTCAGTATGCATCGCTTTTCGGTATTTTTGGTGCGATGATCCTGCTGTTCTTTTTCGTGAGATTATTATTTGACAATGGCTTAGCCGGTTTTTTGAATAATCCGGTGTCGATAATTACACTTTCCGCCCTCCTTTACGGTATGACAGATGTACTGCTGACCTCCGTAGAATATGTCGTCGTATTTTCAACGCTGATATTATTAGTGAATGCAAATCTCTGGCATCACACATCAGCGGACAAGCGCTGAATTACGTTACAGCCTGTTATGGATAACAGGCTGTAAAATCTGCCGGCGTTTCTTATCTTTCTTTAAAATATACACGCTTTCCGCTTTTTCCATCATCGGGTGGTGATAATTGTTAAAAGCTCCACCCCGCATTAAATAATCCTTTTATTCCTGATTCCATTCGCTTTCATCCAGTTCAATTACGATATGCTCATCTTCAATCTTGTACTTAAAATTCCATGTAACGGAAAATGTTTCGTTCTGATCGCTACAGCCTGCAAAAAAATTGACATCACAGCGGTATTCAGCAAAATTTTCAGAGATGATGTTAATTCGTAGAGATCCCCTGACGAATGAATATCTCATATCGTCGCCATAGACAGAAAGTACTGATTTCTCAAAAATCGACTCGTTTTTTTCCAGTAATTCGCGAATTTCTTCAGGACTGGCACCGTTCAAAGCCAGGGTATAAAGCTGTGATTTTTTCATAAAATTATTCCTTCTTTTATTCTGACTCATAACAAATTCTCTTTTGACTGCCGCAGCTCAACGCTGCGCCTGAAGCAGTCAACGGCAACGTAGCAGACCTGAAGCCCGGGCCAGCAGGTTTGCGGCCATTAAAGGTCAGAAAAGTTTCTGCTGCGATTAAAACCCATCGTTATTGGGGGAAATCGCTGTTTATGTTACATTGCGCGCCACTATGAACTTTTTGGCTTTATGCCAGGCTGACAGCAGCGACCGATATCTTAAGCTTCAGTGTAATCGAAAACCACCGCATCGCCGTTGAGTGTTACATATCGGTTAACACGACTCACTCACTGATAATAACGTTTTCAAAAGGCAACTTATCCAATGGCTTTATTAATTACAAAGCGCTGTATTAATTGCGATATGTGCGAGCCGGAATGCCCTAACCAGGCGATTTCAATGGGCGACAGCATCTATCAGATTGATGTCAACCGTTGTACAGAATGCATCGGGCATTACGATACCCCTACCTGTCAGCAGGTTTGCCCTATCGTGAATACCATTATTATCGATCCGCAACATACTGAAAGTAATGACGCATTGTGGGAGAAATTTGTCCTGATGCACCACGCCGCATCCTGACTGGCGTCGGGGCGAAATGGTTTTCGCCCCTGGAGAGTTAACTTTCGATTATCACCGTTGCACAGGCGTAGCAACGCTCATCTGACAGGCTGACATGAACGTGATTAATGCCAAGTTTCTTCGCCAGTTCAGCGGCTTGCTGTAAAAAACGCATCTCTGGTTTGCCCATCTGATTATTACCGACTTCAAACTGGTTAAAGGCCAGACCGTCACGTATACCGGTGCCAAACGCTTTAGCTGCGGCCTCTTTGGCGGCAAAACGCCTGGCGAGGAAACGTGCTGGCTGCTGGTGCGCCTGATACTGTAACCACTCATTGTCGCTCAGTACCCGTCTTGCCAGCCTGTCGCCGGAACGGGAAATCACCCCTTCAATACGGGCAATTTCCACAATGTCAGTGCCAAGACCCAGTATAGCCATCAGCTACGTGCTTCCCGCATCAGCTGTTTCATCTGCCGGACGGCCTCTTCCAGACCACTCATTACTGCCCGACCAATGATGGCATGTCCGATGTTCAGTTCATGCATCTGCGGTAGTGCTGCAATTGGCTGCACATTGTGATAGGTCAGTCCATGACCGGCATTGACCTTCAATCCTTTGCCATCGGCATAGGCGGCAGCATCTCTGATCCGCCTGAACTCAGCATCACGCTCCCGCCCCTCAGCCGCCTCAGCATAAGCACCGGTATTAATTTCAATATAAGGCGCACCGGAAGCCATAGCCGCATCGATTTGCTGGTGGTCCGCGTCAATAAACAACGAAACCAGAATCCCCGCTTCCGTCAGACGCGATACTGCCACCGTGATTTTATCCAACTGCCCGGCAACATCCAGCCCACCTTCGGTAGTCACTTCCTCGCGCTTTTCCGGCACCAGACAGCAAAAGTGCGGTTTGATTTCACAGGCGATATCCAGCATTTCATCCGTTACCGCCATTTCCAGGTTCATACGGGTCTGGATCGTCTGGCGCAGAATGCGCACATCGCGATCGGTGATATGACGGCGGTCCTCACGAAGATGAACCGTAATACCATCCGCCCCGGCCTGTTCTGCAACAAACGCGGCCTGCACCGGATCAGGATAATTTGTGCCCCGCGCATTACGCACGGTGGCGATATGATCAATATTGACGCCCAACAGTAATTCGGCCATGACAGTCCTCAAATTAAAAAACTCAGGTTGCAGCAGTGTACATCGTTCCGTTTCGCGCTGCGCGCCCTGCCATCCCCTGGCCCTACTCTGACGATGAGGAGGGGTCTGCACGTTTTTTCGGCACAAACTGACGAAACAGCTGCTGGCTTTTCAACGGCTTTCCCCCCAGCCAGGGTTTAAGCGCCATACGGGTGAATCTCTTAGCCGCACGCAGTGTATCTGCATCAGGGAAATCACGTTCGTAAAGTGCCCGTAACTGACGACCGGTAAAAGACCTGTTATTTATCACCATGCTGGCAATAAACCCTTTTTCTTCCCGGTAGCTGTATGTCATCTCATCGCTGACGGCAACGCCGCTGCCGGCACAATGCAAAAAATCCACGCCATACCCCAGGTGTCCAAGCATCGCCAGCTCGAAACGCCGCAGGGCAGGCTCCGGCGACCCGGTTGCCGCAGCCAGCGCCTGGATACAGTGCAGATAATCAAAAAAAAGTTCGGTGAAAGCAGTTTCATGCTCCAGTACCCTCGCCAGCAGTTCATTAACATACAGACCGCAATAGAGGGTAATACCGGTGAGAGGTAAAGCTAATGAGATGGGTTCGGCACCCCGCAGTGTTTTAACTTCACCACGGCCACCCCAGCGAACTAACAGCGGAGTGAATGGTTGCAGAGCGCCTTTCAGACTGGAACGTTTGCCCCGTGCGCCTTTGGCAAGGACGCGAATACGACCATAATTTTCGGAAAAAAGATCAAGCAGAAGGCTGGTTTCGCTGTAAGGGCGTCCATGCAGGACAAATGCGCGCTGCCAGCCTTCCATCAGACTACAGGTCGTCTACATAGCCCAGACTACGCAGAGCGCGTTCATCATCTGCCCAGCCGGACTTCACTTTCACCCATAGTTCAAGATGCACTTTAGCTTCGAACATCTCTTCCATATCTTTACGTGCTTCAATACCAATGGTTTTGATTTTTGCGCCTTTATTACCGATAACCATTTTTTTCTGGCCTTCACGCTCTACCAGAATCAGACCGTGGATGTCATAGCCGCCACGTTCATTGGTCACAAACTGTTCGATTTCAACAGTAACGGAATAGGGTAACTCGGCCCCCAGGAAGCGCATCAGCTTTTCGCGAATGATTTCAGAGGCCATAAAGCGTTGGGAACGGTCAGTCACATAATCTTCGGGGAAATGGTGCTCCGCTTCCGGAAGACGGTTGCGCACAATAGTGGCAATGGAGTCGACATTTTTACCGCTTTCCGCTGAAATCGGCACCACATCGATAAAATTCATTTGCTGACTGAGGAACTGGATATGCGGCAGCAGAATGCTTTTATCGCTGATGTTATCCACCTTATTGATCGCCAGCATGACCGGTACTTTATTGTCCTTCAGTTTGCTCAGTACCATCTCATCGTCGGCGGTCCAGCGGGTGCCTTCCACCACAAAGATCACCAACTCGACATCACCAATTGAGCTGCTGGCAGCGCGATTCATCAATCGGTTAATCGCCCTCTTCTCTTCCATGTGCAGGCCCGGCGTATCGACATAAATCGCCTGGTATTCACCCTCAGTATGGATGCCCATAATACGATGACGGGTGGTTTGCGGTTTGCGCGAGGTGATGGAAACTTTCTGCCCCAGCAACTGATTCAGCAGCGTTGATTTTCCAACGTTCGGGCGGCCAACGATTGCAATAAAGCCGCAGTGGGTGGTTTGTTCGTTCATTCAAGCCCCAGCTTCATGAGTGCCTGTTCGGCAGCTGCCTGCTCAGCTTTACGACGGCTTGATCCCGTACCTACAACCGGGTCCGCCATACCGCTGACCATGCAGTGGATAGTAAATTCCTGATCGTGTGCCTCACCGCGCACCTGCACCACCAGATAGGACGGCAAAGGCAGATGACGCCCCTGTAAGTACTCTTGCAGACGCGTTTTTGGATCTTTTTGTTTATCACCAGGACTGATCTGCTCAAGGCGGCTGGCGTACCAGTTCAGGATCAACTGCTCGACTGTGCGGATATCACTGTCGAGAAAAACACCGCCTATCAGCGCTTCGACCGTGTCGGCAAGGATTGATTCACGGCGAAAACCACCGCTTTTCAGCTCGCCAGGTCCTAGACGTAAACATTCGCCCAGATCAAATTCACGGGCCATCTCGGCCAGGGTATTGCCCCGAACCAGGGTGGCTCGCATACGGCTCATATCGCCTTCATCGACACGCGGAAAACGATGATAAAGCGCGTTGGCAATGACATAGCTGAGGATGGAGTCACCCAGAAATTCGAGTCTTTCATTGTGTTTGCTGCTGGCACTACGGTGAGTTAACGCCTGCTGCAACAGCTCCTGCTGGCTAAAAGTGTAGCCCAACTTGCGTTGTAGCTTGTTAATTACGATGGGATTCATGTGTTACCAGTATCTGAATGCGTCAATTGTACTGCATACGGAACAGGGCTGGACTCGCCAACACGAAACTGTTTCGTGTGCAGTGGCTTCCCGCAGGAAGCCAACCTGTTTAGGCAGAAGGATTAGTGGATGCCGCCGATACGACTCAGGCGAACCCCTGTCGGCCATTGTCCTTCCTGCTTTTCAAAACTCATCCAGATGGCCGTTGCTTTGCCAACCAGATTTTTCTCCGGGACGAACCCCCAGTAGCGACTGTCTGCACTGTTATCACGGTTATCACCCATCATGAAGTACATGCCTTCAGGCACCACCCAGCTCGACTGCGGCTGGCCCGGCTGCTGATAATAAGAGCTGGCCTGATTTTGCGCCTGGGTTACCAGTAAAATTCGGTGAGTAACCTTATCCAGCGTTTCGTTACGGGTCGCCAGACGTAATCCACCCTGCATAGACTCACCCTGCGGCACCTGGTAGAAGCCATTCCCCACTTCGTTACCATCAAAACCACTGAAGGTCTGGATAAAGTCGCTGGGTTTGACATCAGAATAGGTGACGGCCAGAGCCGTGTCACAGGTTTGTCCTGCCGTGCAGGATGGGTTGATAGTCACTGTTTTGCTTTGTGGATTATAGGTCACCCGATCGCCCGGCAGACCTATAACACGTTTAATATAGTCTACGCTGGGATCTTTAGGGTATTTGAACACCGCGATATCCCCACGTTTGGGATGACCAGTAGGGATTAATGTTGTCTGGGTAATCGGGTCTTTAATACCGTAAGCAAATTTCTCTACCAGGATAAAATCACCAATCAACAGCGTCGGCATCATCGATCCGGACGGGATCTGAAAAGGTTCATAGATAAAAGAACGCACAACGAATACCAGCAGCAGAACCGGAAAAACCGAGGCGGCGGTTTCAATCCAGCCGGGCTGTTTCGCTGTACCTTTCCCTGCGCTACCCGTCTCAACGCTGCTATTTTTGATCCTGCGAGCGGGCGCCCACTTAATTTTATCCACGCACCAGATAATACCGGTTATCAATGTTGCTATCGCCAGAATCAGGGCGAACATATTAGCCATTCCAGTTCCCTCGTAGCCCTCAGGCTTTATTTACTGTCTTTACCGACATGGAGAATAGCAAGGAACGCTTCCTGAGGTAGCTCTACATTGCCGACCTGCTTCATACGTTTCTTACCGTCTTTCTGTTTCTGTAACAGCTTTTTCTTACGGCTGACGTCGCCGCCATAGCATTTCGCCAGTACGTTTTTACGCAGCTGTTTCACGGTAGAACGGGCAATGATGTGGTTACCAATCGCTGCCTGAATCGCAATATCAAACTGCTGGCGCGGGATCAGATCCTTCATTTTTTCCACCAGATCACGCCCACGGTATTGCGAGTTGTCCCGGTGAGTGATCAGAGCCAGTGCATCAACACGCTCGCTGTTGATCAACACGTCTACCCGCACCATGTCAGATGCCTGGAAGCGCTTGAAGTTATAGTCCAGCGATGCGTAGCCACGCGAAGTGGATTTCAACCGGTCAAAGAAGTCCAGAACCACTTCTGCCATTGGGATTTCGTAAGTCAGCGCCACCTGATTGCCGTGATAAACCATATTGGTCTGCACACCACGTTTTTCGATGCACAGCGTAATCACGTTGCCCAGGTACTCCTGCGGTAGCAGCATATGGCATTCCGCTATCGGCTCGCGCAGTTCTTCAATGTTGTTCAGCGGCGGCAGCTTGGCCGGACTGTCAACGTACAGCGTCTCACGGGAGGTGGTCAGTACTTCATAAACAACCGTGGGCGCCGTGGTAATCAGGTCCAGATCGTATTCACGTTCAAGGCGTTCCTGAATAATCTCCATATGCAGCAGGCCAAGGAACCCGCAACGGAAACCAAAACCCAGCGCGGTAGAACTTTCTGGTTCGTAAAAAAGCGAGGCATCGTTGAGGCTGAGTTTGCCCAGCGCATCACGGAAGGCTTCATAATCGTCAGAACTGATGGGGAAAAGCCCGGCATAAACCTGCGGCTTCACTTTTTTGAAACCCGGTAGGGCTTTTTCCGCCGGATTACGCGCCAGAGTAAGAGTATCCCCGACCGGCGCGCCCAGGATGTCTTTGATGGCACAAACCAGCCAGCCTACTTCACCACAATTCAGCACGTCGCGGTCAACACGTTTAGGCGTGAAAATCCCCAGGCGATCGGCATTGTAGGTCTGCCCGGTGCTCATCACTTTGACCTTATCGCCTTTACGAAGAGAGCCGTTTTTAATACGTACCAGTGAAACCACGCCAAGATAGTTATCGAACCAGGAGTCGATAATCAGGGCCTGCAATGGCCCCTGCGGATCACCCTCCGGGGGCGGAATATCACGAACCAGTCGTTCCAGCACATCAGGTACACCGATACCGGTTTTCGCTGAGCAACGCACCGCGTCGGTGGCATCAATGCCAACGATATCTTCTATTTCCTGGGAAACGCGGTCAGGATCGGCTGCCGGAAGGTCAATCTTATTCAACACCGGTACCACTTCCAGATCCATTTCCATCGCGGTATAGCAGTTCGCCAGCGTTTGCGCTTCCACGCCCTGCCCGGCATCAACTACCAGCAGTGCGCCTTCACAGGCCGCCAGCGAACGGGAAACTTCATAGGAGAAGTCCACGTGGCCCGGCGTATCGATAAAATTGAGCTGGTAAGTTTCACCGTCTGGCGCATGGTAATCGAGCGTTACGCTTTGCGCTTTAATGGTAATACCGCGTTCGCGCTCCAAATCCATTGAATCCAGAACCTGAGCGGCCATTTCGCGTTCGGTAAGACCACCACAAATCTGAATCAGACGATCGGAAAGCGTCGATTTACCGTGGTCAATGTGAGCAATGATAGAGAAGTTTCTTATGTGCTTCATTTATATGAATTTTTTCGCTTAAACGTACGGTTCGATTCCCGCGGTCGGGACAAGCATTAACCTTAGCTTCTGCCCACCCGCCTTCAATGAGCACGCATCTTACACTGTTAGCCCCCATCACGAAAGAATTCACATAGATCTGAAAGTGTCAGATTCTGTGATATTGCCAGAAAGGGTGGAAGAACATGTTCAACGACAGGTTACCTGAATGGTTAAATGAAAAAGGGCTCCAGTCGCAGGCGTAAAAAAGGCTGCCGGAGCAGCCTTTAACTCGTCAGAGCCTGTGCATTCTGCCAACAGAATTAGTGCGTAGCAGGCAATGTTACCCAATAACCAGGCTGGTAACTGAGCGGCAAAAAGCGCTGATGAAATTCACGGAAGGTCGCGTCCGGATCAATATCGGCAAAAAGATCGGGATGTAACCATTTCGCCATAACCTGAATCGCAACGAAGTTATACGGGCTGTCATAGAACTGATGCCAGATGGCATGCGCATTACCATTGGTGGCGACCGGTAATGTTCTGAACGCAGGACGGGCCATCAATGCAGTCAGGCGTTGTTTCGCCACGGTCAGATCGGCACCCGGGCCAACACCCACCCAGCCGTTTGCCGTGTTGTAATTTTTCCAGTTTGCGCCAGTCACAATCACCACGTCGGGCCGGGCACTGATTATCTGCTCCGGATTGAGGGTGCCGAAAGTACCGGGGATCAGGTTTTTCGCAATGTTACTCCCCCCGGCCACTTCCACCATCCGACCAAAGTTTTCATCGCCAAATGACATGCAGCACTCGTCTGTGTAGCCGCCTGCACGATCGATCATCACCGTTGGACGTTTGCCGTGATAATTTTTGAGTCGGTCCTGCACAATCGCTATCTGTTTGTTACGAAATGCAATTATTTCTTCAGCGCGCTGCGGATTTCCAACCAGCTGGCCCATAATCCTGATGCTTTTTTCCGCATTTTCGAAGGGTTTTTCACGAAAATCGATAAAGACCACCGGGATACCCAATTGATCAAGTTTTTCAATAAGTTTGCCTTCGTCTGTTGCCGCTTTGGACTCAAGATTCATCAGCACCAGATCAGGATGGAGGGTCAGCGCCTGTTCAACGTTGAAGGTGCCCTCTTTTGCCCCACCAAAGGTGGGTAATTTCACGATTTGCGGATATTTATTTTTGTAATTCTGGTAGCTGTCGAAATCGGCTTTGGGGAGATCGTCACGCCAGCCCACCACACGTTTGAAGGGGTCCTGAGTGTCAAATGCTGCCAGCAGGAAAATCTGCCGGCCTTCGCCAAGAATAACCCGTTTAACTTCTGATTTAATTTCTACCTTGCGCCCACTAACGTCTTCCACCACGAACGGTGCAGCTAACACCTTGCCAGCCATCAGCAGACCGGCTAAAACAACACCACACCTTTTCAAAAACAATGACATAACACCCCCGCAGTCAACCCTAATGATAATCATTTTCAATAAACAGCCAGCATGCTACGATGTTGTTAAAATTAAAACAATATGTGTCAGAAAATTTCATATATTTTCAGGAAAATATCCCAGCATTCAAACTGAGTGTGAATTTTGCGCAGCGGTCGAAATAGGCTGTGGGCTGTGGGCTGTGGGCTGTGGGCTGTGGGCTGTGGGCAGGTATTTTAAATCAGAAGAAAGGAAAATCCCTGGCTGGCGCTTTTACGACAGCCAGGAAATAAGCATTATGACTGAACGTGCAGTACATCGGGCGGTAAAGAGACGCTCAAAATTACCGGCTTAAATGAGCTGGATTTACTCAACCATACAGAGATACCTTTAGCCACGATAAAGCCGCCAACACCGCCCAGTAGGGCACCAAATGCTGCGGCAGTGTCGGTGTGAAAAAGCATCTGAAACAACCCTGCACAGAGAAATAATCCAAGTAAAGGGGTCATATAAACCAGCAGTGCTGAACTGAGTAAACTTTTTTCTTCAATACCCAGTTCAATGCGCTGGCCGGGTATCAGCGGCTCAGCGCTGGCTATTTTCATCACGTGGGCATTTTTTGGCCCCAGCTTATTCAGCATCTGGCTGCCACATCCTTTACGCGCCGAGCAACTGTTGCAGGACGTTTTCATTTCGCTGTGCAGCGTTGCAATGCCGTCCTGCCACGAAACCACCGTGGCCCATTCTCTCATCATGGTGTCGACCTCAGGTCAATACTGCCCGCAATACGTCTGGCGGTTGATGGCGGCAATTCGCCCACCACCGTGATTTCAGTATTATTACGTACTTCCGTCTGAACCGTTCGACGTCCGGTGCGTAACAGCTGAGAACCGCTATTTTTATCAGCGGCGGTTACATTTATTGAGAAGCTGAACAGCCCGTCTGAATACAGCCGTGATTCGACAGGTTTATTAAGCGATGGGATCTGTCTGCGACTCTGCATAACTTCCTTCATGCCATCCGGCAGCCAACCCGGAGTCCAGTTGAAAACAGCATTCGTACTGACAGGTACTGAGAGTGACGGCGGTAAATTTGCTTTTTCCAGCCCCTGCATCATCTTTTGCACGCCATTATCCACTGCAAAGCTGATGACCCGGTACTGTTCCAGCGTTTCGCCATCACGATCCAGCAGATCAATACGCAGCGGTAAGCGGGTGTCGCTGTCCAGCCAGACAATATAGCTGTAACGAGTGCCATCACGCGCCACGATACGAATAACTTCACAGATTTGATCGGCAATGCGTGTTCGACCTACCGGTACAAAATCATAAGAAGCCGCAAGCTTAGGGAAATCGGCATAAACCAATGAGGGAAGTGCATCAACAATATGCTCTCCGCTCAGAGTGAAAGGGGCCAGTCCTGGCTCAAAATAGCTGACTTCGTTGCCCCGCTGGATAATCTCGCGACGCGGCCCGTCCATCTGCAACAGTTGCGCATAGACTTTGTTGCTCAAAACAGCATGTCGGTAACGTAACGATTCAATGCCAAGTCTCGATACATTGATATAGGCAAGTTCATAACTTAGCGACTGGCTGGCCTGCTCCATTTGCTGCAACAACGCCCCGGGGGTTGTTTCCGCCGGGGCGACAGGAGAGTAAATCAGGCTGCCAGCAATAAGGCCGACGGCGTACCAGAGTTGCTTCATTACTGCTGTTGCATTCCCAACGACTGATTACCCGGAACCTGAACAGCAGCCTGTTGAGCAGGATTCTGATCGAAATGCAGTTGGTCAGAATGTAAACGGCGCTGCAATTCATAATCCTGAAGCATGGCATTAACGCGACGGCGCTGTTCCTGCACCTGCTGCGGCGCATTACTGTTTATCGCGCTGTCAGACGGTACGCCAAGACTAACCGGTGAAGCCTGGCCCATCATTGGCAACGTATTGAATACCGGAGAATCAGACTGCGACTGCCCGTTTTGCGGCTGATTATAATGCTGGACGCCGACGATTACCGCCAGAGAAACACAGGCAGCAACGCCAACCTGGGTAATTTGCGCAGCCCACGGGCGCATCTTCTGCCAGAACGGCATCCTGCTGTAACGCTGGGGAGTCGGTTGCGGTTCAGGAATCAACCGGGTGGTTTTGTTTAACGGCTCATTTTCGATCGCTGCCGCCACACGAGCTGAGATATCAAAATGAATAACCTGTCCGATATCGCCACGCAACGTATCCCGGATAAGATGATAGCTCTCCCAGTTTTGCTGCAACACGACATCTTTAGACAATGCGGACAAAACTTCGTTATCCAAAGTTTCGCCGTCCATTAAAGCGGAAAGTTGTTCTTTCTGCATGCCTCAATACCCTTCCTGTATCCGCTATCGCTAGCGTTGGATAAGTGGTTGAATTTTATTATCTATAGCTTCGCGGGCACGGAAGATTCGTGATCGAACCGTGCCAACCGGACAATCCATAATAGCGGCTATCTCTTCATAGCTCAGACCATCCAGCTCCCGCAGAGTAATTGCCATACGGAGATCCTCAGGCAATGTCTCAATGGTGCGAAAAACCATTTGTTTCAGCTCTTCCGACAACATTAAGTTCTCAGGGTTCGAAATTTCTTTCAGCCCACCAGCACTTTCGAAGTTTTCGGCATCAATAGCGTCAACATCACTGGAAGGCGGTCGGCGTCCCTGAGCAACCAGATAATTTTTCGCCGTGTTAACGGCAATTCGATAGAGCCAGGTATAAAAGGCGCTATCTCCACGGAATGATTCAAGTGCACGATAAGCCTTGATGAATGATTCCTGTACTATATCAGGCACATCTCCTGAGGGAACATAGCGGGAAACCAGGCTCGCCACTTTATGCTGGTAACGCACAACCAGTAAATTGAATGACCTCTGATCTCCCTTCTGGACTCGCTCTACGAGTACCTGATCCGTTAACTGCTCGCTCATCCGAGGTAATGTCTCCCCAAATATTTTTCCACGCGACGCCGAAAACCCCGCAATAACTCGTATGTTTTGAGCAAGCATGCGCTTAGAGTGATTATCATATGTGAAGTTCCGTTGCGCCGTTCTGTTTCTGGTGTCGATGCCGGATAAGGTTAAATCCACGACCATTTTTATGATTTTGACGGATTGTGCGCCCCCAGCTTTTTAACTCTGGTTGTCTGCTGGTTCGTCTTACGCTGGCATGCAGCATCCTGTCAACGCCGCAGATTAACCCATGAAGACTGTTTTTTCATCTTTAAATCACACAGATTCACACCTGTTCGCAATATTAAACCTTCTTTTACTCAAAAATGAGAAAATGCTCAGACATCTGGCCATTTTCCCTGGCATCAGTGCCTGCCCGGAGGGAAAAAACGTAAAAAGGCTTTTAAATGAACAATGCTGAATGCTATGCTCTGCAAAATTTTGTTTAGTAAATTAAACACCATGAAACCTCTCTGCAATCACAGTTGTGACATATTGATTATCGGTAGCGGGGCAGCCGGTCTTTCTCTTGCGCTGCGGCTGGCTTAAAAACATCAGGTTACGGTACTGAGCAAAGGGCCGGTCAGTGAGGGCTCAACATTTTATGCTCAGGGCGGCATTGCGGCGGTGTTTGATGAAAATGACAGTATCGGGTCGCACATTGCAGACACGCTCACTGCCGGAGATGGTCTTTGCGATCGCCAGACTGTTTCTTTTATTGCCAGTAATGCCCGGCACTGCGTGCAGTGGTTGATTGATTACGGGATGTCATTTGACAGAGAAAGCCCGGAGTGTAATCAAAGCGCATGGCACCTGACCCGTGAAGGTGGACACAGCCATCGTCGTATTTTGCACAGTGCCGATGCAACCGGGCGTGCCGTTGAAAATACGCTGGTAAGTCAGGCGCTCCGTCACCCCAATATCCGTCTGATTGAACGTAGCAATGCCGTTGATTTGATTGTCTCCGATAAAATGGGTCTGTCCGGCGAACGGCGGGTTGTTGGCGCTTATATCTGGAATCGTGAACGCGAAAAGGTAGAGACCTGCAACGCGCGTGCAGTGGTACTGGCCACCGGTGGCGCAGCCAAAGTTTATCAATACACCACTAATCCCGATGTTGCGTCAGGAGATGGTATTGCTATGGCGTGGCGCGCCGGATGCCGGGTGGCAAATCTTGAATTCAATCAGTTTCATCCCACCTGCCTGTTTCATCCTGATGCGCGCAATTTTTTGCTGACTGAAGCCCTGCGTGGAGAAGGCGCGTACCTCAGACGTCCTGACGGTTCACGTTTTATGCCGGATTTTGATTCACGCGCGGAGCTGGCTCCCCGCGATATCGTCGCACGAGCCATCGATCATGAGATGAAACGGCTGGGTGCCGATTGCATGTATCTGGATATCAGCCATAAACCAGCGGATTTCATCCGTGCACATTTCCCGACGATCACCGAAAAACTACTCACGCTGGGAATTGACCTGACTAAAGAACCGGTTCCCATCGTACCGGCAGCCCACTACACCTGCGGCGGGGTAATGGTGGACCAGCATGGGCGGACGGATGTCAGCGGTCTTTATGCCATCGGAGAGGTCAGCTATACCGGCCTGCATGGCGCAAACCGTCTGGCCTCTAACTCACTGCTGGAGTGTCTGGTGTATGGCTGGTCAGCGGCAGAAGATCTCCAGCACTACCTGAAGACAGTGACTGCGCTACATCCGCTGCCCACATGGGATGAAAGCCGGGTGGATGATTCTGATGAGCGAGTGGTCATCCAACATAACTGGCACGAACTACGCCTTTTTATGTGGGATTATGTCGGCATCGTCCGCACCACCCGACGCCTGGAACGCGCTTTGCGTCGCATTACCATGCTGCAACAGGAAATCGACGAATATTACGCGCACTTTCGCATATCAAATAATTTGCTGGAACTGCGCAATCTGGTTCAGGTGGCTGAATTGATGGTCCGCTGCGCGATGGCCAGAAAAGAGAGTCGCGGATTACATTTCACGCTGGACTACCCTCACCACTTACCTGAAGCAACACCCACGATACTGGTGCCCTGATCAACGAAACAGGTAAAAATCGCGGGTCAGGCTGCAATGTGCCTCTGAATAACGTTGGTCCGGCCCGCGAATCGTCATGCGGTCGGTAAAGGGTTCGCCGGGTTTGGGCGATAACGCCAGTAAAACGCGATTAGGTGGTCGCCGATCATTGTCAGCAATATCTGTGCGCAAATGCAGGTACCAGCCCCGTTGTTGTGCCAGCGCGACCAGCTCGTTGCCGGCAGCTTCCGGCAGAATGACCGCGAAATAGCCCTCTTCGGCAATCAGTGCTTCAGCACATTCCAGCAGCGCGTGATGGGTCAAACCAGTGGTGTAGCGCGCCGCAGCACGTTGAGGGGTGGCACAGTCGACGCCCGCAGCAAAATAAGGTGGGTTACTGACAATCAGTGAGTATCGGTGGCTGCATGTTTGAGTCCAGGACAAAATATCGGCCTGGCAGACGTTAATCCGCTGTGCCCAGGGAGACGCGGCAGCATTTTCCCGCGCCTGTCCGGCAGCCTGTTCGTCCAGTTCAACAGCATCGATGATCGTTTCCTCGCAGGTTCTCTGTGCCAGCATCAACGCGATAAGACCGCTGCCAGTACCGATATCCAACACCCGCTCAGCTCCCGCAACCGGTGCCCACGCCCCCAGTAGCACACCGTCAGTGCCGACTTTCATGGCACATCGGTCATGGGCAACAAAAAATTGTTTGAAGGTAAAACCATTGGTGCGAAGCGCAACTTTCTGTTGAGACATTTATCTGGCCTGTAGAGTAAACCGCGCCAGCATAGAACAACTGGTCGCCGGGGAAAAGTTATTCAGAACACACAAACAGATGAAGATCCTGTCCATTCTGTCTATAATCAGCGCCCCAAGCTGAGGTAGACCATGACTGTAACCACTTTTTCCGAACTCGAACTTGATGAAAGCCTGCTGGCTGCATTGCAGGAGAAGGGCTTCACCCGCCCTACTGCTATCCAGGCCACAGCTATCCCGCCAGCGCTGGAGGGTCGTGACGTTCTCGGTTCGGCACCAACCGGTACTGGCAAAACGGCCGCCTATCTGCTGCCGGTTCTACAACACTTACTTGATTTCCCACGTAAAAAATCAGGTCCTCCACGCATTCTGATCCTGACGCCAACCCGTGAACTGGCGATGCAGGTCGCCGATCATGCTCGTGAACTGGCCAGGCATACGCATCTGGATATCGCCACCATTACCGGTGGCGTGGCGTACATGAATCATGCTGAAGTCTTCAGCGAAAATCAGGACGTGGTGGTCGCCACTACCGGCCGTCTGTTGCAGTACATTAAAGAAGAGAATTTTGACTGCCGGGCGGTTGAAACGCTGATCCTTGATGAAGCAGATCGCATGCTGGACATGGGTTTTGCGCAAGATATTGAAACCATTGCGGCAGAAACCCGCTGGCGTAAACAGACGCTGCTGTTCTCTGCCACGCTGGAAGGCGATGCAATCAAAGATTTCTCTGAACGCCTGCTGAATGATCCGGTGGAAGTTGAGTCGGATCCGGCACGTCGTGAACGCAAAAAAATCCAGCAATGGTATTACCGTGCTGATGATGTCACGCATAAAACCGCCCTGCTGCTCCACCTGCTGAAGCAGCCTGAAGTCACCCGTTCAGTGATTTTTGTTCGCAAGCGCGAACGGGTACATGAGCTGTGCGGGTGGCTGCGTGAAGCCGGCATCAACACCAGCTATCTGGAAGGCGAACTGGAACAGTACAAGCGCAATGAGGCCATTAAGCGGGTGGTCGATGGCCGCGTAAACGTGCTGGTTGCAACCGACGTTGCCGCACGTGGCATCGATATTGACGATGTCAGCCACGTGTTCAATTTTGATCTGCCGCGCACGGCCGATACTTATCTGCACCGCATTGGCCGCACCGGACGTGCAGGTAAGAAAGGCACGGCAATTTCGTTGGTGGAAGCTCATGACCATATGCTGCTGGGTAAAATCAGTCGCTACATCAATGAGCCGATGAAAGCACGAGTGATTGACGAACTGCGTCCCACCACCCGCGCGCCCAGTGAAAAGCAAAATGGAAAGCCATCGAAGAAAGCGCTGGCAAAACGCAAAGAGAAGAAAGAAAAGGATAGTGAAGCAGCAAAACCCAGGGTGAAAAAGCGCCATCGTGATACCAAAAATATCGGTAAGCGTCGTAAACCCAGTGGAACAGGTAACACCGGAAGCGCCGAATAACTATTCGTGGCGGCCAGCATCCTTCCTGCATGGCAACTGACACTAAAAAGCTCCCACTTGCGGGAGCTTTTTTTTTGGTCAGAGCGCAACGAAAAGAATAGCCTCTGAAGTGCACGCCAGCGATCTTATTACTGGCGGCTGTCGTTAGCCTGGCGTAACAGCGTCCGACTTTCCAACATGAAGCGTTGAGCATAGTCTCCAAACCAGTGCTCGACCTTGCGAAAACTGTCGATAAACGCCTGTTTATCCCCTTTCTCCAGTAAGGCTATCGCCTCACCAAATCGCTGATAATAACGTTTGATTAATGCCAGATTGTTCTCTGAAGACATAATAATGTCGGCGTACAACTGTGGATCCTGCGCGAACAACCTTCCCACCATTGCCAGTTCAAGACGATAGATCGGCGAAGAGAGTGCCAGAAGTTGCTCAAGCTGAACGTTTTCCTCAGCCAGATGCAGACCATAGGCAAAAGTGGCAAAGTGACGAAGCGCCTGGATAAAAGCCATATTCTGGTCATGCTCGACCGCACTGATACGATGTAGTCTGGCACCCCACACCTGAATCTGCTCAAGGAACCACTGGTAGGCTTCCGGTTGTCGTCCGTCGCACCACACCACCACCTGCTTCGCCAGACTGCCGCTGTCCGGCCCGAACATGGGATGCAGTCCAAGCACCGGCCCGCCGTGTGCAGCTAACATTGCCTGTAATGGCGCGTTTTTTACCGACGCCAGATCGACCAGAATACAGTCATCAGGTAGCGGCGGCAGCGCAGCAATCACCTCTTCTGTCAGATGAATCGGTACGCTGATAATCACCATACCGGCATCCGCCAACAGTTTGTCACCTTGCGCCCAGTCCTCTTTATCCAGTATTTTCACCTGATATCCGGACAGGGTAAGCATCTTTTCGAACAGACGCCCCATCTGACCTTTGCCCCCGACGATAACCACCGGACGCAGCTCAGGACAGAGAGTCTTAAAGCCTTTATCATTTTCGCTGGAATAGGATTCGCGCATGACCCGGCGCAACACGTACTCGATCAAATCCGGCGGCACCCCCAGCAACTCAGCCTCCCTGCGCCGGGAAGCAAGCATTGAGGCTTCACGTTCAGGTACGTAAATCGGTAAACCGTAGCGGCTTTTCACCTCACCCACTTCGGCAACCAGCTGTAATCGTCTGGCCAGCAGATCAAGCAGCGCTTTATCAACCTCATCAATTTGATCGCGTAGCGCGGTAAGTTCAGCCACCATAATTAACCCTCTTGCGACAAGCGCGCCGCCAGCACTCCATTCAGATCCTGATAGATTTCACGCAGCAGATTCTCAGTCGTTTCCCAGTTGATGCAAGCATCAGTAACGGAAACGCCGTAACGCATTTCGCTGCGCGGTTGCTCGGAAGACTGATTGCCTTCATTAAGATGGCTTTCCAGCATCAGGCTAATAACTGAACGGTTGCCATCTTTAATCTGCGCAACGGCAGATTCAGCGACACCAGACTGGCGACGGAAGTCTTTGTTAGAATTGCCGTGGCTGCAATCTATCATCAAGGAAGGACGGAGTCCCGCCTGACTCATCTCTTTTTCACACAGAGCAACGTCTTCCGGCCCGTAATTTGGCTGCTTTCCTCCACGCAGGATCACATGACCATCCGGATTACCCTGTGTCTGCAACAGACAAACCTGCCCACTCTGATTAATACCTACAAACCGATGCGGCATCGCCGCTGCGCGCATGGCATTAATTGCAGTGCCCAGGCTACCGTCTGTACCGTTTTTAAAGCCCACCGGCATGGACAGACCTGAGGCCATTTCACGGTGGGTCTGAGATTCTGTT
Organism: Erwinia mallotivora; assembly: GCF_000590885.1. Lineage (GTDB taxonomy): Bacteria > Pseudomonadota > Gammaproteobacteria > Enterobacterales > Enterobacteriaceae > Erwinia > Erwinia mallotivora. The sequence goes on from NZ_JFHN01000053.1 coordinate 203,194, forward strand.
GTGCGGGCACCAATCGCCGACCAGCTGAACAGATCGCCAAGATATTGTGGGCTGTTAGGATCGAGCGCCTCGGTTGCCAGCGGCAGTCCCATATCAACCAGATCTAACAGCAGACGACGGGCGATATGCAGACCCGCCTCCATATCGAATGAGTTATCCATGTAGGGATCGTTGATCAATCCTTTCCAGCCCACAGTGGTACGCGGTTTTTCAAAATAGACACGCATGACGATATACAACTGATCCTGCAACTGGTCTGAGAGCGCTTTAAGGTGACGGGCATAATCCAGTGCGGCTTCGGTATCGTGAATAGAACAGGGACCGCAAACCACCAACAAACGATGATCTTTTCTACTAATGATGTTGGAAATTACCTGCCGTGAAGCGGCAATTTGCCCGGCCTGTGCGGCACTTAATGGGAACTGTTTTTTCAGTTCCTCCGGAGTAATCAGTATCTGTTCATCAGCGATATGTACGTTATTCAGTGCGTCTTTTTGCATGGTGGTCATCCTGTTGCCGTCGTTATGCCCTTTAGCGTGGTGAGCAATGTATCAGAATGAGTACAAAACACAATGTCGATGTGTACATTTTTATTACCAAAAAAAATGATTACCTCATTTTAAAAAAATAAACACATAAATTACAATAAGTTAAATGAAAAAAACGAAAAATTATCGTAAACTTAAGTTTACACAAACCTAGTGAGAACACGTTGAGCGGTGTAAGAAAATGACAGTGAACTCAATGGTAAGAATATTTTATCAACCAGAAGTATTGACAAGGTAATAATGCTTGAGAGGCGAGAGATATCAGGGGGATTGATTATATTGTCAGAAATTATCTCAGTGACTGACAGATTTCAGAACCACTTAAGCCTGTTCTTAAATTTCTACTGATGCGGGCGGGAAACTGTATACAATCCGACCATATTAAAATGATTAAACACCATTCAGCTGGTAACTGTTTTACCGGAAGACAAAATGTTTGCCAGATGAATATGATTTACAGCATGTTATTTTTCAAAAAATTTACAGCCGCAATCAATCACACAGACTGATATTTTATTTATTATGTTTTTTAAATACATGGATTTTTATTAATCACAATAAAGAATATAGTAATTTAATTAATCCAGAAAACATCCCATATTTATAAAAATCGCCAACTTTTTCGGTACTTCTTTGCATATTTAAAAAAAAATGATAATTTTTTCGCTCAATCGTTCTAACTATGAAAAGGATAAAATTAATGTACACTAGCAGTAATTGTACTATTGCCAACGCAAGCAGTACGTCAACTGGAATATCTACAGAGAAATTATCATCTCCGCATTCCCTGATACAAAGTCTCTCTCAAATTGTCAATATGCCACTTGACATAACTTCTTTAAAAGACGGCACTGTAACAGTGCCTCATCAGGAAATAAAAACTGCGAACGCGACAAGTGATATTGATTCGGCGCTATCAGAATTTTCAGATCAGACTGCATTAATTTCAGATATTGAAGCAAACAACTGCGTATCGGAATCAAGTTCGTTACCAACACTCGCTGAAAAAAAGGCGCTTTATAATGAATTTATGTATTACAAACAGTCTTTCGAAAACCCTCAGAAAATGTTAGATGAACTGAGCAGCAGACTATCATCCGAAGCCATGAAAGATATTCATTATGTAAAAGAATTAAAGGAGTTATTACCAGTATTGAAAGCGCTGGCCGGATCAATTCTGACAGTAGAGGGCAGAAAAAAACTCAAAAAATCAACATTAGAAGAAATTAATAAAAAAGAAGAAAACATAAGAGAAATCATAACCATATCCACTATACTATCTGAAATATTGTACAATACTGACAGCAAAACGATTAGCAAAAATCTAATTGAAAGAAAAAAAATACTGTCAGGTGAACTGATTAAACGTGTTATGCAAAAATTATCAGTTTCTTCAGAAAAAAGAAGTGAAGAACAACAAAAAAAATTTAAAAACGATATTGAAACCATCATCAATACCAGACCACAAACAATATTAATTCAGGAACGGCTTGATCACTATTTTTCTTCTGCATTTAAAATAATACATGATTCCATACAGAAAAATCTGAGAGATGACATAAAGAAAATAAACAAATTAGCCCGTGGTGTCTACAGTGACATAATCGAGCCAGAGGAGAGTATCAATACCATTTTAACAGCGGCAGGTAACAGAATTCTTCCATCACCATTTGTCCTTACAGTTAAACAGATAACAGATAAGATCGATAAGATTCTTACAACATTAGATTCCAATATTGAAGGGGTATCTCAAATACTGCCCCCCTTCAATAAACCATATAATGAGCCTGGCCAGGTATTTTATTCCGATGGAGTGCATCTGTCAGCTTTCACGGACAGGATAACCGAAAGTGCATTGAATTTATTTCGTTATGCAGGCAATACTTTAACCGATTTTTACCATAAAAAAATCAACAGAGAAAATTTAACCCCGTTTTTACACTCTCCTCTGAGGTCATTTTCTACTATACAACCATCTGATAAAAAAAGATATTTAGTATTAAAAAGCAGGGCTGAATCACTTCATGCAGATGCAAATCAATTATGCACCGCAACAAAACAGCTCAAATCAGCAGTAAAGTTAGCAATTAGTTCCGGATTTCAGACAATACCAGAATATAAAACAGCCAAAGAGGCGTTGTTAGATGAACTCAATCCACACGCGAAAAATTTACCGCAAGCCAAGTTATTCGATGCTGTACAGACTGTAAAAATTGTAGCTGACAATATTATTTATCGAAACTATGACAGCCCATTTTCAATTACACCATCTTCACTGACTGTCGAACAGAAGGATAAAGAAAATAAACTTTCAGCTATTTTTAAAGAGACATCTGGCTCACTGGATGATGCTGCAAATTGTATAATAAAAGTTGTTGAGTTATTGCAGAGTCCCGTTCATCCGGGCAGCTATGCTTCGTGGTTAAACAGCATTAAACTTAATATTGAGAGGGTATTAACAATTACCGTTCAGGCTCCGGATATTATATGGAGTGGTTTTGACTCTACTATTGGAATTCGTCGTCACAGCAAGTATGAATATCCGCTTAAAATAAAAAGAAATTTTCAGCAGAACTTTCACGATATCTCACTCCTGCCAAAAAAAGCGTACCGCCCATATTATGTTACTCCAAATAAAACTCGCAAGAGTAAAGAGAAAATAGCACATTTTAGCCAGATTCATCAGTCTGTTATGCCGCTCTTGAATGAAACAGAAAAGATGATCGTTCTGGTGCGTCAGTTAGATGCAGCATTAATAATCTGGAGAAAAAATAACGCAGAGGGGAAAAACATTCTGGAAGGTTTAGCTGAAAAATGTCAAAGTGTTAATCTGGATAATATCAACCAGTTCTGGCTTGCTGCCGGGTCGGTTATTAGAAAAAATGACATTGCTGTTTATCAGACTGGTGATGAACGGCGAACATACAAAGCCACACTGAGCTCTGTACTCCACAAGCAGACAGAAAATATTATTGTAGCCGCAAAGAGATTGCATGATGCATCATGGCAAGCTCTGTGGGAACCCGAAGGAAATAAAATTCAGGCAACTCTCACCGATCTCAGCGGCCAGTTAGCTAATATCAAGGCAGGAATAAAAGGTGTTTTGGAAGCTGCAACAGGAGTTCGGATTGATAATAATCCGCCAGAAGGAATGGTAGCCAAAGATGCTGGAGAATGGCTGACAAAACTGAAAAAAAAATATCGCTCCATTGGTATTCCTGAAGGAGATATTGAAAATATGGTAGAAGATATTTTATGTTACTTCAGCCACACCTTTACCACAAAGGATGACCCCAAAGGAGTATTATTTCGTCGCAGAGCAGAGTTAGCTATGCAAGACGAAGAAAATGGAATTATCCCCTGGCCTGCCAGCGCTGAAGAGCATCTGGCAAAAACAAAAACCCGGCAACAATATTTGCAGTCCTGGGCAGAAAAAAGGATAACCTTCGGAATAGAAACTGAACTCTTGTTAAATCATTCTCTGGGAAAATTGTTTTCCCCGGTTAAGCACTCTTTAATCGCTCCCCTGCGTTTACTGAAGTTGATGCTAACACCTTTAAGAATAGAAATGACGCGAAGGCAAATGGAAAAAGTCAGGCCTGGGCATGCTGTTCCTTCATCACTCATTTCTGAATACAGATCGCGAGAATATTTTCAAAACTCTTTTCGTTTGCTCTCTATGCTATTACCTCAATTACCGAAGACAATTTTCGCCTCAGCACTTCTCGGCTACAACCTTAATGAGGACAAAGTATTCAGAAATCACTTTATGGATCGCTGGCTCTCAAGATTACCGGGTGATGCTTTCTGGATAACCTTTTTTGCTGCATGGCAACAAGCTACTGTTTTATCAGTAACATCCGGCAACAGTCTGACAGCAGAAAAATTATTCGAATTGCAGCATAATTTTGAATCTGAATTAAATACATGGATGAAATATAATGAAAATAACAAATCAGCATCTTTCATTGATAAAAACCATATATCTTTGGACAACCTTCCCCTTCTCCGGAAAATTAAAAAAAGTCGTTTTACCAGGTCTCTGAAGAATGAAAACCTGTCATTACACGTCAACTTTGATGAAAATAATGCTATTTTCGATCAATTTTTAGAAAAACATTATAATGAATCAAACGATATAGATATTGAAAAATATTTCTTTGCAGCAGAGGATGTATATAGTAACAATTTTGAAAGTAAGACTATCTTTCTTGAAAAAGAAAAAAAATACCTTGAACAACGTTTGGAACGTCTTTTGAGTGAAAAAGATGCATTTTACGAAAAAAAAATAGCTAATTATGTTTACCCTGATTCTCGGAGAAGATCCTCTTTCCCACCCATACTTTTAGACGATACCTATGAAAATACCTACATGCCTTTTCCTGAACCAAAATTACCAGAAAATTTTACTGACGTTATAGAATCAAGAGAAAAAAGGATTAAATCAGTACAAGATGAATTGGAAAACGTCAATAAACAACTTGAGGAATTAAAAAGACACAGTACTGGTGAAAATAGTGAAGATTTAAAGTATGTAGCCGCCATTCATAAAATTGAAGAAGAAATTAATATTGAACCATCTTATTTAGAATTCAAAATAAATAAATTATTAGAAATTAAGGAATATCAGATACGCACTCTTTCATCTGATCCTGTAAAAAACAAAGATGAAATTGAAATATTGCATATTTCAATTGAACACTTGAAAAACAGACAGCTTATAAATATTTTAAGAAATGCAGTTGTCCAATCATATAGGCAGGATGCAATTAGAAACAAATTTGAACCCCAAAAGAGCTACTGGGATATATTTCAGGCTAAAATAAACACTGCAAAAATCATTGCTCAACATGATAATATTGATATAAAAAACATGAACGATGAATCATTAATTGATATTTATGATAAAAAAATAGCTAAAGAAGATGCCGAGGCTGCTGAATTTGAATATCTCTCTATGCTCATATTGTGGCTATCCAACGGACAATTCAGAGAAATCTATGATTCCGATCCATATAATGTTTTTTTGAATTATTATCATTTAAAAAATAAATATGTTAAGGACTTGTTTTCTTTTCAAAATGAAAGACCCTCAACATATATCCATCAGGAAGATATGAGAAAAGATTTCGAGTGTGAGAACAGGGTAGAATATACAACGCAGTACAATGATTATATTGATAAAGGATCGAGCAAATTTGATACCGAGAATCAGACACCTTTTTTCTTGTTATCTCTGAACTTATCGGAAAAAGAGCTGATTTACCCGCCGAAATCAATAAATGTTTATGAGCCAATATATATTTCAGAAAGTGAAGAATCATCTGGGACCAATTATGTATATCATCGCCCTGGATATCTGACATATATTGAATTATTTGATGGTGGTATTGTGATGATCAGTTCGATGAACGGAGAGTTTCATAACATCAAACTATCCAGCGCTGAATTAGACAATCTCACAAAAAATTTAGGAATGGGAAAAGATGATCCTAACTTTTTCTCCAGATATTGCACTCATAATGGAATAGAAATCACACACAACATGTCACACCTTACTCATATCAAAGAAATTCATGCGGATAATATTCGCAACGGTTTGTCAACCGTTTTAAAAATTGAAAATGATAAAATGATGGAGTCAAGAAAATTAGCCGAGGAAAGTAGTAGCGTAACATTCAGTATAATGTCTTTTATTTTACCTTTTTACAGAGAGATATATTATGGCGCAACAGATTCTCATCATACTTATGATCTGCAAAGTCTTGTACTTGATAGCGCAGAAGTAACAATGTCGTTAATCAGTTTGGGAATTAAAATGAGTAGTATATCGGCCAAGGCAGCTTCATCGATAGCAAAATTCATTATAAATAATAGATTGGCAGGATTTCCTCGCAAAGAAATGATTAAAATGCTTATACACGAACTGCCAAAATTAGGGATTAATGTAGCTAAGTCAACAGGAAAAGCCATATTAAGTGAGACAATACAAATTCTCGAACCCATTCCTGTTAGCCGAATATATAAACCATTAAAAAATCACATAAAAAACAAAGCAGGCACTAAATTTTCCACTCACCAGGCCAACACAGAAAGTATTGGTGACAATATAGAATTCGATAAAACAACCTCTTTACATACCAGCCATAACAATACTACTGCAAAAAATAATATTCACAATGAGAGTATTATTAATCAAAAAAATTCTAAATACAGATATTATAAAACAAAACAAAAAAATGCAAAACTGAAGTTTGAATCTGCATTGAAAGAAAAAAACATTAATATACTATCATCATCAGAGGAAAAGCCAATTGCGGATGTATTTTTAGCTCTTAAAGAAAAGGACTACGATCCAAAAATAACAACCTTTATTACCCTTGATAACGAAAAAGCTGTTGATATCAGCCAGGTTGTCACTGTCGAAATTGATGAGGTTACTTTTTTTATTGATAATAACTTTAGTAAAATAAAACCCGACTCTCTTCAAAAATCTATTTTATTAACTGAGTCAGAATGGTTAGCTTTTTATAATGAAAAGTTCCAGTCAACCAGAAATATAATATTAAAAAAGACATCATTTAATCTTTCTAAAACAAAGCAATATTTAGACAAAGTAAATATAAATAAAAATTATTCACTGCAATACTTAAATGAAATAGATGACAAAATGAGCTTTGTAAAAATATCTACTCAAAGGCTGAAACTAATTGAAAACCAATCCGCTGCAAAGCAGATGCTTACTACTGCTATTACCCAGGACAAAATAACAGATAACGCCAGGCTAGCTCCTTTTTCAGAAATCGAAATTCGAAGTAAACTGGGGAATAATCCATCATCATTTAGCCCGGGATATTTCACATCACTCCCCGATGAATACGGCATTCTTCATGGCATAGATGGAAAACAATATCTCCGTTTTAATGAAAATTTTTATCATTTTTCACCAATTGAAAGTAATTTCAAGAAAGGTACATTATTAGTTGGAAATAATAAAATTGATGTAATCTACCTGAAGGATAGTTGGGTTTCGGATGATATGAGTTTTTCTGGAAAATGGCCTGTTCATACCGATATAACTATGCCCAATATCGAAAGGGTCAATAATATTTCTTATACAACGTGTGACGAAAAATACATATAAAATTTATCTAAGAATTTTACACCCGCCAAAATTGATGTTCTTAAAGAAGCTAAAATTTTGAAATTATCAAGTGACGATGCTTTCAAAGAGGCTATGAATTCAATTGCAGAAAACATAAAAAGCGAATTACCCGTCACTGAAACTCATCACATTATGAATATTCCTTCTCTTAAAAAATCATCACTAACTGTTGATTATGGAGAGGGACCAGTTTCACTATCTTCCCTGGGCGATAATCTATGGAATGGAATTTTAAAAAAGAAAGAATCATTAGATATTACGCTAACAAGATTTAGCACTTCATCCGGACAACAATACTTTCGCTCATATTTAAAGGTTGCTTTTCCATCTATAACGGAACAGGATATCAACAATATAATTAACAAGCTTTATTTAGAGATAAAAAGCATGTCTAACCGGATTGATTTCGCCTTGAAAAATGAAGGAAAAATTATTTTTGGTTATATTAGTAAAAAAAACACTCATGTTGATAATAAAGATCTGGCATTTGTTGTAACCGGAGATGTTGATGAGAGGATTTTTTTTAATTTAAATGCTATAGAGTCCGGGGAGTCTTTAGCAAATTCAAATTTTTTTTCAGAAACCATTAACCATGAACTTTCACATCAAATATCTAATACCTTAGATTCAAAATACATCACTTTATCAGATAACAAAAACATGCTCCCCAATCTCAAAGAAGCTATTATCGAGTATGATTGTGACATCATGAAAGACATACCATCAGATAAAGAATTTTTTATTCGCAGCGTATATGGCATGGATGAAAGTTATATATTTCCTGACAATGAAAAATTTATTGATATATCATTAATGCACGCTAAAAAAACGTACATCCAACATAAAGATGCGCTCATGCCAACCCTCATTCTCAGCAATGCAGATACACATGCTATCATCACAAGAGATATTGAATCATCATATATGCCTGATCATAGAACCATAATCAAACGTGAAATAGCAGGCAATACTTATAATCAATATCGCTTTGATCTGGAACTTATCAAAGCTCTGCTCAAACAAATACATTAAGATATCAAAGAAGAATGGCATGAGACGCTTTTATTGTTAAAATGACTGTATCTTATCACTAAAAGGTAGATATTAAAAAATAGCTCCTGGAGAAAATGACACTATTTATCCAGGAGAACATACCTGGCCATCTGTTGAATGAGTAGCCATAATAATATTTTTCCTCAGAAACTGCATCGAAATCACCCAAATTTTTCGCCATGACGATTTCCGTTTTCTCACCGCCAACTATTTTGATATTGCATATGTAATATTCGAGCCAAATTAATGCAGATAGACTGAATAAAATACTAATAATTTTAACATACGCATCCAGAGTTTAATACAATCAGAATTTAATTCCACTGAACACAGTTCATATAGTCAGCTTATTTTCCATCTACTTTTGTTGTGATAATTTCTTTATCACTCCCAGAACAATTGTTAGTCTGGCTGAAAAGTCATATATGAGGAAAAGTCCGGATGAAAATTGTTTATCGTCCTTATCAGGAGCAGGATGCTGAGGCTTTTGCAGCGGCGGTTAATCAGTCACTGGATACCCTTACCCCCTGGCTGGCCTGGGCCCATGAAGGTTTTACCACCCTGGAGGCCCGCCAGTGGTTTGCCACTACGCATACACTGAGAGAAAGTGGCAACGCGAATGAAATGGGGCTTTTTGCCAGTGATGGCCGTTTACTCGGAAGTGCTGGCCTGCGCTATTCCGCCAGTCCGGACAATCACTGCTCAATTGGTTACTGGATACGCAGCAGCGAGCAGCGCCAGGGAATAGCTACCAGGGCAGTACGCTACCTTGTGGAGATGGCCTGGCAGAGTCCGCAACGCGATACCGTTGAAATTCTCGCCGCAGAAGAAAATATTGCCAGCCGGCGGGTGGCGTTAAAATGCGGAGCTGATTTTATCGGCATTCAGTATGGATTGATTGTGTTAAATACTGGCCCGGTAAATACCGCCATCTACCATATACGTCGCCCGCAGTGACGAAATGTTGATTAACTGGCATGATAAAATCCGCCTTAAGGGCGGTTATGATTAATTCATTTTTAGCTTATAGCAATATTTTCAGGCTAAAAATGGAATTATTTTTTTCGTTAAGATTATAATTTATTTCTTATACAGACGTTTTTTACTAAGATGTCAGGAAATATCATTACAGATATCTCCCCCATAAAAACCCACACATCAACCCGTATCTGGCCCGCACAATAAGATATTAATCAAGATCGTCATCAAAAAAACATCCTTAATAGCTAATGATGCCTCATAAAATACTGCATATTTTCTCTGTCGGGCAGAAATAAAATGCGAAAATACCCCTCACAATAATCCAGAAAACATTACAACAGTTATTTCAGAAAATTCATAGAGATGCTAATTTTTAAAACAAACCACGAATTATTAAAGTTGCACATCTCTTAGCAACAATCCACTGTGAGTGAGTCCAAAAAAAAAACACTTAAACCATTAAATTACACTCACGTCATTTTAATAAAAACAATGACATTACTATGGATTAAATTATGACCGATTATGTGAAAAGACCAGAAAATGTCTTTAAAGTAAATACTGAGCTACAGGTGTTTAATGAAAGCGATAATGGTAATGACCTGAAAGGAACATTACAGGCTAATGTTAAATTTGTTCAAAGTCAGATTATTCCCGCGCATCCAAAATCTGGCGATCAACAACCACACCTGATTGCAGGACGCAAAACACTGCTTCTGGTAAAACCACAAGGCCATTTCAGCCAGTTACATGTCTCGCTTTACGATCAATCTGGTAACTGCTCTGGCAAACTCTCCCTTCTGCCACCAGAACAACTGCCAAAGAGCGCTTACTACGTTAACAATGTTCCTGACGATATTACTTTTTCTCCTTTACCCGGCAGCACCCTGTCGGTAAATACCAGCGCCCAGTTAACTCTGCTTAGTGATCCCACAGCCGCTTTTTTACTGTCCCAGTTGCAGAATCATTCTGTTGTCGAGATCAGAACAGCAGATGGTCGCTGGACAAGAAATATATTTTTACCGGAAAACGGCGTTTCGGAAGGAAAATTAATCCGTGTCATTTCTAACGCTGGTTACACGTCAACAATTACATTCAGTGGCCGAACAACCATAATATCCAGGGGGGATACTTTCCATTTTAAATATATTTCCGGCCAGTGGATTCTCGATACTGAACTGGCAAACCAGGGGATTACCTATGCATTAAATACCTGGAGCCTGAACATTCCCGGACGCTGGATTAAACCGGGCATATCGCTGAACCTGGAGGCGGATCGGTTATCAGGGCAACTTGATAATATTAATGTCGGAGCACCAACAGAATTACTGATCCACACCATTGATATAGGTATGCTGATAACGCCACGCCATCAATTCTCTTTTGCCGATGATGCTGAAGCGCACAGAGAGTATTTCCAGACCGCCCCCATATCAAGAATGATCGTCAGTAATTACGAGTCCATTCATTTGACCGAAGTAAGGTTACCTGACGGTCGGCTGTTGACTGATTTCGATCCCAGTCAGGGCGGTATTTATGACGGCACAATGCGCCAGCGAATCGGTAAAGAATTAATCTCGTTAGGAATAAATAATGCTAATTACGGCATCAATTCATCAGAAGGTGAAGGTGAATGGAGCCCTTATCTCACCGCTCAACTTACCGCCCATAACAGTCGCGGTAATTACGCGAATGGTGTAGTGATCCACGGCCTGTCTGGCGGCGGCGGTATAGTTACGCTCGAAGATTCGCTTGGAAATGAATTCAGTCATGAGGTTGGACATAATTATGGCCTGGGGCATTACCCCGGTGGCTTTGACGGCTCAGTACACCAGTCAGCCGACTCAATCAATTCCACCTGGGGCTGGGACAGCGATCGTAATTATTTCCTGCCAAACTTCTCAACAAAAATCACCCAACGCCCATCATGCTATGGCGATCGATGCCAGCCCCCTTTTTATGGGCGCTCATACGGATTTGATCCCATGGCCGGTGGTGCACCAATGGCCCCCATTAACCGATTCACGCTTTATACCCCTTACACTGCGGCAATTATCCAGCAATTCATGGAGAGTAAGCTGGTGTTTTCACCCGACTCTGTCACCGGATTCAGAAAATGGGATGCAACGACTCAGCGGATGCAGCCCTGCGAGCACAGAATAAACGTTGTCAGCCCGGTAACCATATCAAACCGGGAATTGAGTGAGCAGACTTTTACATCGCTGCTTAACCATCACCAGGTAGTCAAAGTCTACATGGCTGATGGCAACTGGGCGCAGAACATCCCTGTTCCACCAGCCAGCGCGTTGAACAGGCACAAAATAATCACCGTTGAACATCACGCCAGCTGGAACAGCCAGCTTCACCTGAATGGCAAAACGATTCTGGTCACCAAAGGATTTAGCCAGAGCTATCGTTCGGAAGAAGCTGGCTGGACAGCATGCATCCTGGTAGATGCGGATACACGCCGTATTTATGCCGGTCATAATCAACTGGGTGCGCAACAACTGAGCGATCTGCTGGCCCGCTATCAGCTGGTCACCCTTTCACCCGATGATAAGTTCAAGCAAGAAGAGATTCATCTACCCGCTGCATCCCGGGAGAATGCCGGCAAAACTATTCGTGTGGAAAATTCTACAAGCCATATGCTCACCCTGGTGGCTGACGGTCAGTCTGTTAAAACCGGACCTGGTGAAGAAAGACACTTTTTTTCAGATGGTGGAAAATGGCTTGATAACCTGACTTACCAGGATAACAGCGTTGCTGTTAAGCCAGTCTCTTTTGGTGTGCCAGTCACCACCCTGGTCGGTTATTACGATCCCGAAGGCAAGTTGCCTGCATCTGTTTTTCCAGCGCTACATGGCGCTTATGGTTATCTGTATCAGGAGCCCCCCTCGCAGTTAACTGATGCTGACTGCCAGCTGATTGTTGAGTCTGAAAATCAGGTGCTCCGTTTCAGACTGGAGAACAAACGGTTGAGAAGTGGAGTAATGAATAAATTCCATATCAACGTTGCAGAATCACAGCAATCCCGCACGGTTAAGCTGATGTGCAATGGCAAGGTGGTCTGTAGCAGAGTTATTCAGCCAGCCCGTACGGCGCTGAATTACACCATCAATGGGGAAGCCACGCCAGACATCCCGATGCCAGACGGACTTGTGGTTACAGAAACCACGGCTGATTCCGTATCTCTGACATGGAACAGGTGGGATGAGGCTACGGAATACGTTGTCTACCGTAATGATGGTCTGCTGGCATCCGTCTCTCTGCCCGGCTATACCGATGCCGGTCTTGAGGAAAACACAGAGTACCGCTACCGGTTTGGCGCAGTTTATGGCGACGGGAGCCACACTGCATTAAGTGATGAAATCATAGCAATCACTAAAGTCACATCGAATTTACCCCCTGCGCCACCTGTTAACCTGCGCTCTGTGTCGGCAACGGAAAACAGTATCAGCCTGGTATGGGATATGCCGGTCGCCACCGCGCCGCTGGCATTTTTCAACCTGTATCGCGGCGAAAATAACGGCATTATCAGCGCGCTGGCCCGCGTGCCTGCCTCGCGCTCTGACTATCACGATACCGGGCTGAGTGCCAGCACCCGCTATCGCTATTTCGTTACCGCCAGCGACATTAACGACAGCACCTCGACGCCGGGTAATACGCTGGAAGTCACCACGGCGGCGGCGAGTAGCCTGCCTCAGTGGGTACTCGGCGGCACCTGGCAGGCGGGCGAAAAAGTCAGCTATCAAAACAGGGAGTGGATTTGTATCCAGACGCACACCGCCTGGGTTATCAGCTGGGCTCCGGGTACTGCCGATTCCGTGGCCCTGTGGCAACCAGCCTGACTGAATACGATGCCGGTGGGAGCCGGCATTTTTATTACCGTGCCAGATTGCTAACCTGCATAACACGCTGTAGCATCCTGTTTTACCTGCACAGGAAGTCATGATGAAAACCTTAACCCGAATTGCACTGGTCGGTGATTTCTGTTCTGACATCGTTGCCCACCAGGCGATCCCACACTCCCTTCAACTTGCCGCCAACGCTCTCAACACCGAAGTGACCGCAGAATGGCTACCTACAGAGTCTGTTACCTCTACCGCCGTTTTAGCCCCTTTCGATGCAATCTGGGTAGTCCCCGGAAGCCCATATCTGAATGATGACGGTGCATTTCTGGCCATCACTTACGCACGGGAAAATAACGTCCCCTTTCTTGGTTCGTGCGCCGGATTTCAGTATGCCGTAGTGGAATATGCACGAAATGTGATGGGCTGGCGTGATGCGGCTCATGCTGAAACTGAGACAACGGGCAGGATAGTGATCAGTCCATTAAGCTGCTCACTGGTGGAGCAAACCGGGGATATTATTATCGATCCTGACACGGTTATCGCCCGGGCTTATGGACGTCTTACAACGCATGAAGGCTATCACTGCAACTTTGGGATGAATGCGGATTTCATCGCTGAACTGCGTGATTTTCCGCTGGTTATCAGTGCATGGGATTCTGAAGGTGATGTCCGCGGCATTGAGTTACCGCAACACAAATATTTTGTCGCCACACTATTTCAGTCCGAACGTGCAGCCCTGCGCAACGAGCTTTCCCCACTGGTAGTTGAACTGATCAAAGCCGCACAGGGTTAATCATTCTGACGTTGAATCACTCTGCTTACCGGCAATAAAACAGAGATAAAAAAAAGGGCCGACCTTGCGGTCAGCCCCTTATTTCACTATTAACTCAGGATGCTGCTTTAGCGCCCAGACGTTCTTTAATACGTGCAGACTTACCAGTACGCTCACGCAGGTAGTACAGTTTGGCCTTACGTACGGCACCACGGCGTTTAACAGTAATGCTGTCAACTACAGGTGAGTGAGTCTGGAATACACGCTCAACACCTTCGCCGTTAGAAATTTTACGAACAGTGAATGCAGAGTGCAGACCGCGGTTACGAATAGCAATAACCACGCCCTCGAATGCCTGCAGACGTTTCTTTGAACCTTCAACGACCCATACTTTCACTTCCACGGAATCACCCGGGCGGAATGAAGGTACGTCCTGTTTCAACTGCTCTTGTTCGATTTGCTTGATAATGTTGCTCATAATTTTGTCTCTTATCCTGGGTAAACTGATATTCAGACATCGCGGCTAACGCCGGGACTGTCCATCATCGTTATATTGCTGGCTGAATTCACAACGGAATTCGTTCAGCAACTTTGCTTGCTCTTCAGTCAGAGCCAGGTTTTCCAGAAGTTCAGGTCTTCTAAGCCAGGTACGACCCAGCGACTGTTTCAAACGCCAGCGGCGAATTTCAGCATGGTTTCCCGACAGCAGAACTGGCGGAACCTCCATCCCTTCTAACACTTCAGGTCGGGTATAGTGTGGGCAATCCAGCAAGCCGTCGGAAAACGAATCTTCCTCGGCCGACGCCTGTTTACCCAGCACACCAGGTATAAACCGGGCAACTGAGTCAATCAACGTCATTGCGGGTAGCTCCCCACCACTGAGAACGTAATCACCGATCGACCATTCTTCATCGATTTCAGTTTTGATTACGCGCTCATCAATCCCTTCGTAACGACCACATACCAGAATCAACTTCTGGTTGGTCGCCAGTTCACAAACCCCATGTTGATCGAGTTTGCGACCCTGAGGTGAAAGATAAATCACCCTGGCGCCTTCTCCTGCCGCCGCTTTTGCTGCATGGATAGCATCCCGTAGGGGCTGCACCATCATCAACATCCCTGGACCACCACCATATGGACGTTCGTCCACGGTACGGTGCCGGTCATGAGTAAAGTCACGAGGACTCCAGCTCTGGATGCTGAGCAGGCCGTTTTTTACTGCCCGACCAGTCACTCCGTAATCAGTAATCGCGCTGAACATCTCAGGGAACAGGCTGATTATGCCTATCCACATCGACTGCACTGCTGTCTTACCGCTTTGAACGGAGCTCAAAAACCAGGATCCCAATCGACTTCAATAGAGCCGGTCGTGAGATCGACATTCTTGATAACCTGTCCATCAAGGAACGGAATCAGCCGCTCCTTCGCACCAAATGCATCCTTCAGGTTTGCCTTTACGACGAGTACGTCGTTTGAACCGGTTTCCATCAGCTCTGTGACTTTGCCAAGCTCATAGCCCTGAGTGGTGACTACCTGGCAGCCAATAAGGTCTTTCCAGTAGTAATCGCCATTTTCCAGCGCTGGCAACTGCTTCGAATCCACGACAATTTCACAATTTGTCAGCAGACCAGCAGTATCACGATCGTCAAAACCTTTGATTTTGATAATCATGTCCTGATTGTGGCGCTTCCAGCTCTCCAGCTCGATAAGCTGCCATTGACCCGCCCGCTGGATAAACCACGGCTGGTAGTCAAAAATGCTTTCGGCATCTTCGGTGGAGGAAAACACTTTGAGCCAACCACGGATACCGTAAGCCGATCCCATCTTTCCCAACACTAATGGGTTAGCGGGGGACGACGCGGTGAGTTGCTTGCTCATGTTGACCACCGTGACAGATTAAGCTGCTTTCTTAGCTTCTTTGATCAGCGTACCAACGCGATCAGAGAGAGTAGCGCCCTGGCCAACCCAGTGCTCAATGCGGTCCAGGTCCAGACGCAGTGCTTCAGCCTGACCAGATGCCAGCGGGTTGAAGAAACCAACGCGCTCGATGAAACGACCGTTGCGAGCATTACGGCTGTCAGTAACGACTACCTGATAGAACGGACGCTTTTTAGCGCCGTGACGTGCCAAACGAATTGTTACCATAACATCCTCTTTAGTGAATAAAACAACCGGGCCCCATTGAGGGAACGGGGCCCGGATGCAATATAAAAAGCCCGAAAATTTTACTCATTTTGGCGTAAAAAGCAATCTAAATCGCCTCGGTGAATTCCGATGGGGTTAACGGCCAGGGAAGCCCGGCGGCATCATGCCTTTCATGCCACGCATCATCTTCGCCATTCCACCCTTCTTCATTTTTTTCATCATGCGTTGCATATCGTCAAACTGCTTCAGCAGGCGGTTAACGTCCTGCACCTGCATTCCGGAGCCGGTAGCGATACGACGCTTACGGGAACCTTTGATAATTTCTGGTTTCTCGCGCTCTTTGCGGGTCATGGAGTTAATCATCGCTTCCATCCGCACCAGCACTTTGTCATCCATCTGGGATTTGACGTTATCCGGCAACTGCCCCATGCCCGGCAGTTTGCCCATCAGACTGGCCATACCGCCCATATTGCGCATCTGCTTCAGTTGCTCAAGAAAGTCGTTCAGGTCAAAACCATCGCCTTTTTTCAGCTTACTGGCGAGTTTCTCGGCCTGCGCGCGGTCAACCTTACTTTCGATGTCCTCAATCAGTGACAGCACGTCTCCCATACCGAGGATACGAGAGGCGATACGGTCCGGATAGAAAGGCTCCAGCGCTTCGGTTTTTTCGCCTACACCCATAAACTTTATGGGTTTTCCGGTAATATGCCGGATGGAGAGTGCCGCACCACCACGCGCATCACCATCAACTTTGGTCAGGACGACCCCGGTCAACGGCAGCGCTTCGTTAAATGCTTTCGCGGTGTTGGCCGCATCCTGGCCGGTCATCGCATCGACCACAAACAGGGTTTCTACCGGATTAATGGCGGCGTGGACCTGTTTGATCTCGTCCATCATCGCTTCATCAACGTGAAGACGACCGGCGGTATCGACCAGCAGCACGTCATAAAACTTCAGCTTCGCCTGCTGTAATGCATTTTTGACGATATCAACCGGTTTCTGACTCAGATCGGATGGACAGAAATCCACCCCAACCTGCTCTGCTAAGGTTTCCAGCTGCCGGATTGCCGCCGGGCGGTACACGTCGGCAGAAACCACCAGCACTTTTTTCTTATGTTTTTCGCGCAGGAATTTACTCAGTTTGCCCACGCTGGTGGTCTTACCTGCCCCCTGCAAACCGGCCATCAACACGACAGCCGGAGGCTGTGCAGCCAGATTGAGCGTGTTGTTTTCCGCACCCATTGCGGCAACCAGCTCATTCTGAACAATTTTGACAAACTCCTGACCCGGCGTCAGGCTCTTGTTGACATCCTGCCCCACCGCACGCTCTTTGACGCGGTTGATAAACTCCCGCACCACTGGCAGCGCAACATCTGCCTCAAGTAATGCCATACGCACTTCACGCAGCGTGTCTTTAATGTTGTCTTCTGTCAGCCGTCCACGGCCGCTGATATTGCGCAGGGTCTGCGACAATCTGTCGGTTAAATTATCAAACATCGTCTCTCGCTCAACGTAATCAGAGGTCGCCAGGCGACACAATGGTGCGAATGATAGCATGAAGACATGGCGATCTCAGCCTTCTGCGTTGAGATCGTTTGGAGCCGACCGCCGCTGGCGTTATACTGCTTTTTTGCTTACCGGTACCAGACAACTTTTTATGTCCGTATTTGCGATTCTGGCGCTGCTCGCCTATTCCTTCAGTCTTGCTCTGATCATCCCCAGTCTGCTGCGTAAGCAGAGTACCTGGCGGCGACTGGCGGTGATTTCTGCCACCGCAGCGCTGGTTTTTCACGCAGTAGCGCTACATCAGCGCATTTTTGCTCTGGGCAGCGGCCTTAATCTTAGCCTGCTGAATATTGGTTCACTGGTCAGCCTGCTGATCTGCGTCATCATGACCATTGTGGCCTCACGCAATCGTGGCTGGATACTGTTACCCATTGTTTACAGCTTTGCGCTGATTAATCTGGCGTTTGCCACCTTTGTACCCAATGCTTTTATTACCCATCTGGAAACCACACCGGGCATGTTGGTACACATCGGTTTAGCGCTCTTTGCCTATGTCACACTGATCATTGCCGCACTTTATGCCCTGCAACTGGCATGGATCGACTGGCTGCTGAAAAACAAAAAGCTGGCGCTCAGCAATGATATTCCGCCGTTAATGACGATTGAGCGCAAGATGTTTCACATCACCCAGGTGGGTGTGGTGCTGTTGACGTTGGTGCTCTGTACCGGATTGTTCTATATGCATAATCTGTTCAGCCGTGAAAATGTCGACAAAGCGGTGTTGTCGATCCTTGCCTGGTTCACTTATATCGTTTTGCTCTGGGGCCACTATCATGAAGGCTGGCGGGGACGACGTGTCGCCTGGTTCAATTTTGCCGGCGCGCTTCTGCTCACCATGGCCTATTTCGGCAGCCGTATGTTGCAGCATTTTCTGACTGCCTGATCCTCAACTACAAGGAATTGCCTCGTTGGAACAAGTTTCAACTTCGACCCTGATTGTCATTCTGGTGATTATGGTTCTGGTTTCCGCCTGGTTTGCCGGGTCTGAAACCGGCATGATGACGCTCAATCGCTACAAATTACGTCATCAGGCTAAAAACGGTAACCGTGCTGCCCGCCGGGTAGAAAAACTGTTACGCCGTCCAGACCGGCTGCTCAGTCTGGTGTTGATAGGCAATAACCTGGTAAATATTCTGGCTTCTGCGCTGGCCACCATTGTCGGAATGCGGATTCATGGCGATGAAGGCGTGGCAATCGCTACCGGCATTCTGACCTTCTGCGTTCTGGTTTTTGCCGAGGTTCTGCCGAAAACCATTGCAGCCCTGTATCCTGAAAAGGTGGCTTTTCCCAGCAGTCTGCTGCTGGGGCCGCTGCAACTGCTGATGATGCCGCTGGTCTGGCTGCTGAATACCATTACCCGCATCATGATGCGTCTGGTTGGGATGAAAACGGAAGGCGCTGTCAACTCTGCACTCAGCAAGGAGGAGCTTCGGACAATCGTTTATGAGTCACGTTCACTGATGTCCCGCCGTAATCAGGATATGTTGCTGTCGGTGCTGGATCTGGAAAAAGTTAACGTTGACGACATCATGGTGCCACGCAACGAAATCGTCGGCATTAACATCAACGATGACTGGAAATCGATTGTTCGCCAGCTGACCCACACGCCACATGGCCGTATCGTGCTGTACCGTGATTCTCTTGATGACACCATCAGCATGCTGCGAGTGCGCGAAGCCTACCGCCTGATGACCGAGAAAAAAGAGTTCACTAAAGAGGTGATGCTACGTTCCGCTGACGAGATTTACTATGTCCCGGAGGGGACACCGCTGAATATTCAGCTGGTGAAGTTTCAGCGCAATAAGAAGAAAGTCGGCCTGGTTGTGGACGAATATGGTGATATCAAAGGGCTGGTGACCATTGAGGACATTCTTGAAGAGATTGTCGGGGATTTCACCACCTCAATGTCACCCACACTGGCCGAAGAGGTTTTGCCACAGAATGACGGTTCCGTATTAATTGAGGGCAGTGCTAACGTGCGGGAACTGAACAAAGCGTTTAACTGGAAACTGCCTGAAGAGGAAGCGCGGACCGTTAACGGCATGATTCTGGAAGCCATTGAGGATATCCCGTTGCCCAATACCACAGTGCATATCGGCAATTACTCAATTGATATTCTCGACGTGCAGGAAAATATGATTAAACAGGTGCGCATTACGCCGAAAAAATCACTCAAGGAGTCAGTGGGATCCACGACGTAAGTCGATAAGAATTTACCGTCCCACCCTCCGGGACGGTAAAAGAGCGAGCACAAAACTAAATGTGCAGTTCCTGTAGTTTTTCTTTTGGTAACGCCAGTTCGTCGTTGTGGTTAACGCGGATGTCGTTATCAATGATATGGCGGGCAATCTCCTGCGCTTCATCTAAAGAGTGCATTTCAAAAGTGCCGCACTGGTACTCATTCAGCTCAGGGATTTTACGCTGGTCAGACACTTTCAACACATCCTGCATCGCGCCCTTCCAGGCCTGTGCCACCCGCTGCTCATCTGGTGTACCGATCAGGCTCATATAGAAACCGGTGCGGCATCCCATTGGCGAGATGTCGATGATTTCAACCCCTTCACCATTCAGGTGATTACGCATAAAGCCAGCAAACAGATGCTCCAGAGTATGGATACCGCGTTCTGGCATCACCTCTTTGTTTGGCTTACAAAAACGCAGGTCAAACACGGTAATGGTGTCACCATGAGGCGTTTTCATGGTCTTGGCTACACGAACCGCAGGGGCCGCCATGATGGTGTGATCGACGGTGAAACTATCCAGCAATGGCATATTGTTACCTCAACTGATGAATTTATTTTTGCAACGATGAAACTTTCTTTGTCGTGCAGAGTCTGAATATATGAAAGACGCGCATTTTGTTATCATCATCCCTGACAACAGAGATGTTAATTTGGCCACAGTGATGTGGCCTTTTTCTTTTGTATCAATCAGCTTCTGCTTTTGAGAAAATCTTCAAAGCCAAGCGTATCACTTTCTTCGATTTCCCGCTGTTTAAGCTTTGAACGAACCGCTTCCTGCTCAAATTGCTGGTCCGTCAGGATTTCAAATGACTCTTCAGCCAGTTGATGGCGATACTGCTGAGATAACGCCAGCCCTGTTCCCACGATCCCCTTTTCTTTTAGCAGATCCAGGAAACGGGCTGAAAAGGTCAGAGAAGGATCGTCGAAAGAGGCTTCCAGGCGATCACACATCTGCTGGTAGTGGTGGTTACTGTGCTGGCTGTCCAGCGTTTCGGCCACGCGGCGTAAATCCCTGAATAACGTTTTACCAACGTCCCGGAGCGGATGCTGAGCCTCGCCACAACCCATACCCAGCATCAGTCCCGGCTTACGACCTTCGAGTATCACTCGATTCCAGTTGGTACGGGTGCATGCAAGCTCTTCGCTACTCATTTCCGGCGCATCGGCTAACGTGCACCAGATGAGGAAAAGATCGAGGAAACGCACCTGATTTTCATCAATGCCAACAGGGGAGAATGGATTAATATCCAGCGAGCGCACCTCAATGTACTCTATGCCTCCCCGCAGCAATGCATCAGAAGGATTCTCTCCCGGACGAGTGACACGCTTTGGACGAACAGGCGCATAAAGCTCATTTTCAATCTGCAACACATTGGTGTTAAGTTGCAGCCAGTTGCCCTGCGTATCTTTAACGCCGAGCTTCGCATAGTCTGCTGATGGCGTTTTAATCGCTGCTTTCAGTGCCCGTACATAGTCTGGCAAATTGTTAAAAGTAATACCAAGGCCACTTTGTGACTTATTGGTATAACCTAAGTCGCTTAAACGCAAAGAGGTAGCATAAGGTAGCCAGAGCATACCGTTGTCAGTCCGCTCAAACGGCAGAGCGGTTTCTTTGCCCTGTAGAAATGAGGAACAAATCGCGGGCGAAGCCCCAAACAGATAAGGAATTATCCAGCCAAAGCGATAGTAGTTGCGAATCAGCCGCAGATAGCCATCAGAGATGGCATCCTGAATATGCACTGCATCATTACCAGTCCACGCCTGCCAGAAGGACATGGGTAGTGAGAAGTTATAGTGAACACCCGATATTACCTGCATCAGCGCACCATAACGATTTTTCAGCCCTTCACGATACAGCGTTTTCATCCTGCCGATATTAGAACTGCCATACTGAGCCAGTTCAATATGCTGCGAGGCCTCAATCAGGCAGGGCATGCTCATCGGCCACATCAGCTCATCACCCAGTTCGCGAGCAACGTGACGATGGATATCGCGCAGGAATGCCAGCAGATGCTCAATGTTGTCATCAACTGGCGTAATAAATTCGAGCAGCGTTTCAGCAAAGTCAGTGGTGATCCACTTATGGGTCAGCGCTGAGCCAAACAGTTCAGGGTGTCTGGTGGTGGCCAGATGACCGTCAGAATTGACACGCAGCGTTTCGCGTTCAATACCACGACCAATACCTTTCATTGCGTCAGGGTGCGCCTCCAGCCAGGAAAGCGCCTGTGATACATCCGGGATCAAATTGACCTCCCGCTCGGGGAAAATTTATTATTGTTCAGCATAATGTTAATCGCAGCACCGATTATTCGCGAATCAGTGCCACCACTCCATGCCCTGTAATGTTACAAAAGCCAGCACAACATAGCGAAGCGTCTTACCGGCGGCGAGAAAGCACACCACCGGAAACCAGGGAAAACGCAGCCAGCCAGCCACAACACAAAGCAGATCGCCGATGAGCGGTAACCAGCTGAGCAGTAGCGCAGCGGGTCCCCAGCGGTGCAGCCACGCGCGGGCTGTGTTGTGCCACCGTCCCTGCTTCCTGAGGGGCAGACAGCGACCAATGATAATATTTGTCAGGCCGCCCAGCGTGTTCGCAAGTGCGGCGGTGAAAACAATGCCAGGCACAGAAACTTTATCGGCTACCAGCAGGCCAACCAGCAAAAGTTCCGAACTACCCGGCAACAGCGTGGCGCTGAGAAAGCTGCTGACAAACATTGCGCCATATTCAGGCCATCCACTCACAGCTGGCGAACATCAACAACATCCATACCTGCGGCCTGCGCAGCACGGATGCCAAAATCAGCATCTTCAAACACCACGCAACGCGCGGGTGCAACGTTCATCAGTTCAGCGCAACGCAGAAAAGTATCCGGTTCAGGTTTATGGCGCATAACGTCATCAGCACCAACAATGGCGTCAAAACAGTCCAGTATTCCAACATGCCGTAACAGCGCCTCTGCCATTGCGTGTTCACTACCGGTCCCCACCGCCATTGGACGACGACCTGCGTATGCTTTTACGACCTCCACTAATGGCAGCGGCTTTACCGTATCAAACAGTATCTCTTTCAGAAGAGCTGTTTTCTCCGCCGCCAGAGCATGGGGATCCAGCTGACAGTGGCTGGCATTAATAATGATTTGTGCAATATGCCACGTAGGGGAACCATTCAGCCCAATGACCAGCTGTGGATCAAAATTAATATCATAACGGGCCAGCACGGTACGCCAGGCTTTGCGATGTGTCGGCTCAGTGTCGAGGATAGTACCGTCCATATCGAATATCAGACCGTCATAGCCGTCGTACATAGTTTTTTCCATCCTTGCAGCAGTGAACAAATACTGTAGCGCAAAGCACACTTTTTGTCGCTGTTGATACAGGCGCAAAAATCCTTTGAATTGACAGAGTTTTTTGATTATCAGAATTTGGCAGAAGCAGAAAATGTTGGGCTCAGCAACAGATAATTCGCTGTTTGCAAGCCAGCTTTACTTTCAAAATTACGGAATGAAACAGGGATAATAAAACAAAGCCTGAAGCGGGCTGAAACAGGTTACCAATTGTATTGCGTAAGAGCAGAAGTAATCAGAAAGGAGAGTATGGTGCATCCGGGAGGATTCGAACCTCCGACCGCTCGGTTCGTAGCCGAGTACTCTATCCAGCTGAGCTACGGATGCATGACAAAGCTTTTTTACAACGTGGATGTGAGAGACATCCCCTGACGCAAGTTGTTAGCACCGTGTTGATATGCATATCGCACGTGCTGACTACTTACACTCTGCATCAGACAAATTCGCTAACTACGTTTACCTGGCCTAATCAGTCATCGCATTGATCACTGAAACTCTTAACCTGCGCCAGCTAACAAGTTGCAACCAGCCTGACAAAATATGGTGCATCCGGGAGGATTCGAACCTCCGACCGCTCGGTTCGTAGCCGAGTACTCTATCCAGCTGAGCTACGGATGCAAATGGCGGTGAGGCGGGGATTCGAACCCCGGATGCAGCTTTTGACCGCATACTCCCTTAGCAGGGGAGCGCCTTCAGCCTCTCGGCCACCTCACCATACGCACTCTGACGAGTTGTGCTGCTGAACTTTGTTTCTGCTCATCGGCACTGCGTGGCGCACATATTACTTTCCCGGACTTATAAGTCAAACAATTTTTCCCACTACGCAGCTGTTTGCACACTTCACACTCAATACGGATATTTTGGCGGCAAAAAGAGTGAATTATCAACAGATACTGGCACAGCCAGATGCAGCAAGTGATAAGCAGTTATGCCTGTAGCAGCGAATGGAAAGTGAGAAAATCAGAAGATCAGAACAGAAAGGGAGAGGTGAAAGCCGGTGGTGCCTCGCCAGATTGGCGAGGCACCTGATCCGTTAGTAACTCGTTTGCTGAGTTTTTTCGGCCTGAATGCGCTGATAGATCTCTTCGCGATGAACCGAAACTTCTTTTGGAGCGTTCACACCGATGCGAACCTGGTTCCCTTTCACTCCCAGCACCGTTACAGTCACCTCATCACCGATCATGAGGGTTTCACCAACTCGACGAGTTAGAATAAGCATTCTTTGCTCCTTGAAAGATTAAAAGAGTCGGGTTAACTGTATCTCCCGGCATTATCCATCATACAACGCTAAATGTAGACTATGACAAATACACTACAAGTGCATCCTCATACCAATACATTCTGCTGATACTTAGTTTAGCCGAAATACACACCAGCAACCTGACTTTATGTTTTATTGGGATTACACCTGGCCGGGAAACGCCGTGGAACCCTTCCACAGCGCCCTCTGAGATGCTTATCTTAAATGTTACAGTTTTGCAACAACCCAGGCTTCGACGCCAGCCAGTGCCCCAGGCAATGCCTGAACATCGCTGCCTCCGGCCTGAGCCATATCCGGGCGTCCCCCGCCCTTACCACCAATCTGCTGGGCCAACTGCCCCACCAGCTCTCCAGCTTTCACGCGATCGGTCACATCTTTAGTGACGCCAGCAATCAGCGATATCTTGCCTTCCTCCACCGTCGCCAGCACGATAATTGCGGACTTCAGTTGATTTTTCAGGTCATCGACCATGGTGCGCAGCATTTTCGGCTCAACGTTAGTGAGCTCACTCACCAGAAGCTTCACACCCTTAATATCAAGCGCCTGACTGCTCAGTGAAGCACTTTCCTGCGCCGCCTGCTGATCTTTTAGTTGCTGTAACTCTTTTTCCAGCCCTCGAACGCTTTCCAGCATTGCCCTCACTTTCTCATGAAGGTTGCCATGGTTAGCTTTCAGCAACTGGGCGATGTCCTGCAACTGTTCGCTCTGTACATGCACCTGCTTCAGAGCGCCCTCACCTGTCAAAGCTTCGATACGACGCACACCTGCGGCAGTTCCTGACTCAGAAATAATCCGGAACAAACCAATGTCACCAGTGCGCTCTGCATGGGTTCCACCACAAAGCTCGGTAGAAAAATCGCCCATTGTCAGCACGCGCACATGATCATCGTATTTTTCGCCGAACAGCGCCATCGCCCCCAGCGCTTTTGCTGCATCCAGCTCCATAATTTGGGTGTCAACGGCAAGATTCCGGCGGATTTGTGCGTTAACAATATCCTCTACCTGGCGAATTTCCTGCGGTTTCATCGCTTCGAAATGGGAGAAGTCAAATCGCAGGTATCGATCGTTAACCAGCGATCCTTTCTGCGCCACATGGTGACCTAACACCTGACGTAATGCGGCATGCAGTAAATGTGTCGCAGAGTGGTTCAGGCGGATGCGGCCACGGCGTAATTCATCAACCTGTGCCGCCAGGTGTTCCCCAACCCGCAGATGGCCCGATGCCAGTTTGCCGGTATGACCAATCGCCTGACCATATTTTTGTGTGTCAGTAACGGTAAACACGGCATGACTGTTTTTCAGTTCGCCGGTATCACCCACCTGACCGCCCGACTCACCATAGAATGGCGTTTCATTGAGGACAATGACGCCCTCCTGACCTGCGGTGATTTGTTTAGCGGGTTGGCCGTCAACAAAAATAGCGGTCACTGATGCCGTCAGTTCGAGTTGCTCATAGCCTTTGAACGTTGAAGCCGCGTCAACACGAATAGTATTGTTGTAATCAGTACCAAAGCCGCTGGCATCGCGAGCGCGCTGACGCTGCTGTTCCATCGCCCGCTCAAAACCGGGTTCATCTATTTTCAGATTACGCTCACGACACACATCTGCCGTCAGGTCTACCGGAAAGCCGAAGGTATCATACAGGCGGAACACGGTTTCCCCATCCAGGGTATCGCCCTGTAATTTCGCCAGTTCCTCATCCAGCAGCGCCAGACCACGCTCCAGCGTTTTGGCAAACTGCTCTTCCTCGGTCTTTAACACCTGCTCGACCTGAGACTGCTGATTTTTTAAATCGTCACCAGCCGCGCCCATGACCTCAATCAACGGGCCGACCAGCTTCCAGAAGAAGGTGCCTTGTGCGCCCAGCATGTTGCCATGACGAATGGCACGTCGAATGATACGACGCAGTACGTAACCCCGGTTTTCATTTGAAGGGATCACCCCATCGGCAATCAGGAATGCACAGGAACGAATATGATCAGCAATCACGCGCAGTGATTTGCTGTTCAGGTCCTGGGCAGCGGTTACCGCAGCTACGGATTTAATCAATTTCTGAAACAAATCGATTTCGTAGTTAGAATTTACGTGCTGCAACACCGCCGAAATACGCTCCAGTCCCATGCCGGTATCAACCGAAGGCTTTGGTAGCGGCAGCATTGTGCCGTCAGACTGGCGGTTAAACTGCATGAAGACCAGGTTCCAGATCTCAATGTAGCGATCCCCATCCTCTTCCGGGCTGCCCGGAGGTCCACCCCAGATATGATCGCCGTGATCGAAAAATATTTCGGTACAGGGGCCACACGGACCGGTATCGCCCATCTGCCAGAAATTATCAGATGCAAAGGCACCGCCCTTATTATCACCGATGCGGATGATGCGCTCACGGGGTACACCAATATGGTCGGCCCAGATGTCATAAGCCTCATCATCAGTTTCGTATACGGTGACCCACAATCTCTCTTTCGGCAGACTGAACCATTGCGCGCTGGTCAGTAGCTCCCAGGCATATTCAATCGCTTCACGCTTGAAGTAATCACCGAAGCTGAAATTGCCCAGCATTTCAAAGAAAGTATGGTGACGAGCGGTATAGCCAACGTTTTCCAAATCGTTATGCTTGCCCCCGGCACGCACACAGCGCTGTGAAGTGGTGGCCCGGGAGTAATTACGTTTGTCCTGGCCAAGGAAAACATCCTTGAACTGGTTCATACCGGCGTTGGTGAACAGTAAGGTCGGGTCATTCGTTGGTACGAGGGAGCTACTGGCTACAACCTGATGTCCCTTGCTGTGAAAAAAGTCGAGAAACGCCTGGCGAATCTCCGCAGTGCTCTTGCTCATAAATATCCTGGAATCACGCTAACGAACGTTTCGTGGGGCTGACATACCGGCAGGATTGACCTTTTACCGGTAACGCACGAACAAAAAGTGGTGAATAAGATAAATTTTCTTCGATGGGAAGTAAAATCCCATCGTTACTCAATCATCAAAATTTGAAAAAATGCTACGGATATCTTCGGCAAGAAAACCCTTTGTCATCAGCCAGCGCTGTACTTTTGCTTTTTCCTTCCAGTCTGATGGCAGTGGCAGGCCAAACTTTCGTTCTGCCGCTTCACAGGTTTTGCTGCGCCAGTCTATTTCTGCGCTGGACAACGCGGCAGTCGTTACAGCCTGATCCACGCCCTTCTGGTTCAGTTCCATGCGAATACGCTGCGGGCCGTAGCCTTTACGGCTTCGACCGGCAATATAGCGTTGTGCAAAGTGGCTGTCATCGAGATACCGGTTTTCGTAACACCACGCCACCACCTGATCGATTTGCTCTGGTGAAGGGCTTTCTGATGGATGATCATTGCTGACAGAGAGAGCAGCGCGCTCTGCTGACAATGACAGCTTGCGGCGTAATTCGGCTTCGCTGTGATCACGCATGGCAAGGATACGCATGGCGCGCTCAAGCAAACGGGGAAACGAGCTACGATCTTTTGTTTCAGGCATCTTGCTCCAAAACTTTCAGCTTAATGAAATGGCGAAGGGTAAGATTAACGAGGAACAACGGAAGAAACAAAAAAAGGAACGGGCGAACCGTTCCTTTTCGTCAGACAGGGCGGGAAGAACCGCCCATCAGGCTGCATCAAAAATTTTCATTTGCTTCGCTGATTTCACCCATCTCGCTCTCATCAGCGGTAAAATCAGGTTTACTGTCCGGATTGTTCAACAGCATGGTGCGCAGTTTGGTTTCGATTTCACTGGCCACCGCCGGATTTTCCTTCAGGAAGTTGCCCGCATTAGCTTTACCCTGACCAATCTTGTCACCGTTATAGCTGTACCAGGCACCGGCTTTTTCAATCAGCTTGTGTTTGACACCCAGATCCACCAGCTCGCCCAGTACGTTGATACCTTCACCGTACATAATCTGGAATTCAGCCTGTTTGAATGGCGCGGCGACTTTATTTTTGACCACTTTAACCCGCGTTTCGCTACCGACGACTTCGTCACCTTCTTTTATCGCGCCAATACGACGGATATCCAGACGGACAGAAGCGTAAAACTTCAGAGCGTTACCACCGGTAGTGGTTTCCGGATTACCGAACATCACACCGATTTTCATACGGATCTGGTTAATAAAGATCAGCAGGGTATTCGACTGCTTCAGGTTACCTGCCAGCTTACGCATTGCCTGGCTCATCATACGTGCCGCAAGGCCCATGTGAGAGTCACCGATCTCCCCTTCGATTTCCGCTTTTGGCGTCAGAGCAGCCACGGAGTCGACGATAATCACGTCCACCGCGCCGGAGCGGGCCAACGCATCACAGATTTCCAGCGCCTGCTCACCGGTATCCGGCTGCGAACACAGCAGGTTATCAATATCCACGCCAAGCTTTTTAGCGTAAACCGGATCCAGCGCGTGCTCCGCATCGATAAACGCACAGGTTTTACCTTTACGCTGAGCAGCCGCGATGACCTGTAGAGTCAGCGTGGTTTTACCAGAAGATTCCGGTCCATAGATCTCGACGATACGGCCCATTGGCAGGCCACCCGCGCCCAGCGCAATATCCAGCGACAGAGAACCGGTAGAGATGGTTTCCACATCCATAGTGCGGTCTTCACCCAGGCGCATGATAGAACCTTTACCAAATTGCTTTTCAATCTGGCCGAGTGCGGCTGCCAGTGCTTTTTGCTTGTTTTCGTCAATAGCCATTTCAACTCCTAATCACGCGGGGTAAAGCACACATACGCGGCTTTGTATCACATTCAAGATGACGATGATTATACTGTATAGTCATACAGTATCAAGTTTAATTTTTGAGAAAATGCGCGTACAACGTCTGTAACCCCCAGCCCGTCGCCTGACGGCGCACCGCTTCTCTGTCTCCGGAAAAGATCTGACGCTGTACCTTTGTTTCGCGGTTACGCGCCGCAAAACCAAACCAGACGGTGCCCACAGGTTTGTCATCAGAACCACCATCAGGTCCGGCGATACCACTGACTGAAATTGCAAAGTCGGCATCCGCCTCCACTCGCGCACCTTCAGCCATTTCGCGCACGACCTGCTCACTGACAGCACCGTGGCGCGCCAGCGAATCCGCAGTAACACCAATCATCTGCTGTTTAGCCTGATTACTGTAGGTGACAAATCCACGTTCAAACCAGCATGAACTGCCGGCAACATCGGTAAGTACCTTGGCAATCCAGCCACCGGTACAGGACTCTGCGGTAGTCAGGGTGGCCTGCATGCGTTGCAACTGTCGGCCAATTTCCGCACTCAATTTCATTAACTCAGCGTCCGTCATCAGCGCTCAATCCCCTAATAAAAGAAACAGCAAGATTAGCACTTTTTCATTTGGGGAAAAGAAGACACTGGCTACTTTGCGGCACGCTTTCCAGTCTTAGTCCAACTTCTGCGCCAGCCTGCGTTAACCCCTTTGTGCCACCATAAACAGGCGGGGAAAAGGCATCAGTATGCGGCCATCATGCTGGATGCGATAAGCCTGCTGCAACTCATGCAGGTAGCTGGCGATGAAAGACTGTTGATCATCTTCTGACAGCGGGGCCAGAAAAGGCCGCAGACCTGTTGCCCGTAACCAGTCCACCAGCGCCTGATGCGAAGGCATAACGTGATAGTAAGTTGTGCGCCAGATGTCCACTGAACAACCGGCTGAGCTGAGCAAATCATAATAATTTTCAGCGCTAAGTAACCGCTTACGCTCAGCCGCTTCCGCACCAATTTTGCTTTGCCAGGCGGGCATTTCACTGACCTTGCGCATCAGACTGTGACAGGGCTGGTCCAGATTATCCGGCATCTGTATTGCCAGCACACCGCGCGGCGAGAGCTGTGTAACCAGATGCGGCAGTAACTGAGCGTGATCGGGCAACCACTGAAGCGAAGCATTGGCGTAAATCAGATCCTGGGGCTTATCAGCATGCCAGCCGCGTATGTCAACCTGCCTGAACTGACAATCAGGCAGGCGTTTTAAAGCCTGTTCGAGCATAGCCTGTGAGCTGTCCACTCCGGTGATCAGCGCATCCGGCCAGGCTTCACGCAACAAAGCAGTACTGTTGCCCGGACCACAACCGAGATCAACAGCAGAATGCACCGTTTTGAGAAGAACGCGATCCAGTAACTCTTTGGCAGGGCGCGTACGTTCAGCCTCAAACTGACGATAGAGATCGGGATTCCAGTCTTTCATCTCTGCCTCACGATATTTATTAACAACATCATTCACTGTAGAAGCCGGCCAGCCACGCAGAAAGAACAATATCGCAACAAGTCGTTCAGGACAGGGAAATCGCTAAAGGCCATCCGTTTTCACGGAATGCGCCTCAGAACCGCCCCGCATCGCGCACGGCTTCACCCAGTTGCCACACCGCCATCGCATAGTGATTGCTGTTGTTATAACGGGTAATTACGTAGAAGTTTGGCAGACCATACCAGTACTGGTAATACTGCCCCATATCGAAACGTAGCAAGCTGACCTGCTGATGACCATTGAGCGGTACCTGAGGTGACAGTCCGGCAGCCGCAAGCTGCGCCGGGGTATAGCGGGTTTTGAAACCGTTTTCCAGCAGTGGTGCCTGCCCGCTGGCCGGAACCGCAATGGTGCCCCCTCTCTGCCAGCCGTGAGCGCTGAAATAATGCGCGACGCTGCCGATAGCATCAACCGGGTCCCAAAGGTTAATGTGCCCGTCGTTGTTAAAATCCACCGCGTACTGTTTAAAGGAAGAAGGCATAAACTGACCGTACCCCATCGCACCGGCGAATGAACCGCGCAAATCGAGCGGATCATCTTTCTCTTCTCTTGCCATCAACAAAAAGGTTTCCAGTTCGCCGCTGAAATATTCAGCCCGGCGCGGATAGGCAAAGGAGAGCGTTGCCAGCGCGTCAATGATTCGGGTTTTGCCCATCACCCTGCCCCAGCGTGTCTCCACACCGATGATGCCAACGATGATTTCAGGCGGCACGCCATACTGCTGCGAGGCACGATTCAGAGCATCCTGATACTGGTTCCAGAACTGCACGCCGTTTTGCACGTTATCCGGCACGATAAATTTGTTGCGGTAACGGATCCATGCGCCGTTTGGACCTGAAGGGGGCTGATAAGCCGGTGCCTGACGGTCCATCAAACGCAGCACCCAGTCCAGACGTTTCGCCTGTGCCAGCACATCATGCAGTTGCTGACGATCAAAATTGTGCTTCCGCACCATTTTCTCGATAAATGCCGCAGTAGCCGGGTTATCAGCGAAATCGCCGTCCAGCGGCGCGACATTATGCGAAGGTTCAAGTAGAAAACCGTTGTCGCCTTTAAAAGGATTACCGTGTGGCTCAGGCTGCGGAAGTGGCTTACTGCTGCTACAGGCTGAAAGCAGGGCCAGTGGAAAAAGGAGTGTGAGCAAATAACGCATTGCATATCCATAGCGCGATAGAAGTAGCCATCATGTTAAAGCATGCTCTGAGCCGATGAAAAGCATATGTTGTGTAAAGGCATTGCACGGGCAGTGTTGTTAATGCTCTGCGGCCACGGTGCGCATCTCATCAGCACCAGCATTGACAATATAAAAATAAAACGTTATTTCAATAATATTATTTAGCCATTTTATTATTCAGGAGGAATGATGACTAAAGAGGCGGCAATACTGTTAGCGCCGGGCTTTGAAGAGGCAGAAGCTTTTATCATTATTGATATTTTGAACCGGCTGAAGGTAAAAGTGACTACCGTTGCCTGTCATACCGGACGTGAGGTGGCCAGTTATCATACTGTCCCGGTTGTGGCTGATGTACTGCTGAGCGACATCCAGCATGAGGAATTTGATGCAGTGGTGATCCCAGGCGGACCAGAAGGCACGGTAAATCTGGCGGCTAATCCACTGGTAAAAGCCTTTATCAGTCGCCATGACGAGGCCGGAAAATGGATAGCGCCGATCTGCTCTGCTGCCGCCCGGGTGCTGGGCGGCAATCATTTGCTGAAAGGGCGACGCTACACCTGTTCGGGTGATCTGTACAAAGCGGTGACCGATGGCGTCTGGAGCCCGGATAATGTCGTGGAAGACGGTAATCTGATCAGTGGCAAAGGGCTGGGTAAAAGTTTTGAGTTTGCCTTTCAGCTGGCGTGGCGTTTAACCGGCGACACCGAAACCGCCGATTTTCAGGCCGATCATATTTATTTTGATTACTGGCGCAGTCATCAGGGAATGAATGCCGGATAAAAACCCACAGCGGGCCTCGCCGCCCGCTGCTCCTGCTCCTGCTCCTGCTCCTGCTTACAGCAGCGTTTGTTCACCATGAAACCAGTGAATCGCGGCCAATCTCCGCAATAGTTTTCGCCCCGGTCAGGGTCATTGCCACCCGCATCTCTTTTTCCATCAGCGACAGCAGATTTATCACCCCCGCTTCACCGCCTGTTGCCAGCGCGTAGACAAATGCTCTCCCCAGCAATACGCCGTCAGCGCCAAGCGCAATCATCCTTACCACATCAAGCCCGGTGCGGATGCCGGAATCCGCCAGAACAGCTATCTCACCTTTCACCGCATCGGCAATTGCCGGAAGCGCTCTGGCTGTGGACAATACGCCATCCAACTGGCGTCCCCCATGATTGGAAACCACAATACCATCCGCCCCAAAACCGATCGCATCCCTGGCATCCTGCGGGTCAAGAATACCTTTAATGATCATCCGCCCCTGCCAGAAGTCGCGGATCCACTCCAGATCCTGCCATGATATTGAGGGATCAAAGTTTGCCCCCAGCCAGCCAATATAATCCTCCAGCGTGGTTGGCTGCCCACGATAAGCCGAGACATTCCCCAGATCATGCGGTTTACCCTTTACGCCAACATCCCATGCCCACTGTGGATGCAGAACCGACTGCAAAATCCGTCGCTGTGTGGCATAAGGGCCACTCATCCCCGAATGCGCATCCCGATAGCGTGCGCCGGGAACCGGCATATCGACGGTAAACACCAGTGTTTTCACCCCTGCCGCCTGCGCACGTTCCAGCACATGTCGCATAAAACCACGATCTTTGAGCACATACAGCTGGAACCATATCGGGCGAGCAATCGCCGGAGCCACCTCTTCCAGAGGACAAACCGACACGGTGGAGAGCGTGAAAGGAATCCCCTTTGCCGTAGCAGCACGGGCAGCCTGTACTTCGCCACGGCGGGCATACATCCCGGTCAGTCCAACCGGAGCCAGTATCAACGGCATCGCCAGTTGTTCATCAAACAGGGTAGTTTCGAGGCTCAGTTGAGACATATTTTTCAGGACTCGCTGACGTAACGCGATATCGGCTAAATCAGCGGTATTACGCCGAAGGGTATGTTCACTGTAGGCACCGCCGTCGAGATAATGAAACAGGAAGGGAGGCAATCTGCGTTTTGCCGCTTTACGGTAGTCCGTTGATGCAGAAATGATCATTCATTGTCACCTGTCTGTAAATATTGGCTGGGATCAGAAAGCCTGTAGCGCAGCGAAATAAATTTCCTGAGCCGTGCGCGACGGCAGCAGGGCTGTGTACAGAAGTGTAGTGGATAATCAGACGGGGTTGAGGCGCAATATTTCGACACTACAAATACGCAACACGTTTGCAATATTTCGCATGACAGATAACAAAAGATACCGGGCTACGGAAGCCGGACGGCTTTAAAAGAAAGGGCATTTAGCGTTATTTTTTTGATGCAAGTCAGGACAATTAAAAAAATCTGAAAAGCCAGATGCATTATTAAAAAAACAGATCGGTTTCTACTACTGGTTGAGAAAGGGTTTAAGCAAAACGAATAAAATACCCGCACTAATTTATATCTGGACATTAAAATGAAAAAAATCACTTTAACAGCGCTGATATCATTACTGATTACCTCAACATCCGCAATGGCAATGGGTGTCAGTATGGAACAAGGTAAAAACTTTACCAATCTTAATGGTGAAATCGGTAAAGACTCAGGCGGCATATTCCTGGAGAGCAACTGGTTGAAAAATACCCAGGATGGTACTCAGGTGGGTTCAGTGGGTACGGGTTATAATCTGGAACTTGGCCCGGTTATGCTGACAGCAGGAGTCAAAGCGGCTTATCTCGGCCCCAAAAAGGGCGATAACGGCGTGGCGTTTCCTGTAGGTGGAGGCGTGAGAATCGCCTTACCTGCTAATTTCGCCCTGTATGGTGAGGGATATTCTGCTCCACGCGGCCTGACTAACAGCGTAAATAACTATGTTGAAGCCAATGGTGGTATCAGCTGGTCACCGCTGGGTCCATTGACCGTGAAAGCCGGATATCGTCACGCCAGCGTGGATGGCAAAAGTGGCCACCAGAATCATACGTTGATTGACGGTCCATTTATTGGTGCCGGTCTGACTTTCTGATTTGAACAACATTGTAGTTTGCTGATTTTGCATATCAGCAGATGCCAGGCATAACAACAATCATCAGCATGACTTTTTATCAGTGATAATTTA
Organism: Erwinia mallotivora; assembly: GCF_000590885.1. Classification (GTDB taxonomy): domain Bacteria; phylum Pseudomonadota; class Gammaproteobacteria; order Enterobacterales; family Enterobacteriaceae; genus Erwinia; species Erwinia mallotivora. The sequence goes on from NZ_JFHN01000053.1 coordinate 238,561, forward strand.
CTGATACAAACATTGCTATTACGCCCCGATTTCTTTCGGGGCTTTTTTTAATGGCCACAAAAATAAAACCATTAACAAAGAAAAAATCGCGAAACATATTTTGATAAATGCATCCGTAATTATTTACACCGGAGAGAAAAAAAATTTAAAAAGCAGTCAAAACTGGCCGAAATTAACGTCCTGTCGGCGTCGCCAGCAGGCACATTTGCTGTGGCGGATATATCCCGGAAATAGTGCTGTATAGCGGTTATAATCCCCGAAGCTCTGTTTTCTGCACAATTGAACACCCGTTTTTATCCTGAGCTGTATTGCCATCTGTCGACTTATCAACGCCTGCCCTGCCCACATTTCAGGTCCATATTACCCTGCGAGAAATATGTCCTCTAAGCATCCCGGACACCTGTCGTAAAGCCGGTGAGCAGATGGCTTACACGCTCGGGTTTTATCGCTGGTTCTGTGTTTTTCAATAGCATTCTTCCGCATGCGGCATCCCAGAGTGAGACAGGCAGACCTCCCTGACCGCCTCGACGGAGTTCACAATGGCGATCGCCTGGTGAGAAGCGCCACCGAAAACCGTTTAAGGTTGTAAAACATTCGGCAAATGCGTTATAGCTATGAAAGCCCACTCAGGAACATCATTTGCTATTATTGATCAGGAATATCTTATGCTGGCTTTGTGCTTAGATTACTTAAAAGAAAGGATGAATCAGTCTGTCAAAAGTGTGTTTGATTTAGCCGATGACCTGGTGATTGTCTCTCCGCCAGCGGACCTTGATGGCTCAAAGTCACCTGAAAGACAAAATAAGATCCTCATTTTTATCAACAACATCGAAAAAGACACATTTTCAAAAAGTTACCGACCTGAGTTCAACCACACAAACAACAGAAAAGCGGTATCATCGCAGCCGCTTTTTATCACCATGACGGTGACCGTCGCAGCGAACTTTAGTACGAACCATTACTCTGACGGATTAAAAGTGCTATCCCATTTTCTTGCTTTCTTCAATCGCCATAACAGCTTCAATCGTCAGAACTCCCCTGACCTCCCTGAAAATATTGAACAAATTAACATGGAGATGGAATCCATACCGGGTGAACAATTAAACCATTTGTGGGGGATATTCGGCTCACACTATCTGCCTTCGTGCATTTACAGAGTGAGAGCACTGATCCCCGACAGTGAATCAGTTCTGTCTCAGGTAGGTAGCATTCATTTATCCGATACCACGATGGCAAAAAGAGAGAATTAAATGACAGGCTATCAATCAATCTTACTAATTAGCGTTATGCATGAGTATTACAATGCAAACAGCGATGGATTAGCGCCCTTTAAGATTATTCCAGACCGGGAAACAGCAGTGTTACTCCGTCAGTTCGGCATTCTGTTGAAATCAGCGCGGGGATTTACGCAGCTGATTGCTGAAACTGAACGGTTTGAGGATTTGGCGGAGTTGACTGACAAAATCACCCTGAAATTTCATCTTATAAGCACGGCCCCTGCTATCAGAAGCATCACAAAAATGCCCGGGATGTTCAATATTTCAACTGTCCATGCAGAATTTACCGATAGCCCAGCGCTGGATATTAATGCAGAAAACTGGGCTGATATAAACCCGTCGAATACAACCATCGCCAGTAATGATGTTGCCGTCTTTAATAAAAATTTAATCAGCATACTCACTATTACTCTTCCGCAGCGTCACTTAACTCTGGAGAAGAAATCTGTTACGGTCAGATTTAATGCCATCTCGGCCAACTGGAAATACTATATATTTTCGTCGGATGGTAAAAAAAACCTCGGTATTTCTCACTTATTTACCGAGCAGCCGAATGAAAAAATCGCCAATAAAACGGCAAGAGTTTTTTTATCTGACAATCCAATACCCCTGAGGGAAGTTTACACAGAATATTTCTCATTATCAGATGACAAAAAAATCATCATGAAATCCCTGCCCCTCCCTGCTCCGGATAATATTTCAACATTTATCTCCGACGGAATAAAAAAATCCATCGCTCATATTTACATCAACTGATCATGCTGTGGCACCAACTCCTCTGATTACCAGCCTTCATACGTGATGCGGTCTGAACGTTACGGTGAAAAATGGCAGGCCGGCTGAAAACGCACACTGCGCGATCAATACCAGCAAAAGCCAGATGGATTGTTTTTCGACTGCCCCGATTACTGTGGCCATTTTGATGACATGATAAAAGCCCTTAACGCCAGGTTATGATTTTCATCATAAATTTCAATGGGTTAAAAAATTAGCTCCATAAATTCCCGGCTAAACAGCACCTGCACATCCCTGTAAACAGATGGGTAATGATGAAAAATGTGATCTGACTTTTTCGACAACTTCAGTTGATAGTTGACAGAAAACTCAGAAAAAGTTATACAAACACATCAGTATTCTTAATCAGATAGTTCTTAATCTCAGGCCTTTCTTAACAGCGTTTTTTCTGTGTGCTGGCAGTCGGCATGGTTGCAATTCAATTACATGAAGGTCCAAACTATGGGCGTAATGAAAACACCTGGCGTATATATAGTTGAGCAAAATGCATTCCCGAACTCTGTTGTTGAAGTTGCCACTGCGGTTCCCGCATTTATCGGATATACAGAAAAAGCGGATAACGGCGGTAAATCGCTAAGCAATCAGGGATGGCGTATTACTTCGATGTCCGAATATCGTCAATACTTCGGTGGAGAACCCCAGCATTTATTTGAAATAGCCGAAATTGGTAAAACTGCGGATGCTAATACCCGGGAAGCATTTAAGCAGTCGGGAAAAACTTACCAGATTACGCAATCAAATACCCGCCATCATCTTTATTACAGCATGCTATTTTTCTTTCAAAATGGCGGCGGCCCATGTTATATCGTTTCAGTGGGTAATTACTCAGACGATATCGATGCCGGGATATTAAAGGCAGGCATTATGCCTTTAATTAAAGAAGCTGAACCCACCATGCTGCTTATTCCAGAAGCAATACAGCTGGCAGAAGATGATTGTATTAATGTTCAGCAGGCTATGCTTGGGCATTGCGGCGGTAAGATGAAAAACCGCATTGCGATTTTAGATATCTGGAATGGTTACAAAGATCGTCAGCATCCTGATGGTGACTGTATTGAAAACTTCCGTTCTAAACTGGGTACTAATTATCTCGATTATTCATCTGCCTATTACCCGTGGCTGAACACCTCAATCGTGCAGGACAGCGACGTCAGTTTCCTGAACATCAGCAATATCGATAAGCTGGCAGAATTGCTTAACAGCGAAGTTGCTGCGGTGTTCAGTGATTTAGAAGGTCTCACTGAAGAAGAACTCAGCACAGGCGGTAATAAGCTGAGAGCGACACGCAAACAGGCCATGCTTGATGAAATTGCTAAGTTAAGCGGCCAGCTGTCAAGACCTGATGCGGTGCTATTGCATAAGATCCTTTCGAATATGAGTGCGCTGTACCAAACCATCATGGCGGACATCAAATTCCAGCAAAATATCCTGCCACCCTCTGCGGCGATGGCCGGTATTTATACCATGGTCGACAACTCACGCGGCGTATGGAAAGCCCCCGCTAACGTCAGCGTCAACGCGGTTGTCTCGCCAACCGTTAATATCAGCGATGATGAGCAGGAAGATTTAAACGTAACAACTCAGGGTAAATCGATTAACGCTATACGCCCCTTTATCGGTGAAGGTACGTTGGTCTGGGGAGCAAGAACGCTTGATGGCAACAGCCTGGACTGGCGATATATCAACGTCAGACGCACGATGATTATGCTACAGGAGTCAATTAAGCTGGCCTCCAAAGCCTATGTCTTTGAGCCCAATGTCGCCAATACCTGGGTTTCGATGGAAAGTATGCTGGGTAATTTCCTCTACGGTATCTGGAAACGAGGCGGATTAGCCGGTTCAACGCCGGGTGAAGCTTACAATGTGAGCGTCGGTCTGGGTAAGACAATGACCGGAAACGATATCCTGGAAGGTATTTTGCGTATTACCGTGCTGGTGGCGATGGTACGACCGGCTGAATTTATCGAAATCACCTTCCAGCAAAAGATGCAGGAATCGTAGATTCTGTCCTCTGCATGGCATGTGAATAGCATTCAATATTATCGAATATAACCAATTATTCTCAGGAGATACCTATGGCAGATGACGGTTCAGCTCAATCCGAAACAGTATGGCCAATGCCGAAATTTCATTTCGAAGTGAAATGGGATGGTGGCGCTGGCGCTGGCATGGTTTCTGCATTTCAGGAAGTATCCGGTCTTGATTTAGAATCACAACCCATCGAATATCGCGCGGGAAACAGCCCGGTATTTTCCACGATAAAAATGCCCGGATTGATTAAAACCGGCAACGTCACGCTTAAGAAGGGTATTTTTAAAAGTGATAACAAGTTCTACACGTGGTATTCGAAGATCAAGATGAACACCATCGCCCGAACCGCCGTCACCATAAATCTGTTAGATGAAAGCGGGGCGCCAGTGATGAGCTGGAAACTAAAAAATGCCTGGCCGACCAAAGTTACCGGTACCGATTTAAAATCGGACAGTAATGAAGTGGCGGTTGAAACCATTGAACTTGCCCATGAAGGTCTGGAAATCTCCGTTTGATTTCTGTCATTGAGCAAAAACCTATTTCCTGAATACAGAAAGAATCACCATGGAAAGCCAAAAAGGTACGGGTGCAGTACAGGGCGATGGCGACTGGCCCCTTCCCGCTTTCTACTTCAGCGTTTCTGTCAGTGGCTGTGCTGATGACACAGCCTTTCAGGAAGTTTCCGGACTGGAGTTCCAGATAGAAACTGAAGAGTATCGCGAGGGGGGCAATAACCTGGTTTATCATCTGCCCAAAAATATAAAAACCAGCAATTTAACGCTAAAGAGAGCCGTGACGGATAAAACATCCAAATTACTAAGCTGGTGTCTTGGCATTTTGAATGATGAGCTGTCCAAACCGATTGTGACGAAAAGTGTGTCGATAAATTTGTTAAATGAGAAAGGGACAACGTGCAGAAGCTGGACTGCCTCAAATGCCTATCCGGTGAAACTGAAGATGGCCCCTTTTAACTCGACCCAAAATGATATCGCCATTGAAGAGATCGAAATTTGTTTTAATCATTTGAAAAGGAACTTATAACCGTGCCAATAGAAATAAAGCAGCTTGTGATTAAGTCAAAAACAATAAATGACGATAATAAAAACGCGTCTTTCGACTCTGAACGGCCAGATTATAATGCTGAAAAAAACCAGCCAGAGAAAACACTCCCTTATCACTTTATAAAAGCAACTGATACAGTAAGAGAAAGATAAGTGATTTGAATAAAGGGAGTCCATCATGGAAAAAATAACGATAAAATCAATCACCTCTAAAGGAAGTGTTGCGCAAACATTTTCGGCGACGTTGAATCCGGGCAGCATTAAACATAATTTTGGTATCAGCTATACCAACAGAGGTCCACAGCAGCAGGGGGACATTTCACCGACCACCACCTTTAAAGGCTATGACAGCGAAAAACTGGACTTCGAACTGCTCATTGATGGAACAGGGGTAACGGGCAATACCAGCACCAACACCGTGCAGAAGCAGCTTGCCACGCTAAAAAAAGTGACCTACGCCTATAATGGTGAGCAGCATGAACCCTATGCGGTGGTGATATCCTGGGGGACATCCGTCAGCTTTCAGGGACGTCTGACCTCTATCAGTATCAATTACTCTCTGTTTGACTCCTCCGGTAATCCATTGCGAGCGACGGTAGCGCTGAGCTTTGCAAAATATTTAACGCAAAAAGAAAAAAGCGCTTTAAAGAAACAGTCCTCTCCGGACCTGACTCACATTATTGAATTCAGGGCAGGAGATACGCTTCCAATGCTATGTCACAAGATCTATAACGACAGCAGTTACTATATTGAGGTAGCCCGGAAAAATAATTTAGCCAGCGCACGACAGATCAAGCCCGGTACAAAAATTTACTTTCCACCTTTAATTTAAACATCGGGTTAATTATGGCTATATCTCCATTAAGTGATGACAGTACCGGGGTAACCACCTGGACCATTAAAATTGATGGCAAAGCGATTGACAGCGCCATTGGCGTTATCGCTATCCATGTTCGGTACCAGATAAATCATATCGCTACTGCGGAGCTCACCATCAGCGATGGCGATATGCCTTCTCAACGCTTTGATGTCAGCGATGCCGATACCTTTAAACCGGGAGCGACTATTTCTGTTTCTGCTGGCTATGCAAGTGATGAAAAAACAATCTTCGAAGGGATTATTATCAGCCACGGACTAGAAATTACGGCGAATAACAGTTCATTCCTGAATATTGTTTGTAAAGATCAGGCAATAGCAATGACTATTGCTAAACACAGCCAGTGTTTTCTTGCTCAATCTGACAGTAAAATAATCAGCGCGCTGCTGGCTAAATACCCCAACATTACCAGCTCCGTCGGCAGCATTACCGACCCCTGGCCTGAGCTTGTCCAGTTTAACAGCACTGACTGGGACTTTATCCTTACGCGCGCCGAAGCAAATGGCTTTGTGGTCACCAACCAGTGCAATAAGGTGACGGTTGATAAACCTGCAACAAGCACTGCGGCGGCCCTCGTGGTGACCTGGGGCACAGATTTAATCTCGTTCTCGGCAAAAACAGATGCGCGAAACCAACTCAGTTCTGTCACCGCGACCGCGTGGGATTCTGCCAGTCAAAACATGGTAACAGGCTCCGGTTCAGCTCAGTCCATCGCAGGGCAAGGCACCTTCACCAGCGCAGATTTAGCGAAGGTATTGGGCATCAGTGATTACCGGCTACAAACCGCCTCAACCATCAGCACTGATGCTCTGACTCGCTGGGCTAATGGTCATCAGGTAAAAGCCATGCTGAGTAAGGTTCGGGGCAGCGTCACTTTTCAGGGAAACGCCAGCGCCACCATTAACAGCTTACTGGAGCTCTCAGGTGTGGGTGAGCGCTATAACGGTTCACACTATGTTGGTGGCATTCATCACAGTATTGAGAAAGGTCAGTGGATCACCACGGCTGAACTGGGGATGTCGCCGATGTGGTCGGCGGAACATCGTGATATCGCCGCCCCGCCAGCGTCAGGGTACTTACCCCCCGTCGATGGGCTGCAAATCGGCATCGTGACCAAATTAGATGGCGATCCGGATTCCAGTTATCGCATTCAGATAAAACTGCCGACGCTGGATAACGACTCCAGTTTAATCTGGGCGCGATTAGCCAGCTTCTACGGTTCATCAGGCTGCGGAAATTTTTTCATTCCTGAAATCGGTGATGAGATGATTGTGGGCTTTATCAATCAGGACCCCAGCAATCCCGTTATTCTTGGCTCACTGTACAGCAGTAGAAATATAATGCCTGAAGAGATTACGGCCGATAATTATATTAAAACCATCGTAACCAAAAGTAAGATGAAAATTATTTTTGACGATGAAACCAGCATCATGACCTTAATAACACCCAACGGCAACTCTGTGGTGATGAGCGATAAAGACAAATCTGTCACGCTGACCGATCAAAACAGTAATACGATAAGCATGGGTGAAAGCGGTATTGCTATTAACAGCAGTAAAGATATTACTATTACCGCGAAAGGGTCGGTCAGTATTAACTCCACACGCGATACCATCGTTAAAGCGACAGGCGATGCTAACATCTCCGCTTTAAATGTTTCAGCGCAGGCCAATACCGGGTTAACGCTTAAAGGAAATACAACCGCTGAACTTTCCTGTTCAGGAATAACGACCATCAAAGGCACGCTGGTCAAAATTAATTAGCAACGAGCGGAATTGATATATGTCCTTTGCAGCAAGAATTACGGACCTACAGATGTGTCCGATGGCTACCCCGGCGCTTCCCCCTGTTCCTCATGTTGGTGGCCCAATTGCAGGACCGGGTGTCCCGACGGTGTTAATTGGATCGTTACCCGCCGCGGTGCTGGGGGATAGCTGCGTCTGCGTTGGCCCGCCATCTACCATCATCAAAGGTTCTGCCACCGTGCTGATTGGCGGCAAACCTGCGGCAAGAATGGGTGACAGCACCAGTCACGGAGGCACTATCGCGCTGGGGTGCCCCACGGTCATTATTGGCGGTTAATTATCGCCAACGGGATAGCGTGAAATTTATGGCAAACAACAACGCATTTTTAGGAACAGGCTGGGCATTTCCCCCCAGCTTTACCGGGCCTCATCACCAGGTGGTGATGAGTTCTGATATTCAGGATATTGAACAGAGTTTAACCATTCTCCTCTCCACCACGCCTGGGGAGCGCCTGATGACGCCCGATTTCGGCTGCCGGATTAATCATTTTGTCTTTGAGGAGCTCACGCAGACGGTATTAACCCAGCTGACAGCAGAAATTCGCCATGCCATTTTATTTTTCGAATCACGCATTAATGTCGAAGATGTGCATTTTTTACCCGATCCGCTCTCAGGGAAATTACTTATTCAAATTGACTACAGCGTTATTACCACCAACACCCGTAGCAATATGGTTTATCCCTTCTATTTAAACGAAGGCACCTTAATATCGCCGCAGCTACTCCCGTTATCTGACGAGTGGGATATCGCTTAATGACCTCACGGCAACAGCGGCAGGATGAGGCGATAAACTCATCCATGTTTAATCCCCATGAACTCAGCTTTGAGCAATTAGTCGTTTGGGCGTATCAGTTTGCTCAACAGTTGCCGTTCAGAAACCTGGCGGATCAGCCTGACGGTCACTGGGGGAATTTGTTTCAACAAAGTGAAATCGTGGTCTGTGCCGCGATAGCCACCTGTAATACAAAACATATTCAGGCAGAATTTAAGCAAGCCCTGGCACGTGGTGAAAACGTGACCGTCGAGTTTTTACTCATTTTGTTAAAACGGATGCAGGAGTGGTATCAACATCTGCCAGACACCCCGGAAACCGCTTACCAGCTTAAATATCATCTGCTGCATGAATATCAGTATCACCTTTCATTACCGCTAAGCCTGGTGATAACCCGATTACCTGAGCAATTCCGTCACAGCCTGCAATCGCTTGATCCGTTATGGAATCTTGATCAACACACGCTGGATAGCGCATCGCCGGTATTGCAGCACAGCAGCTTTGGTGAACAGATGCGCCACTGCTTTGCCAAAATAGTCTATGTCATTGAACAGATAAAACAGCAAAGCCAGCAGGTATTGCAGGCCGCTTTAATGCATCAGGAAAATAACCCGCAGCAGGCGCTTTATTTTGCCTTCCTGAAGTTGTTCGAACGAGCACAACAGAGCCTGAATCAGTTCACGGAAAAACATCTGCAATTTTATTATCAGCAGGTTTTGCAACAGGATAAGAATCCGCCACCAGAGAATTCGATCTACCTGAAGCTCTCATTAAACAACCGAACCCAGAATACCCTTCTGTTTGAGCAAGGTGCCGGGTTCAGTCCAGGCGATGACCCTGACTTTAAGCCGATCGTTTATCGTAGCCTTTACCCGATTGAAGTCACGGATGCCGAGGTGTCGCACATCTTCAACCTGACCTTACAGCGCGACCCGCTGGTTTCACCCGAAAAGGAATCGGGCCTGGTGTGCGGCGTCAGCGGACAGCGTCTGCGTATAGCAGCAGCTGCCGCCGGGGACAATTTCCCGAAAGAACAGCAATTTAATATATTTAATAACAAGTACAAAACCGAAGACAGCACGCAGCCGATGGGGCTGGTCATCACCGATCCCTTATTTTCGATGCAGCAGGGCAACCGCAGCATCGATATCGTGATTCATCTCAAGGAGGTACGTTCAGGCATTGTTGCCCAGGAATTACTGGCGGTGGATGATGATGATAAAACCAGCGCAGCCCTGACGCGCGTATTCACCCATTTACTCACTCTGCATGCCCATCTGCTGGAAGACTGGTCCGCGCGGATAAGCGCTGTCAGGCTGGCAGAGCAGGTAAAAGCAGAGCAGCTCAGCAGGTTTCGGCATCTCAAACCGTCACAGCGTGTCTGGGGGGCCTGTAAATTATTTTTTCTGCAAATGCTCCAGTTTATATGTTCAACCCCGGACGAAGGGATGCAATATGGCCTTGCCAGGACAGAGCTGCTGTTTCGGGTCATCGGTCAGATAGTCAGCCGACGCGCACTGTACACGGTACCGTGGTTAACCGAATCCGAGAGCGCAGAGGTCCTCAGCGGTTTAAAACCCATTTTTGCAGAAGATTCAACGGCTTACACTACGATAAAAGCGCTGCTCTGCCACTCGGCCACGGCGACTTTTTATCAACTCTTTGAGGGTGTATTCCATATTGAAGCCTCAACCGAAAATGGTTGGGAGGTGCTTGATAATGTGGAAATTTATCCCTGCGCCCCCCACGAGTGTGAAACGGGATTCAGGGTGAAATGTCATGTGGATACCGGCTTTGCGCCCGTCATCTCCCGCCATGCGCATCTGCTGCACAGTGCATCGCTGAGAATAACCCTGAAGCGACAAAGCAACTGCTTTCCCTACGCTATTTTCCGCGATTTTGAATTAGCAAAACTGGCGATGTCGGCACAGGTCAGCGGCGTAACCCGGATGCAATTATTTAACCCTGAGGGGCAAATTGATTCCTCGCAGCCCTTCTTCTTATTTGGTTCCCAGCCTTATCCCGATGCTTATGCGGTGATAGCTAACGAAGAAATTGCCCGGAAAAACCTTAACCAGTTGCTGCTGCACCTTGACTGGGGGAATCTGCCGCGAGGTTCAGATGGCTTCAGCGAATACTATGCTGAATACCCTTATCCCTACACCAACGCCAGTTTCCAGATTCGTGCAGAAATGCTCAGTAACGGGCAGTGGGTTGAACCCGCCCCGACTACCTTACCGTTATTTACGCCAGCCAGCGGCGCACTTCACCATCACAGACATTTTCATTTTCCGCATATCAAAAACGGCTACACGCCGGTGACCCACCCCTGGCCAAAGACGCCCTACAGTAACCAGTCTGGGTTACGTAATGGGTTATTTAAGCTGAAGTTAACCGGCCCGGAGCCGGCATTTGGCCACAAAAGCTACGCCCCGTTGCTGAGTGAGACACTCACTTACAACGTCAGCAAAAAGCATAAAAGAACGCTGCCCGCTCCGCCTTATACGCCGCTGGTCACCCGGATTGCCATCGACTATTCCGCGGAGTCGACCATTGATTTATTAAGCGTCGACGGTCACAGCCAGAGTGAAATTGTGCACCTGCACCCTTTTGGCGAAAACGTCATTTATCCGCCAAAGCAGACTCACCAGCTCCACAGGCCGCGATTCTTTCCGAATTACGAAGAAGACAGCCACTGCTTTATCGGGATCACCGCGACCGAATTATCGGGATATTTAAATATTTTCTTCGTGTTTGACGGTAACTCCCGCCTGCTGACGCCCTTTCCGTCTACCGCTTATCGCTGGTATTACCTGGTGGATAATGAATGGCAGACACTTCATCCACACCAGATTATCCATGACACTACCCTTAACTTTCTTACCACCGGTATTGTCACCTTAGACCTGCCCGATGACATCAACAGGGAACACACCGTGATTCCATCGGGGCTGTTCTGGATCCGTGTCAGCACCAACCGGGGGATCGACCGCTATCCCGACTGTCTGCATGTCGCCACGCACGTTGTAAAGGTCACGGGAAAAGGCGCTCCCCTTGCCGATGACGGTATCACCCCGCTCTCATTTTCTGCATGGCGTAGCACACCACGAAAACCGAATCTGGCGGTGATAGCACAAATTAATGCGATGATAAAAATCCCCGAAACGGAGAGCGATCGGCACTTTCAGATGCGGGTGAGTGAACGCCTGCGTCACAAAGGCAAAGCCTTAACCCCGTGGGATTACGAGCATCTCATTCTGGAAAACTTCCCGGAGGTGGGTGCCGTACACTGTTTCCCTGCCCGCAGCTATTATGCTCTTAAGCAGCAGCCAGGCCGCGTACTGATCATCGTGACCCCGGTCAATACCCATTGCGATCACTCACTCTGTTCGCCAAAGCAGTTAGATTCTTCCTGTCTCCTCACCATTCGCCGTTACCTGTTGGCCGTGTCTCGCCCGCACGTCGAGATTGAAGTCCGTAATCCTGGCTACGAAAAAATCCAGATCAGATGCAAAGTCATCTTAAAAGACGGCGTCAGCCATGGCCCCGCCTTGCGAAGACTGGAATATGCTGTCAAATCACAGCTATGCCCCTGGGCAGCGGATACCCTGAACACCGGGCTGGGATTCTGCTTATCACTTGAGAAGCTCAGCGCCTTTATTCTCAGGCAAAAAGACGTGGTAAGCGTCAGTGCGCTCTCCGCACTGAAAATCAGCATGGATGAAGATGCGGAATACACCCTTCAGGACAGTGCGGCAAACAGTGAACCTGTTCGGGCTGCCTTTCCGTGGTATTTACTGATCCCGGAAGAGCATCAGTACATTCAAATTTCAGCCGATAGCCTTACCCATAAACCCGTTACCGTCGGTATTGGCGAACTGGTTATCGGGGAACAATTTATTGTCGGCACATCAACTCCCTCTCTCCCCGAAGGCGAAAAAAATAATGGCTAAACGTAACCGCAGCACGCTCAAGAACTATTTTCGTCATGGGACCATGCCGTCAGCCGAACATTTTTCAGACCTGATTGATTCATGCGTTAATCACAGTGATGAAGGCTTTATTAAGCCAGCGGAAACGGGCCTTCAGCTCAGGGCATTGGATCAGCAGCATCTGCTGAGCTTTTACCAGCAAAACAGTCCCGATACTCCGCTGTGGCAGGTCGGATTTGCCCCTCAGGGTAGCAATTTACAGATTTTCGCAAACCCCAGTGCAGATATCACCGATGAAAACCCGGCGGAGAGCGAAGCCACCCAGGCGGTCAGTCTCTCAATGACGCCCAAAGGACAGGTGGGGATCAATACCGCCACGCCGCAGCAGACGCTTGATGTCAACGGCACGATCGCCTCGCAGGCCAGAATGGGCAGCGTATTAACAGATACGCCGATCCCCGCCGACGGCGAATGGCACGATATCACCCCCGATCTGGAGGGGTGCCATATGTTGGAAATCGTCGCGGGTATTGGCATCCGCTACAGCGGCCGTTATGCGCTTGTGCATGCCATCGCCATTAATACCTGCGCACCAAACAAGCGTTGGTGGCAGCGCGGAGATAAGAACCCCATTCATCTGACTCAGGCATTCTTTCACTCGTCGGCTGACAAAATCCAGCTGCGCTGGCGGCAACATAACCACCGAGGCACCGTCCGCCCTTACGCATTACAAATTCGCACCACTACGCCATTTGGCGAAGGCCAGACCATCCGCTACCACATTACGCAACTGTGGAATGACCCCTTTATGCAGCAATGCCACTCCACGGCAACGGGGAATAAAGTCAATGATGTCTGAGGCTATTTCCAAACAGCGCCATAATGATAATCCGAACAGCTTCGAACATCTTTATCAGCTTGGCCTGACATACATCCAGCAGATGAGTGGTCGACTCTGGACTGACTACAACACGCACGATCCGGGTATGACGATCCTGGAGCAGGTGTGTTATGCCCTGACCGACCTTATCTACCGCTGTGAGTTTGAGGTGACCGATTATCTCTGTGATCCCTCAGGGAAGATTGATTACCGGGCTCATGGCTTAGCGCTGCCGCAGGATATCCTGCCGGCATACCCGCAGCAGCCAGAAGAATATGAAACATGGTTATTAGCCCGGCTGCCTGAGCTGGATAAAGTGTGGTTACGCCTGGCTGAGCATGCCCCGCAGCTGGGTATTTACACCCTTAATGCGCAGCTCAATCATTTTTACGCGTTAAGCCAGCAGCGTTCAGTGTCAGGTCAGCATTCGGTTTACAGCCAGCAACATGCCGCGGTGGATCATATTCGCCAGGCGTTTCATCGGGTACGGGCAGTGGCAGAAGATTTATCCACCATTGAATTAACCGGGCAACACCCGCTGACGCTCAACGCTGTCATTCACGTCAGTGATGATATCGAGGATGTCACCGGTTTTGCTGCCCGTATCTGCCACCGGATTGGCCTCTGGCTGGAAGCCAATGTGCAAATCACCCCTGCGACGGTGATTAAAGAATCACTGCTGGCTGAAGATGGGGTCCAGAATATCGAGCGGCTGGCGTTTATTCAGTACCGGGATAACGCCGGTTATGCTGAACCTGTGCCGCTTGATGATATTGCGCCGTTTTCATATCTGACCCTGCCGCAACCCTCTGCCCATTCAGGAATTGAGATTATTCAGTTTCAGCACCCGGTTGATATCGACTATGCCGATCTCGCCATTCAAATCGAGCAGATTCAATACCAGCAACGTTTTGCCCGGCTGAACGCGGCCACGCCTGTGGCGCTGCCCGTTGGTCACCACGTTGAGTTCAGCCACTATGAGTCCATTCAAACGCTGTTCCCGAGGAACTATCATTTAGCGCCGGGGATGCCGAATGATTACCATGCGCAACAACAGGCGCAACGGCATCAGCTTCGCAGCTACTTACTGCTGTTTGATCAACTGATGGCTAATTTTTGTGATGACATTGACGGCCTGAATACCCTGTTCTCGCTGTCATTAACGCCTGAGACCACCTATCACGCGCATCTGTTACAGGATGAAGAGTTTTATAATATCGCCAGGCATTACCCGCCGGATGCCGCAACGCGTCTGGATCAGTTACGTGCCCGGCTTGATGATTATCCTGAACGGAAAAATCGCATCTTTGATTATTTGCTCGCCCTGTACAGCGAACGGTTTCCGGCAGGATTACATCGCCAGTTCAACCCCTATTTTCCGGGCCCGATATTAGAAAAACAGCTACTGAAATATAAACAGGCCTTTATGCTGAATATCGTCACTATGACCCGTGAGCGGGGCATGGGTGATAATTTGCTTCAGCCTGAACATCAGGGGGGATATCGTCAGCGCCTTTCGCTGCTGCTGGGACTCCTGCCACAGGCATCCTCACAGGGAAATTGTACCGAGGCTATTACCCGCTACTCACTGAAGCTGGTTGCGGACCCGCTCTACTTCCCCAGCGATGCAGGCAAAAAAGTGTTGTGGTTACTCAGCCCCGGCGCACAGACAAACCTGCTGCCTTTAGCTGATAACCGTTTAACGGAATACCCGAACGAAGAGGATATTCAACATCGTCTGTTAGCCACCTCGCTGTTCCACGAGCGAATGCTGCCGGACGTGCTGATGCGGTTCGGCATTGATAACAGCAGATACCGTCTGCTCCATTGCCCGGAGCATGGTTATTACCAGCTGTTTTTTAACGCCGATATTGCAGGTCCCCGGCAGTGGTTTTATATCGCCAGCCACCCTGACAAACAGACACTCACCGGGCTTTGCCACCTGTTGCAACGTTGGCTGACCGGGCTGAACCAACGCAGCGAAGGGCTTTATGTCGTTGAACCGATTTTACTGCGTACCGGGGACGATAACGCATCGTTGAGCGACTATGCCAACCGGGTAATTGTTGTTTTGCCGGGCTACACCGCGCGCTTCAGCAACGTCAGATTTCGGGAGCGGGCGGAGCAATTAATCATCGAAAACAGCCCGGCGCATCTGCTGACGCAGTGCCTGTGGCTTGATTTCTCCGCGCTTGCCCAATTCGAAACGCTCTACAGCCAGTGGCGGCAGGCAAAATCCAGCGCGCTACAGCATAAAGAACAGCAGCCGGCGTGCGATGCCATTGCCAGGCAGCTGTATCTGTTTCTGCAACGGTCACGCAATGAAACAGATGAGGCGTTGAGTCTGTGAGCCAACTTCACAAAATCAATCACGCCAGCCTCGAATTTAATTTCAGCGGAGTTGCTGATGCAGAAGCCTTTGAGCTACGCGCCGCACAGTGGGTTGTGCAGCAATTCATCCCGGTGATGGAAGCGGTATTTGACGAGGTCTGTCCTGAGCACCAGACCCTGGTTATCGACACGCTGACGCTCGATCTTGGTGTGCTGAGCGCAGGGGCGTTTTACCAACAGGCACCAGAAAGGCTCAAACAGATACTACAAACCACACTGCGCTCACAGCTCCAGATCGCCAGGCAGACACCTCAGAGCAGACCACCGGCTGAACCTCATCACATGCAGGTGCTGAGCCAGCAGCAACAGCGCTGGAACCTGCTCTGGCAATTCCTTCGTACCGGTGCGCTTCCATGGTCTGTTGCAGGCAGGCAATTGCCGGAATCACTGGGGTTGCCGGATATGCTGACCGAGCACTCGGCCCGGCTGATTAACGCACTCAGTACCGCCAGTCGGCCTGAGCAGATAGTTCGACGGCTGGTTGAGCAATTTCCTGCCAGACACATTGCCGCGCTGTTTCCCTCGTTAGCGCCAGCCTGGCAATGGCAGATGATGTCACTGTTATTAACGCACCCGGTCAGCCGCCAGGGAGAATTAACCGATCGGCTGGCACTGGCGTGGTTCAACCGCTTCAGCCAGCTGTTAGCACAACACAACCTGACTCCGCTGCGTGCCGACTGGGAAAAGCTGATTCAGCAGTATGCACCGCAGCTGATTAACGCGCTCCGGCAACGGCACAGCGACAGCCAGCTGCCCTGGTGTCTGGTGCAGGATTTAACGGAAGCTGAGCGTTTGCTGCTGTTAAGCGTATTAACGCCGCAGGAATATCCATTTCTGAGCGCTATTCTGCAAATGCCAGACTGGTGGCAGTTTAAAAGTCGGGCCGATTTAACCTCGCGCGATGTTTACGCCACGCAGGCATCAGGCGCGGAGAAATCCGTCACGCTGTTAGCCACCTCGCAAATCCACCAGCATTTATGGCTGTTCACCCTCCAGTACCTGCTCATCGATCGTGGCAGTGCCTTTAACCGCCAGAGCTACATGGCAGGCCTGGTGACCCGGATGGCAAATGCGCAAAACCAGAAGGCAGAGACGCTGCTGGCATCGTTAATCTCAACGCTGAACAGCATCACCCTCCATAGCGCACTGCGGGAACAGTTATTGCATTTACTCCATGCCATTGCGCCCGTCATTGCTTCACCGACAAGGTTAAACGCGTCCGATAAACAGGAAATCGCTGAAATCAGCCTGGCCGCTGGCGCACCCGCTGACGAGGCACATCTGCCGATCGGTACGCTGCCATTTCTGCATATCAATGAGCTGGTTATGGCGCTCTGTGCCGGTAAAGAAAAACAGCTCCTGCTGCACTGGCCACCACCTTCGCAGCCGTTTGCCGCCTTATTACGCTGGTGTGGTCAACTGGAGTATGTGCGTCGCCATTGGTGTGAAACCTATTCTGATAAAACCTTATCAGCGCTGGTCGGGATACTGGAACCGAGTGCCACGCCTTTAATACGGATCCTCAGGGTGCAACATCGCCTGTTTACACCCCAGCACACCACGGCGATCGGCCGCACAACAACGATGAATTTATGGCGATTCACCTTTGCCTTTCTGATTGTGGAAAGCAGTGGCGCATTTAATCCCAAAAGCTATCTGCGTTATTTAATCCGCCAGATGGCACGCTGGCATCATGTCTCTTATCACCATCAGCTGGCGTCACTGAGCAACAGCGTTATCGATGCCGGTGATTTTTTACTGCACGGCGTCCCCCTGAGCCGTCTGCTTGAGGAGATCGCGCCCTCCGATTCCGCGGAAAAAACCGTTAAGGATGACGCACCATCACCTTCTTTTTTCCGGCTGTCACTCTCACCCTCGCTGATAAGCGGGCTCTCTCTGGCGCAGCTCGCCGACATCGAGCAGATCATTCTCACGCTGCAAAGTGCCCGGCTGATTCAGTGGAATAACCACATTAAGCAATGGCAGCGCGACCACGGGAAACGACTGCCGCTGCTGATTGTCAGTCTGGGAAGCTCGCAGCCCACGATTAAGCGCTGGGTAGCCCATTTTGATGACCCTGCTCTGTTCACATTAACCAGCCTCGTCACTCCACAGGCCACCGAGAGCGTGCGCACGGTGATTACCGGGCGTCAGACCATCGCCCTCGCCCTGAGTCATGGGGCAAATCCACCCGACGCCAGCAACACCAGAACTGCCCTGTGGGAGCTGACGCTGCACTACCTGATAAGCCGCCGGGGAAGTGAATTTAATCACTACCAATATTTGCTGAATATCACTGAACAGCTTTCTGCCCGCTATCAGATTAACGTTGCGCTATTAATTCATGAGTGGCTGCGTCTGAGCGATAGCGGCTTTTTATGGCGTCAGCAGTTAATCGACCTTGTTGAACATCATCAACGGCCGCCGGTCACGGCACCTCAGTTGCTCAGCAGTGTGCAGGCCGACGATCAGACAGTGGCTGTAAGCCAGCAGCAACAAACGCTTTTACAGCACTATGCCGCGATCAACGCGTCGGCAACCGCCATGCAGCTTCAGACATGGAGCCTCCCCCAGCTGACGCGCCTGATACGCATCATGCAGCCGCAATGCAGTGAGCGCCTCACCGCGTTGTTGCCTTTACTGCTTGCGATAGTCAATCAATTTCAATTGGCCCCTCACTGGTTTTACCCACTGCTGCTCAGCCATGACTGTCCTGCCACGCCAGAGCAATGGCTTCAACGGTTGCTACAACAGATAAACAGGCAAAATGCATCACCAGACCGAACGCTCCACCATCAGTTGCAACAGCTGGTGCTCAGCAGTAATGACATTCATCACCCGCTGGCGGAACGCCGGCGATGGACAGAGAACCTTCTGCCAGAAGAAGCGCTGCCTGAAAAATTACAGCTATGGCTGGAAGGTAAAGCCCCGGCTCCGACACAAAGCATCCTGGCAGGCTTATCGCCGCGCGGGCCGCAGCTCCCGCTACTGCAATGGCTACAGCGCACGCTGGCAAACCCACGCCATATGCAATGCTGGCTTGAAGGGCTGTCGGCTGAAACACACCAGGCGATTTTGTTCCCGAGACTGACCAGCACCACCCTCGCATTGCTGGCATTGCGCCAGGCATTTTGTCAGCTCTTTGCCTCGCCAAAACAGGGAGAGGTTTTTTTCTGGCAAACGCTGTATCGCCAGCACTGGCTCAGAGGGATTGCCATGACCGGCGACAGGTTCATGCAGGAAGTACTTATTGAGCTGACACAATTTTGGCGAACTCACGCCGTGCAGGACAACGCATCAGACGACAGGTCGGTTGCTGCGCTGACTGAACGGCTGGTGCCGTTGATATCCTCCACCTCACAGCGAAAAACGTTAGTACAGATAGCCCGTCAGGGGAAACAACACCCGCCGGGAAAAGCCCCCCGGGCGGCACACCTTAATCATCAGCAACCTGAAATCAGACAGCTTGCAGAGGCCATTGATATGACAGACAAAGGCATGAAAAAAAGCACGGAGAATACACGGGAAGAATCGCAGGATAATGCAGAAGTCAGCGCGGATCCCATCGTTATTCACAATGCGGGGCTGGTTCTCGCTTCAGTCTATATTCCGGTGTTATTTCAGAAATTAGCCCTGACCGACGGGCGCAATTTCGTTGACGGTCAGGCACAGTTGCAGGCACTGTTCTGCCTGCAATGGATGACGGATTACACCAACAGCGCGCCTGAATATCAGCTGCTGCTGAATAAGGTGCTCTGCGGGATTGCTCCATCTACCGCTATACCCCAGCAGGTTACCTTGCCGGAAGGGGCAGAAACGCTGATAGAGGGTTTACTCACCGCCATTATTACCCACTGGCGGGCCATAGGAAAAACCAGCATCAGCACGCTGCAAGCCTCTTTTTTTCAACGTGAAGGCATGCTCACCTCCACCCCTGAACACTGGCAGCTTAAAATCTTCCCCGCCCCCTTTGACATGCTGATCGACCAGTTGCCGTGGAGTTTTCAGACCATCAAATACCCATGGATGGATCTCCCCCTTTTTGTTTCATGGCGCTAAGGACAAAAATAATGATGAATCCTGGTTTCAGTCTGCTGTTACTCAGTCGTCAGCCGACACGCTGGTTCGCCGGACGTGTGGCCTGCTGGCTGTTGTGTGGTGGTTTGCTTGGCGCCGTGCCCGCGCATGCTGACACCGCGCAGAACGAGCTGGTCGACAGCGTCCAGCCGGTTAAAACGTGCAGCAAACAGCTAACGTGGAGCGATAAACGCAATCTGGGGAGATCGATACAAACGCAGCTTGCCGCGTTGTATCAGAACAACAGTGATTTTCAGGCCCAGCTGCAAAGAGGGCAACGGCTTAACGATGGCGTCGTCGGTCCCACTACCCGTTACTGGCTGGATTACTTCTGCGGTGAATTTGCCTTTGCCACGCCAGAGACGTCCAATGATCCGCACCAGGTTTTTGTTGAATCATTAATGATTGCGCTAAATCGCGCCGCCGAGCGCAATGCGCTGTATCCAACGTGGCGTACGGCAATTACCCCGCCCGAACTGCTTGGTTTAACCTCCGCGCAGATCGAGCAAAAACTCAGCCCCAATGGCGCAGGCTCTGCTAAAAGTGACGATGGGGCAAAACCGGCGCAGCCGCCTGTAGCGCAGAGGCCCGACAGCGATACCGCCCCCTATTATTACCAACTGACAAAAAAAGACTTCGCCAGCCTGACGTTGCGTCAGACCGTGCTGGCAACCTTTGCAAAACTGGAAAAGCAGCAGTTCGATCAGCGCAGTCAGCTTTATAATCAGCTCAGTGATTTATTTTCTCAGCTGAATATTCCGATTGCCCCACCGCTGAATATCGATAATTTGATTGATTCTTACACCATCGAGAGTTCGCAACCCAGCACGAGCACAAGTACCAGCACCAGCACCAGCACCAGCACCAGCACCAGCACCAGCACCAGCACTAATACCAGTGCCAGTAACAATACCAGTGCCGGCAACAATACCAGTGCCGGTAAAAGTGCCAGCAGTAATGCCAGCACCAGTGCCAGTCCCGGCGCAAGTCAGAATACTCCCGCTGGCGGCAGTGATAGTGAGAAAGATAAGCAAAATCCTGATGACAAAAACGGCGATATCCCTGAACCATCAACCCAGGTCATTGAAACCAACACGCAGAGCGATACACAAACATCGGCACAACAGGTCGTGTGGCAATTAAATCCGCAGGCGTTAAATGACTCCATCCGGGAATTGGGGATCACCGCCCTGTCTGAAGAGGTATTAAAAACGCTGGCACCGTTGCAGGATGAAGTCTTTCCCAGCCTCTATTTATTACAGATCGCGATTAATGAGTCGGGTATCCCGCCAGAGAGTCTTCAGGACAAGGGCGTCTTTACCTTAGCCAGGAAAAGTGGTCCCAGCCCCGCTCGCGCTGTCCCGGTCAACTGGCAGGCGCCGCCGGACTGTGGATGTCAGGACAGTGCTAAATCTATTTTTACCATGGGCACTTTTTATGGTTTCTATCCTTACTGGCAACACCTCGAAACGGGACAATCTATTGATTTCAGTCGCTTAGACCGCATTGGCTATCTTGGTGCAGTAATGAAACCGGAAGGGAGCGGCAATACGCTGGTTCTGCCACAAAACTGGCAGGCCGCCCCCGGATTCAGCCAGTTTATTCAGATTACCCACCGTTACAGGACCAAACTTGATCTGGTCGTCACCACGCCCATGGATCTTTCCCGGGAGCAGCTGGTTGGGCTGTTTACCGATGATATGGTTAAGCAGCTGGTGAAATCCGTGACCACGCCAATGGATAAGTACCTGATTAATAATCTGAAGCCGTGGGTGAGCTTCGGGCTGGAAAGCGTTCCGTCGATGGCAGACGGCATTACGCTGGATATCGACCTGTCCATCCTTGACACGCCGCAAAGCCAGCAGGCTTTTTTCACATTTCTGGACAAGCTTAAGATTGCGCTCCGTCAGAGCTATCACCCGCATGCCAGCAGCAGTGAATCAGATGGCCCTGCTACCGACGGTGATAAATATTATTTAAGCGTAATTGTTCCTGTTAAAGATGTGGTAGAGACAAAAAATGGTTTCTACAGCTTTACCAATTTCGATGCATTATCACAACGCACCAACCTGCTGATCGTCCGGCCGGGTTCACCAGCAACGCTTGATAAAGCCAGTGATGAACTCGATCAAATAAAAGCACTACAGCAATGGTTAAGCAATCAGCCAAATCAACTGGAAGTCCAGCAGGTCTACAAGCGACTGGTCCCGGTGCTGATCAGTGAGGATAACCGTAATCAGCCCTCTGCCCTGACCCAACTGGTCAATCTTTCCAGCTGGACCTTTTTGGGGGCTGGCTACTGGCCGTTACCATTAAGTGACGCCAACGAGAAGCTGATAGATAAAACGTTCTTCCCGGAAACACAGCAATATCCGCAGCCACTTAATCAGCTGACCAACGGCGTCGCCAGCCTGTTGAACTGGGTTTGTGTGCATCGCTGGGAGCTGAGAACCGGATTATTTGTATCATTCCTCTTTATTCTGCTGGTCCTGGTCATCTGTATCTGGTCGTTCCCACTCAGAAAACATTTGAGCCGCTTTCCTTTTGTGGCGCTGACGTCGCTGTCCATCAGCGGACTGATGCTGGTGTTTGTCGCCGACCCTGCGTTTCAGGATTATCAGGGACCTATTCTGCTGATCTTTATGGTGGTGATTGGCTGGATATTATTTGCGGTGCGAATGGTGAGGAAGGAGGGGGATAAGCCTTAATCGTTTTTTCAGACTGGGGATAACTGCTGAAGCCGTTATCCCCCGGTTTGTGTTGCCTTAAATATTCATGGGTATGAAATGAAGTAAAAAGCCTGATTCAATCAGGCCGATAAAAAATTACGCAGAATTTAAAAAGTTAGCCATTAATTCCATGGGATAACAGCACGCTTTTCATAACCTTCTATCCATTTTCTAAAATTCATTATGTCAGATATAACCACGTCAGCATTATACGTTAACTGTCCTCTTTTTTCAGATTCTGACTTCGAAAGTATATCTTGCAATATGACCAGAACAGTGTCCAGATAACTATTCCTTGCTGCTTCTATTTCATCAGGAGACAAATATCCAGGTTCTAAAAATGTATGGCTTATCGCATCTAAGCCCCCCCTGATATTTTCTGCTTTTGCAGTTTCCAGACCACCAATCAACCCTGATTTTCGGCTCTCAGATTTCCTGTCTAAATAAAGACCTCTGAGCGTTTTTTTTATACTTCCAATATGCATTGCATTGTTTTTGATGGTAAAGCTTAGTAATTTTAATCGCTCTTTTGACTTTCCAGCTAACACCAGAGCATCCATCAACGTTTTATATATTTTATCTGGTCTTGAGAGTCTTTGTTCCAGAGCTGATTTGGTCATGGACCAATGACTTTCATTGTTAATCACTGAAAACCGACCGGCATCGGGGGATTCCATTTCTTCTGTTCCCAATATTTTTCAGCCTTCCCATCAATATAGTGAAAGGAGTACTCCAAATCGCGGCTTTTAAAAATAATTGTTGACCCCATTGTAACAGTAGGGTTATCGACAGATAAAGTCTTTGAAATCGCCCCCAGGCTGGTAATTACGAGACCTATTTGCTCCATCACACCAGAGATTCCCGAATCATCTTTTGGTGCATACTTAGGGTCCGCTCCTTTTTTTAGCTGAAAGTCCATATCTATATCTCTCATATTATCTGAAGGTCTTCCCAACCTTCCGTCGTCAGGATGTTTAAGTGTCAGAGCGGACCCACCACCTAAAATAAAATCAAAGTTCTTTAATAGTTTATTTTTAGCAAAGGCACTGGTAAGCAACGCAACAAGATTGGGAATTTGAATTAGTCGACTTCGATGTCTGGGACTGACTGGCTCGCCACCTTTGGATTCATGCTCAGCTTCATGAGCTTTTATCTTCTCCAAATCCAGGCGAAGAGAAGGCTTCTTCGATTTAGCAAACTCTTCCCCCACAGAATTCAGTGCTGTACTGAATCGAGAAGGAATAACGCCAGCTTGATGAGCCATTGCTGCAATCCATCCTGCTTTCTTTTTATCCGTAGTGGTTGAAAGCAAATAATCAAATAGCTGACCGTTATCCATTTCATCCTGGTTTAAATCATCAAATTCCTCCTGTCTATCTTTGAGATTGACGCCTGAGGCCTTAACTCTTTCGAACATATCTTCCATATCTTTTTTAGTCCCTTTCACCATTCCATTCATGAAGTAACCCTGTAAAACATTAAGTTTAGAAACTGAAGGTGCTTTCAGGCTTTCATTTCCTCGGCTGGAGTCAATTTCCTTTAACTGAACCGCCCTTCCGCCCAGCACATCTGCCTCATGCTCCAGCGCCGGACTGTCATTCACCGCCATTCCTGCCACCGAGGTTGTCGCCGAAACCCGTCCCTGCGCCTGCTGCACCACATGCCCCAGCTCATGCGGCAGGTGTTTTTCCTGCCCGGAAGCCAGATGGATATCACTGCCCTGCGCGTAAGCGTGCGCCTGCACGGTGGCAGGTTTTGCAGAGTTATAATGCACCCGCACGTGATCCAGGCTCATGCCGCTGATATTCTCCATACCGCTTTTCAGGTTATCGGGCAGCCCGGTTTTATTTGGCTGTCTTTGAACCGTCTCCGTGCGGTTGTCCTCCAGCGTTGCCGATGCATGACTGACTTTGCGCTGCGAAACCGCCTTGCGGCTTGATTGATGTCGTGCCGTCTTTTTTGAATACATCACGAATCGTCCTCTTTCTTAATTCTGCTAAATCACCTGGTGCGTTCCGGTTATCTGATCTTCGGGCACGGACGCCGCATTCACTCAAAGAATATTTTGTTATCTTTCCTGAATTCCTGACGGATGCTGGCAATGATGTCGTCCTGCGTAACCGTGCGTTCGCCGCGCTGAACGGCGATTAAGGCACACTGGCGCAGCACGTTAATGATTAGCCCGCCGGCAACTTCATAGCGGTCGGCGAGGGCCGCTAAATTGACATCTTCTGCGAGTTCACATGTACCGTTAAAAGCGTTTTGCCAGAGTGTCAGGCGCTCTTTCGGCCCCGGAATAGTAAACTGCACCATGTTCTGAAAGCGCCGGGTAAAAGCTTCATCCATATTGTTTTTCAGGTTGGTGGCAATGATCACCGTGCCGGGGAAATCTTCTATCTTTTGCAGTAAATAACCCGTCAGCTGGTTGGCATGTCTGTCGTTGGACGAACTGCCCTCCGAGCGTTTGCCAAACAGCGCATCCCCTTCATCAAAAAACAGGATCCACTCTTTGTAACTGGCGGCGTCAAATACACGGGACAAATTTTTCTCGGTTTCACCAATATATTTAGAAACCACCATGGATAAATCGACGCGATAGACATCCCGCCCGGTAGCCTTCCCCAGCAGCGCGGCGGTCAGCGTTTTACCTGTCCCTGGCGGGCCGAAGAACACCGCCCGATAGCCCGGCTTCACCTTTTCTGCCAGTTGCCACTCATTCATCAGCGTCTGACCATGTCTGAGCCACGCATGCAGCTCTTCAACTTGTGCCATGACGTCTTTATCCAGCACCAGATCGCCCCATTCCAGTGGAGATTCCAGCAGATGGGCCGGGAAGCTGGCGCTTAATTCCGGACGAAGCCGCTCACCGGTAGTGAAATAGTGCAGCCACTCATCGTTTAACCGATAGATACCGGCCCATTTTGGCACGCCATCATCAACTGACAGCAACTGAGTAACCTGTTCAGCCATCAGCCGATGTTTGTTTGCAAGGATGCCGTGCGCGTGGAGACGCCAGTCAGGGTCATTAGCGCTGATGAGAAAGTTGAGCGTCTGCCCGGTTGGGATAAAACCACTGAAGGCTTTATCGCTGACGCCTCCAAATTCAGTGAAAGGACGATCGATAAGGCTGTTAAGTCCAAAGAAAATATCAAGCGCATCAGGTTTCACACCGGGTGCCATAGCAAGAGCCAGCGCCAGGCGTTCAAAAACAGACAGTTGCCAGTCAATATTTAAATCGGCATAAGGCGTGCCTTTAACCAGTTCCGGCGGCGCAATAGCTGACCAGTGCCGTTCATGCCCCTCTTGTTTGAGATAGCTACAAATAACCTGATTAATGACCTGCGACAGCCACCCCATTTCGCGATAAAGCACAAGAACGTTATCTGCCTGTTGATGATTTTCGACATTTGCTTGTGGGGCCATGGCACATCCTTGAATAAGGAAGCTTTATGATTCAGATTACGTTCAGCCAGTAGCGTATGCAATGATTCATTTATAATCGTTTTTATTCAACAACGCTAAGTACCGTCAGTTACAAACGGTAATCGACATCACCTCACTCACAGTGATGAATAACCTAACAAATAGTCGGTAATATAATGAATTTAAAGGCTTCAGAAAAATGTATCAATACTCAGATATCTGGGCATTTACAGGTAAATATAAGAATGAATCATTAATAATGGTCATAAACAGCTTAAAATAAGGCGTGGAGGGAAGTTGTTAATGCTGACTTAAACCCGCTTTCCAGTGACAGAACTTGTGCAATGATAAAAAAACCTGATGCCGTGTTTTGCACATCAAACATAAATACCCCGATTTGTATCGACATCAGCTTTATCACTTCTCCAGATTTTCATTGTTTCGAGCGTGCTCGAAGAAAGTGGCCTGGCCGCTGGTTTTCCTGTTATACAGACTCCGTTATCATATTCGCCACGTACTCGTGAAAGGACATCCAGGTTGTAGCCCGTGAGGCTACCCCTTAACCCAGAGTAAAATGTGGGATTTCATGAGATTCAGTGAGACATCGTGAGAACTAACAATAATGATAAAATCACTTAACTCTCTAATTTTTAAGATAATGGACATCTCAACACTATGAGTACATTAGAAAACATCGGTACACATACCCCGATGATGCAGCAGTATCTGCGCCTGAAAGCCGAGCACCCGGAAATCCTGCTCTTCTATCGTATGGGGGACTTCTACGAGCTGTTTTATGATGATGCGAAGCGCGCCTCACAGTTACTGGATATTTCGCTGACCAAACGCGGAGCCTCGGCGGGCCAGCCAATTCCGATGGCGGGTGTGCCCTATCATGCGGTGGAGAACTATCTCGCCAGGCTGGTGCAGCTGGGAGAATCCGTCGCCATTTGTGAACAGATCGGTGACCCGGCGCTGAGCAAAGGTCCGGTAGAACGCAAAGTCGTCCGTATTGTGACTCCCGGCACCATCAGCGATGAGGCGCTGTTGCAGGAGCGTCAGGATAATCTGTTAGCGGCTATCTGGCAGGATGCACGTGGCTTTGGCTATGCCACTCTGGATATCAGTTCCGGGCGATTCCGGCTGGCAGAGCCTTCTGATACCGAGACAATGGCAGCAGAACTCCAGCGTACCAATCCGGCAGAACTGCTCTATCCTGAGGATCTTGCCGCCATGTCGCTGATTGAAAACCGTCGGGGGCTGCGTCGCCGTCCTTTATGGGAGTTCGAGATCGATACCGCCCGCCAGCAGCTTAATATGCAGTTTGGCACCCGGGATCTCAGCGGTTTTGGCGTGGAACAGGCCCAGCTGGCGCTGCGTGCCGCAGGCTGTTTGTTACAGTACGTCAAGGATACCCAACGCACTTCTCTTCCTCATATTCGCTCACTGACGATGGAACGCCAGCAGGATAGTATCGTCATGGATGCGGCCACCCGGCGTAATCTGGAGATTACCCAGAATCTGTCCGGTGGCAGCGAAAATACGCTCGCCTCTGTGCTGGACAAAACTGCCACGCCAATGGGCAGCCGTATGTTGAAACGCTGGTTGCATATGCCTGTCCGGGATACCAGCACGATTGTTAATCGTCAGCAGTCGATTGGTTCGCTCCAGGATATTTGCGCAGAACTCTCTCCGCTGCTGCGTCAGATTGGCGATCTGGAGCGGATCCTCGCCAGACTGGCCTTGCGCACTGCCCGCCCACGCGACCTTGCCAGAATGCGCCATGCCTTCCATCAGTTGCCTCAGTTGGATGCAATGTTGCTGGATAGCACCACACCACACCTGCAAACACTGCGTCAGCAGATGGGGCAATTTACTGAACTGCGAGAACTGCTGGAGAAGGCGATCGTTGAAGCGCCGCCTGTACTGGTTCGTGATGGCGGGGTGATTGCGCCGGGTTACAACGCGGAACTGGACGAGTGGCGCGCACTGGCCGATGGCGCAACCGATTATCTGGATCGCCTGGAGATCCGCGAACGGGAAAAGCTCGGGCTGGATACCCTGAAGGTCGGTTTTAATGGTGTGCATGGCTACTATATTCAGGTCAGCCGTGGGCAGAGCCATCTGGTGCCAATTCATTATGTGCGTCGCCAGACGTTGAAAAATGCCGAACGCTACATTATTCCGGAGCTGAAAGAATATGAAGATAAGGTGCTCACCTCCAAAGCAAAAGCACTGACGCTGGAAAAAGCGCTGTACGAAGAGCTTTTCGATCTGCTGCTGCCGCATCTGGAGGCGCTCCAGCTGAGCGCTGCCTCACTGGCTGAACTGGACGTGCTGGCAAATCTCGCAGAGCGTGCCTGGACGCTTAATTACAGCTGCCCGACGCTCACCGACAGGCCTGGCATCAAACTGAGTGGCGGACGTCATCCGGTGGTCGAACAGGTGTTGAAAGAACCGTTTATTGCCAATCCTCTGTCGCTGTCACCTCAGCGCAGAATGCTGGTGATCACCGGTCCAAATATGGGCGGTAAAAGCACCTATATGCGCCAGGCAGCGCTGATTACATTGATGGCCTGTATTGGCAGCTATGTACCGGCTGATGAGGCTCAGGTTGGTCCGGTGGATCGTATCTTCACCCGTGTGGGGGCAGCGGACGATCTCGCCTCTGGCCGTTCAACCTTTATGGTGGAAATGACCGAAACGGCCAATATTCTGCATAATGCGACAGAACACAGTCTGGTGCTGATGGATGAAATTGGTCGTGGCACCTCCACCTACGATGGTTTGTCACTGGCCTGGGCCTGTGCAGAGAGTCTGGCTAATCGTAATAAAGCGATGACGCTGTTTGCTACTCACTACTTTGAACTGACCACGCTGCCGGAGAAAATGGAGGGCGTGGTAAATGTGCATCTGGATGCGGTTGAGCACGGCGATAGCATCGCTTTTATGCACAGTGTTCAGGAAGGGGCAGCCAGTAAAAGTTATGGTCTGGCCGTCGCGGCGCTGGCAGGCGTGCCGAAGGAAGTGATTAAGCGCGCCAGGCAGAAACTAAGAGAGCTTGAGGCTATGTCTGGCAACAGTGCGGCAACCGGGGTGGATGGGTCGCAACTACCGTTGCTGGTGGAGGAAACGTCTCCGGCCGTTGAGGCACTGGAAGCCCTGGATCCTGATTCGCTCTCTCCCCGACAGGCGCTGGAGTGGATTTACCGCCTTAAGTCTCTGGTGTGAAAAAAACTGCGCTGAACCCAGTAAAAAGCCGCCTTTAAGGCGGCTTTAATGTACTGAAAACCTGAGAACAGGCCTCAGCCCGTTTTGTTAACTTCAAATATCCGGACAATCAGGCAGGGCCAAACCCGTTTATGACCACTTTCCGGGGACAGGGTTTTCAGTTAGCAATAAAAAAAGCGGTGATCGTCAGACCACCGCTTTTTGTATCAACAATATAAAATGCCGGTTTACTCGCGGAACAAAGCTTCGATATTCAGCCCCTGTGCCTGCAAAATTTCCCGCAGACGACGAAGACCTTCCACCTGAATCTGACGAACCCGCTCACGGGTCAGACCGATCTCACTCCCCACATCTTCCAGCGTCGCCGCTTCATAGCCTAACAGGCCGAAACGACGTGCCAGCACTTCTCGCTGCTTGGCGTTCAGTTCAAACAACCATTTGACGATGCTCTGCTTCATGTCATCGTCCTGAGTACAGTCTTCCGGACCGTTGTCTTTTTCGTCAGCCAGGATATCGAGCAGTGCTTTGTCAGAATCTCCGCCCAGCGGCGTGTCAACTGAAGTGATGCGTTCGTTGAGACGCAGCATACGGCTGACATCATCAACAGGCTTATCGAGCTGTTCAGCAATCTCTTCTGCGCTTGGCTCATGGTCCAGTTTGTGGGCCAGTTCACGCGCTGTACGCAGATAGACGTTCAACTCTTTAACAATGTGGATTGGCAGACGAATTGTTCGGGTCTGATTCATAATAGCCCGTTCAATGGTCTGACGAATCCACCAGGTCGCATAGGTTGAGAAACGGAACCCTCTCTCAGGGTCAAATTTCTCAACCGCACGAATTAACCCAAGGTTACCTTCCTCAATCAGATCCAGCAAAGCCAGACCACGATTGCTGTAACGACGGGCAATCTTAACAACCAGACGTAAATTACTTTCAATCATGCGGCGACGGGAAGGAACATCACCACGCAAAGCACGACGTGCGAAGAAAACTTCTTCTTCGGCAGTTAGCAGTGGAGAGTAACCAATCTCTCCCAGATATAACTGCGTGGCATCGAGTACACGTTGGGTCGCACCTTGCTGTAGTAGCTCTTCCTCAGCTAAATCGTTATCAGCAGGATCATTTCCGACAAGAGCCTTCTCATCAAAAACTTCAGCTCCGTTTTCGTCGAATTCCGCATCTTCATTTAAATCATTAACTTTTAGCGTATTCTGGCTCATAAGCGGCTCCTACCCGTGATTTCAGGGCAGAACACCAGGGTTCTGCCGGCTTATCGCTGCGGTAAATAACGCAACGGGTTTACGGATTTCCCCTTGTAACGTATTTCAAAGTGTAATCTAACAGAACTGGTGCCTGTACTACCCATGGTCGCTATCTTCTGACCCGATTTTACTTCCTGCTGTTCGCGAACCAGCATTGTATCGTTATGGGCGTAGGCACTCAGGTAGTCATCATTATGTTTGATGATAATCAAATTACCGTAACCGCGTAGCGCATTCCCGGCATACACAACCCGCCCGGAGGCGGTTGACAGGACGGGTTGTCCTCGCGATCCCGCGATATCGATGCCTTTATTTCCGCCTTCGGAAGCAGAGAAGTTATCGATAATCTTCCCATCTGTCGGCCAACGCCAGCTTCCCACAGGGGTTGTGCTGTTTGTTGTGCTACTGACGGTCGGTACAGTAACCGGCGCTGTCGTCGTTGCAACAGTATTGGTGCCGGATGAAGGTAACATTTTGCCTTCACTTGGTTTACCTGAATCCTCAGAATACGTAATAACTGGCTGATGTGCAACCGTTACGCCTCCGATTTGTCCTGGAGAGGATTTAGTGACCACGCCACTGGCTTTATCATCTGCGGCGGTGATGGCATTACCGCCGGTCAGCGTGCCTCCGGAGCCATTACTGACCTGCAATTGCTGACCAACATTCAGGCTGTAAGGCGCAGGGATATTATTTCGCTGGGCTAAATCACGAAAGTCATTACCGGTTATCCAGGCAATATAGAACAAAGTATCGCCATGTTTAACGGTATAAGTCTGACCGCTGTAACTGCCTTTAGGAATGTTGCCGTAGGCGCGGTTGTATACAATGCGTCCGTTTTGAGTAACAACATTTTCATTTTCGCCAGCGGCAACAGGAGCCGTTACCGGCGTACTGACCATTTTAGGCTGGTTGACGGCTATAGAAGGAGGAGGTGAGATGAGTCCGCCGCCGCCGCCTGTTGCTGATTCACTGGCTATGCCAGAATTGCCACCCATGCCTGAACTGCTGTTCATACCGTCATTGTTGCCGCCGCCAACCGAACTGATGGGGGCCTGCGTGCCATTGCTGGAACAACCCGCCAGCCAAAAACTTACCAGTGAAATGGCCGCAATACGGCGCAATTTGAAAACCGGGCTTCCCGTGCTCATTTCCATCCCCCAATACGGCAAAACAGTGTTAACGCGACACCCTGCCCCGCGCCAGCAGTAATAAAAACCTTAACTTACGAGATAGTAACAATATCGCGGGCCGGGTGCCAATTCGCAGATGTATACAATTGCTAACGTCGGTCAGGCCAGATCGCCTTTGACCAGCGGCACAAATCTGACTGGCTCTACGGTTTCCACCACAAACTCATCGCCCTTACGGATGATTCGTTTCAGCTGCTGCTGCTCATCGCCTACGGGCAGCACCATGATGCCCCCTTCAGCTAACTGCGACATCAGCTCCTGGGGGATTTCCGGCGGGGCAGCGGTCACGATGATGGCATCGAAAGGCCCACGAGCCGACCAACCCTGCCAGCCATCGCCGTGGCGGGTAGAGACATTATGCAGATCAAGCTGCTTCAGACGCCGTCTGGCCTGCCATTGCAGCCCTTTAATTCGCTCTACAGAATAGACGTGTTCTACCAGGTGAGCCAGAACGGCGGTCTGATACCCCGAACCGGTGCCAATCTCCAGCACCCGTGAAGTCGGCGTTAAGCCCAGCAGCGAAGTCATTTTAGCGACCATATAGGGCTGGGATATGGTCTGACCAGAACCAATTGGCAGCGCCGTATTTTCCCAGGCTTTATGCTCGAACGCTTCATCAACAAAACGCTCACGCGGCACTTCCTCAATCACTTTTAACAATCGCTCGTCGTCAATACCCTGCTGGCGCAATTGTGCAACCAGCGTTCCGATGCGCCGACTCACCATTTGCCACTGACCTCCACACGCGCCAGCCAGTCAGCCACCACGTTCTGCGCGGCGTGGGCAGTTAAGTCAACATGTAAGGCCGTAACCGAGACATACCCTTCGTCGATGGCGGCAAAATCCGTGTCCGGCCCTGCATCCAGTTTTTCACCCGGAGGGCCAATCCAGTAAAACGTATTGCCTCGCGGATCCAGCTGAGGGATCGCCCGATCGCTGGGATGACGACTGCCACAGCGCGTGACCCGAATCCCCTTAAGCTCGGCGAGAGGAAGATCGGGAACGTTGATATTCAGTATTCGCCCGGTGTGCAGCGGTTCATGCTGTAAGGCGCGCAGGATGGAACAAGTGACGGCAGCGGCGGTGTCGTAATATTGATGACCATTGAGTGAAACGGCAAGCGCAGGCAGGCCCAGATGTCGCCCTTCCATCGCCGCAGCCACCGTGCCTGAATAGATGACGTCATCGCCCATATTGGGGCCGGCATTGATTCCGGACACCACAATATCCGGTTTTGGGGTCATCAGCGTGTTCACCCCGAGCCAGACGCAGTCGGTTGGCGTTCCCTGCTGGACAGCAATATCGCCATCAGGATAGCGAAAGGTGCGAAGCGGCGTTTCCAGAGTCAGAGAGTTGGATGCGCCACTACGGTTCCTGTCTGGCGCTACCACCTGTACATCAGCAAACTCCCGCAGCGCTTCTGCCAGCACCTGAATACCCGGCGCATGAATGCCGTCATCATTACTCAGCAATATTCGCATCTACAACTCAACCCCTTATTCTGATTCTGTTTTTCATCCCGATGTGCTCTGCCGTATCCTGCCGGGCTACCTGGCTTGTTATTGTTGCAGACTGACTGAAGGGCAATTCCAGATAACAGGCCGAAATATTCTATCGCGTGGTGGCGAACAGTGGTAGAAGCAACAGACAGTCGGATATCCTGTTGTTTTTGCTTTAGTGGCATCAACTTCGCAATAACGTTAACGCCATTCGCTTCATTTGGTCATATGACGAACATATCATAACCAACTGAAATAAAAGAAAAATAAAAAAATCCTGGATTAAAAACGCGTCCTTACGAGGAATAATATCAGCAGCAGGATTAATGCAGAGAGGCGAATTCTCTGTGGCTGTGCCTGCGGACGGCCAGGGGACACGCCGTAATGACAGGCACCGTGCGCTGCTATTCATCCACCCCGGCATCACCTTCCGTCTGTTGCAAAACTTCACGCAGAACGCTGGTCGCAAAGCTGCCAGCCGGTAACCAGAAATTCAGCTCAACGGTAACATCATCCAGCCAGCACCAGCGGAGATCTCGGGGAATCAACAGCATCGCGCGCCTTGCAGCATCAACACCTTCCCGCTCCAGCAGTGCATTAAGTTCAGCATCATCGGCCAGGCTTTGCTGCTCAAACGCCAGCGCAACGGACTCGCTTCCCCAGGGACCTCGTCCTGGCAAGGGTGCCGTAATCCGCAACTCGTTGCTCTCGACCCGTTTTTGCAACTCGTCCAGTTCGCCCTCCTGTGCCACAAACCAGCTGCCGCGACCGGTTAATTGCAACGCATCACCGGGCTGTACACGCAGTAGCGAGCCGTGGGAGGAGAGACGGTCACTGACCACCCGATTAAACAGCGCGCTGCGGGCAGCGGAAAGCAGAAAGCTGCGTTTGTTACGCTCGCGCACCACGAGGTTATTCGCCGCCCAGCGTTGTGCCATCAGCAGGTTATTGCCGTTATGACCAAAACGCTGCATACCAAAATAATTGGGAACGCCAACAACCGCGATCTGCTGCAACCGTTCTTCCACCGCAGCCCGATCGGAAATCTGACGCAGAGTCAGTCGAAACGCATTGCCCTGTAACGCGCCGGTTCGAAGCTTACGACGATGGCGGGCGCTTTCCAGTACCTCGCAACCTTCGGGCTGAAAAGCGGATAAATCAGGCGTCTGTTTGCCGGGAATACGCAGGCAGAACCACTGTTCAGTCACCGCATGACGATCTTTCATCCCGGCAAAACTGACATCACGGGGAGGTATACCGGCAAACTTCGCCAACGCTTCAGCAACAAAACGGGTATTACAACCGACCTTGCGGATGCGAACCAGCAACTGCTCTCCCTCGCCGTCAGGCCGATAGCCAAGGTCTTCAATGACAACGAAATCTTCCGGAAAAGCCTTCACCACGCCAGTGGCGGTGGGTTGTCCATGCAACCAGCACAGATCGCTGAATACCATTACTTTTCTGTCCTGAACAGCGTTGCCACAGCTTCACAGGCAATACCCTCGCCCCGCCCGGTAAAACCCAGCTTCTCGGTGGTAGTGGCTTTAACATTCACATCATCCATGTGAATGGCCAAATCTTCCGCGATATTGATTCTCATCTGCGGAACATGCGGCAACATTTTGGGAGCCTGAGCGATGATAGTGACGTCAACGTTACCCGGGCGGAAACCTTTTTTCTCAATCTGTCGCAGGGCTTCACGCAGTAGTTCCCGACTGTCTGCCCCTTTCCAGGCCTCATCGGTGTCCGGGAACAGTTTGCCGATATCGCCAAGAGCCGCCGCGCCAAGCAGGGCATCGGTCAGCGCATGCAGGGCCACATCACCATCGGAGTGGGCCAGCAGTCCCTGAGGGTATGGAATTCGCACGCCGCCTATGATCAGCGGGCCTTCGCCACCAAAAGCATGAACATCAAAACCGTGGCCGATACGCATCATGCGCTCTCCTAGTTATGTAATTGGGTCAGATAAAAGGACGCCAGTGCCAAATCTTCCGGGCGCGTCACCTTGATATTATCGCTACGTCCGGTAATCAGCTGAGGCTGATAGCCACAATATTCCAGCGCAGAGGCCTCATCAGTGATTGTCGCACCCTCATGCAGGGCTTTTTGCAGGCAGTCGCGCAGTAGCGCCAGGGGAAACAGCTGCGGCGTCAGCGCATGCCATAGCGCCTCGCGATCCACGGTGTGGTCTATTACCGATGCATCCCGGCGTCCGCGCTTCATGGTGTCGCGAACCGGAGCAGCCAGAATGCCGCCAGTGCAGCCGTCAGAAGCTATCGCCAGTAAACGTGTCAAATCGTCAGGATGCAGGCAGGGACGCGCCGCATCATGCACTAAAACCCATGGTGAGGCCGATGCCGCCTGTAATCCCGCCAGCACAGAATCTGCACGCTCTTTACCTCCCGCGACGCGGATGATACGAGGATCGCTGGCGATGGGCAGTGCGGCAAAGTAGGGATCGGTTGGGCTGACAGCGATAATAATGCGGTTAATGGCCGGATGGGCCAGCAGGCTGTCGATAGCATATTCAAGAAGGGTTTTACCCCTGATGGTCAGATATTGCTTGGGGCACTCTGCCAACATACGGCTGCCAATCCCGGCTGCGGGAACAACGGCAATCACGTCCGGAAACGAATCTGTACTCTTCATGCGTTATCGTTGCTGGCTGCTCAGATTCCCCTGCTGCGCGTTTCGTTTATTCTGATCCGGCACCAGGCGATAAAAGGTCTCACCGGGTTTAATCATCCCCAGCTCGTTACGTGCGCGCTCCTCAATTGCTTCAGAACCGCCGTTAAGATCGTCGATTTCTGCAAACAGCTGATCGTTTCGCGCTTTTAATTTGGCGTTACTGCTCTGTTGCACCGCAACATCGTCATTAACCCGTGTGAAGTCATGTATGCCGTTCTTGCCCAGCCAGAGCGAATATTGCAACCAGCAGAGTAAAGCAAGCAGCAGCAGTGTCAGTTTTCCCATCCCCGCCCCCTGAAAAACGGCCCAATCATCCCATAACTTTCCATCTGACTCCACTACGCCGTGAAATAGCTGTCAATTGACGCATCGCTGAGCAATCACCGTGATGACGGCAATCTGGCAAAATTTTGTAACCGCCGTAAGCAACCAGAAACCAGTGCCTGGCGCAGGGATGGGCCTTTTTTCAGCTCACCAACCGCTAAGCAGGGTGAATAATAGCCAGAAAAGGGCAATAACTAACAGTGCGGTGAGCAACAGCGTCCAGATCAGATGACCACGCAGCAGCGCGCTGATCGCAATGCCAATCAGCACAGAGGCCGGTAAAAGCGCGAGGAAAAAGGGCCAGGTATAGAGGAAGAAAAACAGTGTGTTAGAGCCATAGAGCAGGAACGGGATGGCGAGAGCACACCAGTAAGAGGCAAAACCGACGACGCCTCCGGGAAATGACCAGGATATCTCTTCCTGGTCTCTCTCTTCTTTGCGGGCCAGCATGGGCGTAACATTATGCATAAGGATCCTGTTGGCGCGGAAAACAGCCCGTTCAGAGGCGTTTCGTTATGGCTATCTCAGGACCTGATGATATCGCGCTGACGAAGCAGATCTAACACTTGAACCAGCAATTTTGTTACCAATTGTTGACCATCAAGATGCAGTTCAGCCGCGTCGGGAGCCTCATAAACAGCATCGATTCCGGTAAAATTACGCAATTCTCCGGCCCGCGCTTTTTTATACAGCCCTTTTGGATCGCGCGCTTCGCAAATTGCCAGCGGGGTATCGACAAAGACCTCAATAAAGCGTCCTTCTCCCAGCATATCCCGCACCATCTGGCGCTCTGCCCGATGCGGAGAGATAAAGGCACTCAGCACCACCAGACCGGCATCAACCATCAGCTTTGCCACTTCCCCAACCCGACGAATATTCTCTTTGCGATCTTCGTCGCTGAAGCCCAAATCGCGGCACAGGCCGTGGCGCACATTGTCACCATCCAGCAGATAGGTGCTGACACCCATCTGCTGAAGTGCCTGTTCCAGCGCGCCCGCCACGGTCGATTTCCCGGAGCCTGAAAGCCCGGTAAACCACAGCACCACGCCCTGATGACCGTGCTGCTGCTCACGTTCAGCCCGCGTTACCGCGTGGCTGTGCCAGACCACGTTTTCATCATGACCCGCCATTATTCACCGCCTGAAATATCGCGCGCGCCCCAGTGGGGAAAATGACGACGCACCAGCGCATTGAATTCCAGCTCGAACGCGCTGTAATTCCCGGCCGCCTGCACCCGATCCTGTCTGACTTCGCGGATCATGCCGGCACCAACGGTCACATTGCTCAGACGATCGATAAAGATCATGCCGCCGGTCACCGGATTTTGCTGGTAGCTGTCCAGCACCATCGGCTCGTCAAAAATCAGATCGACCAGACCGATGCCGTTCAGCGGCAGACTTTCCACCTTACGCTGCGTCAGGCTGTTGATCTCCACCTGATACTGAATGCTTTCCACCCTGGCGCGGGTTTTCTTACCGGCAATTTTGATGTCAAAACTCTGTCCCGGCACCAGCGGCTGTTCAGCCATCCATACCACATCCACGCTTGCGGCCTGGACCGGTTTCAGTTCTGCACTGGCATCCACCAGTAAGTCGCCCCGGCTGATATCGATTTCATCTTTTAGCACCAGAGTGATCGCTTCCCCGGCCTGCGCTTCCTGAAGGTCGCCGTCAAAGGTCACAATACGCGCAATAGCTGACTCCACACCGGATGGCAGGACCTTCACCCGCTGCCCTACCTGCACAACCCCGGACGCCAGCGTCCCGGCATAACCACGGAAATCCAGGTCCGGACGATTAACATACTGCACCGGGAAGCGCATCGGCTGCTGCTCCACCACGCGGGTCACTTCAACGGTTTCGAGCACGTCAAGCAGCGTCGGGCCGTTATACCAGCTCATCGCCTCACTGCGGGCGGCGACGTTTTCACCTTCCAGCGCAGAAAGCGGCACGAAACGAATATCCAGGTCAGCGGGTAGCTGACTGGCAAAATCCAGATAGTCCTGGCGGATCTGTTCAAAACGCGCTTCGCTGTAATCAACCAGATCCATCTTATTTACGGCGACAATCAGATGCTTAATCCCCAGCAAGGTGGAAATAAAGCTGTGACGACGGGTCTGATCCAGCACGCCTTTGCGGGCATCTATCAGCAGGATAGCCAGATCGCAGGTAGAGGCACCGGTTGCCATATTGCGGGTGTACTGCTCGTGCCCGGGCGTATCGGCAATGATAAATTTGCGTTTTTCAGTGGAAAAATAGCGATAGGCGACATCAATGGTGATGCCCTGCTCACGCTCAGCCTGAAGGCCATCCACCAACAGCGCCAGATCCAGTTTTTCACCCTGTGTACCGTGACGCTTACTGTCGTTATGAAGGGATGACAGCTGGTCTTCATAAATCTGCCGCGTATCGTGCAGCAGGCGACCAATCAGCGTGCTCTTGCCATCGTCGACGCTGCCACAGGTGAGAAAGCGCAGCAGGCTTTTGTGTTGCTGGGCATGCAGCCAGGCTTCCACGCCACCCTGATCGGCAATTTGTTGTGCAATGACGGTATTCATGTTGGCTCCTCAGAAATAACCCTGGCGTTTTTTCAGCTCCATCGAACCAGACTGATCGCGATCGATCACCCGGCCCTGACGCTCGCTGGTGGTGGAAACCAGCATCTCTTCGATAATCGCAGGCAGGCTCTGGGCCTCAGACTCCACCGCGCCGGTCAATGGCCAGCAGCCCAGCGTACGGAAACGCACCATCCGCTGCTTAATCTCTTCGCCAGGCTGTAAATCAATGCGTTCATCATCAATCATCATCAGCATGCCGTCGCGCTCCAGCACCGGTCGACTGGCGGCCAGATAGAGCGGAACGATCTCGATATTTTCGAGAAAAATGTACTGCCAGATATCCAGCTCGGTCCAGTTGGAGAGCGGGAAGACGCGGATGCTCTCGCCTTTATTAATCTGACCGTTGTAGTTGTGCCACAGCTCAGGGCGCTGATTTTTAGGGTCCCAGCGGTGAAAACGGTCGCGGAAGGAGTAAATACGCTCTTTGGCGCGGGACTTTTCTTCATCGCGACGGGCACCGCCAAATGCGGCGTCGAAACCATATTTGTTCAGTGCCTGCTTCAGCCCTTCGGTTTTCATAATGTCAGTGTGCTTTGCGCTGCCGTGCACAAAGGGATTTATCCCCATTGCCACGCCTTCCGGATTGCGATGCACCAGCAGTTCCGCACCGATCTGTTTCACCGTACGGTCACGGAATTCGTACATTTCGCGAAATTTCCAGCCGGTATCAACATGCAACAGCGGGAATGGCAACGTACCGGGCCAGAACGCCTTGCGCGCCAGATGCAGCATCACCGAGGAATCTTTCCCGATGGAATACATCATTACCGGATTACTGAATTCTGCGGCGACTTCACGGATGATATGGATACTTTCCGCTTCCAGTTGACGCAGGTGGGTGAGTCGTTTTTGATCCATAACTTTTCCTCAAGCCAAATTTACAACGGCGGAGTCGCGTCCGGCCTGCTGTGCTGAATGTTGAAACCACGCCAGCTGCTGATGAAGATTAACCACTTCGCCAATCACGATCAGCGCTGGCGTCGGTGCGCGTTGCGCCAGTTCATCGAGAGTCTCCAGCGTGCCGGTCAGCACCTGCTGGTCCTGTCGCGTTCCACGACCAATCACCGCCACGGGGGTATGCGCATCGCGACCATGAGCAATCAGCCTGGCAGAAATCTCTGCCGCTTTTACCGTGCCCATATAAATAGCCAGGGTTTGCCGGGCGCGGGCCAGGGAAGGCCAGTCCATCTCTTCGCCGCCTGCACGGCAGTGGCCGGTAATAAACAGGGCGCTCTGCGCGTGGTCACGATGGGTCAGCGGGATGCCCGCATACGCCGTCGCGCCGGCAGCGGCGGTGACGCCAGGCACCACCTGAAAGGGGATGCCAGCCTCGACGGCGGCCTGTAGCTCTTCTCCGCCGCGGCCAAAGATAAAGGGATCGCCGCCTTTCAGACGCACCACCCGTTTTCCTTTTCTTGCCAGCTCCACCAGCAGGCGATTAGTCTCTTCCTGCGGTACGCTGTGGGCATTGGCGCGCTTACCTACGCAGATGCGATCGGCATCGCGCCGGACCAGATCCAGTACCTCATCGCTGACCAGATGGTCATATAACACCACGTCTGCCAGCTGCATCACCTGTAAACCGCGCAGGGTCAGCAAACCGGCATCGCCGGGGCCCGCTCCCACCAGGATGATTTCTCCCTGGCTGGCATCAGGATTGTCGAGTTGTTGATCGAGGGTGCGTTTGGCGCCAGCAACGTTGCCGGAGGCAATCTGACTGGCAAACAGCCCGTTAAAGGCCGTTTCCCAGAACCGACGGCGCTGGGACATTTTACTGAAGCGCTGTTTGACCTTATCCCGCCACTGTCCGGCAATTTCCGCCATCTGTCCCAGATTGCCAGGCAGCAACGCTTCCAGCTTTTCACGCAGCAGACGCGCCAGAACCGGCGCGGTGCCGCTGGAAGAGATCGCTACCACCAGCGGTGAACGATCGACAATGGAAGGAAAGATAAAGGAGCATTTGGGCTGGTCATCCACCACGTTGGCAAGCAGTCGTCGTTCTCCGGCATCAGTATAGACGCGGCTGTTCAGCTCACCATTATCCGTTGCGGCAATCACCATCCAGACGTGGTCAAGCTGGCTGCTCTGATACTCTTCAGCCAGCCACTCAACGGCTCCGCTGGCGTGCAGCGCAGTCAGCTCGGCGCACAATTCGCGTGCGACGATCTGCGCCCGCGCGCCCGCACGACGTAGCAGCTCAATCTTGCGTGCGGCGACATCACCGCCGCCAACAATCAGCACAGGTTTATCACGGAGGTCGGCAAAAATCGGGAGATAGTCCACGTCAACCCTGTTGTTAATCACAAAAAGTTCACGAGACTATACGGCCCCGGCCAAAGCCTTATGAAATTACTAATTGGAATGAGTAGTTACCGAATGGAATAACAATCTGACTAAGCTAAGAAAAAAAAGTGCTTAACGGATGATATTCGGGCCATTTTGAGCTGAATCAAATGGCGCGATAGCGGTCACACTTTAATGCTGAAGCAGAAATTTTTTTGTCACCCGGAGCGGATAACTGACCTGAAACGGACGTTAACGGTCCGGATATTCCATGCCAGCGGCAGTTCCGTCACTGGCAAACTGAGCCTGAGGAGACCGAATGTACATTGTCAGCCTGAGTTACACCCGCCCCATCGTCGAAGTCGAACCCTTGCTGGAAGCTCATCTCAGCTGGCTGAATCACTATTTTGCGGCCGGGGTGTTTATTGCCGCCGGACGCAAAGAGCCGCGTACCGGAGGGGTGATCATCGTTAGCGATATGGAGAGCGATCGGCTGGATGCCATTCTGGCAGAAGATGCTTTCCAGGCGGTAGCCGACTATGAAGTCACAAAAGTTAACGTCACCGTTGCCGGCGATGAATTTGCCAGCCTGGTGGGCCGCTGATTATCGCTGTCAGAGAATAAGGATACCGCATGCCACCGATCTGCTGTGGGTGCTGAAAGAGAGCGATCGTGTGGCGTGCTGTGCAGTTAAACGGAGCTGTGGGTTATCCGGGAAGCGGAGTCTGCCTGGCGGATAACCTGAAAGCTTACAGGTGCGGGCGGCAAGAGCCCGCGTTCAGTTTGTCAGGATCGATTCAATGCCGTATATCAACGCGGGGAAATAAGACTGATCGATGATAATTCCTCCGGTCAGTTTCCAGCTGTCATATACCTGAGGCGAAGCGCTGAAGGTAAAGCCCACCGAATCACTTCCCACAATCGCATTAAATCCACAGGTAAACGTTTCAATTCTCGGTGCAAAACTTACCGGTTCAGGCGATTCATTTCGGGACAGAGAAGCATAAAAACCCGATATCATCTCCTTCAGGCTTGTAAGATCATAGGGCGTAAGTTCACACTGGCACTGGAGATTTATGCCACACCCCTCTATCTCAAGCCAGCACCTTATCTCATCTTCCTGAGGTTCCTCTGGCTCCTCAATCCGCTCAATAAATGAGAGTCGGAAGAGGGTTGCTTCGTTCTTTATTTCAAACATTTATTGTCCCGTCGCTCAATCGATATGGCAGTGCATGCCAGCAAAAAAGCGGGTAAACATCTGGCATAACACAATGCCATGCAGCAACGGGATTACTCGTGCAGGCCGCATTCACGTTTCAGGCCAAAGAAACGCGTCTCTTCTTCCGCCATCCCCGGCTCCCATTTACGCGTGGTGTGGGTATCTCCCACCGAGAGATATCCCTGATCCCACAGAGGGTGATAATCGAGGCCATGCGCTTTAAGGTACTGATAGACCTGCTTGTTATCCCAGTCGATAATCGGCAGCACCTTAAACACGCCGCGCTGAATCGCCAGCACCGGTAAATTAGCCCGGCTGCCGGATTGTTCGCGGCGCAAACCGGCAAACCAGGTCTGACCGTTAAGCGTTTGCAACGCACGGTTCATCGGCTCGACCTTGTTAATCTGGTTGTAACGCTCAATGCCTTCGACGCCCTGCTCCCACAGCTTGCCATAACGCGCCTCCTGCCAGGCGGGGCTCTGCTCAGCACGGAAAATTTTCAGATTGAGATTGAGCTGCTCAGTCAGCCGGTCAATAAACTGGTAGGTTTCCGGGAACAGATAACCGGTATCGGTCAGGATCACCGGAATGTCTGGCTTCACCTGGCTTACCAGGTGCAGGCTGACCGCCGCCTGGATACCAAAGCTGGACGAGAGCACCGCTTCACCGGGCAGGTTTTCCAGTGCCCAAATTACGCGATCGGTTGCTGACAGTTTTTCCAGCCTGTTATTCATTTCCGCCAGCACCATCACCCGCTCAACTTTAGGCAACGCGTTCAGTGCAGAGAGATCGAGTACAGCCATATCACGCCTCCGTTATTGCCAGAAATCACGAGCCGGATCGACAACCGGTTTCACAATGCCTGCCCGCACGGTGAAATCGC
This sequence comes from Erwinia mallotivora, assembly GCF_000590885.1. Taxonomy (GTDB): domain Bacteria; phylum Pseudomonadota; class Gammaproteobacteria; order Enterobacterales; family Enterobacteriaceae; genus Erwinia; species Erwinia mallotivora. The sequence goes on from NZ_JFHN01000053.1 coordinate 281,811, forward strand.
CAAAGCCTTCACCCGCTTCGCGCTCTGCTGCCCAGCGGCTCATTAATTCATCAAGGGTAGACAAAATTTCGTCTTCAGTAATGTTTTCACGGTACATCCGGGGGATGCGCGTACCGATACGGTTACCTCCCAGATGCAGGTTGTAACGTCCCGGGGCCTTGCCCACCAGGCCAATCTCCGCCAGCAGCGCACGACCACAACCATTCGGACAGCCGGTGACGCGCAGCACAATGTGCTCATCACCGACGCCGTGTGCGCTCATGATACCCTCCACGCGGGTAACAAACTCTGGCAGGAAACGCTCGGCTTCGGCCATCGCCAGCGGGCAGGTGGGAAAGGATACGCAGGCCATCGAATTTTCACGCTGAGCGCTGACGCTTTCCATCAGACCATGATCTCGCGCCAGTTGCTCAATGTGCGATTTATCCGCTTCCGGCACGCCCGCGACGATCAAATTCTGATTTGCCGTCAGGCGGAAATCGCCTTTATGTACTCTGGCAATCTCCGCCACGCCCGTTTTAAGAGGGCGGCCGGGATAGTCCAGTAAGCGGCCATTTTCAACAAACAGCGTCAGATGCCATTTATCATCAATGCCTTTTACCCAGCCAAACCGGTCGCCGCGCGTGGTGAATTCGTAGGGGCGAACAGGCTCGAAGGTGATCCCGGCGCGACGCTCAACTTCCGCTTTAAACGTCTCCACGCCGACACGTTCCAGGGTGTACTTGGTTTTGGCGTTTTTGCGATCGGTACGATTGCCCCAGTCACGCTGGGTGGTGACCACGGCCTCCGCCACCGCCAGGGTTTTATCCAGCGGCAGATAACCGAACTCACTGGCGGTGCGGGCATATGTCGCTTTGTTACCATGATCGATTGACAGTCCACCGCCAACCAGCAGGTTAAAACCAACCAGCTTACCGTGCTCTGCAATGGCGATAAAATTCAGATCGTTAGCATGCAGATCGACATCATTGTGCGGCGGCACCACCACGGTAGTTTTGAATTTACGTGGCAGATAGGTTTCACCCAGGATCGGCTCTTTATCGGTGGTGGCCACCTTTTCCTGATCCAGCCAGATTTCAGCATAGGCGCGGGTTTGCGGCAGCAGATGCTCAGAGATCTTTTTCGCCCACTCATAAGCCTGCTGATGCAGTTCAGATTCCACAGGATTGGAGCTGCATAACACGTTACGGTTAACATCATTAGCCGTCGCCAGCGCGTCCAGCCCCACCTCGTGCAGCATCTGATGCGCAGGTTTGACGTTGCCTTTCAGAATGCCGTGAAACTGGAAGGTCTGCCGGTTAGTCAGGCGAATACTGCCGTAAATAGTGTTTTCTTCGGCAAATTTATCAATGCCCAGCCACTGCTGCGGGGTGATAATGCCACCCGGCAGGCGACAGCGCAGCATCATGGCATGACGTGGCTCCAGCTTCTGCGCGGCACGCTCGGCGCGGATATCCCGGTCATCCTGTTGATACATACCGTGAAAACGGATCAGCAGAAAGTTATCGCCGGTAAAGCCTCCGGTGAGACCATCCTGCAAATCGTCAGTAATGGTACCACGCAGGTAGTTGCTCTGTTTTTTCAGGCGCTCGGCATCGGTGAGTTTACCTTCAACCACCAGTGGGCCGGGATGTTTGTCATTGCTCATCAGGCTGTATCTCTCAATTGTTCGTGAATGCCGCGGGTGGCTATCTTTCCTGCCAGCAAGGCGCGAGCGGGACAATCAGGCGATCTGAAGGGCAGCGGTGAATGCGCAACTGCCCCTTAAATTTTCGCCACCGTTTTAGTAAACGTCTCGCTGATAACGGCGCTCAATGCGCAGTTCACTTAAAAATTCATCGGCCGTTTCCAGATCCATCCCACCCTGTTCAGCCACTACCTCCAGCAATGCCTGTTCCACATCCTTCGCCATCCGGTTGGCGTCACCACAGACATAGATGTGCGCGCCCTGTTCAATCCAGCGCCAGACCTCATCACCTCTGGCACGAATTTTATCCTGCACATAAACCTTATGCTGCTGGTCGCGGGACCAGGCAAGATCGATATGCGTCAGCAGGCCGTCTTTCACATAGCGCTGCCATTCAACCTGGTAGAGAAAGTCTTCGGTAAAGTGTGGATTACCAAAGAACAACCAGTTTTTCCCTTCCGCCCCGTCGTTGTCACGCTGTTGCAGAAAAGCGCGGAATGGCGCGATGCCGGTGCCGGGGCCGATCATAATCACCGGCGTTTCCGGATTGGCGGGCAAACGGAAGTTATCGTTATGTTCAATAAACACCCGAATCTCGCCGTCTTCTTCCAGACGATCGGCAAGGTAGCTTGAAGCGCCGCCCGCACGGGCACGGCCTTCGATATCAAAACGCACCGCCCCGACGGTGATATGCACCTCGGTTTCATTTTCAGCCTGCGATGAAGCGATGGAGTAGAGCCGTGGCGTCAGTGGCCGCAGCAGTGCAATTAGCTGTTCCGCCTGCAATGCTACCGGTGCCTGACGTACCATATCGACGATGGGCGTGGTCTGCGCGTACTGCTGTAAATGGTTCTTGTCGCCGGTCAACGCCAGAAGTTTTTCATCGCGGGAATGTTTGCCGTACTCCGCGACAATCTGCGGTGTATTGACGGTCAGTTCAAAATGCTTTTGCAGCGCTTCAGACAGCGTCAGCGTCTGACCGTTGACCTCTGTCGTTTCGTCGCCTTTCAGCCACAGCAAGTCGAGCAGTTCCTGCACCAGAGCCGGATCGTTTTCGTACCAGACGCCCAGCGCATCCCCAGGCTGATAGCGCAAACCTGAATCACCCAGGTCGATTTCGATGTGGCGCACATCCTTATCGGAGTTGCGCCCGGTAATTTTCTGGTTAACCGCCAGGCTCGCCGTCAGCGGGGCTTCTTTGGTATAAGGACTGGTAAAAACTTCATTAACTGCACCCGCCACCGATACCGTCGGCCCTGTGGGCGCACCGTCGGGCACTCTGGCTTTGAGGATGGCAACAATCTCTGTGCGCCACTTTTCAGCTTCCGTCGCATATTCAACATCGGCATCAACGCGTGCCAGCAAACGCTCCGCGCCCATCTCTGCCAGCCGGGTATCAAAGTCTTTTCCGGCCTGACTGAAAAATTCATACGAGGTATCACCCAAACCAAATACCGCAAAGGCCGTGTTGTCCAGTTTTGGTGCCTTTTTCGACATCAGAAACTTATGCAGGGCCACAGCTTCTTCCGGTGGCTCGCCTTCGCCCTGGGTGGAGGTCACCACAATCAGCAATTTGTCCTGAGCGATCTGCTTGAATTTGTAGTCACCGGCATTAACCAGGTTGACCTTAAGCGTGGCCGCCAGCAAATCATCCCGCAGTTGTTCCGCCAGACGACGGGCATTGCCGGTTTGTGAAGCTGACAGCAGCGTAATGGTTGGCGTTTCCGTCGGAGCAGGCGCACCGGGTGCGGCAGACGCAGATGTCGACGTCTGATTCACCATGCCCCAGAAGTAACCGGAAAGCCATGCCAGCTGGGTAGTGGAAAAATCACCGGTCGCGGCTTGCAGGCGAGCGAGTTGTTCAGGAGTGAGCGGAAGCAGTGAGCCTGGAGGTGCCTGAGTCGTCATTAGCTTGAGTGTTCCAGTGAAGGCGCTGAGCCATAAAGTCAGAGATATAGCATTAGGGTAACGACTGGCATAATAACCCTTAAATAAGGGTTGGTAATAATAAATAACCAAAATGACTAAACGGTTTTATCGCTAAGATATAGCAGCAAAACAGGTTAATTAATTCCTTTATTATCATCACGTTATGCCGTGTTACATTCTGTTGCCTGCTGCTTAATATGAAAAGGCCGGGAAACGGGTGCGAAAAAAGCAATTTTCCGGTAGACTTCGCCGGTTTTTTTCAGGAAATAACCGGGACTGTGTCATGGCCACCACGCTGTTTAAAGATTTTCAATTTGAGGCTGCTCATCATCTGCCTAATGTTCCTGCTGGTCACAAATGCGGGCGTCTGCACGGGCACTCTTTTCTTGTGCGGCTTGAAATTACCGGCGAAGTGGATGCGCATACCGGCTGGGTGATGGATTTTGCCGAACTGAAAGCGGCATTCAAGCCCGTTTATGACCGTCTGGATCACTATTATCTCAATGAGATTCCGGGGCTTTCTAACCCGACCAGCGAAGTGCTGGCGAAATGGATCTGGGATCAGATGAAGCCAACCCTGCCGCTGCTGAGTGCGGTGATGATCAAAGAAACCTGTACCGCAGGCTGCGTCTACAGGGGGGAATAACGCCAGCCGCGGCCCGGTCAGGCAATATTCAGGTATTTGTGGGTCTGCATGGATAAACGCCAGTTTCGTGCGATGCAGGTTTCAATGCAAAGCTGTGTCGCGTCTTTCTTCTGACTGATAGGTTGCAACGCCACAATGCGGCTTTTCTGATCGTCCAGGGTTACCAGCAGGGCATCCAGTGCATCGATATCACGCTGACGCGCCACCGGATGTTTCACTTCATCGGCACGGACCAGCGCCTGGTTCAGTACGTCATAGCCCCCACGCATATTGACCTTTGGTGACACCGTGACCCAGGTAGCTGAACTGCAAAGCACCTGATGCGTGCCACTGGTTTCAATCTGGCAACGGTAGCCCTGCTGTTCAAGATATTCTGTCAGCGGGGTAAGATCGTAAATGCAGGGTTCACCGCCGGTGATCACCACATGTCGGGCGGTCCAGCCATGTTGCCCTATCACTGCCAGCAGAGCCTGAGCATCTGCCATTCCCCAGGCATCTGACTCTACTGTTTTCAGCAGAATATCGCCCAGCGCCGTTTCCCGACTGGCCAGCTTATCCCAGGTGTGTTTGGTATCACACCAGCTGCAACCAACCGGGCATCCTTGCAGGCGGATAAAAATTGCCGGAACGCCGGTATAAAAACCTTCGCCCTGCAATGTCTGGAACATCTCATTTATCGGGTACTGCATCACGCTCTCAACTGACCGGAAAAAAACAGGAGCGGAAGTATGACAGAAAGCCCCCTCTTAACCAAACGGCTTCGTGCGCAGCGGGTAACTTGATCTGCCACTAAAACATCGGGGCGGTGCTGGACGGCAACGCCCCGGCAGAGGGTTTACATAAAGTTATCCTGGTGCATCTCCTGCATCGCCTGCCCCATCACATCCTTCGCACCACTTAACGTCAGATGACCATAGTCATTGGAGATGGGGTGACCATCGGAAGCCAGTCCACGGCAGACATCACCGGGGCAGATAATGGCGTAGACCGAGATATAGGGTATCTGCATATCCAGCATCGCCTGCTTCATCGTCAGGTCGGTGGTTTTGATACTGCGATCGATGGAGGATGCCACCAGGTCCTTACGCCCGTCTGTCTGGTAGGCCAGCAAATCCGGCAAGGCTTCCGAATACTCAATGGTTGGTCCCAGAACAATAATGTTGTCTGATACGGTTTTCAGGTGCGCCAGCGTGGCTTTCAACGGTGCGATGTCCTGCGGTAACCAGCGGGCAGAGATAATCACACCATCAATTTTATGTTGTGGGATCCAGCTTTCGTACAGCTCATCCACCAGCTCAGTACAGGGATTGCGCAATGACTGATGATAGAGGGGTTTGCAGCCCGCCGAGGTGGCCTGAATGACATTGACGCCCTCGCCCGCCGCCAGGCTCATCGCCCGCCAGAGATGGGCCGCATGGCTGTCACCAATCAGCACATAGTTGCGGGCAGTGTCGGACATTTTCAGGCAGTATTCGCGATCGAAAGGCTTATCCTCCTGACTTTTTCCATCAACAAAACAGCGGCCCGGACGGTACTGATAGCTGAACTCCGGCATATCTTTGTACTGAGAATAGTTCGCCAGCGCCAGCGCCTGCTGGGAGAACTGCCCGGCATTATTACTCACATGGCCTTTATACAAGGTGCCAGAAGCCATCAGCACCAGGGCTGCGACCGAGGCCGCCACAATTCTGGCAGGTGGTAACACCGCCAGTTTGTAACGAAACGGGATCTCAATCAGATAACGCGAAGCCACCGCCAGTCCCAGTGTCAGGCCCGCAATCACGCCTTCACGAATGCCCGGTGCAAAGTTAAAGAACATGCGGCTGTAAACAATAATCGGCCAGTGCCACAGATAGAGGCAGTATGAAATCATACCGATATAGACTACCGGCCTTAGCGCCAGCAGTCGGGAAACCACCGCTTTCTGCCCCGCCAGAATGATTAAAAAGCTCCCCAAACAGGGCCAGAGCGCATTCCACGCCGGAAAAGGTTTGCTGGTGTCCAGCCAAAAAATCCGCCAAGGATCAGCGCCAGTCCGCTAAGACTCATCAGGTGTTTCACTCCCTGTGATACCTTCACCATTTTCGCTTCAAGGCCTGCGACAGCAATCAGCCCGCCCAGCGCCAGCTCCCATGCCCGTGTTGGCAACATATAGAAGGTGAAGGTCGGTTTTCGGGTGACGGCATAAAGGCTGAGAAGAAAAGAGATAAAGATAATCAGCAACATCGCCTGAACGACCCGCTGGCGAAAAAAACGCATCACCAACAGCAGGATTACCGGAAAAACAATATAGAACTGTTCTTCAACGGCCAGTGACCAGGTGTGTAACAGGGGTTTCAGCTCAGCAGGTCCGGCAAAGTAACCGGTGGTTTTCCAAAAGAAGATATTGGAGGAAAAAAGCAGGGTCGCCAGTGAACTGTTGCTGAGGTCATTGAACTGAACCGGCAGCAAATGGTAGTAGCCAAAGATGAGCGTAGCCAGTAAGACCACAAACAGAGGAGGCAAAATACGCAGGCAGCGGCGCTTATAAAAATCCAGATATGAGAACGTATTGTTAACCGCGCCGGAGTAGATAATGCCGCAGATTAGATAACCCGATATAACAAAAAAGATATCCACCCCGGTGAAACCGCCGGGTATGCCGGTGATCCCCATGTGATAAGCAATTACTGGCAGCACCGCCAGTGCCCGCAGTCCATCCACGTCCGCCCTGTATTTCATTTTTCAATGGTCCTGATTACATTTACTTACCGGAAATTTACATAAAATTGATTAGAAATTCTGTAATAAGCGGATAAATCAGACCATTCCGCAATCAGCGGGGTGACTTAACAAATTAATTTCATTGAATAAAAAATAAAAAAGCCCCGTCCTGAGACGAGGCTTTTCAGAAAATCCTCAACCATAAAGGCGAGGAATATTCAGATTTACTGACCTTTAACTTCTTTCAGACCGTTGAATGGCGCACGGCTTCCCAGCGCTTCTTCAATACGGATCAGCTGGTTGTACTTGGCAACACGGTCAGAACGGCTCATAGAACCGGTTTTAATCTGGCCAGCGGCAGTACCAACCGCCAGATCAGCGATGGTGGCATCTTCAGTTTCACCAGAACGGTGAGAGATAACGGCAGTGTAGCCAGCATCTTTCGCCATCTTGATTGCAGCCAGAGTTTCGGTCAGAGAACCGATCTGGTTGAATTTAATCAGGATAGAGTTGGCGATACCTTTATCGATACCTTCTTTCAGAATTTTGGTGTTGGTCACGAACAGATCGTCGCCCACCAGCTGGATTTTGTCGCCCAGTACTTTGGTCTGATAAGCAAAACCAGCCCAGTCAGATTCATCCAGACCATCTTCGATAGATACGATTGGGTACTGTTTGGTCAGGTCTTCCAGGAAGTGGGTGAACTCTTCAGAGGTGAACGCTTTGTTGCCTTCACCAGCCAGCACGTATTTGCCGTCTTTGTAGAATTCAGACGCGGCGCAGTCCATCGCCAGAGTGATGTCTTTGCCCAGCTCGTAACCGGCTGCTTTTACCGCTTCAGCGATAACCGCCAGCGCTTCAGCGTTGGAGCCCAGGTTTGGTGCATAGCCGCCTTCGTCACCCACAGCGGTGTTCATGCCTTTGGACTTCAGCACTTTAGCCAGGTTATGGAAAACTTCTGAACCCATACGTACAGCTTCTTTCAGGGTTTTAGCACCAACTGGCTGGATCATGAACTCCTGGATATCAACGTTATTGTCCGCGTGCTCACCACCGTTGATGATGTTCATCATTGGCAGCGGCATGGAGAACTTGCCTGGGGTGCCGTTCAGTTCAGCAATGTGCTCATACAGCGGCATACCTTTTGCCGCTGCGGCAGCTTTAGCCGCAGCCAGAGAGACAGCCAGGATGGCGTTAGCGCCGAACTTAGATTTATTCTCAGTGCCATCAAGATCGATCATGATCTTGTCGATGTTCGCCTGGTCTTTGGCATCTTTACCGGTAACCGCATCTGCGATTGGACCGTTAACAGCCGCCACGGCTTTCGTCACGCCTTTACCCATGAAACGGGATTTGTCACCGTCACGCAGTTCCAGTGCTTCACGTGAACCGGTAGACGCGCCAGATGGTGCAGCAGCCATACCGACGAAACCGCCTTCCAGGTGAACTTCTGCTTCAACGGTCGGATTACCACGAGAGTCGATGATTTCGCGACCGATGACTTTAACGATTTTGGACATTAGTTTTTCCTCAGTACAAGTTAACTTAAACTCAGACAAACAACGCGGGGAAATGTGCCCGCGCCGTTATGAAAATACTTATTTTGCCAAACGCTTCTGATACTCGCTGGCCGCTTTAACGAAACCGGCAAACAGTGGATGACCATCACGGGGCGTTGAAGTAAATTCCGGATGGAACTGACAGGCAACAAACCATGGGTGTTGAGGATTCTCGATAATCTCCACCAGCTGATCGTCACCGGAACGCCCCGCCACGCGCAAGCCTGCGGCTTCAATTTGTTTTAACAGCAGATTATTAACTTCATAACGATGACGATGGCGCTCGACAATGGTGTCGGAACCATACAGCTGATGAACCAGACTGTTGCTGGTCAACTGACACTGCTGGCTACCCAGACGCATGGTGCCGCCCAGATCGCTCTGCTCGCTACGGACTTCCACATTGCCTTCTTCATCACGCCATTCGGTGATTAACGCCACCACCGGGTACTTACAGTCTGGCACAAATTCCGTGGAGTTTGCCCCTTCCATACCGGCAACGTTACGCGCGAATTCCATCAGAGCAACCTGCATCCCCAGGCAGATGCCAAGGTAAGGAACGTTGTTCTCACGCGCATAACGAGCGGTCATCAGTTTGCCTTCCACACCACGGTAGCCGAAACCACCAGGGATCAGGATAGCATCCAGATTTTTCAGTAACTCAATACCGCGGCTTTCCACATCCTGCGAGTCGATCAACTTGATGTTCACCGTTACGCGATTTTTCAGACCACCGTGTTTCAGCGCTTCAATCACTGACTTATAGGCATCCGGTAACTCTACATACTTACCGACCATACCAATGGTTACTTCACCGCCCGGATTAGCCTCTTCATAAATTACCTGTTCCCACTCGGACAGGTTCGCTTCCGGTGCGTTCAGATTAAAACGCTTACAAATGTAATCATCCAGACCCTGTGATTTCAACAGCCCTGGGATTTTATAAATAGAATCAACATCTTTCAGTGAGATAACTGCTTTTTCCGGCACATTACAGAACAGGGCGATTTTTGCACGCTCATTGGCGGGAACCGCACGATCGGAACGGCAAATGAGTACGTCAGGCTGAATACCAATCGATAACAGTTCTTTAACGGAGTGCTGAGTCGGTTTGGTTTTTACTTCACCGGCAGCGGCCATGTAAGGCACCAGCGTCAGGTGCATATACATGGTGTGTTCACGGCCCACATCCACCGCCATCTGACGGATAGCTTCAAGGAACGGCAAAGACTCAATATCCCCAACCGTACCACCGATCTCAACCAGCACCACGTCATGTCCCTCACCACCTTCGATGATGCGCTCTTTAATGGCGTTAGTGATATGAGGAATGACCTGAATGGTTGCGCCAAGATAGTCGCCACGGCGCTCTTTGCGCAGGACTTCAGAATAGATACGGCCTGTCGTGAAGTTGTTACGGCGGCTCATTTTAGTGCGGATAAAGCGCTCGTAGTGGCCCAGATCCAGATCGGTTTCAGCACCGTCATCGGTAACAAAAACTTCACCATGCTGAGTAGGGCTCATGGTGCCGGGGTCCACGTTGATATACGGGTCCAGCTTCATGATGGTCACATTAAGACCACGCGCTTCAAGAATGGCGGCCAGGGAGGCTGCGGCAATGCCTTTTCCCAGAGAGGATACGACCCCGCCGGTCACAAAAATATAATTCGTTGTCATGCTGAACCTGAGAAAGTAGGTTTAAAGACGATGGAATAACCAGGACGGGAAAACAGTATACCGGAATCCCTGCATTGCCACAATTGCTCGTTTCTGGTTATCAGCCAGCCATCGCACAGACCGCCATAAGGTTACCCTGGCAGGCACGCTCAGAGGTTGAGCCAGGTCACATTTTTGTTGAATCGAGTCAGCAAATTATTCCTTCAGGCGATGACTCTGCCGCTTTCACCTGCTGCCAGGCAGCTTCCATCTGTTCCAGCGAGGCATCCTGCATCTTCATGCCCTGCGCAGCAATAATCTCTTCCACTTTGCGGAAACGCCGTTCGAACTTATCATTGGCCTTCTGCAAAGCAACTTCAGCTTTGCTGCCAAGGTGGCGGGAAAAATTAACGGTAGCAAACAGCAGGTCACCGATCTCCTCTTCCAGCTTTTGTTGACAGACCACCGCCTGCTGAGCTTCATGCATCACTTCGTCGATTTCTTCATACACTTTATCCAGCACCGGCCCTAACGTGTTCCAGTCAAAACCCACGTTGCTGCAACGTTTCTGGATTTTATGAGCCCGCATCAGCGCAGGTAACGCGCGTGGAATATCATCCAGCGCCGAGTGCTGTTCTTTATCCGCACGTTCATCACTTTTGGTCTGTTCCCAGTTGGTCACCACATCCCCGCTGTTACTGACCTTTTCGTCGCCAAAAATATGCGGATGTCTGCGCTCAAGCTTATCGCTGATGGTGTTGCAGATGTCGTTAAAATCAAACCGTCCTTCTTCTTCCGCTATCCGGGCGTAGAAAACCACCTGAAACAGCAGATCGCCCAGCTCACTCTTCAGCGCATCAAAATCCTGCTGGCTGATGGCATCGAGCACTTCATAGGTTTCTTCCAGCGTGTAGGGGGCGATGGAAGCATAGGTCTGTTCACGATCCCACGGGCATCCTTTTTGCGGATCGCGCAGGGAGGTCATGATGCCCAGCAGGCGATCGAGTGAGTTCATAAAAAATCCTTACGTCGAAATAAAGAGGAAAACAGCAATATAAATGAGCAAAATTTGTGCGGGGAACATCCATTAAATCAGGCTATGCGCTGGCGCTGTGGACCCGGCCCGCTGGCAAACCGCCAGCGCGTTATCCCCCTGGCCACATATCGGTGTCGGTGACCAGGGGAAGCACTCGCCGGAGGCGACAGCGCCGCGTTAAAATCAATGCAACCTTTTGGCGTCGATAATATCCGGCACCTGATTGAGCCGTGCCAGTACCCGGCCCAGTACCTGCTGGTTATAAATTTCAATATCCATATCAATGGTCGCCAGCTGTTTTTTGGTATCGCTTCTGCTGGAGACGCCCAGCACGTTGACCTTTTCATTAGCCAGAATCGTGGTGATATCACGCAGCAGGCCGCTGCGGTCGTTGGCAGTAACGCGCACCACCAGCGAATAGCCGCTGGAATAACTTTCTCCCCAGACCGCATCAACGATACGTTCGGGCGCATTGGTCATCAGCTCGCTCAGCTGGTCACAGTCAGCACGATGGATGGAAATACCACGGCCGTGGGTGATAAAACCAACAATTTCATCACCTGGAATAGGCAAACAGCAACGGGCGATGTGGTGCATCAGGTTACCCACGCCTTCCACCACCACCCTGCCACTCTCTTTACTGCGCGGTGCTGCCGATTTCTGCGTCAGCTGACGCAAGGCTTCACGATCTTCTTCTTCTGCGCTGGGCTTATTCAGTTTAGATTGCAGGAAGTTAGTCATCTGGTTCAGGCGAATATCGCCGCCACCAATTGCCGCCAGCAGCTCATCCAGCGAGTTAAAGTTATAACGCGGCAGCAGCAGTTTTTCGGCCTCTTTCAGGCTGATATCCAGGCTTGCCAGCTCGCTGTCGAGGATCTGCCGCCCCGCGACAATATTTTTGTCGCGATCCTGCTTGCGGAACCAGGCATGAATTTTTGAGCGTCCACGGCTGTTAGTAATGTAGCCAAGATTGGGATTCAGCCAGTCGCGGCTTGGGTTGGGTTGTTTCTGGGTGATGATATCGATCTGATCGCCCATCTGTAACTGATAGGTAAAAGGCACAATGCGACCGCCAATTTTCGCACCGATGCAGCGGTGTCCAATGTCGCTGTGAATATGATAAGCAAAATCCAGCGGCGTGGATCCGGCAGGCAGATCAACCACGTCGCCTTTTGGCGTAAACACATAGACGCGATCATCAAAAACCTGACTGCGCACTTCATCCAGCATTTCGCCGGAATCAGACATCTCCTCCTGCCAGGCAATCAGCTTACGTAGCCAGGCGATCCGCTCTTCATGACCTGATGCGCCACGGGCGCTACCGACGGAGCCGCCCTCTTTATACTTCTAGTGTGCGGCCACGCCCAGTTCGGCATCTTCATGCATCTGTCGGGTACGGATCTGAATTTCCACCGTTTTACCCTTTGGCCCCAGCACAACGGTATGAATCGACTGATAGCCATTAGGTTTTGGATTGGCGACATAGTCGTCGAATTCACTGGGCAGATGGCGATAGAGGGTGTGCACAATCCCCAGCGCTCCATAGCAATCCTGCAAGCGTTCCGCCACGATACGCACTGCCCGCACGTCAAACAGCTCATCAAAAGTCAGCGACTTTTTCTGCATTTTGCGCCAGATGCTGTAGATGTGTTTGGGACGACCATATACCTCGGCCTTTACACCCTCTTTAACGATTTCGGTGCGCAACGACTGCACGAAAGTGTCGATGTACTGTTCACGATCGATTCTTCGCTCGTGCAACAGCCTGGCAATGCGCTTGTATTCATCCGGATGCAGATAACGGAAGCAGAAATCCTCCAGCTCCCATTTCAATTGCCCGATACCCAGGCGATTGGCCAGCGGCGCATAAATATTGGTGCACTCTTTGGCTGCCAGCACCCGTTCATCTTCCGGGGCATCCTTTACTTCACGCAGGTGGGCGATACGTTCAGCGAGCTTGATGACCACACAGCGGAAATCTTCCACCATCGCCAGCAACATACGACGAACATTATCGACCTGTTCCGACGCCATCGAGTCGTTATGCGTGGCTTTAAGCTGGCGAATAGCATCCATATCACGCACGCCATGAACCAGCGAGACGATAGCTTTACCAAATTTCTCTTCCAGCACCGCTTCCGACACGACGTTGGCATCCGCCAACGGGAACAGCAGGGCTGCACGTAAACTTTCGCTGTCCATGCTCAGCATCGAGAGGATTTCCACCATCTCCACGCCGCGCCACAGCAGGAGCGCCGCATCCGCATGGTGCTGCGTCGCCTCCTGACAATAACGCCAGGTATCGGCCAGTCGTTCACATGACTGCTGGTTGGAGATCCCTAAACTGCTTATCCATTGATCGAGAGCAAACTCGCCAGCCGTGTTCAGATGTGCACTTCTTACCGCAACCATAACCTCTCCTGGCTTACTCCCGCTCGGGAGCCTGTTTTCGGCTAAATAACACCATGGACTCCACGTGCCCGGTATGCGGAAACATATCAAGCAGCGAAACCCTTTCCAATTGATAACCGGATGCCAGAAGTTTCTGGCTATCCTGGGCAAGTGTAGTCGGATTACAGGAAACATAGACCACGTTTTGCGGGGCAAGTTTAACGATGTGAGACATCACTGCCGCCGCTCCCGCACGGGCTGGATCCAGTAAAACTTTATTAAATCCTCTGGCAGCCCAGGGCTGCTTAACTACGTCTTCTTCCAGATTGTGCTGAAAGAAATCAATATTATTCAGATTATTTCTGTCGGCATTACGGGCCGCCTGGCTGACTAATGCCGCTATCCCTTCCACACCGGTGACATTTTCAACCCGCTTTCCTGCCGGAAGCGTGAAATTACCCATACCGCAAAACAGATCCAGTAACCTGTCTTCCGGTTGGAGGTCCAGCCATTCCAGAGCCTGAGCGACCATCTGTTGATTCAGTTCACCATTAATCTGGATGAAATCACGAGGGCTGAATGTCAGTGTAAGACCATCGATACGATAAAAGGGCATCTCGCCGTTAACCTGAATCAGTGTATCGCTGTCTGGCGCAAGAAACAGGGCGACCTGATGATTATGCGAAAAGCGTTCCAGTTTTTGCTGGTCCACATGGTCCAGCGTATCAAGATGGCGCAGAACCAGCAGCGGACCATTATCCGCCAGCACCAGTTCGACATGCCCCAGACGCCGGACAGCCTGCAAACTGTTCAGCAACTGATGCAATGGCAGGAGCAACGCATTAAGCTCGGGCTTCAAAACGGGGCATTGGGTCACCGGGACCAGATCGCTGGAAGCAGCCTGACGAAATCCCATCTGCAACGTCTGACTGCGCTTATCATAATTCAGGCTTAGCCGCGCCCGCCGACGGTAACCATAAGCCGGGCCCGAAATAATGCTGTCGAGGGTAACATCATGGCCAGTTTGCTGACTGAGCAGGCGGACCAGTGCGCTGGCTTTACTTTGTTGTTGCAGCTCAGGTGCAGCATGTTGCAGCTGGCAACCGCCACAGCGCGAAAAATGTGGACAACGTGGCACCACACGCTGCGGGCTGGCAGAGAGAATTCGTGTTGCCTTACCGCGCGCCCAGGCACTCTTCTGCTGGGTAATTTCGACTTCTACCTGCTCACCGGGCAATGCACCACTGATAAACAGCGCTTTACCCTCTATCCGTCCGACACCCTGTCCCAAACCATCCAGCTCATTAACTGTCACAGTGATGATCTGGCGGGTCGTCACGCGCCGTTTTGCAGAGTAGAATTGCGCCATTATTCAGTTTCATCCGGAAAAGAGTTAGCAGGAAAGCGTGCGTAGCCTACACCAGCGATCAAAAAAATTCGACCTGTGTAGCCCGGACGGGCAGCGCACTACAGGACCATTATGACCAAATACAGCCTGCGGGCGCGCATGATAATTTTGATTCTGGCTCCCACGCTAATGATTGGGCTTCTGCTCAGTACCTTCTTTATCGTGCATCGCTACAACGAATTGCAGCATCAGCTGGTCGATGCCGGGGCGAATATTATTGAGCCGCTGGCCACCGCCAGCGAATATGGCATGACCTTTCACAGCAAAACATCTGTTTATCAGCTCATCAGCCTGTTACACCGCCGCCATTCCGGTATTGTTCGGGTGATTGCTGTATTTGACGCGCAGAATCAGCTGTTTGTCACCTCTAATTATCATCTGAACGTTGAAAAACTGCGCATGCCGGAAGGCACCCGGTTTGTTTCCGCCTACACCAAAGAGCGCCAGGGAAATTCGGTTATTTTACGCACCCCAATTCTTGCTGAAAGTTATTATCCTGATGAGTCGCCGGATGAAAATGCCAAACCAGACCATAATCCGCTGGGCTATGTAGCCATTGAACTGGACCTACAGTCAGTCAGATTACAGCAGTATAAAGAAGTGTTTGTCTCCACCCTGTTACTGCTGTTCTGTTTGTGTCTGGCTATGCTGTTTGCCTACCGGCTGATGCGCGATGTCACCGGACCAATACGTAATATGGTCAACACCGTTGATCGCATCCGCCGTGGGCAGCTCGACAGCCGGGTCACGGGACATATGCTTGGCGAGCTGGATATGCTGAAAAACGGCATCAATTCTATGGCCATGTCGTTAACGGCTTATCACGAAGAGATGCTGCAAAATATCGACCAGGCGACCTCCGATCTGCGGGAAACCCTGGAGCAGATGGAGATTCAGAATGTGGAGCTGGATCTCGCCAAGAAGCGAGCACAGGAAGCCGCCCGCATTAAATCTGAATTTCTTGCCAATATGTCTCATGAACTGCGCACGCCCCTTAATGGCGTGATTGGTTTTACCCGACAGACGTTAAAAACCACGCTGAACGCCACCCAACGCGACTATCTGCACACGATTGAACGTTCTGCTAATAATCTGTTGAGCATCATCAATGACGTGCTTGATTTCTCCAAACTGGAGGTGGGAAAACTGGTGCTGGAAACCATTCCTTTCCCCTTACGCGCGACGCTGGATGAGGTCGTGGTGCTGCTGGCGCAGTCTGCCCACGAAAAAGGTCTGGAATTAACGCTGAATATTCAGCATGACGTGCCGGATAATGCCATTGGCGATCCGCTACGTCTGCAACAAATCATCGTTAATCTGCTGGGGAATGCCATCAAGTTCACCGAGCACGGCAATATCGACATCCGCGTGGAAAAACGCTCGATGAGTAATAACCGGGTCGATCTGGAGGTACAGATCCACGATACCGGGATAGGTATTGCCGAGAAGCAGCAGTCGCAACTTTTCCAGGCCTTCCGCCAGGCTGACGCCAGCATATCCAGACGGCACGGTGGAACCGGGCTGGGCCTGGTGATCACCCAGAAGCTGGTTAACGAAATGGGCGGTGAGAGCTCGTTCCACAGCCGACTCAACCAGGGGTCAACATTCTGGTTTCATATTAATCTGGCGCTCAATCCGAATGCCGCAAGCGATCCCCGCGCCGTCGACTGTTTGCAGGGTAAAAGCCTGGCTTACGTCGAGGCCAATCCGGCAGCCGCGCAAGCCACCCAGGATCTGCTGGCTGCCACCCGCATGAATGTCAGCCACAACGCCACACTGGAGGGTCTGCCCGGCGAGCATTATGACGTCCTGTTGATGGGTTTGCCGGTAAGCAGACAGCCGGAGCATGAAATCGCCAGTCATGAACTGCTACCGGCGCTGAAACGTGCTGATAGTGTGATTATGGCTCTGCCCTGTCAGATGCAGGTTTACGCCGAAGACCTGAAAGCACGCGGCGTGAGCGCCTGCCTGATAAAACCCGTATCCCTGTCGCGTTTGCTGCCGGTACTGCTGGAAAATCACCTGCGCGATGCAGAATACCGACCAGAGAAGCAGCGTCTGCCTCTGACCGTGATGGCAGTGGATGATAATCCCGCCAATCTCAAACTCATCGGCGCATTGCTGGAAGAACAGGTTGAGCATATCGTTCTTTGCGACAACGGAATTACCGCTATTCAGGAGGCACAAAAGCAGGCGCTGGATATTATTCTGATGGATATTCAGATGCCGGAAATTGATGGCATCCGCACCAGTGAGCTGATCCGTGAACTGCCGCAACATCATTCCACCCCGATTGTCGCCGTCACCGCCCATGCACTGGATGGTGAACAGGAGCACCTGTTTAACGTTGGCATGATCGATTATCTCGCCAAACCTATAGATGAAATTAAGCTGCGCCATTTGCTGTCGCGTTACTCACCGGCTCCGGTCAGCAAAGTACCGACGGTTTCCGCTTCTCTGGACTGGAATCTGGCACTGCGTCAGGCAGCCAACAAAGAAGTTCTGGCGCTTGATCTGCTGCAAATGCTGGTCGATTTCCTGCCCGATGTGCAGATGCTGGTTGAACGCCATATGCGAGAAAATAATACGGAAGGCTTGCTCGATATCATTCATAAACTTCACGGCAGTGCCAGCTACAGCGGCGTTCCCAGACTCAAGAAGCTTTGCCAGCAACTGGAGCAGAACCTGCGGGCAAATAACAGTATTGAAGCGGTGGAGCCTGAGCTGCTGGAGCTGCTGGATGAAACAGAGAATGTGGGCAGGCTGGCAAAAGAGAGGTTGGGATTAGCACAATGAAGAACCGGTACTCCGGGGCGGAACAGCCTCCGCCCTGCCGTGCTTTTTCGTCAGATTACTCCATCCGGATGCTGTTACCGATGGCGATAGCCGCCGCAATATTACGCGCAGCCATCCTCACATTGGCAGCCGCATCTGACAGCGCATCTTCCAGCTTACAAATTCGGTAAATGACACTAAAAACGGCATCCAGACCATGCTGATGAACCACGGCCACATCCGCAGTCAGACTACCGGCAATGCCAATGACCGGCTTGTTATAACGCTTCGCCACCTTCGCCACGCCAATCGGCACTTTGCCATGAATGGTCTGACTGTCAATGCGTCCTTCTCCGGTGATCACCAGGCTGGCATCTTTCACCAGCCGATCCAGACCTAATGCTTCGGTCACTATCTCCACTCCCCGGCGCAACTCTGCCTGACAGAAGGCATGTAACCCGGCCCCCATGCCACCGGCAGCCCCGCCCCCCGCAAGAGACAATACGTCAATGTCCAGTTCGCGATGGATGACTTCAGCATAGTGGGCCAGGGCCCGATCCAACTGTTGCACACGCTCCGGCGTCGCGCCTTTTTGCGGGCCGAATACTGCCGATGCGCCCTCCTCTCCCAGCAACGGATTACTGACATCACAGGCAATCTCAAAGCGACAGTTTTTAATCCGCGGGTCAAAATCCTGCATATCGATAGCCGCCAGCTCTGGCAGCTGTCCACCGCCGTAACCAATCTGCCGTCCCTGCCTGTCCAGCAGCTTTGCCCCCAACGCCTGAACCATCCCTGCACCACCATCGTTAGTGGCGCTGCCGCCAATACCAATAATGAAGTGTTCAACCCCTTTATCCAGTGCGCTTCGTATCAGCTCTCCGGTGCCATAAGACGTGGTTATCCAGGGATCGCGACGGGCTGCGGGAACCAGTTCCAGTCCACTGGCAGCCGCCATTTCAATAAAGGCGCAACTTTTATCCCCGGACAAGCCGTAAAATGCCTCCACCGGCTCGCCCAACGGACCGGTGACCTGAAGGCAGATCACACTGCCGCTGGTCGCCGCGACCATCGCCTCAACCGTGCCTTCACCCCCATCGGCCACCGGCAATTTGACGTAGTCTGCATCAGGAAAAATTTCACGGAATCCCAACTCAATCTGCGTGGCAACCTGCTGGGCGGAAAGACTCTCTTTATATGAATCCGGTGCGATTACTATTTTCATACAGTATCCGTGCGCTGTTGAACTAACCCGAACAAAGCGGGCACAGGGTGCGGCCCGGTATCAGCCGGGCCACGCTGTTATTTACTGATTTCAACTTTGGCTAATTTCTCGTAGTAACAGGCCAGCGCGCTGTGATCGGCGGTGCCCAGCCCATCGGCGCGCAGTGCCTGCATCATCTCCATCACTGCGGCGGTTAATGGCAACTGAGCGCCCACGCCATGTGAGGTATCCAGCGCGTTAGCCAGGTCTTTGATATGCAAATCGATGCGGAAACCCGGTTTGAAGTTGCGATCCATTACCATTGGCGCTTTCGCATCCAGTACGGTACTGCCTGCCAGTCCACCACGGATGGCCTGATAGACCAGGTCCGGATTAACACCGGCTTTCGTCGCCAGCGTCAGGGCTTCAGACATCGCAGCGATGTTCAGCGCCACAATCACCTGATTCGCCAGCTTGGTGACGTTACCCGCACCGATTTCACCAGTATGCACCACCGATCCGGCCATCGCTTTCATAATGTCGTAGCATTGATCGAACAGCGCCTTATCGCCGCCCACCATCACCGACAGCGTACCGTCGATGGCTTTTGGCTCACCGCCGCTAACGGGCGCGTCCAGTAAGGCAATGCCTTTTTTCGCCAGTTCAGCATGAATTTCACGGCTGGCCAGCGGCGCGATTGAGCTCATATCGATAATCACCGTTCCCGATTTCGCCCCCTGAATCACGCTCTCTTCACCCAGCACCACCTCTTTCACCTGGGGTGAATTGGGCAGCATGGTGATGATCACCTCACACTGTTCAGCGACGGCTTTTGCCGATCCGGCAACCGTGGCACCCAGCTGTTCCAACTCCGCTTCATTTTCCCGATTATTGTCGCGTACCACCAGACTGTATCCGGCTTTCAGCAGGTTTTTACTCATGGGTTTGCCCATGATGCCCAGTCCAATAAAACCAATTTTCATGATATTTCTCCTGAAGGGTGGATTATTTTTTGAAGCGATCGCACAAAGCCTGGGTGGCTCCACGGAAGACACCCACATCGCTGCCTACCGCCACAAAGCCGGCCCCCCATTCCAGATAACGGCGGGCATCAGCCTCTACCGGTGCCAGAATGCCGCTGGGTTTCCCTGCCGCTTTCGCCCGTTCAAAAATATGTTTAATCACTTTCAGCACTTCCGGATGTGCCGGCTGGCCGAGATAGCCTAACGCCGCCGAAAGATCGCCCGGCCCGACAAAAATCCCGTCCACGCCGTCAATCGCGGCGATAGCGTCAATGTTGTCCACCGCCTGTTGTGTTTCAATCTGCACCAGCACAGTGATGTTTTCATTGATGGTCAGGTTGTAATCCGGCACGGTGCCATACATGTTGCTGCGATGAGAAACGGAGACGCCACGAATACCCAGTGGGGGATAACGGGTGGAGGCCACGGCCCGCGCCGCTTCCTCTGCGGTTTCCACAAAGGGGATAAGAAAGTTGGAAAAACCGATGTCCAACAATCGCTTGATAATCACCGGCTCGTTGCAGGGCGGCCGCACCACCGGCGCGCTGACGCTCCCCTTGAGCGCCATCAACTGCGGAACAAAGGTGGTAATATCGTTGGGCGCATGTTCCCCGTCCAGCACCAGCCAGTCAAAACCGGCCAGTCCCAGAATTTCAGTGGTAACCGGATTAGCCAGCGCACACCAGCTGCCGATTAAAGTCTCTCCGGCCAGCAGTCGCTGACGAAAACTGTTAGGGGTATTGACGTAGCTCATCACACTCTCCTGAAAAAAGTTAGCGCACCAGACAAGGGCGTTTGTTGTCGAAGGTCCAGTCCGGCACCAGGAACTGCATCGCCTGTGCATCATCACGTGCGCCAAGCCCGTGCTGTTGATACAGCTGATGCGCCTTCATCACCTGGTCCATATCCAGTTCAACACCCAGTCCCGGTTTTTGCGGAACCTCAACCTGGCCGCCTTTGATTTGCAGCGGCTGGCGAGTCAGACGTTGATTGCCTTCCTGCCAGATCCAGTGGGTGTCAATAGCGGTGATTTTGCCGGGCGCAGCGGCAGCAACGTGAGTGAACATCGCCAGCGAGATATCAAAGTGGTTATTGGAGTGAGAACCCCAGGTCAGCCCGAAATCGTGGCACATCTGCGCCACGCGCACGGAGCCCTGCATGGTCCAGAAGTGAGGATCGGCCAGCGGGATATCGACGGATTGCAATGAAAGCGTGTGTCCCATCTGCCGCCAGTCAGTGGCAATCATATTGGTGGCCGTCGGCAGACCCGTAGCACGGCGAAACTCTGCCATCACTTCCCGTCCGGAATAGCCCTGCTCAGCACCACAGGGATCTTCTGCATAAGCCAGCACGCCGCGCAGCGATTTGCCCAGTTCAATCGCCTCATTCAGTGACCAGGCACCATTGGGATCGAGGGTGATACGCGCCTCAGGAAAGCGTTTCGCCAGTGCGGTGACCGCCTCGGCTTCTTCATTGCCTGCCAGTACGCCTCCCTTCAGTTTGAAATCATTAAAGCCGTATTTCTCATACGCCGCTTCGGCCAGCCGGACCACACGCTCCGGGCTGAGCGCTTCTTCATGCCGCAAACGATACCAGTCGCACTTTTCATCTGCCTGACTCTGGTAGGGCAACGAGGTTTTACGGCGGTCACCGAGATAAAACAGATAACCCAGCATTTCAACCTGACGACGTTGCTGCCCGTCACCCAACAGAGAGGCAACATTGACTCCCAGATGCTGCCCCAGCAGATCGAGCAGCGCAGCCTCAATTCCCGTCACCACATGAATGGTGGTGCGCAGATCAAAAGTCTGATTACCGCGCCCGCCCGCATCTCGGTCGGCAAAGGTGTTGCGCACCAGGCTTAGCAGATTTTTATATTCACCGATGGTATGGCCCGTCACCAGCGATGCCGCGTCTTCCAGGGTCTGACGGATTTTTTCACCGCCGGGAATTTCTCCCACGCCGGTATGGCCGGAGTTATCTTTAATAATGACAATGTTACGGGTGAAAAATGGCGCATGGGCACCGCTCAGGTTAAGCAACATACTGTCGTACCCGGCAACGGGGATCACCTGCATTTCGGTGATCTTCGGCGTACTTATAGCTTGATTCATAAAGCGTTCCTTTTGAAGAATCGGGGGTTAACGCCCAAAAACCGGGCGCTTGCGATCGAATGTCCAGCCAGGGATCAGGTATTGCATGGCGACGGCATCGTTACGCGAGCCGCCCGCCAGCGTCTTATACAGCGCATGTGCCTGCTCCAGCCTTGCCCAGTCCAGCTCCACACCCAGACCAGGGGCATCCGGGACGGCAATTCTGCCGTTTACTATCTTCAGCGGTTCTCTGGTCAGACGTTGATTGCCCTCCTGCCAGACCCAGTGCGTATCGATTGCCGTAGGTTTGCCCGGCGCGGCAGCGCCTACATGGGTGAACATCGCCAGTGATATATCGAAGTGGTTATTAGAGTGACATCCCCAGGTCAGGCCCCATTCATCACAGAGCTGAGCGACTCGCACCGCACCGCTCAGCGTCCAGAAATGTGGGTCGGCCAGCGGAATATCGACCGCATTCAGCTGCACCGCATGGTTCATCTCACGCCAGTTAGTGGCAATCATATTGGTGGCGACCGGCAGCCCGGTGGCCCGCCGGAATTCGGCCATCACTTCCCGCCCTGAATAGCCCTGCTCCGCACCACAGGGATCTTCGGCGTAGCTGAGCACCCCCTGTAAGTCTTTGCACAGCGCAATCGCTTCATCCAGCAGCCAGGCGCCGTTGGGATCAACGGTAATACGGGCGTCAGGGAAGCGTTTTTTTAATGCCTTGGCGGTTTCAATTTCCTGTTCACCCGGTAAAACGCCACCTTTGAGTTTGAAGTCTTTGAAGCCGTATTTGTCCTGCGCAGCTTCCGCCAGCCGCACCACAGCAGCACTGTCCAGCGCCTGCTGATGCCGCAGGTGATACCACGCATGACCGCTCTGTTCGCCTGCCAGATAAGGCAGATCGGTTTTCTCGCGATCGCCGATATAGAACAGATAACCCAACACCGTCACTTCATCACGCTGTTTACCTGGCCCCAGCAGTTCTGCCACCGGTACATTCAGGCACTGTCCGAGCAGATCCAACAGCGCGGCCTCCAGCGCGGCCACCGCATTAACCCGCAGTTCGAAAGTCCAGGCTCCCTTACCAAAGGTATCGAAATCCGCCGTCTGATTGCCGCGGTGAACCCGTTGCACCAGGCTGTTCATCCGCGCCACCTCACTCCCCTGCACCAGGGGAACGGCGGCCAGCAACGTCTGATAAATGGTTTCTCCCCCCGGCGCTTCGCCCACGCCGGTATGTCCCGCACTGTCGGTCAGCACCACGATATTGCGGGTAAAATAAGCACCATGTGCGCCGCCGATATTCAGCAGCATACTGTCATGACCCGCCACCGGAATAACTTTCATATCAGTGATAACCGGGCTGCTTTGCGTGTTCATATCGCGTCCTCAGAGGGGTTTCAGCTCAATGCGTTTGATATCTTTCACCAGAACCAGATAGCTCAACACGGCGACGAAAGCATGGATACCGACATAAATCAGCGCGCCGTTGTAAGAGCCGGTGGTGGCGATGATATAGCCGATAGCAATTGGCGTGATGATGCCGGAGATGTTGCCGAACATATTGAATAACCCACCACTGAGGCCGCTGATCTCTTTCGGTGCGGTATCTGCCATCACTGCCCAACCCAGCGCACCGATGCCTTTACCGAAGAAGGCCAGCGCCATAAAGAACACCACCACCCATTCGGTATCGACGTAGTTACACACCACCATGGAAATCGACAGCAACATGCCCAGCACGATGGGCGTTTTGCGGGCAATATTCAGCGAGCCGGTTTTGCGCATCAGCCAGTCGGAGATAATCCCTCCCAGTACGCCACCAAGAAAACCGCAGATGGCCGGTATCGAAGCCACCATCCCGGCTTTGAGGATCGACATACCCCGAGCCTGCACCAGGTAAACAGGAAACCAGGTAATAAAGAAGTAGGTCAGGGCATTGATACAGTACTGGCCGAGATAGATACCAATCATCATTCTGGAGCCAATTAGCTGTTTGATTTGATACATTTTTTCAGCCCAGCTGACTTTACGCGCCTCTTTTTTCTGATCCATATTAATCAGCGCGCCACCCTGCTCCATGTACTCCAGTTCCGCTTTGTTCACCCCTGGATGATCGTTAGGGTCACGGATAACCCGCAGCCAGATAAAGCTGAGAATGATGCCAAGGCCCCCCATAAACCAGAACACGTGCGCCCAGCCGACGGCAGAGACCAGCCAGCCCATGATCGGGGCGAAAATCACCGTGGCGAAATACTGAGCCGAGTTAAAAATAGCCACGGCGGTGCCGCGTTCCTGGGCCGGAAACCAGGCGGCGACAATGCGGCTGTTACCGGGGAAAGAGGGAGCTTCTGCCAGACCGACCAGAAAGCGCAGCATAAAAAGCACGGCGATAACGGTAAAACCACTCAGCAGATCGACAAACCCCTGAAGCAGGGTGAACAAAGACCAGAGGAAGATACTCCAGAAATAAACCCGTCGTGATCCAAAACGGTCCAGCAGCCAGCCGCCAGGGATCTGGCCGATAACATAAGCCCATGAGAAGGCAGAAAAGATATAACCCAGACCGACCGGATCAAGACCTATCTCTTTCGACATTGCCGATCCGGCAATAGCGATAGTTGCCCGATCGCCATAATTAAACGAGGTGACAATAAACAGCATCACCACTATCCAGTAGCGGGCATTAGTTCTTTTTTGCACGTTGCTCGCCGTACCAGTGATTGAATTCATGATGCACTCCTGAAATATAGCCCGCAGGCTACCTGCACTCTGAACTGCATACACATCGCGTTGGGTATCAGAATGATGTTGGGTTAAACACAGCGATTAATATTTACTGGCAGAAAAGTTAAAACGCAGCGTGGCAATCCATCGTCAGTGGAGAGAAGTATAAAAACCGGGAAGCTGGAACACATCGGAATAACGCACAACTAAACCGATACAAAACGGATAATATTATTGCACTTGCACAATACATTGCGGGATGGCTCACGTAACGTCGTTAATCTGCGGGGCCAGTCACACTCTGGTGTGCTTTGTGAGGGTTATCACTGAAACCTGTTCTTACGCCAGAAAAAGTATCGCCGTCTCAGGCCATTTGTCAGACATTTGCATAATGTTTTTGCGCCTTTGCCTTTTTATACTGTTCAAAGCAGAAAGGTTTAAAACGCTGGCGAGCCATCATCGTTGTTCAGGGAAAGATAAAAACGCCCCTACATTCATTTAGTCAGGACTTGTCGAGCAATGAACAACTCAAGAAATGATCCCCCACTCTATATTCAGGTGCATGAAAACGACAATGTTGCCATCGTGGTCAATAATAATGGCCTCCCGGCGGGCACGGAATTTCCCTGTGGCCTGCGCCTGAAAGAACATATTCCGCAGGGCCATAAAGTGGCATTGCAGGATATATCCCACGGCGGCAACATTGTGCGTTATGGCGAGATTATCGGGTATGCCGTGCGGGATATTGCCCGTGGTAGCTGGATCGATGAATCGCTGGTGCTGCTGCCGGAAGCGCCCGCGCTCTCCAGCCTGCCTCTGGCCAGCAATATTCCGCCAACCCTGCCCCCCCTCACCGGCTATACCTTTGAAGGCTATCGTAATGCCGATGGCAGCGTAGGCACGCGAAATCTGCTCGGCATCACCACCAGCGTACATTGTGTGGCGGGGGTGGTGGATTATGTGGTGAAAATCATTGAGCGTCAGTTACTTCCGCGTTATCCGAATGTCGATGGCGTGGTGGCGTTAAATCATTTATATGGCTGTGGTGTGGCGATCAACGCCCCGGCTGCGGTGGTGCCAATCCGTACCATCCACAATCTGGCGCTCAACGCCAATTTTGGCGGTGAGGTAATGATTGTCAGCCTGGGGTGTGAAAAGTTACAGCCGGAAAGACTGCTGGAAGGCACACCGGATGTGCAGGCCATTTCACTGGGTGAAGAAGATGTGGTTCGCCTTCAGGACGAGAAACACATTGGCTTTGAATCCATGGTGGACGATATTCTTCAGGTCGCGGAGCGCCATTTACAACGTCTCAATCGACGTCAGCGTGAAACCGTTCCGGCTTCTGAGCTGATTGTCGGGATGCAGTGCGGTGGCAGCGATGCGTTTTCCGGCGTGACCGCCAATCCCTCGGTCGGATTTGCTTCGGATCTGCTGGTACGCTGTGGTGCCACGGTAATGTTCTCAGAGGTGACAGAAGTACGGGATGCCGTTCATCTGCTGACCCCAAGAGTGATCAACGAAGAGGTGGGACAGCGCCTGCTGGAAGAGATGGCCTGGTATGATGACTATCTGAACATGGGCAAAACCGATCGCAGTGCTAATCCCTCCCCCGGAAATAAAAAAGGCGGTCTGGCAAACGTGGTGGAAAAAGCCCTGGGCTCCATCGCCAAATCAGGCCGCAGCCCGATTGTGGAAGTCCTCTCCCCCGGACAACGCCCCACTAAGCGCGGATTAATTTATGCTGCCACGCCAGCCAGCGATTTTGTCTGTGGTACACAACAGATGGCATCCGGCATCACGTTACAGGTGTTTACCACCGGACGCGGCACCCCTTACGGGCTGGCGGTCATACCGGTGATCAAAATGGCTACCCGCACTGCGCTGGCTGACAGATGGCATGATTTGATGGACATCAATGCGGGCACTATCGCTACGGGAGAGGAAAGCATTGAACAGGTTGGCTGGAGGCTGTTTGAACTGATTCTGGATATTGCCAGCGGCCGAAAACAGACCTGGTCTGACCGCTGGGGAATTCATAACGCGCTGTCGGTGTTTAATCCTGCACCGGTAACCTGAAAAAAGCATTGCAGCAGGCCACCAGTCCGGAGCAGAGCAGTGGCATTAACCGAGGCGCTTTGCCCATTGTTCAACCCAGGGCGAAGTCACTTCTTCCGGTTCCGGATTTTCGCTGGCATCCACCATCAGCACTTCTGCCACGCGCTGTGCAGCATGTTCCTGCAACAGCGCATCGAACTTTTTGCCACCGCCACAAAAATCATCATAGCTGCTGTCGCCAAGGGCTATCACGCCATAACGCAGCGTCGGCTGATGCCCCAGCGTCTCTCTGATACTGTGAAACAGCGGCGCAATACTGTCAGGCAAATCGCCCTGGCCGGTAGTGGAGGTGATCACCAACGCAACCTGATCGCTGTAGCGCTGCCAGTCTTCAAGCGTGGGATCTTCAAAAATTTTAACCTGATGGCCCTGCTCAGCCAGTAACGGCTCTGCTTCTTCAGCTACCAGCAAAGCATTACCGTAAACTGTGCCAACAAAAATACCTATCTGAGCCATGCTTTTCTCCTGTGCTGGCGCTTATGCCCTTCATACTTCAGTTTGCAGATGCCCTGACTGCACGACGCACCCCGGCCACTTACCTGAGTAAGCTCCCGGGGATTTACTCGCTGGCCGTCTTGCTGCAACCCAAATTCTTTTGGCTGGATGTTGAGGCTTTATCCTGAAGATAAACCGATGCAAACTCAACCCCGGCTGGATGGGGGAAGCAATCCTGCCAGCCAAAGGCGTTAATCATATTCTGCCAGACAGCATCCATCCCGGCGCGCAATCGCAGCGTTTCACCGGTGACAGGATGCGTCAGATGCAACTCACTGGCATGCAACATCAGCCGGTTCATACCGAAGTTCTGTGCAGCATGGCGATTCTGTCGCAGATCGCCGTGCGCCGTATCGCCAATAATCGGATGACGAAGATACCGCATATGTCGGCGCAACTGATGCTTACGCCCAGTCTGCGGTAGCAGTTCGGTAAGTGTGTAGCGCGAAGTCTGATAGCGACTGACCGGCACCGGCAGCTCCGCCGTGGCCAGAGTACGCCAGTGGGTTACCGCAGGCTGCGGTGCTTTATCGGGTTGCGCGAATTTGTCGGCTATTTTGTCGACCTGTTCGCTCAGGGGATAGTCCAGCGTATCCTTACCCGACAGCCATCCCCTGACCACCGCATGATAGACCTTCTGCATCTGGTGCTGAGCAAACTGTTCTGATAGTTGACGGGCAACTTCGCTCGACAGTGCCAGCAGCAGCACTCCGGAGGTGGGCCTGTCCAGACGGTGAACGGTATATACGTGCCGACCAATCTGATCCCGAAGCGTTTGCATCACAAACACCGTTTCATGGCGGTCCAGCCAGCTACGGTGTACCAGCCAGCCAGCGGGTTTGTTAACTGCAACCAGCCATTCATCCTGATAGATAATTTCCAACATCAGGAATGCGACTCAAAAAGTTGATCCATCTGGTTCAGAGCATGCAACAACGTCGCCCGGCACGGGATCTCCCCTTCCAGCGCAACCTCAAAATAAGGTGCAATAGCCAGCTTAGCCGGCAACTCTGCCCCGGCACAAAGCAGGGCATCCATCCTTGCCAGAAAAACCCATTGCAGCCACTGCAATGGCATCATGGTATCAACGCAAAAGGGCTCCTGGCTTTCAAAGGCCGCAGCGTTTGGGGCGCAGGTTTGCCACAGCCCGGCGTCCTGTAAAATTTCTTCAATTGCTACCAGGCATTGCCTGACCTGCGTTTCGCGGCTCATCAGCCCTCTCCTCTGGGTTTACAGCTGGCTGCCAGCATACCATTCTCCATCAGCAGCGGTAAAAAGTACCGACGAAAAAAAGGGAGCACTGTAATAACAGTGCTCCCGATTCGTTCGCAACCATCCCGCTACATTAATGCTCCCTGCTCGTCCTTGATAACTTTGTCCTTAAATGTTTCCTACAACTCACCATCAATGGTGATATTCCCTGAGCATCCTGCCTCACTATCTATACTGATAGCTCTCATTCTCCATCCTGGAGGTGTCCCTTATCTCGTCCTGAGATGTTCCTGTTCTTCGTCCTGAAGACTATCCCTGCGTCATCATCCAGATGTGTCCTGATTCATTCCATGAATCACAGCATCCTTTCCGATGAGAGGTATTCTGCCCTAATATGATAAGCAAACAATACGGGTCACATCCGTTTTTGATTAAAATAGTATTTTTACAAAATAATACTGTAAACAAGATTATGATTTACAATGTTTTTAATCAAAAAGCTTGAGAACATTCCGCCCGTTAAATAGCGATCTCTTACAATCCATGTAAGACATATCTCACAAATTCATCAGCAGTTTTCCGCAGAATTGACTGAATTTCTTAATAATGAAAGAAAATCAATGAGATTCGGGGCCAGTACGTTGCGCTTTTTTGTTCCCGTCTTTTCCAGCACCACTTCACCTGTGAGATTACATACCGCAATCACCTCCTGCTCGCTGGCGGATGTCGCGATAAACAGCGTCGGAGAAAGTTTCAGGCGACGTTGCATAACCAGGTGCCCAATCAAATTTTCCTGTAAACGTAGAAAATCTTCTTCGCTCCATGTTTGCAGCAGCGTATACATTTGCCCTGCCAGAGTAACAGTCATATCACCGGAAAATTGCGCTGTATACCAGTCAACCACTGATGGCTGAATACGCAATTCCATTGCACGCTCAACTGCATCAAGATTTTTTGCCAGAGTAAAAGGCTGTGGCAGCCAGAAAACCTGATCGTCACAGCTGCTTTGTATGCAGGGCGATGGCACACCGTACAAATCACGGCTGGCAGGAGGGTGTCCACAGATACGCTGCCAGTCTTCGCAATAGCCCCGGGTAAAATCGGTCAGGGCGCGGGTCGTCTCTTCAGTCATTATTTTTTTCACTCCTGGTGGCCTGAGTTTCACTAAGGCGATGCTCATCCTGGCAGTCGGATCGATAGTGTCCGCTTGCCAACAATTTTTTCACTCTACCTGCTGGTAGCAGGCCGCAAGGTAAACCATGTCTTTACAGGATACAAATCGGACGGTGAATGGTCTGACGCCGGGAAAACCGACAGAATATCACGATATTTATCAACCCTTTTACTGCAAGCCGTGCCACGACGTTTGAACCGTGAAACCCCCGCCTCTTTCCTGAAAGCTTACCCTTTCAGGGTGCCAACATCTGAGCGCTATATGAACTGTCCTGGCTGAATGCACGGGGCGTGTCACAGGTGGCGGCCTTGATATTAATCCGTGGCGAAGCAATGGAATATTCAAACCCGCACGATCCCTTCTGGTACGTCAGTGATTGACTGCATTTTGCGTACCGTTACGCATAAGCACAAGGTACGCTATTGTTAAACCCTGCTGTACAACGCTACTCTGAGAGTGGGCTAAGGTTTTCCTGCCCACGGAAATTTCCTCTTCACGACGAGAACGCCTTGCTGTCGTCGGGAGTGACTACTGCCCGGAGGGGTATAAAGGAGTTAAATTGATTACACAAATCAGCCCGTTAGGCTCAATGGATCTGCTTTCCCAGCTGGAAGTCGACATGCTGAAAAGAACCGCCAGCAGCGACCTCTATCAACTGTTTCGCAACTGTTCTCTTGCCGTACTTAACTCCGGCAGCCAGACCGACAGCAGTCATGAATTGCTCTCCCGCTTTGAAAATTTCGATATCAACGTGTTACGGCGCGAACGCGGCGTCAAACTTGAACTGCTCAATCCCCCGGAAGAAGCCTTTGTCGATGGGCGGATTATCCGTTCGTTGCAGGCCAACCTGTTTGCCGTCCTGCGCGATATTCTGTTTGTAAATG
Source organism: Erwinia mallotivora (assembly GCF_000590885.1). Taxonomy (GTDB): domain Bacteria; phylum Pseudomonadota; class Gammaproteobacteria; order Enterobacterales; family Enterobacteriaceae; genus Erwinia; species Erwinia mallotivora. Next base: position 312,536 of record NZ_JFHN01000053.1, read on the forward strand.
GTCAGATCGACAGCGCCGCGCAGTATCAGAACAGTGATGACCCGGTACATATTACCAACCTGGTATTCTCCATCCTGCGTAATGCCAGAGCGCTGCATGTTGGAGAAGAACCGAATACCGTGGTCTGCTGGGGCGGACACTCAATTAATGACATCGAATACCAGTATTGCCGTAAGGTCGGTTCCCAGCTTGGCCTGCGCGAGCTTAATATCTGTACCGGCTGTGGGCCCGGTGTCATGGAAGCGCCGATGAAAGGGGCGGCGGTGGGTCATGCACAACAGCGCTACAAAGAAGGACGTTTTATTGGCCTGACTGAACCGTCAATTATCGCCGCCGAGCCGCCGAATCCGCTGGTTAACGAACTGATCATCATGCCGGATATTGAGAAGCGACTGGAAGCGTTTGTGCGTATTGCGCACGGTATCATCATCTTTCCTGGCGGGGTGGGCACCGCTGAAGAGCTGCTCTACCTGCTGGGCATTATGATGAATCCGGAGAACCACAATCAGGTGCTACCGCTGATACTGACCGGACCGAAGGAGAGTGCAGACTATTTCCGGGTAATGGATGAATTTATCGTCAACACCCTGGGGGAAGCCGCTCGCCAGCACTACACCATCATTATTGATGATGCGCCTGAAGTCGCTCGCCTGATGAAAAAGGCCATGCCGAAAGTTAAAGAACATCGTCGTGAAACGGGTGATGCCTACAGTTTTAACTGGGCAATACGCATTGCGCCAGACCTTCAGGTGCCGTTTGTGCCAACGCATGAAAACATGGCTAACCTGAATCTTTCACCTGACCAGCCTGCCGAGCAGCTTGCCGCCGCCCTGCGTCGGGCTTTCTCCGGAATTGTGGCCGGAAACGTCAAGGATGTGGGTATCCGGGCGATCAAAGAGAAAGGACGTTACAAAATTCATGGCGACCCGGAAATCATGCGCCGTATGGACGATTTGTTACAGGGATTTGTTGCCCAGCACCGCATGAAGCTGCCGGGAACCGCTTACATCCCCTGCTACGAAATCATTAAATAACTTCAACCCGGGGCGGCATCAGCCGCTCCCTTATTAGCCGATCATGACTATTCATTTGTTAATTGTTGATGCATTGAATTTGATCCGCCGTATTCATGCGGTTCAGGGATCGCCCTGCCTGCAAAGCTGTGTTCAGGCGCTGCAACAGCTGATTGTGCACAGCCAGCCCAGCCATGCCGTGGCGGTATTTGATGATGATGACCGCCACCAGAGTTGGCGTCATCAGCTGCTGCCGGATTACAAAGCAGGAAGAACCCCGATGCCAGAAACGCTACGGGAAGAGATGCCCCGGCTGCGTGACGCCTTCGCTGCGGCAGGCGTAAACTGCTGGCACGCTCCCGGCGAAGAGGCAGACGATCTGGCCGCCACGCTGGCGACAAAAGTGGTCACCAGCGGTCACCAGGCGACCATTGTCTCTACCGATAAAGGCTATTGTCAGTTAGTGGCACCGACTATCCGCATCCGGGACTACTTCCAGAAACGCTGGCTGGATGTGCCTTTTATCAGCAATGAGTTTGGCGTAAGCCCGGCACAACTTGTCGATTACTGGGGACTGGCCGGGATTAGCAGCAGCAAAATTCCCGGAGTAGCAGGTATTGGGGCTAAAAGTGCGGCTCAGCTGCTTCAGCAATTTGGTACGCTGGATGCGCTCTATGAAAACCTGCCTGCGGTGGCCGAAAAATGGCGCAACAAGCTGGAGAAAAATCGTGAGATGGCGCTAATCTGCCGCCAGGTTGCCAGGCTGAAAACCGACCTGGAACTGACAGGCAACCTGAAAGAACTCCGGCTGAATCCCATTCCTCTTCAGGCTGACCCGTTCAGCAACTGAGTTAATTGTGCATGGCCGTCATCGTTCGTCACGACGGCCCGGGGTTGCCCCCCAAATCCGCCGGATATGTACTGTGACTTCCTCTCGGTCATGGTAAAGCTGGCGAGCCTGAATCTGTGCGTTAATACCGTTGGCTTTCAGCTTCTCATTGATCATCGCCAGATTTTGCGTCACTTCTTCATAACGCTTTTTCATCGGCAGCTTCAGGTTAAATATCGTTTCACGGCACCAGCCATTAACCAGCCAGTCCGCTATCAGGTTAGCGACACGCACCGGTTTCTCCACCATATCGCAAACCAGCCAGTAAATGTTGTTGCGCGTGGGACGATATTTAAAACCGTCTTCACGGTGATGGAAAACCTGCCCGCTATCCATCAGGGCTGGAGCCATCGGCCCATTATCCACGGCGTGGACCATCATGCTGCGTTTGACCAGTTGATAAGTCCATCCACCGGGACAGGCCCCCAGATCGACCGCATACATGCCGCTGCCCAACCGCTCATCCCATTCGTCGGCAGGAATAAAAACGTGAAACGCCTCTTCCAGCTTCAACGTAGAGCGACTGGGCGCATCCGCCGGAAATTTCAGCCGGGGAATCCCCATAAAGAACGGCGAATTATTCTGCGTCAGCGAGTAGCCGACGTAGCAGCACCCCGGAGCAATGAAGAAGACATGTACCACCGGACGCTTTGAATTTTCGTGATTAAGCAGCACACCAGCAGCACGCAGAGAACTGCGCAACGGGACGGTGAATTTCCGGCAGAACTTTAACAGCTCTTTGCTCTCATTGGTGTCTGGCACCTCAACGCGCAGCTCTCCGCCTTTTTCCACGTTGCCGTTCAACGCCGCCGTTATCGGTGTTACCCGATCATCCGGGGGCAGGTCACGTAATAACTCCCCCACGACAATCATCTGGCGGGAAAAGATCAGTTCGCTGAACGGCAGCTCGCCGATAAGCTTTTCTGCGTCCTGCGGCTGATAGCACTCAAACAGCACGTAACCCGACTCTTCTTTAACCCTGGCAAAGCCGAAAACCTCACGTGCTGCGGCTCTGGCCGTAATTTCTGCCGCACACTCTTTTTCAAAGCCCTGGCGGCAGTAAAGTAAAATTTTATTCATGGCCCATCGCCTTTTTTTTCAGACGCAGCGCGCCAACTAACATTAATATCCAGCCCACCAGAAAACAGGTGCCACCTACAGGGGTCACATAAACCCACAATCGCAGGTGAGAGAGCGCCAGGCAGTAGAGACTGCCACTGAATAACACCGTTCCCAGCGCCAGAAACGCGCTGCTCCAGTAAAACCAGATATTGGCCCGGCGCAGCATGGCAGCCGCTATTCCCAGAATAGCCAGAGTGTGAAATCCCTGATACTCCAGGCCGGTTTTCAGCCAGGCCATTTCACTCGCACCCAGCGATTTACTCAGCACATGAGCACCAAATGCCCCCAGCATCACAAACATAAATCCACTGATGGCTGAAAAAATCAGCATTGCACGACTCGACATTGACTCATCCTCAAAGATTGCCTGCACCGCACACCGGATAACAAGGCCTCAGCTGTCATAGCGAAAACGAAACTTTTCCTGTTCACTGGCGGCTTTTGCCAGAATCCACCGACGAAAGGCGGCTATTTTACCCAGATCTGCCTGACTGTCATGACAAACCAGATAAAAAGCATTTTTACTCACCAGCACGTCATTAAAAGGACAGGCCAGTCGCCCGGCCTCAATTTCTGTCTGTGCCATCACATTATTTGCCAGCGCAACGCCCTGCCCGTGGATAGCGGCCTGTAACACCATCGCGCTATGGCTGAAAATGGGCCCGTGCTGCACATTGATATGTGCCACGCCAAGCTGACGGGTATAAGATTGCCAGTCACGACGTGATGCGTCATGCAGCAGGGTATGACTTGCCAGGTCCTGGGGGGTTTTCAGGGGGCGATCGCCCGTCAGTAAAAGTGGAGAACAGACCGGCAACAGATATTCAGCATACAGTTTTTCCACCCTCAATCCCGGCCAGTTACCACGGCCATAAAAAATGGCCACATCGACATCATCAGCCAGTTTCGCCTCATCGCGGTCTGTTGCCTGGATGCGCACATCAATCCCCGGATAAGCTGAATTAAAGCTGGCAAGCCTCGGCACCAGCCACTGAATGGCAAAACTGGGCAGCAGACTGACGGTCAGCGCACCTTTGGCGCTGCGAGCCTGAAGCTTGCGGGTGGCCTCATTCAGATCGGAAAAAATCTCTTTAATGTCCAGATAGTAACTCTGCCCTTCTTCGGTCAGCAGCAGCGATCGATTACGTCGACGAAACAGCTTCAGCCCCAAAAAATCCTCAAGTGACTTGATTTGATGGCTGACCGCAGCCTGGGTGACAAACAGCTCTTCAGCCGCTTTAGTAAAACTAAGATGTCTGGCCGCAGCATCAAACACACGCAGCGCATTCAGAGGAGGGAGACGTTTGGACATGATTACCGGACAGTTGTTGGCTGTGACAAAACGTAAGACGCCTGACAGAGTTTTACGTATTAGTTTTTTTTATCCGAGGCATTATAATTTGTCCGTTGAGGATGCACCAGCAAATACCTATAGTTGCGGCACTTCCAGAGCCGGAACGAAAAGCAGGTTAGAAATTCAGGCAGTTAAGTGAGATTTTGGCAGGCTTTTGGCTGGTGGTCGTGATGTTGTGTTTGCAATTGGTCTGACGATTTTCAGACCGTGGGTGGTTCAGCTACCTTTTATCAGTCCCGGATTTATCCTGTCTGTCCACAAAATTAACAGCACCGCAGTTGCGGTGCTTTTTTTTTACGTTAGCTTACTGCCCCATCTCAACCATTTCTTTTACATCAGAACGATTGATCTGTTGTTTGTTACCATTAGCATCTTTGTAGCTGATCATTCCGGTATCACTGTCCACCACTGGTTTGCCACTGGAGACAATGGTCCGGCCATCATTGGTGTGCATCACATAGTTGCTGGAACAGGCAGCCAGAGTAAAAGTCATGGCGCAGGCGGCCATAATAGCAGCGAGTTTTTTCATCTTTTTGTATCTCCTTGCAGTAGTAATGCGATAAACCCCCGCAGATGGCGATAACTGAAGGCCTTTCAGCCAAATACACATTTGCGAGTGATAGTTTAAACCTTGCATAATTGAGGATAACGCGCTTTTTCAACATTGCCAGCCGGGCACCTGCAATTCAGAGTGGTCCTGAATGAAAGCGCATCAATTCATCATCCGCCAGAGGAGAGTATGACGTCATTTATCCCAGCACAGTTTCGCCAGCAGTTCCCGGCACTGGCCGACGCCGGAGTCTATCTGGACAGCGCCGCCACGGCACTCAAACCCGAGGCGGTGATTGAGGCGACACGGCAGTTTTACAGCCTGAATGGCGGAACGGTCCATCGCAGCCAGTTTGCCGCAGCCCGCCAGTTAACTGAGCGCTATGAACATGCCCGCAGCCAGGTCGCCCGCTTGCTGGCTGCTGCAACAGACAGCAGTATTATCTGGACAAAAGGCACCACCGAAGCCATTAATCTGGTGGCCCAGGCCTGGCTACGTCCTCGTCTGCAACCAGGCGATGAGATCGTCGTCAGTGAGGCTGAGCACCATGCCAACCTGGTGCCCTGGTTGATGGTGGAAAAACAGTGTGGCGCGAAAGTCATCCGCTGGCCGCTGGGAGAAGATCTTCTACCTGACATGTCGTTACTGCCAGCGTTGCTTAACTCATCCACCCGGCTACTGGCGCTGGGCCAGATGTCGAATGTCACCGGCGGCTGCCCGGATCTGGCGCAGGCCATTTCGCTGGCCCACCAGGCAGGCGCAAAAGTGATGATTGACGGTGCGCAGGGCGTGGTGCATAGCTCAGTTGATGTGCAGGCGCTGGATATCGACTTTTATGCTTTTTCAGCACACAAGCTGTATGGCCCGATGGGAACCGGGGTACTTTATGCCAGACCCGAACTTCTGGAAATCATGGAACCCTGGCAGGGTGGAGGCAAAATGCTCTCCTCCGTCACCTTTGAGGGCTTTACCGCCATGCCTGCCCCCTGGCGGTTTGAGGCAGGGACGCCTAACGTTGCTGGCGTGACAGGCCTTAGCGCAGCACTGACATGGCTGGAAGATCAGGACCGAACTGAGGCTGAGAACTGGAGTTGCGGACTGGCTGAACTGGCTGAACAACGTCTGAAGAATCTTCCCGGCTTTCGCAGCTTTCGTGCCGGGCGCTCCAGCCTGCTGTCGTTTGACATTGCCGGTATCCACCACAGCGATGTGGTGACGCTGCTGGCAGAAAGTGGCATTGCGCTGCGTGCCGGCCAGCACTGTGCGCAACCTCTGATACAGGCACTGGGCGTGAGCGGTACTTTGCGCGCCTCATTTGCCCCTTATAATACGCACAACGATGTTGACGCGTTGGTACGCGGTATGACTACCGCGCTGGAAATACTGGCAGACTAATAATGACTCTACTCCTCGCTCCCCACCCGTTCGGCACACTGATTACCGCAGACGAACTTAAACAGCAATTTGCTGCTTATACTCAGTGGGAAGAACGTTACAGACAGCTCATCCTGTTGGGCAAACAGCTGCCAGGCCTGCCGGAGGAACTGAAAACCGCTGAAAATGAGCTGCGTGGCTGTGAGAATCGCGTCTGGCTGGGGCATCAACAGCTTGCCGACGGTAACCTGCATTTTTACGGCGACAGTGAAGGTCGCATCGTGCGGGGATTACTGGCCGTCCTGCTCACTGCGGTGGAAGGCCAGTCTGCCACGTTACTGTCACGGCAGTCCCCGCTGGTACTGTTCGATGAGCTGGGCTTGCGCAGTCAGCTCAGCGCTTCACGTAGTGCAGGACTTCAGGCGCTGGCAAACGCGGTAACGGTCGCGGCCAGCCATGCGCAGTAATTAACCGCGTGCCGCTCTGGCCATCATCTTTTTCAGCACATGAGCAACGGCAACAAAGCCAAAAGTCGCGGTCACCATGGTTGCCGCGCCAAATCCTGACGCGCAGTCCATGCGTTTTGGCCCTTCTGCCGTGCTGCGGGAAGCACAGACCGAACCGTCCGGCTGGGGATACATCAGCGCTTCGGTAGAGAACACACAATCTATTCCCAGTTTGCCTTTACTGTTTTTAACCACATTAAAATCGTGCTTCAGCCGCTCGCGCAATTTAGCCGCCAGCGGGTCCTGAATGGTTTTTGCCAGATCGGCTACCTGGATCTGCGTCGGATCAATCTGTCCACCTGCGCCACCAGTGGTCACCAGAGGTATTTTATTACGCCGACACCAGGCCACCAGCGCGGCTTTTGGCCGGACACTGTCGATAGCATCAATCACATAACTGAAGGAATTCGTTATCAGCGTGGCGGTATTTTCCGCCGTGAGAAAATCGTCCACGCAGGTAACCCGACACTCCGGATTGATAGCCAGAATCCGCTGCGCCATCACCTCTGTTTTCGCCTGTCCAACCGTTCCCTTCAGGGCATGGATCTGACGATTAGTGTTGGTGACACAAATATCATCCATATCAATCAGGGTGATAGCACCAATACCGGTGCGAGCCAGCGCTTCAGCCGCCCAGGAACCGACGCCACCAATACCTACCACGCAGACATGCGCATCGGCAAACAGTTGCAAAGCAGATTGTCCATACAGCCGCGCCGTACCGCCAAAACGTTGCAGCCAGGCGTCAGAAAGAGAAGTCATGGATTACCTCAGAATTGACCAGCAGGCGGAAAAGTCGCCTGCTGTCAGAACAGATTACTGCGTTAACAGAGCCGAACCGCCGGAGCTGTTTTGCGCAGCAGAGAAAAGGGGCGCGCCCGCGCCTGGCGCAGATTTCAGTACCCAGACACGGCCATAGTGATTAAACCAGCCGGCCATATGCCCCGCATAAGGTCCAATCCCCTGATAAATATCGAAATGCTGTCCTTTTATCGCGCCGCCCACATCCAGCGATACCATAATGCGCATCTCATACTTTCCGCTAAATTTACCGTTATTATCCAGTAGAGGCACTTCGGCCAGCAGCGCCGTTCCCGGTGGGATCAGCGAACGGTCAGACGCCACGGAGGCTTTCGCCACCAGCGGCACCGCGCTGGCACCGCGCACCGGCGCAAAATTTTCCGGTTTGAAAAACACAAAGGAGGGATTTTGCTCCAGCAGTTCCCTGACTTCCGCCTCGCTGTGCTCTTCACCCCACTGGCGAATGGCCTGCATTGACATATCTTCGCGCTTCACTTCACCACGATCGATCAACACTTTGCCAATACTGCGGTAAGGATGACCATTTTTACCGCCATAGCCAAAGAACATCAGCGGACGGCCATCGCCATAATCAACATAGCCGCTGCCCTGCACATCCATAATAAAGTTATCCATCAGCGAATTGCTGTAGCCGATGACATACCGCTCATCCAGCGCTCCGCTGTAGATTTGCGCACGAGAGGGCAGGCGGCGCTTACCGGCGGGCATACGGTAGAGCGGGTACTGAAATTCACCCTGCCGGGTGTAACGTGCCTTAATAACCGGGGTGTAATAGCCGGTAAACTGCACGTTACCGTAATTATCCGCCCCTTCCATCTGATAAGTATCCAGGCCGAACTGACGCAGTTGCCGGGTGTCTCCCCCCGCCATCAGCCAGCTTTTAATCGCGCTATAGGTACTGCTCTGACGGGCAAACATGCCGGGCGAAGCGTACTGGATTTCTGACACCTGGTCGGCAAAGTCTTTACCGTTAACCGGACGCCCTTTCACATTGGGCTGATTGACCAGTCCCAGAGGTTCTTCGAGCTTTCCGTCTTTATATTGCTGCCCGCGATCGGTCGGTCTGGAAGAACATCCCGCCAGCAGGGCGATCAGCACCCCGCTAATAACATACTTCGCCCAACGTCCTTTCATTACTTTGCGCCCTCTTCGCGAAATTGCTGGCCGAAGATAGCAAAGCCATCAGCGTTTTGAAATGTGCTGAGCGTAAAGATCGTCCGGCGCTGTTCAACTACAGTACAGATGGCGGAAAAATTAAGCAGGCGGCGCTGTTTCTGAGACTTTCTATAAAAAAGAGGTTGCAACAAAACTCACGGCGAGTATAGTGCGCATCCACGGACGCGGGATGGAGCAGCCTGGTAGCTCGTCGGGCTCATAACCCGAAGGTCGTCGGTTCAAATCCGGCTCCCGCAACCAATTTCCTTCAGAGAAAAGTAGTAAAAGAAAAGAGTGTCGTGACGGAAGCGACAGCAACGCGGACGCGGGATGGAGCAGCCTGGTAGCTCGTCGGGCTCATAACCCGAAGGTCGTCGGTTCAAATCCGGCTCCCGCAACCAATCAAACACCCTCAAGGGTGTTTTTTTGTTTCTGCCCTCCCCCTCATTGTTGATTCACACCCGCTTCTGTTACTTCGCTACCCGTGAAGCGCTCCGGGAAAAATACGCTTTTATTCCTGACAGAATGGCCTCCGCGACCTGCTGCTGAAAATGCGCGGTGCGAAGCTTACGCTCTTCTTCCAGATTACTGATAAATGCCGTTTCCACCAGAATGGATGGGATGTCCGGGGCTTTCAACACCGCAAACCCGGCCTGATCCACCGTTTTTTTATGCAGATGATTGATTCTGCCCATCCGTAATAACACTTCATGACCAAACTTCAGACTGTCATTCACCGTCCGGCTTTGCACCATGTCGAAAAGGGTATGATCGAGGTAGCGATCGCCACTCAGGCTGACGCCGCCAATCAGGTCGGATTCGTTCTGGGTTCGTGCCAGATAGCGGGCGGCGGTACTGGTCGCGCCTTTGGTCGAGAGCGCGAAAACTGATGAGCCTCTGGCCGCACGACTGGTAAATGCATCGGCATGAAGCGAGATAAACAGATCGGCGCGCAGCCTGCGGGCCTTTGCCACTCTCACTTTCAGCGGGATAAACACATCTTCATTGCGGGTCATGTGCGCGCGCATACTGCCTTCTTTATCAATCAGCGTTTTTAGCCGCCTGGCAATTTTCAGCACGATGTCTTTTTCCCGCGTTTTGTTTTTGCCAATCGCACCAGGGTCTTCCCCGCCATGTCCGGGATCGATCATGATCACCAGCCGGCGATCTTTTCCCGCCTTGCCCGGCAGCGGGGCTTCGACAGGCTGATGCTGTGCCAGCCTGCCCTGATTGTAATCTTCCAGTAATGCCAGCAGTGGATCATCCTGATGATGGTTGCTGATGCCCTTTGCCGGATAGAGATCCAGCACCAGCCGGTTTTTAAACCCGGCCACCGGCTCCAGAGTAAAAATTTGCGGCGTGACGTTTTGCTTCAGTTCCACGACCAGGCGCACGGTATTGCTGTTGAACTGTCCTACCCTGACGTGGCGGATCCAGGGATCGTCACTGCGCACCAGATTTCCGACATTTTTCAGTACCGGGTTAAGATGCAGATCAGTGATATCCACCACCACCCGCTCAGGATGGCTGAGGGCAAACTGCTTATATTTTAGCGGCGTGCTGGATTCCAGCGTTAAGCGAGAGTAGGTCGAAGACGGCCAGATGCGGATAGCCACCACCTGCGCCAGCGCCGCGAAACCCACTTTGCTGACGCTGAGCAACACAACTGCGCCGACGCTTTTTAACCATCGGCGTCGGCCGGGGGAAGGTAAATCGGACATGCAACTCCAGGTTGTTTGCTGTTTTTAATCAGAAAGTCGAGCCAAATCACTGCCATAAACTGAAACTTTAGCGAATCCTGCTAAGGGTGTCATGCGGAAAAAGGTCAGGTAATGCAAACTGTAAGCGACCCTTGCCAGCTATAGTTAAACAGCCTCGGGATCAATTGCCCCTTGCACCCGGCTCACAAAAGAATAAAAATACATTTTTATCGAATAATCATTCACAGAGGGTTTGCCGTGAAGGAACGGAGTACCGAGCTGGTTCAGGGCTTTCGTCATACAGTCCCCTACATTAATGCCCACCGTGGTAAAACGTTTGTCATTATGCTGGGTGGTGAAGCTATCGGGCATGAGAACTTTTCCGGCATCGTTAATGATATCGGCCTGCTACACAGCCTTGGCATCCGGCTGGTGCTGGTGTACGGTGCCAGACCGCAAATTGACGCCAATCTGGATGAGCATCATCTCGAGCCGGTCTATCACAAGCATACCCGCGTCACTGATGCACAGTCGCTGGAGCTGGTCAAACAGGCTGCGGGGCGTTTGCAGTTGGACATCACCGCCCGCCTGTCAATGAGTCTGAACAATACCCCCCTCCAGGGCGCTCACATTAACGTGGTCAGCGGCAACTTTATTATCGCGCAACCGCTGGGCGTGGACGATGGTGTTGACTACTGCCACAGCGGGCGCATCCGCCGCATAGATGAAGAAGCGATACATCGCCAGCTTGACAGCGGTGCCATTGTGCTGGTTGGCCCGGTGGCGGTGTCTGTGACCGGCGAAAGCTTTAACCTGACCTCAGAAGAGGTCGCCACCCAGCTGGCGATCAAACTGAAGGCTGAAAAGATGATCGGTTTCTGCTCAGGTCAGGGCGTGACTGACAGTGAAGGCGAAATTATCTCTGAACTCTTCCCGAACGAAGCGCAGCAGCGCACCGAAGAACTGGAGCAGAGCGATGATTATCTCTCCGGGACGGTGCGCTTTCTGCGTGGCGCGGTAAAAGCCTGTCGCAGCGGCGTCCGCCGCAGCCATCTGATCAGCTACCAGGAAGATGGCGCGCTGATCCAGGAACTCTTCTCCCGCGATGGTATTGGCACCCAGATTGTCATGGAAAGCGCCGAGCAGATCCGCCGGGCAACCATCAATGATATCGGCGGCATCCTTGAGCTGATCCGCCCACTGGAACAGCAGGGAATTCTGGTGCGCCGCTCCCGTGAGCAGCTGGAAATGGAGATTGATAAGTTCACCATTATTGAACGTGACAATCTGACTATTGGCTGTGCCGCGCTCTATCCCTTTCCGGAAGAGCAGATTGGCGAAATGGCTTGTGTGGCGGTACATCCGGACTACCGCAGCTCCTCCAGGGGAGAAGCGTTACTGGAACGCGTCGCGCTTCAGGCACGTCAGATGGGACTGAAAAAGCTGTTTGTGCTGACCACCCGTAGCATCCACTGGTTCCAGGAGCGCGGTTTCATGCCGGTGGATGTGGATCAGCTGCCTGAAAGTAAAAAACAGATGTACAACTATCAGCGCCGCTCTAAAGTGCTGATGGTCGATTTGCGTCACGCCGCCAGGTCTGAAGCCTGAAAATCAGGGGCGGGACAGCATAATCCGCCCCAGCCCGGCGGCTGAAAATCAATCCGCTGGCGGGCCTGCCGACGCATCTTTCAGACCGTCCATGCCCTTTTCACCCGCACTCCGCCGCTCCCCGCAGACGTTCGACCAGTCCGCTACGTCTCAGGGTGCGGATTTTTACCGCGTTACTGAACACCGTCATCTCGGCAAACAATGTCAGCTTTAAGCGGGCCCGGGTGATGGCGGTATAAATCAGTTCCCGGGTCAATACCGGAGCAAACTGTCCCGGCAATACCAACAGTGTGTGCTCAAACTCTGAACCCTGCGACTTATGCACGGTCATGGCAAACGCCGTCTCGTGCGGGGGCAGACGACCTGGTTGCACCGCCTTGATGGAGCCGTCAGGCAGCGGGAAAAACACTTTCAGTCTCCCCTCTTCATCGTTCATCGCAATGCCGATATCCCCATTGAACAACCCCAGCACGCTGTCGTTGCGGGAGATCATCACCGGACGCCCCGGATACCATTTGCCGCTGACGCCCGGCGCGCGTTGGATCAGGCGATGCTGCGCCAGAAAGGTTTCAATCCGCTCATTGAGTCCGGTAACCCCAAATGGCCCTTCACGCAGAGCGCAAAGCAGACGGAAACGGCCAAAAGCGGCAATCACCGCTTCGGGTGCGGCTTCTGCTTTTAACAGCAGCAGATAATCCTGATATCCCGTCAGACAACTGTTCAACAACTGCTGATAATCTTCACTGCTGTGCATTGAAAACCGTGCAATATCGTCAAAACCGGCGGCGAAGACCTCATCCGCCCGACGGGTGTCCCCGGCGTTGACGGCCAGCGCCAGTTGCCCGATACCGGACGAACGGTCAAAACGATAGCTTTTACGCAGCAGACAGATACTGTCGCGCACGCTGACCGCCCCGCCATCGTCATGCCCCACCACCTCACAGCCGGTCAGGCTACTGAGCTCTTTCGCCCTCGCCTCGCTGTACCCCGCCTCGGCACAGCGACAGATATCGCCCAGTATCGCCCCGGCTTCCACCGACGCCAGCTGATCGCGATCGCCAAGAAAAATCACTCTGGCCTGCGGCGGCAGGGCCGCAATCAGGCTGGCCATCATCGGCAAATCCACCATAGAGGCCTCATCCACCACCAACAGATCCAGATGTAAAGGATTACCGGCGTGATAGCGCATTCGCTGGCTGCCGGGAATGGCACCAAGCAGGCGATGCAGAGTGGTGGCTTCCGTCGGAAAATCTTGTTTTACCGTCTCACTGACATCCAGATTTTGCAGGGCTTTTCCCAGCGACTCGGTGAGACGTGCTGCCGCCTTGCCGGTGGGTGCCGCAAGGCGGATACGCAGGTTTGCGCCGGAAAGCGCCAGCAGAGAGGCCAACAGCTTAGCCACTGTGGTGGTTTTACCGGTGCCGGGGCCACCGGAAATGACCGCGATCTGCCGGGTAATGGCCACCGCTGCGGCAATTTTCTGCCAGTCATCACGCTCACATCCAAAATGGCGGTCGAGAATGGCCCGCAGTTGCTCAGGCTGGGCAATAACGGGCGAGACATCGTTAACAAAAAATCGCGCCACTTCGCCTTCAGACTGCCACATCCGGTGCAGATAAAGCCGCTGCTGCCAGAGAACCAGCGGGGTGGCCGAAGAACCATCGCCCACCGCCTCTTCGGCTGATAACAGGCTCTGCCAGTCCGGTTCGCCAGCTTCCTGCGAGATCTGTCGGGCCAGTTCCGGATGGCGACCGGCAAACAGCAGCTGACCGGTAAATTGCGCCAGTGGCAGACAGACATGCCCTTCCCCCGCACCGACGCTGACACAGGCAGCTGCCAGCATCAGCGCCGGCCTGTCATCACCGGCGATCAGGCGCGCAAACTGCACATCCAGCGGCCGGAACAGTCGCTGCTCGCAGGCTTCTGCTAACAGTTCAGCCATCCTGCTCATAAATCTTCCTCATTCTCACCGGTAAACAACGCATCCATCCCGCTAATCAACGCGGCATCAGGCCGGTTGAACCAGACGCCGTTTTCCCGGCACTCCCCATCAACACCCCGTAAAAACAGATAGATAACGCCGCCAAAATGCTGCTGATAGTCATAGTCCGGCAACCGGTGCCGCAGATAGCGGTGCAATGCCAGCGTATAAAGCTGATATTGCAAATCGTAACGGTGAGAACGCATCGCCTGGGCCATGGCTTCCTGGGTGTAATCTGCTGCCGCGTCACCCAGCCAGTTTGATTTGTAGTCCAGCAGGTAATATTTGCCCTGCCAGCGAAAAACCAGATCGATAAATCCCTTCAGCATCCCCTGTACCTGCTGAAAATTCAGCGGTGGACATCCGGCTGAGAGCGGGTCATAGCGCTTCACCAACTGATCAAGCGCTTCAGCCCTGAGCAGACGCCCGACGGGCAGAAAAAATTGCAGCTCAACCTGATAACAGGCAGGCGGTAGCTGATGCAGACTGGCCCCGCTGTCATTCAGCGGGGTCTGCAATACCCGTTCAATCCACGCCAGCATCACCGGCAACCAGGCCGCATCGTAACCCTGCCGGGTCAGCTGTGCACTGAGCCACTGCGGGTCAACCGGTTGGGTAAAATCGATATTTTCAAACAGGGCATGAAGAAATGTTCCCGGCGCGGCCCCTCGCGGAAAGTTGTATGGCGTCAGCTGCACGGCCTGGTGGCCCTGAGCTTCACCCGCCGCATCCACGTCGAGGCGCGGTAACAACTCAAAACCAGCATTGTGACCATGCTGCTGCAATCCGGAATAGCTGGTAACCCGCCAGTCATCGCGCAGCGAGCGGGTCATCTGTCGGCTACTGAGAGGCGGCAGCGACAGCGAAAGCGGTTGCCATGTCCGATCGTTAACCTCGCCCGCAACGCCGATCGCCAGCGCATCGCTACTGAGTGCCCGCAGATGCTGTTGCAACCCGTCAGCATCCGCCGCTTCTCCCTGTTGGATAAGATAACCCACCGCGCTGCGATGCAGGTCACTGAGTCCCTCTTTCTTGCGGTTACCCTTCACCAGAGGCGCGATACCCACGCTACATTGCCAGACTGAACGGGTCAGTGCGACATATAGCAGGCGCAGATCCTCCGCCAGTCTTTCCTGCTCGGCCAGCTCAAGGCTTTCAGCATCGTCGTGTAAATCGAGCAGTGCCTGAAAACTTTGCCGGTCGTGATAGACCCCCTGTCCCCCTTCACGAAAACTGGCAATAAAGGGCAGCCAGACCAGCGGATACTGCAACCCCTTGGATTTATGGATAGTGACAATCTGCACCAGATGGCGATCGCTCTCCAGCCGCAGCTGCTGGCTGGCGGACTGACCATCAGGCTCTGCCACTTCCTGCGCGAGCCAGCGCAGTAGTGCATGTTCACTGTCCAGCTGCGTCGAGGCTTCCTGTAACAGTTCCCCCAGATGCAACAGGTCGGTCAGACGACGTTCACCGCTTTCAGAGGCCAGCAGATTTTCGGCAATGTGCCGCCGGACCATCAGCTCGCGCAGCATGGGCAGCACGCCTCGCTTCAGCCAGCGCTGTCGGTAAAGATCGAACTCCTCCACCAGCGCGTCCCACTGGCGTTCATCCTGGCTGAGCGCTTCCAACGTTAACGCATCCAGCCCGAGAATGCTGGTCGCCAGCGCGTTGCGTAAAATGCGCTCCTGGTCGGGAGCCAGCACCGCCTGAAGCAGCCATACCATTTCACGCGCTTCCTGGGTACTGAAAACGCTGTCACGGTTAGAGAGGTAAACGGAGGGAATGTGCAGACGGTTCAACGCGTCGCGCATCAGCGCAGCCTCCTGGCGACTGCGCACCAGAATCGTGATATCGCAAGCCTGCACCGACCGCAGCGTATCGCCTTTACCGATTAACGCTTCACCCCGCTGTCCGGCCGTCAGCCAGTGGCAGATATCCGCCGCGCACTGTCGGGCCATAAACTGCTGGTAATCACTTACTCCGACGCCTTCGCCAGGCTGTAACCAGAAGCGTAACGCGGGCTGCTCCTCGCCATCCAGCATAAAACGTAATGCTGCATTTGCGGGGGCGGGCTGGACGGGGATGAAGGGGATTTCACTGAACAGAAAAGGCGCAGGCAGACAGCTGAATAACTGATTTACGCTGTCCACCATCGCCGGGGAAGAACGCCAGTTGGTTTCCAACGTGTAGTGAGCGCTGACTTCATTACGTGCCCGCATATAGGTGAAAATATCCGCCCCGCGAAAAGCGTAAATTGCCTGCTTGGGGTCGCCGATCAACAACAGTGCATGGTCAGGCTGGTGGGCGTAGAGCTTGCTGAAAATGCGGTACTGCTGCGGATCGGTATCCTGAAACTCATCGATCAGCGCCACCGGATAACGACTGCGGATAGCCGAAGCCAGTGCGTCTCCCCCGGCCTGCTGTAAGGCACTGTCCAGTCTGCCGAGCAGGTCGTCGAAACCGAGCAACGCCGTGCGCTGCTTCTCTTTTTGCGTAGCGGTGCGGATTTCACTCAGCGCGCGCGCAATCACCAGATCGCGCAGGGAGAGGGGTTCAGCAAGAAAGAGATCGATCTGTGCAAACAGCGGATGTTGTGGCGGCTCGCCTTTTTTGGTCTTCTCCAGCAACATACGCTGTCCGAAACGTTCCAGTTCCGGCGGAGTTTGATAATCTTCCGTCTCGCTTTGCGCCCACTGGTTAACTTTTTCCAGCCAGACGGGTAAGTGCTTACTGCTGTAACTCCGTTTGTCCACACCAGACTGCACCAGCAGATCGTGCAGATTGCCCGCCGCCAGCCACAGCGCCTTCATTTCATTGATACGGGCAATAATTCTCTCGTGCCGCTCGACAAAGCTTTCCTGTAAATCGGGCGGATGTTTCAGGGTTGGCGTTTCGCCATTCAGCCAGGGCGAGAGCGATGAGAGCAGCTGTTCCGGCCCCTGCCACATCTGCACCATCACCCGCGCCACCGGCAGCGGCAAGGGATAACAGTGGCGTCGCCAGAAATCTGCGGCGGCGCGATGTCGCAGCGGCAGCTCATCTTCAATCAGTTGCTGCTCAAACAACATACCCGACTCAAAAGCATTGAGGTTGAGCATACGCTGGCAGAAACCATGAATGGTGAAGATCCCGGCATCATCCATCTGCCGCTCGGCTGCCAGCAGTTGTGCCGCCGCGCGCGGTAAATCGCCGATCTCCTGCATCAACTGCTGCAACATGTTGTCTGTGGTGTGACCACGGACACAGGCGATACGCAACTGATGGATGTTCTGCCGGATACGGCCCCGTAGCTCTGCCGTGGCCGCCTCGGTAAAGGTCACCACCAGAATCTCCTCCACCGCCAGCGGACGGGAAAAGGCGGCTTCACCACCCAGTCCCAGCAGCAGCCGCAGATAGAGCAGGCCGATAGTGAAGGTTTTTCCCGTGCCTGCCGAGGCCTCAATAAGCCTTTCGCCGTGCAGCGGCAGCGTCAGGGGATCAAGACGGCGGGCAGCTTGATTCATGGTTTATCATTTTTCGTCGGAAAAGATTGCTGCAAACGGGTCACGTCCGGCCAGGTGGTAAACCCTGCCGGTGCCGCATAGTCTGCCTTATCGTGCTGGCTGCCGGAGATCTGTGACAGCAGTACCAGCCCCTGAGGTTTTATCACCGCGTCATGGAAAAAGGTTGCCAGTTTTTCTGGCGTCAGCGCGCCGATCGCGGCAATCAATCTGGCACGGGTATCAAAACGGTAATTCTCGCGGTTAAAGTCCTTACTGAAGCGTCCGGCCTCTTCATCCAGCGTTTGCGGGCGCTGTTTCAGCTCATTGATCATCGACGCCTGATACTGAGCAAAGTCTTCCTTGCTGATAGCACGCAGGCGCTTCTCCGCCGTGGGATAGAACGCCTCAAAACGGCGCAGCAGATAAGCCGGTTGTTTAACATTGCTTTGTAACAGGAAACCCAGCCCCCACTGACGCCCGACCGGCATCTGGAAGGAAAACACCGCGTAGCCCAGCTGTTCTTCCGTACGCAGTTGGTTATAGAACCACGGCTGCACTATCTGGCTGAGCATCGCACTGCTGGCAATGCTGGTTAATTCGTCATAGCCCAGAGGCACATACAGTGCCGCCAGTGCAGAATCGGTGCTGCTGCCCGGCTTTTGCAGGTTTGCCAGCGTTTTTTTGTCAATCTGAATGTACTGACTGTGCCACCAGCTGTCGCCCTGGCAGTTAAGCTGCGATTTAATCTCCGTCGCCAGGTTTTTGCTGCTCTCCGCCGTCATATTCCCCACCACCAACAGTTCCGGAGTGGATTTCTGCAACAGCATCTGCCGGTAGTCATTGAGATCCTGCAAGGTGATAGCGGCCAGCTGCTGGCGACGCTCGGCACGCGGCGTGTAGGGCAACTGCGGCAGCACCTGCGCTGGCTGAATCGCCAGTTCAAAAGCTTTGCCCTTCTCCGCCGCATCCAGACGCTCACGATACCAGGATTTGGCCTGCTCCAACTGTTGCTCCGTCGGCTGATAGCTGGCATAGCCCTTCAGCAGCGCTTTCATCAGCTCCGGCAGGTGCTGGGTAAAGCCGCTGACGTTAAAGGTGACGCCGTTATCCTCCCCGGTGGAAAAACTGATCCCGCCCACAGAGGCCTGGGAGTTCAGCTCATCAAGCGCCAGCCCGGCAAGGTAATCGTTCAGCCCGAACAGCACCTGATTTTTCGCGGTGCTCATTGCCTCTTTGTTACGCAGATAGAGGGTAATGTTGGCTTTGGGATCGTCAGCGTAGTACTGGCTCGGCATATAAAACACCCGCAGTCCCGGCTGGCTGATAAGCGGCTCAGGATGCGCCGAGGCACGCTGAGTGGGGATCAGCGTGAAATTATCCGGGATCCACGGATTCAGTACCGGCAATGATAAAGCAATTTTTTCACTGGCGGTCTGCCAGGCGGCAAAGCGCTCCGGGGCGATAGTGTCCACCTGATAAGGGGCGTTAACAAAATAGGCAACTTTATTGTGCGGCTCATCCGGGCTGATAAACCAGATCCGTGCGTTCTGCGGGGTCATTCCGTCCAGACGCGCTTTGATCGCCTGCGGATCGTAGCGGTCAGCAATGTAGCCGGCATCAAGGATATTTGCCACTGGCACACGCAGCATGGTATCAGCCAGCCACTCAATGTAATCCATATCACGGGTAATTGACGGATAGCGGAAATCGAGGTCCAGCACGTGGGCCATTTCATCAAAGTATCTTTTATCGATTCCGCCACTGCGTAAGGTATGGAGATAGCTGAACACCGCCGCAATCACCCGATCGCGCTCTGCCAGGCCTTTATCGGTGAGCGACACCGAAATGGAGAATACGCCCCCATTACGGTCCACCATCGGGTCGGCACCGGCATCAACCGCGTCGGCCAGCCCGTTGTTTTGCAGCCAGTCTGAGAGGGTATTTTTGCTGCGATTACCGATCAGATAAGCAATCAGGGTATCGGTTTTGCTGCGGAAGCGATCGCTGTTATTTTCAATACGAAATTCTATTTTCAGCTGCTTACGAGGCTGCGCGGGCACATAGTGAATGATGATGCCCTTCTGTTTTTCGGTGACCACCGGTACGGTAATTTCCGGCACCTCTGCGTTGCGGTTCTCCACCCGGCCAAAGGTGCTGACGGCAACCTTTTGCAGCTCCTCAAGCGGCTTATTGCTGTAGATCACCGCCTTCATCAGGTTGGCCGAATAGTAACGATGATAAAACGCCTTCAGCGCGTCATGCAGCTTACTTCCGGGTTTATCCTGCAATGTCTCCAGATTGCCACCGGAGAACAGTGAGCCCGGATGCTGCGGGTTTAAGGTTTCTGCGCCAACCTGCGCCATGCGCAATCCATCACGGGAGCGCGCCATGGTCAGTTCGGCATTGACCGCATGGCGCTCCCGGTCGGCATTGACCGGATCCAGCAACGGCTCTGCGATAGCGTCCGCCAGCCGGTCAACCGCGGGTTGCAGCGCGTCATTTTCCACCTCAAGATAAAATGCCGTACGATAAGACGCGGTGCTGGCATTGTGGCTACCACCATGTTTTTTCAGGAATTCGGCAAGGTTATCGGGCTGCGGATAGCGCTTCGAACCCATCAGCAGCATGTGCTCCAGATAATGGGCCAGCCCCTGCTGGTTACGGGGATTCTCCAGCGAACCCACCGGCAGGGTCAGCGCAGAGAGGGATTTAGTCGCCTGCGGATCGGAAACCAGCAGCACCGTCATGCCATTATCCAGACGGATGGCCTGGTACTGACGCGGGTCTTTTTCACTTTTACGTATCGTTTCAGGGATCGGTTGCCAGCCAGGCTGAGCCTGAATCAGTGGACTCCAGAATGTGGCAATAAGAAACAGAGTGGTGAACCAGACTGCAAAACGACGCATTCAAACTCCTCGACAATCTCATTATTTGTCAGCCCCCATGCAGCCGGGCGACCGGTATTTACCCTGGATAGTTCACTTTCGGCTGTGAGCGAAGGTGAACAGAAAAGCAACAAAATAGTTATAAAATAACACTACAGGATGTCTGACTTAATGTCATTGATCTGCGCAAGAGGCAGCAGCCAGGCCTGCGCATTAGCGATTATTGCCTGCACGGTCGGCTCATCCAGCGTGCGAAACAGGCGGGCCAGACTGGGATCGCTGCCTTCGCCCTCAATCTGGGCATTTCCCTGCCAGGCCTGTAACAGCTTGATGCGCGCTTTTGCCCGGCTGGCATCATCATCAGACAGGGTCTGCGTTTTTTTATCAAAGCAGGCTTCCAGCCAGGCACCACCTGAACGGGGCAGCAGCAGCAGCGGTGTGCACATTCCCTGTCGGTATCCTTCGACATAGCGTTGCAGCCAGTCAGCGGCCTGCTGTTCTGAGAGTGGCGGAAAACGCCACTGGCTCTCTTTACGCCCCAGCATCCTGCTCTCACCCGCTCCGCCACACAGGCAGTAAACCAGATGCTCCAGCCACAGCGTCAGCCCGTCGGTAAAATTTAGCTGTGCTGGCCGCCAGCGTAACAGGCCATCTTCCTGCACGGCCGGTAGCCAGCCATTCAGTTGCAGCCCATCTACCTGAAGATTGATTTCGAGGCTGGCGGCCGCTTTTCGCTGATGACGAATCTTTCCGGCCAGCTCTTCCATCTCGGCCTGTTGCGCCTGCCAGAACAATTCGCCATAGACACCGTAAGGCAGGGTCCCTGAGGCACGTTGCCGGTCGTATAACCATTGTGCAGGTTGCTCATCGAGCAACGCATTCAGCAGCTGATGATTCAACTGATAGCGGCTGAGATTATCCAGCACGAAGGTTTCGGCATCGGGCAGTTCCGGAGGTGACATAGTAAAACTGACGCCCAGACGCTGGCTGAAAAAGGCACGTACCGGATGACGCCAGAATCGCACCAGCTGTTCGAAATTCAGCTCGCTGATTTCCAGTGGCGGGAGAGGCTGCATAAAGGGCGGCTGCGCCACACCGCTGCCGTTTGCCGCAGGCAGCCATTCAGCGGCAAAGCTTTGACAACCGGCCGCTGGCGTGAAATTTTCGGCGGCAAACGGCATCCGGCTGTGCAGATGCTGAAGATGCTTCTCTACCGCCGCCGCGCTGCTGTCCACATCGCGATCCCGGTCATCCGGCAGACAGAAACTCTGGCTGATGTATCCCACCAGCTCACTGACCAGCACCGAAGGGAACCGCTCTGAATTATCCTGGATGCTGCGACCTATAAAGCTGATATACAGCTGAAGCTGTGCTGAATTAAGCGCCTCCAGAAACAGATAACGGTCATCGTCACGACGGCTGCGATCGCCTTTTTCCGGCTGTTGGCTCATCAGGTCAAAACCCAGCGGCGGCAGTGTCCGCGGATAAACACCGTCGTTCATTCCCAGCAGGCAAACGACCTTAAAAGGAACAGAGCGCATCGGCATCAGTGTGCAGAAGTTTATCTGACCGGCAAGAAAACGCTGGCTTATCCGTTGCTGGTCAAGTCGCGATGCCAGCTCATCACGCAACAGCGACAGCGGGATCGCCTGAAGATACTGCGCCCCGATACCGTAACTGATAGCCTGTTGCCACTGCTCTTCGATCAGTGCCAGCGCAGCTTCGGTATCGGCATCGCCAGCGAAAAAGTCATCAAGCAGCTCACGGCAGAGTGGCAGCCACTGCTCCAGCGTACGGGGTTCAGTCAGTCGCTCGCGCCAGCGGCGCAGACGCATCAGCAGCTCTGCCAGGTTCCCGGCCAGCACGGCAATCAGCCCGCTTGACTCGTCATAAGGCAAAATCCCCTGCCACAATCCTGCCTGGCTGTTCATGGCGTAACCCAGCAACATCCGCGACAAGCCAAACTGCCAGGTGTGTTGCCCGTCAGAGGGGAGATCCAGCCCCGACAGCGTGTCATCATCCAGCCCCCAGCGGATGCCGGATTCGCCCACCCACTGCCGCAGCAGCCGCAACCCCTCCTCATCAACAGAGAAACGGCTGGCCAGCGCGGGCACCTCCAGCAGCGCCAGTACTTCTTCTGAAGTAAAGCGACTGTCCGGCAGATTCAGCAGTGAGATAAAGGCCTGTAAGGCTGGATGAGCCTGGCTGGCGCGCCGATCGGAAATGGCAAAAGGCAGCCAGCGGTCCGTCGGGGCGTTGCCAAACACCGCCTGAATAAACGGCGTGTAAGCGTCGATATCGGCCACCATGACGATGATATCGCGTGGGGAGAGTGACGGATCGTTCAGCATCATCTCCAGCAGGCGATCCTGGAGCACTTCCACTTCACGCTGCGGGCTGTGACAGAGATGAATACTGACAGACTGGTCTTCAGGATCCAGCAGCCGTTTGTTTCTGCTGGTTGCCCACTCTTGCGGATTCAGGCCAATAACCGAGTGATCCGCCAGCTCCAGCAGGTCATGTTGCAAACTTTTTAACAGATTGGATGGCTCGATATCCACGAAGGCATCGATCTCCTGGCTGGTCATTTGCGACAGCAGGTAGAGGTTATCGCGTCCCAGTTTGCCCCAGGACGCCAACAGCGGATTACTCAGTTGCTGTTCGCCAGCGTCATTAAACAGCGCTGATGCGTCCGCCTGACGAAACAGTGCACTTTCACCCTGCTGTTGGTAGTGCTTCCTGCGACGACTTTGCAACTTCGCCAGAAAAGCATAATCCTGGATGTCTCCCCAGTAATGACGACAGGGATTAGTGAAAAGCAGATGGATATCAATATGTTTGCCCAGCGCCTGCAAAGCCTGCAAATAGACCGGCGGCAGCGCTGAAATCCCACAGATAAATACGCGGTCTGGCAGATCTGCCGGACGTTCAGCGCTGTTTTCCAGCGCAGCGATGAAACGGGAATAGAGATTAGCCCGATGCCACTCTGGCTGGCCCAGCTGGCGGGTGTAGTCCACCAACGCCGCCCATAACGGTGCCTGCCACCGCTCGGCCTCTCCCAGCTCAAGCCTTTTACCCTTTTCCCAGCTGTTGAGCCACTCAGGTCGGTAGACCAGATACTGATCGAACAGGTCAGCCACGCGGGATGAGAGCTGAAACAGTTTTCGCTGATCTTCATCGTCGGCCAGGTAGTGTTGTAACAGGGCAAATTCATCACGCCTGAGCATCTCAGGCAGAATCGCCATCAGCTTCCAGCTCATAGCGGATTTATTGAAAGCACTCTCTTTGGGAATATCCGGCAGGACACGTACAAACATATCCCAGATAAAGGTAGCGGGCAGCGGAAAAGCGATATTGGCAGCAATACCAAACTGTTCTGCCAGCGCAATTTGCAGCCACTGTGCCATGCCGGGGCTTTGCACCAGCACCACCTCCTGCTGGAAAGGGTCCCGCAAAGGCTGGTTCTCTATTTGCCAGGCCGCCAGCGATTTCAGCAAATCCAGCTGATTTGAGTGGTAAACGGTAAACATCACTGCTCCTGCATCCGGGGCCAGACTTTGAGCGGATACTTTACCCCGTCCGGCACTCATTGCAACTTTACCGGACGGTGTGCTTACCGTTAATGCTTCAGGCGAGGTTTATTTGAAGGTATAGGTTACTCCCAGTCTCAGGCGCAGCTGGCGTTCACTGGTATAAGCACTTCGGCCTATGTCAGCAAAGGTGATATAAGGCCCCCACTCTCTCTGCGCGCCCATTGCATAATTAAATTGCAGTTCCTGCTCATAATTATCGTTGTGATTAGCAAACAGTTTGTCATCCCCGTGCATGTAGATAATTTTGTAGGTGGTGGTCAAATCATCCCAACGATAGCGGAAATAAGCATCAAAGCGGTTTACCGTTCTGTGTTTATCCAGACTACAAAAATCGTGGCCTGCGTCGCCGCACTGGCTGTCGTGAGCATAATCACTTAATTCCAGACGATACAGACCACCAATCGACCAGCTGTCATTAATTTTATACCAGGGTGCCACACCAAATTTCCATTCCGTTCTGGACGAGCTGAACTCTGGCTGAATAAAGGGAGACCATGACCAGTTTCCCCAGTTGTAGGTTTTAAGCAGCGTCATTTCGACAACATTAAGCACCACGTCGTTGTAATATTTATCTTTTGGACTGGGGCCACCGGTTTTAAATTTTGTCTCCACATTGAATGCCCAGTTATCTGGCAGGCTGGCACCCAGCGCTAATTTATCGTAGTGCGTCCTGTCACGCAGGCGGTAGCCATGCCGGTAATCAACCGTGACATCTTTGACCGCCTCAGCGCCTGCCTGAGGGAGAAAAATGGCGAATAATGAGAGAGAGAGTAAAAGCTTCTTTGCTATTTTCATATTATTTTCATCCATGAAAAGACTGATAAATGACAATTTTCCCTGGACGCCAGGTTAACCAACCTGACATCGTTGCTTTCTGTTTATCTCCGACAGAAAACCTTTATCCCGAAAAAAACTAATCGATGATAAACGGCTAAACCTTCGCGATTTCGCCACGCTGTTTTAATTCTGGCAGCGAGAGAAAGATTACGCACTTTTACCTCGCAGAAAAAACAATCCCGGTTTTTACAAAATGGGCTGAATCAGCTGAAATAATTTTTTATTACAGGAAAATCGTAAT
Source organism: Erwinia mallotivora (assembly GCF_000590885.1). Taxonomy (GTDB): domain Bacteria; phylum Pseudomonadota; class Gammaproteobacteria; order Enterobacterales; family Enterobacteriaceae; genus Erwinia; species Erwinia mallotivora. The sequence continues at coordinate 337,648 of NZ_JFHN01000053.1, forward strand.
TTATTCACAACTTACAAATTAAAAACATTATTCGGTTAACAGCTCACAGCGCAGCTGGGACAATTCCGCCTGCTGGCCGCCATGACTCACCGCGCTGGCCGTCATCATCGTGCATCCCTGCACAGGCTCCTGCTTCAGGGTAGTCTGCCAGTCAGGGGACTGATAACCCTCAAAACGTAGCCATGCCTGCCGCCAGGCCTCTCTCTGCTGCTGCTGTAGCTGAAAACCGCTGCCCAGCATCCGCTGATAATGCAACAACGCCGTGAAGCTGAGGGTAAACAACAGCAATGCCACCAGCGTCTCTGGCAAACTGAAACCGCGCTGCTTATTCATCCGGTTGACATCTCCTTTCTTCCGTCAGTGGACAGAAATCCAGCCAGCCATGCGGTACAGCTTGCAGATAGCCGTTTTCACTTCGTTGCACCCACTGCCAGAATGCAATGGTGTTGCTGCCACTGTCTGCACGCAGCAGGGCGGGTTGCTGTTGCTGTTGCAGCAGGCAGGCACGCCAGCCCGAAGCTCCCCTCACTTTACACTGCCAACCCATCTGGTCCCCCCACTGCTGCTGCATTCCCCAGTTCAGTGCTGATACAGCCTCGCTGGATTGCTGATACCCGATACGCTCACCGACCAGCAGGCTTAGCGAATCCTCCATTTGATGCCGGGTAGCATTAAGTAATGCCGCAGACATCAGCAGCAGGATAATCACCATAATCATTGCCCCGCTTCCCTGCTCAGCGCGATTCACAGATTATTCGCTGTCAGCCAGCTTTCCAGCATCAGTGGGGAATGCGGCGCTGCCAGCACATAGCCGCCCAACCTGATACGGATCTGAGCCCCAGTGCGCAACACCTGAAATTCGCTAATCGTCACGGTGGCAGGATCGTTGAGCTTTTCCCATCCGCTGCTGCTGCATTCCGTCACCCCGCGCTGCATTTCCAGGTTCCCCTGCCGCAGGCGGTAACCGTAATAATCGCTTCTGTCATTTTCCACTCCCTCCCATTTGCCATTGCTGTTTTCATCCCAGCGCAGCAACAGACAGCTTCCCTGCTGCCCGAGGGTTAACCCTGCCGCGCCACACTCTCCCCGACAATAGCCCGCCCGCCGCACCGCTTTTTCCAGCGTTGCCATCATCAGCCGAAGCTCTTCATGAAGTTGCACCATCAGCAACATGCGCAGATCCGCCAGCTGTAATTGCGGCAAAAACCGCGCAGCCCCGATCAGTAATACCGCGCTGATTGCCAGAGCAATCAGCATTTCCGGCAGGGTAAATCCCCCGGTTTTATGGGCAGACGTCCTGGCAGATGCGGACTCTTGCGCGTGACGAGACGATAATGTGTCGCTCACCGGCCGCATTGCTGATGACGATCCTGCCCGGTTTTGCCATATTGCTGCGACCATAGAATCCCATTCCTTCTGTCAAAGAGTGCAGCCTGATTTCCGGCCACGGCAGGACCAGCACCCGTTTGCGTGGCGAACAGCCCTTCGCCGACGGCCCGCTGCCAATACACCACACGGCTGCGGAACGTTGCCATAACAGTTGCTGCTGGTTATGCCAGTTTGCCTCGTTGCGTAACCGCAACAGAAAATGTTGGATCTGTCTGGCGCTGGCATTAAGGCGCTGTCGTTGCTGCCACTCCTGCCAGCCACCCACCGCCGTCAGCGTCAGGGTGCCGGCAATCACCATCACCACCAACAGTTCGATTAATGTAAATCCCTTTATCTTTTGCATGGCTGAAGGATGAAATGTCCCGCGCAGCGCGTCCAGTGCGGAAGACGCCCATTGCGCGGCGGCTTACAGACAAATGCGGTAAAACAGAAAACAGGCAAAATCGTTGCGGCACAGGCCGCAAAATCTGCATACTGTCGCAGGGCCATAAGCGGGGCTAACCTTTTCAGTCCTCCCTTTTTGACACAGTCATGCTGATTTCCCCATCGCTTCCCCGGAAGGAATGCCCACCCGACAGGGCAAAATAAAACGAGAGACAGGGTTTGTTATGACCGACGAATGCAATCTGATAAATCTGGCGGAAGCCTTTCCACAGCTGATTATCGATATGAAATATGCCACCGCAGACAATATCTGCGGCCAACCTGTCTATTGTGAAGATCGTTGCCTGCTGCATCCTGATGCCGCTACTGCGCTGGAGAAAAGTATCGCGATTGCGGCGCTGGCAGGGTTTTCTTTGCTTATTTATGATGCTTACCGGCCACAGCAGGCACAGCACAGCCTGTGGCAGGCCTGCCCCGATCCCCGCTGGGTTGCAGAAGTGTCACTGGGCTCAAACCATAGCCGGGGGGTCGCTGTTGATCTCACGCTGACAGACGCTGAAGGAAGGGTACTGGATATGGGAGCCGGATTTGATGATATGCATGAACGCTCACATCCTTATTATCCGGGATTATCCCAGGAGGCACATCGCAACAGACTGTTGCTGAATGCCATCATGTTCGGCGGCGGTTTTCGCGGGATTGCCACCGAATGGTGGCATTTTGAACTACCCGATGCACAAACCTATCCCCTGCTGAGGGATCGCTTTGCCTGTTTTTCAACTTTCTGAACGGCGACATCTTCTCAGCAGCGGCAACCTCGCCGCTGCTGACTGACTCATACCGCTACCGGTGCTTTAATCGCCGGATGGGGGTCGTAGCCTTCGATCTCAAAATCTTCAAAGCGGTAGTCAAACAGTGAAGAGGGTTTGCGTTTAATGGTCAGTACCGGCAGTGGACGTGGCTCACGGCTCAGTTGCAGCCGGGTCTGCTCCAGATGGTTGTTGTACAGATGCGTATCACCGCCCGTCCAGACAAAATCGCCCACCTGCAAATCACACTGCTGGGCCATCATATGTACCAGCAGGGCATAGCTGGCGATATTAAACGGCAGGCCAAGAAAAATATCACATGAGCGCTGATAGAGCTGGCAGCAAAGTTTGCCGGCCGCAACATAGAACTGGAAGAAAGCATGGCAGGGAGCCAACGCCATTTGGTCCAGTTCGCCAACGTTCCAGGCAGAGACAATAATGCGTCGTGAGTCCGGGTCGCTTTTCAGTTGCTGTACCACCTGGCTCAGCTGATCGATTTGCCGCCCATCGGCAGCGCCCCAGCTGCGCCACTGTTTACCATAAACCGGCCCCAGGTCGCCCTTTTCATCCGCCCATTCGTCCCAGATGGTCACCTTATTATCTCGCAGATAAGCGGTATTGGTATCGCCATTCAGAAACCACAGCAGTTCATGAATGATTGAGCGCAGATGGCACTTCTTGGTGGTCACCAGGGGGAAACCTTCCTGCAAATTGAAACGCATCTGATGACCAAATATTGACAGGGTGCCGGTGCCGGTACGGTCATTTTTTGGCGTGCCCTCAGTCAGCACTTTTTGCATTAATTCCAGATATTGTTTCATTTTTCCTCACCCGGTTGCAGCGCACCACGACGCCGATAAGCCCAAATCATCATCACCACACCGGCAAAAATCATCGGCGTGGAGAGGATCTGTCCCATGCTGATAGCATTGTCGAACAGGCCCAGCTGCGCATCCGGCTGACGGAAAAACTCGACGATAAAACGGAACAGACCGTAGCCAATCAGGAACAGCCCGGAAACAGCCCCCATCGGGCGACGTTGACGAATAAACAGGTTCAGAATGATAAACAGTACCACCCCTTCCAGCAGCAGCTCGTAGACCTGCGAGGGATGCCGCGGCAACACGCCGTAAGTGGATAACAGTGACTGCCATTCCGGATGGGTCGCCACCAGCGCAACATCTTCACTGCGCGAACCCGGAAACAGCATCGCCCAGGGGAGATCCGGTGCCACACGCCCCCACAGCTCGCCGTTAATAAAATTCCCCAGTCGGCCTGCGCCCAGACCAAAGGGAATTAACGGTGCAATAAAGTCAGAAACCTGGAAGAAATTGCGTCTGGTACGGCGGGCAAACCACAGCATCACCACAATGACGCCAATCAGTCCACCGTGGAAGGACATGCCACCGTCCCAGACTTTGAACAAATACAGGGGGTTATCAAGAAACAGCGGCAGATTATAAAACAGCACATAGCCGATACGCCCACCGAGAAAAACGCCGAGGAAACCGGCATAGAGCAGATTTTCAACCTCCTCTTTTTTCCAGCCGCTGCCGGGTTTGTTGGCACGACGTACTGCCAGCCACATCGCAAAAATAAAACCCACCAGATACATCAGGCCATACCAGTGCAGGGAGACAGGTCCGACAGAGAAAATTACCGGATCAAATTGGGGGAAAGCCAGATAGCCGTTAGTCATCTTTCACCATTCAAATTATCGCTCCTGACCGCAGGCGGCGAAGCAGATCAACCGTGTGCACACGGCGCTAAAACGAGGCGCGCATCATATCACAGCCTGAAATGACCGGACCTCGCTTAACTGTAAACTTTATTAAGCTATCAGCCGTCATGCGGATTTTTCTGCCGCTGGCGCTAGCGACCGCCTCTGATCAGGCCGCCCAGTCCGCGCCGCTCCATAAATGCCGCCACCTGATGACGCACCTCGGTCGCCAGCTGCGCCTGTAAACCGGCTTTTGCCAGCTTTTGCGCTTCTTCATAATCCAGATGGTGTAGCAGGTATTTTACCCGCGCCACGTTACGACCATTCATACTCAGATGGTGATATCCCAGACCGATCAACAGCGGAACGCAGGCCGGATCGCCCGCCATTTCGCCGCACAGGCACAACTCAATCCCGGCCCTTTTCACCTCATCAGCGATGGTTTTCAGCGCCCTGAGCATTGCCGGATGCAGACTGTCATACAGGTTAGCAACCCGGGTGTTGTTTCGGTCCACCGCCAGCAGGTACTGGGTGAGATCGTTTGTGCCGACAGAAACAAAATCGACGCGATCGGCAAGATGGCCGATCATAAAAATCATTGATGGTACTTCAATCATCACCCCAATTCGCGGTCGGGGGATGGCATACCCCAGCATCTCTTCCACTTCACGTGCCGCACGTTCAATCAGGCGGATCGCTTCATCAATTTCATCAATGCTGGTGATCATCGGCAGCAGAATGCTGAGGTTATCGCTGGCCACGTTGGCCCGTAACATCGCCCGCACCTGCACCAGGAAGATTTCCGGCTGATCGAGCGTCAGGCGAATACCACGCCAGCCCAGGCAGGGATTTTCTTCGCTGATCGGCATATAGGGCAGCTGTTTATCCGCACCAATATCCAGCGTGCGCAGGGTCACGGGTTTATCAAGAAACAGTTGCAGCATCCCCTGATACTGCGCCACCTGCTCTTCTTCCGACGGAAAGCCGTTTTGCAGCATAAAAGGTATTTCAGTGCGATACAGGCCAACGCCATCCACTCTGTTTCCCAACGCTTTTTCATGCTCAGCACTCAATCCGGCATTAAGCATAACACTGACAGGCTGACCACTTTTCAACGCGGCGGGACGCTCCACCACATCTTCCGCCAGCTTGCTCAGCTCATGTTCTTCGCTGATCAGCCGCTGATACTCCTGCACCAGCACCGGTTCCGGATCGACCAGCAACTCCCCGCGATAACCGTCGACAATCAGCAGCCGTCCGTTCAGCAGTTCAGGCTGCGCATCCACCCCCATCACCGTCGGGATACCCATCGCCCGCACCATAATCGCCGCGTGCGAGTTGGCAGCACCGTCTCTGACCACCACGCCAGCCAGACGATCATGAGGCAGCTCGGCCAGGGTGGTGGCGGTCAGCTCATCCGCTACCAGCACAAACTGCTCAGGCCAGCTGTTGGTACTCTGCATACTGTCGTCGAGGTGGAACAGCAGGCGCTGACCGAGAACGCGTAAATCACCGGAGCGCTCGCGCAGATAGCTGTCCTGAAGGCTGGCGAACTGTGCAGCGAACTTTTCGATAACCTTCTTTACCGCCCACTCCGCCACCGACCCGTTGTCGATTTCCGCGTAGAGATCTTTTTTCAGCCGGTTATCGCTTAACAGGTGAGAATAGAGATCGAAGATTGCCGCGCTCTCTTTCTGCACGCTGGCCGTAAAACGTTTGCTGTAACGGCGAAACTCACCCGCCGCCTCATCCATTGCCAGTGAAAGCCTTTCGCGCTCACGCACCGTGTCCAGGGTGGAAGCAGCAAAAACGTTATCCAGCGAAGGCTGGGTGCTGTCCAGCCATCCGGTCGCCACCGCCACGCCGGGCGCGGCGGCCAGCGCCCGGATACGAGTCTGCCGGTACTGACCAAATAAGGCATTAAGCTGCGACTGGGAGAGAATGGTCGCCATCTGAGTGGCTAAGGTGACAAGAAACGATTCTTCACTCTCGTCAAACTGCCGGTGTTCGCGCTGTTGCACCACCAGCACACCCAGCAACTGGCGTCGGCTGATAATAGGCACGCCCAGTAAAGAGCGGAAGCGCTCCTCTTTCACGGAAGGAACATATTTGAAGCTGGGGTGACTTTGCGCATCCGCAAGGTTAATCGGTTCTGCCAGACGTCCCACCAGGCCAACGATGCCCTCATCAAAGGCCAGCGCAACGGTGCGACCACGTGGCTTTTTCAGCCCCCGGGTCGCCATCAGGTAATAGCAGCGGCGATCGTGGTCAGCAAGATAAACCGAGCACACCTCGGTTTCCATCGCCAGACAAATCTCATTGACCAGAATATCAAGTGCTTCCGTCAGCCGGGGGGCCCCGGCCACTTTTTCAACTATTTCGCGCAGCTGTGTGAGCATAATGGGTCTGGCTTAACCTCGCTTTCGACGGTAGAAGGCATTTCGCTGTCCGGCACTCTCCTGCAATGGCATTACCACCCCGGCGAACTCCTTCATTACCCGACGGTAAACGTCGCGTTTGAAAGAGACAACCTGACGAACCGGATACCAGAAGCTGACCCAGCGCCAGCCATCGAATTCCGGCGTGCTGCTGGTTTGCATGTTGATATCCGCGTCATTGCACAATAATTGCAGAAGAAACCACTTCTGTTTCTGGCCGATACAAACCGGCTTTGTGTCCCAACGCACCAAACGTTTTGGCAATTTGTAGCGTAACCAGTTGCGGGTAGAGGCAAGAATGCGTACGTCTTTACGATGTAAGCCGACTTCTTCGAAAAGTTCTCGATACATCGCCTGTTCTGCTGTTTCTCCGGGATTGATGCCACCCTGAGGAAACTGCCAGGAGTGCTGACCATAGCGTCTGGCCCACAATACTTGTCCCTGCCTGTTACAAATTACGATACCAACATTCGGGCGGTAGCCATCATCATCGATCACGGGACTACCTCAAACTAAAAACTCGGATGTTCTGATTGTTTCATACTCCTTACAGGTGGTAAACCACTGGTTTAGCCGTCTGTAACGTGCCACAGCAGGGATAACTTAAGATTTCAGGCAAAGTTATAAACAGAAATTCCATTTTACGGCGATCTTATTCACCTTTTCTGTGGGTAACTTTGTGCAGAACTTTGTTAACCCATGGGGAAAACTTTTTAGCCCAACGTTGACAGGATGGCACAGGACAGTCTTAAGCTGTTATTTAGCAGGGAATTATCCGAATTATTCACCTTTAATCACCGCGTTCATCATCCTGTCACAGTTACCGGAATCCGTACTGGTGAAAGATCGAACATTAAAAATGTTATCCACAGATAATGCCGTTAAGATGAGCAATAAAACGGTTAAAAAGGGTTTTAAGCCGTCAGTCAAGGCTGTAAATTGAAACAGTATTCTCGTTAACGACAAGTTATCCCATTTTTCTGTGGATAACAGGGTGTAAGATCCTGTTCATTGTCGGTGACAACTCTGGCATAACCCGATCCGCAGAGGGAGAAAGTCCCCAGGTAGCAAATAAAAAAACATGATTAATCATGCTATTATTCGACTTTTACACAATCAGCGCTATGGGATAACCCATAACCGACAAGAGTGGTGTTTTTTTAGACGGCAACAGTGAGTGATTAATGAGCCTGACTTTCAGTCCCGTTTCGCCTCCGGAAAATGAAGCCCAGCTTCTGGAGCGCGCACAACGCTTATCCGGCCTGACGCTGAGAGAACTGGCGCAGAGGGCCTGTCTTACCCTTCCCCCCGACCTGCGCCGGGACAAAGGCTGGGTAGGCACCCTGCTGGAGCGTCATCTGGGGGCCACGGCGGGCAGTAAACCGGAGCAGGATTTTGCCGGAATCGGCGTGGAGCTGAAAACTATCCCGATTGATGCGCAGGGACGCCCTCTGGAGACAACCTTCGTCTGCGTGGCCCCGCTGACCGGCAACAGCGGTGTGGTATGGCAGACCAGTCATGTGCGTCACAAGCTGGCAAGGGTGCTTTGGATCCCGGTGGAAGGCGATCGTGGCATTCCGCTCGGCGAACGCCGGGTAGGGTCGCCGCTGCTGTGGAGCCCGAATCAGCAGGAAGAGATGCAGCTGCAACAGGACTGGGAAGAGTTAATGGATATGATCGTGTTGGGTCAGGTCGAGCGCATTACCGCACGCCATGGCGAAGTGTTGCAAATTCGTCCCAAAGCCGCGAACAACAAAGCCCTTACCGAAGGAATTGGTGAAAATGGCCAGCCGATTATGACGCTGCCACGCGGTTTTTATCTGAAGAAAACCTTTACCGCCCCCCTGCTGGCGCGCCATTTTCTGCTGTAACACGGCTATTACCCGGCCTTAACTCCCCTGATGAACAGCCAGCAGCCGCGACGCTGAAAGCCGTGTGGCGGTGGGTCCACCATTTGCAGAGCCGCGCAGGCAAACGCCGGGCAATACCAGACGGAAGTGTAACGCGCATATAGCTTATGTACGCCGGGTTGAGTATCCTCTCCGTTTAACTTTCGTTTAGGATGTTACCTTTGTATGTTTGAGTGGATTGCCGATCCAAATGCCTGGCTGGCACTGGGTACGCTAACAATTCTGGAGATCGTCCTCGGAATTGATAATATTATTTTTCTCTCTCTGGTGGTGGCAAAACTGCCTGAACATCAGCAAAATACGGCACGTCGCCTCGGCCTGACAGGGGCAATGCTGATGCGTCTTGCTCTGCTGGCCTCTATCGCCTGGGTGATCCGCCTGACCACTCCCCTGTTTACCCTGATGGATCACAGCTTCTCCGCACGCGATTTAATCCTGCTGTCAGGCGGCCTGTTTCTGTTATGGAAATCCAGCCAGGAGATCCACGAAACGATAGAAGGGAGCGAGGGGGAGCATAAAACCCATGTCCACTCGTTTGCCGGTGCCATCGTACAAATTATGCTGCTGGATATTATTTTCAGCCTTGATTCGGTGATCACAGCGGTAGGCCTGTCCGATCATCTGATTATTATGATGGCCGCCGTGGTGATTGCGGTACTGATTATGATGCTTGCGGCCCGCGGCATCGGTGAATTTGTCGAGCGCCACCCATCGGTAAAAATGCTGGCGCTGGCCTTCCTGATTCTGGTCGGTTTTACCCTGATTCTGGAAAGCTTCAATATTCATATTTCTAAAGGCTACATCTATTTCGCCATGTTCTTCTCGATGGCAGTTGAGTGCCTGAATTTATTGAGAAATAAAAAAAATCCTGCCTGACTCCCACTGGCCGGTCATCCGGCCAGTAGTGATTTCTGAAATATCACTTTACGAAAAAAGTCAATAGTACCCCATGCTTACAGCGCATTTTCGGAGTGTTGAGATTAACGAATTGTGCTAAATGCGTTATTAATAAATAACAGTAACAGGCAATGGGAGCTGAGTATGAAGTGGATGTCTGGCGCGGTGGCGTTGGTGCTGGTTATGCTGGTCAGTGGATGCAGCAGTGATTATGTGATGGCGACGAAAGACGGCAAAATGATCATGACCCAGGGTAAACCAGAAATTGATAAAGAAACCGGTCTGGTGAAATACACCGATAATACCGGCCATATTTTACAAATTAACGGCGATGAAGTGTCATCCATTGTCGAACGCTGAAATCTGTTCTGCCACCCGCAGCGCGCATTCGGGTGGCACGACCGCACTCACCGATCAATCCCCCCTTCCCCCTGTTGCTCCCGGCAGTTATAGTCAAATGCCTGATCGGCCCCACCTCACTGCATGATGGGGTGAGCTTCAGGTTCCAGACCTTTTAATAATGAAAAAAAGGAAGCCGGCAAATGCACTATCACCGTATCCCCCACAGCACCCTTGAAGTCAGCAGTCTGGGGCTGGGCACCATGACTTTTGGTGAGCAGAACAGCGAAGCCGATGCCCATGCTCAGTTAGATTTAGCGCTTCGTTCAGGGATTAACCTGATTGATACTGCCGAAATGTATCCGGTCCCCCCACGACCTGAAACGCAGGGCCTGACCGAAAAATACATCGGTAGCTGGCTGAAGGCGCGCGGTAATCGTGAAAAGATTATCCTGGCCTCAAAAGTGGCCGGACCGTCTCGCGGGGCGGACGCCTCTATCCGCCCCGGCCAGGCGCTGGATCGTAAAAATATTCGCGAAGCACTGGAAGCCAGCCTGAAGCGGCTGAATACCGACTACCTCGACCTCTATCAGTTGCACTGGCCTCAGAGACAGACCAACTGCTTCGGTAAACTGAACTATGAGTACAACGACAACAGCGTTCCCGTCACCCTGCTGGAGACGCTGGAAGCCCTGAACGAACAGGTGCGGGCCGGTAAAATCCGCTACATCGGCGTTTCCAACGAGACGCCGTGGGGCGTGATGCGCTATCTGCAACTGGCAGAAAAACACGAGCTGCCGCGCATCGTTTCCATCCAGAACCCCTACAGCCTGCTGAACCGCAGTTTTGAAGTGGGCCTGGCAGAAATCAGTCAGTTTGAAGGCGTGGAACTGCTGGCTTACTCCAGCCTGGCGTTCGGTACGTTAAGCGGAAAATATCTGAATGGCGCCAGACCGGCAGGCGCACGTAACACGCTGTTCAGCCGCTTTACCCGCTACAGCGGTGAGCAGGCTCAGCTGGCGATTGAGGAGTACGTGGCGCTGGCGAAACAGCACGGCCTGGATCCGTCGCAGATGGCGCTGGCATTCGTTCGTCAGCAACCCTTTGTCGCCAGTACGTTGCTGGGTGCCACCACAACCGAGCAGTTACAGATCAATATCGACAGCTACAACCTGACGCTGGACAATGAGGTATTACAGCAGCTGGAAGCAATCCACCGCCGCTATACCTTCCCGGCCCCCTGAAACCCTGCGGACTGTTTTCGCAGGCAGATAAGTAAGCCGGAGGCGATCCTGGGATCGCTTCCGGCTTTTTTAACGCCGGATCCGCTGTCGCTGCCAGCGCCACAGCATGGCAATCGCCAGGGCAAAAAACAGACCAAAGCCCGCCCCGGTTGCCACCACCGAGGTCCCCAGGCTGATCGCCAGCGAGTAGCCGCCCAGCATCAGCAGCATTGCCGTGTTTTCCCCCAGATTCTGAACGGCAATGGCATTGCCTGCCCCAACGCTCTCTTTGCCATGCAGCTGAAGCAACGCATTCAGCGGCACCACAAAAAAGCCCCCCAGCGCCCCCGTGGCAATCAACAGCCCGTAAGCGCCAGCCGCAGTATGTTGCAGAGAGAAACAGACCACCGCCACGCCAATCAGCACACCCGCTGGCATACAGCGACTGACGGTTTTAATCGTCACCAGCCTGGCGGCCAGAACTGCACCGAAAACGATGCCGATGGCGACCATCGCATTGAGAATTGAAGGGGTTTTATTATCAGTAATGCCCAGCGCCACCGGCACCCACAGCACCAGCAATAATCGCAGGGTCGCACCGGCCCCCCAGAACAGGCTGGTGCCGAGCAGCGAAAGACGGGTTTCGCCGTTACGCCAGAGCACCCGGCAGGCATGGAAAAAACTGGCAGACATCTTTGCGGGTCGCCAGGTCTGGCCGGGGCGGGCCGCTGCCAGCGTCGGGATCAGCAGGTTAGCCGCCACCGCCAGCCCATAAGCCAGCGCGCAGGCTGCCAGCGCTGCCAGCAGATTCCAGTCCGCCAGAATGCCACCGGCGACGGAGCCGGTGAGGATCGCGGCGATGGTTGAAGATTCCATCATGCCATTAGCTTTCACCAGCCGCTCACCGTCGGTTAACTCCCCCAGGATGCCGTATTTCGCCGGGGAATAGGCTGCCGCTCCCACGCCGACCAGTCCGTAGCCGAGAAACGGATTGAATCCGCAGCAGATAACCAGCGCCCCCAACAGCTTCAGCCCGTTGGCGAACAGCATCACCCGCCCTTTGGCAAAGCTGTCGGCAACCTGGCCGACAAAAGGGGCGAGAAGGATGTAGGTTGCCACAAACACCATTTGCAGCACCGGCTGGCTCCAGTCCGGATACAGCTGCTGTTTCAGCACCGCCAGAGTGGCAAACAACAGAGCATTATCACCAAAAGCAGACAGAAACTGGGCGCTCATCACCGCCATCATTCCCCGCGACAGCAGACTTTTACCGGGTGCATTATGCATCGTTCTGGCTCTCCGGCTGTTCAGCCATATTCTTCAGTCTGACAAAATCGGGCTTGCCACTGCCCAGTAACGGCAGCTGTTTCAGCCAGCGAATATCTCGTGGTACGGCCAGCTCCGGGCTGCCCAGTTCACGAGCCGCCCGCTGTAACGCATCGCGAGCCAGCTCGCGGTCGGTGGTGAACAACACCAGTGCTTCCCCGCGTTGTCCATCCGGCTTCACCGAGGCGGCGTGTTGTTTATCCGGCGAGGCCTTCAGGGCAAGTTGCTCAACGGTTTCCAGCGACACCATCTCACCCGCAATTTTAGCAAAACGCTTTATCCTTCCCTGAATCTGGCAAAAACCGTGCGGGTCAAAGCTGACAATATCGCCGGTATCGTACCAGCCTGCTTCCATCCGACCTTCGCCGTCGTCCGCCTGCGGCGCTTCCAGCACGCCGGGATTCTCCACCCGCAGATAGCCTTTCATGATATTTGGGCCACAGAGCTGCAACAGCCCACCCTGCTCAATGCCCGGCACCGAAATCAGGCGGCAATCCATCCCCGGCAGAATGCGCCCCACGGTGTTATTTTTTGCCGCCATCGGCACATTGATTGCCACTACAGGCGCGCACTCGGTTACGCCATACCCTTCGAGGATGCGGATACCAAATTTCTCCATCCATATTTCGCGGGTCGCCTGCTGAAGCTTTTCAGCCCCGGCCACCACGTAACGCAGGCGAAAAAAATCATAAGGACTGGCAAAACGGGCATAGTTGGCAAGAAACGTGGAGGTGCCAAACAGCACCGTGCAGTTCCGGTCGTAGACCAGCTCCGGCACAATGCGGTAATGCAGCGGGCTGGGATAGAGAAACACCTGCGCCCCGGTGAAAAGCGGCGTGAACAGCCCCACGGTCAGGCCAAAAGCGTGGAACAACGGCAGTGCTGACATAAAACGATCGCGTGGAGTGAAATCAGCCACCGTACGGATCTGCTCGACGTTAGCCAGCAGGCTTTTATGCGAATGCACTACCCCTTTGGGATTGCCTTCCGAGCCGGAAGTAAACAGCACCATCGCCGCATCTTCCGGCTGCTGCGGGACGGCGGCGCGCCCCGGGAAGACCAGCATGCTGAGCACCCACAGCTTGTCCTGCAAGGTAACCGTTTCTTTTAAATCTTCGAGGTAAACCCATTTCACCTCGCTGACGCCTTCCGGCAGGTGCCAGAGCTTGCCCTTGTCGAGGAACTGGCGCGACGTAAAGATCGTTTTTACCCCGGCGGCCTTCACCGCACTGCGAAGACCGTTAACACCCGCGGTATAGTTGAGCATCGCCGGTATGCGCCCGCGCATTGAGGCACCCAGAATCGCCGCCGCCGTCACCGTGGCATTGGGCAGCAACAGCCCGATATACTCGCCAGGCGCGGTGTAACGTTCAAGAATGCGGCCAACCCCCAGCGATTTTTTCAACAGTCCGCTGTAACTGTCGGCGGAAAAATTCACGTCTTCAATACAGGGTTTGCACCAGCCATAGCGGGTGCGGGCGGCCAGAAACGCCTGATACAGCGTCTGCCGTGGGCGCACCGCCATCCGCGCTTCCATCATAATATGGTGCAGATGCTCACCGGCCAGCCTGCGCCGCTCGCGCGCGGTTTTGGCGTCGGGCATCGGTATGGTGGTGGCGGGCAGCAGCGTCAGGCTGATGCGGGGAAATAAACGGCGTTTGAACACCCCGGCGAGGCGGCCAAAGGGGGAAAACTCCGCCCCGTCAATCCGCAAAGGGACAACCGTGGCCTGAGATTTGGCAGCGACAAAGCCCGCGCCATCATAGATTTTCATCAGTGAGCCGGTGACGGTAATACGGCCTTCCGGAAAAATCACCACCGGGCGGCCCTGACCAATCATTTTCACCAGATATTTAACCGACATCGGTTTGGTCGGATCCAGCGGCACAAAATCAATCAGCTTACGCACCTGGCGCATATACCACCGCTCACTGATCGACGAGTAAACGGCGAAAACTGGCTTAACCGGCAGAAAAACCGCCAGCAGCACCCCATCCAGAAAAGAGGTATGGTTCGGTACTATCAGCACTTTTTCCTGTGACAGCCCCGACAGGTCGCCATACAGACGGGTGCGAAAAAACAGCCTGAACACCAGGCGCAGAAAGGAAAAAAACATGCCAACTCCCTGAGCTTAAAAAAGTTGGCTACAACGATGCAGGATAGCGGCAGATAACTCAATGCCGGGCCTGGAAAAATGTGCCGGAAAACGTCAGAAGCTGCTGATAACCCGGCGTTTGCAGCAGAAAGATGAAGCCCCGGCCCTGCAACAGACGCCGCGCCCTCTGCTGCTGCTCAGGGGCTTCATCAATGACACCATCGTGCGGCGTGCATATCCCCGGCGCAGCTAACAGGCCATTCATCATCCGCTTCACTGCGACAGCGTGCTGGCCTGCCAGCCACCGCCCAGTGCGGCAATCAGCTGCACGCTGGCTACCCACTGCGTACTTTGCAGCGACAGCAGGCTTTGCTGCGCACTGAGGCTGGTGTTTTCCGTGGTTGCCACGTCAAGGTAATCAATCATACCGGCCTGATACTGATTGAACGTCACCCTGGCGGACTCTTTCGCCGCGTCGGTCGCCCGTTGCTGCGCCAGCATCTCCGCTTCCAGCGGTGTGCAGCTCAACCAGGTAGTTTTCCACCTCCTGGAAACCGGTCAGTACCGCCTGGCGATAGCTGGCTACGTCCGCATCATAGCTGGCTCTGGCCTGCTCCACTTTCGACGACGTGCCGCCAAAGTCCAGCAGCGTCCCGCTCAGCTCAGGTCCCAGCGACCAGACACGGTTCGGCAACGAAATCAGATTGCGGAAGGCCGAGCTGGAATAACCGCCGCTGGCACTCAATGTCAGGTCAGGAAAATAACCGGCAATCGCCACGCCCACCGCTGCATTAGCGGCCGCCACATTGCGCTCCGCATAAGCGATATCCGGGCGACGTTGCAGCAGTTCAGAAGGTAGCGACTGCGGCACGGCGGGCAGCGTGGCGCTCAGTTTCGCCACGGGCAGACTGAACTCAGCCGGGGTTTTACCGGTCAGCATGGCGATGGCATGTTCGGTCTGCGCCCGCTGCCAGCTCAGGTCCAGTGCCGATGCCCGGGCGCTCTCCAGCTGTGCCTGCGCCTGAGCCAGGGTGGCACGAGACTCGCTACCGGCCTGGTATTTGTTGTTAATAATATTCAGGTAGCGCTGATAGGCATCAACGCTCTGCTGATACAGGGCTATCTGCTGGTCCATAATCCGCAGTTTAAAGTAATCCTGCGCCAGCTCAGACTGCGCACTGAGGGTGATATTCGCCAGCTCTGCCGCGCTGGCCTGCGCGCTGGCTTTGTTCTCTTCCAGCGTGCGTCGGAGCTTACCCCACAGGTCCAGCTCCCAACTGGCGCTGGCCTGCAAGGTATGGCTGTTACTGGTGGTGCGTTGTCCGGTGGTGGCACTGGCCGCCGTGCCGCTGCGCGTCGAGGAGGCGCTGTACGTCGCGCTGGGGAACAGATCGGAACGTGACTCGCCCACCAGCGCTTTGGCCTGGCGGTATTGCGCTTCGTACTGCGCGACGTTCTGGTTAGAAATGGCTACCTGACGCAGCAGCGAGGAGAGCGTTTCATCGTGATAGACCGCCCACCACTCGCCTTTATTCTGCCCGTCCTGCGGCTCGGCCTGACGCCAGCCCTTAGCCTCTTTGTACTGAGCGGGCACGCTGGCCGACGGACGATGGTAATCAGGTCCGACGGCGCAACCGCTCAGTAACAGCGCCAGTAAAACAGGGGTGAGTGTGTTTGTTTTTTTCATCATCGTTTAATGGCTACGCAGTCGGGCCCACTGCCGTCTGGTGGCACGGCTGGCGCGATCAAGATAGAGGTACACCACCGGGGTGGTGAACAGGGTTAACAGCTGGCTCAGCGCCAGGCCACCGGCAATCGCCAGCCCCAGCGGGCTGCGCAAATCGGCATCGCCTCCGCTACCCAGCGCCAGCGGTAGCGCGCCGAAGAATGCCGCCAGGGTGGTCATCATAATCGGCCGGAAGCGCATCAGGCAGGCCTGAACAATCGCCTGCTCAGGCGTCATGCCCTGCTGCCGCTCGGCGGCCAGCGCAAAGTCGATCATCATAATGGCATTCTTCTTGACGATACCGATCAACAGCAGAATGCCGATCAGGGCGATCACCGTCAGTTGCGTTCCGGTCAGCAACAGCAACAGCAACGCGCCGACGCCCGCAGACGGCAGCGTGGAGAGAATGGTCAGCGGATGGATATAGCTTTCGTACAACATGCCCAGCACGATATAGACCGCCGCCAGCGCCGCCAGGATCAGCCACGGCATTGATGCGGCCAGCGCAGCGTACGCTTTGGCTGTTCCCTGGAATCCCGCCTGGATGGTATCCGGCAGGGCAATTTTCGCCATCGCGGTTTTAATCAGCGCGGTGGCCTGCTCCAGCGAGACGCCGTCCGCCAGGTTAAACGCCAGGGTGCTGGTCGCGGCCTGCCCCTGATGCGCCACCGACAGTGGCGCATTACCGCCGCTGAAAGAGGCAAACGCCGACAGCGGGATGCGCTCACCGGAATCATTCACCACAAACAGCTTATTGAGCATCTCCGGGTCGCGGGTGTAAGCATCCTGCAATGACATCACCACATGATACTGGTTCAGCGTTTTATAGAGCGTCGCCACCTGCCGCTGAGCGAAGGCGTTATTCAGCATGGTGTCGATCATACTGACATTCACCCCCAGCCGGATGGCGCGATCGCGGTCGATATTAATCATCACCTCCTGCCCGCCAGTCTCGGAGTCAGAATCGACGTTGGTCAGCTGAGGAATGGCTTCCAGCGCGGCTTTAACCTTTGGCGTCCAGATGCGCAGCGTATCCAGATCGTCAGCATGCAGGCTGTACTGATAGCTGGCATTGGCACTGCGTCCGCCCATATGCAGATCCTGCGCGGCCATCAGGAACAGCTCCACGCCGGGAATATTCGCCGTTTTACCGCTCAGCCGGTTAGCCACTTGCGTCGCCGTGGCATCGCGCTTGTCAAAATCTTTCAGATGGACAAAAAAGTTGGCGCTGTTGCGCGATCCAAACATGCCACTGCCCATTGAGGCCATCACCCCGTCCACCGCCGGGTCCTGCTGGATCATCTGGCTGAACTGCTTCAGCTTCGGTTCCATCGCCTGGAATGAGATGTTCTGGTCAGCCCGCACCGCTCCCATCAGCAGCCCGGTATCCTGATTGGGGAAGAAACCTTTCTGCACCACCGAATAGAGAAACAGGTTGAGAATAACCGTCAGGATCAAACTCAGCAGCGTCAGCCGCTGATGGCGCATCACCCAGTTCAGCCCGCGTGAGTAAGCCGCCAGCAGGCGGTTCAGCCCGTTTTCGATCCACTGATAGAGCGGATGAGGCCGCCTGGAGACCCTGGGCTTCGGCTTCAGCAGTCGGGCGCAGAGCATCGGGGTCAGGCTGAGGGAGACCAGCATTGAGATAATCAGCGAGACGGTCAGCGTCACCGCAAATTCACGAAACAACCGCCCCACAATACTGCCCATCAGCAGGATCGGGATAAACACCGCCACCAGCGACAGGGTCATCGAAAGCACGGTGAAGCTGACTTCATGCGCGCCCTTGATTGAGGCGCGCAGCGGGCTGAGCCCCTCTTCGATATAGCGGGTAATATTTTCCAGCACCACGATGGCATCATCCACCACGAAGCCGGTGGCAATAATCAGCGCCATCAGCGACAGATTGTCCAGACTGTAGTCCAGCAGATACATCACCGCACAGGTGCCAATCAGCGACACCGGCAACGCCAGCGCCGGGATCACCACCGCCTGTAAATTGCGCAGGAAGACAAACACCACCCCAATCACCAGCAGCATGGCGATCAGCAGGGTTTCTTCGGTGTCATACAACGAAGCGCGCACGGTGGGCGAGCGATCGACCACGATTTGCAGCTGGACATCGGCGGGGAGATCTTTTTCCAGCTCCGGCAGCTGCGCTTTAATGGCGTCGATGGTTTCCAGCATATTGGCACCGGCCTGGCGTTTTACGCCAATCATCACCGAGGGCGTGCCGTTGTAGTAACCGACGTTGTACTTGTCCTCCACCGAGTCATAGACGGTCGCCACATCGCTGAGGTGAATGGCTTTGCCATCCTGATAGCTGACCACCAGATTGCGATACTGGCTGGCCTGATCCAGCTGGCCGTTGCTGTCCACCACCCACGACTGATTGCCGCCCTGTAAAATCCCCTTCGGCAGATTGGTGGTGCTGTTGGCAATCGCCTCGCGCACCTTGTCCAGCGAGACGCCAAAATGGCTCAGCATCTGCGGTTGCAGATCGATCCTCACCGCCGGTAAGGCGCTGCCCATCAGCGACACATCCCCCACCCCTTTTACCTGGGCGATTTTCTGGTCAATCTTGCTGTCGGCCAGATCGTAGAGATAACCTTTTGAGCGGGTTTTGGAGGTCAGCGCCAGCATCACAATCGGCGCGTCGGAAGGGTTTGCCTTGCGGTAAGTGGGCAGCGAAGCCATGCTGCTCGGCAGCAGGCTGCGGGCCGCATTAATCGCCGCCTGCACATCGCGCGCCGCCCCGTTGATGTCGCGGTCGAGATCAAACTGCAAAATAATATTGCTCGATCCCTGTGAGCTGCTGGAGGTCATCTCGGTGATCCCGGCGATCTGCCCCAGTGAACGCTCCAGCGGCGTCGCCACCGTTGCCGCCATGGTTTCCGGGCTGGCTCCGGCCAGGCTGGCGCTGACCATAATGGTGGGGAAATCCACCTGCGGCAGCGGCGCAACGGGCAACAGGCGGTAACCCAGCGCCCCCAGCAGCAGCAGCGCCAGGGTCAGCAGCAGCGTGGCGACCGGCCGGAAGATAAACAGACGGGTGATATTCATGCGCGGGTCCTGCGCATCCAGCGACGGCCACGTTCTGCCTGACGGTCAAACCACAGATAGATAACCGGCGTGGAGAACAGCGTCAGCACCTGGCTGAAAATCAGCCCGCCGACAATCACCAGCCCCAGCGGCTGGCGCAGCTCGGCACCGGAACCGGACGCCAGCATCAGCGGCAGCGCGCCCAGCAATGCCGCCATGGTGGTCATCAGAATCGGCCTGAAACGTAGCAGGCAGGCCTGATGGATCGCCTCTCTGGGGCTGAGCCGCTGCGTTTTCTCCGCCTCCAGCGCAAAGTCGATCATCATAATCGCGTTCTTTTTAACGATACCGATCAGCAGGATCACCCCAATCAGCGCAATCAGGCTGAATTCACTGCCCGCCAGCAGCAGGGTGAGCAGCGCCCCCACCGCCGCCGACGGCAGCGTCGAGAGGATGGTCACCGGGTGGATAAAGCTCTCATACAGAATGCCCAGCACCACATACATGGTCATCAGCGCCGCGAGGATTAGCCACAGCGTGTTGCTGGTGGCGCTCTGGAACGCCTCGGTTTCGCCCTGATAGCGCAGGGTGATACTGGACGGCATGTTCAGGCTTTGTCGCGTTTCGGCAATCGCCTGCTGCGCGTCTTCCAGTGAGTAGCCGTCGCTGAGATTGAAAGAGAGCGTTACCGCCGGGAACTGGTTCAGACGCATATGCACCAGAGAACCAATACGCTGGTGGATGGTGGCGATGGAAGTCAGCCTCACCATGCCGGTCGTGGACGTGCTGCCCGTGGTGCTGGTTGAGCTGCTGCTGGCGGACGAGGACGAGGAAGATGAAGACGTTGATGTCGAGGTCGTCGTTGAAGAAGAAGTGGTGCCGGATGTCGACGAGGTCGCCAGCCAGATATCGTCAAACGACGCCGGCGACTGCTGGAATTTGGGGGCCACTTCCAGCACCACCCGGTACTGATTCGCCTGGGTGAAGATAGTGGAAATTAACCGCTGACCAAATGCGTTATAGAGCGCGGTATCCACATCGGAAGCCGTAATGCCATACCGCGCCGCCGCATCGCGGTTCAGCTCGACATACGCCACCTGCCCCTGGTCCTGAAGATTGCTGACTACCGAGCTGAACTCCGGGCGCTTTTGCAGCGCCGCCACCAGCTGCGGCGACCATGTAGCCAGTTTTTCACTGTCGGCATCGTCCAGTGAAAACTGATACTGGTCCGGCGTCACCTGATCGTTCACCGTTAAATCCTGCGCGGCCTGCAAATGCAGCTGGATGCCCGGCACGTTTTGCGTCGCCTGGCTCAGTTCGGCAATGATTTTGTCAGCGCGCTGGTCGCGTTGATCAAAGGATTTAAGGTTAATTTGCAGGCGACCGCTGTTCAGGCTGGAATTAGTGCCATCGATACCGATAGTGGATGACAGGCTGTCCACCGCCGGGTTTTTCAGCACGATCTCAGCAAGCTGCTGCTGACGCCTCGCCATTTCACTGAACGACACGTCCTGCGACGCGATAGTAACGCCCTGAATCAGGCCGGTGTCCTGACTGGGGAAGAAACCTTTCGGGATAAACAGATACAGCCCGGCGGTCAATACCAACGTCGCCAGCGCCACCAGCAGGGTTAACGGCTGATGGTTAAGCACCACGGTGAGCAGGCGGTCATAACCGGCAATCAGCTTATCGAAGAACTGGCCGCCCTTGCGGTAAAAGCGGCTCTGACGCTCCTCCGGAATATGACGCAACAGATACGCACACAGCATCGGGGTCAGCGTCAGTGAAACCAGCATCGATACCAGAATCGACACCGCCAGGGTGATGGCAAACTCGCGGAACAGGCGGCCCACCACGTCGCCCATAAACAGCAGCGGGATCAGCACCGCAATCAGCGAAAAGGTGAGCGAGATAATGGTGAAACCGATCTGCGCCGACCCTTTCAGCGCCGCCTCCATTGGCGTTTCGCCCTGCTCCAGCCGTCGGGAGATGTTCTCCACCACCACGATAGCATCGTCAATAACAAAGCCGGTGGCGATAGTCAGCGCCATCAGCGACAGATTATTCAGGCTGAACCCGGCGAGATACATCACCCCAAAGGTTCCCACCAGCGACAGCGGCA
The DNA here is from genome assembly GCF_000590885.1 of Erwinia mallotivora. GTDB lineage: Bacteria > Pseudomonadota > Gammaproteobacteria > Enterobacterales > Enterobacteriaceae > Erwinia > Erwinia mallotivora. Next base: position 359,068 of record NZ_JFHN01000053.1, read on the forward strand.
CCGCCACGCTTGGGATCAGCGTGGCGGCAACGTTGCGCAGGAACAGGAAGGTCACCATCACCACCAGCGCAATCGACAGCATCAGTTCAAACTGCACATCACTGATTGACGCGCGAATGGTCTGGGTGCGGTCAGAAAGGATCTGTACTTTAACCCCATCAGGCAGCGCGGCCTGCAAGGTCGGCAGCTGCGCCTTGATGCCATCAACAACTGCGATAACATTCGCGCCGGGCTGGCGCTGCACGCTGATAATGATTGCCGGGCTGTTGTTGGCCCACGCCGACTGATACGTATTCTCCGGTGCCTGCTCAATATGGGCAATGTCACGCAGACGCAGCGCCGCGCCGTTTTTATAAGTGAGGATCAGGTTGCCGTACTCGTCGGCGGTGCGCAGCTGGTCGTTGGCGTCAATGGTCACCGAATGGTATTTACCATCAAAACCGCCTTTCGAACCGTTAACGTTGCTGTTGCCGATGAGGGTGTTGATATCTTCCAGCGTCAGTCCACGCGCCGCCAGCGCTTTCGGATCGGCCTGAATGCGGATAGCGGGTTGGTGTCCTCCCGCCAGCGTCACCATGCCGACGCCGGAAATCTGCGACAGCTTCAGCGCAATGCGGGTATTGACCAGATCCTGCACTCTGGTCAACGGCAACGTTGAAGAGGTCGCCGCGAGGGTAATCACCGCCGTGTCCGCCGGGTTGACCTTTTTGTAGGTCGGCGGATTGGGCAGGTCGCTGGGCAGCAGGTTATTCGCGGCATTGATGGCCGCCTGGACCTCCTGCTCGGCCACGTCCAGCGACAAATCCAGCGAGAATTTCAGCGTAATCACCGACGAGCCGCTGGCGCTGCTTGACGCCATCTGGCTCAGGCCCGACATCTGCCCAAGCTGACGTTCCAGCGGCGCAGTCACTGACGAGGCCATCACATCCGGACTGGCTCCGGGATAGAGCGTGGTGACCTGAATCGTAGGATAGTCCACCTGCGGCAACGCCGAGGTGGAGAGGAAGCGGTAGGCAAAGATGCCGGAGATCAGCACGCCGATCATCAGCAATATGGTAGCGACCGGACGCGCGATAAAAATGCGGGAAGGATTCATTGCGCTGTTGCGCTCCCGCTGGCGGCCTTGCTCTCTTCTGCACCGATCACCGACACCGTACTGCCATCGCTGAGCCGGTCAATGCCTTCGGTCACCAGCTGTTCACCGGCCGTCACCCCTTCGGTAATCGCCTGGCGGGTTTCGTCCAGCACCGGTCCGGTTTTCACTGCCCGGCGAGTGACGGTATGGTCTTTGTTAATCACATAGACAAAGCTGCCATCGCTGCTGAGTTGCAGCGCCTGCGCCGGGATCACCGTCGCCTGTTTCAGCGTGCCGGTTTGCAGCCGCAGGTTGACGAACTGATTGGGATAGAGCGCCTCATCCTGATTAGCAAACAGCGCCTTCAGCTCTACCGTACCGGTGCTGGTATCAATCTGGTTGCTGATAAACTGCACCTTACCGTCTGCCAGTTGTTTACTGCCATCCTGATCGAAGGCGGTGGCGGACAGACTCTGACCGTTATGCAGCGCAGCAATCAGGGTCGGAATATTGCTTTGCGGCACGCTGAAAGTGACGGCAGCAGGCTGCGTCTGGGTAACGGTAACAATGCCGGTGGTATCGCTGGAGTTGACCATATTGCCTGCATCCACCAGCCGCAAACCGACGCGACCACTGATGGGCGAGGTGATCCGGGCAAAATCGATATTCAGCTTCGCTGCGTCGATCTGCGCCTGGTCGGCCTTCACTGCGCCGCTGTACTGTCCGACCGTGGCTATCTGGCTGTCCAGATCCTGGCGGGATAAGGAGTCCTGGGCATAAAGTTTGCGGTAGCGTGCCAGCGTCAGCTCAGCGCTTTTCAGCAGCGCCTGATTCTGGTTCAGACTGCCCTGATACTGCGCGAGGGTCGCCTGATAGCTGCGAGGATCAATCTGCGCCAGCAGCTGACCTTCCTGAACTTTTTGCCCCTCGGTGAAGTAAACCTTCATCAGCTGGCCGTCCACCCGGCTGGTGACGGTGACGGAAGCATTCGGGATAACCGTACCCAGCGCCGTCAGATACACCGGCACATCTGCCGTGGTCACCACGCCAGCGTGCACCGCCGCAGGCCCACCAAACATCATCCCACCCGGGCCACCCGGCGGAGGTCCACCCGCTGGCGGTGCGCCATGTACGCCCGCTTTACCCGCTGAACCATGAGGCCAGAAGCGCCAGATGAGTGCCGCGACAAGGAGGATCAAAATCAGGATCAGGATTTTTTTACGCAGAGAAGGTGAGATTTTCCTGGATGTTGGGGTCATGGGAATCTGCTGATCAAGTGAAACAAAAAATTCAAGGCAACATTTCGCTACCGCCCAAAAAAAGTCAGGCCAGTAAACAACTGGCCTGAGGATATTATGATTGTAGAGGGTGATTAATTTCCATCCTCTTAACGTAAGAATTTCGTAATCAACCGCTTATAATTTTTATTTCCCGCCATCAGCCGACGGATTCACCGTGTAACTTGCTGGTTTAATTGCCTGAATCAGACAGTCATTATCTCGTATTGCCGATTTGCAGAATAAATGCAGCAGGTAAGAATTTATCAGTAACCTTAACGTCAGACGGGAAAAAATCAGATGTGGTTGCCAGAATGGCCTGTAACGAGGCAAAAAAAACCCACGCATCCGCGTGGGTTGGTGCAATTTAACAGGGTGTAAATCTGCCGGGAGCAGATTGCTTTCTCACCAATCAATACCTCTGGGATAATCATCCTCGCAGCTGTGCTCCCGACCTGCCAGCAGCAAAACGCAACGGAGTTAGCGAAAATGCTACCAGCTGTAAAACCTTTGCGGCTTTGTTTACCGACCTTTGCAGAGCGTAACTCAGGTGCCACTGTGGGTGCTGTAAAGTGCATCCGGTGCCACGTTCATATGTTTCAGCACCGGGCCAATAATGTTGCCAAATACCGGCGCGGCAACCGATCCACCGAAGTGATCGCCCGCCGTTGGGTGGTTAATCATAATCACCAGCGCCACCTGCGGATTGCTGGCCGGTGCCACGCCAGCGGTATAGTTGATATAGCCACCATCATATTTACCGCTGCTGCCCATTTTCTCTGCCGTACCGGTTTTAATCGCCAGACGGTAACCCGGCACCGCCGCGCGCACCCCACTGCCGCCGGGTAGTGCATCGCTCTCCATCATATGCACCACTGAGCGAACGATATCCTCATCGGCCACCCGCGTGCCCATTACCGGCGGCGTCACTTTGGTGATCGACAGCGGGCGATAGACGCCGAAAGAGCCAAGGGTGGCGTATTCACGGGCGATTTGCAGTGGCGTGACCCGCAGACCATAGCCAAACGAGAAGGTGGCGCGTTCGATATCGGCCCAACGCTCACGGTGTAGCGGAAAATAGCCCACGCTTTCTCCGGTCAGTCCCAGGCCGGTTGGCTTGCCCAGTCCAAACGAGCGGTAAGTATTGACCAGCACTTCCGCAGGCATCGCCAGCGCAATGTGCGATACGCCAATATCGCTGGATTTTTGCAGAATGCCGGTCATCGTCAGGCGCGGCCAGTGGCCCACGTCGCGGATCAGGTGGCCATTGACGCGATACGGTGTGGTATCCAGCACTGAGTCAGGACGCACCAGCTTACGGACCAGACCTTCCATCACCACCAGCGGCTTCACCGTTGAACCCGGCTCATAGCTGTCGTTGATCGCGGCGTTACGCATCTGCGTGGGCGAGACATCGCCAAAATTATTGGGGTTAAATGACGGATAAGAAGCCATGCCGAGGATTTCGCCGGTATCAATCTTAATCAGGACCGCCGCCCCGGAGTCAGCTTTGTTCAGCAACACGCCGTCACGCAGTTTGCTGTAAAGGGTGTATTGATCAAATTTATCAATACTGAGCTGCACCGTGGGGGGCTGGCGTGGCGGCTCATAGTTGATCATCGCCACAATGTTGCCATTGGCGTCCTGGCGATATTTTTCTTCGCCCGGCGTGCCCTGAAGCACCTTATCAAAGCCTTTTTCCAGCCCGGTCAGGCCGCTGTTTTCCGCCCCGACGATACCGATAAGCGGCGCGGTCGCCTCGCTCATCGGATAAAAGCGGCTGTCGTCATACACGGTGGTAATCCCGGCCAGATGCAGCTTTGCAATGTCTTTGGCGATCCCCAGCTCAATTTTGTGGCCGAGATAGAGGAAGCGTCGGGTGGGACTGGCGTTAATCTGGCGGGCAATATCCTCCGGCCGCTGGTCCAGCGCATTCGCCAGATACTGCCATTTTGCGCTGGTAAAATCCGGGTGCGCTTCCAGCACGCGCTGCGGATCGGCAATGATATCGCGCGAAGGCACGCTCAGCGCCAGCGCTTCACCGTTGCGATCCAGCAGCGTCCCCCGGTTAGTGGGGATCGCCACCGTGCGCAGTGAGCGCTCATCCGCCTCTTTCTCCAGCATCGGATGGTTGATCAGCTGAAGATCGCCGACCCGCGCCAGCAGTAAAACCAGGCAGGTCAGCACACCAAAGCAGATCAGGCGGAAACGGAGAGGGTTAAAAGGCGCTTTCGCCTGGTCTTTAGCCAACAGTTTCTTTAAGCGGGGCATGGATTCTTTCACAGCTGATCGGGATAACTGATTGTGGGTTATATAAAAAATGCCGCCAGGATAACAGGGAAACTGTGTTTCAGCCTGTGATTGCCAGGCCGTTGATCGGCAGGGAACGCGGGGATTTCAGTTAGAATTCATTTTATTACCGCACTCAGGCGGTGTGCAGATAAAAAAAACCTGCGCATCGGCGCAGGTTGGTGAAATTAAAGCATGAAGACTTTTTGATGTTCACCCATCAATACCTCTGGGATCAGCACTGTAGCAATGCGGCTGACCCGGCAGCCAGCCCTCATTCGCAACAGTTATCCGCAAAATGTAACCAGCTATGAGATTGTTATTTTTATCATTCAGCTGTCGCGGCGCGTTTAATCTCCACCAGGCAGCTCATGGCGTTTGGGCCCTGGGTCAGGGACGACGTGCCGATATCCAGCGTCAGCACATTCGGATTACCGGCCCGGTCGTAAGGTTGCCAGGTCTTGCCAAAGCCGGGATCGAACCAGGCACCGGTGGCGATCAACACCACGCCTGGGCTGACGCCATCCGTCAATCGCACTCCGGCCAGCATCCTGCCACGATCGTTACTGACGTCGATGACCTCACCATCCGCAATCCCACGCGGGCCGGCATCCTGCGGATGCATCCACAGTGTTTCGTGACCGGCGGTTTTCGCCGCCTGCACCGTTGGCGTGGCATCCATCTGACTGTGCAGACGGTCGCCAGGCTGAATGGAAATCATATGCAACGGGAAGCGCTGGCTTAATCCGGCACCCAGCCACTCTCTCGGCGGCTGCCACTGCGGGTGTGGCGCGAAATCATCAAGCTGATAATCGGCAATCGTCTTGCTGAACAGCTCAATTTTGCCGCTGGCGGTCTTGATTGGATTGGCAACGGGATCGTCACGAAACGCCTCCATAAAGACAAAAGGTTTGCCGCCGGATGGCACCTCCACATGGCCTTCCCGCCAGAAGGTCTGGAAATCAGGCCAGTCAATCCCCTTCTCCTGATGCGCCCGGGCGCACTGCTGATAGAGGTATTCGATCCACTGCGCCTCGTTGCGCTGTTCGGTAAAAGTATCGCGGTAACCCAGTCTTTCTGCCAGATCGGCAAAAATATCAAAATCGTTACGTGCCTGATGCTGCGGTTTAATTGCCTGATGCAACGCCAGCACAAAGCGATCGCGCGAGGAACCGCCAATATCGTTACGTTCAAGCGTGGTCGTCACCGGCAGTACGATATCGGCCATCTGCGCCGCCGGGGTCCAGACGATATCCTGGACAATCACCGTATCCGGCCGCTGCCAGCCCTCCACCAGGCGATTCAACTGCTGATGGTGATGGAAAGGATTACCGCCCGCCCAGTGGATCAGGTGGATTTCCGGGTAAGTATGGGTCTGCCCCTGAAAACGGTAAGGCTCATTGGGGTGCAACAGCATATCGCTGATGCGGGCCACCGGGATCGCCCGATCGGCAATCGGATTGACGCCGGTAGACATCAGCGGGGCCGGGCCTTCAACGCGCGGATTACCGACGCTGTTCATCGAGCCATGACCGAAGGAGAAGCCCGCCCCCGGCAAACCCGGCTGCCCCAGCATCGAGGAGAGCGCAATCATCATCCAGTAAGGCTGCTCGCCACGGTGGGCGCGCTGCACGGAATAGGAGCAGGTGATAAAGCTGCGTTTGCCGCTCAGCTGCGCAGCCAGCAGTCTGATACGCGCGGCCGGAATGCCGGTAATCTCACTGGCCCACTCCGGCGTCTTGGGTGTGCTGTCCGTCTCGCCCAGCAGGTAGCTGCGCAGCTGTGGCCAGCCGACGCAGTGTGAAGCGAGAAAAGCGTTATCCACAGCGCCAGAGCGTTCAATTTCGTAGCCCAGCGCCAGCATCAGCGCCACGTCGGTGTTGGGGCGGATCGGAATCCACTCGGCATTGACAAAGGCGGGACAGTCATCGCGCATCGGGCTGATATTAATCACCGGTGTGCCTTTTGCCGCCAGTTCCAGCAGCGCCGGTTTCAGGCTGTGCTGCCCCGCTCCGCCGGAAGCCACCTGGCTGTTTTTCAGCGCCAGCCCGCCAAAGGCGACAAAAATGTCGCAATGCTCCACCACCTGCGGCCAGTCGGTGACGCGCCCGGTCAGCGGCATATAGGTGCCGATAATGTAGGGCAGGAAAAACTGCGCCGCTCCCCAGCTGTAGTTACCAAGCTGGTCGACACCGCCGCCGCCGGTAAAATAGAAACGGCGGATCAGCGTGCGGGCATGGTTAACACGCCCCGCAGAAGACCAGCCGTAAGAACCCGAAAAAATGCCGGTGGGGCCGTAACGGTCACGCACCCGGCGATTCTCCTCCGCCACCAGATCCAGCGCGGTTTCCCAGTCCACGGCGACAAAATCTTCCCGCCCACGCAGGGTGCGGTCACTTTTCTCGCGGGATTTGAGCCATGAACGGCGAACCATTGGCTGGCGGATGCGCTTGTCGGAATAGACCAGCTCCGGGATGGTATTCAGCATCGGCGACGGATCCTGGTCAGCGAAGAACGGCTCACAGCGGACAAGCTTGCCATCTTCGACAACGGCGGTGAAGGCGCCCCAGTGGGCGAGGTGCGGCACTTTTATTATGGTCATCAGGCGTTCCGGCAGGCTTTTCGGCATTATTTAACCGCAGAATAACATTATTCAGCGCCGGTTTTGAATCGCTTGCCGGCGGATAATCTTTGCGCGGCTTTTATCAGGCTTTGCGACGCCGCTGACATTCTGTCTGCTTGAAGTAACAGGAGAATTCCGCAACACTGGGCGGATGTAAACGTTTACCCAGGAAGGCTTACGATTTATGGCCACGATTAAGGATGTTGCCAGGCTGGCTGGCGTTTCCGTCGCCACGGTTTCCCGAGTCATAAACAATTCACCGAAAGCCAGTGAAAGTTCACGGCAGGCGGTGAACAGCGCGATGGTGCAGTTACAGTATCATCCCAATGCCAACGCCCGTGCGCTGGCGCAGCAGTCAACCGAAACGATGGGGCTGGTGGTCGGTGATGTTTCCGATCCCTTCTTCGGTGCGCTGGTCAAGGCGGTGGAGCAGGTCGCCTATGAGACCGGCAATTTTTTACTGATTGGCAATGGTTACCATATTGAGCAAAAAGAGCGTCAGGCGATTGAGCAGTTGATTCGCCATCGTTGTGGCGCGCTGGTGGTCCACGCCAAAAAGATCCCGGATAACGAGCTGTTACCGCTGATGGCACAAATCCCCGGCATGGTCCTGATTAACCGGGCGCTGCCGGGCTATGAAAAACGCTGTATTGCGCTGGACGATCGCTACGGTGCCTGGCTGGCAACCCGCCACCTGATTCAGCAGGGGCACCAGAATATTGCCTTTATCTGCTCGAACCATCCTATTTCTGACGCCGAAGATCGGCTTCAGGGCTATTACGATGCGCTGCGTGAACACCATCTGCCCTGTAATGATCGGCTGGTGGCGCAGGGTGAACCGGATGAAGTGGGCGGCGAACAGGCGATGACAGAGCTGCTCGGACGCGGTAAACCCTTTACCGCCGTCGCCTGCTATAACGATTCGATGGCCGCCGGTGCGCTGGCGGTACTGAGTGACAACGGGGTGCGGGTGCCGGAAGAGATGTCGCTGATTGGCTTTGATGACGTACTGGTTTCACGCTATGTCCGGCCACGTCTGACCACCATTCGCTACCCGATTGTGACCATGGCGCAGCAGGCCGCCGCGCTGGCACTGGCGTTAGCCAATAACCAGCCGTTACCGGAAGTGACCAATATCTTCAGCCCGACGCTGGTGCGTCGCCACTCGGTGGGTGCGCCGGGCCAGAGCTGAGTTATGCCAGCTGCTGTTCCAGCGCCAGCAAATCCTCTATCGTCTGGGCGCGGCGGATAATCCGCGCCTGACCGTTTTCAAACAGCACTTCCGGCAGCAGCGGGCGGCTGTTGTAATTTGAGGACATAGAGGCACCGTAGGCACCGGTATCGTGAAACACCAGGTAATCGCCCACCTGCACATCCGGCAGCGAGCGCGTCTCTACCTGGCCGCCTTCCAGCTGCGTAAAGACATCGCCGGATTCGCACAGCGGCCCGGCCACCACGCTTTCCACGGTGCGTTGTTCATCAAGCTGATGCCCTTCTCCCGCCATCGCGGAGATATGGTGGTAGCTGCCATACATCGCAGGCCGCATCAGGTCACTAAACCCGGCATCCACCAGCACGAAGTGACGGCTGCCCATCTGCTTAACGGCACGAACCTGAGAAACCAGCACGCCGGACTCCGCCACCAGGAAACGGCCTGGCTCGATTTCCAGCTTCACCGGGTGGCCCAGATGCTGCTCAATGCGTTTACGCGCCGCATCCCACAGGCTGAAATAATGATCGGTATTGATCGCCTCTTCGCCCGGACGGTAAGGAATCGACAGCCCGCCACCTGCGGAGATGGCATGCAGATCCTGACCGAAACTGACCACCTGATGCACCATCGCATCGCAGACCTGCTCCAGGTGACCATAGTCCACGCCGGATCCGATATGCATGTGAATGCCAACAAGCTTCAGCTGATGACGTTGCAGCGCGGCCAGCGCCAGCGGCAGATCCTCAGGCCAGATACCGTGTTTGCTGTTTTCGCCGCCGGTATTGGTTTTCTGGCTGTGTCCGTGGCCGAACCCCGGGTTGATGCGCAACCAGACCGGATGTCCCGGAGAGACCTCGCCCAGTTGCTCAAGCATATCCACTGACCCGGCATTGACCGGAATTTTCAGTTCAGCCACCCGCGCCAGCGTCGGCACGTCAAGCACATCGGCGGTGAACACGATGTCATCGCCACCGGGCTGGAATCCGGCGACCAGCGCACGCTCAATTTCTCCGAGGGACACCGAATCCACTCTCACCCCGGCTGCCTGCATCAGCCGCAGAATATGAATATTGGAACAGGCTTTCTGCGCAAAACGCACCACGTCAAACTGCTGTAACTGTGCGATGCGCGCGCGAATAATATCGGCATCATAGACCCACAGCGGTCCCCCTGACTTTTGCACCAGTGGCAGAAGGTTATCGCGGTTGAGTGCAGTTTCCGTGTTACTGAGCAGACGTGGCATAAAATTTCTCCTGAGGGTAAAGGCCTATTACGCCACAGCGAGGCAATGATTAAAAATATCTGTTTTAAGGCACTCTATTCATCCATGATATGGCTTTGATTTTCAGGAGCGGGCAATGACGGGCATTACGCTGCGCCATGTTGAGATTTTCCACGCGGTGGTCACCACCGGTAACCTGACGGAGGCGGCAGCGCTGCTGCATACCTCGCAGCCGACGGTGAGTCGCGAACTGGCAAGATTTGAAAAACTCAGCGGGCTGAAGCTGTTTGACCGGGTGCGCGGTCGCCTGCAACCCACGGTCCAGGGATTGCGGCTGTTTGAAGAGGTTCAGCGTTCATGGTACGGACTGGACCGCATTATCAGCGCCGCCGAAGGACTGCGCCAGTTTCGCCAGGGTGAGCTTTCCCTCGCCTGCCTGCCGGTGTTTTCCCAGTCGCTGCTGCCGCTGCTCTGTCAGCCTTTTTTACAACGCTACCCGGAGGTCAGTCTGAACATTATTGCGCAGGAGTCGCCGCTGCTGGAGGAGTGGCTCTCCGCCCAGCGCTATGACCTGGGGTTGACCGAAACCGGTCAGACGCCTGCCGGTACTGAACGCACCGAACTCTTCACCGCAATGGAAGTCTGTGTCCTGCCTCCCGGAGATGAACTGGCGCAAAAAAACTGCCTGACCCCGCAGGATTTCAGTGGCAGAAACTACATCAGCCTGTCACGCACCGACAGCTATCGTCAGCTACTGGATAAACTGTTCAACGAGCAGGGAGTGGAGCGGCGGATGGTGATGGAAACCCACAGCGCGGCATCGGTCTGTTCGATGGTCAGAGCCGGAGTTGGCGTGTCGGTAGTCAATCCGCTGACCGCAATGGAGTATGCGGGCAGCGGCGTGACCATCAGACGCTTCAGCGCCGAAATCCCCTTTACCGTCAGTCTGATCAGACCGCGCCACCGCCCCTCTTCTGCACTGACGGATGCCTTCTGCGCCCATCTGCAACAGCATATCAGCCTGTTTACTCAGCGACTGGCGGCGCTGTTAGATTAAGCCCGGGCGGTTTGCGGCCGCCCGCCTGAACGACGAAAGGTAATCAGAGACACCAGCAGGCCAGCCACTGCCAGCCCGGCAGCCACTACCGGCACCGCCGTCAGTCCAAAGCCAGAGCCGATTACCGCGCCGCCAGCCCAGGCACCAAAGGCATTACCGACGTTGAAGGCGGATATATTCAGCGTCGAAACCAGATTGGGCGCGTCCTTACCGTGGCGTACCACGTTAATCTGCAAGCCGGGCACAATGGCAAAGGTCGCCATCGCCCAGAGAAACAGGGTAATTTCCGCCAGCCATACCGCATGGCTGGTCCAGCTGAACAGCAGCGAGAACAGCGCTATCAGTGAAAAGCTGAGGATCAGGCTGAATGACACTTTCCAGTCGGCCAGCCTGCCGCCAAGAATATTACCCACCGTCAGGCCTGCGCCAATCAGGAACAGCGTCCAGCTGACGCTCCGATTGCTGATGCCGGTCACCTGCAACAACAGCGGCGCAATGTAGCTGAACAGCGCAAACATCGCCGCGGCAAAACAGACGGTCATCAGCAGCGACAGCCACAATTTGCCGTTAGCCAGCGCGCCAATCTCACTGGCGAGATGCACCGGTTTTTCGTCCCGGTTGCCAGGCAGACTAAACAGCAGGGAAATAAAGGCCAGCAGGCCGATAGCCGATACGCCCCAGAAAGTGGCGCGCCAGCCGAGAAGCTGACCAAACCAGGTCCCCAGCGGTACACCCAGTACGTTCGCCAGCGTCAGTCCGGTAAACATCAGCGCTACCGCTGAAGCCTGTTTACCCGGCGCGACCAGGCTGGCCGCCACCACTGAGCCAATCCCGAAGAAGGCACCATGACAGAGCGCGGTAATCACCCTTGCCAGCATCAGCAGGTTATAGCTGTATGCCAGCGCACAGAGGATGTTACCGACAATAAAAATTGCCATCAGCAGAATCAGCGTACTTTTACGCGGCAGCTTTGCGGTCAGTAAGGTCATTATCGGCGCGCCAATCGCCACCCCCAGCGCATAGCCGCTAATCAACCAGCCGGCAGAGGGGATCGATACCGCTAAATCGGCGGCCACTTCCGGTAGCAATCCCATGATGACAAATTCCGTGGTGCCAATGGCAAAGGCGCTCAACGCCAGCGCCAGTAAGGAAACGGGCATGTTTCTATCTCCAGATATTCTTCAGGTTTTACCACCAGTCATTCCCGGTAGTAAAAGAGCTCGGACTCCGCTCTAATAGTGACTAAAATTGATCTACATCACAAATATCATTTAGCTTAAGTATGATAGATGCTTACATACCGTTAACATTAAGCATCCGTAACGGCTCTGGCGGCCCTGAGCAGGGGATCCGTGCGCTGAAAAGTACGATGCTGTTGCATAACAGGCCCAGTCAGAGCCTGATTTATCAGCCTGACTGTTAATGAATTTTTATCAGTAAAACTCAGATCGTTCTTAGTTTTGTCGTTCAGCAGCGACAAACAATTGTCATTTGACGCAGAATGCATCAGGCTTTGTGTTAAGTAAAAAAGATTAAAGCTTCTTGAGCGTTTGCCGATACCTCGATGACGGATTACCGGGCGTTTGATGTGACGTGCTTGATCAATTCTTTTCGAGGACTAAAAATGCGATGCGCAATAAGCCTGCTATCTCTGATACTGGCCGGGTGCTCAGTTGGGCATTATGAGTACAGCCGCGAAGCGGAAAAACGGGTCGATATGACCGTTACCGGTATTCCAACCGTGTTGGGCATTGGTACATTAGGCACCACCATTCCCCTGACGTCTGAATACAGCCTGACCGCTGCCCATGTGGCAAAATATTCGCTTTACCGGGTCAAAGCCAGACACCCACTGTGCGATCTGGCGGTGGTCTATCACCCCAATCCCAACATCCAGCCGCCACATTTTCGTAACGGACATATTGGCGACAAAATCAACATGTATGGCTACAGCTTTATTTCCGCCATGCCGGTGGCCTCTACCGGCACCAGCCTGATCAATACCGGGCTGCAAAATGACTGGAATAAGCTGGGATGTGTGGTGGTGGCCTCCGATGCGGGGGTGGTGAAAGGGATGTCCGGTGGCGCGGTCTACAACGCGTCTGATGACTCCATCGCTGGCGTTATTGTGGGTTATTCTGACCGCATTAATGACTTAAAAACCGGCAAGGCACTGTACAAAAACGTCTCGCTGTATGTTCCTTATGCCAGCTTTAAACAGTGGCTGGATACCGCCATCAAGTCATGATTGCCGGGAAGCCTGTTCGTTCAGCGAAAAAAGCAGAACGCCCGGGCGTTTTCCCGGTCACCGTCTACAGTTGACTGATTGAGCATTCACGTAGAAACGCCACATCATGTCCAGTTCTCTGACCACCCACCTGTTTGCCCGGCTGCGCCTGATTTTCGCTGTTGCTGCCGGTCTGATTTGTTACTTTGTCCTGCCTGCGCAATCAGGGCAATTGCAACGTTTGCTGATAAGTTGGAATGTGCTGGCGTGGATCTATCTGGCGCTAATCTGGTTTCGCATGTTGCGTACTGATGCCGATAAGATCAGGCATATCGCCAGCGTCCAGGATCAAAGTGCCGCGCTGGTGCTGACGCTGGTGATCGTGGCCTGTGTGACCAGTATTGTGGCGATCCTGAGCGAGCTGCCGACGCTGAAACACCTCACCGGTTCGGCGCGCACACTGCATCTGCTGCTGACGGTACTGACCCTGATTGCCTCATGGGCATTACTGCCCAGCGCCTTTGCCATGCACTATGCTCACCAGCACTATCTGCATCGTAGCGACAGCCTCAGCCCATTTATTTTCCCGGAAAAAAACGCCAGGCCAGGGTACTGGGATTTTCTTTACTTCTCTTTTACCATCGCCGTGGCAGCGCAAACCGCCGATGTGGCAACGGGAACCACCGGGATACGCAAACTGACGCTACTGCAATCAGTCATCTCATTTATTTTCAATCTGGCCGTTCTGGGACTGTCGGTGAATGTCGGAGCCGGTTTGCTGAACTGATACCCGCTGCCGACCGCTGAGAGAAAAGTAAGCCTGGCCTCGGATCACCGTGACGGGGTCAGAGGCGCAGGCAGATGAGCTGTGGAGACCTTGCTTATTGTTGATTCTGCTGCTTAGCCGCCTCTTTCTGTTTTTTACTGGCCATATGATGCCCCACCGCACAACCTGCCGCCGCCCCGGCAACGCCATGATGTTTGATATGACCCGCCACGCCGCCTACCGCGGCCCCTTTCAGGCAGCCTTTCGCGTCGGCCTGCGAACTGACCGCCATAAGAAGACCGGCAGTGATAACGATTATGGAAAGCTTGCGCATCAACTTTACTCCCTGAGAATGAAAACAGCCTGATTAGCCAGACTGTGAGTTGTGATAATCCTGAGCATAGTCGAAGCGGACATTGATGGGGTGCAGCCCGCATAAACCTTAAAACTGTCTTACCGGCTGTTACGATTTCACTGGGGTTGATAGTTCAGGGCCTGGAGATCATACGTGGGTTGATGGCGTCCGACGGGGGAATTTTCGACTGCGTCCGGGTGTGGTTTCGGAAGATTGTATAACTCTTAAAAATAATTCAGATTTTGCCTTGCTTCGTGGGTGCCTTATGAGGACACCGCTGGTAAACGTACCTTGCATGAGAAGACTTAAAGCGCGTGGTTACATTGAGGTAAAAAGTTATGGCTATGGTGAAGATTGTCCGGCGAAGCGCTAAGACAGTTCTGTTTATCTTGCTGTTCTGTCTCTTTGCCCGGCTGATTGACTCTTCAAAATTTATCAGTCCGGGAGCAGCTAACCACTTTTCTTCCTGGTTGCATGGCAGTGCAAGTCAGGAAAATTTTGACGATTTATGGTTTTTCTCAGATGTACTGCTCACCCTGCTGGCTTCGGCTGTGGCTTATAACGTAGTTGTGGTGTTATATCACAAGGCGATAAAACGCCGGGCGTGTCGGGTGCATCAGCACTGAATTTTTGATGCAATTACGCAAGGCCCGGCCTGATTCATGAGGGTGCGGCCTCTCCCCCTCTTATTATGCGGTGTTGCAAAGTTTGTCAGCGCAGACTGCGGCTGGGATGGCTCAGCGCTGACAGAAAAGTTGTGATGGCAGATATAACTTTTTTCTGATCCCGGTCAGTAATAAAAAAAAGGGGCGAATGATTTCGCCCCGATACTGAATGCAGAGAGATTACTTACTGCCAGGCCGTAAAGCCGGGAACAGGATCACATCACGAATCGTGTGGCTGTTGGTAAACAGCATCACCATTCTGTCGATACCAATGCCCAGACCCGCAGTCGGTGGCAAACCATGCTCCAGCGCGGTGACGTAGTCTTCATCGTAGAACATCGCCTCATCATCACCCGCGTCTTTGGCATTCACCTGCTGAAGGAAACGTTCTGCCTGATCCTGCGCATCGTTCAGCTCTGAGAAACCGTTGCCGATTTCACGTCCACCGATAAAGAACTCAAAGCGGTCAGTGATTTCCGGGTTGAGATCGTTGCGCCGCGCCAGCGGTGACACTTCGGCCGGGTATTCGGTGATAAAAGTGGGCTGGATCAGATGGCTTTCCGCCGTCTCTTCAAAGATTTCCGTCACCACGCGCCCCAGTCCCCAGCTTTTCTCGACTTTGATGCCCAGCGACTGTGCAATCGCCGTCGCTTTTTCCATATCATCGAGATCGGCAAGGTCGGTTTCTGGCCGGTACTTCAGGATCGCCTCTTTCATGGTCAGCTTTGCAAAGGGCTTACCGAAGTCAAACTCCTCTTCACCATAAGGCACCACGGTGCTGCCCAGCACCTCCTGCGCCAGCGTACGGAACAGGCTCTCGGTCAGCTCGATCAAATCCCTGTAATCCGCATACGCCATGTAGAGTTCCATCATGGTGAACTCAGGATTATGGCGTGGGGAAATACCTTCATTGCGGAAGTTACGGTTGATTTCAAACACGCGTTCAAAACCACCGACCACCAGTCGCTTCAGATACAGCTCTGGCGCGATACGCAGGTACATATCAATATCCAGCGCGTTATGATGGGTGATAAACGGTCGGGCTGATGCGCCACCGGGGATCACCTGCATCATCGGTGTTTCCACTTCCATAAAATCACGGCCAACCATAAAGTTGCGGATGCCTGCCATAATCTTCGAACGGACTTTAAAGGTGTTGCGCGAATCGTCGTTGGCAATCAGATCAAGATAACGCTGACGGTAACGGGTTTCCTGATCGGCCAGTCCGTGGAATTTGTCCGGCAGCGGACGTAAAGCCTTGGTCAGCAGGCGCAGTTCATGGCAGTGAATCGACAGCTCGCCGGTTTTGGTTTTAAACAGCTTACCGCGCGCACCGACGATATCGCCAAGATCCCATTTTTTAAACTGCTCGTTGTAGATACCTTCTGCCAGGTCATCACGAGAGACATACAGCTGAATGCGCCCCCCCACGTCCTGCAAGGTAACAAACGAGGCTTTGCCCATGATGCGGCGAGTCATCATACGACCGGCGACGCTCACCTCAATACCAAGCGCCTCCAGTTCTTCGTTTTCTTTGTCGTCATAAGCCGCATGAAGCTGCTCTGACAGGGTGTCACGACGGAAATCATTCGGAAATGCCACGCCATTTTCACGCAGCGCACTGAGCTTTTCGCGACGCGTTTTCAGTTCATTATTCAGTTCCAGTGCGGCGTCAGCACTCTGCGGTTGTTGTTCAGACATGTCAGTTCCTTATAGTCCTGCTTTCAGACTTGCTTCAATAAATCGGTCCAGATCGCCATCCAGCACCGCCTGGGTATTGCGGGTTTCCACGCCGGTGCGCAAATCCTTGATACGGGAGTCATCCAGTACATAAGAGCGGATCTGACTGCCCCAGCCAATGTCGGATTTGTTATCTTCCAGCGCCTGTTTCTCAGCATTTTTCTTTTGCATTTCCAGCTCGTACAGCTTCGCTTTCATCTGCTTCATTGCCTGGTCTTTGTTCTTATGCTGAGAACGGTCATTCTGGCACTGCGTGACGGTATTGGTGGGAATATGGGTGATACGCACCGCAGATTCTGTCCGGTTTACGTGCTGACCACCGGCACCCGAGGCGCGATAGACGTCGATACGCAGGTCAGCCGGGTTGATTTCGATATCAATATCGTCATCCACTTCCGGATAGATAAACGCAGAGCTGAACGAGGTGTGGCGGCGACCACCGGAATCAAATGGACTCTTACGAACCAGGCGATGTACGCCGGTTTCCGTACGTAACCAGCCAAAGGCATAGTCGCCCATAATGCGCAAGGTGGCCGATTTGGTGCCGGCAACGTCACCTTCAGATTCTTCAATGATTTCAGTTTTGAAGCCTTTCGCTTCGGCCCAGCGCAGATACATCCGCACCAGCATACTGGCCCAGTCCTGGGCTTCGGTGCCGCCGGAACCGGCCTGGATATCAATATAGCAATCCGCACTGTCGTACTGACCGGAGAACATGCGGCGGAACTCCAGCTCTGCCAGTTTTTTCTCCAGCGTATCCAGCTCTGCCACGGCTTCGTTGAAGGTATCTTCATCTTCGGCTTCCACCGCCAGGTCCAGCAGGCCGGAAACGTCTTCCAGACCCTGACTCATCTGATCCAGTGTCGCAACAATGGCTTCCAGCGAGGAACGCTCTTTGCCCAGCGCCTGCGCGCGCTCAGGCTCATTCCACACGTCCGGCTGTTCCAGCTCGGCGTTAACTTCTTCTAAACGTTCTTTCTTCGCATCGTAGTCAAAGATACCCCCTGAGAACGCCGCTGCGCTCAGAGAGATCCTGAATTCGGTTTTTTACCGGGTTAATTTCAAACATGTTTTCAGTCTTCTACAATCTGCAATGTAATGGCGTAGTTTACCCGAATTTACGGGGGGTTTATAGCGTTGAAAAGCGTGATTCGCGGGCTTAATCAGGCTGTTGTTGGCGGTCGCGCGCCCTCATCCAGCCCCTTTTACAACGGCCAGATTCGTTCAATAATCAGCTGCACGCTGCGATTGCCGCGAAACTCGTTGATATCAAGTTTATAGGCCAGCGTGACCTGTCTGATGCTGGGATCAGGCCACAGGGTGGTATCAATATTAAAAGCGATACCGTCGATCAACGGGCCGCCACCGAGAGGTTCCAGCATTACCTTCAGGTGTCGTTCTCCCACCAGGCGCTGTTGAATAAGCTTAAATTTGCCGTCGAACTGCGGCTCCGGAAAGGCCTGTCCCCACGGCCCGGCATCGCGCAGCAATTCAGCCGTCGGCAGGGTCAGCTCCTGTGCCAGCAGCTCGCCATCCGACCAGACCACCCCCTGCAACACTTCCGCATCCAGTAATTCGCCCACCAGTTCACCAAATTGCTGACGGAAGGTTTCAAACTTTGCCTCTTCCAGCGTCAGGCCTGCGGCCATTGCGTGACCGCCAAATTTGAGCATCAGCCCCGGATTCAGGCTATCCAGCCGCTCCAGCGCATCACGCATGTGCAACCCGGCAATCGAACGGCCTGAACCTTTCAGGGTGCCATCGCCGGAAGGGGCAAAGGCAATGACCGGCCGGTGAAAACGCTCTTTCAACCTTGATGCCAGAATGCCAACCACCCCCTGATGCCACTCCGGATGATACATAGCAATACCTGTCGGCAGTGCCTCGCTGCTGCGTTCAAGTCTGTCGCACAGCGCCAGCGCTTCCGCCTGCATCCCCTGCTCTATCTCTTTGCGCGTCTGATTTAACGCATCCAGTTCTGCCGCCAGCATTCGGGCCTGAGCCAGGTCTTCACTGAGCAACAGTGCCACGCCGATGGACATATCATCAAGCCGCCCCGCCGCATTCAACCTGGGGCCCAATGCAAAGCCAAGATCGTTTGCCGCAAGTTGGCGGGCGTCTCGCCCGGCGATCTCCAGCAAGGCCCGGATCCCCACCCGGCACTTACCGGCGCGAATGCGGTTGAGTCCCTGCCAGACCAGAATGCGATTATTGGCATCGAGCGGCACCACATCGGCAACGGTGCCCAGTGCCACCAGATCAAGTAGCTCAGCCAGATTCGGTAATGTTTCGACACCGCTTTCTCGCAATCTGGCGCGCAAAGCCAGCATCAGGTAAAAGGCCACACCCACACCGGCCAGCGTTCGGGAAGGAAAGGCGCAGCCATCGAGGTTTGGATTAACGATAGCCTCTGCCTCGGGCAGGGTTTCGCCCGGCAGATGGTGGTCGGTGATCACTACCGCGATGCCTTTTTCATGCGCCAGACTGACGCCAGCATGGGAAGAAATACCATTATCCACGGTGACTATCAGCTGTGCGCCGCGGGCAGCGGCCTGCTCCACCACTTCCGGACTCAGACCATAGCCATCATCAAAGCGATTGGGCACCAGATACTTAACGTTACGTCCCCCCATGCTGCGCAGCGCCAGCACCGTCAGGGCGGTACTGGTTGCGCCGTCAGCATCGAAATCCCCAACAATCATGATGCACAGGTCGTCGACAATCGCCTGATGAAGAATCGTTGCCGCCTGCTCAATGCCATCGAGAGAATGGAAGGCATGAAGATACTTTGCGCCGCGCTCCAGTTCGGTTGCCTGCTTAACACCGCGATGCAGGTAGAGACGCCGCAGCAAAGGGTGAAGATCGTCCGGCAGGAGACAGCCTTCCGCCGCCTCCCGGCGACGGAGCTCAGTTTTGCTGTTCACTGCGTTCAGCCACCCTTCTGGCTGTCAAGCATTTGCTTCATTTCCTGTGGTCCCTGGTAGCCCGGAACCATCATGCCGTTCTGCAACAGGATAGCCGGTGTCCCCTGGATGCCATAAAGCACGCCCAGTTGGTATTGTTTAGCAAGATCGATTTTGCAGTCGGCAGGTGAAACGGCTTCGCCTTTCATGGCGGCATCAAAGGCTTTTTTACGATCGGCCACGCACCAGATCGATTTCATATCTTTTGCTACCTGACCATTCATCCCTTCACGCGGAAAAGCAAGGTAGCGGACGGTGATACCCAGCGCATTGTAGTCAGCCATCTGGGCGTGCAGCTTGTGACAATAGCCACAGGTGATGTCGGTAAAGACGGTGATCACATGTTGTTCTTTTGGCGCTTTATAGATGATCATCTCATCGCGCAGTGCTTCAACTTTCTTCTCCAGCAGTTTATTGGTCACATTGACCGGCTGGCCCGCGCTGACGTCATACAGCGGTCCCTGAATGAATTGTTTTCCATCGTCGGTGATATATAACACGCCGCTTTCTGACAGCACGGTTTTCATACCGGGCAGCGTGGAAGGCTGGATTTCAATCTGTTGCAGGCCCAGCTTTGTCAACGACTGACGGATGGCCGCATCGTCAGCATGGGCAAAACCGGTAAATGCGGTTATCAGCAGTGAAAGTAAAAGGTGACGCTTGTTCATTTAATGTCCTTAAAGCCTCATTGTCGGGCTGTTTACCTTCGCGCTAAGCGCGGGGATGATGCTGTTGATGTAACTGACGCAGCCGCTCTGTAGCGACATGCGTGTAGATCTGGGTGGTCGACAAATCACTGTGTCCAAGCAGCATCTGTACGACACGCAGATCCGCGCCGTGGTTCAACAGATGAGTGGCAAATGCATGACGTAGCACGTGGGGTGAGAGTTTCTCGCTGTCGATCCCCGCCAGTGTGGCGTAATGTTTAATCCGATGCCAGAAAGTTTGTCGGGTCATTTGTTGCGCACGGTTACTGGGAAACAGCACATCCAGAGCCTGACCGTTAAGCAACCACGGGCGACCATACTCAATATACTGCTCCAGCCAGTGCACGGCTTCTTCCCCCAGAGGGACCAGCCGCTCTTTATTGCCTTTGCCAATCACCCGTACCACGCCCTGACGCAGACTGAGATTATTCAACGTCAGGCTGACCAGCTCTGTCACGCGCAGACCGGTGGCATACAACAGCTCCAGCATGGCTTTATCACGCAATTCTACCGGCTGTTCCGTTCCCGGAGCCTGAAGCAGACGCTCAATCTGAGCTTCGCTGAGATCTTTCGGCAGCCGCTGCGGCAGCTTTGGTGAGGCCAGAATGGCACTGGGGTCGTCTTCACGCAGTTTTTCACGATAGAGGTACTGAAACAGGCGACGCATGGCGCTGAGCAGGCGCGCTGAGCTGGTGGCTTTATATCCCCCCTCGACCCGTTCAGCCAGAAAAGCCTGTAACTGAGCTGAATCCACCCGCAGCAGCTCCGAATCATGGTGGGCCAGCCACTCCGCCAGCGAGGTTAAATCCAGCCGGTAGGAGGCCAGGGTATTCTCCGCCAGATTTCGCTCTGACCATATAGCGTCAAGAAACTGTTCTATCCGATCGTTATCCTGCACCTTTTCCCCTTACTTTCTGCGCTGACGGCGGCAACGGCCGGGGTGCAATTCTGATATAATCCGCCCCATTGCACCACGAACATTGAGTTAATCAGAAATGAATATTGGTCTTTTTTACGGTTCAAGCACTTGCTACACCGAAATGGCGGCTGAGAAAATCCGCGATTTTATCGGTGAAGATCTTGTTACCCTGCACAACCTGAAAGACGATGCCCCGGAACTGATGGAACAGTATGACATGTTAATCCTCGGCATCCCCACCTGGGATTTTGGTGAGTTACAGGAAGACTGGGAAGCTGTCTGGCATAAACTGCCCACGCTTAATCTACGCGGTAAAGTTGTGGCGCTGTATGGCATGGGCGATCAGGCCGATTACAGCGAGTGGTTCCTGGATGCGCTGGGCATGTTGCATGACATTCTGGCTCCCCTTGCGGTGCAATTTGTTGGCCTGTGGCCAAACGAGGGTTACCAGTTTACCAGCAAAAAACCGCTGACAGCAGATGGCCGCCATTTCGTTGGCCTCGCCCTGGACGACGTCAATCAGTATGACGCTACCGATGAGCGCATTGCGCAGTGGTGTGAGCAGATCCTGACAGAGATGGCAGCCCTGCTTTAATCCGTCAGGCAAACCACCAGTCTGGCGGTTTGCCTGACGCAACAATCCTTTCACGGCCTGATCGAATCTCAATCTGCAACTCGCAGGCTTAAAGACTCTGCGCTGCCTCCCCCTGTCCCTGCCCCTGAACAGTGCGGTTAAGATAAGACTGGCTGCCTGAAGCGCAGTTAAACCAGTAATTGAGGATTACGCCCGTTATTTATGGCGTGGCGTGCCACATATCAAATGTTTGCGCAAATCCCGCCACTCCTCAGCAGACATGCTGTCAGCAACCAGCCACAACTTTTCCTGTTCACCTTTTGCCGAACGCAGTGGGATCAGAATTGCCTGACGGGTTATCCACGGACGTCCGCTGATTTGCCAGCGCCGCTGTCGCCACTGAAACTGTCTTCCCTCAAGCAGGGCAATTTCACCTTCCCTGCTGCCGATTCGCCGCTGGCTGCGTACGCATTCAAACACCACCAGCGTCAACAACAGCATCCACACCACCGTGTAACTGGCGGGCCAGGGGGCAAGCAGTAAGGCGATGATCACCATGCCATGCAGCAGCAACGAGACCCACTGCGCACGCCAGGAGACCCGCAGGTCAGAGTGCCACAGGGCCACGTTGCTTGTTTCGCTGCTGAATCAGTTGCACCATGCGCTTCAGCTCTGCATCAGGCGGTTCGCCGTGGTTCATCAACCAGTTGAACAGATCCGGATCGTCACTTTCCAGCAGTCGAACGAAAACCTGTTTATCGCTGTCGCTCAATGAATCATATTCGTACTCAAAAAACGGCATGATGGAGATATCCAGTTCACGCATGCCGCGACGGCAGGCCCAGTGAACACGGGCTTTATTGTTAATGTCCATTTTATCATCGTCAGTCAGTCAAACATGGCCGTCAGTGTATCGCGTTTTGCACGGGATGTTGATGCAGCAATTTTTAGCTTACGAGCCGTTTCGCAAAGCAGCTGCATTTGTTACAGGGATATCACGCGTTTTGTGCGTCGTTTCCAGGAAACTGGTTGCAAAGCCGGTCGGCTCTTCTAACATGACCGGCAGAGCTTATCTTCATTCAGGAATACATCATGCCGACTTTATCTTTTCCGCCTCGTCAACCTGCGGCTTCATCGCGCCTGCCATTGACGTTGATTTCACTGGAAGAGTGGGCGCTGGTTCAGGTAACCGGCGCAGACTGCATCAGCTATCTTCAGGGGCAGGTGACGCTGGATGTCGCTGCGCTGTCTGCCAGTCACCATCTTCCTGCCGCGCACTGCGATGCCAAAGGTAAAATGTGGAGCAATCTGCGTCTTTTTCATCGTGGTGAAGGGCTGGCCTATCTGTTACGACGCAGTCTGCGCGATGCGCAGATTACGGAGCTGAAAAAATATGCTGTGTTCTCAAAAATCAGTATCAGCGCCGATGACGACGCGATTTTGCTTGGCGTGGCGGGTTTGCAGGCGCGGGCGGCGTTAGCCGGCTGTTTTGACCAGTTACCCGATGCTGAAAACCCTGTGGTGCAGCAGGGTGAAACCACCCTGCTGTGGTTTGCTCTGCCTGCCGAACGCTTTATGGTGGTAACCCGCCAGGATATCGCGCTGACGCTACAGGATGCGCTGAAAGGCCAGGCGCAGCTCGCCGACAGCGCACAATGGCTCGCGCTTGATATCGAAGCCGGTTTCCCGGTAATTGACGATGTCAGCAGCAGCCAGTTTATTCCACAGGCGACCAATCTTCAGGCGCTGGACGCCATCAGTTTTAAAAAAGGGTGTTACAGCGGTCAGGAGATGGTTGCCCGGGCGAAATTTCGCGGTGCAAACAAGCGCGCGCTCTACTGGCTGGCGGGTACAGCCACGCATCTTCCGGCGGCTAACGACGGGCTGGAGCTGAAGCTGGGTGACAACTGGCGTCGTACCGGAACCGTTCTCACTGCCTGCCGCCTGGATGACGGTACAGTGTGGATTCAGGTGGTGTTGAATAACGATCTTGAGCCTGACAGTGAGTTACGTGTGCAGGGTGATGAAACGGGCAAGCTGACCATTCAACCGCTGCCCTATGCATTAAGCTGAGCAACCTGACCAGGGGCCATCCGGCCCCTGTTATTCAGGATACGTAGAGATAGATCGCCAGAAAATGGCAGAGGCTTCCCCCCAGCACAAAGCCGTGCCAGATTGCGTGGTTGTAAGGGATTTTTTTCGCCACGTAGAAGATAACCCCCAGCGAATAGATAACGCCGCCCAGCGCCAGCAGCCAGACGCCGCCCGGCGAAAGCTTTAACGTCAGCTGATAAATGACGATCAGCGACAGCCATCCCATCAGCAGATAAGTGGTGACCGACAGTGCCTCAAAGCGCTGCACGAACAGTAATTTGAACACCACGCCAATCAGCGCCAGACTCCAGATGACCACCATCAGGGCATGTGCCAACGGCGACTTCAGTCCAACCAGCAAAAATGGGGTGTAGGTGCCCGCAATCAGCAGGTAGATGGCGCAGTGATCCAGCTTTTTCAGCCAGTATTTTGCCCGCTGAAAGGGGATAGCATGGTAAAGGGTGGAAGCCAGAAACAGCAGGATCATGCTGCCGCCATACAGGCTGTAGCTGGCAATCGCCATGATGCCTGCCTGGGTGTCAATGGCATGATTCAGCAGCAGGACCAGTCCGACAATCCCCAGAATACAGCCGATACCGTGGCTGATACTGTTAGCCACTTCTTCGGCCAGCGAATAGCCGTGTGCAAGTAACGCTTTATTGGCCATAACACTTACTCCCTGGAATGAAACGGGCTTGCTGATACCGGGTAATATCAGCGCTCAGTACTGTTAATATCGGCCAGCACGCCCGAAAATTGAGCAGGTTTAGCGTAACTGAGAATAATTTCAGAGTACACATGTAAGCTAAAATAAACTGTGAATGGCTGTAACAGCAGTAAATCCGCGATTTTTTCGCAACCTGCACAAAATAATCATCACAAGGCGGCGGAGAAGACTTACTGAAAACAGATCGAGAGTCAGGAAAATGATTTCATTGCCGTCCCTGCGCGGCGGACAACTCTGTGACGCAGTGGCTAAGTTAGCGGTGTTTGTCAGGCTAACGCCCACCGGCCGCATCTGTAAACGTACCGGTAACATACGAGGCGTCGTCACTGATCAGCCAGCCAATCACCCGGGCAATTTCTTCTGGCTGTCCTCCCCGCCGCATTGGAATGGTCGATGCCACACGATCCACCCTTCCAGGTTCCCCTCCGTCTGCATGCATTTCGGTATAGATAAAACCCGGCCGCACGCAGTTAACCCGAATCCCCTGCGCGGCCACTTCAAGCGCTAAGCCTGTGGTCAGGGTATCGACTGCCCCTTTTGACGCCGCATAGTCAACGTACTCCCCCGGTGCACCGCTACGGGCAGCGGCAGAGGAGACATTAACAATCGCCCCGCCCGTTCCACCGTGGTGCCATCCCATTCGTTTAACCGCCTCACGGCAGCAAATGAAAGTGCCGGTTACATTGGTGGCGAATACAGCGGCGATCCGTTCAGCAGAGAGATGTTCAACCGTGGTCTGCTGAAACAGGATGCCAGCATTATTGACCAGTGCGGTCAGCACCCCCGGATAGCTGTCTATCCGACGAAACATCGCCATCACCTGTTCTTCATCGGCAATGTCGGCCTGAACACTGAAAGCCCGCCCACCCTGCTGATGGATCTGCGTCACAACCTCTTCCGCCGCCGCATGATCGCGATGATAATTTACCGCCGTGACGTACCCCTGTCGGGCCAGCAATAAACTGGTTGCCCGACCAATCCCCCGACTGCCGCCTGTTACCAGTGCAATTTTCATCTGTCACTCCCGAAAAAAAAGGGCACGCCATGTGCCCCTCTTATGTGCAGTCAACATCCGCCGGACTATTCGTATTCGCTCATCGGGACGCAGGAACAGAACAGATTACGGTCACCGTAAACATCATCAAGACGTTTCACCGCAGGCCAGTATTTATTTTCGCTTCCTGCCGGGAAGACCGCCAGCTCCCGGCTGTAGGGATGCGACCAGTCGCTGACGATTTCCATTTGCGTATGGGGAGCATTGACCAGTGGGTTATCGTCCGCTGGCCATTCGCCTGCTGCTATCCGATCGATTTCCATTCGGATAGCCAGCATCGCATCGATAAAGCGATCCAGCTCGATTTTGCTCTCTGATTCAGTCGGCTCAACCATCAGCGTACCCGCCACCGGGAAGGACATGGTTGGCGCGTGGAAACCATAATCTATCAGCCGCTTGGCGATATCCATTTCGCTGATGCCGGTCTGCTCTTTCAGCGGGCGAATATCCAGAATGCACTCATGCGCCACGCGACCATCACGACCGGTGTAAAGAATGGGGTAAGCAGACTGTAAACGCGTGGCGATATAGTTGGCATTCAGGATCGCCACCGAACTGGCCTGTTTCAGACCTTCCGCCCCCATCATGCGGATGTACATCCAGCTGATGGGTAAAATGGAAGCACTACCAAAAGGTGCGGCGGAAACCGCGCCCTGTTGCGTCAGCACCCCATCAATCTGCACCACGCTGTGACCCGGCACAAAGGGTGCCAGGTGCGCTTTCACGCCGATTGGCCCCATACCGGGACCGCCGCCGCCATGCGGGATACAGAAGGTTTTATGCAGGTTAAGGTGGGATACATCCGCGCCGATGTAACCCGGCGTGGTAATTCCCACCTGGGCATTCATATTTGCGCCATCCAGATAAACCTGACCGCCAAACTGATGAACGATCTGGCAAACCTCGCGGATGGTTTCTTCATACACGCCGTGGGTGGACGGGTAGGTCACCATAATGCAGGAGAGCGCTTCACCACTCTGCTCCGCCTTGATGCGCAGGTCATGCAGGTCGATATTTCCCTGTCGGTCACAGGCGACCACCACCACTGACATCCCTGCCATCTGGGCGGATGCCGGATTGGTGCCATGCGCAGAGCTGGGGATCAGGCAGATATGACGTCCGCCTTCATTGCGGCTTTCATGATAGCGGCGGATTGCCAGCAGGCCAGCGTATTCACCCTGTGCGCCTGAGTTTGGCTGCATGCAGAGCGCATCATAGCCGGTCAGTTGGACCAGCCACTGCGACAGCTGACCAATCATTTGCAGATAGCCACCGGCCTGTTCTGCCGGACAGAATGGATGCAGTTCTGAAAACTCCGGCCAGGTGATGGGGATCATTTCCGCAGCGGCATTCAGTTTCATGGTGCAGGATCCCAGCGGGATCATCGCCTGGTTGAGTGCCAGATCTTTGCGCTCCAGGCTGTGCATGTAGCGCATCATTTCCGTTTCGCTGTGATGACGATTGAATACCGGGTGCGTCAGAATGGCATCCTGTCGCAGCAGGTTTGCCGGGATCGACTGGCTGCCGGCGGCAACCGCAGCATCAAGTTGTTCAATATCCAGACCGTGGTTTTCTCCCAACAGAACTGAGAACAGCGCAGCCACATCTTCACGCAGGGTGGTTTCATCCAGCGTGATGCCAACAGCCTGATGAATATCGGTGCGCAGATTGATACCGAAACTCAGTGCGCGGTCCAGTACGGCGGCTTTGTCGCTTACTTCGACGGTCAGGGTATCAAACCAGCTCTGATGACGCAGCGTCAGACCGGCTTTCAGCAGGCCGGCAGCCAGAATATCGGTCAGACGATGAATACGTGACGCAATACGCTTCAGCCCCTGCGGACCGTGGAATACGGCATACAGGCTGGCAATGTTGGCCAGCAGCACCTGAGAGGTACAGATATTTGAATTCGCTTTCTCGCGGCGAATATGTTGCTCACGCGTCTGCATTGCCATCCGCAGGGCAGTGTTGCCTGCCGCATCGCGGGAAACACCAATAATACGCCCGGGCATTGAGCGTTTATGCTCGTCGCGTGCAGCGAAGAATGCCGCGTGTGGCCCGCCGTATCCCATTGGGACGCCAAAACGCTGAGCGGAGCCGAAAACAATATCCGCGCCCTGTCTGGCTGGAGCCTGCAACAGCACCAGCGACATCAAATCGGCCGCGACCGCCACAACCACTTTTCGTGCTTTCAGTTCGGCAATCAGGCTGGTGTAATCCTGTACTTCTCCGGTGGTGCCGACCTGCTGCAACAGCACGCCAAACACCTCCTGGTGATCGAGGACTTTTTCTGCCTTGTCCACCAGCAGCTCAAAACCAAAAGTTTCAGCACGGGTGCGCACCACGTCAAGCGTCTGGGGGTGAACGTCATCCGCGACAAAAAAACGTCCGGCATTTTTCAGCTTACTGACGCGCTTCGCCATTACCATCGCTTCTGCCGCTGCGGTCGCTTCATCCAGCAGTGACGCTGACGCGATGTCCAGCCCGGTGAGATCCAGCGTCAGTTGTTGAAAATTGAGCAGAGCTTCCAGACGTCCCTGCGACACTTCAGGTTGATAGGGGGTATAGGCCGTGTACCAGCCCGGATTTTCCAGCATATTGCGCAGAATAACCGGCGGTGTCAGTACCGGCGTATACCCCATGCCGATGTAGGATTTGTAGCGCTGGTTCTGACTGGCTATCGCCTTTAACTCTGCAAGCGCCTGATGTTCAGTCAGGGCGTCACCAATCGCCGGTGGGCCTGGCAGTTGAATATCCGCCGGCACAATCGAGGCGATTAGCCCGGAAAGAGAATGGGCACCGATAGCATTTAACATCGCCTCCTGCTGCTGCGAAGAGGGGCCGATATGGCGCTCAGTAAACGCACCGGTGTGTTCTAACTGGCTGAGAGTCTGGGTCATTGCTAACAAATCCTGATTACGGGTTATTCGTCAATGCTGGCTTTATAGGCATCCGCATCCAGCAGTGAATCCAGTTCGGATTCATCGCTGGCTTTAATACGGAACAGCCAGCCGTCTTCATAAGGCGCGCTGTTGACCCGTTCCGGTTCTCCGTCCAGCGCGTCATTTACCGCCACCACTTCACCGCTAATCGGGGCGTAAATATCTGACGCAGCTTTCACTGATTCTGCCACTGCGCAGTCATCGCCCTGGCTCCAACTGCTGCCCACGTCGGGCAGGTCGACGAACACCATGTCGCCCAACAGTTCCTGTGCGTGTTCCGTGATCCCCACGGTGTAGGTTCCGTCTGCTTCTTTACGCACCCATTCGTGGCTGTCACGATATTTCAATTCACCTGGCACATTGCTCATCGCCCACTCTCCTGAACGTTATTATTTAAAGGCATACGCTCTGACAGCGCATCGCCTGGCTTGCAAGTCTGTTATACGACCGGTTTACCGGCACGCACGAAAATGGGTTTGGTTACGCGAACCGGCATTTCACGGTTGCGGATCTGTACAATGGCCGTTTCGCCAATACCCGCCGGAACGCGAGCCAGCGCAATGCTGTACCCCAGGGTTGGCGAGAAGGAACCGCTGGTAATGACGCCTTGCTGAAGATTGCCCTGCGCATCGGTGAAGCGCACCGGCAGTTCATTCCGCAGTACGCCTTTTTCAGTCATCATCAGACCGACCAGTTGTTCAGTGCCTTTTTCGCGCTGCGCGGTAAGCGCTTCACGGCCGATAAAGTCGCGCTCCTGTGGCTGCCATGCCACCGTCCAGCCCATATTGGCAGCCAGCGGAGAAACCCCTTCGTCCATCTCCTGACCGTACAAATTCATCCCGGCTTCAAGGCGCAACGTGTCGCGCGCGCCGAGCCCGGCAGGTTTCACGCCTGCCGCCACCAGCTTTTGCCAGAATTCAGCCGCCTGTTGGTTTGGCAGGGCAATTTCATAACCCGCTTCACCGGTGTATCCCGTGGTAGCAATAAACAGGTCGCCGGTCTCTACACCAAAGAAAGGTTTCATTCCGGCTACGGCCTGACATTGTGTCTCGTCAAACAGGCTTTGTGCTTTAGCCTGGGCATTCGGCCCCTGCACGGCAATCAGCGACAGATCGTCCCGCTCGTGAATCTGAACGCCATAAGGTTCAGCATGTTCACCAATCCACGCCAGATCCTTCTCACGGGTAGCTGAGTTGACCACCAGGCGAAAAAATTCTTCGTTGATAAAGTAAACAATCAGATCGTCAATGACGCCAGCGGAAGCATTGAGCATGGCGGTGTAGAGGGCCTTACCCGGTTGGGTCAGTTTGGCAACATCGTTGGCAAGAAGGTAACGCAGAAAGTCGCGGGTACGCGGCCCATGCAAATCGACGATGGTCATGTGCGAGACGTCAAACATCCCGGCATCAGTGCGTACCGCGTGGTGTTCATCGATCTGTGAGCCATAGTGCAGTGGCATCATCCAGCCATGAAAGTCCACCATACGTGCGCCTGCAACCTGATGTTGTTCAAACAAGGGAGTCTGCTGAGTCATATCGATTCCTGTTCTGATTATTGACGCCTGCACGGCTGGCGCGGCGCAAACGTTACCCTGGGACTGAAGTTACCATCGAATACGGTGATTAACCATAAGTTAAACAGGGTCGAATCATTATGGTGCAACAGAGGGGAAAGATAATTCATCGGAGTTTTTAACTTAAAATACAAATAATCACATTTTTAAATTCTGATTTAATAGCCTTATTGCAGTTTAAAAGTAGTGAAAAGGCATCTCACAGATAAAATGACAGCGCGATAAAACCATCCAGGCATGAGAAAATATAATGCGAACAGGGTGGTGAAATTAGAATTTTTCAAATGATGTACCAAAACAGGGCATCACGTTATTCAGACCTTCAACAGGCAGATGCTGATGATGTTGTCAGATAAGAATAACGGCGAGATGGGGGGAGATTATACCGTCCGGATAATGCGGTTATCGCCTCCTGGCAGGCAAACCGGCGGGCAGCAGAGGAAGGTAGTTGACGTTGACGGTAAGAGGGTGATCGCCGGTCAGGCCGTTAGCCCATGTCATCGCTGGAGAAAAGGAATGAACGGAACAGTGAAATATTTTCCGTTCATTTCCGCTGGTTACAGGATGGGCATTAATGCTGGAGCAATGAAGATTAATGCAGCCATTCCGGCAGGTCGTTAAGCCCCATCGCCTGCTTCAGCAAACGAGGTTTCACCCCCGGAAGCTTGTCGGCCAGGCTGAGTCCAACGTCACGAAGCAGTTTCTTTGCCGGATGGTTGCCATCAAACAGCTCGCGGAAGCCCTGCATTCCAGCCAGCATCATCGCCGCGCTGTATTTGCGGCGACGCTCATACCGACGCAGATAAAGGTGCTGACCAATGTCTTTGCCCTGCTGATGCAGACGTTTCAGTTCACCAACCAGTTCTGCTGCATCCATAAAACCAAGATTCACTCCCTGCCCTGCCAGTGGGTGAATGGTATGTGCGGCATCACCCACCAGCGCCAGACGATGAGTGGCGAAACTGCGGGCAAAGCGTGCCATCAGGGGAAAGGTTTCCCGCTCACTTTCCAGCGTACACAAACCGAGACGCAGATCGGAAAGCACCGACAGTTGCTGGTTGAATACCTCTGCCGGCATTGACTGAAGCCGCGTGGCTTCCTGAGGCGGCAGTGACCAGACGATGGAACAGAGATGCGGGTCGCTGAGCGGCAGAAAAGCCAGAATGCCCTCACCGTGGAAAACCTGACGTGCAACCGCACCGTGTGGCTGTCTGGTGCGTATATTTGCCACCAACGCATGGTGTTCATAGTCATGAAATGTCAGCGGAATATCCGCCTTATTGCGCAGCCATGAGTTAGCACCGTCAGCGGCCACCAGAAGCCTGGCTCCAATCATGGTGCCGTCATTCAGCGTCACAAAGGCTTCGTTATCGCCAAAAGCCACCTGTTGCAGTTGTGCGCCCGGGATCAGAGTGATATCACGCTGCTCACTGGCTTTCGTCCATAATGCCTGCTGAATGACCGTATTTTCGATAATGTGTCCAAGGTGAGGCAGGCCCTGCTGTTGATCATCAAATGTAATGTGACCAAAGCTGTCCCGATCCCAAACCTCCATAGCGTGGTACGCGCTGGCCCGGCAGGCGACAATCTGATTCCAGACGTCCATATGCTGTAAAAAACGCTCACTCGCCGCATTGATCGCTGACACCCGTAATGTCGGTACATCACTGGCCGTCAGCACCGGGGGAGTTTCACGCTCCAGAACGGCCACTTTCATGCCGCTGCCCTGCAAACCGCAGGCAACGGCCAGACCGACCATACCACCACCCGCCACGATCACATCATACGTTTGCATCTCTGCTCTCTCCTCAACGCTTTACCCAGCCTAACGTGCGCCGGGCAAGCAAATTGCGCACCAGCGGCAGGGAATCCATCGCCATCAGGCCCAGATTGCGCCCCGCAACCAACGGCGTGTAGTTATTGGCAAACAGTCTGACCAGGCTGTCTGTAATGCCAATGGTTGTTGCCGCATCTGTCCGACGCCGCTGCTGATAATGCTGAAGGGTGGCATAGCTGCCAGTATCCTGCCCGTGACGAAATGCACCAGCCACCGTTTCTGCCAGCGACATGACATCGCGCAGACCCAGATTAAATCCCTGTCCGGCGATGGGATGCAGCGTTTGTGCCGCATTACCTACCAGCGCCAGACGATGAGAAACATGCTGTGTCGCTCTCTGAAGCTGTAAGGGGTAGCTGTGGCGCTGTCCCACCTGGGTGATGCGCCCCAGTCGCCAGCCAAAGGCTTGTTGTAATTCATCACGAAATTGTTGCTCACTCCAGCCATCAACCTGCGGCTGAGATGAGAGCGAATGGCACCAGACCAGCGAACTTCGCCCACCTGACATCGGTAACAGCGCCAGAGGGCCATATCGGGTGAAACGCTCATAAGCCCGCCCACGGTGAGGCTGTGCCGTGGAAACATTGGCGATTACCGCGATCTGCTGATAATCCTCAGCCTGCCACTGAATCCCACAGGAGGCAGCCACCGGAGAGCGCGAGCCATCTGCGGCGACCAGCAGTTGCGCATTAATCACATCCCCATTGTCCAGGGTGACGCTGACCTCCTGCTGACTGCGCACCACGGCAGTTACTTTAGCCGGACAGCACAAGCGAACACCCGGTGCTTTTTTCAGCATCGCAAACAGATGCTGCCCAACATCATGTAACTCCACCACCTGCCCCAACGCAGCAATGCCATAGTCCTGCGCCGCGATGGAAACAAAGCTGGCATGACCACGATCACTGACATGCACATCAGTGATTGGCGTCGCGCACCTTTGCAGGACCGGCCAGAGATTAATCGCCGCCAGTTGCTGACAGGTCCCGTCGGCCAGCGCTATTGCCCGTCCATCGAAGCCTGGATGCGTTCGGCTTGCCGGAGCAGTTGCCTCCACCAGCGTGACCGCCACTTTACCCTGGGTAAGATGAGAAATGGCCAGCGCCAACGTGGCACCGGCCATTCCTCCGCCTGCAATCACTATGCTCATGGTGCCTTTGCTGCCGCCATCAGTGCTTCAATCTCATCCGCATCTTTGACCACGCTGTCAGTCAGGTTCTCATTGCCCTCAGCAGTGATGACAATGTCATCCTCCACGCGAACACCGATTCCACGATACTCAGCAGGAACATCCGCATCTGGGGCAATATAAAGACCCGGCTCCACCGTAATCACCATGCCCGGTTCGAGAATCCGGTCGCGGTCATTGCCGTAAAATCCAACGTCATGCACATCCAGTCCAAGCCAGTGACTGAGCCCATGCATATAAAATTCGCGGTGCGCCTGTTCGGCAATTAACGTTTCCACATCACCTTTCATCACGCCAAGTTCCACCAGCCCGGTGACCATGATGCGCACCACCTGCTCGTTCACTTCACGGATGCTGGTTCCCGGACGAAACAGTTCCAGCGCTTTGTTCAAAGATGACAGCACAATGTCGTAGATCGCCCGCTGTGGCGCAGAAAACTGACCATTTACCGGGAAGGTCCGGGTGATATCCCCGGCATAGCCCTGAAGCTCACACCCGGCATCAATCAGCACCAGGTCGCCGTCGCGCAGCTGACTCTCATTCTCGGTGTAGTGGAGAATACAGGCGTTTTCACCCGATCCCACAATGGTATTGTAAGAAGGAAATCTGGCCCCATGACGATTGAATTCGTGATGAATTTCCCCTTCAAGTTGGTACTCATACATTCCTGGTCTGCACTGCTGCATTGCACGGGTATGAGCCAGGGCGCTGATACGTCCGGCTTCACGCAAAATCCTCAGCTCTTCCGGCGATTTAAACAGACGCATTTCATGAACCCATGGTCGCCAGTCGGTCAGCGTGGCGGGAGCGATAAGATTTTGCCGGGATCCTCGCCGCAATTTTTCCAGGGCCGCGAACAGCAAATCATCGGCCTGCGTGTAAAGACCCTGCGCGTGATAAACCACGTCAAGGCCGTTCAGTAACTGAGGCAGCTGCTCGCTGATATCGTCAAAGGGCAGCGCCCGGTCGACGGAAAGTTTCTCCGGTGCGGCGTCCTGCCCAAGCCGGCGGCCAAACCATATCTCTGCATTCAAATCACGCACCCGATTAAACAACACGCTGTGATTGTGATTTTCACTGCTTTTAATCAGTACCAGTACCGCTTCGGGTTCGTTAAAACCGGTGAAGTACCAGAAGTCACTGTTCTGACGATAGGGATATTCACTGTCGTTGCTGCGGGTCACTTCTGGGGCGGCAAAAATAATCGCGGCGCTGGCCGGGACCATTTTTGCCAACAGCGCCTGGCGACGTTGTACGAACTCTTGCTGTGTCATCAACTTCTCCTGAATGCAGTCCATATAATGGCTAAGACCAGCTTAATGCAGGGTATTTTTTTTCACTTCCGGCTTCGGCGCGCTGGTGCGGCTGAAGGTTTCGTGGCACAACAGAGCCGCTACCCGAACATATTCAATCACCTCTTCCAGTGACTGTTCCAGTTCATCCTGGTCTTCATCTTCATCATAACCCAGCTGGGCGATGGTACGCAGATCGTCAATCGCCTCCCCGGTTTCACCCTTTACCTGAGCCAGCTTAGGCTGTGATACGCCCAGCCCCAGCAGAAAATGGTTTACCCAGCCAGCCAGGGCATCCGCACGGTCAAACACGGTAATATCTTCATCTTCAGGCAGATAGAGCTGAAACATAAAACCATCATCTTCCAGCGTATCACTCACCGTCTGATGCAAATGTTGTAGCGGCTGCATCAGTGACTGCGAGAAGGCCATGCCTTCATTAGTCAAATCATGAACCAGCGTCTGCCAGCTGCTGTCGCTGTTGCCGCCGCAGATGAGTCCGCTAATCAGACCGTGCATTTCAGCAGGCGTCATTGCCACACCCTGCTGCGTAAGTGCTGAAGCCAGCGCATCGTAGCCTGGCATTGTGTTTGTTAGTGACATACGTTTTGGTCGTCGTTGGCTGATGAAGTTCATGTTATGCTACCACCAGGTGCCTCAAGGATTCCAGAAAGGGGTTGTTTCTTCCCAGCGTGGTAGTTATAGTCCTCACCCTCCCAACCTGTTGAGTGGCAAGGGAGATTGACGGCGAAATAATCAGTCAGGATGGTTTCATGTCTGCTCAGCCCGTAGATATTCAAATTTTTGGTCGTTCTTTAAGAGTGAATTGCCCGCCTGAACAGCAAGATGCGCTGAACATGGCTGCCGACGACCTCAATCAGCGGTTGCAAGATTTAAAAGTTCGCACTAGAGTCACAAATACCGAGCAGCTGGTGTTTATTGCTGCATTAAATATTTGTCATGAGCTGGCGCAGGAAAAAAGTAAAACCCGCGATTACGCCAGCAACATGGAACAACGTATCCGGATGCTGCAACAGACCATTGAACAGGCATTGCTTGAGCAGGGTCGCATTACAGAACGTACCGGTACGCAATTCGAATAACACGTCAGCGTTTACTGTGTTACAGTGGCGGTGATACAAAATTTCTCTGAGATGTTTGCAAGCGGGCCAGTCCCCTGAGCCGATATTTCATACCAACAGAGTGTGGCGCTCGGTGACCTGTGTGCATGCCCGGCCTGTCCGGGAAGCCTGATGGTTGCGACGACATACTCACCTTGAACCAAGGGTTCAAGTGTTACAGCCTGCGGCGGCATCTCGGAGATTCCCTTCCTGGTTACAATGGCCCATGCCTGACCAGTTCTGCTCAACGGTGAGCAGATATAACTTCATCCAACGGCAGTAAATCCTTAAAACATCCTCTGATACGGTAACGCTGATGACTCTCGTTTTATCCGATCGCCAGAATATCCGTAATCACATTCGCCAGTTGCGGCGTGGGTTAAGCTCAGTTCAGCAACAGCAGGCCGCCCAGCAGGTCGCTGAGAGAGCGACAGATTTCGCGGCCGTTCGCCAGGCGAGGAAAATCGCGCTGTTTCTCTCTTTTGATGGCGAGCTTAATACTCACCCCCTGATTGAGCGATTATGGCAACGCCAGCAGGAAGTTTACCTGCCTGTTCTTCATCCTTTCTCCGCCGGTCAGTTGCTGTTTATTCGTTACCAATCCACTACACCCCTGATACGTAACCGTCTGAATATTCCTGAGCCAGTGCTGGACATTCGTAACCTGGTCACACTGAATGAGCTGGATGTGGTGATGGTGCCTTTGGTGGCATTTGATACCCATGGACAGCGCCTGGGCATGGGCGGCGGCTTTTACGACCGAACCCTACAGAACTGGCAACAGCATGGCTTTCTGCCTGTCGGGCTGGCCCATGATTGTCAGCAGGTGGAGCAACTACCGGTAGCAGAGTGGGATGTGCCTTTACCGGTGATGATTACCCCTTCAAAAATCTGGCACTGGTAAAAGATGACTAGTCCTGGCATAGGTTGACACTTTACGCCCTCAAAACGCCTGATGTACTGCATCTGGCGTTTTATATTTCAGCGACAGATGCGGTCGCTGGCTATTGTAGATTCTTACCGACTCCGCCACCATTATTTCTGCCTGAACGATGTCTGCCGGGCGCGTTATCAGCAGCTCGTTTTTCAGTATTCCGTTGACCCTCTCCGCAATGGCGTTCTGATAACAGTCATACCCATCCGTCATTGAGCAGATTAGCCCGTGTCTTTCATGCACCGACTGGTACATCGCTGAGCAGTACTGTATGCCGCGATCGGAGTGATGGATCAGCGGTGTCCTGCCATGCCGGTTTTTCAGTGCCATCTGTAGCGCCTTCACCACGTGCTCTGTATGAAGACTTTCATGCACATGGTAACCCACTATTTTCCGTGAGAATGCGTCGGTTACCAGGCTCACGTAAGCCGTGCCGGTTCTGACCGGAAGCCAGGTAATGTCCGCCACCCAAACCTGCTCCGGGCCGGAGATGACGGTCCGCCCCGGCCCGTCTTTCAGCAGGTTTGGATGCTTATAAAAGCGATGATGGCTGTGGGTTGTTTTATGATAAGCCCTGGCCGGACGTACCCGCAGCCCGGCCTCCCGGAGTACGGTAAACAGGCTGTCCCGCCCGATATGCAGTTCAGGTGCATCCCGACAGTTAAGGATATGGTGCAGCTTGCGCGTGCCCAGGCGCGGTTGCTGCATCCTGAGGTTTTTCACTTCCTCAGTAATGCGGCAGGCCTGCTCTGACTTACGTTGCACGCGCTGACACCCCTGATACCAGGCCTGACGGCTTATTTTTAAAAACCGGCAGACCCTGACGATGGTCAGTCCGGGTGTTTTTGCCTGCGCGATAACGAAGCTAACTGCTTTTTTGTCAGCGTGGCACCGAACTCAGTGTTCATGACCTTCACGACGGCCTCAAAGAACTGCGCCTTCACTTCGGATTCAGCCAGCTGCTGCTCAAGCTCTTTGATTCGTTGTTCAGGCGTAAGGGGAAGGGATTTTTTCATGAGTCCTCCACGTGCGCTGCGCTGCTTTGAAGAGTGCCAGTCCAGCTGGCCATATTTACGCAGCCACTTCAGAACGGTGGAGCACCCCTGGATACCGTAGCGCTCCTGAGCCTGACGATAAGTCATCTCACCTTTTTCAACCTGCTCAACGACGGCCAGTTTAAAGGACAGAGAGTAGTCGCGTTGTGTACGTTTAACATATTGCTTCATCACATTCTCCTCAGAATCG
>NZ_JFHN01000054.1 GCF_000590885.1 Erwinia mallotivora
GACGTTATGCGGTATTAGCTACCGTTTCCAGTAGTTATCCCCCTCCATCGGGCAGTTTCCCAGACATTACTCACCCGTCCGCCACTCGTCACCCAAGGAGCAAGCTCCTCTGTGCTACCGTTCGACTTGCATGTGTTAGGCCTGCCGCCAGCGTTCAATCTGAGCCATGATCAAACTCTTCAATTAAAAGTCTGATTTGCTTCAACTCGTGAAGCGGTGCTCAGGAAAAACCGTAATGAATTACGTGTTCACTCTGAGGCTTGATATTTTTTGCATCCGGAGATGCGGATATCAATCCTGTGAGTGCCCACACAGATTGTCTGATAAATTGTTAAAGAGCGGTGCAACCGGCAGCGCTGCTGCTGTTGCGAGGTGGCGTATATTACGCTCTCCTCCTTCAGAGTCAACTTCTTTTTTAAGAGGTTTTCTCCGGCGGCTCAGCGTTGCTGAACCTCCTGACCCGCTGGCTTCTCAGCCGCTGTTCCGTGTCAGTGGTGGCGCATTATAGGGAGTTTTCAGGGCCTGACAAGGCTTTATTACAAATAAATGACCGACAGCGTCATTTTTCATCAAAACGCGTTTTTTTACTGCACTTTGCATGATATTGCAGCGAATTCATGGGCAAAGCGCCCAACCTGATCCCAGTCGGTGTAGTCCACTTCTTTAGTCGTATCCGTTTCTCCGCCGGTAAGGCGCATAATCATCTGGATCATCACACGGTCAAAAAAACCATAACGTGGGTAACGTAATGCCCCTGCGAACACCGTGCAACAGTCAGGCTGCCACGGCGATTGCAGCAGAAACTTACGTGTGTAAGCATTGGTTTGTGGTGTCCGTTTTTCAGGTTTACGCGCAGTCAAATTCACGGAGAAGAAGCCAGAAGGACGCTGACGCAATTCAGCCAGATGCAATTTTATGAACGCCATTAATTCAGAATGAAAATGACCATAACGAATTGAAGCTCCGATCAACACGCGATCGTATTTACTCCACTCGATATTACCGGCATGCAAAATGTTAAAGACATCGCACTCCAGCTTCTCTTTAAGCTGATTAGCAATATAAGAAGCAATCTCACGCGTCTGGCCATCACGGCTGGAATACAGAATTAACGCTTTCATATAAGCACTCAATGTAAGTTATTCGCGCCAGAATGTCGGCGTGAACAGGACTAACAGCGTAAAGACTTCCAGACGACCAAAAAGCATCGTCAGAATCAAAATCCATTTCGCCGTATCGTTCATGGTAGTGAAATTATCCGCTACCACCCCTAACCCTGGTCCCAGATTGTTAAGCGTTGCGGCAACGGCCGCAAAGGCCGAAAAATCATCCACACCCGTGGCAATGATAGCCAGCATACTTAACAAGAACACCAACGCATAGGCTGAGAAGAATCCCCACACCGCTTCAAGGATCCTTTCGGGTAAGGCTCGCTGTCCCAGCTTAATGGTATAAACCGCATTGGGATGGACCAGACGCTTCAGTTCACGGTTCCCCTGTTTGAACAATAACAGGATACGGATAACCTTTAACCCCCCCCCTGTGGAACCCGCACAGCCTCCAATAAAAGCTGAGCAAAGCAGGAGGACTGGCAGAAATAGCGGCCAGCGCGCAATGCTGTCGGTGGTAAAACCAGCCGTTGTCGCCATTGAGACAACCTGAAAGAAAGCCTGATTGATTGTTTGCATACCACTGCTGTAAACATTGTGAAACCACAGCACGACGGTACAGATGACGACCAGCGTAAACTGTACGCCAATAAACATGCGAAATTCCGGGTCACGCCAGTAAACCCGCAGGTTTCTACCGCTAAGTAACGAAAAGTGGAGGCCATAATTACAACCAGAGATCAACAGAAAGACGGCGATAATAGTGTTAATAGTGGGGCTGTTGAAATAGCCGATACTGGCATCATGGGTGGAAACCCCCCCAATCGCAATCGTTGAGAAGCTGTGTCCAATGGCATCAAACAAGGGCATCCCGGCCAGCCACAGGGCGAGTGCGCAGACAACGGTCAGTAATACATAAATCAGCCAGAGCGTTTTAGCCGTTTCCGCAATACGCGGGCGCATTTTGTTATCCTTCAACGGCCCCGGCATTTCCGCCCGATAGAGTTGCATTCCCCCCACCCCAAGGATCGGCAGGATAGCAACGGCCAGCACAATAATTCCCATGCCACCGAGCCACTGCAACATTTGCCGATAAAACAAAATCGCTTTAGGCAATGAATCCAGTCCCACTAACGTAGTGGCACCGGTGGTCGTCAGCCCGGAAAAGGATTCAAAAAAAGCATCGGTGAACGTCAGGTTCGGATGCTCGGCAAAAATGAATGGCATTGCCCCCACGCTGCCCAGCACTGTCCAGAATAGCACCACGATCAAAAAGCCTTCCCGCGGTTTCAGATCACGCTTCTGATTGCGATTTGGCCACCACAATAAAGAACCGATCAGCAGCGCCATGAAAAAAGTCTGAGTAAAGGCTCGCCCGGCACCGTCACGGTAGATTAATGCCACCAGTCCGGGAACGATCATCGTTCCCGAAAACAGAATGACCAGTAAACCCACAATGCGGGTAATAGCACGAAAATGCATGCAGCCGTTCCTTTCCTGACAATTAAAGTGTTATTTAAGCGGGACCAGATGGAGAGCCCCTCTGCTGAAATCGGTAAGATTTTGCGTAAATCCGGCAACCGAGGCATGAGGTAAGGCCAGCGTAAGCGAAACGCATTGCAGAAATTCGCTGTGCTGCAACTGGCCGTGGAACCGGCCAACCATTCTTTCTATCTCTGACAATTGAGCGTAGTCGCAGCACAGTGTAAAGGTCAGCATCGGCACTTTTTGCAAACGAGGCAGCGCTTTCAGCGCCTGCTGCACTCCCCCGCCATAAGCTTTTACCAGGCCGCCGGTGCCCAACTGAATACCCCCGTAGTAACGAACCACCACGGCAGTGATTTCGCCGATATGATTTCCCATCAACTGGGCCAGCATGGGTTTTCCAGCTGTGCCAGAGGGCTCGCCATCATCGGAGAAGCCCAGTTGCTGAGAGTCCGCAGGTGAACCTGCCACCCATGCCCAACAGTGATGGCGCGCAGCAGGATGATCACTTTTAACCTGCTGCACAAAGGCACGCGCTGACTCCACGCCTTCAGTGTGGGCTAACAGCGTAATAAAACGGCTTTTTTTGATTTCCTCACTAAAACTGAACAGCTCTGCGGGGATGTCATAAGCGTCCATCAGTCCAGCTTCAAATCCCGCGTCATGTTTTCCACACCGTGCTGATGGATAACGACATTATCCTCGATACGAATACCGCCGTAAGGCTTCAACGCAGCGATACGTGTCCAGTCAAAGTGCTGGCTGAATTTTCCTTCACGCCACGGGGCAAGCAGTGAATCAATAAAATAGATTCCTGGTTCGATGGTCAGCACCATGCGAGGCTCCAACACCCGAGTACATCGCAGATAAGGATATTTTTGCGGCGCAGCGAGATGTGTGCCCTGATCGTCCTGCATGAAACCAGCCACATCATGCACCTGCAATCCCAGCGGATGGCCAACGCCATGCGGCATAAAGGGCCCGGTAATATCTTCTGCCACCAGCGCTTCTTCGCTCAGCCCTTTTACCAACTGATGCTTAAGCAGTAGCCTGGCAATCCGCTGATGCATTTGCTGATGGTAATCGGTGTAACGCACACCGGCTTTAAGTGTAGCGATCAACGCCAGCTCTTCTGCGTTCATGTCCCTGATTAGCTCGGCATACTCACTATCATTTTTAGCAGCATAAGTGCGTGTTAAATCTGCTGCGTAGCCATGATATTCAGCGCCGGCATCAATCAGGAAGCTGTGGGTTTCCTCGGGTGGCAGAGGGGAAAGTTTGGTGTAGTGCAGCACTGCCGCATGTTCGTTAAGCGCAATGATATTGCCATAGGGCACATCAATGTCACGATGTCCGGTGGCACTGAGGTAAGCATTGTTGATATCAAACTCGCTCAGGCCAGACAGAAACGCTTCTTTTGCCGCACGATGACCGATAACGGCACTCTTTTGCGCTTCACGCATACAATACAGCTCGTAATCGGTTTTGTATGAACGATGGTAGTGCAGGAAGTCGAGCAAGCCTTTGGGGTTGATCTGCCCGGCTTTAATACCCAGCTGAGTCGCGCGTTCAGCTACCGGACCAATGTAGGCCACATTCTCCCGCCGTGAGGGCAGAAGCCTGGCCGCCTCATCAGCATTTCTTAACGGGATGATGTCGATTTCATCCGTCCAGAAGCTTTGCGGCAACGGCTCGACATTATGCCAGTAGTCCACAGGCGACCAGAAATAGAGTTGAGGCTTACTGACACCATCTGTCCACAACCAGCAGTTTGGTACGGAAGTGACCGGAACCCACGCCTTAAACTGCGGATTCACTTTGAACGGGTAGGCATGATCATCAAGAAAAGCCGTCAGCAGCTCGCCGTAGTGGATCAATACAGCATCCAGTTGAAAGCGGGCCAGGGCCTGTCGCGCCCGCGCCTGTAGCGTTTCGATATGCTGCTGATACAGCGTGACCAACGATCCCATCACATGCCTCCATTAACACCAAACTGAGCGCATCTTATCACGGCGATGACGTTTTGCCGTACCTGTGATCTTGTTTGCAAATAAGCAAAGTCTTGTTTGCAAATAATTAACAATAATCCCACACTTTCGCTCATCTGGTACGACCAGATCCCCTAACCGTGGCCTCAGG
Source organism: Erwinia mallotivora (assembly GCF_000590885.1). GTDB lineage: Bacteria > Pseudomonadota > Gammaproteobacteria > Enterobacterales > Enterobacteriaceae > Erwinia > Erwinia mallotivora. Next base: position 4,734 of record NZ_JFHN01000054.1, read on the forward strand.
AGATTATCATGCTTTACCAGAGCGAAACGCTTACTCTGAACTGGCTGGACCAGGGCATCGCTGAGCTGGTCTTCGATACCAGCGGCCCGGTCAATAAACTGGACACCCAAACTGTTGCCAGCCTGGGTGAAGCGATTTCCGTGCTCGAACAGCAATCAGAACTGAAAGGGCTACTGCTCAGCTCAGGTAAACCGGCTTTTATCGTCGGGGCTGATATCACGGAATTTCTCTCGCTGTTTGCTGCCCCGGCAGAAAAACTCACCCAATGGCTCAATTTTGCTAACGACATATTCAATCGCCTTGAGGATTTACCTGTCCCGACCCTTTCTGCCATCAACGGCTATGCCCTTGGCGGCGGGTGTGAATGTGTGCTGGCAACAGATTTTCGCATCGCAACAGCGGATGCACGGATAGGCCTGCCTGAAACCAAATTGGGGATTATGCCTGGCTTTGGCGGTTCGGTACGTTTACCTCGCTTGCTTGGTGCAGACAGTGCGCTGGAAATTATTGCGGGTGGGAAAGATGTGGATGCAGCAAAAGCGCTGGCAATCGGTCTGGTTGATGCCGTAGTCGCCGCTGACAAACTGCGCGATGCCGGTATGAAAATCCTGCTTGAGGCAGTTGAAGGCAAACAGGACTGGCGCGCCCGACGCCATCTTAAGCAACAACCGCTTAAACTGAGCAAAATCGAAGCCGCAATGAGTTTCAACGTTGCCAAAGGCATGGTTTTACAAACGGTGGGTAAACATTATCCGGCCCCTCTGATTGCGGTAAAAACGATTGAAGCCGCCGCACACCTTAATCGTAACGAAGCCCTGCGGCTGGAAACGCAGGCTTTTGTACCACTGGCACGCTCTGATGAGGCCAGAGCGCTGGTCGGCATTTTTCTCAACGATCAGTTGATAAAAGCCAAAGCAAAAAAAATGATCCGTGAGGTGGCAACACCACGGCAGGTCGCGGTATTGGGAGCCGGGATTATGGGTGGCGGCATTGCATATCAGTCAGCATGGAAAGGGGTGCCGGTGATAATGAAAGATATCAGGCCGGAGTCACTCACCCTGGGAATGAATGAGGCGGCTAAGCTGCTTAACAGGCAACTGGAGCGTGGCAAAATTGACGGCATGAAGCTGGCAGGCGTAATGAGCGCCATCCAGCCGACGCTCCACTATGCAGGCTTCGAGCAGGTGGATATGGTGGTGGAAGCCGTGGTGGAAAACCCCACGGTGAAAGCCGGGGTTCTGGCCGAAACCGAGGCCTGTTTGCGTCAGGATGCGATTCTCGCCTCCAACACCTCAACTATCCCCATCAACAGACTTGCCGGGGCGCTTCAACGCCCGGAAAATTTCTGCGGCATGCACTTCTTTAACCCGGTACACCGTATGCCGCTGGTTGAAATCATTCGGGGCGAAAAAACCTCAGAGAGTACTCTGGCAAAGGTGGTGGCCTGGGCCAGTCAGATGGGAAAAACCCCCATTGTAGTCAATGACTGCCCCGGTTTTTTCGTCAACCGGGTGCTGTTTCCCTACTTTGCCGGCTTCAGTCTGCTACTGCGCGACGGTGCAGACTATCGTCAGGTGGATAAAGTGATGGAAAAACAGTTTGGCTGGCCGATGGGGCCCGCCTGGCTGTTGGACGTGGTGGGCATTGATACCGCTCACCATGCACAAAGGGTTATGGAGGAAGGTTTTCCGGAAAGAATGAAAAAAACCTGTCGTGATGCGATTGACGTACTCTTTGCCGCCGGACGCTACGGACAAAAAAATCAGCTTGGCTTTTATCGGTGGGAAACGGACAAAGGTAAGCCAAAAAAAGTGGCCGATTCAGCTACAGACGATCTGCTACGCACTGTCTGTCAGCCATCCAGAGTGTTCAGTGATGATGAAATCATCGCCCGCATGATGATCCCGATGGTCAACGAAGTCATTCGTTGCCTTGAAGAAAAGATTATTGCCTCGCCTGCCGAAGCCGATATGGCACTGGTTTACGGACTGGGTTTTCCACCTTTCCGGGGGGGCGTATTCCGCTACCTCGATACGCTGGGCAACGCCAGCTTCCTGCGCCTGGCAGAATCTTACAGCCAGACGGGCACACTTTATCTTCCGCCCGTCAGCCTGCGGGATAAAGCGCAATGCAATGAAAGCTGGTATCCCCAGGCAACGCCGCATGGCGATGTCACGACTAAAACGGCGTGAGGGTAAAAGAATGGAAAAAGTGGTCATTATTGATGCAGTACGCACGCCGATGGGCCGTTCAAAAGGCGGAGCGTTCCGCCATGTCCGTGCCGAAGACCTCTCTGCTCATCTGATGCGCAGCCTGCTGAGCCGTAATCCTGCTCTGACAGCAGAAAAGCTGGACGACATCTGGTGGGGATGCGTGCAGCAGACGCTGGAACAGGGATTTAATATTGCCCGCAATGCCGCTCTGCTGGCAGAGATTCCGCATCATGTGCCAGCCACTACTGTTAACCGGCTTTGTGGCTCATCGATGCAGGCGTTGCATGATGCAGCAAGAGCCATCATGGTGGGCGATGCCAGTGCCTGCCTGGTCGGTGGCGTGGAGCATATGGGCCATGTTCCGATGAATCACGGCGTCGATTTTCATCCTGGCCTCAGCCGGACCGTTGCCAAAGCTGCCGGGATGATGGGCCTGACAGCTGAAATGCTGGCGAAAATGCACAATATCAGCCGTGAAATGCAGGATCAGTTCGCCGCCCGCTCACACCAGCGAGCCTGGGCAGCCACTCAGTCCGGCCATTTCGCCAGTGAAATTATTGCCACCAGCGGACACGATGTAGAGGGTGTACTCAGGCGTTATGATTTCGATGAAGTGATTCGCCCGGACACCACCGTCCAGGGACTGGCGGCGTTACGCCCTGCCTTTGATCCGCTGAATGGCACAGTGACCGCTGCCAGTTCATCAGCACTATCAGATGGTGCTGCCGCCATGCTGGTGATGAGTGAATCGCACGCCAGTAGGCTCGGCCTCAGGCCGCGAGCTTATATTCGCGCTATGGCGGTTGTCGGCTGCGATCCTTCCATCATGGGATATGGTCCGGTGCCAGCCTCAAAACTGGCATTGCAAAAAGCCGGATTGAGCGTCAGTGATATCGATATATTTGAACTGAACGAAGCCTTCGCGGCACAAACACTGCCCTGCATTAAGGACCTGGGGCTGATGGAAAAACTGGATGAGAAGGTGAATCTTAATGGTGGCGCGATTGCGCTGGGCCACCCACTGGGATGCTCGGGTGCACGGATCAGTACCACGTTACTGAATCTTTTAGAACAGCGCGACGCTCACTTTGGCCTGGCAACCATGTGTATTGGTCTGGGTCAGGGGATTGCCACTGTTTTTGAGAGAGTCTGAAAGGTTGTGCTGGAAGTCTGACTGCTATTTTTCCCGCCTGTCAGGGGCGGTTTTGTGATCGGGGGCAGAGTGCTTTCTGCCCCCTGGTCTTTCAGATAAAAGCGAAAGCATCGCTGTACATCTGATCGACTTTCGCGCCACGTTCTGCGCAAAAACGTTCACGGGCAATTTTTGCCATCTCGAAACGTCCGGCGAGATAAATATCGTGCTCGCTGAGGCTACCATAATCATTCATCACTGCCGTTAACACTGTACCGCTGCGGCCTTGCCAGTCTGGCTCAGGTTGTTCGACAACCGGAATAATTTTCAGGTTGGGATGTTTCACCGCCAGCGCATTCAGCTCCTCAAGATCATAAAGGTGCTTCAGTTCGCGACCGCCCCAGTACAGCGCAATATTACGATCCGGCTGCTGTGACAGCGCCGTTAACAGGATTGAACGCGCATACGAAAAGCCCGTCCCACCTGCGACCAGGATCAACGGACGGCTGCTTTCTTCCCTCAGCCAGGCATCACCATGGGGAATATCCACGGTAATGCTGCGCTGCTGCTGGATACGTTCCATTACCGCCATCGCGTAAAGATTAAGCTCTGAAGCACCAATATGCAGCTCAATGATATCCTTTTCCATTGGCGTGGAGGCCAGAGAAAACGGTCGTTTATCCCGCTCATCCATCACTACCATCAGGTACTGACCGGCCCGGAAACTGAAGTCAGCTTCCGGCACCATGCGCACCCGGTAAACAGTTTCGGTAATCGTCTCTACCGAGATCACTTTACAGCTTAACGTTGTCATGCGTTCTCTCTGTCGGGTCGAACATTTATTTGCCAGACGCCGTGTTGCGTCCGGACGAGTCACTGAATATACCTAATTGATCCCAGATTTCATCGATGCGCTTAGTCACGGCCGGATCTTTGCGGATTGGCCGTCCCCATTCGCGCTGAGTTTCACCCGGCCATTTGTTCGTGGCGTCCAGGCCCATCTTTGAACCCAGACCTGAAACCGGCGAAGCAAAATCTAGATAATCAATCGGCGTATTTTCAACCAGAACGGTATCTCTGGCCGGATCCATGCGGGTAGTTATTGCCCAAATCACGTCATTCCAGTCACGAGCATTTACATCATCATCGCAGACGATAACAAACTTGGTATACATAAACTGACGAAGAAAAGACCAGACGCCCATCATCACGCGTTTAGCGTGACCAGCATACTGCTTTTTCATCGTCACCACCGCCAGTCGATATGAGCAACCTTCCGGCGGCAGATAGAAATCAACAATTTCAGGAAACTGCTTTTGCAGTATCGGTACAAACACCTCATTTAACGCCACCCCCAGCACCGCAGGCTCATCCGGTGGACGGCCAGTATAGGTTGAATGATAGATGGCATCACGACGCTGAGTAATATGGGTCACGGTAAATACCGGGAAGTTATCCACCTCATTATAGTAACCTGTATGGTCACCATAGGGACCTTCCGCTGCCATTTCCCCCGCCTCAATATAGCCTTCCAGCACAATTTCGGCGCTGGCCGGAACTTCCAGATCGTTAGAGATGCACTTTACCACCTCGGTTTTAGTACCGCGCAGTAATCCGGCGAAAGCGTATTCTGACAGTGTGTCTGGCACTGGCGTAACCGCGCCAAGAATGGTTGCCGGGTCTGCCCCCAGCGCCACCGCAACCGGAAAACGTTCACCGGGACGTTGCTGGGACCACTCCTGAAAATCCAGCGCACCACCCCGATGCGATAACCAGCGCATAATCAGCTTGTTCTTGCCTGTCACCTGCTGGCGATAAATCCCAAGGTTTTGCCGTTCTTTATGCGGCCCCCTGGTCACCGTCAGTCCCCAGGTAATCAGGGGTGCCGCATCTTCAGGCCAGCACTTCATCACCGGAATTCGGGACAAATCAACCTCATCCCCCTGCCAGATTTGCTGTTGACACGGCGCATCCCGCAGACGTTTGGTAGGCATATTTAATACCTGTTTCCACTGCGGCATTTTATCGAAAAAATCACGGAATCCACGCGGCGGTTCAGGCTCTTTCAAAAAGGCCAGCAGCCTGCCCACATCGCGAAGCGCGCTAACCTCTTCCTGTCCCATACCCAGAGCAACCCGCTGCGGCGTACCAAACAGGTTACAAAGCACAGGCATAGAGTGGCCTTTGGGGTTTTCGAATAACAGCGCAGGACCACCAGCTCGCAGAGTGCGGTCGGCAATCTCCGTCATCTCAAGATCGGTATCGATCTCCATGGTGATACGTTTTAATTCTCCGCGCTGTTCCAACAGAGAAATAAAGTCGCGTAAGTCGTGGTATTTCATGACTTCTCATCAATACGGTCAGTGAATCGGCCATTATAAGGAGGATTGTCACAGGATGCTTAATTTTTCGCTGCATCATGGGCCGGAATGCAGTCATTTTGCCAGAAAAAGTTACAATTGATACCAATAACTCTCCCGGCAAACAGAGCAAACTGCCTGTAGAGCATTCTGGTTCTGCTGTTGAAGTAAGCCTGAGTACCGCGTCTGACAGGGATGCCGCTATAACTCTTGTATCAATTTTGTTATTCTTACTGCCCCTGAAATTGTAAAGTGACGTTATGGAATCCTGGTACTTACTTTATTGCAAACGTGGTCAGTTGCTTCGCGCCAAAGAACACCTTGAACGCCAGGCAGTGCATTGTCTCAGCCCAATGATTGCGATAGAGAAACTGGTCCGGGGAAAACGCACCCAGGTGAGTGAACCCCTGTTCCCCAACTATCTGTTTATTGAGTTCGATCCCGAAGCCATTCACACCACCACGATCAGTGCAACCAGAGGCGTGAGTCATTTTGTACGCTTTGGCAACCTGCCAGCCACTGTACCAGAGGATGTCATTGCCGCTTTACAGACGGAAAGAACCGAAACGCTGGACGATCCGGACCTTCCACAGCCCGGCGATCAGGTCGTCATTACGGCGGGAGCTTTTGAAGGGCTGAAAGCCATTTTCACTGAACCTGACGGTGAAGCACGCTCAATGCTGTTGCTGAAGCTGCTTAACAAACAGATAGTACGTAGTCTGGACAACAAACAGTTCCAGAAAATCTGAAAGATTCCCCACCGCCATTGATGCTTAAGCAGGCTGCTCACCCAGCCTGAACAGCATCCTGGCATTACTCTCGCTCTGCCGTCCAAGGTCTGATGCCTCTTCTCCCCGTAATGCTGCAACCTGCCCGACAATATGCGGCAGAAAACAGGGTTCATTACGTCGGGAAGGAGGACGGGGACGCAGATCACGCGGTATAAGATAGGGCGCATCGGTTTCCAACAGCAACCGGTTCGCCGGGATCAAATGCACCAGCTCACGCAGTTCCTGCCCGCGACGTTCATCGCATACCCAGCCGGTGATCCCAATGGATAAACCTGCTGCCAGACAAGCTTCGAGCTCGGTTTTTGTGCCAGTAAAACAGTGGACAACCGCGCCGCTGAGTTCAGGTAGCCAGGGGGTGAGAATAGCCATAAAGCGTTCATGAGCTTCACGGCAATGGAGAAATACGGGCAAACTCAGTTCGGCAGCCAGCTCCAGCTGCGCGTTAAAGGCGTAAGCCTGCTGATCGGGATCGGAAACATTACGGTTGAAATCCAGGCCACATTCACCGATTGCCACAACCTGCGGGCTTTCAGCCAGGCGTTTTAGCGTCGCCGCTGTTTCGGCCGACCATTCACTGGCATGGTGAGGATGTACTCCCGCAGTCGACCAGCAATACCCCGGACTACGGGCAGCCAGGCTTTGTGCCTGCTGACTCTCCAGTGCATTAGTACCGGTGATCAATAAGCCGGTCACGCCAGCCTCTTTTGCACGTTTAACGACCCTGTCGCGATCTTTCGCAAACTGCGTGCTGGTCAGGTTAACCCCTATATCAAACATAACGTGTTCCAGACGGTAACCGCCCTTTCGGGCGGTTAATTCACTTCAACTGAACGCAAAGCGCATTTCACGCGTAGCTATTCTGTTCCGGATTCTTCCTTTTCATCATTTTCGCGCCCCTTGCCCACATAAAAACGGGAGAAAAACACCCCCACTTCAAACAGGCAGTACATCGGAATGGCCAGCAGCGTTTGGGAGAAAACATCCGGAGGCGTCAGCAACATACCTACAACGAAAGCCCCAACCAGAACGTAAGGACGCTTCTTTTTCAGCTCTTCAGGACCGGTTACCCCTGTCCAGCACAGCAGCACAATCGCCACCGGAACTTCAAAAGAAACACCAAACGCCATAAACAAGGTCATAACAAAATCGAGATATTTGTTAATGTCAGTGGCGATCTGGACACCCTGTGGAGCCGTTTTGGCAAAAAAGCCAAAGGCCAGGGGGAAAACAACAAAGTAGGCGAAGGCCATCCCCAGATAGAATAGGAAAGAACTGGAAAACAGTAATGGCATCACCAGCCGACGCTCATGACGGTACAGGGCAGGTGCGACAAATGCCCAAATCTGATGAAGGATCACCGGCACCGCAAGGAATACCGAAACGATCATCGTCAATTTAACTGGCGTAAAGAACGGCGAGGCAACATCCGTTGCAATCATACTTGCCCCGGCGGGCATCTGACTGATTAGCGGTGCAGCGATCAGGTGATAAATATCGTTAGAAAAATAGGCAAGACAAAGAAATATCGCCACAACGGCGATAATACAGTTCAACAGCCGCTTACGGAGTTCAATCAGATGACTGATCAGCGGTTGGGTATCTTCAACAGCCATGTTTAACGTTGCTCTCCTGGTTGAGTGGTGGAAACAGGAGCACGGCTGGAAAGAATCGACGTTGTAGCACTCACTGTCGTCACCGGTTCAGTGTCACTGACCGCCGATGTCGTTTTAACCACCGGAGGGCTGGCAGCCTGAGAGACATGGACTACAGGCGCAGGCTCCTCTGTCAGAGGTTGAGAGGCCGATAGCTGATCGGACGGCTGAACAGCAGCAGAGGATAAACCAGCTTGTGGATGCTCAGAGGCTAAGGGGGCCTGAACGGGCGAACTGGCCTGATGATCGGCAGTGGCTGGTGTCGCGCCATCATGAGCATCCGCAGGATTTTTCACCAGTGGATTATGGATAGTATGTGCTTCATCATCGGCTTTTTCGTTTTCACCCAGATAAGAGCGCTTCATCGATGCAGCCGACTGCTTGAGTTCTTCCATCGAAGCCTTCAGTTCTGGCGTCAGACTGTTTTTACTGGCCTCTTCAACTTTCTTCAGGCTGTCCTGTAACTCCTGCAATTTAAGTTCCTGAGCCAGCTCATTCTGAACGTTAGCCGCCAGTGAGCGCATCGCGCGAATCCAACCCACTACGGTTCTGACCGCCACAGGCAGGCGCTGGGGTCCGAGAACGACAAGCCCGATAACGAACACCAATATCAGTTCACTAAAGCCTATATCGAACACGGTTTATACCTTGTCGTTTCTGGATTCTTCTTTCGACGCATCTGCGGGCTTCTGGTCAGCCAGCCTGGCATTGAAGTCCGCATCATTAGCATGATTTTTTTCTTTCTCATCGTCATCGCTCATCGCCTTTTTGAAGCCTTTGATCGAAGAACCGAGATCGGAACCCAGTGTCCGTAACTTATTTGTACCGAAAAGAAGAACAACAATTACCGCAATAATTAACAATTGCCAGATGCTGATACCGCCCATGTTTCACCTCTGATAATTCGTTGTAATGTCAGCGATACCTGTATGCTGTCGCGCTATCGCTGCCGATAAAAAAATCAAACGACCGTTTCTACTGACCATTCCCCGTAGACCACTTTCAGACAGTCTTTTGCCATCCCACCAGCCATGTTACCAGCCCTGCTGCGATCATCCCCGCAGAGATGAGGTCCCATTGTGGTCGGGTTAAAAGAATAGCCGTGCCGCTCAGTAACAGTGTCGCACCAACACCAAACAGATAGCGTGACTGATGCTGTCTGACGCGCTCCCCTTTCAGATCGCTGGCCAGTTTATCAACGCTGTGCTGCAAATGTTTGTGCTGACGGAGGCTGTCATAAAACAGCTCGGGTAGTTCAGGCAATTTTTCTGCCCAGAATGGTGCCTTTTCCTTTAATGCCCGCACAATGGCCGGAATACCGATCTGATCTTTGATCCAGTCCTCAAGGAATGGCTTTGCGGTTTTCCACAAATCAAGCTGCGGATACAACTGCCGCCCAACGCCTTCAACATACAGCAATGTTTTCTGAAGGAGAACCAACTGTGGCTGAACTTCCATATTAAAGCGACGCGCAGTGTTGAACAGGTTCAGCAATACGTGGCCGAAGGAGATTTCCGCAAGCGGTTTTTCGAAGATAGGCTCACACACCGTGCGGATAGCAAATTCAAAATCTTCGACATTGGTATCGGGTGGTACCCAACCGGAATCCACATGCAGTTCCGCCACTTTGCGATAGTCGCGGTTAAAGAAAGCGATGAAGTTCTCAGCAAGATAGCGTTTGTCGCCCTTATTCAGAGAACCAACAATGCCACAGTCAATGCCGATATACTGAGGATCTTCCGGATGTTCATAGCTGACAAAAATATTGCCGGGATGCATATCTGCATGAAAAAAACTGTCGCGAAACACCTGAGTGAAGAACACCTGAACGCCACGTTCTGCCAGCAGTTTCATGTTGACCCCATGCTGTTCAAGCTGCACCACATCATTAACGGGAATACCGTAGATGCGCTCCATCACCAGCATGGTTTCGCTGCAATAATCAGAAAAAATTTCCGGAATGTAGAGCATCTTGTTGTTATCAAAATTGCGACGCAGCTGGATAGCATTTGCCGCTTCACGTAACAGGTTCAGCTCATCAATCAGTGTTTTTTCATAATCGGCAACAACTTCCTGCGGGCGCAGACGACGGCCATCGGGTAAAAGTCTGGGAACCCAGCGCGCCATCCGTTTGATCAGCTTCATGTCCGCTTTAATCACCGGCAATATATCCGGACGAATCACCTTAATGACCACCTGTCTCCCATTTTCTTTCAGAGTGGCAGTGTGAACCTGGGCAATAGAAGCGGAAGCCAACGGGGTGATGACAAAGTCATCAAAAAACTTTTCCAGCGGACATCCAAGCGACAGTTCGATCTGTTGCCTGGCCTTTACACCATCGAATGGCGCAACACGATCCTGTAGCATAGCCAGCTGATCGGCAATGTGCGGCGGAAAAAGGTCACGCCGGGTCGACATCATCTGTCCAAACTTAATCCATACCGGACCCAGCTGTTCCAGCGCCAGCCGCAAACGCTCACCGAGCGGCTGTTTTTTGTGTCTGTTTGGCATCCAGAACAGACACTTGCGCCACAGCCTGACAGGTATAGTGAGCCGGGTTTTAGGGATCAGCTCATCAAGACCGTAGCTAAGAAAAACACGAATAATAAAATAGAGGCGCCGCAATTCTCCGAAGGTCATTTTCCCTCCAGTGCTTCAAGTCGACTTTGCAGGGCAGTCAGATGAGCGGCAGTCGCATCAACTTCTTCGGCAAACCAGGCCAGCTCAAGTCCGCCAGGCGCCATTCGCCACTCTTCGGTCAGTGCCTGGCTGATATACCCCTGCTTACGCGTAAGATTAAGGCGAAAGAGCTGCATCCCCTTGCGGGCAAACTGGCCGATTCCCTGGGCCGCAATATCGCCAATCCACGGAGCCAGATATTCAGCCGGCTCAAGTTCAGCAAGGTCAATCAGGGCAGAAAACTGCTGTACAACCTGCAAATCCCCTTCGACTTCCAGCTCGCCACTGCGCAGCATACTGGTTAACAGTTGACGATCCCGCAATTTGTGCAATGTGCTTAAACGGGTTTTCACCAGACAATCAGGCGCGTCGTGCCATTCGCCCATTACATCGAGCTGTTTTTCACCAAAGATTAAGATAACTGGCTGAGCCAGTTCAGCCAGCTCGATCGCCAGACTTTTACCTGTAAGCCGTTGACGCGCCGCTTTCAGGCCGCGATCACGGTATAAAACCCGGTTCAGTGCCGTTTCCAGCCCCGCAGTTAATAGCGGCGTCAAAGTCATGCGCTTTCCTGTTTAGAACTTGAACCCACGGTGCAGCGCTACGATGCCACCAGTGAGATTGGAATAGGTGGTATTTTCGAACCCAACATCGTCCATCATCTGCTTGAGCGTCTCCTGATCCGGATGCATACGGATCGACTCTGCCAGATAACGATAGCTTTCAGAATCTTTTGCCACCCACTCGCCAATACGCGGCAGTACATGAAAAGAGTAGGCGTCATAAGCTTTGTTGAGTGGAGCCAGCAACGGTTTGGAGAATTCCAGCACCAGAAGACGCCCACCCGGTTTGAGCACACGGAACATTGAGGCCAGCGCCTTTTCTTTCTCGGTGACATTTCTCAAACCAAAAGCGATGGTAATGCAGTCAAAATAGTTATCCGGAAACGGCAGTGCCTCAGCGTTTGCCTGAACATAACTGACGTTGCCAATAATGCCCTTATTGCGCAGCTTTTCACGGCCAACTTTAAGCATTGAGCTGTTGATGTCAGCCAGCACAACTTCGCCAGTCTCACCGACCAGACGCGAGAATTTTGCTGTCAGATCGCCAGTACCCCCGGCAAGGTCGAGCACACGCTGGCCACGGCGTACACCGCTACAGTCGATAGTAAAACGTTTCCAGATCCGATGAATCCCGAATGACATCAAATCGTTCATCAGGTCATATTTAGCCGCAACGGAATGGAAAACGTCAGCGACCATTTCAGCCTTGTCGCTTTTCGCTACGGTGCGATAGCCAAAATGGGTGGTATCCTTTGATTCATCTGCCATTTGTTTTGCCTGCTCTGCAATCAATATTCTGCCAAGTGTATCAGAGTCCGGCAGGCCAGGCACGGCCTTGCCGCTTATTGATCCACCCGTGGCGAAGCACGGGTTGTGCCTGATACCGACAAATGAAGATTTTCATCATCTTCAGCTTCTTCGCCCTCTTCCGGCATCGCCTGCTCAACCATGCGGGGATTAATTGGACGTTTAACTTCCACGCCCAACTGACGGAAACTTTCGGTCTGGGCTATCAGATTACCTCGCCCTTCACTCAACTTTTTCATCGCCTGTCGGTAGCTGTCCTGTGCCCGGTCGAGGTTTTGTCCCATCGCTGACATATCATCAACAAAGAGTCGCATTTTGTCATAGAGCCTGGCCGCCCGGTCTGCAATACGCTGAGCATGGCGGCTTTGATGCTCATAACGCCACAGGTTGTTAATAGTGCGAAGCGCCACCAGAAGCGTGGTCGGGCTGACCAGCATGATATTCTGATTAAGCGCCTCACTGATTAGTTCTGGCTGCCTGTCTATTGCCAGCAAAAAGGCCGGTTCAACCGGAATAAACATCAGTACATAATCCAGCGAGCGCAATCCGGGTAGCTGTTGATAATCTTTTCGGCTCAGCAGACGCAAATGGTTGCGAATCGCAGCAATATGTTCACCGATTGCCACTTCTCTTGTGGCATCGTCGTCAGCATTAAAATAACGTTCATAAGCAACCAGCGTCATTTTTGCATCAATGACCACATCCTTACCTTGCGGCAGACGAACGATGACATCGGGTTGCATACGGCCATGCTGTTCAAGTTGCACGGTAACCTGTGTCTCATATTCATGACCTTCACGCAGTCCGGAGGCCTCCAGCACCCGACTGAGAACCACTTCCCCCCAGTTACCCTGCGTTTTGTTGTCGCCTTTCAGCGCCTTAGTGAGGTTAATCGCCTCCTGTGCCATCTGCGCGTTCAGTTGTTGCAGGTTGCGAATTTCATGGGAAAGCGTATGGCGTTCACGCGCTTCCTGCCCAAAGCCTTCCTGTACCTGGCGGCGAAAGCCTTCCAGTTGTTCACGCAAAGGAGCAATCAGTCCGTTCAGGCTCTGACGATTTTGTTCATCTACCCGACGCCCACTGTTTTCAAAGATACGGTTAGCAAGGTTCTCGAACTGCGCATTCAGGCGCTGTTCACTGTTAGTCAGCAGACGCTGCTTCTCCTCTGCCGCCATACGAGTTTCTTCCAGACGGATGGTGACTTCGCGAAGTTCGGCCTCCTGGGCACTGTTGATCTCCAGCTGGTTGCGCAATTCACGGGTCAGCTGTTCGGCCTCACTACGCCAGTGGTCCAGATGTTGCAGTTTTTCCTGCGCGGCAGAAAGCGAACCATAAAGCTGCCGTAACTCCAGCTCGTTCTGTTTTTGCTGCTGCTGCTGGCTCTCCAGCTGCTGTACCAGACGCTGACGATCCTGATGCAGCTGTTCAGAAGACTGTTGCAACAGTTGCCGTTCTGTTTCCTGCCTGGCCGACAGTTGCTGGCTTCTGAACCAGGCAATTAACCATCCCACCAGCAGGCCTGCCACAGCGATACAGACACCGTAAACGATTGTTGCATCCACGCTATTTCCTCCCGCATCTGATTATCCTCGGGAAAGGTAGAGTGATACTGTATAAATGTCCAGATAAAAAACGCAATGAAATCATTCAGAAAGCGATTACATTGAAATTTGCGAGCCAGCACGAAGAAAAATAAAAGTGACTGAAGTTCGCCATAAAATGACAATAACCACCAGCAATATCTGACCAACAATCACATAATTTCTCAGATGTCAGACAGAGTGCATGAATTGTATTCGGGATATGAGCGCAGGCTATAGCAGGCTGCGCTTGGCAGGTGAACTAAATCAGGCGCCGGGCAGCATCAACCACAATACGCACCGCATCGCTTTCTGTTTTTTTCATCATTTCCGCATCAGGAATTTCCTGCTGGGTACGATTAACGATCACCCCGGCGACCATACCGGCGCGTAATCCCTGGCTGGCACACATCGTCAGCAGGGTGGCCGATTCCATTTCATAGTTCAGCACCCCCATCTGCTGCCACTCTTTCATTGAGTTCTGAAAGCGGCTGACCACGCGCCCGGAAAAGGTGTCATAACGCTCCTGGCCCGGATAAAAGGTATCAGAGGAGGCAGTAATGCCAATATGGGTTGTCGCACCTGCGGCTTTGGCCGCTTCAACCAGCGCAGTGGTACAGGTGAAGTCGGCAACGGCAGGAAACTCAAGCGGAGCAAAGTGCTGACTGGCTCCATCAAGTCGTACTGAGCCGGTGGTAACCAACACATCCCCGACATTAATGCCAGGTTGAATTGCGCCAGTGGTGCCAACCCGCAGGAATGTTCTCACGCCCAGTTGAGCAAGTTCTTCAACGGCGATGGAGGTAGAAGGACCGCCGATGCCGGTTGAACAGATGATAACCGCTTTGCCCCCGATCTCCGCGCGCCAGGTTGTGAATTCGCGGTGTGAGGCCAGATGTACAGCATTATCCATCAGCACAGCGATCTTTTTGACCCGTTCAGGATCGCCTGGCACGATAGCCAGGCTGGCGCCCTGCAAATCTGCCTGTGTTAAACCCAGGTGAAAAACGTCTGATTTTGCCATTTCTGGCTCCTTTGCGGCAAAGTGTGGCGGATTAGAATCGGCAGAGTAACGGAAATTCACCGGATATTGTGTGAGAAATCTCACTATGCATCATGAAAATTACATTAACCCTGCACAAAAAAGTGATGGCAGTCACGTAAACGTGCTGTTCACTGCGACACCTCCGTTGTTTAGCCTTTCGGAAACCTTTTTGTCAGTGATAAAGATGAACAGAACAGCCCCAAACGGATCCTGGCTATAGTTAGCTGATTGCGCCAATGCATACCCGGAGAGGACAATGAAAACCGAAGATAATATGACTCAAATGAAGAGCAAAGATGGATTCGCTCCCGCCGTATCTCCTGCCGCATCAACCACTATTACTACCGGCAGTGAGGCAATTCAATCCGGAGAAACGTCTGTTCCAACGCAGGGCGAAAACATGCCCGCTTTTTATGCCAAACCGCGCAATGCCAGCGGTCCCCTGCCGGTCATTCTGGTGGTGCAGGAGATTTTTGGTGTGCATGAGCACATTCGCGACATTTGCCGACGCCTGGCGCTGGAGGGGTATATGGCAGTAGCACCGGAGCTCTATTTCCGCCAGGGCGATGCGTCGGCTTACTCCGATATTCCAACGCTGCTCAAAGAGCTGGTGAGTAAGGTTCCGGATAATCAGGTACTGGCCGATCTTGATCACGTTGCCAACTGGGCGTCACGCCACGGCGGCGATATGCGCAATATGGCGGTAACCGGCTTCTGCTGGGGGGGACGCATTACCTGGCTGTATGCGGCACATAATCCCCAGTTGAAAGCGGGTGTTGCCTGGTATGGCAAACTGGTTGGTGAAAAAACCATGCTGCAACAGAAACAGCCGGTTGATATTGCCCTTGATCTGACCGCGCCGGTACTGGGTTTGTATGGGGGAATGGATGACGGTATTCCACAGGATTCAGTCGATACCATGCGTCAGGCGCTGCGGGCAGCGAATTCCACATCCGAAATTGTGGTCTATCCCGAAGCGGGTCACGCTTTTAACGCTGATTATCGTCCCAGCTATCATCAGGAATCCGCGCAGGACGGCTGGCAACGGATGCTGACATGGTTCAGACAGCATGGGGTGCAGTAATCATTAAATATGCCAATAAGTTACTAATCAATTTTACTTATTGGCATAATTTTTTATCTCGGTTAAATTTAAGAACACTTGAACTTATTTATTAACTTGCATTAATTAATCGAAGTAATTATATTCTTGATCAGATTTATTAGTAATAAAAGGGAGTCGGTAAATGTATATCACACATTTAAAAATCAGGAACTGGCGTAATTTTATCGAAATTGATATTCCAATTCATGAATGCACCTGGCTTTTAGGTCCCAATGCATCTGGAAAATCAAATTTAATGGATGTGTTTAGATTTTTAAGAGATATATGCAAGCCACAAGGTGGTGGCCTTCAGAAGGCTATTTCAGATCGAGGAGGCATTCCTAAGTTAAGATGTCTTCATGCACGCCGCCCTCCAGAAGTCAGAATTGAAATAACTCTTTCAGATAATTTAGAGTCACCAAAGTCAATATGGCGTTACATATTATCTTTTGGCCCAGAAGGTAAAGGAGCTCAAAGAACGCTAATAAAAGAAGAACAAGTTTGGCATAATGAGATAAGAATAATTAATCGTCCAGACAATCTTGATATGAACGATCCGATGCGCTTAACACAAACCTCGATGGAACAAATCCAGGCGAATTCTGAGTTCAGGGAAGTGCCTGACTTTTTCAGCGATACCACATACCTCCATCTCGTCCCTCAATTATTAAAATTTGGTGATGTGATGGGGGGTAAGCTATTAGAAGATGACCCCTTTGGTCAGGGTTTTCTTGAGCGGCTCGCAAAAACAACAAAAAGAATTAGAGATAGTCGTCTAAAAAAAATAGAGAATGCGTTAAGCATAGCAATTCCCCAATTCAAACATATAAGATTTGTCCAAGACCCAATTACTGGCCGACCTCATCTGGAAGCCTTATATTCTCATCACAGACCAAATGCAGGATGGCTAAGAGAAGAACATTTCTCTGATGGAACATTACGATTGCTGGGTCTTTTCTGGTCAATATTAGACGGAACTTCGCTATTATTACTTGAAGAACCCGAACTATCTCTTAATGATTCGATTGTACGACAAATACCCGCTGTGCTAATGCGTATGCAAAGAGATAAAAAAAGAAAACGTCAGTTAATTATTAGCACTCATAGCGAGGCTCTTTTAAGTAATTTAGGTATTGATGCAAAAGGCGTATTAATACTTGAACCTAAATCGGAGGGAAGCAATATACGAGAGCTTAACCCCACTGAAACGGCAGCTATTACAAGTGGTTTTTCTGTCGCTGAAGTTGTATTACAAAAGACAAGACCAGATGATGTGGAACAATTAGGATTATGGTAATGGAATACATAACTATAGCAACTGAAGATGAGCTCAGTGAAGCAGTGGCTGTAAAAATCATTGAGCTAACTGATGGGAAATTTTCTGTCAATCAGAGATTGAGAAAAAATAGCTTCGGCTATCTCAAGTCAAAAATAAATAACTTTTGTAATCTGTCTGAACATTTCCATGTATTTATGATTACTGACTTAGACACATTGCCATGTGCACCAACTTTAAAAAAAACGTGGTTTAAAAACATCAACCAACCAGAAAAACTCATATTCAGAGTTGCAGTTAGAGAAATTGAAGCCTGGATAATTGCTGATCATGATGGTATGTATTCTTTTTTAGGAGACAAGATTGGGCGCATTCCAGTAAAACCTGATGAATTGCCCAATCCTAAAGCCACTTTACTCTCCTTAGCTCAAAAGGCCCCAAGAAAAATTAAAAATGGACTTATTGCTAAAAAAGGCACACTAGCTATTCAAGGTGTTGAATACAATTTATTACTTTGTGATTTCGTTAGAAAAAAATGGAATCCTGTAAAAGCTTCTGAAAGATCAGAAAGCCTGAAAAGAGCCATTACTCAGGTCCAATTTATTGCAAAACAATTTTAGAGAAGGGGCGCCAGGCGCCCCTTCATTCGCATCAGGCTTCGGTTTCACGCAGATTCTGCGCCGCCTTCACCATGTTAGCCAGAGCCTGGCGGGTTTCCGTCCAGCCACGGGTTTTAAGACCGCAGTCGGGGTTAACCCACAGACGCTCCACTGGGATACGCTTCGCAGCTTTGCGCAGCAATGCTTCAATCCACGCCACATCCGGCACATTTGGTGAGTGAATATCGTACACCCCCGGGCCAATTTCATTTGGATACTCAAACTGTTCAAATGACTCCAGCAGCTCCATGTCAGACCTGGAGGTCTCAATGGTGATGACATCGGCATCCAGCGCCGCAATGGAATCCATGATGTCATTAAATTCGCAGTAACACATATGGGTATGGATCTGCGTGTCGTCCCGTGCCACAGCGGCATTCAGGCGGAAGGCATCGACGGCCCATTCCAGGTACGCGGCCCAGTCTGACTGACGCAGCGGCAAACCTTCACGCAGGGCCGGTTCATCAATCTGGATAATGCCAATACCTGCTTTTTCAAGGTCTTCCACTTCATCACGCAGCGCCAGCGCAATCTGCTTAGCGATGGTTTCACGGGAAACATCTTCGCGGGGGAATGACCAGCACAGAATGGTCACCGGACCGGTCAGCATGCCTTTTACCGGTTTGTCGGTCAGTGACTGCGCATATTTCGCCCACTCAACGGTAATCGCCTGCGGGCGGCTGATGTCACCAATAATCACCGGCGGTTTCACACAGCGGGAGCCGTAACTCTGCACCCAGCCATTTTGGGTAAAAGCAAAACCATCCAGGTTCTCACCAAAATATTCCACCATGTCATTACGTTCAGCTTCACCATGTACCAGCACATCAAGCCCCAGTCGCTCCTGCTCAGTAATCGCCTGCCTGATATGTTCGGCAATGCCGGTGCGGTAGTGGTTGCCATCCAGACGCCCCTGTTTAAAGTCCAGCCGCAGGCCACGGATCTCGGTAGTCTGTGGGAAAGAACCAATGGTGGTGGTCGGCCATGCTGGCAAGCGGAATCGCTCACGCTGAGCCTGGGCACGCACGGCATAGCTACTGTCACGCTGGCTGTCTCTGGCAGTGATGCCGGCCAGCCGTTTGGCCACATCGGCATTGTGTACCCTGCCCGAATGACGGCGGGCGCGAATGGGTGCGCTCCAGGCCTCCAGAGAGTGTGGATCGTTGTTATTCAGTGCATTGCTAAGCAGGGACAACTCCGCACATTTTTGCAACGCAAAAGCGAACCAGCTTTTTACTTCATCATCCAGGCGGGTTTCGGCGCTCAGATCGATTGGGCTGTGTAACAATGAACAGGAGGAACCGATCCACAGCTGCCGCCGCTGAGCGGTTAACGGTTGCAGGCGTTCAAACCAGCTGCTCAGATCGGCACGCCAGACGTTGCGGCCATTAATCACGCCAACAGAGAGCAACCAGTCGGACGGGATGCGGGTATTGAGAACCGTGATATCATCCTTACCATGAACCAGATCAACATGCAGTCCCTGCACCGGCAGCGTGCGGATAGTGTCGATGTTGGTGGCGGCACTGTCAAAATAGGTGGTCAGCAGTAATTTAACTTTACCCTGCAACGTATCGTAGGCGGGTTTGAACGCCGCCAGCCAGTCTTGTGGCAGTTCCAGAACCAGAGCGGGTTCATCAATCTGAACCCACTCAATGTCACGCTGCGCCAGTTCAGACAGCAGCTGCTGATAAACCGGCAGAATGTCTTTCAACAGGCTGAGGCGATCAAATTGCTCACCTTTCACTTTGCCAAGCCACAGCCAGGTAACCGGCCCCAGCAGAACCGGTTTTACTTTATGACCCAGTGCCAGTGCTTCATCCACCTCTTCCAGAATCTGCGTCCAGGTCAGTTTAAATTGTTGGCCTTTAGTAAACTCTGGCACCATGTAGTGATAGTTTGTATTAAACCATTTGGTCATTTCAGCCGCCGCCGCTGGCTCACCGGTTGGTGCGCGGCCACGACCAATACGAAATAAGGTATCCAGATCGACAGAACCATCTTTATTCTGGTGACGGGCAGGCACATTGCCCAGCAGCAGGCTGGTTGTCAGTACATGATCGTACCAGGCGAAATCGCCAACCGGTACCAGATCAACACCAGCATCCCGCTGTTGCTGCCAGTGACGGGCGCGTAGTTCGCGGCCAACAGCCAGCAGCTCTTGCTGAGTGCTGTTACCCGCCCAGTAACTCTCCTGGGCTTTTTTCAGTTCGCGGTGCAGGCCAACACGGGGGAAGCCGAGCGTATGATTCAGAATGGTCATCAGTTCTTTCCTCAGTTACAGCCCGTCTTCATGTTTACCGGGCTTTTAGACGTCCAGATGTTTACACATCTATAATCCGCAGGTACTGTATTCACCACAAGCGCAATTTGTTCATTGTCGATGTGAAGGACTCTCATGATCGAACTTAAACACCTGCGGACGTTGCAGGCTCTGCGAAATACGGGTTCGCTGGCGGCGGCGGCGGCCCAGCTGCATCAGACGCAATCCGCCTTATCTCATCAGTTCAGCGACCTGGAACAGCGTCTGGGCTTTCGTTTATTCGTCCGTAAAAGCCAGCCCCTGCGTTTCACCCCGCAGGGCGATATTCTGCTTCAGCTTGCTGAACAGGTGCTGCCACAGATCCAGCATGCGCTTCAGGCCTGCCATGAGCCGCACCAGGCCACGCTGCGTATTGCTATCGAATGCCACAGTTGCATTCAGTGGTTAACCCCGGCACTGAATAACTTCCGCCAGAGCTGGCCGCAGGTGGTGATGGACTTTAAATCCGGGGTTACTTTTGATCCCCAGCCTGCGCTACAGCAGGGCGACCTGGACGTGGTGCTGACCTCCGATATTTTGCCGCGTAGCGGCCTGTTCTATTCGCCGATGTTTGACTACGAAGTCCGCCTGGTGCTGGCGACCGACCATCCTCTGGCGCAGATCGGTCATATTTCACCTGAAGATCTTGCTGATGAAGTGCTGATGATTTATCCGGTACAACGTCAGCGTCTGGATATCTGGCGTCATTTTCTGCAACCCGCAGGCGTCAGTCCGGCGCTGAAAAGTGTCGATAACACACTCCTGCTGATTCAGATGGTCTCTGCCGGAATGGGCATTGCGGCCCTGCCACATTGGGTGGTGGAAAGTTTTGAACATCAGGGACTGGTGGTGACAAAAACGCTGGGTGGCGGCTTGTGGAGCCGTTTATACGCGGCGGTTCGCGACGGCGAACAGCGCCAGGCCGTGCTCGACGCTTTTATTCGTTCAGCCCGTCAACATGCCTGTGAACATCTGCCAGGCGTCAGAGATGCCTCCCAGCCCGGCACGCCGCTACCTACTTCTTCACCACTTTGAAACCGCTGCCAGCGCTGTGCTGGCGGTTTCCACTGGTTATGCAGCCATTTGTCTCTATAATGCGCCGGATGCCACTTGTTTTCTGATGAGAATTTTATGACTAACAACGACGTCCTGCGCAGCGTGCGCTACATGCTGAAGCTGAATGATGCCCAGATGGTCGCCATTCTTGCCCTGGCAGAAAGCCAGGTTAACGAAGCAGAGATGGGGAGCTTCCTGAAAAAGGAAGATGAAGCAGGTTTTCGCCCCTGTCCGGATGTGATTATGGGCTACTTTTTAAACGGTCTGATATTTCAGCGCCGTGGCAAAAGTGAAGATGCTCCGGTGCCATCAATTGAACGTAAGATGACCAATAATATTATTATGAAAAAACTTCGCGTGGCCTTCGATCTGAAAACCACCGATATTATTGAAACGCTCAAACTGGCAGATTTCGCTGTTGGTCAGTCCGAAATTGGCGCAATTTTCCGTAAGCCCGGCCATAAAAATTATCGTGATTGCGGCGACCAGATATTGCGTAATTTTCTGAAAGGGATGACTTTAAAACTACGCCCACCCGTATCAAAAAATAATTAACTATCGGGCGACATTAGTGTCGCCATTAAATTTAATACATCCAGAAAAAGTGAAATATAAAAATAATAATATATTAACTCCCGCCCTGAAAATAAAAAACTTTAATTATTGACAATATAATTGTGCAGAAGCAGAATTATTGCCGGAGATATTCTCCGTTATTTTTTTGTATAAAGGATATACATTATGAAAGAATTAAACGCTGCACAAATTATGGAAGTCAGTGGCGCAGGGAAAATCCAGGATGGAGTTTCCAGCTGGTACGGCTCGCTTTTCTCCGGAATTTTTAAACTCACCTCTTCTTTTTCCAGTGCGTTAGGCGCGACTGAAGAAGCTGCAAAAACAAATGGCGAAGAGCTGGGTAGCAAAATTGGTGCGAAAATTGAAGACGCAATCAGCACATGGGTTGATCAACTCAGTGCGCTGATAAAATAAAACGCCCCTGATTTAATACGTAATGCCGGAAAAAACATTTCCGGCATTTATAACATTGCAGAATCAGCTTCTTTTTATTATCCACTGCCGGTGCACCCACAGCGAGGCAAAGATGACCGCAGAACCAATAATAAAACTCGGCCAGTGTGGTTTTTGTTGCCAGATAGCCAGATTAACCAACAAACCTGCCGGCACATGCATGTTATTCATAATTCCCAGGGTTCCTGCATCAACCTGCGTTGAGCCGTAGTTCCACATAAAATAACCTAAACCCGATGCCGCCACGCCAAGCCAGATTAGTATGCCCCACTGGAATGTGGTGGTGGGTAATTTATTGGGATTACCCCACAACAGCCAGGCAATAACCGCGACCACCGCCGCACCAATATAAAACCACGCAAAAGCGGTATGCTGTGGCACGGGCCGGGTTTCCTGGAGACGCTTATAACCCACCATTCCCACGGCAAAGCAGATATTTGCCAGCTGCACCAGCATCAAACCAAACCAGAAGTGATCGCTGACTTTGTCATAGCGAATGATTGCCGCCCCCGCCACCGCAAGCAGGGCGCTGACCAGGTAGCCAAAGCGGATACCACGACCACTGAGCAGATCATAAATCAGCGTAATATAGAGCGGCGTCATCACGGTGAACAACAACAGCTCAGATACGCTCAGGTAAAGATAGGCCTGGAAACTGATCAGATACATGATCCCCAGTTGCAAAGCGCCCACCGCCATATAGAGCAACAGAGTAGAGGCACGATAACCGCGCCAGCGCAGAAAGGGTAAAAACACCGCAGCCGCCAGTAGCAGACGGATTAACACCGAGAATACCGTGTCCACCTGTCCCGCCAGATATTCGCCTATCAGGCTGAATGAAAATGCCCACAATATTGTGGTGACAATCAGTAACGTCACAATCAGAAACTCTGCTAAGAAATGAGGCTCCAGTGTAACGAAGTTCGGCGAACGACAGGGAAATTTCTGGTTTACAATTGATTAATAAGCAATCAGATTGTTTTCATTTCTGTTTTTGAGAAAACAGTAAACGTTGCTGAACCGGAATCAGCCTCCGCAGAACAGCAGCTGTCGCACCGATCGGGCCTGTAAAAATGTTTTGTCATAAAAATGTAACATTTGCGTAGCTGTTCACACTCCCTCCTGGAATTTGCCCTTATCCTCTGCGCCGAAACCAACACATCGTGTTACCCGCCTGGATATTCAGTTTCCGTCCCACGCCAGCTGGCGTGAACAGAGAAATAAACTGCGCCATTGGAGGCCGCCATGATCACTATTTTTAAACCTGCGCCACATCGACCGCCAGTTGACGCCCGACACGTCGATCCGCTGTATCGCAAACTTCGCTGGCAAATTTTTATCGGCATCTTCTTCGGCTATGCCGCCTACTATCTGGTACGCAAAAATTTTGCCCTTGCCATGCCTTACCTGGTGGAGCAGGGATTTTCGCGCGGCGATCTTGGATTTGCGCTTTCCGGCATCTCCCTCGCTTACGGCTTTTCTAAATTTATTATGGGTTCCGTTTCAGACCGTTCTAATCCCCGCATTTTTCTGCCTGCCGGTTTAATCCTTGCCGCTGCCGTGATGTTGTTGATGGGATTTGTCCCCTGGGCCACGTCCGGCATCATGATTATGTTTGTATTACTGTTTTTGTGTGGCTGGTTTCAGGGTATGGGCTGGCCTCCCTGTGGCAGAACCATGGTCCACTGGTGGTCAAAAAAAGAGCGCGGCAGCATCGTCTCGGTGTGGAATTGTGCGCACAACGTCGGAGGCGGCCTTCCTCCCCTGCTGTTTTTGCTGGGTATGGCCTGGTTTAACGACTGGAAAGCCGCGCTCTATATGCCCGCATTTGCCGCCATCGTGGTGGCAATAATCGTCGGTGTATTGATGCGTGATACGCCACAATCCTGCGGCCTGCCGCCGATTGAAGAGTATAAACAGGATTTTCCGCCCGACTACGACGCAAAACATGAACAGGAACTGAGCGCAAAACAGATCTTTATGCAGTACATCCTGCCTAATAAGCTGCTGTGGTATATCGCACTGGCTAACGTTTTCGTCTATCTGTTGCGTTACGGCATTCTCGACTGGTCCCCCACTTATCTGAAGGAAGTGAAGCATTTCACCCTGGATAAATCCTCATGGGCCTGGTTTCTTTATGAGTACGCCGGTATTCCCGGCACACTCCTATGCGGCTGGATGTCCGACCGTGTATTTCGGGGTAATCGCGGGGCAACCGGCGTCTTCTTTATGCTGCTGGTGACCGTCGCCACGGTGGTTTACTGGCTGAATCCGCCCGGTCACCCCGGCGTGGATATGGCCTGTATGATTGCGATCGGCTTTTTAATCTACGGCCCGGTGATGTTAATCGGCTTACATGCGCTGGAGCTGGCACCGAAAAAAGCCGCAGGAACGGCGGCGGGCTTTACCGGTTTATTTGGCTATCTGGGCGGGTCGGTCGCTGCCAGTACGCTCGTCGGCTACACCGTGGATTACTTTGGCTGGAACGGCGGATTTATCATCATGATCGCGGGCAGTATTCTGTCGGTGCTACTGCTCATCCTCACCATGTTCAGTGAGAACAAACGTTCAGCGGAGAAAAATCATGCTTAGAATGCTGATATTAAGCTTTCTGACAGCGTCGTCGCTGTGTGTAATGGCGGCAGATACGGCAAAGCTGGTCATTGCACATCGCGGGGCCAGTGGCTATCTGCCGGAGCACACGCTGGAGGCTAAAGCGATGGCCTATGCTCAGGGGGCCGATTTCCTCGAACAGGATCTGGTGATGACCAGAGACGATCAGTTGGTGGTCCTGCACGACCACTATCTTGATCGGGTCACCGACGTGGCCGAGCGCTACCCTGGTCGCGCCCGGCAGGATGGTCGTTTTTACGCCATCGACTTTACGCTGAAAGAAATTAAAGGTCTGAAGTTTACCGAAGGTTTTACGCTTGAAAATGGTCACAAAATCCAGACCTTTCCGGGCCGCTTTCCAATGGGTAAATCAGATTTTCATGTGCATACCTTTGCGGAAGAGATCGAATTTATTCAGGGTTTAAATCACGCCACCGGCAAAAATGTGGGCATTTATCCTGAGATCAAAGCCCCGTGGTTTCACCGCCAGCAAGGTAAGGACATCTCCGCCAGGGTGCTGGATGTGCTGAAACAGTACGGCTACACCAGTAAAAGCGATCTTATTTACCTGCAATGTTTTGATTTTGATGAGCTGAAACGGATCAAAACGGAGCTGGAGCCACAGCGCGGAATGAATCTGAAGCTGGTGCAGCTGATTGCAAAAACAGAGTGGCAGGAGACCCGGCAACAACAGAACGGCAAGTGGGTTAATTACAGCTACGACTGGATGTTTAAACCCGGCGCGATGAAAATCCTGGCAAAATATGTCGATGGCGCAGGACCGGATTATCACATGCTGGTCAACAAAGATTCGGCTACAGGGCGTGTTCACCTGACAGAAATGGTTAAAGAGGCGCATGAAAGCGGCCTGGTGGTGCATCCTTACACCGTCCGCGCCGATCAATTACCTGACTGGGTTAACAATGTCGATCAACTCTACGAGGTGCTTTACCACAGGGCCGACGTGGACGGCCTGTTTACCGACTTCCCGGATAAAGCCGTGCATTTCCTGCATCGCTGAAACCTTTAGCCCCGGCATGAGCGGGGCAAAAGGGTGATGTTCAGACGTTATACAGCTTGCGCAGGTAGTCCGGCACAGCGTTATCAGCATTGCTGCCAATGACTTCCAGTTCCGGCAGTAAATCCTTCAACCGCTGATGCGCGTTGCTCATAATGCAACCTTTGCCCGCCATGTTCAGCATCTCTTTATCGTTCATGCCATCGCCAAAAGCGATGCAGTCCGCCAGGGAGTAGCCAAAAGAGTGCGCCACCGCATCCAGCGCATGTCCTTTAGAAACGCCACCCCCCATCACTTCCAGGCAGGTTGGCAGCGAAAAGCTGACGTTTACCCGATCGCCCCATCGGGCAACTAACGCCTCTTCCAGCGGGATCAATTTCTCTGCATCGTTACAGGTGAAAAAAACCTTACTGATGCCATCAGTCGGCAGCGAGCCCGGCTCATAGATCTGGTAGTTAAAGTTGGATTCACAGAAAAAGTCCATCTCTTCAGGGCGATGGCGGTTCAGATACCACTCATCATCCCGATAAATATTGGTGAAAATGTCCGGATTGCTGTAGTGCATGGCATAGAGGTCGCGGGCGATATCCTCATCGAGGTTATGGCTGAAAAACAGCTCTCCGGCCGTGTTGTGCACGCGCGCGCCGTTAGAGGTGATCATAAAAGCATCAATCCCCAGGCTGTCACGCATCTGTGCGACATCAATATGGTGACGTCCGGTGGCAAAGATAAAATTTACCCCTTTACGGGTGAGCTGTTGCAGCGTTTCACGGGCATAAGAGGAGAGACGGTGATTGGGGGATAACAGCGTGCCATCAAGATCGGAAGCAACAATAGGGTACATAAAACCTCTGGTTAATTTTGTCAGCAAGGGCGTTCACTCCCTCGTTATTAAGCCGTATCTGAGTGGTGCAAAGCGTGTCGCGCAAAAAAAGCCAGAATGGCCTCCAGCGCTTCGGTACGCATACTGTCTTTTTCAAATAAGATCTCATGACGCGCACCGGCGATAACCTGCGGTTTTCCTCCTTCACAGGGCTGCCCTGCTGCGGTCATCGCCTGGCAGAACTGATCCTGGGCCAGGTTATCAACGACTTTGTCTTCACCGGCCTGCAACAGCAGCAGCGGCGTGGAAATATCTTTTGCGGTAGTGAGAATACGTCTCCCTGCCTGAACACTCTCCCGCACCCAGTGCCAGGTTGGTCCCCCGACGCGAAGTCCGGGATCGTCTGCATAAAATCGCAGATTGCGGCGATAACGCTCACGGCTGTGAGTGAGCTGGTTGATGCTAAAAGGACGCGGCTGCCATTTTCCGGTGCCGACAGCATAGCCTTCCCGGAAAACGGGCCGTTTTTCAGCCCAGTCGAGGATTCGATGCGCCATCCACTGTGGCAAAGGCAGAGAAATACCAAACATCGGAGACGCCAGCACCGCAGCATCAAATGCTGACGGCTGCCTGGCAAGCATCAGCGTCAGTACAGCGCCTCCCATTGAGTGGGCCAGTGCGTAACGCTGACGATAGGGTCGGCTGGCAATCTCCCGTTGATACAGCGTTTGCAGATCGTCAACGTAGTAATCAAATAACTCCACATGACCACGATGCGAATCCTGTAGTAAGCGACCGGATCGGCCCTGACCACGGTGATCAATAATCACCACATCATAGCCAGAATGAAACAGATCCCAGGCCAGTTCGGGGTATTTAACGTAACTTTCAATCCGTCCGGGACTGAGCAGAATAACTTTGTCATGTTGCGGAGAGATGAAGCGAGCGTAGCGAATCATTACGTTACCCACGCCGGTAAATTCTCCCTCCTGCCGTTGCCGCCAGAAGTCCAGCAGCGGGCCGCTGGCAAACGCCGCAAAGGCTTTTTCACGTCTGGCCCAGCCGTTATTCTGCTTTTCCACAGGCTTTACGTCTCCCAGCTTTCGAGCCATGCGCCCCGCCCGCTTTCAGCCCGTAGCGCAACCGTCAACAATGGCGTATTGTGTCATACTTCTGCGCGTTCAGGGAGCGTTACCCATGACCATCGAATGGTGGCTGACCTATCTTTTAACTACCAGTATCTTAAGTCTTTCACCCGGTTCCGGCGCTATTAACACCATGAGCACGGGCATCAGCCACGGCTATCGCGGTACGGTTGCCTCTATCTCTGGTTTACAGGTGGGCCTGGCGGCGCACATTGTGCTGGTGGGAATTGGCCTGGGTGCGCTGTTTTCACAGTCGGTGCTGGCCTTTGAAGTGCTCAAATGGGCCGGGGCCGCATACCTGGTCTGGCTGGGCATTCAGCAGTGGCGAACCAGTGGCGCAATTGATCTCCAGGCGGTGGCAAAAGTCATGCCACGCCGCAGGCTGTTTAAACGTGCGGTGCTGGTTAATCTGACCAATCCCAAAAGTATCGTTTTTCTGGCCGCGCTTTTTCCACAGTTTGTTATCCCGCACCAGCCACAGGCAATGCAGTATCTGGTGTTGGGCATTACCACGATAGCGGTCGATATTCTGGTGATGATTGGTTACGCCACGCTGGCCACCCGCATCGCGGGCTGGATCAAAGGGCCGCGGCAAATGAAATTGCTGAACCGACTTTTTGGCGGCATGTTTATGGCGGTGGGTGCGTTGCTGGCCTCAGCCAGGCGCATCGCCTGAGTACGCCATGCACGGCGCGCTCAGGCAGTTTGACTCAGCGTGACAGGATCAGGTGAATACCGAATCCGGCAAACAGCACTCCTGCAAAACCATCAATCCATTTCGCCATGCGCTGATAACCACGGCGCATGGCGGGCAGAGCGAACAGGCTGGCAACCAGGGTGAACCACGCCAGGGTTTCCACCACAATCAGCAGAAACAGCCCCCAGCGCTGGCCTGCGCCAACGTCATCACCGACAAACAGCGAGAACACGCTGCCGAAGTAAACCACCGCTTTAGGGTTTGCCAGGTTGGTCAGAAGGCCGCGCAGAAAGCTGCGTCCTCCCTGAGCAAGTGCCACAACCTGCTCCTGCTGAACGGGCGGATTTTTGTGCTGCTGGCGCGCCGAACGCAGCATCTGCCAGCCCATCCACAGCAGGTACAATCCACCGGCAATCATAATTGCCTGGTGCAGCCAGGCCATCTTTTGCAGTAGCAGATTCAGGCCCATCAGCGCCACGCCAGCCCAGATCAACACGCCCATCGTGATGCCCAACACCCCGAGCATCGCCTCCTTACGGGAGCGGCTGGCTGCGGTTTGCGACACAAAGAAAAAATCCGGACCCGGGCTCATCAGCGCGACGCAATGCACCAACGCAACGGTAAGAAATAACATTAACATTCTGATTTCCTTAACAGATAATTACTCTTCTCCATCCACATGCTCGCGGATAACCAACATAAATGGCTTACCAAAACGCTCCAGCTTACGCTGACCAACACCGTTGATGCTTAACATTTCCGACGCGGTGAGCGGCATCTGCTCAGCCATTTCAATCAGGGTGGCATCGTTAAACACCACATAAGGCGGGATATTCTCTTCGTCAGCGATAGCCTTGCGTAATTTGCGCAATCGGGCAAACAGCTTACGGTCGTAGTTGCCGCCAAAGGATTTTTGAGAATTGCTGCGCGGCTTGATGCTGACCAGGCGCGGCACCGCCAGCATCAGCGGCGTTTCACCGCGAAGTACCGGTCGTGCCGCTTCCGTCAGCTGCAAAGCCGAATGCATGGCAATATTTTGCGTCACCAGGCCTAAGTGAATCAGCTGGCGCAGCACGCTAATCCAGTGCTCATGGCTCTGTTCACGGCCAATACCGTACACCGGCAGCTTGTCGTGCTGCATTTCACGGATGCGCTGATTGTTCGCACCGCGCAGGATCTCAACGATGTAGCCCATGCCGAAACGTTGTCCAACACGATAAATACATGACAGGGCTTTTTGGGCTTCAACCAGGCCATCATAACGACGCGGCGGATCGAGACAGATATCGCAATTGCCACAGGGTTGCTGCCTTCCCTCACCAAAATAGTTCAGCAATACCAGACGACGGCAGGTTTGTGCTTCGGCAAAAGCGCCCATCGCATTCAGCTTATGGCTCTCAATCTGCTGTAACTGCCCCGGTGCTTTCTCCTCCAGACAACGACGCAGCCAGGCCATATCTGCCGGATCGTACAGCAGCAATGCTTCGGCAGGCAGGCCATCCCGTCCGGCACGGCCGGTTTCCTGGTAGTAGGACTCAATATTGCGCGGGATATCAAAATGCACCACGAACCGAACGTTCGGCTTATTAATGCCCATGCCGAAAGCCACCGTCGCCACCACGATTTGTAAATCATCACGCTGGAAAGCCTCCTGCACCTGAGCACGGTGCGCATTGTCCATTCCGGCATGATAGGCTCCAACGCTCAGGCCGCGACTTTGCAGGCGCGCAGCGGTATCTTCAACTTTGGCGCGGCTGTTGCAGTAGATGATGCCGCACTTGCCGCGCTGATCCTGTACGTAGCGAAGTAACTGCTCGGTGGGTTTAAATTTCTCAACCAGCGTGTAACGGATGTTGGGACGGTCAAAGCTGCTGATCTGAATAAGGGGATCGTGCAGTTGCAGCAGGCGCACGATGTCGTTGCGGGTGGTTTCATCGGCGGTCGCGGTCAGCGCCATCACCGGCACGGCAGGAAGACGCTGCCGCAGTTGCCCAAGCGCACCATATTCCGGGCGGAAATCATGCCCCCACTGCGAAATACAGTGCGCTTCGTCCACGGCCAGCATCGCCGGATTCCAGCGCAGCAGGTTATCGAGGAAGTTATCCATCATCAGCCGCTCTGGCGCGATGTACAGCAAGCGGATCCGACCGGTGCGGCACCCCTCCAGCACCTGCTGCTGCTCTTCCCGCGTCTGGGAGGAGTTGAGGCAGGCGGCAGTAACGCCGTTAGCCAGCAACTGATCAACCTGATCTTTCATCAGTGAAATCAGCGGCGACACCACCAGCGTAAGCCCATCCCGCACCAAGGCAGGGATTTGATAGCAAAGAGATTTTCCCCCGCCGGTAGGCATCACTACCAGACAGTCACGCCCTTTCAGCGAAGCCTGAATAATAGTTTGCTGACCCGGCCGGAATTGCTGGTAGCCAAAGGTTTCCTGTAAAACCTGCTCTGCCAGCGCTTCCTGATCAATCACTACAGCCGTAGACACATCTTCCCCAAATCTGAGAGTGGCGAACTGAGAAATTCAGCCGCCAGAAAAGCATTAGAACAGGTCGTTCAACATCACACCAACCCCAATACGGGTCTGGCGGTGGTTGTAATCAATCAGTGATTCACCATAACCACTAAAGAGTTGCGTATAGAAGCGAACGTGTTCGCTCATTGGATAGCTCCAGCCCAGTTGGCCGCCGCCGTAACCGCTGTTCCAGTTGTAGTTACCTTGCAGGCTGAAGATGCTTTCACCCATCTGATAACCCACGGTCAGGCGATAATACCCCATGTACTTAGTGATATCAGGGTTGTCGTCATTATTTTCGCTTTCCGGGAGACGATACCAGGGTTTAGCTTCAACCAGCCAGTTACCGTTTTGCGCCATAAATCGGGCATAGACGCGGTTCCAGCTACGGGAAGTGGGTTCAGAGCGTCCGTTAGACTGGTGATTCAGACCCATCTCCACATCACGCAGCGTCCAGCCTGCAAAGCTGTAATCTGTTGCCCAGCCGAGAAAAATCTGTGGCTGATAGTCGGTTTCCCTGAAGGGAGAAGAGCCACCACGGTTGGAGAGCTGCCACCAGGAGTCCTGGGTATAGGAGGCGGCCAGCACAGAGTTATCGCCGAGGATGCCACGCCACAACGGAAACGCCAGGCTCAGCTTAAATTTAACTTCGTCATGCTTTGCTTTATCCGCCCAGTTATAGCTCTGTATGGCTTCTTTATTAATATTGCTGGTGTCGGTGTAAAGAATGTAGTTGCTTTCATAGGGATAAAGCACGAAAGGGTTGTCGTGTTTTTCCAGAAGATTAGCAATAATACTGCCGCGCACCGCAGGCTGGTCATGAACCTGAGTTACGGTGGCTTCTTGCGCCAGAACTAACGTGGGCAACAGGAGTGCTGCAACCAGCAATCCTTTCAGCATAGACATAGAATTCTCCGGGGAACTAATGGTGTTGTGTGTAAAAAGCACGCCATTTTACACACAAAAATGGAACGACATTAGCGATGTTTTTACTAAGTGGAAACCGCTACTCACAACGCTTAAAATAGCCTCTCGATTACACTTCGTTTCGCGTATTTCGCCGCAAAAGGAAACCCATGATCGCCAACGTGCCGCTGACCCAGGACGCTGTTCGCCACCTGGTTGGCGAGATTTTTGTTAATGACATGCCATTTAACCGTGCGCTCGGTTTGCAACTGGACAAACTCGATCCGGATTATGCCGAACTGAGCTTTGCCAGCCAGCCGCAGCTGATTGGTAATCTGGCACAGCAGATCCTGCACGGTGGCGTTATCGCGTCGGTGCTTGATGTGGCAGCCGGGCTGGTCTGTGTTAACAATGCCCTTTCTCGCCAGCCGGGGATGACTGAAGACGCACTGCGTCAGCGACTTTCGCGAATGGGCACCATCGATCTGCGCGTTGATTATCTGCGTCCCGGACGTGGGGAGCGTTTTATTGCCACCAGCAGCCTGCTGCGCGGTGGTAATAAAGTCGCCGTCGCCAGGGTTGAGCTGCACAATGATGCTGGTGTGTATATCGCCAGCGCGACGGCCACCTACCTGGTTGGCTGATTATTAACTGATTAAAGGAAAGACATTTCATGGATGCACAGCAAACCCGGCAGGGTGTGCTTTTTGCGCTGGGAGCCTACACAATCTGGGGTATCGCGCCTGCTTATTTCAAACTCATTCAACAGGTTAATGCCGATGAGATCATTACTCATCGGGTAATCTGG
Organism: Erwinia mallotivora; assembly: GCF_000590885.1. Lineage (GTDB taxonomy): Bacteria > Pseudomonadota > Gammaproteobacteria > Enterobacterales > Enterobacteriaceae > Erwinia > Erwinia mallotivora. The sequence goes on from NZ_JFHN01000054.1 coordinate 37,508, forward strand.
TCATTCTTTTTTATGCTGCTGCTGATAAGCTTCAGTCGCCACTGGAAACAGGTAAAGCTGACCTTACAACAGCCGAAAAAAGTGCTGCTGCTGGCGGTTTCTGCCACGGTAGTCGGCTGTAACTGGCTGATTTTCATCTGGGCAGTCAATAATCATCATATGCTGGAAGCCAGCCTGGGCTACTTTATCAATCCGCTGTTTAATGTGGTGGTCGGCATGGTCTTTCTCGGCGAGCGTTTTCGCCGGTTACAGTGGCTGGCCGTGCTGCTGGCAACCTTTGGTGTGCTGGTCCAGCTGTGGAAGTTTGGTTCAGTACCGATTATCGCCCTGGCGCTGGCGGTCACCTTCTCTTTTTATGGTCTGCTGCGCAAAAAGATTGGCGTGGATGCCAAATCCGGGATGCTGATTGAAACCAGCTGGCTGTTACCCGCAGCGGCAATTTACCTGTTTGGCATTGCCGACAGCAGTACCAGTCACCTGAGCCATAATCCCCTGTCACTCAACCTGTTACTGGTAGCGGCTGGAATCGTGACCACCATCCCGCTGATGTTTTTTACCGCCGCCTGTGCCCGGCTGCGGCTGTCAACCGTGGGCTTCTTCCAGTATCTCGGCCCGACGCTGATGTTTCTGCTCGCCGTGGTGTTTTACGGTGAGCAAATGACGGCAGATAAGGCCATGACCTTCAGTTTCATCTGGCTGGCGCTGGCGCTGTTTATCTTTGATGCACTCTGGACGATGCGCCGCAGAGAACCGCGGCTGGTAAGAAGCTAAGGGTTGTTGTCTGGTGCAGAAAATGGCGTTGAGGACAGAGCGCGGGCAGTCAAACTGAATCAGGCGGTTGTAGCATTGCTGCTACAACCGTTCTGTCTGATTACAGCCAGTTTTTACGTTTGAAATAAGCATAAGGTGCCAGACCCGCAAGGATCATCAGGCCGATAGCTCCCGGATAGCCAAAACTCCATTTCAGCTCCGGCATAAATTCAAAGTTCATCCCGTAGCTGGACGCCACCAGGGTAGGCGGCAGGAACACCACTGAAACTACCGAGAAGATTTTGATAATGCGGTTTTGCTCGATGTTGATAAATCCCATCGCCGCCTGCATCAGGAAGTTTACTTTCTGAAACAGCGATTCGTTATGCGGTAACAGGGATTCAATATCGCGCAGGATTTCCCGCGCCTGTTCCAGCTGATTAGCCGGCAGGCGAGCCTTGCGCACCAGGAAGTTCAACGCCCGCTGGGTATCCATCAGACACAGACGCACTTTCCAGCCGATATCTTCCAGTTCCGCCAGCGTCGATAATGCAGCATCAAATTCATCTCCCTGCTGCCCCTCCATAATCACCCGGCTGAGTTTTTCCAGATCGCTGTAAATGTTTTCGATTTCATCGGCCAGCTGTTCAATTTTGGTTTCGAACAGATCCAGCAGCAGCTCCCAGGCATTTCCGTCAATCAGCGTCTGATTACGGGCGCGCATACGGTACAGGCGGAAGGCGGGTAATTCCCGCTCTCGCAGGGTATAAAGGCGTCCCTCGCGGATGGTGAAGGCCACCGTAGAGTTACCTGCGTGATCTTCCGCATCTTCGTAGAAGAAAAATGAGTGGATATGTAAACCGTCTTCGTCTTCGAAAAAGCGGGCAGAGGCCTCAATATCCTCCAGTTCAGGACGGGTGGCCAGACTCTGACCCAGTTCAGTCTGGACGCGCTCTCGCTCGGAATCGACTGGCTCGATCAGATCGACCCAGACTGAACTGCTCAGTTCATCAACGGGTTCTTCCAGCTCAAGGCGAGTCAGACGGCTGTGATCAAGTTTAAATGCGCTCAGCATGGCTTTACTCCCAAATGCAATATCATGGGACTGACGCCTGAACACGAGGAGCTTCGGTCGATCTGACTCTGAGCGACGCGATGGAGGTCGCCAACAACCACGAAGGCTATCGGCAGAAGAGGATAGCCTTAGGAGTTGTACCTGTTGTACAGGTCAGTGAGCCAGTATCTACTGGGTGTGTCCAAGGCGAATGTCCTCTTAGGGTAATGGTGCGCGCATGTTACGCTGTGCCGAAAATGGCGTCAATAATAACCCCGGTATAATAAGGAGTAGAATGAAACAGATTTCCCGTTGCGACATAAAGAGCATGAGTGAGCAGGCCGCCAGCGTGCCCCGTCTGCGCGCCCACCGCACCCTGCATGAAGAGCTTAGCGATCCGGTTCAGCGCCTGGCGATTGCCATGGAGCCCGGCACCTATATCCGGCCACACCGTCATCCGCAGACCTGGGAGCTGTTAACGCCGCTGAAAGGACGCTTCGTGGTATTGCAGTTTAACGATGCGGGCGAGGTTACCGATCGGACGATACTGGGCGAAGATATTTTGTTACAGGAAATGCCCGCATTCACCTGGCACGCGGTGCTTTCTCTGGATGAAGGTGGGGTGATTTTTGAAGTAAAACACGGCCCTTATCAGGCGCTGACCGAAGATGACTGTATGCACTGGGCACCGCCGGAAGGTGGCGAAGGGACTGCTGAAGTCATGGCCTGGTATGCCAGCGCACAGCCGGGCGACCGCTTCCAGAAATAATTATCTTAATCTTTCACTCGCCAGGTTATAGACGCCGCTGCGCTCACGTTTGCCAACGGCTACCACGGCAATAATTAAAGCGTCGTTTATAACCTGATATACCAGTCGAAAACCCGAGGAGCGAAGTTTTATTATGTTGCAGTCCTTTATACCCCTAAGTTTTGCTGAAGGGATATGCGGGTTTTCACAGCATTTTTTTAACTTTCTGACGAACTGCTGCTAAATGGCTTTTTCCAGTTTGTGCCGCTCTTTCAGCGCATCTTCCCTGTAGATCATAGATAACTGTCCAGGTCCACATCAATAAGCGGTTGATTGCTGCGCTCGCTGACCAGTCTGGTCAGCTCCTGTTCATCAAGAGTATCCAACATCTTTTCGTAAAGCTCTGCCGGAACACAATAAAATGCTGGCTGGTTGCGATTCAGTATCGCTACCGGAAAACCCTGGCCGGCACCCACTGTCGCCATCAGATTTTTTTTCAGATCGCTGACACTGGCGCTGATATCACTCAAAATTTTGTCAGGCATGTGATACTCATAAAGACCGTTTAACAGGTCTTCATGTTAGCCATTTAGTGACCAGTTAACACGTCTCCCTGCGTTGTCATTCACCGTCAGACTTAATGTCCGGACACGCCAAAACGACGTTAATTCAGACCGTTTCCAGCTTCGCATAGGCGGCCACCAGCCATTTAATTCCCTGTCCCTGGAAAGCAACCTGTAAACGACTGTGTTCCCCGCTGCCCTCCAGATTGACGATGGTGCCTTCGCCAAATTTCGCATGACGCACCCGCTGCCCCAGAGAAAAACCACTGTCGTTACGGGCAACTGGCGTGCCCATACGCTGGTGGCTGGCCGGTCGGCTGACGCTGGCCCGCAAACGGACCTCCTCAACGCATTCTTCAGGCAGTTCGCCGACAAAGCGCGAAGGCCGGTGATAGACCTCTTTGCCATATAAACGGCGGGTTTCCGCATAGGTCAGAGTGAGTTTCTGCATGGCGCGTGTCACACCGACATAGGCCAGGCGACGCTCCTCTTCCAGCCTGCCGCCTTCCTCCAGCGACATCTGGCTGGGGAACATCCCCTCTTCCATGCCGACGATAAACACCTGCATAAACTCCAGGCCTTTCGCAGAGTGCAGAGTCATAAGCTGCACCGCGTCCTGCCACTTATCAGCCTGACCTTCCCCCGCTTCCAGTGCGGCATGCGACAGAAAAGCCTGCAACGGCATTAAATCTTCATCCTCGTCCTGATAGCTGTACTGCCGCGTGGCGTTGACCAGTTCCTCAAGGTTTTCAATGCGCGCCTGACCTTTTTCACCTTTTTCCTGCTCATACATCAGCCACAAACCGGAGTCTTTGATTACCCTGTCGGTCTGGACATGCAGCGGCAGTTCGCTGGTTTCCTGAGCTAACGAATCCACCAGTTCGGTAAAACGTTGCAGCGCCGAGGCGGCGCGCCCGGCCAGCGCTTTTTCCTGAAGCAGCGCGCGGGCCGTTTGCCACAAGGTCAACTGACGCTCACGGGCCGTCTGGCGCACCACATCCAGCGTCCGGTCACCAATGCCCCGCGCCGGTGTATTCACCACGCGCTCGAAAGCTGCATCGTCATTACGGTTAGCAATCAGCCGCAGATAGGCCAGTGCGTCTTTAATTTCCTGACGCTCGAAGAAGCGCATACCGCCGTAGATGCGGTAAGGCAGGCTGGTCTGCAACAATGCCTCCTCCAGCACGCGCGACTGGGCGTTACTGCGGTAAAGGATGGCGCAGTCCTTCAGCGCACCGCCGTTTTCCATCCACACTTTGATGCGGTTGACCACAAAGCGGGCTTCGTCCAGCTCGTTAAAAGCGCAGTAAATGGCGATCGGCTCACCGTCACTGCCATCGGTCCACAGCTCTTTCCCCAGCCGTCCATTATTATTGGCAATCAATGCGTTAGCTGCTTTAAGAATATTACTGGTCGATCGGTAGTTTTGTTCGAGGCGAATGGTCTGTGCGCCGCTGAAGTCGTTAAGAAAGCGCTGGATATTTTCTACCTGCGCCCCACGCCAGCCGTAAATCGACTGGTCATCATCGCCAACGATCATCACTTTTCCCGACTCTCCCGCCAGCAGACGTATCCAGGCGTACTGAATGCTGTTGGTATCCTGGAATTCGTCCACCAGAATATTGCCGAAACGTTCGCGGTAATGATTGAGGATGTGAGGTTTGTTCAGCCACAGTTCATGAGCGCGCAGCAGCAGCTCCGCAAAATCCACCAGCCCGGCGCGATCGCAGGCTTCCTGATAGGCCTGATAAATGCGCAGCCAGGTCTGTTCAACCGGATTGCCGTAACTCTCAATATGTTTCGGGCGCAGACCTTCGTCTTTTTTGCCCCCGATGTACCACATCGCCTGGCGGGCCGGCCACTGTTTATCATCCAGATTCATCGCTTTAATCAGGCGCTTCAGTAAACGCATCTGATCTTCACTGTCGAGGATCTGAAAATCCTGCGGCAGCCCCGCATCAAGATGATGCGCCCGCAGCAAACGATGGGCCAGACCGTGGAAAGTACCAATCCACATGCCGCCCTGGCTGGTGCCAATCAGCTCCCCGATACGGTGACGCATTTCAGCAGCGGCTTTGTTGGTAAAGGTGACTGCCATGATTGAATAGGGCGAGCAGTTCTCAACGGCCAGCAGCCAGGCAATCCTGTGCACCAGTACGCGGGTTTTGCCACTGCCTGCTCCTGCTAACACCAGCAGGTTGCTTCGCGGTGCGGCAACGGCATCGCGCTGTTTGTCATTCAGGCTGTCGAGCAGGTCAGAAACGTCCATAAGCACCGTCAGTAAATAGGGAGTGATCGCGACTCAACTGGATATTTAACCAGTATATTATATCAGCGCAGTCAGCGATGCCAACTGCGAAATTTCCAGCGTGGGCAACAGGCGACTGTCAGCAATATGCAGCAGATTCCCTTCACGCAGATTGATCCAACAGGCCTGCATACCGCAACGAACCGAGCCTGCCACATCTGTAGTCAGGTCATCACCGATATGCAGGATATTTTCCAGCGGCAGGTTTAACCGCTCTGCCGCCAGTTGGTACATATCATCAAAAGGCTTGGCGCGGCCATCCGGCCCTGCCCGCAGAATGAACTGGAAGTATTTGTCCAGACCGAACAGGTGAGGTTCAGCATTACCATTGGTAATCGCCACCAGTGGGATGCGTTGTGCCAGGGCACTCAAGGTGCGGTGTGTCTCCTCCGGCACCTCAATTTTACTGCGCCAGCTGGCGAAATGGGCCATCACCTCCTGTGAGCCTTTTTCCGCTTCACGCTGACTGAGGCCAACATTCAGCATGGCCAGTTCGACCGCGCGACGACGCCATTCACTGACATCGTGGTAAATATCCGGCTCCTGCTGGCGCAAATCGTCACGCAGTTGCTGATACTGCTCCACGCTGAAGGTGCTCAGGGCTGGATGCCAGGCTTGCAGGAAAGCATGGGATTGCTCGGTGGTACGGCGGATAACCGGCGCGTTGTCGTATAAGGTGTCATCCAGATCGAAGGTCATGGCTGAAACAGGTCGTAACGGGCGGTAAAAGTGCATCAGGATTTTCCTCGTTTCGCACGGGGATGAGCGGCATCGTAAACCGACGCCAGGTGTTGGAAGTCCAGATGCGTGTAGATTTGCGTGGTGCTGAGATTGGCATGGCCCAACAGCTCCTGTACCGCTCGCAGATCGCCACTGGACTCCAGCATATGCGTGGCAAAAGAGTGCCGTAGCTTGTGGGGATGAATATGGCTGGAGACGCCCTGCCGGACGCCCCATTCCGCAAAGCGCTTCTGCACATTGCGCAACGAGATGCGTTTTCCCGTTTTCGACAGAAACACCGCCTGATCCTGCGGGGCAAACAGATCACGCATTTCCAGCCAGTGCTCCATCCACAGTACGGCGGTACGGCCAATGGGCAGACGACGCTCTTTACTGCCTTTGCCGACCACCCAGACTTCACCAGAGTCCAGATCAAGATGGCCGGTATCAATGCCGACCAGCTCAGAAAGACGTAAACCGGCACCGTACATAATCTCCAGCATCGCCCGGTCACGCACCGCCAGCGGGTCGTTGATATCGATATCCAGCAGGCGATTCACCTCATCCACATCAATATTTTTCGGCAGGTGACGTGGCGCACGCGGGCTGGCGATGCCTCTGGCGGGATTTGCCTTCAGCCAGCCCTGGCTGATTTGCCAGTCGAGAAAACTGCGTAAGGCAGAGAGCCGCAATGCCAGACTGGCAGGTTTCAACCCGGCACGACGACTGCGCGCCGCCAGAGAGCGAACCTGAGCCGCATCAAGCTTGTCCCAACTGCTGAGTTTACTCTCTTCCAGCAGGACAATGCAGGCAGCCAGCTGACGCTGGTAATTGATTTGCGTTAACGGGCTGAGCTGCCGCTCCACTTTCAGATAACGCAGAAAGCCCTCTACGGCTGACGCCAGCGGTGTCATGCCCGTTCCACCCAGCGCAACAGCAGCTCCGGCAGCATCTGTGAGAGATGCTGGAGCAACACCGTTCCCATTCCCGACTGATAATGCTGATTGTCGCGACTGCTGAAGATCAACACGCCCAAATCCCCCTGTTCACCCATCAGCGACATGGCAACGGAACCAATCGCCTTCGCCTGAGGCAGTAACAGCAACAGTTCGGGGCCATTCAGGCTGCCCAGGTAGTGACGTTTTTCACCCAGACGCTGAATACGCAGCGGCTCAAAGGCCTGACGCGGCAACGCCAGTTGGGTGAAATCGGATGGCGCGCCAATGCGCCATTTTTCGCTGAACAACCGTACGTTTGCACCAGCCAGCCCCAGCTCACGTGCCCAGCGATGCAGACGATTGAGCATGTCATGCAGGCTGGAAGCTGAAGCCAGGCGGGACTGTAACGACAGCAGACGGTCAAACAGCTGCTGATTGGCGCTGGCCTGCTCCATCAGCAGTGTAATTTCTTCTTCCAACTGCGCGATATGGTTGCGTTGACGGGCTAACTGCCACTCCACAAGGGAAACCGTGCCGCGAATCGGGTGCGGAACCAGCATTTGCTCAACCTGGCGGGCATTACGAATAAAAAAGTCCGGATTTTGCAGCAGGTAGTCACTGACTGCACGATCGTTCAGCAGCTCGCTGAGCGCCTGTTGTTCTCCGACATTTTTCATAGATGAATAAATCCGTCATAAACGTGAGTGGCAGGCCCGGTCATGTACAGCGGCTGGCCGGGACCTTTCCAGGCGATATTCAGGCTGCCGCCGGGCAGATCCACACGGACTTTCTCCGCCAGCAGCGTCTGCTGGATCCCCACGGCCACGGCCGCACAGGCACCGCTGCCACAGGCTTGCGTCTCACCTGCACCGCGCTCGAAAACCCGCAAACGGATATGTTCACGGCTGACCACTTCCATGAAACCCACATTGACCCGCTCAGGAAAACGTTCGTGGCTTTCCAGTACCGGGCCAAGCGTTTCAACCTGCGCAGTTTTCACACTGTCTACCTGAAGTACACAGTGCGGATTGCCCATTGAAACCACGCCACACATTATCGTCTGCTCGGCGGCGCGCATCAGATAGAGGGTTTCCGCTTTGTTAGCGCGAAAAGGCACCTGTTGCGGTTCAAAATTGGGCTCCCCCATATTGACGCATACCAGCTCATCCGGCGTGACGCTGAGTACCATGCGCCCCGTCTGGGTGCTGACGCGGATATCGCTTTTGTTGGTCAGCCCTTTCAGACGCACAAAGCGGGCGAAACAGCGCGCGCCATTACCACACTGCGCAACTTCGCTGCCATCAGCATTAAAAATGCGGTAATGAAAATCGAGGTCGGGATCGTAGGGAGGTTCCACAATCAGCAACTGATCGAAGCCGATCCCCAGATGACGATCCGACAGACGACGGATCAGCTCAGGGGAAAAATAGACATTCTGCGTCACGGCATCAACGACCATAAAGTCATTACCCAGACCGTGCATTTTGGAAAACTGCATTTTTGGCTCCGGTGGCTGCATCATCGTTACTGAGCCGCTTGTTGATCCGAACCTGTGGCGGTGACCGTTGACTGCTGTTGCCCTTTGCTGGTTGTCGGTTTGCTGGCAGCAGGCGTCTGTTTCTGAGGTTGCTCCGGCGGCGGGAAATATAACGGCCCTTTCAGTCCACATCCTGCCAGGCTGCTCACAGCCAGCACCAGCGCCATCCGGCAAATCATTTTGTTCATGCTCATTCTGCTCGTTATTGATGCCCGTATGGTTGACTATCATCGCAGGTGAAGTGTTAAAAGCAACAGGAAAAGGCGATCGATTTACGAAGAAAGAAATACCCTGCGCTGATGGCCCGCAGCGTTTCAGGAAAGCCTCGTTTGCATCGCACCGCCTCGCCTGACTGCATTGTTCAGTAGAGGCGGTTTCACCCTGGCAGTGTTCAGACGGGCTTAAAGAAGGTCATGACGATGCGGGGTGAACATATCCACCAGCACACCACTTTCCAGACAAACACAACCGTGCACAATGCCCGGCTTGTTATAGACCGTATCCCCGGCCCGAACCTGATACTGCTCGTCGCCGACGGTGAAAATAAAAGTGCCGCTGCGAACATAAGTCAGTTGTTCATGCGGATGGGAATGCTTCGGGCCGATAGCCCCCTGCTCGAACCTCACCTCGACACACATCATCTTGCCGCCGTGGGCCAGCACACGCCGGCTTACCCCTTCACCCACTCGCTTTACCGGGGAATCTTTATGAAAAAAGAACATGCATGCTCCCTGTCAGACTGGACTCAACCCCATTATTCTGGTCAGCACAGCACGGTTTGCCATCATGGCGCGGAGGAAATGTGACTGGCGTCAACGCTGTTTGCAAAAAAATGCGACGCCATCTGGCAGCGTTAAGGCGGTCTTTATACGCCGGTGAAGCAGAGCCAGAAAGGAGGAGCGCTAATGCTGTCGCGGTCAATGCATCTGGAAGCGCTGATCGTAATTCGCGCCGGGATCGTTATCTGACAGGGGGGTGCGGAGTTGCGCCAGCGTCTGACTGCGGAAAGGAATCACCTGGAAACGTCCATCCGTCTGCACAATCTGGTAGAACTGGGGCAGATTAAAGTTGATAAAGCTGGAGCCGTAGGTAAAACGATCGTGTGAAGAAGAGTAAAAACGGCTGACATCACGCACCAGCTCTTCTTTGCTTCCTTCACAATGGTGGTAAACCTCCACCCGATTGCTTTCATCAAGTATGTAGATATTAAAGCCGTGGTCGTCCTGCGTATCCTCAAAGAAAAACTGGATGATCCCTTCGCTGGCGTGACCATTAACCACCACGGGCAACTTCGCGTGGTCGGTTTCCACCTTGATTGATAATCCGTGCAGCTTGTTATTTGAGATTGCGCCATAGAATTCGACCGCATTTTCCAGCTTTTGCACTGAGACACTGAGCCGCTCAAAGAACAGTCCCCAGGTCTGGCCCGCCACGCGTACCGCTTTAAACCGGCCTGGCTCCTGGCGGGTGCTGGAGAGACGTAGCTCAATGCATTCTGACACCAGCTGCTGCACGCGGGTACGGATCAGACCACGCAGATGCTGGCTGTAGCAAAACACCTCAACCGCATCTGGCGGCGCTGCATCCTGATGCATTTTGCCGAGAATGGTTTTCAGCCCTTCGATCATTGCCTGCTCAGCGCTGAAATGCAGAGTACGCACTTCATTCCACGAATTGCGATAGAGCAGATCGATACTGCCGATCAGGCACTGCTGCTGCTGCCCGAAGCTGAAAACATCCAGCTTGCGGAAGTCAAAATGCACCACCTGATTGCGAAAGGCCGCCGTAGGATCGTGTTCCAGATTGACGATAATCGCCAGGTGACGGATTTCACAGGGGCTGTAGAGTGCTTTTGCCGATGGCGCCGGAATGCGCAGCGGAAAATGGTGCGACACGTCTGCCACCAGCTCCTGCAAACGCGCCAGATCGCACAGCTCATTACCTTTAATATGCAGACGGGTTTTGCTGGTCAACAAGCCGTTAAACCACGCCCAGGCCACCAGTTTGTTGAGATAGCGATTATATTCCAGCGGTTGATGGCTGATAATTGACTGCATATCCGGCGACTGATTATACAAATACCAACCTGCACGATTAGCACGACCATGCGGCACATGAATAAAGGTCAGATGCGGTTCAGAAAGATCGGGCGAAATCTGCGGGTTAAATAGCGTAACCTTACCCGGCAGCGCTTCGAAAACAGCATAAAGTTTACGGGTCAACACCCCGATATCCTGCGGGCTGGCGCTGCCGCTGAGATTGTTACGGCGGGCAAAGCGGATCAGGTTGCGATAACTCTGCATCATCGCATCGAGCAGTTCATTGTGTGCTTCGCGGACACGCTCAATTTTCCAGTCAGCGCGACTGTCGAGAATGGCGATACGCTCCGCGCTCCAGCCCCACTCACTTACCAGCTGACCGAGGATCTCACGACGCCAGCCGGATTCGCCACTCTGCTCTGACAATTTCTCACACACTTTCAGATAGAAACAGCGCCGGACGAGATCGAGGCGGGCAAAATCATCAATGCTGGTAAGATACCGCGTCACCCTTTCCAGCATCATGCAATAGGGATCAAGACCATAGCAGACAATTTCGCCATCATGCAGACGCTGTTTGATATCCATTGCCAGCAACCGTGTTGACGGGTATTCCCATGAGTAGGCTTCCAGCAACAGCGTTTTCAGCACGGCCTTGTAGGGCGAGTCAATACTCTTGTACAGCTGCCACAGGCTGGCACCGAAATACTCTTCGGCAGAGAGCGTATCCAGACCGCCGAGATCCAGCCACTCGTTCGGCGTCAGCACCCCTTTCTGATACAGCGACATCACATAGTCGTCGTAGTGCTCTTCTTCCTCGTCAGGCACCATATTCCACAGGATGCGCTTGCCCGCCAGGCGAACGGCAGTACGGTAGAACTCATCCAGCAACAGTATATGCTGGGTCGAACCGCAATCTTCGCCGCCGAGGCTGCCGCTTTCATTGTGACGGAAGCGATTTTCATCAATCAGAAAGAAGCTGACTTCAACCCCCATCGCTGCACACCATTTCTGTAACAGCGTACATTTCTGTTGCAGACAGAGGCGTTCTTCGTTATCCAGCCATGACTGATGGCAGACCCAGATATCCAGGTCTGATATGCTGTTTTGCCCGACAGAGGAGGTGCTGCCCATAGAGTAGACGCCGGTTATTGGCATTTCACTCTGTGGAGGAAGGATGGGAGTCGACGCCGATTTGCTTTCCAAATCATCAAGCCAGGCCGTCTGGTTTTCATCAGGCGTGTAAAAGCTGATGCCATGTGGAACGTTACCCTCAAGGTAACCCGGCATCAGCGGATGATGATAATGCAATAAGGTTGGCAGCAGACTGTAAACCTGTTGAAACGCAGGTCCCATGGCAGCAAGAGCGCGATCGACACGCAGTTGGTTGATGGCATCCAGTCTCTGTTTCAGTGTCTCTATATAGAGGTACAAGACGTCTCGCCTGATTGTCCCAGTGCTTACAAAAACCGTGTTTCCCGAATCCACCGCTTGGTTTAGAAGTAGTCGTGCAGATTAATGCCGGAAACGTGATCAATCTAACATCTGGCAGATTGACCGTAAAGAAAGTTGCGTTACCACAGTTTAGCACGTTTTGAAATCAACCTGATGGGTCAGAGCGGCAATCCCTCTCTTTAAGCCGGTCCTGCCTGTGGAAACTGACAGCCTTCACCTGTCGATGTTAGGATAATGATTGAACGATAAAAACGGTAACAAGCATGTTAGACAAAATCTTAAGAATTGCCACCAGGCAAAGCCCGCTTGCATTATGGCAGGCACATTATGTTCAACAACGTCTGATGGCCTGTCATCCGGGGCTTCGGGTGGAACTGGTGCCGATGATCACCAAAGGTGATGTCATCCTTGATACCCCTCTGGCAAAAGTGGGCGGCAAGGGTTTGTTTGTTAAGGAACTTGAACAGGCGCTGCTGTCCGATCGCGCCGATATTGCCGTGCATTCGATGAAGGATGTGCCGATTGCCTTTCCTGAAGGACTGGGGCTGGTAACAATCTGTGAACGTGAAGACCCGCTTGATGCCTTCGTTTCCAACCATTACGACTCTGTCGATGCCCTGCCACAGGGTGCCGTCGTCGGCACCTCCAGCCTGCGTCGCCAGTGCCAACTCAGCGCACGACGTCCCGACCTGATTATTCGCTCTCTGCGTGGCAACGTGGGCACCCGGCTCTCTAAACTCGACGCGGGTGACTACGACGCGATCATTCTGGCCGTCGCCGGGTTGAAACGTCTGGGATTGTCCGAACGTGTTCGTCATGCCATGCCCGCTGAAGAATCATTGCCCGCAGTAGGCCAGGGCGCGGTGGGAATCGAATGCCGTCTTAATGACAGTCCGACTATCGCCCTGCTTGCGGCACTGAACGATGACGATACCGCAGTACGGGTGAAAGCCGAACGGGCGATGAACACCCGCCTTGAAGGCGGCTGCCAGGTGCCAATCGGCAGCTTCGCCGTGCTTCAGGATAATCAGCTGTGGCTGCGCGGGCTTATCGGCTCGCCGGATGGCAAAGCGATGATCTGTGGTGAACGCCGTGGCCCACGTGAAGATGCCGAGAAGATGGGCATTTCACTGGCAGAGGAGTTACTTGATAACGGTGGCCGCGAAATTCTGGCCGAAGTCTATCAGGGGAACCCTCCGGAATGAGCATCCTCGTAACCCGCCCCGCTCCGGCTGCTGAACAACTGGTGGATCGATTACGCCTGGCGGGAAAGGTTGCCTGGTCAATGCCACTGATAGAATTTACGCCAGGACGCGGGCTGGAAAATTTAGCCGCTCAGCTCAACGCGCTGCAAAAGGATGACCTGGTGTTCATCGTCTCGCAGCAGGCCATCCACTATGCGCAACCCGCTCTGGCAAAGACCGGGACGATATGGCCCGTTAACCTGAACTATTATGCTATAGGGCGCGCAACCGGACTGGCCTTTCACACCGCCAGCGGGCGGGAGGTCGTCTGGCCTGAGGAACGTGAAACCAGCGAAGTACTGATACAATTACCCGCATTGCAAAAGGTTGCCGGTAAGCGGGCGCTAATTCTGCGTGGTAATGGTGGACGTGAACTTCTGGCGGAAACCTTGCAACAGCGCGGGGCTGATGTACAGTTTGTTGAATGCTATCAACGTAGTGCAAAGCATTATGATGGCGCAACGGAAGGACGCCGCTGGCGGGACCGGGGCATTACCACCCTGGTGGTAACCAGCGGGGAAATGCTGGAACAGCTCTTTTTGTTGTTCCCCAATATTGATCGTGAGGAATGGCTTCTTCATTGCCGGGTGATTGTCGTCAGTGAACGTCTGGCCACCCGCGCCAGGGAACGGGGCTGGAGTGATATCAGGGTGGCCGATGGGGCCGATAACGACGCTTTGCTGCGGGCGTTACAATAAACTTAAATATGGGATATGCCACAATGACGGAACAAAAAGATTCCTCTGCCATGGTTGATGAGACTGCCTCAACGGGAGAGATCTCATCGCCAGCGCCAAAGCCTCAGCGCCAGTCGCGCAATACTGCGACAGCACTGGCCGTTCTGGCTATTGCCATCGCACTGGCTTCAGGCGTTGGACTTTATATTAACGGTAAGCATCAGACAGAACAGCTGGCTGCGGCAAATCAGACGCTGGCTAATCAACTTTCCGAACTTCAGCAGCAATCGGCCAGCAGCAGACAGACTCTGCAACAACAGCTGACCACGCAAACCGGCGCATTAGACACCGCCCGTCAGCAGCAGGCCGCGATGAGCCAGCAGCTTGACCAGTTAAAAGAAAAGGTTGCCACCATTTCCGGTAACGATGCCCATACCTGGATGCTGGCGCAGGCCGATTATCTGGTGAAACTGGCTGGACGTAAGCTGTGGAGCGACCAGGATGTAACCACGGCGGCCGCCCTGTTGAAAAGTGCTGACAACAGCCTGGCAGAGATGAACGACCCGAGCCTGATAGAGGTACGTCGGGCGCTGACCAATGACATCAGCTCACTCTCAGCCATCAGTCAGGTCGATTATGACGGCGTTATTCTCAAGCTGAATCAGTTATCTAATGGCGTGGATAACCTGCGCCTGGCGGACAGTGACAACAGCGACTCTCCAATGGATTCTGACAGCGGGGAGCTCTCTTCATCCCTGCGCGAATGGCGACAGAATCTGGTTAAAAGCTGGCACAACTTTATGGATGACTTTATTACCATCCGTCGCCGCGACACCACGGCCGAGCCGCTGTTGGCACCGAATCAGGAAATCTACCTGCGTGAAAATATCCGCTCAAGGCTGCTGGTTGCTGCCCAGGCGGTTCCGCGTCATCAGGATGAGATCTACAAACAGTCTATCGATACCGTGTCCGCCTGGGTCCGGGCATGGTTTGATACGCACGATCCGGCCACCAAAGCTTATCTCAGCCAGCTTGACGAGCTGAGCCAGCAAAGCATCTCGATGGACGTGCCTGATGCGCTGCAAAGCCAGCCAATGCTGGATAAACTGATGCAAACGCGCGTGCGCAACCTGCTGGCCCAGCCTGGTGCCGGACAACAGCAGCAGGGAGAATAAGCATGCTTAAGGTCCTGATACTCTTTTTATTACTGATGGCTGGGATAGTGCTGGGTCCGATACTGGCCGGTCATCAGGGCTATGTCCTGATCCAGACCAGTAACTGGAATATTGAAACCAGCGTCACCGGGCTTGCCATTATTCTGATCCTCGCCCTGCTGGTCATCCTGCTGATTGAGTGGGTGTTGCGCCGTTTGTTCCGCACCGGTGCCCGGACACGCGGCTGGTTTCTGGGCAGAAAACGCAATCGCGCCCGCAAGCAGACCAACGCTGCATTGATGAAACTGGCCGAGGGCGATCATCGTCAGGTTGAAAAACTGCTGTCAAAAAATGCCGATCACGCCGAACAGCCGGTGGTTAACTACCTGCTGGCAAGTGAAGCTGCCCAGCAACGCGGGGATGAGATTCGCGCCAATCAGCACCTGGAAAGAGCGGCTGAGCTGGCGGGTGACGATCAGCTACCGGTTGAGATTACCCGTGTACGCATTCAACTGGCCCGCAATGAAGACCATGCGGCCCGACACGGCATTGATCGCCTGTTGGAAATTGCGCCGCGCCACCCTGAAGTTCTGCGGTTGGCCGAACAGGCTTATGTGCGCACCGGCGCATGGAGTTCCCTGCTGGATATCCTGCCGGCGATGAATAAGGTGCAGATCTTTGATGAGGCTCACCGAGCGACGCTGCAACAGGAAGCCTGGCTGGGCCTGATGAACCAGGCTATGGCCGAACAGGGGAGTGAGGGGCTGAAGCGCTGGTGGCAAAATCAGAGCCGCAAAACCCGCCATGACACAGCGTTGCAGGTTGCCATGGCAGACCATCTTATTGTCTGTGACGATCACGAAACGGCGCAGGAAATTATCCTTGCTGGTCTGAAGCGCAATTATGACGATCGTCTGGTCCTGCTGATGCCACGCCTGAAAACCGGTAATCCGGAACAGCTGGAGAAAGCGCTGAATCAGCAAATCAAACAGCACGGTGCCACGCCGCTACTTTACAGCACGCTGGGGCAATTGCTGATGAAACACGGCGAATGGCAGCGGGCCAGCGAGGCCTTCAGGGAAGCGCTGAAGCAGCGTCCTGATGCTTTTGACTACGCCTGGCTGGCAGATTCGCTGGATCGTCAGCAAAAGCCAGAGGAAGCCGCAGAAATGCGCCGTGACGGACTGTTACTGACGCTGAAAAATAATCCCTGAATTCAGTTCATGGTCATCATCAGCCGGGTTAAATGCCCGGCTTTTTATTGCCTGAAGCTACCGTGGCGGCAAAAAAAAACCTGCCAGTCCGGCAGGTATAAAGTTCAGGTCGGTAAGACAATTTGACTGATACCTGACTCAACGTAGTGCCCTTTACCATTAAGATCTCGCGACGATAGTGGTGGCTGGACAACAGGTATCGTAAACGGCTCTGCATCATTCCCAGGTTTATGAAGCTTGCGCAAACATAAGAGGTGGAATGAGCATCTACAAAGTTGTTATTGCATTAACTGTGCCACCAGAAAATAAACCCATAGAAATAAATATAATCAATTGATTAATATGATTTTATTTAAATCAGCCCGCGCACTATCCGTGGGCGGCAATGTTTTCTGTTGTCAGACGGGGACGCGATCTGTCGCAGTATGGCGACAGGCTACAGACAGACAATTAAAAACCTTTAAAATCATTATATTAACTGTCTCCCAAATGAGACAGGGTGTCTCTTAACGGCTTTCTGTCAGTCAGACTGACAATCGCCGTCAACATGAAAAGGCAGGCATTTCCTGTTCTCAGCCTCTCTCAATACCCCCACTTCTCTCTTTTGCCAGCCGCCGCCGAACCTGCCGAACTCTCCCCGGAGCATGATGCTCATTACCTTCCGTACCCTTTTTTGGGTATTCAATGCACCGTTATTTGTAAAGAAAAAATTAAGTAATTTTAAAAAAATGGTAATTTTTCTTATATATTCACCGCCTATTTATCGCAAGAATAAGCCACAAACGCGGATTCAAGCGGAGTGGCAGGCTATAAAACTCCGCTTTTTCTTATAAATAGATATGGAGAAACTGGATGTTGCCTTACCTGTTTACCCCCTGGCACCATATTTTATCCTGCATAACGACTCTCTTCCCGCCCCTTCTGTCTGTCAGCCAGAAAAATACAACCTGCCGGTAAAACGGCTCACCGTTACCTGATGCAGACGCAACGCTGTCGGGCAGGTTGTTTTGCCCGCGCAGCAGTAAATATCGCAAACAAAAAATAAGGTCATAACATCAAGATGAATGCGAACACCCCGGTTTTACCTTCTTCCAGTAACCATCAGCCGCACATGACAGCCTCCACCCTGGCTCAGGAAGAGATCTTCCTGATTGAGGAAACTCATCAGCAGGCGAATTGCTGGCTTTCCTTCTCACTGGATATCAACGGGCGACTGGACGTCGATAAACTTGTCCAGGCGCTGGAACATCTGCATCAACAGGTTCCTCAGTTGCAAACGCGTCTGCATTGTGAGGATGGTCGCTTATGGCAACGGCGTGCTGCTACGGACCCGCTGATACCTGAACAGACTGATTTACGTCATCTTCAGGCACCTGAAGAAGAACGCCTGCATCAGCTGACGCAAAACCCGCCGGAGGGTAAATCTACCGATGGCGCGCTGAGTTATTTCAGGCTTTTCCGGCTTGGCAACCAGCGTTATTGTCTGGTCGCCTGGCTGCATCACAGTCTTACCGACGTACGCTCATGGATGGTGCTGAAATCCCTGCTGGCCGAGAGCTATAACGCGCTGGTCAACGGTTCAACCCCGCCGACATTTCCGTGGCTGGACACCGCTGTGCTACCGCAGGAGGAGCAGACCTGGCTCACTTCCCCAGCCAGCAAAGAGGATGCTCAGTTCTGGCAGCGCTATGTCAGCAGGCTGCCCTCTGCGGCGATGACGCAACGTGTCATCGGTGGAGAGAGAAAAGCGCTCAATGTGCGACATCGCCAGACTCTGGCGGCAGAAAAACGCGCACGTCTGAGCGCGTCAGCCAGCCAGCAGCAGGTGAAAGAGCCGGTTATCTGGCTCAGCGCCGTCGCACTGCTGATGCGCCACCTTACCGGCCAGGAAACAATCAGCCTCAGCCTGCCGGTAAAAGGCACACAAAACACCGAACAAACGGGCATGACCTCCAATGTTATTCCGCTTATTCTCACGCTCCCCGCGCAGGCTGACTTAACACAAATTCTGGCCCTGGTGAGGGAAGAACTGCACCGGGTGCTACCTCGCCAGCGCTATCGTGCGCAGGCGATCCAGCGCCTCGCCGGTCTGAGTGCCGGACAGGGATTTGGCCCGCATGTAAACATTATGCTGTTCGACCACGGGACACCTTTTCAGGATTGCCAGACGCAGGCACACTTCGGACGCCATATCCCCAGCAGCGATATGCACTTTACCTTCTGGGCCGATTCGCAGCAGGGTGAAATGGAAATCCTGCTGGATGACGCCGCTGAAGGGCACAACGCCGCGCAGCTTGCGGCAATCGCCAGCCAGTTGGATTTTTTCCTGCAACAGCTGGCGGAGGCGCGGGACAGGACACTGGCCCAACTTGATGAGGTGGCCGATGAGTATGCCGATCCCAGACTGGCGCAAAGTTTTTATGCCCTGCGTCGCCGCCCGGCCTGCGCAGGCGTAATGCGCTGGGACCGGCCCGTCGATCGGCTAGTCAGGCAGTTTTATGCTCACCAGTGGCCTGCCACGACCAACAGCCCACTACCGGCCTGTAAAATTTGGCTGGATAACACCTTCATCAGCTTCAGTAAAATGTCTCCGTTGACTGGCGTGGCGAAGGCCGAACCGGGTAGCGTGCTGAATGCAGACCAGCACGGCTGGCAGATTGCCGTTGCCGATGGCGCGGTGCAGCTTAGCGGATTTTCCGCTGTTGACGGCTCCCCCTGCTGCCCGCTTGCCCTGGCCCAGTCAGCCGACATCAGGCCAGGTTCGGTATTGAAAATCATTAACGATGAGCAGGCCTGGCAACTGACCGGGGCATGGGAAGAGGCGGCCACACACCAGCGCTGGTGGAACGAGCACCTGAAACCCTGTGACAGCGGCTGGTTATCCGCAGCCCTGCCTGAGCAATCGTCTGTTACGCCACGCTGGCAAACTACCGCCTGGTCTGTCACGCCTGTCAAGCCCGGAGGCGCACTGACTGCGCTGCTGAGCGCCTGGCTGATTTATCTTGCCCGCGACACCCGCCTGCCATCGCCGCAGATCGGCATAAGAATAAGTTCTGTAGCGCATCACCATCCCAGCGGGCTGTTCGCCGGGAAGGTTCCCTTTGCCGTCCCCATCGATCTCTCACGCTCGTTCAGCCATATTGAGCAGGCGGTGAGTGAACAATTCCAGGCTCTTCTTGCCCATCTGCCCTGCCCGGCGGAGTGGCTGCACGTCCCTGGTGGAACCTCTCACGCCTTCACACTGAGCATTGTTGACGACGGGGATGCAGCAGATAATGACAGCTCGCCGGGTCACCTGCTGACGCTGCAATACCACCGCCAGCGCAATGCTGTACGCTGGCGCTACAACGCCACTCTTCTTGCTGAGGAAGAAGCAGAACAGCTGACCGATCGCCTGTACACGCTGCTTAATGCGGCAATGCGCACTGAAAACGTCGCCATGCCCGCGGCCACCTTGCCGATACTCACCACCGCTGACCGTCAGCGGCTGGACGCCTGGTATGCACCGGCGAGCACGCCGCTGTCGGCGTCTCGTCTGACACAAATGTTTGAAGCTCAGGTACAGCAGTGCCCCGGCAACGTGGCGCTGGTCAGCGGTGAACAACAACTGACCTACGCCGAACTTAACCAGCGTGCCAACCGGCTGGCCCACTGCCTGCTGGCGCGCGGCGTTTCGCCGGAAGATCGCATCGCCTTCTGCATGAAACGGGGAACAGAAATGGTCGTCGCCATGCTCGGTATCCTTAAGGCGGGCGCGGCGTATGTGGCGCTTGACCCTGCCTGGCCCGGCGAACGCCTGCACTATATCCTGCAGGACGCAGCACCGGTCTGTCTGCTGACCGATACGCTGGGAAGTCAGACCATGACGCCCTCTTCCGTAACCATGCTGTCACTTGACGCGATGGCGCTGTCCGATTACTCCGTTGAAGATCCGCAGCCTGATAATCCGGCGCTGACGCCGCAAAGCCTGGCGTACATTATCTATACCTCCGGCTCGACGGGGCAGCCGAAGGGCGTGATGATCACCCATGAAAATATGGTGAACTTTCTGTGCTGGAGTCAGAACGCGTTCAGCCAGGCCGAGATGCTGCGCACCTGGAGCGCCACCTCGCTCAACTTTGATCTGTCGGTCTATGAGTGCTTTGCGCCACTGATACGCGGTGCGGCGGTACACATCGGTGAAAATGCGCTGGCACTTGATAAAGACAGCGATATCACCCTGTTGAATACCGTGCCTTCCGCTGTGCAGACGCTGCTGAACAACCGCCAGTTCCCCGAAGCCCTGACCAGCCTGAACCTGGCAGGCGAAGCCCTGAGCATCAGCCTGATCGGACGTATTTTTGCTGAAACGCAGGTTCAGCGGTTGTGTAATCTGTATGGCCCGTCGGAAACCACCACCTACTCCACCTGGCACCGCTACACGCGCGACGGAGCAATCAGCGAAACCATTGGCCGCCCTTTGGCGAATACCCGTATTTACCTGCTGGATGATGCGATGCAGCCCGTACCGCCCGCCTCGGTGGGTGAGATCTGGATTGGCGGCGCGGGGGTGGCCCGTGGCTACTTCAACCGCCCCGAACTCACCGCAGAGCGCTTCCTGCCAGACCCCTTCAGCACCCTGCCCGGTGCCCGCATCTACCGCACCGGCGACCTCGCACGCTATCACCACGACGGCTCTCTCATTTACCTCGGGCGTAACGACGACCAGGTCAAAATACGCGGCTTCCGCATCGAGCCCGGCGAAATCGCCGCACGCATCGCCGAACACCCCGACGTGCGCGACGCCGCCGTCACCGCACAGCACCTTCACGGCGCGGAACCCAGACTCGTCGCTTACCTCGTGCCACGCGACCCCGACCTCCGGCCCGAACCCGCCGCACTGCGCGACTTCCTCGCCGCACGGCTCCCCGACTACATGCTCCCCGCCGCCTGGCTCACCCTCGACGCACTGCCGCTCACCCCCAACGGCAAGCTCGACCGCCGCGCACTCCCGCAGCCTGACGACGACGCCTTCGCCCGCGCCGCATTCGAAGCCCCGCAGGGCGACGCCGAACGCCACCTCGCCGAACTCTGGCGCGAACTCCTCGGCGTTGAGCGCATCGGACGACGTGATAACTTCTTCGCCCTCGGCGGACACTCACTCCTCGCCGTCCAGCTCAGCGGACGCCTGCGCCAGCACGCCGGCCGCCTGCTCTCCGTGCAGCAGATTTTCGCCCGTCCCTGCCTCGCCGGGATGGCCGCCGCCGCCGACATCGCCCCACGCGAGGCACTGCCCGACTTTGTCGCCGCCGACCGCGACCGGCCGCTGCCCCTCTCCTCCGCACAGCAGCGACTCTGGTTCCTCCGCCAGCTTGAGCAGGACCCGGCCACCTACAACATGCCCGCCGCCCTCATCCTCCACGGCGAAACTGACTACCACGCACTGCAACGCGCCCTGCGCGACCTCTTCATCCGCCACGAGGCATGGCGCATGACCTTCAGCGAGCACGACGGCCAGCCCGTTGCCCGCCTGCTGCCACCGGACGCACCGCTCGCCTTCCCGCTGCACGACCTGCGCGACCGGCCCGACCCCCACGCCGAGCTGCTGCACCTCTGCGAAGAGGAGGCGCACCGCCCCTTCTCCCTGACCCGTGGCCCGCTGGTCCGCGCTCGCCTGCTCCGCCTGCCCGACCAGCGCGCCTGCCTGCTGGTCACCCAGCACCATATCGTCTCCGACGGCTGGTCGGTCGGCGTCATGTGGCGCGAGCTCAGCGCCTGCTACAACGCCCGACGCGCCGGACGCCAGCCCGACCTGCCGCCCCTGACGGTACAGTTCCCCGACTGCGCCGCCTGGCAGCAGCGCGCGCTCACCCCGCAGCGCCTTGCCCGTCAGGCCGACTACTGGTATCAGCAGCTCCACGGCGCTGACCCCCTCATCCCCCTGCCCACTGACCGGCCGAGGCCCGAGCGCCAGTCCTTCGACGGGGCCTCCGCGCCCGTCAACTTCGGCCCGGCGCTCAGCGACGCGCTCCGCCGCTTCAGCCGGCAACACGGCGTCACCCCCTATATGACCGTCCTCGCCGCCTGGTCCGTGGTCCTTGGCCGCCTCGCCGGACGCGATGACCTGGTGATTGGCACCCCGGTCGCCGGGCGCGACCACCCCGCGCTGGAGCCGCTGATTGGCTTCCTCGTCAACACCCTCGCCCTGCGCATCCGGCCGCAGCACCATGACACCGTCGCCGGCCTGCTCGCGCAGGTCCGACGGCAGGTGCTCGACGGCCAGGCCCATCAGCACCTGCCGTTTGAACAGGTGGTTGAACGCCTCAACCCGCCGCGACGGCTGGCCCACGCCCCGCTGTTCCAGACGCTGCTCGCCTGGCAGACCGCCCCCGTCAGCCCCGACTTTGACGGCCTGCGCGTCAGCCCCGGCCCCGACGCGTATGCCCGCATCAAGTTTGACCTGGAGCTGTCGCTGGTCGACGACGACGACGGTATCCGCGGCGCGCTGCGCTACGCCACCGCCCTGTTCGACCCCGCCACCGCCGCCCGTCACGTCGGCTATCTGCTGAACGTGCTGCGCGACATGCTGGCGGAGCCGCAGCGCCCGCTGGCGCAGCTGACCCTGCTGAGCGAGGAGGAGCGCCGTCATCTGCTGCTGGGCAGCAACGCCACCCCGGCCGACCCCGGCAGCCGGTGCCTGCACCAGCAGCTGGAGCGCCACGCCGCCACCTGTCCTGACGCCGTGGCCCTCGCCTGGCACGACGGCACCCTTACCTACGGCGAGCTCAACGCCCGCGCCAACCGCCTCGCACACCGCCTGCGGGATCTCGGCCTGCAACCCGACGACCTCGTCGCCCTCTGCGCCGACCGCAGCCCGGCAATGATCGCCGCCATCTTCGCCGTACTTAAAGCCGGGGCCGCATGGCTACCGCTCGATCCGGATTACCCTGGCGAACGTCTGGCGTATATCCTCGACGACGCCGGCCCCCGCCTGCTGCTGGCCGACGCCGCCGGACGCAAAGCCCTCGGCGACGTGGCGCTGCACAGCCTGGCGCTGGAGGAGGCCAGCGAAGATCGCCGCTGGCCGGACTATAATCCGCGCACCGCCGTGGCACCCGGACACCTCGCCTACGTTATCTACACCTCCGGCTCCACCGGACGGCCTAAAGGCGTGATGGTCGAGCACCGCCAGCTGACACACCTGTGCTTTGCCCAGCAGGAGATGCTGGCCGTTAAACCCTACAGCCGGGTACTTCAGTTTGCCTCCATCAGCTTCGATGCCAGCGTATTTGAACTGGCAATGGCCTTCAGTCAGGGGGCCAGGCTGACGCTGGTTGGCGATGAAAGACGGGATGCCAGACGGCTGATGGATTTTATTCAGCAACAGGGGATCACCCATGCCACGCTGCCTCCGGCGCTGTTCAGGGGAATTGATCCCGCTCCGCTGGCGTTTGCAGAGTGCCTGGTGTTTGCCGGAGAAGCGCCGGATGCCACACTGCTCAATGCACTTGCACCGCACACCCGTGTGCTTAACGCCTATGGTCCGACGGAGGCGGCAGTCTGCGCCACTGCCTGGGTGGCAGACCGGCCTTGCGAAGAAGGGTATATTCCCGTCGGACAGCCGGTGACCAACGGCTGCATCTGGCTGCTGGATGAAAATCAGCAGCCAG
>NZ_JFHN01000055.1 GCF_000590885.1 Erwinia mallotivora
ACCACCAGCCAGTACCGACCGGTGCTACCGGCGAGATCTATATCGGCGGTCTGGGTGTCGCACGCGGCTATCTGAATCGGCCAGAACTGACCGCAGAGCGCTTCCTGCCTGAGCCGTTCAGCCAGATACCCGGCGCACGCATGTATCGCACCGGCGACCTCGCCCGCTACCTGCCCGACGGCAATATCGCCTGCCTGGGCCGCAACGATGATCAGGTCAAAATTCGCGGCTTCCGTATCGAGCCGGGCGAAATCGCCGCGCAGCTGAGTGAACATCCGGCTGTGCGCGAGGCGGCAGTGCTCGCCCGTCCGTGGCGTGGTGAAACACAGCTGATCGCCTGGGTCGTCCTCCACCACTCGCCGGAAGATCTCGCGACCACGCTGCGCGACTTCCTGAGCGACAGACTCCCGGCCTGGATGGTTCCGGCGGCGTATATTGCTCTGCCGCGTCTGCCGCTAACCGCCAACGGCAAGCTTGACCGCCGCGCCCTGCCGGAGCCGGACGACAATGCCGTTGCCCGACGCGCCTTTGTTGCGCCGCAGGGGGAAGTGGAGCAGGCCCTTGCCGCCGTCTGGCAGGAACTGCTCGGCGTTGAACGCGTAAGCCGTGACGACAACTTCTTCGCCCTCGGCGGCCACTCCCTGCTGGCGGTGCGCCTGATGGAGCGGCTGCGCCGACAGAAACTGCACGCCAGCGTACAGGCGGTGTTCACCACCCGCACCCTTGCCGGACTCGCCGCCAGCCTCGGACAGCAGCAGGAGGTGGCCGTGCCGCCTTCGCTGCTGACCGAAACGTGCAGTGACATCACCCCGGAGAAGCTGCCGCTTATCGTCCTCAGCCAGGCCGACATTGACCGCATCACCGACCGCCTGCCCGGCGGCGTTGCCGCCATCCGGGATATCTACGGCCTGTCGCCGCTTCAGGAGGGGATTTTGTTCCACCACCTGAGGAGCGACAGGGGCGACCCCTACCTGTTGCGGGTTCAGCTCTGTTTTGACGATCGCCACGCCCTGCTGCGCTATGCCGACGCCCTTGACCGGGTGGTGGCCCGCCACGACGTGCTGCGCACCGCTTTCCTCTGGGAAGGCCTGAGCGAACCCGCCCAGGTGGTGCTGCGCCGGGTGGAAACGGTGCTGACCGAACTGACGCTGCACGACAGCGCACCGATACAGGAGCAACTGCTGGCGCGTTATGATTTGTCGCATTTCCGTCTGGATCTCCGCCAGGCTCCGCTGCTGCGGCTGATCGCCGCCCGCGACAAAAAAGACGGGCGCTGGTACGCCGTGCAGCTGTGGCATCACCTGATCGGTGATCACTCCACGCTGGCTATCCAGCAGCAGGAGATCGCCGCGATCTATGCCGGAGAGGGCGACAGCCTGGCGCCCGCCACGCCTTATCGCAATCTGATCGCTCAGGCCAGGCTTGGCGTCAGTCGACAGGAACATGAGGCGTTTTACCGCCGGATGCTTAGTGATATTGATACACTCACCCTGCCGTTTGAGCTGACCGAAGAGCCGGACGCTACCGCCGGGATAACAGAAGCACACCAACGCCTGTCAGCCGGGCTGAACCAGCGTTTGCGCCAGCAGGCGCGCCAGCTTGGCGTCAGCCTCGCCAGCCTGTGCCATCTCGCCTGGGGTGTGCTGCTGGCTCATACCAGCGGCAATACTCAGGTGGTGTTCGGCACCGTGCTGCTGGGACGCTTACAGGGCGGCCGCGATGCGGAAAGCACCATGGGGCTGTTTATTAATACCCTGCCGCTGCGGCTGGATATCGATCAGCGCGGCGTCCTTCAGGCGGTGGCAGCAACCCATCAGGCACTGAGCGAACTGCTGATGCATGAACATGCTTCGCTGGCGCTGGCCCAGCGCTGTAGCGGCATTGCCGCACCGGCACCGCTGTTCAGCGCCCTGCTCAATTACCGGCACAGCGATGCGCGCAACATACAGCATACACCGGAAGGTATGCAAATCCTCGATGCACAGGAGCGCACCAACTATCCGTTTGTGTTATCCATCGAAGATTTCGGGGATGCGCTGGGTCTGACCGCGCAGACTACCGCAAGGGTGACGCCAGAACAGGTGTGTGGCTGGATGAACCAGGCGCTGACTTCACTGGTTGATGCGCTGGAAAACGCGCCGGATACCGCCGTCAGGTCGCTGGCAATACTGTCGGCAAAGGAGCGGCATTTCCTGCTGGAGGAACTCAATCAGACCCGCGAGGAGTGGCCGTGCAGTTTACCGGTTCAGACGCTGTTTGAGCAGCAGGCAGCACAACGCCCCAACGCGCTGGCGCTGACCTTTGAGGGACAGACGCTCAGCTATGGTGAGCTTAACCGCATGGCCAATCAGCAGGCGCACAGATTGCTGGCGAGAGGCGTCGGACCAGAGAGCCTGGTGGCTATCTGCGCGTCTCGTAGCCTGCATCTGATGGTCAGCCTGCTGGCGGTGCTGAAAACCGGGGCTGCTTACGTCCCGCTCGATCCTGATTATCCGCAACAACGCCTGCATTACATTCTGCATGATTGCGGCGCACCGCTGCTGTTGACCGACGCCGCCGGACGCTCCGCGCTGGGTGAACATCCGCTCGACAGCCTTGCTGTTGATATCCCGCCAGAGGGGAACTGGCTGCAAACTAATCCCCGGACAGTGGATTCACCGGACGACCTGGCCTATCTGATTTATACCTCCGGCTCCACCGGCAACCCTAAAGGCGCGGGTAACAGCCACCGCAGCCTGCTCAACAGGTTGCTGTGGGCAGCGAAAGAGTATGAATTGAATGCCAGCGACCGGGTGCTGCAAAAAACGCCTTTTGGCTTTGACGTGTCAGTCTGGGAGCTTTTCCTGCCGTTGATCACCGGTGCCTCGCTGGTCATCGCCAGACCGGGTGGGCACAGGGATCCTGCTTATCTGGCAGAACTGATTGAGCAACAACAGGTGACCACCGCCCACTTTGTGCCTTCGATGCTGGCGCAGTTTTTACGCCATCCGGTCGGGCGCTGCGATAGCTACCTGCGCCGCCTGATCTTCAGCGGCGAGGCGCTGT
This sequence comes from Erwinia mallotivora, assembly GCF_000590885.1. GTDB lineage: Bacteria > Pseudomonadota > Gammaproteobacteria > Enterobacterales > Enterobacteriaceae > Erwinia > Erwinia mallotivora. The sequence continues at coordinate 3,046 of NZ_JFHN01000055.1, forward strand.
CCGCCGAACTGCTGAAAGCGGTGCTGAGCGCACTGCCGTCGGTGAGCTGTTTCAATCACTACGGCCCGACCGAGGCCGCGATTGATGTCACCTCCTGGCGCTGCCATCCGTTAGATCCGCACCAGGGGGTGCCGATTGGCCGACCGATTGCCAATACGCGGCTCTACCTGTTAAACGACCAGCAGCAACCCGTGCCTTTTGGTGCCTGCGGCGAGCTGTATATTGGCGGTGTGCCGGTAGCGCGGGGTTATCATCAGCGGGATGAACTGACGGCGGAACGCTTCCTGCGCGATCCCTTCAGCGATCGGCAGGGTGAGCGGATGTATCGCACTGGCGATCTGGCGCGCTACCAGGCCGATGGCAGCCTGGTTTATCTGGGTCGCAATGACGATCAGATAAAAATTCGTGGGCTGCGTATTGAACCCGGTGAAATTGCGTCGGCGATTCAGAGGCTTCCTGAGGTGGATGACGCTGCGGTTATCGTCGATGATCGCCGTGGAGAGCCGCAGCTGGTCGCTTATGTGGTGCTGCATCAACAGGGATCGCTGGATGCGGCCGATCTGCGTCACAGGCTGTTTGACACTCTGCCGGACTATATGGTCCCGGCCGCCTGGGTGATGATGGAGAACCTGCCGCTCTCGCCCAATGGCAAGCTGGCACGCAACCAGCTGCCGCTTGCGGACGAACAGGCTTTTATCCGGGCTGAAAATGCAGCCCCTGTCTCAGCGACCGAGGTAATCGTGGCGGATATCTGGGGTGAACAGCTGGATATTGAGCAGCCAGGCCGCTTCGATAACTTCTTCGATCTTGGCGGTCATTCCCTGCTGGCGGTGCGGGTGGTCGAACGTCTGCGTCCGTATGGCGCTATCGGCGTCGATGCGCTGTTTGCTAAACCGGTGCTGTGGGAATTTGCCGCCGCGCTGGCCGCACAGGATGAAAAGATGCCATCACGCGCCGTTACTATCCGCAACACTGGCGCAGAGCAGCCCGTCTTCTTTGTGCCTACTGGCCTCGGTGATTACACTTATGCCTTCCGGCTCGCACGTGAAATCGACACTGACTGTCCTCTCTACGCTCTGCCCTGGCCTGAGCACGCAGTGGCTCAACCGGCCACGCTGGAGAAGCTGGCAGGGCAGATGGTGGAAAAGGTGCGGGAAGTTCAGCCACAGGGACCCTATACGCTGTTCGGCTACTCTTCCGGCGGGTTGCTGGCGCATGAAATCGGTGCACAGTTGCAGGAGGCGGGAGAGACGGTGGCGCTGGTTGGCCTGATCGATACTCTTGCAGGTTCGGCTCCCGCACCGGCTTTCAATTCATGGCTGGTAAACATGTTCCTGTTCAATGCGCCAACGCTGGCGCAGCAGTGGGACAGGCCTGAGATTGAGGCATTGATGCAGCTGGATCAGGATGCCCTTCATCAAAGGGTTGAGGCGCTGAATATGCCGGAAACCCGGTCGCTGTTTGCTGTATCGCCTGAACGCTGGCAGCAGAGCTATCACTATCAACAGCTGTGTGGCAATGCGCTGCTGCGCCCGGTGCTTCAGCGTGTTCATTTGCTGGCGGCGGAGAAAACCCTGCCGGTGCCGGAGGTTGATCCGTTGGTGCTGGCCGATGCCGCCAGATTTAACCGGTTTGTCGCGCAGACGGCAGGCCAGGCAGATCTGGGCTGGCGCAGGCTGTACTCGGAAGCGCAACTCACTGTTGCAAAGGTAAAAGGAGACCATGCCAGCATGATGAGCGATAAGGATAACCGCCAACAGCTGGGGCGGCGTATCAGTCAGATTCTGCGGTCACGCAGCTGACGGCTGTAGCCGGAGGTCGTGTCGTTATGATGCGGCCTCCGGCATCCGTAAACGGACGAGTGCCCGGCTCAAACCTCCTTCGGAGGTTCTCATCCTCTTTGAATTCCGGATGCAAAAAGACCAGCCCGAAGGCTGGCCTTTTCTGAAGAGGGTCGCGAGAGGACTTGAATCAAAAAACATTATTGCCTGTTTTCAGATGTGTCACTTTCACCACTGTCAATCATCGTGACATGACCATTTTCATATTTAAAACGAGAACCATCTTTAAAGGTAATTACAGCATTTTTCTTTCCCCATGACGCCCAATCGAGATGAATATTCCAAACTTTTCGGGGATAAAATTCGTTTGAAATTACGATATCCTTACCAGAAAAATCAAAAACACGATAGGCTCTATATAAATAAAGATCTTTGGTTATCTGTCTCGGTTCATTGAGATCATAATAAACAACAAACTTACTCATGTTTCCCATTTTTTTATTATCAGAATAAAACCATCCGTCTTGATCCCATCCAATCTGATCACTATCATTTTTAAATATTTCCTTCCCATTTAATAAAACATGAGATTGCTTATCTGGCGAGTTCATCCCCCATACATATTCTAAAGTTCCTAGCCGCGTGTAATTACATTTTGTTGCGCTAGCTGGGCATTCTCCAGATGCATATGACACGGCAGATACCAGCATCAGGAGTACCGTCATAACACGTAAAACCATCATTTTTCACCTCCCTTTATTTTTTCTATGACGATTTCTAAATCGCCTGATTCCTGTTTCTTTGTGAACTCTATTTTTAGACAATAAAAATCTTTGAGGTAGATATTATTATCAATGTAATTAGATAACCACATCCGATGCCCCTTTATATAACTTCCGTCATTATCTGGGATGTTTGCATACCAGGCAGCACTTTTAGCCCCAATCTGCGCCACCAGTAATTTATATGCACTTTCTTCCGTTATGATTTTCCGGATAAAGCGTTTCGCATCACCCAGCCCCAGATGGTGCGTCAGATAAAAGATTTTGGCCTTCTCCGCATCGTTCAACCTGTCCACACTGTAGCCCGCTGTCTGTAGCTGAGCGAGGTTATACAGCCCACCGCCGCCATAATGATAAACTGCGGCTCAAAACGCAGATTAAGCCACGCCTGAAGCGCTTTTGTTGCATGGGGTGGGTAAGGCGTGACACCCCGGATTAACCGATTGTTGATTGTCTGCTGAGGTGCTAAAGACTGAGCTGTAGCACCATTTAATCGATAAGACATTATTGCTTGTTTTCAGATGTGTCACTTTCACCACTGTCAATCATCGTGACGTGACCATTTTCATATTTGAAACGAGAACCATCACCAAAGGTAATTACAGAGTTTTTTTGTCCCCAAGAAACCCATCCCAGAGGCGCATCATAATCTGCTGGTGGGTAAAATTCGTTTGAAATCACAACCTCTTTGCCCGAGAAATCAAATAACCGATATTCTACATATCGATATAAATCTCCATATCTGGGATCGGTTTTTATATGTTGAGGGGTATTGAGATAATAATAAAATATAACCTTACTTATATTGTTATTTTTATCTAGGATAAAACCATCCCCATTAGGCTCCCGACCAATCTGACTGCCATCCACAGTGAGTACATTATTACCATTGAGTGTAACATGTGACTTATTATCGTTTGAATATTGTCCCCAAACATACTCTAACTTACCTAATGTTGTATTGTCACAACTTGTCCTTTGAATGCATTTTTCAAAAGCATATGACATGGAAGATATCAGCATCAAGAATAAAGTCATCGCACGTAAAATCATTATATGACACCTCCTTTTATCTTTTCTATCACGATTTCTAACCCGTCTGAATCCTGTTTTTCCGTAAACTCTATTTTTGGACAAAAAAATTTTTCCAGCCTGATACTCCTGTCAATATATTCTGATAACCATGTTCTATGCCCCTCAACATAACTCCCATTATCTTTAGCTGATTTGGCAGCCTTTTTAGCCCCAACCTGCGCCACCAGTAATTTATGCGCGCTTTCTTCCGTTATGATTTTCCGGATAAAGCGTTTCGCATCACCCAGCCCCAGATGGTGCGTCAGATAAAAGATTTTGGCCTTCTCCGCATCGTTCAACCTGTCCACACTGTAGCCCGCTGTCTGTAGCTGAGAGAGGTTATACAGCCCGTAATCCACCGCCGCCATAATGATAAACTCCGGCTCAAAACGCAGATTAAGCCACGCCTGAAGCGCTTTTGTTGCATAGGGTGGGTAAGGCGTGACACCCCGGATTAACCGGTTGTTGATTATCTGCTGTTTTGTCAGCCAGGTATCCGGCGCTACCTCGAACATTGGCAGGATAATTTGCTGGTGGGTTTTCGGATGATATTCAATATCGCCCAGCACATCCCGTTTGGGTTTATTTGTCAGTATGCCCCGCGCTCTGGCCTGCTCATTCAGGTATGTCCCTTCCCGAAAGGTTTCATCCAGCCAGGTGGCATTTAAAAACTGCGTCATGCCTGCGGCTGAACTGGCATAAATCACAACGCCTTCGGCTGATTCTCCCCGCTGTTTTTTTAATGTCTTCGCCGCCTTTGTTTTCTCCCGGCTTATCGCAACGGAATCTTTATTCCAGACACCTTCTTTATCCTGGGCAGATTCAGCATTAATTACCGCAGCGATACTTTGCGGAATAATTCCGCTGCGTTCTGAGGCGGCAATAATCTGATCCCAGTAATGCAGATTTGGTCCTAACTGGAGATCATATTTATTCGGGCAGGTATGATTTAACTGAATTACCGGATTCCCCTTGCTGTCACGCCCACTGACCACGGTGTTCACCGGGTGTATATCAAGGTCGGTTCGCCCGGCGCGATCTTTAATGGGTTCGGTTACACCCTTTACCCGCACTTTTGGGCTGGTCAGCCTTATCTTACTTTTACCCTCTGACGGCGTAAATTTTGCCACCTCCCTGACACCGTGTGCCCCCTTCACAAAGACGCGGATCTCTTCCGCTTTCGCCATGACGTAATCCTGAATCTTTCCCAGTTCATCCGTCACCGACTCGACCACATCACCCGCCGCCGACTCGATTCTGACCCTGAACTGTTGTAGCGGTTTTTCTATCAAATCCTCAAAAGCAAAGGAGAGTGTACAGGAGGTATCAGCCTGTGCTGCCAGACTGGCGACCTCTGTTGGTACCATGCTGTACTGACGAAAGGGAAGTTTCAGCACCTGTCCCGGAAAAATAAGCGACCTGTTACGGAGTTGGTTCAGCTCCGCAAGCTCTTTTACGGTGCAGCCATGCTCCTGCGCAATTTCACTAAGCGAATCACCAAACTGCACCGTCACCTCAGTGGCTGACGGGTTAAGTGACAGGGTGCTGTCCAGCGTCAGGGGTTTTTCCTGCGGGTCAACCACACAGCGCCAGTCAGCCGACCAGCCCAGCAGGCCATCAAATTTACGGGGCATCACATCCGCTTCCGGAAATATCGGTACATAATGGTCTTCTCTTGCCATTATTCTTCCTCCTCCGGCATAAATTTAAATACGAGTGTGCTGTTCGTCTCGCAACCCCTTCCAGTGGCAACGGAAAAAAATTGTTTAAGGGCGTTCCCCATTGCGGGTAAATCAAGCGGCATGACGGCGGGGGCGCAGAGCCTGAAGCGTTTAACCTTGAGGGTATAGGTCCCCATAGTGCCGTATTCAATTTTTCCGGCTTCGATTTTCAGGTAGCTGCCACCACCAATCAACGTGATGCGCTTTTTGCCCTGAAACAGGATTTCACTCATGGATGCGATGCTCAGTTTTTGTTCAGCGCTGATATGTATAGCCCCGTTTTGCGCCTGAACCTGTACCGGGCCTTCCCCCGAAATCAGGCTCAGTTTGCCCGTATGGGCGAACATGCCAAGTGATTCTCCGGCAAGCAGGGTCGTATTGCCCATTGACCCGCTGCTGATATCGCCCCCGGCATTGATGGCTATATTGTCTGCGGCTGCCAGTTGCATATGCTCGCCACTGGTGAACGCCACACCTTCCGGGCCGTAGAAGTGGATCATTTCGTCTAAGTCCCGGAATCGCTCCGCAAACATCGCCTGCTGGCTGGCAATATCGGCCTCCAGCGCCTGCGCCTGTACAGCCGCGGCAGACAGGGCGTTAATTTGCTGCTGACAGAATTCAATTTCACGCAGGGCGGTATCCATCTCCAGCATATCGCCCACGGCTTTATGCTGCCCGTCAGCAGTGATAAACAGCCCCTTAGCCACGCGGATCACCCCGTGTTCATCGGTGCGCAGTTCGAAACCGCTGCCGCGCTGTTCCCCCTGCGCGTCGGTGATATGCCCCTGATTAAGCTGCGTTGCGCCAAATGGGGTGGACAGGGCAATGTGTTCCTCCTGCCGCTTATCCTCCATCCGAAGTTCATTGGCACCCGCGGTGCGCAGGATGTTCTGGCTGCGGTTGTCACGGTTCACCACGTCAGCGTGCTCTGAGTCGTGGAAAGCATGGGCGATATACGGTTTATCCGGGTCGCCGTAATGAAAGGCTACGCCGACCTCCGTGCCGTCCACCAGCGGCATATGCCAGCCGTAAGTGTCTCCGGCATACGGTTTTGCCTGACGTATCCACAGGTAGTTAAAACCGGGCTCTGCATCCTCGCGGCTGAAATGCAGCTTTACGCGATAGCGGCCCATCTCATCGAGGTACGAATACGGGTCATAGGCATCACGGCTTTCCACCCGCGCAGGCAACGTGCCAAAAATCTCCGGGCGCGGGATAGCGGGCGGGCGATAGCAGTAGCGCTCGGTATAAGGGATGCCCCATACAGACGTATGCAGACGTGAATCACGTGAGGCAATGAAGGTCGTCAGGGTGATAACCATTCCTTCGCGCAACTCCTCAAGCCCGCTGCCGGGCGTTTCCAGCACCTGTCCGGGGGTAAGGTGTGAAGCGTTACTGAACAGATGGAACCGGGCGGATTTATTCAGTTCGCGCTCGTGATGAAGTCGGGCATAAAATGCGCCGCTTTCGGTTTCCGGTATGGCGGCAGGGTGGTCGTCTCCGGGGCTCAGAAAATTATCCCCGTAGCGGTAATGCTCCCCGGTGGTCGCCGCCCCGCTGCGCACGGCGACGACGGAATCCATCGGCATGGCAGCATCACGGTAATTGTGGCTGCGGGTCTGCACCTGTCCGGCGACGACCTTATGCCACGTTCGCAGACTCCAGACAGATTCCTCTGCACCGTCATACAGCCCGGCGGGTTCCTGAAAAGGCAGCGTGACGTTAAACGTGTAATAAAGCTGGCTGTCGGCAAAAATGACCGTATCCAGCCCGGTGGATTCATTGAGGCCACAACGAAACCATATTCCCACTTCGGCAAGCAGACGCTGAATAAACTGAAGGTCAGTTTCACGCCACTGAGTAATCAGTTCACGGGCCGGACAGGTATGCTCAAGACGAAACTCAAAATCACTGCCTTCAAGCCCGTGTACCCGTAACAGCTTTTCCACCAGCGCCGGCACGGATATATCCTGCCAGACGGCGCAGCGACGGGTAAGACTCAGCAGGGCAAGACGGGAACTGAGGGTAACGCTGTAATGAGACTGGTCTGCCGTTGTGCCCAGCGCGTCAAAGCCGGTAATGACCCCTTGCACCGTTTTACCGCTGCGCATACGGAAGGTGGCATATTTTTTCAGTACGTCCGTTCCGTCAATATCATCCTGCGGCGTGGTGAACTCGATACGCCAGCTAAAGGGTTCACTGAGGGCTTCTCGTCCACGAAAGCGCAGCACGTCAGGCTCTGCGCGGCTGTCGTTGATGTGCAGGCGGTAGCGGGATTGCCCGGTATCGGCAATGGCATCTGCAATATCCATATCTGTATTCCTTTACAAGACTTGCCGGGCATCACTTTACCCCTGCCGAAAAAATATGCAACACGGGTTCTGTAATGAGGACTAAAAGTAATTACAAAAGGTTATAATTAAATGGAGAAATATATTCATCATGAATATATCTGGCAGATGAATTCCGGATGCAAAAAGACCAGCCCGAAGGCTGGCCTTTTCTGAAGATGGTCGGCGAGAGAGGATTCGAACCTCCGACCCACTGGTCCCAAACCAGTTGCGCTACCAAGCTGCGCTACTCGCCGGATACGGCTAAATACTAAATTTCTGTTGCCCTGAAGCAAAAAACCCTGCGATGGCAAGGTCTTAAAAGATGGTCGGCGAGAGAGGATTCGAACCTCCGACCCACTGGTCCCAAACCAGTTGCGCTACCAAGCTGCGCTACTCGCCGAAAACGTCTTCTCTGTACTGCTGATTTTGTGGTGCGAAGAGAGGGACTTGAACCCTCACGTCCGTTAAGACACTAACACCTGAAGCTAGCGCGTCTACCAATTCCGCCACCTTCGCATACCATTCAAAATCTGGGGTGGCTAATGGGACTCGAACCCACGACAACTGGAATCACAATCCAGGGCTCTACCAACTGAGCTATAGCCACCATTACTGCTACTTCTTGTTACTAACGCGGTAATACCACCACCGCAGCTCTTGCGCACAACTTAATGGCGCGCCCGACAGGATTCGAACCTGAGACCTCTGCCTCCGGAGGGCAGCGCTCTATCCAGCTGAGCTACGGGCGCGTAGCGCCGTTGCGGATGGGCATACTACGGATTTGGGCCGATACTGTCCAGTGCTTTTTTCATAAAAAAATCAGTTTGCTTACGCTTTGTGCGTTCTGTCTGACGCACCCTCGTTTTTGGCCGAAAATGACGGCTAAACAGCGAATTTTTAATCACCACTAAAGCGAAAATAAAAGTGATGCCGCCGTGCTGAAGGCGTTCAACGTCAACACCCGACCGTCATTTTTAAATCTCACCTCAGTTGTCCAGGCGGCCAGAGTGTGGGGACATCTGCATCAACCTTTACAGCTCGCCGCGCCAGTGATAGTTAAGGTATTTCAGCAGCCGGAGCTGACGCCGTAAACGCGAGGGCTGCGAAATCAGTCGATATAACCACTCCAGCCCCATTTTCTGCCAGATTTTGGGCGCACGCTTAACATGGCCGGTGAAAACATCATAGGTGCCGCCAACACCCATATACAGCGCCTGCGGATAAACTGCCTTACAGTCACGCATCAATATTTCCTGACGCGGTGAACCCATCGCCACCGTGACAATCTTTGCGCCGCTTGCAGCAATGCGCGCAAACAATGCCTCGCTTTCGACCGGGGTGAAATACCCATCCTGTACGCCGACAATATTTACATTCCACTGTCGGCGCAGCTTATCTGCGGTCTGATTCAGTACGGCAGGCTTGCCACCGACCAGAAATACAGGCGTGCCTTCCCGCCCGGCTCGCTCCATCAACGCTTGCCATAAATCAGCACCGGCAATACGCGCCACTCTGGCACCCGCATACTTTTTGCGGATGGAGCGCACGATACTGATGCCGTCGGGATATTTGTACTCTGCCGCCGCGATCAACTGTTGAATCTCCGGTTGGCTCTCGGCGGTCAGCACTTTTTCGGCATTAATCGCCACCAGCGTACCGGTTCTTACCGTCCCTTCCTGACAGAGATAGTCCAGCATCCCGGCCATGTCGCTGAATCCCAGCAGGGTAATGCCACGGATCTGATACTGCGGCACAAGAGAGGGGATATCCATTGCAGGTTCCTTAAGGTCAACGACTCTTAATCTGACAATCAGCTCTGCACAGGGACAGAAACCGTCATTTTACGGCGGCGGATCAGGCCTGCGCTGTCCAGCAGCCAAAAAATCAGCTTGGCTGCTACCACCGCCGCGACAAAAATCAGGCAGAAGAACACCACGCGAGAAGCAAACGCATCCAGCCCCTCACGCGCCAGCACAATAATGTTAAACACCGCGCCAAAGCAGAAACTTTGCAGCACCGCGGCCTTGTAACGATTGGTTTCACGCTGGCCCTGCTGATACAGCCAGTCGAACCATTTGATGATCATGCCAACGGCTACCGCGCCCAGAGGAATAAACCACACGCCGCCCATCACCACCAGCGAGCCAATCAGCGTCGGGGAGATCGCCAGGCCAGAGTGGTTATTCAGCACTTCCCAGGTGAAATAGTTGGCGCTGTTCAGCACGATGGAGGGGCGATCCGGCCACAGCCAGCCGGGAATAAAGACGTAAAAATCCCGCACCACTGGCGCGAGGCCCTGGAAATCAATCCGGTGATAATTTTGTAACAGCAGCCCCAGGTTTTCCCACGGCGAAAAGGTATCCCGCGTCAGATAAAGAAAGGTGTAAAAAGCCTCATCGCCGCTGACGTCAAGGTTATAGCGTCGCAGCGCCAGCCAGAACATGCCCGCCACGCCTGCCACGCCCGCCGCTGCCAGCATCCAGAGCGTGATCCAACCGCGAATAATGCCAATAAACAGAAACAGGGCGAAGGCGATAATGATATTGGCCCGCGTGCCACCCACAATCACGTAGGTCAACAGACCAAATGCCACCGTCGCCACCAGAAAGAACAGCCAGCGGCGCAGGCTCTGATTGAGGAAATAGACCACTAACATCGCCGGGATAAAGAAATAGAAAAAGCGTTTGAGGGCGACGCCGGAGACGTCAGCCGAGAATATCTGGCTGTAACTGTGCAGTTTGAACAGCAAAAAACCGTTATGCAGAAAGAACACCAGCACCGTACCAAGCGCAATCAGCGCGAGGATCCCCCAGGTGAGATGCGCCTCGACGCGATTGATGGTGAAGGTCTGGCGGGAAGGCCGATGGTTGGCCGACCGCAGGCGGGTCTTGTAGCTGACATAATAGATGGCATAAAAGCAGGTGGCAGACAGCATCGCCTGAAGCAGATACTCCGCAGGCACCACCTCGACGTTAAAGCGTGACACTAACAGCGCAGTGAATGGAAAGCCGAAGTAAAAAGTCAGCAGAAACAGCAGCGAGAAGAAAACGTTAAAGTTAAAACGTACCCGGCGAAATTCATGCCAGGTCAGCGTCAGTATCATCCCCAGCGACAGCAGCCAGACCACCAGCAGCCCTGCAAACTGCGATAACATCATGCCGTTTCTCCTTCGATCAGCATCAACGCCTTTTGCCAGCCAGCCACGTATGTCGGATCAAAGAAGGCTATCGAAGATTTGTCCAGCAGTTGCATCTGCCGTCGCGCTTCATCCACCACGGCGGCGTCAAGCGGATCGCCGGCAAACAGTACCGGAACCTGCTGCGCGGTCAGATCCTGCCAGAATGGATTTTTGCGATTGATGACAAAGGGAATATTGGCCTGAATAAGCAGACACAGCGTGCCAATCCCCTGCTGGCGTTCAAAAATGAAATAGCCTAAATCGCAGCGGGAAATCAGCTGGAGGTAGGCCGGGAAATCAAGCTTTTCATGGAGAAGGTGCACGCGGCCCTCGGCAAAGAGTGCCTTCCCTGCCTGCGCGATCTGCTGGATATAAGCGGCGTTATTTTCCGGATAACCCAGCGGGACTATCACCTCCACCTCATCGCCAAACTGCTGATGAATGTCATGCAGCGCCTGAATATGACGGTTACTGCTGTCCCCGGAGTTACCCACGAGGATGGTTAAGCGCTGGTTTCCGGACATCGTCGGCACAGCAACCTGCGCCATACGGGTCGGGAAGTAGAGCAAAGAGGCCGGGACAGACGGATTACGCTGTCGGAAATAACTGATATCTCCCTGCGTGGCGAAGATATGCCCCACCCGCCGCTGAGCCAGCCTGCGCATCAGATAGAACAGGCGGAATTTCAGACCAGCGGCCTGTTCATACAGGTCGGCCCCCCAGATATGCCACCAGACCTGCGACCTGCGCAACCGGCCGGTCAGCATCGCCAGCCATAACGTCGGGTTAAACTGCCCGTGAAAGAAAAAGCGCGTGCTGCGGTCAGCAGAGGCCAGCGCGGTTACCGCCTGTGCTATCGCTCGCTTGTCAGCAAAGGTGCGAACCGCCAGATTAGGCCATTCGCTGGCGTCACCCACCACCCAGAACGAACGGCGCACAGAACAAGGCGCGGCCTCAGACAGAATGTCGTTAAAAAACCTCAGCACCGTCAGATTGTGGTGGGGAATGGCCGAGCCGAGCACATGAATGATGGTTGTCATACTTGTCTGCGCCAGATAAAAAAGGCACCCACACAGAGTGCAAAATAAGTGATATAGCAGGCCATATAGGCCTGCGCTGCGCCGGTGGCACCATGCAGTGGGACCAGCCAGCGCGCAAATAACGTCAGCAGTAAAAACTGGCTTATCTCGGTCAGAATGTAAAAACGCAGCGACGCTTTGGCGATCACCAGGTATCCGAAAATATACGATCCGACTTTGAACACATCACCGGTCAGCTGCCAGACGAACAGGTCACGCATCCCCGTGAACTTGCTGGAAAACAGCAGCCAGATGGCCAGATCGCGCATCAGCCAGACCGTCAGACTGACCGCCATCACCGTCGGAAGCACAAAGCGTAACGCGCGAAAAATCTCCTGCGAGAGGGCCTGCCTGCTGGTCAGTCTGGAGAGCGTTGGTAGCAGATATACACTGAAGGAGGCGGTAATAAATTGCAGGTAAGCATCGGAGATGCTGGTCACGCCCTGCCACAGGCCAACCTGCTCCCAGCCATCATGCTCTGCCAGCAGGTTACGCATCATTATCCACGCCACCGGCAGCGTCACCGAGGTGATCAAGGCCATCAGGGTGAATTTACTGAGGTTACGGGCGATGTCACCATGCCACACCGGTCGGAGAAAACGCAGCGGCAGATGGTCACGCTTCGCCAGAATCATCGCCGCAGGCAAGACAACCAACGCCGGAACCAGTGCCATACCTACCAGCGCACCGCTGTATCCACCAAGCCAGTAGCAAACAAACCACGCGACCACGCCTGCCAGGCTGCCGGAAATCAATGCCAGCGCGTTGCCCCGTGCATCGCGGAACCCCTTGATGATCGCCAGCATCAGATTAGCCCAGGCAATGCCCATCTGGAGAAAGGCCACCACGCGCACCACGTTCTGATACTCATCACGGGCAAACAACCCGATACTGACTTGCTTCGCGAAAAGCAGGAAAAACACGCCGAGCGCGAGAGAGAAAACCAGCACCATTGCTGACGCAGTGCCGGTAACCGCCTGTAATCGCGCCGGCTGCTGCTGATATTCCGCGATGTATTTCGTCACACCGTTGAAGATACCCGCCCCGGCCAGCACGCCCAGCACGGTAATGAGCTGGCGGAAATTACCCGCCTGTCCGACACCGCCGGGGCCAAACGACACCGCCAGCATTTTCACCACCAGCAATCCGGCAGCAATTTTTACCAGCGTGGACGCTGCCGTCCACACCGAAGCCTTTGCCAGTGACATATCAGGAAAAATAGCTCAGCAGAGAGTTGATCACCGTCTGCTGATTGTTGTCAGACAGGTTGTAAAACAGCGGCAGACGCAGCAGGCGCTCGCTCTCTGACTGCGTGTAGCGGTCATCACCGTGAAAACGACCGAAACGCTCTCCGGCGGGGGAAGCGTGTAGCGGGATGTAATGGAACACCGCCAGGATTTCCGCCTCTTTCAGCCAGGCGATCAGCGCCGTGCGGTCATCGTTATCGCGCAGCTTGATATAGAACATATGGGCGTTGTGCTGGCAGGCTGGCGGCAGGGATGGCAGCGATATTCTGCCGCTGGCCGCTACCGGTTGCAGCGCAGTAAAGTAGTGCTGCCACAGGCGCAGGCGTTGATCGTTAATTCGCTTCGCCGCCTCAAGCTGCGCCCAGAGGTATGCCGCCTGCAAATCGGCCATCAGATAACTGGAGCCGATATCCCGCCAGGTATATTTATCCACCTGCCCGCGAAAGAACTGGCTGCGATTAGTCCCTTTTTCACGGATAATTTCTGCCCGTTCGACCAACGCAGGATCGTTGACTAGCGTCGCGCCGCCTTCACCCCCTGCGGTGTAGTTTTTGGTTTCGTGAAAGCTGAAGCAGCCGATATGGCCAATGGTGCCCAGCGCTTTGCCTTTGTAAGTGGACATCACGCCCTGCGCGGCATCTTCGACCACCCATAGCCTGTATTTCTCTGCCAGCGCCATAATGGCGTCCATTTCGCACCCGACACCCGCATAATGAACCGGCACAATCGCGCGGGTTTTGTCGGTGATCGCCGCTTCTATCAGCCGTTCGTCAATGTTGAGCGTATCCGGGCGGATATCCACAAAGACAATGGTCGCGCCGCGCAGCACAAAGGCATTGGCAGTGGAAACAAAGGTGTAGCTGGGCATAATCACTTCGTCACCCGGCTGGATGTTAATCAGGATGGCGGCCATCTCCAGCGACGCGGTACAGGAGGGCGTTAACAGCACCTTTTTGCTGCCGAATTTATTTTCCATCCATTGCTGACAGCGGCGGGTAAAGCCTCCGTCACCGCACAGCTTGCCACTGCCCATCGCAGACTGCATGTACTCAAGCTCGCTACCGACTATCGGGGGGGCGTTAAACGGGATCATAAGGTTACCTGTAAAGCCAGTAAGCGGTACGTTCAATCACGCCACCGCAACGAAGATAAAGCCGTAGCGCAGGCAGGTTGCCCAGTTGGGTTGCCACATGCAGGCGCGTCAGACGGCGGGCGCGGCACCAGTCAACGGCCGCCGCAACCATTCTCTGCCCTACGCCCAGCCCCTGCGCTTCGGGGAGGGTTGCCAGCAGGCCAATACGCGCACTGCCATCTGACAATTCGCGCAGGGAGACGAAACCCTGTAAATCACCCTGCTCACTAACGGCCAGCAGGCACTGATGATCGAAGCTGCCCAGCACCGCGTTCTCCACCCACTGCGCATAGAAGCGGCTGCTGTCGCCCGGCTGATACCAGGGCTGGCGGAAACGACTGTGGGCAAAGGCACCGCTTGCGGCTTCACGCAGTGGCTCAATGTGCTCTTTTTTAGCGATGCGGATCCCCTCCGGCCTGCCGCCCGTGCCGATACCCAACACCAGCTCGGCTTCGCCTTCAACCAGACGGAAGCCCAGTTGATGCAGCGCATCAAGCTCCGCCGTCTGCTGGGAAAGGACTTTAACCTGCACCAGCCCCCAGGCCTGCAACTGCGCTTCATCAAGAGTGGGCTGATGTATATCCAGGCTGAGAAGCGCGCTGTTTTGCGCAAAAAAGGCATTTTCCCAGCCAAGCGGCGTGAGTCGCCCCTTGATTGCCTGCAATGGCTGGCCTGTCAGACTCACTGCCAGACCCCTTTGGTGTCGACAATCCAGTGAGATTTGACGCGGTTGTTGTCCACCGCCCTGAATACGGCGTGATCGACCAGCATCACCAGCACATCTGCCTGTTGTAAAGCGTTATCCAGTGATACCAGCCGGGCTTTACCCGGCAGCGCGTCAGGCAGCTGATGGATATGGGGCTCCACGACCAGCGTATCTCCCTGATGCCAGTTCGCGATCAGACCGGTTACTTCCATTGCCGGGCTTTCACGCAGATCGTCGATGTTCGGTTTGAATGCCAGGCCAAAGCAGGCAATGGTCAGCTCGCTGGGACGTTTATCGCTGGTCAGCAGGCACTCTGCTACGGTCTTTTTCACCTGTTCCAGCACCCAGTGCGGCCTCGCATCGTTCACCTCACGCGCCGTACGGATTAAGCGGGCCTCGTCGGGGTTTTGCGCCACGATAAACCAGGGATCGACGGCGATACAGTGCCCCCCAACGCCAGGTCCTGGCTGGAGAATATTGACGCGGGGATGGCGGTTGGCCAGCGCGATTAGCTCCCAGACGTTGATCCGCTGTTCGGTGCAAATCAGTGACAGTTCATTGGCAAAGGCGATGTTGACATCCCGAAAGCTGTTTTCCGTCAGCTTGCACATCTCGGCGGTGCGTGAGTTGGTCACCACACATTCGCCCTCAAGGAAAATATCGTACAGCGCGCAGGCTTTTTGCGAACTGGTGGCGGTCATGCCGCCGATCACCCGGTCGTTTTTAAACAGCTCAATCATCACCTTGCCGGGTAATACCCGTTCCGGGCAGTAGGCAATATGGATATCAGCCTGCTCACCGGCCTGCTGGGGGAAGGTTAAGTCACTGCGCGCGGATGCCAGCCAGGCGGCCATCTGCTCCGTGGCCCCCACAGGAGAGGTGGATTCGAGGATCACCAGATCCCCTTTCTTCAACACCGGCGCAATCGACTCCGCAGCCGCTTTTACAAAGGATAAATCGGGCTGATGCCCTTCCTGAAAGGGGGTTGGCACGGCAATCAGAAAGGCATCTGCCGGTTCAGGTTGGGTTGCTGCCCGCAACCAGCCCTGCTCCACAGCCGTTTTCACCACCCTGTCGAGGTCAGGTTCGATGATGTGAATCTCGCCGCGATTGATGGTGTCAACTGCGTGAGCATTGATATCGATGCCGATCACCGATTTTTGCCGTGAAGCGAAAGCGGCAGCGGTGGGCAGGCCAATATAGCCCAGCCCGATTACAGATATGGTATTGAAAATCATAACGAAACCCGATTATTTTTGAGTGCCTGCACGATACGTTCGCAGGCCAGGCCGTCGCCATAGGGGTTATGGGCACGGCTCATGGATTGGTACGCTTCTTCATCCGTCAGCAGGCGTGTCACCTCACTGACAATTTTTTTGACATCGGTGCCCACCAGCTTCACCGTGCCCGCCTCAACGGCTTCCGGGCGTTCGGTGGTGTCGCGCATCACCAGCACAGGTTTGCCCAGTGATGGCGCTTCTTCCTGAATACCGCCGGAATCGGTGAGGATCAGCCAGGAACGCACCATCAGGTAAACAAACGGCAGATACTCCTGTGGCTCGATCAACACGATGTTATCAATGCCGCTAAGAATGCGGTTAACCGGCTCACTGACGTTAGGATTGAGATGGACCGGATAGACGATTTGAGCATCCGGATGCAGGCGGGCAATCTCCGCCAGCGCACTACAGATACGTTCAAAACCACCGCCAAAACTCTCACGCCGGTGTCCGGTGACAAGGACCATCTTTTTTTCCGCATCCAGAAACGGATAGCGTGTCGCCAGGCTATTTCTCAATCCATCATCACTCAGCACCCGGTCACGAACCCAAAACAGCGCATCAATGACCGTGTTGCCGGTGACAAACATGCGCGTGGCGGACAGGTTCTCCCGCAGCAGATTCTGCCGGGCCGTTTCCGTTGGCGTAAAGTGGTAAGACGCCAGATGGCCAGTCAGAGTGCGGTTCGCCTCCTCTGGCCACGGCGAATAGAGATCGCCGGTACGCAGGCCCGCTTCCACATGTCCTACCGGAATCCGGTGATAGAACGCAGCCAGACTGGCGGCCAGCGTGGTGGTGGTATCGCCATGCACCAGCACCACGTCAGGAGTGAATTCAGTAAAAACGGCTTTCAACCCTTCAAGAATACGGCTGGCAATCTCAGTCAGCCCCTGACCAGGACGCATGATATTGAGATCGTAATCCGGGACGATGGCAAACAGCTGTAACACCTGGTCCAGCATCTCACGATGCTGTGCCGTCACGCACAGGCGTGCTTCTATCTCACTGTCCTGAGCGAGTGCGTGAACCAGCGGGGCCATTTTTATCGCTTCCGGGCGCGTGCCGAATACCGTTAATACTTTCACTGTTACTCTCTTCCCTTTATCTGTTGTGGTCACGCCAGGCTTACCAGCGTTCAATCCCGGCGCCGACGCACCAGCGCAGTCCCTGCTCCGGTCAGGGCGCCCACAGCACCCCACATAATCATTAAAAACAGCCGACGAGGGCTGTCGCGGTTCACTGGCTCTTCCGGCGTCCGCAGGTAGCGCCAGGTCTGGAAAGTCGCCACCCGCGACGGGCCGGCATCAAGGGTATTCAGCATGGCTTTGTTTTGATCATAGTCCAGTTCGTAGCCGGGCCCGCTGGCCTGAAGACTCTCCAGACGAGCCTGCAACATGGCACGCCCCAGTAAAAACAACTCAGAATCGGGCAGCTGTTCTGACGGCGTGTTTGTTTTTGCCTGTTCAAAACCCTGCTGCTGGGCGATTTTTAACGCCTGCTGTACGCTGTTCAGCTGGCGGTCGTAGATGGCTTTCGCCACCGCTTCCTGTCGTTTAACCTGTGCCTGTAATTGCGCAGTCTTTGCCGCCCAACCGCCAGCCAGTTCCTCATTCAGATGAGAGGCTGCCCGTTGATTAGCAAATGCCACATACTGGCGCAGTAATGTGTTGGCGTCTGACGCAGTTTCCGCCAGCAGTTTAACCGTGTCATTGAGATTTTTTGCCGCATCCGCTGGCTGATACTGAATGTTGCCGATTAACTCATCGAGGCGTGCCGCGTCCTTGCCGACGTTACCGGTCTGGCGCTTTTGGTAATAATCACTCTGTAACCAGAACTCACGGCGCGTGTCATATGACGAGAGTTGCATGACAAATTCCCGGTAAGCTTCATCGGTCACCGACGGCGGCACAAAGCTACTGCTGCTGTTTCGTACATCCAGATTGTTAAGAAACTGCTGCTGGGTATAAAAGTCTCCCAGCATATTGACCGTTGGACGATCGGTGATCGCCGTGGTGCTCCACTGTGGCGTCACCAGCAAGGACCAGATATAAGCCAGCAGCGCAAACAGCAGCATGCCACCGACAATCCAGCGTTTGCCACGCCATAAGGTGCAGCAAAGTCCACGGATATCCAGTTCGTTATCAGCAACGTCAGGACGGGTCATACTTCATATTCCTTGTTTTCAGGGTATTAAGTGTATTCACGGCTACCTGGCCCTGCGCAGCCGTCTTTTTACTCTTTTAATCAATCTCGCCACGCGCCATGCGCGCTTGATGCAGTAGCCATAAAGCATAAACGCCAGCAAGTAGAGCACCAGCATCGACCACTCGGGGACAAAGCTGAGAGATTCTCCCAGCACCCCGATGCCCGCCAGCAGCGCAGCCGCAAGGGTTATCAGGAAGCAGGCCTGTCTGGAAGTGAACCCGGCACGCATGATCAAATGATGAATATGCTGACGATCGGCAGAGAAAGGGCTCATCCCTTTACTCAGACGGCGGTACATAATAGCCACCATGTCCATCAACGGGATGGCAATCAGCCACAACGCGGTGACCGGGGTGATGGGATGATACTGACCCTGGGTTGCCTCCAGCAGGATCCAGATGATAGTGAAGCCAATCAGCGTGCTGCCGGCATCCCCCATAAAAACTTTATAACGGCCACCAAACGCGCCAAGATTCAGCAGGATGTAGGGCACAATGGCGGCGATCATGGCAAAACACCACATCGCCAGGCTTTGCTGGCCGTCCAGCAGCAGAATGATGCCCATCGCCAGAAAGGTGACGCAGGACAGACCGCCCAACAGGCCATCAATACCGTCAACCATGTTGAAGGCGTTAATGGCGGCCCAGACCGCAAACAGAGTCAGTACATAACCAAACGGGCCGACCACCAGTTCCCAGGGGCCAAAAATATAGCCAAGACTGAGCAAATAAAGTTTGCCCGCTGTCATCATGACCACGGCGATGGCCGCCTGTACAAAGGCGCGAATTTTTACACTGATATCGAAACGGTCGTCCAGCGCACCGACCAGAACCAGCACACCGGCACAGCCCAGATAAAGCAGGAAGTGGGGGATGTAATAATTGGTGATAACCGACCCGAAACAGATTCCGGCAAAAACAGAGATACCCCCCACCAGAGGAATGACACCCTGGTGGCGCTTGCGATAATTGGGTTTATCCACCAGACCAACACTTTTGGCCACTTTACGGGCGAAGAAAAGAAAAACCAGTGAAAACAAAAAAATTAAAGCAAGCTCAGTACTCATATTGAGTAAATTCACATTAAACAGCTCTCTGCTAAGAATCTCGCGTAGTTATAAGCAATTTATATGCCATTAACAGCGGCTAAACTCTGATTTCCGTCTTGCTTCAGTAAAAAATGCAGCGTCCGGCTGTATTTCATCCTGAGTTGCACCTTTTATGTGATTCTCCAGTGCCTAATCGTATAGCTGACAAAAGAAAAACGCCACGTTTACGCGTGGCGTCCTACGGGTTTTACTGCTGGTGACCCGTGTATTTAAACTTCAGAGAGAAAGTAATACGGGCTACGCCCTTCACCTTCTGGCAGCGACAATACTCAGGAACGCTTCATCATATCGAAGAATTCGTCATTGGTTTTGGTCATCGCCAGCTTGTTAATGAGGAACTCCATTGCGTCAATTTCACCCATCGGATGAATGATTTTGCGCAGGATCCACATTTTTTGCAGCTCTTCTGAACTGGTAAGCAGCTCTTCTTTACGGGTACCGGAACGGTTGTAATCGATCGCCGGGAAGACACGCTTCTCAGCGATTTTACGCGCCAGATGCAGCTCCATGTTGCCCGTACCTTTAAATTCTTCGTAGATGACTTCGTCCATCTTCGAACCGGTATCCACCAGCGCCGTCGCGATGATAGTCAGGCTGCCACCCTCTTCCACGTTACGCGCAGCACCGAAGAAGCGTTTTGGACGATGTAAGGCGTTAGCATCCACACCACCGGTCAGAACCTTACCGGAAGCCGGTACAACGGTGTTGTAAGCACGCGCCAGACGAGTGATGGAGTCAAGCAGGATGATGACATCTTTCTTATGCTCAACCAGACGTTTAGCCTTTTCAATCACCATTTCAGCAACCTGCACATGGCGGGAAGCTGGTTCGTCAAAGGTCGAGGCGATGACTTCACCCTTCACCAGACGCTGCATTTCGGTCACTTCTTCCGGGCGCTCATCGATCAGCAGCACCATCAGCACACAGTCAGGATGATTGTAGGCAATGCTCTGCGCGATATTTTGCAGCAGCATGGTTTTACCCGCTTTTGGCGGTGCCACGATCAGACCACGCTGACCACGACCGATTGGTGAAGCCAGGTCCAGTACGCGAGCGGTTAAATCTTCGGTAGAACCATTACCACGCTCCATCCGCAGGCGCGAATTAGCATGCAGTGGCGTCAGGTTTTCAAACAGAATTTTGCTGCGGGCATTTTCTGGTTTGTCGTAGTTAACTTCGTTAACTTTCAGCAGGGCAAAATAACGCTCACCCTCTTTTGGCGGACGGATTTTACCGGAAATGGTGTCACCCGTGCGGAGGTTAAAGCGGCGAATCTGGCTGGGAGAAACATAGATATCATCAGGACCGGCGAGGTAGGAGCTGTCAGCAGAGCGGAGGAATCCAAATCCATCCTGCAATATCTCCAGTACGCCATCACCGAAGATATCTTCGCCACTTTTTGCATGTTGTTTGAGGATGGCGAAAATAATGTCCTGCTTACGCATACGCGCCAGGTTTTCCAGCCCCATGTTTTCGCCGAGGGTAATCAGGTCAGAAACCGGCGTATTTTTTAATTCGGTAAGATTCATAATGGTGGGTTCTTAAACTCGGGGTAAATCTCGAAATGTTTGTTGTAAGTGGTATGGCAAAAAATCCATGCCTGCTAATGGCTTTCTTGTCAAAGTCCCGACGATGACGTACAGGAAAACGTGCATCAGAAACGAGGAGACGGTAACAGACAAGAGGCCGAAATACTGATGATACTAACCGCCAGGTTGTTGGGTATCTGTAAATATCAGGGTGTATACAGTGTCCAACAAGGAGCATATCTAAGATTCAAATACAGGTAAGTTCTTCGTGCAGTGAAATTCAAATTAGCATGTCTGATGCTAAACGTCCAGGGTTGTTCTAAAAATATACCGGAGGCCGGACGGATGGGGCATATCCGTACCCACCGTCAGCCGCCGGAAAAGCTGTTTAGCCCAGATTCGCGTTCAGAAACTCTTTAAGCTGGCCTTTGGAAAGCGCACCAACTTTCGTTGCCACCACTTCACCATTTTTAAAAAGCAGCAAAGTTGGAATACCGCGAATACCATACTTAGGCGCAGTGCCCGGGTTTTCGTCAATATTCAGTTTGGCGATTGTCAACCTGCCGTCGTATTCTTCAGCGACTTCATTAAGAATGGGGGCGATCATTTTGCATGGGCCACACCACTCCGCCCAGAAGTCGACCAGCGTCAAACCCTCTGCTTTCAGTACGTCGGTTTCAAAGCTGTCGTCGGTCAGATGGACAATTTTATCGCTGCTCATGTCTTACTCCAAAAGATTATGCCTGGCTGGTTGGCGTAAAATATGCCAACAGAGTTTGGTTTTATTTCACCGGATACGCTTTCGTAAAGCAATAGTAAGCTGATATTCTACCACACTATGAGCAAAACACACTTAACCGAACAGAAGTTTTCCGACTTCGCCCTGCACCCAAAGGTTGTTGAAGCCCTTGAAAGTAAAGGCTTTCACTATTGCACGCCTATTCAGGCGCTGGCATTACCTTTTACGCTCTCCGGGCGTGATATCGCGGGACAGGCGCAAACCGGTACTGGCAAAACGATGGCGTTTCTGACGTCAACGTTTCATCATCTTCTTTCTCACCCTGCGCCGGACGGCCGCCAGGTGAATCAGCCACGTGCGTTAATTCTGGCACCCACACGTGAGCTTGCCGTGCAGATCCATGCTGATGCTGAACCGCTGGCACAGGCAACGGGCCTGAATCTCGGGCTGGCTTACGGCGGCGACGGCTATGATAAACAGCTGAAAGTGCTGGAAAGCGGCGTTGATATCCTGATCGGCACGACCGGCAGGCTGATCGACTATGCCAAACAAAATCACGTCAATTTAGGCGCCATCCAGGTTGTAGTGCTCGATGAAGCTGACCGGATGTTTGATCTTGGCTTTATTAAAGATATTCGCTGGCTGTTTCGTCGTATGCCTGCGGCTAATCAGCGTCTGAATATGCTGTTTTCTGCCACCCTCTCCTTCCGCGTGCGCGAACTGGCGTTCGAAAATATGAATAACGCCGAATACGTGGAAGTCGAACCCGAGCAAAAAACCGGGCATCGTATTAAAGAAGAGCTTTTTTATCCTTCTAATGAAGAGAAAATGCGGCTGCTACAAACGTTGCTGGAAGAAGAGTGGCCAGACCGCGCCATTATTTTTGCTAATACCAAGCACCGTTGCGAGGATATCTGGGGCCATCTGGCAGCCGACGGTCATCGGGTTGGTCTGCTAACCGGTGATGTGGCACAGAAAAAGCGCCTGCGTATCCTGGATGATTTTACTAAAGGTGACGTGGATATTCTGGTTGCAACTGACGTTGCGGCGCGGGGTCTGCATATCCCGGCAGTAACCCACGTGTTTAACTACGATCTGCCTGATGATCGCGAAGACTATGTGCATCGTATTGGTCGTACCGGACGAGCTGGTGCCAACGGGCACTCAATCAGCCTGGCTTGCGAAGAGTACGCACTGAACCTGCCAGCAATTGAAGAGTACATCGGCCACAGTATTAGTGTGAGCCGCTACAACAGTGATGCGCTGATGACCGATCTGCCTCCGCCAAAGCGTCTGACGCGAAATCGCTCTGGCAACGGTCCTCGTCGTGGCGGTAATAATAATCGCCGCAGCGGTGCGCCTCGCAACACCAACCGCAAACGTTCAGGTTAAACAGCTATGCCAGGCGCATCATCGCTTTATGCTGCGATAGATTTAGGGTCTAACAGCTTTCATATGTTGGTGGTGCGCGAAGTGGCAGGCAATGTCCAGACCCTGGCACGCATCAAGCGCAAAGTACGACTGGCGGCGGGCCTCGACGGCAACCATCAGCTGTCAGAAGAGGCGATGGAGCGAGGCTGGCAGTGCCTGCGTTTGTTCTCAGAACAATTACAGGATATCCCACCAGAGCGGGTCCGCGTCGTTGCCACAGCGACGCTGCGTATTGCCACCAACGCCGATACTTTTCTGCAAAAAGCCCGACAAATTCTTAACTGTCCGGTAAACGTCATCAGCGGCGAAGAAGAAGCACGTCTGATTTATCAGGGCGTGGCGCACACCACCGGTGGCCCTGATAAACGTCTGGTGGTGGACATCGGCGGCGGCAGCACAGAGCTGGTTACCGGCAGCGGTTCACAGACCACCACGCTGCTGAGTCTGCCAATGGGCTGCGTCACCTGGCTGGAACGCTACTTTGGCAATCGTCACCTGACCAGAGACAATTTCGCTCAGGCGGAAAATGCCGCCCGTGAGCAAATTCGCCCGGTAGTCGACCAGCTACGTGAGCAGGGATGGGAGGTGTGCGTTGGGGCTTCCGGCACGGTGCAGGCGCTACAGGAAATTATGATTGCGCAGGGCATGGACGAGCGTATCACACTGAATAAACTGCAACAGCTTAAGCTGCGCGCTATTCAGTGTGGCAAGCTGGAAGAACTGGAAATTGAAGGACTGACGCTGGAACGTGCGCTGGTTTTCCCCAGCGGTTTGTCGATTTTGATCGCCATCTTTACCGAGCTGTCGATCACCACCATGACGCTGGCGGGCGGGGCACTACGTGAAGGTCTGGTGTACGGGATGCTGAATCTGCCAACAGATCACGATATCCGTGGCCGTACGCTGCATAATATCCAGCGTCGTTTCAGTATCGATGCTGAGCAGGCCGATCGCGTACGCCTGCTGGCAGAAAGCTTTGCACAGCAGGTTAGCGACAGCTGGCAACTGGACGAACGCTGTCGCGAGTTACTCGACAGTGCCTCTCTAATCCATGAAATCGGCCTCAGCGTTGATTTCAGACAGGCCCCGCAACACGCCGCCTATCTTATCCGTCATCTTGATCTTCCCGGTTTTACTCCAGCCCAGAAAAAACTGTTGGCAACGCTGTTACAAAATCAGGCAAACAGCATCGATCTGGCATTATTCAGCCAGCAAAACACGCTGCCATCGCAAACGGCGGAAAGATTATGTTGTTTACTGCGGCTGGCCATCATCCTCGCCAGCCGTCGTCGTGATGACACGCTGCCCGTGGTTACACTGCATACCAATGGTGATGCGCTTGATCTGACACTGCCCGCTGGCTGGCTGGATTCACATCCCTTAAGGGCTGAACTGCTTGAGCAGGAGTGTCACTGGCAGAGCTATGTTCAGCGGCAGCTGACCATTCATTAAATCCGTGCAGGCCCGCCCGGCGGGCCGCTCAGAAATTAAGAGGCGAAACTGCCCTTGCCCGCCCCGGCATTAGCCAGGTTATATGCATTGGCCTCTTCCGGTGTTTTTATTGTGCGGCTGTAGTCTGGCACCCAGTCAGTGGTGGCTGAACTCTGTTTAAAGCTGACATTACTGCCAATATCTTTAAAACCAGCGGCATCACCTTTATCGTCCAGTACGCCAGAGTTACTGCTTTTCGCATTAACATCATAGCCACCATTAAAATAGTTTGACTGCGAAAGGACCGTGGCATTGGAAGCGATGGTGTAACCCAGATGGAAATTGTTGATGGTGTTGTTGTAGACATCAAATTTCCCCTGACGCATCAAACCAGGCGCACGCACATCCAGATTGTCAAAGACGTTATTGGCAATCGTCATGCGCGGATATCCGCCATAAGTTTGTTTTGCCGACGCAGAGTCATCGGGCTGACCAAGGATCACGCCGTACTCATTGTCCTTAAAGACAGAGTTGCTCAGTGTCACATTGTCTGCCGTACCGCCGACATACAGTAATTTATCCAGCCCGGTGGCATCCTTGTCTTTGGTCCCGGAGAAGGTGTTGTGGTCAATCCAGTATCCCGAGCCATTGCTGATAAAGAGCGGAATATCACCGTTAGCGCGATAACGATCGTCATGGGTGAAATTAAGGTTCTGGAACACATCATTACCCGCCGTTTTGTCACTGGCGAGATAGATATTGTGCAGTCCGGTCCCTTCCGATGTCCCTTCCAGAGTCTTGTTCGCCCCAAATTTCAGCACGACTTTGTCAGCAGACGACAGATCTTTAGAGAGCTTGATGGTCGTCGGTTCATCGCCTTCCAGACTTTTTTGCAATTCATCCACGGTGGATACCGTCACCACTTTCCCCCCGGCCCCCCCGGTGGTGTTCGCAGCTTTGGCGAAACCTGTCATGCCGGCAAGCCCGGTACTTTTGCTGGAGGAAACCTCTGACGTTGCGCTGGTGGCAGAGACTTTACTGGTCGAACTGACGCTGTGAGTCGCATCCGCCGCTGGCGTAGCCGCCACTGACTTTGATGTCGGGGCGCTGACGGTGGTGTTATCTGTTGACGTCTCTTTTGCTGGCGTACTGCCACTGGACGATGTGGTCACAGGTGACGCTGCCAGTGATGTTCCTTTGATTGATGAGGTGTCACTGGATGTGGAACTGGTTGTAACGGGTGAGGCCGCCAGCGAGGTCTCTTTTACCGGAGAGTTAACGCTCACTGGCGCGGCCGCCAGCGACGTGCCTTTTATGCTGTCTGACGACGACGTGCCACTGTTGGTGGCAGGAAGATTATTTGATGGCGAAGCGAATTTAGAAAAATCGATGGGATTGTTTGTACCAGACGTATTCTGCCCACTTCCCTGCTGCCCGGAACCGCCCAAAGACGAGCCGCTACCCTGCTGCCCACCGCCTGTGCCAGATGATTGATTATTTTGCGACATACGTGAGAGCAATAGTGGCAACAGTTCACGCAGCAACTGAGCAATCTGGGTTAATGCCGACTGCAAAGTTGGCTGACCCGAGTTCGTTCCCGCAGCACCTGATTGCAAGGCATCGGGCGATGTGGTTTTGCCATAGGAAATGGGGGAATTTGAAACCGAAGAAAATGAACCACCACCAGCACCATGACAACCCGCTAACGACTGTTTCAGCGGATCCTGGGCCTGGCTGCCCGCGCTTTCAGAAAAAGTCGGCGTGGACAAACCCGTCACTCTGTTTTGAATCATCATAATAAACCCTTACAAGAAGCTGAGATCTGTCCTGATCATTGGTTATGGAGGGGATTGAAGGCCCACAATTATCGCGATGTGGTTTAGGTGGTAGCCCAGGTAATGAGGTTCCCGGTTGTGATAATAAATTGTCGAAATAATCGTCCGGGAAAGGGGGCGGCGGTGATGGCATGACAAAAGGGGCTGGGGCAATGGGAAGTGGCAGTCGGGCCACTGAAAAACAGGTATTTAAGCAATCTTCTTTCAGTGGCTAACCACCCGTTAAAGCAGGTCAGGCGTTATTTTTCGCCTTATCCAGCATCGCCCGCAAGCCAGCGACGCGGCTCTGTCCGGTCTGCATCCGTTCCTGCGCGCTGACCACTTTGCGTTCGGTTTCCCAGCTGAGATCGTCCTGTGGCAACTCCAGTAAAAAACGGCTCGGTTCCGGCCGCACCAGCTCGCCATACTGGCGACGTTCGCGGCACAGGGTAAAGGTCAGCTCTTTTTGTGCTCTGGTGATGCCGACATAGGCAAGACGGCGCTCTTCCTCGACATTATTTTCATCAATGCTGCTCTGGTGAGGCAGCAATCCCTCTTCCATACCGACCAGGTAGACATAGGGAAACTCCAGCCCTTTCGACGCATGTAGCGTCATCAGCTGTACCTGATCGGCCTCTTCATCGCTTTCACCGCGTTCCATCATGTCGCGAAGCGTAAAGCGTGTAACCACCTGCGTCAGCGTCATGGGTTCATCAATATCGCTGCCCTCAAGCATTTCCGTCATCCACTGGAACAGCGTATTAACATTCTTCATGCGCATTTCGGCGGCTTTGGGGCTGGTAGAGGTTTCAAACAGCCAGCTTTCGTAATCGATGCCACGGATCAAATCACGCACTGCGCTGACCGGCTCCCGTTCCGCCAGAACGGCAATCTCACGCAGCCAGACGGTAAAACGCTGTAACGATTCCAGACCCCGCCCGCTTAACGTTTGCCCTAAGCCCAGATCAAAACTGGCGCTGAACAGGCTCTTGTTGCGTTGCAGCGCCCACTCGCCCAGCTTTTGTAAGGTTGCCGGGCCAATTTCACGCTTCGGCGTGTTAACGATGCGCATAAAAGCGCTGTCGTCGTTCTCATTGGTCAGTACGCGCAGGTAGGCAAGCAGATCTTTTATTTCCGGTCTGGAAAAGAACGACGTGCCGCCAGAAATGCGGTAAGGGATACGGTTCTGCATCAGCATCTTTTCAAAAACACGCGACTGATGGTTACCGCGATAGAGAATGGCGTAATCTTTATAGCCAGTCTTATTGATGAAGTGATGGGCAATCAGCTCGCCGGTGACCCGCTCGGCTTCGTGCTCTTCATGATTGGCGGTCACCACTTTCAGCTCCGCACCGTAGCCCAGCTCTGAAAACAGACGCTTTTCAAAAACGTGTGGATTATTCGCAATCAGAATATTGGCCGCTTTAAGAATCCGCTCAGAGGAGCGGTAATTCTGTTCCAGCTTGATGACCTGTAATGCCGGAAAATCCTCTTTCAGCAGAACCAGGTTTTGCGGTCTTGCACCACGCCAGGAGTAGATGGATTGATCATCATCCCCCACCACGGTAAACCGCGCACGCGCGCCCACCAGCAATTTCACCAGCTCATACTGGCTGGTATTGGTATCCTGATACTCATCCACCAGCAGATAGCGGATGCGCTGCTGCCAGCGCTCGCGCACCTCGGTATTGCGCTGAAACAACAGTGTTGGCAGCAGGATCAGATCGTCAAAATCCAGGACATTGCAGGATTTGAGATGCCGGTCATAGAGACCATAACAATGGGCAAAGATCTTATCGCGTTCTGAGGTCACCGTGGCGGCAACGCGGGACGGGTCCATCAGATCATTTTTCCAGTTCCCGATGGTTGAAATCAGCTGCTGTAACAGATTCTTGTCATTCTCCAGCCACGGCTCGGTCAGCTCTTTCAGTAATGCCAGCTGGTCCTGGTCGTCAAACAGGGAAAAGTTGGATTTCATCCCCAGCGCCGCATACTCTTTTTTGATAATTTCCAGCCCCAGCGTATGGAAAGTGGAGATCATCAGACCCCGGGCTTCCTTGCGTCCAAGCGTTTGCGCCACGCGCTCTTTCATCTCTCGCGAGGCCTTGTTGGTAAAGGTCACCGCAGCAATATGCCGCGCCTGATAGCCACACTCACGGATCAGATGCGCAATTTTATTGGTAATAACACGCGTTTTTCCTGAACCCGCTCCGGCAAGCACCAGACACGGCCCGGTAACAAATTCGACGGCATGCTGCTGCCCAGGATTAAGACGCATAGGGGAAATCACTCAATGAAATGACAGGGGGAAAGAAATCACAGCGTGCTAGTATAGCCAGCCGCATCCCTATGACTCAAGGTACGAACATGGCAAAAACCGCAGCAGCACTCCATATCCTTGTTAAAGAAGAGAAACAGGCGCAGGACATTCTGGCTCAACTCGAGCAGGGCGCTGATTTTGAAAAATTAGCCAAAAAGCACTCCATTTGCCCGTCAGGCAAAAAAGGCGGCCATCTGGGGGAATTCAAGCAGGGGGCGATGGTCCCGGCCTTTGATAAAGTGGTGTTTTCATGCCCACTCATCACGCCTTATGGCCCACTGCATACGCAGTTTGGCTACCACATTATTAAGGTGCTGTACCGTAACTGATCAGGCCCTTTTTACGTTGCAGGAAAGTAGCAGGCCATCAACCGGCTGACGTTCCTGCAACCACATATCGGTGGTTACGCCTTTTAAGCCACGATAAACCCGCCCGTTCTCTTCTCCCCTTCTGCTTAATTTGTGAACGCTCTCCCTTTCCGCAGCGAAAAATGAGCTTTAGGTTTGACCGGCAGGCTTCGGCATATTTATAGTGTTAAACAAGATTAAAAATATAATTTTCAATAATTTATATTTTATCGTAACGGCCGGATCGCCGTTTTATCTGCACACAAGGAGAGAGTTATGCATCCGCTTCATCAGGCCCTTGCGGCGAGAAAAAGCAGCTGGGTGGCATTCCGTCGTGATCTACACCAGCACCCTGAAATCGGTTTTGATCAGTTTCGCACCCGTGATTTAGTGGCCTCACAGCTTGAAAAAATGGGTTTCAGCATCAGTCATCAATCGGACACCACCGGCGTGATAGCTACGCTCAGGGCGGGTACAGGGGACAAAGTGCTGGCGATACGCGCAGAGATGGATGCGCTGCCGCTACAGGAAGAGAGCGGCAAAGCCTGGAGTAGTAAAACCACCGGAAAGTTTCACGGTTGTGGTCATGACGGACATGTCGCCATTTTATTATGTGCCGCCGAATATCTGGCAGAGCATCGACCATTTGACGGCACCCTGCATCTGATTTTCCAGCCAGCGGCGGAGCTGCTGTATGGTAGCAGAGTGATGCTTGCAGAGGGGCTGTTTGCACAATTCCCCTGTGATGCTGTGTTTGCCCTGCATACCATGCCGGGGCTGCCCGAAGGCGCTTTTCATTTCAGGTCCGGTGCCATGATGGCCTCCTGCGATACCCTGAATATTGAAATAAGCGCCAGCGGTGGCCAGGCTGATGCCTCTTCTGACTGCCGCTCAGATCAAAACTTTTATTGTCAGAAAGGCGTCACTCTTCGGGCCGTCCACTATTATCTCCGGCGAAATTCAGTCCGACAGTAATCCAGGCCAACTCTCACGGCTAAAACTTCGCGTCGGAACGCTTGATCCACAGCGCCGCGAGCAGTTACTGCATCGTATTGAGGATGAGGTTCACGCCCAGGCGAAAAAGGTAAACACCACCGCGAGGGTGAGGCACATCAACGGCTGCCCGGTGCTGTTTAATGCTGCTGAGGAGACGGCATTCGCTATCAGTGTTGCCAGAGAGCTGGTCGATGAATCCCTGATTTGCACAGATACACCGCCACTTACACGAAGTGAAGACTTCGCTTTTATGCTGGACGAGAATCCGCAAGGGGCTTATCTGATGATCGGTGCAGGAGAAGGCCCGATGCTTCACCACCCTGCTTATGACTTTAATGATGAGTTAATTATTCCTGCGGCAGCCTACTGGTGCCTGCTTGCCAGCCGTTTTCTGGCAACTGCATAAGGGGAAAGAAGGAGGGGCAGCTGGCCATCACTGACCAGCTGCAAGAGAGATTAACCTGCGACCGCAATACGTTTCATGTCGGTCATGTAGCCACGCAGTTTGCGGCCTACCGCTTCAATCGGATGGTGACGAATCGCTTCGTTCACATCGCGTAACTGGGCATTATCCACCGTTGCCGAAGCTGCACCCGCTTTACCGAGGTCGCCCGCCTGCAAAGTGGTCATGAATTCTTTCAGCAGGGGAACCGCCGCATAAGAGAACAGGTAGTTACCATATTCTGCGGTATCGGAAATCACCACGTTCATTTCGTACAGGCGCTTACGGGCAATGGTGTTGGCAATCAGCGGCAGCTCATGCAGGGACTCGTAATAAGCTGATTCTTCGATGATGCCCGCATCAACCATGGTTTCGAAGGCCAGCTCAACGCCTGCTTTCACCATAGCAACCATCACCACGCCTTCATCAAAGTAATCCTGCTCGGCAATTTTGCCTTCGAACTGTGGTGCCGTTTCAAACGCCGTTTTACCGGTTTCTTCACGCCAGCCCAGCAGTTTCTTATCGTCATTAGCCCAGTCAGCCATCATGCCGGAAGAAAATTCACCAGAGATGATGTCATCCATATGCTTCTGGAACAGCGGAGCCATAATAGTTTTCAGCTGCTCAGACAGGGCAAAAGCACGCAGTTTTGCCGGATTGGACAGACGGTCCATCATCAGCGTGATCCCGCCCTGTTTCAGCGCTTCGGTGATGGTTTCCCAACCAAACTGGATCAGCTTTTCCGCGTAAGCCGCGTCAGTACCTTCTGCCACCAGCTTATCGAAGCACAGCAGAGAGCCCGCCTGCAACATACCGCACAGGATGGTCTGCTCGCCCATCAGGTCAGATTTCACTTCGGCGACGAAGGACGATTCCAGTACACCTGCACGATGACCACCCGTTGCCGCAGCCCAGGCTTTAGCGATCGCCATGCCTTCGCCTTTCGGATCGTTCTCCGGATGCACCGCAATAAGGGTTGGCACGCCGAAGCCACGTTTGTATTCTTCACGCACTTCCGTACCCGGACACTTCGGCGCAACCATCACCACGGTCAGGTCTTTACGCACCTGCTCACCCACTTCAACGATGTTGAAGCCGTGAGAGTAACCCAGGGCCGCACCGTCTTTCATCAGCGGCTGAACAGCCTGCACCACAGCGCTGTGCTGCTTGTCCGGAGTCAGGTTAACCACCAGGTCAGCCTGCGGGATCAGTTCTTCGTAAGTCCCAACTTTGAAACCGTTTTCGGTCGCTTTACGCCAGGATGCACGCTTTTCAGCGATGGCTTCTGCGCGCAGGGCATAAGCGATATCCAGACCAGAATCACGCATGTTCAGGCCCTGGTTCAGACCCTGAGCACCACAGCCAACGATGACGACTTTTTTACCTTTCAGGTAGCTGGCTTCATCAGCGAATTCATCACGCGCCATAAAGCGGCATTTACCTAATTGCGCTAACTGGTTGCGCAGGTTCAAAGTATTGAAATAGTTAGCCATGGGTACTCCGTATAAGATTGTCTTGATTTTATCGTAGTCAGTGACACCGCCAGCGGCTCACTCTGTATAACCCCTATCATATGACAGGAAATGCATTGCTTAAATTGATATATTAACAACGTGACATTGCAGAAAATGCAACGCTGAAATGAGGTTCCCGGAATATGGATTTACGCGATCTGAAACTGTTTCTGAATCTGGCCGAAAGCCGCCATTTTGGCCGAAGTGCCAGGGCAATGCATGTCAGTCCTTCGACGCTGTCCCGACAAATCCAGCGGCTGGAGGAAGATCTGGGACAGGCGCTGTTTCTGCGGGATAACCGTACCGTCACGCTAACCGATGCCGGGGAACAGCTGCGTCAGTTTGCCCAGCAAACGCTGCTGCACTATCAGCAACTGCGCCATGTCATCGGCCAGAACGGCCCGTCACTGAGCGGCGAACTGCGGCTGTTCTGTTCGGTAACGGCGGCTTACAGTCACCTGCCTCCCATTCTTGACCGCTTCCGTGCTGAGCATCCTCTGGTTGAAATCAAGCTCACCACTGGCGATGCCGCCGATGCGGTGGAGAAAGTACAGAGTACCGAGGCCGACATTGCCATTGCCGGACGACCCGCAACGTTGCCCTCCAGTATCAGCTTTACCCCTTTGGGATTGATCCCACTGGTGCTGATTGCACCAGCGCTGCCGTGCCCGGTTCGCAGCCAGGCCACTCAGCCAGAACCTGACTGGTCAGAAATCCCCTTCATCCTGCCTGACCAGGGACCGGCACGACAGCGAATTGACCTGTGGTTTCGTCGTCGTCGCATTGCCAATCCATTGATTTATGCCACGGTTTCCGGGCATGAGGCGATTGTGTCGATGGTGGCACTGGGATGTGGTATCGCGTTGCTGCCGGACGTGGTGCTGGAGAACAGCCCGGAACCGGTGCGTAAGCGGATTCTGGAACTGGAAAATGTTGAGATGGTCGCGCCGTTTGAACTGGGTATTTGCGTACAAAAAAAGCGGCTCGATGAGCCGCTGATTAATGCTTTCTGGAGCCTGATGTAGCTAACCGGCAAGAAAAAAACTGAACGCCGGATTAGCCGTTTCATCATGAAAGTCGTAGCCCAGCGCCTGAAGATGCTCTTCAAACTGTGGTTCGTTTTCGTCAAGCTCAAAACCGGCCAGCACGCGACCATAGTCGGTACCATGACTGCGGTAATGAAACAGCGAAATATTCCAGTGTGTGCCCAGGGTTTGCAGAAAGCGTAACAGCGCACCGGGTGCTTCAGGGAATTCAAAGCTGAACAGCCGCTCGCGCAGGGGTTTCGACGGACGTCCACCCACCATGTAGCGAACATGCAACTTTGCCATCTCATCGTCGGAGAGATCGACCACCTTATAGCCGCCTTCATCCAGCAATTTCAGGATTTCGCCCCGCTCCTCCAGCCCGCGTGTCAGGCGCACGCCGACAAAAATACAGGCGTTGTCAGCATTGGCGTAACGATAATTAAACTCGGTGACGGAACGACCGCCTAGCAGATGACAGAAGTTCAGAAAACTGCCTTTCTGTTCCGGAATGGTCACTGCCAGCAGGGCTTCACGCTGTTCACCCAGTTCGCAACGCTCAGAGACATAGCGCAGACCGTGAAAATTAACGTTGGCGCCGGACAGAATGTGTGCCAGACGTTCGCCCCTGATCTGCTGCTGCTGAATGTACTTTTTCATCCCGGCCAGCGCCAGCACACCAGAAGGTTCCGCTACAGCCCGCACATCTTCAAACAGATCCTTCATTGCCGCGCAGATAGCATCGCTGTCCACGGTAATGATGTCATCGAGATATTCCTGACAAAGACGGAAGGTTTCGCTGCCGATGCGCTTTACTGCCACCCCTTCAGCAAACAGCCCGACGCGAGGCAAATCTACAGGATGCCCCGCATCCAGTGCCGCTTTCAGACAGGCGGAATCTTCCGCCTCGACGGCGATGACTTTGATTTGTGGCATCAGCTGTTTAATCAGCACCGCCACGCCAGCCACCAGTCCGCCACCGCCGACCGGGACAAAGATTCTGTCGATGTGCGCATCCTGCTGCAACAGCTCCATCGCCAGCGTACCCTGACCGGCAATCACCATCGGATGATCGAAAGGCGGCACAAAGGTGTATCCCTGCTGTTCAGCCAGTTCGATCGCCTTTGCTTTTGCCTCATCGAAGTTGGCACCAAACAGGTAAACCTCACCGCCAAACGCCCGCACCGCATCCACTTTGATATCAGCGGTAGCCACCGGCATCACAATCAGGGATTTAATACCCATCCGGGTCGCCGACAGCGCCACACCCTGAGCATGATTGCCCGCCGAGGCAGTGATCACCCCGCGCGCTTTCTGCTCTTCACTCAACGTTGCCATCATCGCGTAAGCCCCGCGCAGCTTAAAACTGTGCACCGGCTGACGATCTTCACGCTTTACCAGGATGATGTTATTAAGACGGGATGAGATCTTCTCCATCTTCTGCAACGGGGTAATCTGCGCCACTTCATACACCGGCGAGCGAAGGATCGCCCGCAGATACTCCGCGCCACAAGGCTCGGCGGGCAGCGGTTGAGATTCAGCCATGTTTATCAGCCTCCCAGCTTGCTCTTATCACGGACCGCACCTTTGTCTGCGCTGGTAGCCAGCAAGGCATAAGCACGCAACGCGAACGATACCTGACGCTGACGATCATGAGGGGTGTAAGCCGCTTCGCCGCGCGCCTCTTCCTGCTCACGCCGGGCGTGCAGTTCGCTGTCTGGCACGTCCAGTTTGATGCCACGATTCGGAATGTCGATATCAATCATATCGCCGTCCTTCACCAGCGCGATGGTGCCGCCACTCGCTGCCTCCGGAGAAGCATGGCCAATAGACAGCCCGGAGGTGCCACCAGAGAAACGTCCGTCGGTGATTAATGCGCAGCTCTTGCCCAGACCCATCGATTTCAGATAGGTAGTGGGATAGAGCATTTCCTGCATACCCGGCCCACCTTTTGGTCCTTCGTAGCGAATCACCACCACGTCGCCAGCTACCACTTTACCGCCCAGAATAGCGGCAACGGCATCATCCTGGCTTTCATAAACTTTGGCCGGTCCCCGGAAGGTCAGACTGTCTTTGTCCACCCCGGCGGTCTTCACAATACAGCCATCTTCAGCCATGTTGCCGTAAAGAACAGCCAGACCGCCGTCCTGACTGAAGGCAAATTCACGGGAACGAATGCAGCCCTCCTGGCGGTCATCATCCAGCGTTTCCCAACGGGTATCCTGCGAGAATGCCTGGGTAGTACGAATGCCCGCAGGTCCCGCACGGAACATTTTCTTAACCGCGTCATCTTTGGTCAGCATGATGTCATAGCTATCCAGCGTCTCTTGCAGGCTCAGCCCCAGCACGTTTCTGACGCTGTTGTCCATCAGCCCCGCACGACTCAGCTCACCGAGAATACCGATGACGCCACCCGCACGGTGGACATCTTCCATATGGTATTTCTGGGTGCTGGGTGCCACTTTGCATAAATGCGGAACTTTGCGGGACAAACGGTCGATATCGGAGATATTGAAATCAATCTCACCTTCCTGCGCCGCGGCAAGCAGATGTAAAACGGTATTGGTTGAGCCACCCATCGCGATATCCAGCGTCATGGCGTTTTCGAAAGCGGCTTTGTTGGCAATGCTGCGTGGTAGTACGCTCTCGTCATCCTGCTCGTAATAACGTTTTGCCAGACCGACAATGCGCCTGCCGGCATTAAGAAACAGGTCTTTACGATCGGCATGGGTGGCCAGCAGTGAACCGTTGCCAGGCTGCGACAGACCCAATGCTTCGGTCAGACAGTTCATGGAGTTGGCGGTAAACATCCCGGAACATGACCCGCAGGTTGGACAGGCCGAACGTTCAATCTGCTCACTGTCAGCGTCACTGACGTTTGGGTTTGCCCCCTGAATCATCGCATCAACCAGATCCAGTTTGATGATTTTGTCGGAAAGTTTGGTTTTACCGGCCTCCATAGGACCACCTGAAACGAAAATCACCGGAATGTTCAGACGCAGAGAAGCCATCAGCATTCCGGGGGTGATTTTGTCACAGTTGGAGATGCAGACCATCGCATCAGCACAATGGGCGTTGACCATATACTCCACGGAGTCAGCGATTAACTCACGTGAAGGAAGGGAATAAAGCATGCCGCCATGCCCCATCGCGATACCATCATCCACGGCAATGGTGTTGAACTCTTTAGCCACACCACCTGAGGCTTCAATCTGCCCGGCGACCAGTTTACCCAAATCACGCAGGTGCACGTGTCCCGGCACAAACTGGGTGAACGAGTTAACCACGGCAATAATCGGTTTGCCGAAATCATCATCGGTCATTCCGGTGGCGCGCCACAAGGCACGGGCACCCGCCATATTACGGCCATGAGTGGTGGTGGCGGAACGGTACTTAGGCATGCTCATACTCCAGAATCAGATAGTACACGGGCGTCAAATGACGCCCGCAAAATGTCGTTATTGTGGGTTAACCGGATCCAGCCAGCCCCATTTGTCTTCAGTTTCGCCAGTGAACAGGCCAAAGAAGGCAGCCTGAATACGGGCAGTGACCGGACCGCGTTTACCTTCACCAACCTGAATACGGTCTACGCTACGAACCGGGGTGATCTCGGCTGCAGTACCGGACATGAAGACTTCGTCGGCCAGATACAGCGACTCACGCGACAGTACCTGCTCACGCACCTCGATGCCCATATCCTGCGCCAGCTTAATGATCGCATCACGGGTAATGCCTGGCAGTGCAGATGAAGTGAACGGCGGCGTAAACAGGACGCCATCTTTCACTTCAAACAGGTTCTCACCTGCGCCTTCGGAAATATAACCGTGGGTGTCCAGGGCGATACCTTCCTGGTAGCCGTGGCGACGTGCCTCACTGCCTACCAGCAAAGAAGAGAGATAATTTCCGCCGGCTTTAGCCGCGGTTGGCAGCGTATTGGGTGCAACACGGTTCCAGGATGAAACCATCGCGTCGATCCCCTGCTCCAGCGCTTCGGCACCCAGATAGGCTCCCCATGGGAAAGCAGCAATAATCACGTCGGTGCTGTAGCCATCTGGTGGGTTAACGCCAAGCCCCACATCTCCAACAAACACTAAAGGACGAATGTAAGCACTTTTCAGGTTATTGACACGCAGTACCTCACGGCAGGCTGCCATCAGCTCATCCACGCTTTGTTTGACCGGGAAACGGTAGATTTTTGCAGAATCACGCAGGCGCTGCATGTGTTCACGATGGCGGAAGACGACAGGTCCTTTGTGCGAGTCATAGCAACGGACACCTTCGAAAACAGAGGTACCATAATGCAGTGCGTGGGACATCACGCTGACCTTTGCTTCTTCCCACTTAACCATCTCGCCATTGAACCAGATAAAGTCGGCTTTCTTCGTCATTCTTATTTCCTTTCACGCTCAGGCGCGGATTTGTTGTGTTGTCTGTTGGTGGATCTGGACGTTCGCGACATCCATAAGTTTGTTAAGTTGTGTTGACAGTAAATCGACTGAGCGCTGACTGGCAACGGTCATTTCAATATTAACATTGTCGGTATTGCCCGCCGAAGCCAGATTCATGGTACACACCCGAAAGCCACGGTGACGAACGACACGTAAAATGCGCTCCAGTATTTCCGGACGAAAGCGCGCTTCGATAGACAAGTGATGCTGCATCATAAAATTTTCTCCATCATATTTTCGTTGCTTGCGCCCGGCGGTACCAGAGGCCAGACGTTTTCATGTTCGTCAATGGCGACATGAAGCATGTAAGGACCTTCGCTGTGCAACAAGGCGTCTAATGCAGCATCAACCTGGTCTTTACGGGTGATACGCTGGCCTGGAATATCAAAAGCGCTTGCCAGCATCAGGAAATCGGGATTGTCGGACAGGTTGGTTTCACTGTAACGCTCTGAAAAAAACAGCTGTTGCCACTGCCGCACCATCCCAAGACGCTGGTTATCCAGCAGAACGATTTTTACCGGAAGCTGTTTACGTTTTATGGTTCCCAGTTCCTGCACGTTCATCATAAAAGAACCGTCACCGGAGACACAGATTACCGTGTCTTGCGGACGAGCAACCTGCGCACCTACGGCTGCTGGCAGGCCGAAGCCCATCGTACCCAGACCACTGGAGGTAATGAAATTTTCCGGGCGAGAGAAGCGCATATGCTGAGCAGCCCACATCTGATGCTGACCCACATCGGTGGTCACAATCGCACTGGCCGGTTTGCGATCGGACAATTGCTTAAGAAACAGAGGAGCATAAATAGCATCCCCCGGATGGTCATAACGCCAGCCGTGTTCCGCTTTCATACCCTGGACATGTTCGCGCCAGGCGGCGATGTTTACCGGATGATACAGATCGGGCAGCAGTTTATTGAGGTCCCCTTGCAGGGCAACATGAGACTGGCGCAGCTTATTCAGTTCGGCAGGATCGATATCCATATGGATGACGCTGGCATTGGGTGCGAACTCGTTCAGCTTACCAGTGACACGATCATCAAAACGGGCGCCCACGGCAATTAACAAATCACACTGCTGCACGGCAAAATTAGCCGCTTTGGTGCCATGCATCCCTAACATTCCCAGATAGCAGACATCCTCTGCATCCGGTGTACCCAGACCTTTCAGGGTGGCAACAACAGGAATGCCGGTTTCTCTGGCAAATGCTCGCAGCGCCTCAACGGCATTCGCCATGCCAACACCACCTCCCACATACAGAATGGGCTTCTGTGCCTGAGCCAACATTGCACGAGCCTGTTGCAGTTGCTGGTGAGGATGCGCAACCTCATCTTCAACCGGAATAAGGTGCGCACTGAGATCGCCTGAAGCCAGCTGTATATCTTTTGGAATGTCAATGAGCACCGGACCCGGTCGGCCAGACTGAGCGATGGCGAATGCTTCAGCCATCACCGTGGGTAACTCTTCGAGCGATTCCACCAGAAAACTGTGCTTGGTGCAGGCCAGTGACAGGCCCAGCACGTCAATTTCCTGGAAAGCATCGGTACCAATCAGCCCTCCGGCTACCTGACCAGTAATTGCAACCACCGGAACAGAGTCCAGTAACGCATCAGCAAGGCCGGTAATCAGATTGGTTGCGCCCGGCCCGGAAGTCGCAATACAGACCCCCACTTTGCCTGTTGAACGAGCGT
Source organism: Erwinia mallotivora (assembly GCF_000590885.1). Taxonomy (GTDB): domain Bacteria; phylum Pseudomonadota; class Gammaproteobacteria; order Enterobacterales; family Enterobacteriaceae; genus Erwinia; species Erwinia mallotivora. The sequence goes on from NZ_JFHN01000055.1 coordinate 42,398, forward strand.
AACCAATAGCAGCCATAGCCGCACCTTGCTCATGACGGCACAACAGATGTTCAACGCCGCCGTCGTATAGCGCGTCGTAGACGGGCATAATTGCTCCACCGGGGTAGCCAAAAACTGTTTCAACTCCCTGCCCACGCAATGCCTGAACCACCCACTGTGCACCATTCATAGTTATTTCCCCGCCTCTGGCTGGGAAATGCAGCATTTTATTCTACTGTTCATTTCCTAATCCTCTGTCATTAATACCTTGCCGAAAAAAAACCCCCGGACCTTTCGGTGCGGGGGTTCTTTCGAAATCAGGCTTGATTTTTAAGCCTTTCTTCCTCCGAGCGTAGCCCCGCACGGCGTGACAATAATCACGACGACGCTAATGACGACCAGGCTTAGAACTCGTAGAAGGGCTTTCATTTGTGTTTGGTAATTTCGCTTTAACGAAGTAATGCCTACAGAGTTATCACAGTTTGCTGCCGACATTCAACTTTTTTAATCATTTTATTTTAAGGTAATCCTTAAAATTTCGGTAAAACCAAAGGGTATTCAGGTAATAACCTCAATATTGAAAATTATTCATTTTCCACGGTATATGGCCTGCTGCCATGCAGACAATTTTCATAATCTGCGATCGTTCTCTGTAATCTGTTGCAATCCGGAGCGGTCAGGAAGGAATGTTTGCGCGCAGCCTGCAACAGTTTTTAATTCCGCATCGAATCTTCAAGCCAGACATCGCACACTTCGCTCTAATAAGGAGCGTCTGATGTTATCCATAACTTATACCCGTGCGGCCATTGGTGTGGAAGCACCTCTGGTTTCTGTTGAAGTCCATCTGAGCAATGGTCTGCCTGCCCTTGCCCTGGTCGGTTTGCCGGAAGCGACGGTTAAGGAAGCACGTGAACGTGTACGCAGTGCGCTTATCAACTGCGGATTCACTTTTCCGGCCAGGCGTATTACGGTCAACCTGGCACCCGCAGATCTTCCTAAAGAGGGAGGACGTTATGACCTGCCAATTGCCATCGCCATTCTGGCCGCATCAGAACAAATCGCCTCAGACAAGCTGGGGCAATATGAATTTCTGGGGGAACTTGCCCTGACCGGCGCGGTCAGGGGAGTTCAGGGAGCCATTCCCGCTGCAATGGCCGCTATTGCGGCTAAGCGAAAGTTGATCCTTTCCAGTGATAATCAGTCAGAGGCTGGGCTGCTACAACATGGAAGCTGCCTGCTCAGTGCCGAACTTCTGGAAGTCTGTGCATTTCTCAATAATCAGGCAGAACTAAAGTCAGCTCACTCCCCTCCCCAGGCTGCCTTCTCCAGGCAGGGCGATCTGCTCGACATTATTGGGCAGCAGCAGGCCAAAAGAGCACTTGAGATTACCGCGGCCGGAGGACATAACTTATTGTTAATTGGACCTCCGGGCACGGGTAAAACTATGCTGGCCAGTCGGCTTCCAGGTCTGATGCCCCCTTTAAGCGATCATGAGGCACTGGAGAGCGCAGCCATTGCCAGTCTGGTCAATGGCGAGGATATACAGAGACAATGGCGTCAGCGGCCTTTCAGAGCGCCTCACCATACTTCTTCCCGTTATGCTCTGGTTGGTGGTGGATCTTTACCAAAACCAGGGGAAATTTCTATGGCGCACAATGGCATCCTGTTTCTGGATGAATTACCAGAATTTGAGCGTAAAACGCTGGATGCCTTACGGGAGCCTATCGAAGCAGGCGTAATATGTCTCTCTCGGGCACGAGCCAGAGTAATTTATCCTGCTCGTTTTCAGTTAGTCGCCGCGATGAATCCCAGCCCCACCGGACATTACAGCGGTCCCCATAATCGCAGCACGCCACAGCAGACACTGCGTTACCTGAGTCGTCTGTCAGGACCTTTTCTGGACCGTTTTGATTTGTCGCTGGAAGTTCCTCTTCTGCCACCGGGCACGCTCAGCAATACGCCCACTTACAGTGAATCAAGTGAAACGGTGCGCAGGCGGGTACATGAAGCGCGTGCGCGGCAGCTTGCGCGCTCAGGGATGATCAATCAGGCCCTCGGGCCCGATGACATAAAGCGGGTCTGTCATATCTCTCAGGGAGATGCCCGGTGGCTGGAAGAGGTGTTGAACCGCCTGGGATTATCAGTTCGCGCATGGCAACGAATACTGAAGGTCGCCCGCACAATTGCTGATGTCGCTGGTGAAGAGAAGATACAGCGTGAACATTTGCATGAAGCTCTGAGCTATCGTGCGATTGACAGGCTACTTATCCATTTGCAGAAAAATTTGTCGTGAGCCTGTGCGGGAAAGGGCTGGTCGTGTTGTGATTAAATTCACGGTGAAAGGTTGCTGATAAACAATCAATAAAGGGGCTGAAGCCCCTTTATTCTTATTCCTCGCTGTCCGAGTAATCTTCCACTCCTTCCATCTGCGGCTTGCCGCCAGACAGCGTATGGAAGCGTTTGGGGCGTTTAATACGCGCCATATATTTCGACCAGACTCGTTCTGCCTCAGTTTGCGCCTCGCGGATGCCACGACACACTTCAACGAACAGGCGTTCCTCTTCGGTTATGGGTTCACGCTTTGCCAGATCCAACTCGTTAAAAGCATATCCGTGGCGCTCAAGAAGTTGGGCTTCCTTGATGGTGAAATCACCGTGTCGGGAGAATCCGCGCGGGTAATGTTTGTTATCAAAAAAACGATTAGTTGTTGCGAAGCTTTCCGCCATTTTACACGCTCCTAACTCTTTTATGGCCGTGCTATTTATGGCGCGGAGTATTAGATACGCTTGACAGAGTGTAAAACAAAACATTTAAATCATAACGACAAATGTTTTTTTGGAGATGGATGTGGATACGGAATTACTTAAAACCTTTCTGGAAGTGAGCAGAACTCGCCACTTTGGACGTGCCGCTGAAGCGCTCTATCTCACCCAGTCTGCCGTCAGCTTCCGCATCAGGCAGCTCGAAAATCAGTTGGGAGTGAATCTTTTTACCCGACATCGGAATAATATCAGGCTGACTTCGGCTGGCGAACGCCTGCTTCCTTATGCCGAAAGCCTGATGAGTACATGGCTTATGGCGAAGAAGGAAGTGTCGCACACCCAACAGCATAATGAACTGTCAATAGGTGCCAGTGCATCGCTGTGGGAGGCTTATCTTACGCCATGGCTCAGGACGCTCTATGAGAACAGGGAAAGCCTTCACCTTGAGGCCCGTGTGGCGCAGCGTCATTTGCTCGTCAAACAACTTCATGAACGCCAGTTGGATCTGCTAATTACGACTGAAGCTCCCAAAATGGACGAGTTGACCAGCCAGCAAATAGGGCATATTACTCTGTCGCTGTTTCGTTCAGGGAGATCGGATAAATGCGAAAAATATGACTATATCAAACTGGAATGGGGAGCAGATTTTCATCAGCACGAGAGCTATCTGGCAGGTGCTGACGATGTACCGGTGCTGACAACCACCTCTGCGCATCTTACCAGAGAGCTGTTACATACTACTGATTCCTGTGCTTTTTTGCCGGAAATATGGCACAAAGACTATCCGGATCTCATCACCATGCCGGATACACCTGTTGCAGTTCGCCCATTGTATGCTGTCTGGCTGCAAAACAGCGATCAGCAAACGCACATTCGCCAGTTGTTAAAGTACCCTGTCAACACTCAGTAATATTTTTCAATAACGGCAGTACTCTATTATCCCGAGCATTTCCGCTGAACATTAAAGATATTTGCAAGCAAAAGAGGCACATACAATCCACCTGTACAACGGGTGGGTTTTATATGCTTTGCTGAATGCTGACATAAAGATTATTACTTCATGATTAATATATTTTTCATTAACCATCAGGGGAGTGGGGGAGTGACAGAACTTGAAGTGACGGTATGGGAACTGTTGTCTTGCGATTATAGCTGAAGGGTTTTTTGGGCAAAAAAAAATCCTTTACCGAAGTAAAGGACCATTTCTGGCAGGGGCGGAGGGACTCGAACCCCCAACACCCGGTTTTGGAGACCGGTGCTCTACCAATTGAACTACGCCCCTAAAAGGGTGGCGGAACGGACGGGGCTCGAACCCGCGACCCCCTGCGTGACAGGCAGGTATTCTAACCAACTGAACTACCGCTCCACCGATTCTGTACTGAACTCAGAATGTTGCTTCCGATATCAGGTATTACTTATTCCTTTCATGTCACCTGAAAGGTTTGAAGTTACGAACGGTCATATCACCTTTTCGTATCTTCTTATATGATGCCTGGCAGTTCCCTACTCTCGCATGGGGAGACCCCACACTACCATCGGCGCTACGGCGTTTCACTTCTGAGTTCGGCATGGGGTCAGGTGGGACCACCGCGCTACGGCCGCCAGGCAAATTCTTTGTGCTCGGAACGAATCTTTTACGCCGATGCCGCGTTGCTCTCCCTCGCGCCGCTCCGTCACATACCCACGTATGCTCCGTCCCGTCGTCTCAGTCGGCGCCTCGCCTCCGCGCAAAATCTTTCGTTCCCGCTAATTCTTTATCCGTCACAAGCTGAAAATTATTCACTGTCTCTCAACAGAACGCCTCTGGCGTTGTAAGGTTAAGCCTCTCGGGTCATTAGTACCGGTCAGC
>NZ_JFHN01000056.1 GCF_000590885.1 Erwinia mallotivora
GGCAGGCACTGCACGACACAATAACCCGGAATCATCGGTGCCGGACAATGTGGCAACTGCTGAGGAAGGTTAGCCATTTTATGGAAACCGTCAGTCCATTCCCCGGGGCGAAACATGGGCAGGCAAAAGTGTAGCGGTATTAGGCGCACCTATTTAGAAAGAAATTTTAATCCCACGTTGTAATAAAAACTTATTCGCCGGCCAGGCAAAGACGAATCCGGTTAACAACGCCAGCTGCATCATAAACCAGAAATTCATCGTTAGCGGCTCAAGTTGATTCTGTAAAATAAAGTGAAACGCCAGCGTCATATACAAAAACATGCCAGCCTGATAAACCATCAGAGAGAAAATATCGCTTTTGATCGCCTGCCAGAGGGTCCGAAAAAAAGCCATCCCAACAATCTGTTTTAACGCCAGATATTGCAATATTACGCCAAAAAAAAGTGACAGTATGAGTGAAAGGATTGCATGAGTGACTACCACAGAGTGGAAAGGTTGATGGCTTAGCAAGGGAAGCAGCGGCACGGCAAGGACATCGCCTAATACACAACCTGCGGCGCCATGGCTGGTCGCAAAAAAGAGCTGTTTCAGATCCGGCGATTCAACCCTGTGTTGCCGCAATCGGGGCGTCGCCGGGCGGTTATTACGGCCAAAATACCACCATGCCAGCCAGCCCACAAAAGGCATGTAAAGTCCGGTAACTGGCCATACCAGGTTCATAATTCGCAAGGGTTGAGGGGCGCGAACCAGGTCTTTAACGATCATCAACGAGGTGAAGATACCCAGTGAAATGAACAGCATCGCCAGTCTGTCTGACATCACTCATTCCTTAGCATGGTAGGCAAGCAAATGGATCAGTTAACTTATTTGTATCATTGATTCAGTCAGTTAGATTATGTATCAGCATGAAAAAACTTCCAGCCTTGATAAATCAGTCTCTTCAACGGGCAGAATCACAGATAAACCATAGTAAAATTAAGTGTTAAATTTATTTAATGCATGCTTACTAATGGAATGAATTTAAGTCAAATTTGATTAATCATAAAATAAATATATATAAATTAATGTTTTATTTTTTATACGATGATGTTTTTTTATCGATATTCTCTGGATACAACAAATCTTCGAGGATTTCTTAGTAAATTACTTAACAAAAGAGTGGCTCAGGTATATTGAATATTTATAAGAGAAATCCTATCCTGAAATACACATCTCTGTGTGCAAATTTAATGATTATTATCACCTTGCTCAGCGCTAATACATTTGGCCGCCAGTGATAATTTCAGCCGTTATTGATTCCGGGAATTCTGCTGCTGGTGAAGGATTAATGATAAGGATGTACAGAAATTTTTGTTAATGATGTCCGTGCCGCCAGGAGCCTTTTACCGGCGCTGCACCTTTATTTCCTTATTAAGGATAAGTGTTGATGCAGTGAATAACTCTTCTTTATTGTTGTTGCGAGGCTGGAATGACCGTTGAAACTTATTTCAGTTGGCGAAATGAAGTGCAATCGGCTTTTCATTCTGCCAGAGAGGCTGAAGACATCATCCTGCTGACGGAACAACAGACCCACCGACTGGGATTTGATTTTTATGCCTTGTATATCCGCCATCCGGTTCCCTTTACCCGGCCACGAATATTTATCTACAGCAATTATCCGGAAAAATGGGTGAAAACATGGCAGAAACAAAACTTTGCGGAGATCGATCCGATTATCAAATACTGCCAAATCCCAGGGACGCTTCTGGTCTGGAATGATGCGGTTGTCAGGGAAGGGTTACAGGTTTTTGAAGCGGCGAAAGAACATGGGGTACGTTCTGGATTTTCCTGTTCAAGGATGGTGAAAAATCGGGCCATCGGCGTATTATCTATGGCGTCCGAAAAGTCTTTTGATGATATGGTATTTACCCAGGAAAGCTATCTTAAATTACAGTATCTTACGGACCTGATTCTGGAAGCGCTTCAACGTGTGAAAGACACGTCGATGTCGGTGAGCGATGTGGAAATGAGTCAGCGAGAAATCGAGATCCTCAGATGGACCGCTGAAGGCAAAACGTCAGCAGAGATTTCGTTAATCCTCTCCATTTCGGAACATACGGTAAATTTTCACCAGAAAAATATGCAAAAAAGATTCAATGCATCTAACAAAACTCAGGTGGCCTCTTATGCTGCCGCCATCGGTTTGATTTAGCTGAGTGACAACTACCAGATTTAGTAGTTTCAGATTGACAGCCGGTTGTCTACCCTGCGCCTGGGTAACAGCCCTGAATGCGCTACAGGAGTGGCAGGAGAAGGAATGCGAGCGGGAATCAATAATAATGAAAATTATCCAAACTAAATTTAAGGACATGCCATCCTCCTTATTGGCAGAATTGGGTAGCTATCGCTACAGTGTTTTCGCCCGCGGTGAAGGATGGCCTGTGCCGCCTCGTTTAAATACCCCAGGGCAGGAATATGACCGATTCGATCGCTCTGAAGTCGTCTGGCTGATTGCCTGGCATGCACAACAGGGCATTTGCGGCTGTGCCCGGCTGATGCCCTGGGAAGATCCAACAGCAGCGAACGCCAGTGATGTTAAAAGCAAACTGCCCGGTGGCGCGTCACGACGCGTGTGGGAAATGTCACGTTTTTCAGCGCGTCTGGATGTTGACCCAGAGCTACCGCTTACTATTCTGTGGCACTGTGTTCAACTGGCAGAACAGTCTGGCATCGATTTTTTGTACAGCGCCGCCACGCCAATGCTGGAGCAGATGTTTGCTCAACATCTGGTGGAGTACCAGCCATTAACAGCTGGCATCATTCAGTCCGAAGAAAATTTGTTTGCGGTAAAAATACCGACACATCAGCCACATCTGGCAACGCGTTTTCGGGGCGCACGGCGTTTCAGTCCTGAAGAGGTCCTGCCCTCGTTGGGCGTGTCTTTTAACTGGCAAGGGCGAGGGCGTTAACCGTGCCATTTAGTCCACAAAGCGATCAGTACCCATGCAGCAAGCCCCCAGCAAGCCACGGCGCTGCACAGCGCCAGCGGCAGTTTCATCATGCCCACAAACAGCCATAGCGAAAGCAGATAGAAAAAGTAGGGAATAATGGCCCACATGCCAAAGAGGATGGTGGTTCGTAGCGCCTCAATACCTCGCTCACTGGCGACAATATAGTGTGCGATAAGGGCAAATGTCGGAAAAAGGGGAAGGAGTCCTGCGATGTAGTAGTTGCGGGTTTTGGACAGGATAGCGATAGCGATCACCACCAGTGCGCCCAGCACAGCTTTAAATAATAAGCCCATTGTTTCTTCAGCATCAGTTAAAAACCTGAGATTGTGATAACCGCTTACGAAAAGCAATGGGCGGAGAGAAATTACTGGCGATAGGCTTGTTTTATCTGCCCGATGGTGTGGGTAAACACATCTGCCTGTTGGCGGTCGGTTAACTGAGCAATATATTTTTCCATGTTAATAATGACTTTACCGGCGTCTGCCTGTCCCATTCCTTTAAGCATAAATGTTACCAGCGCCTTCATGCAGGCCATCTCCTGAGCCAGAGCCTCTTTGCTGGTAGAAAAATCAGTGTCACCCATGTATTCCCCTCTTTTTGACTGTTCAGACGCAAATGTTTTTGGCAGCAAGTATATCACAAATTGTCCTGTGGTATGGGGCCATGGACAGGAACTCGTCTGTGGTCTGTTCCGGAATAATGGCGTTTTTTTCAGTTCTAACAGTAGTGAAAAAGAGGTAAGATCGCTGATTCAAATACCATCATCAACGTCGCTGGTATTACCCTTTTGGAGAGACCTGTTTGATAAGCGTTCTTCTTGTTGATGACCATGAACTGGTGCGTGCAGGTATCCGCAGGATACTGGAAGATATCAAAGGTTTTCAGGTTGTCGGTGAAGCTAACTGCGGCGAAGACGCGGTGAAATGGTGCCGGTCTAACCCTGTTAATGTGGTATTGATGGATATGAATATGCCGGGTATTGGCGGTCTTGAAGCAACCCGCAAGATCGTGCGATATAACCCGGATATCAAAATCATCATGCTGACTATCCACACTGAAAATCCTCTGCCGGCACGTGTAATGCAGGCGGGAGCCGCTGGCTATCTGAGTAAAGGTGCTGCGCCACAGGAAGTGGTGAATGCTATCCGCCAGGTTAATGCCGGACAGCGCTATATAGCTTCAGATATTGCACAACAAATGGCACTCAGCCAGATTGAACCGCAAAAAACTGATTCGCCTTTTGACAGTTTGTCAGAACGTGAACTACAAATTATGCTGATGATCACCAGGGGACAAAAAGTCGCGGAAATTTCTGAGCAACTCAGTCTTAGTCCCAAAACGGTCAACAGTTATCGTTACAGAATGTTTAGTAAACTTAACATCAGCGGCGACGTTGAATTAACTCATCTGGCCATCCGTCATGGCCTGTTCAACGCGGAGTCGTTAACCAGTAGTGAATGACGTTTTTGATGCCAAATCCTTTCTCAAGTCGGTGACCAGCCAGCCCGGCGTCTATCGTATGTATGATGCTGGCGGTACGGTCATCTATGTCGGTAAAGCAAAAGATCTTAAAAAGCGCCTTTCGAGCTATTTCCGTGGTAATCACGGAAGTCGTAAAACCGAAGCGCTGGTGGCAGGTATCCATCAGATTGACGTTACAGTAACCCATACCGAGACCGAGGCGTTGCTGCTTGAACATAACTATATCAAGCTGTACCAGCCTCGTTATAACGTGCTGCTGCGCGATGATAAGTCGTATCCATTCATTTTTCTCAGTGCCGACAAACATCCTCGTCTTGCCAGCCATCGCGGTGCAAAACATGCGAAAGGTGAGTATTTCGGCCCATTTCCGAATGGCTATGCGGTGCGGGAAACATTGTCTTTATTGCAGAAAATTTTTCCGGTACGCCAGTGTGAAAACAGCGTCTATCGCAATCGCTCTCGCCCCTGTCTGCAATATCAGATTGGTCGCTGTCTTGGCCCCTGCGTTGCGGGTCTGGTCAGTGAAGAAGAGTATGCACAGCAGATTGAATATGTTCGCCTGTTTCTTTCTGGCAAGGATGACCAGGTTCTGAACCAGCTGGTGAGTCGGATGGAAGCGGCCAGCCTGGCACTAAAATTTGAGGAAGCAGCCCGGTTACGCGATCAAATTCAGGCAGTCAGGCGCGTTACTGAAAAACAATTTGTCTCCAATAATGGCGACGATCTGGACGTTATGGGCGTGGCTTTTGATTCGGGCATTGCCTGTCTGCATGTTTTGTTTATCCGTCAGGGGAAAGTATTGGGCAGCCGCAGCTATTTTCCTAAGGTGCCGGGCGGAACCGAACTGGCCGAAGTGGTACAGACTTTTGTCGGGCAATTTTATTTGCAGGGAAGTCAGGTTCGCACGTTGCCCGGTGATATTCTTCTTGATTTCACACTGCCTGAAAAAGAGCTGCTGGCTGAATCGCTCAGTGAAATGGCAGGACGTCGGGTGACTATTCAGAGTAAACCCCGTGGTGACCGGGCGCGCTACATGAAACTGGCACGCACCAACGCCAGCACGGCGCTTAGCAGTCGTTTGTCTCAACAGTCGACAATCCATCAACGATTACAGGCGCTGGCAGAATTACTGGATTTACCGGCGATAAACCGCATGGAGTGCTTCGACATAAGCCATACCATGGGGGAGCAGACGGTGGCCTCCTGCGTCGTGTTCGACAATAACGGTCCGCTGCGGTCAGAATATCGTCGCTACAACATTAGCGGCATCACACCGGGTGATGACTACGCGGCGATGAATCAGGTTTTGCGCCGGCGTTACGGCAAAGAACTGATTGAGACTAAGATCCCTGATGTGATCCTGATTGATGGCGGTAAGGGGCAACTGGCGCAGGCGAAAAATGTTTTTGCCGATCTTGATGTGAACTGGGATAAAGATCGGCCCATTTTGCTGGGCGTGGCCAAAGGTACCGATCGTAAGGCCGGATTGGAAACGCTCTTTTTCGAACCTGAAGGTGAAGGGTTTTCACTGCCGCCTGATTCGCCAGCCTTACATGTAATACAGCATATTCGTGATGACTCTCACAATCATGCAATTACAGGACATCGCAACAAGCGGGCAAAAGTGAAGAACACCAGTGCGCTGGAAACCATTGAGGGAATTGGTCCTAAACGTCGACAGATGCTGCTCAAGTACATGGGGGGCCTGCAACCGCTGATGAATGCGACCATCGATGAAATAGCGAAAGTTCCGGGAATCTCGCGTCTTCTGGCGGAGAAAATCTTTTATTCGCTGAAACACTAGGCATTGCAACCCTGCCGCCATTGTAGGAACATAGGGACAAATTCTACTCTGCCCAGATAGTTAGCGTAATTATGCATTTTAACATTCCGACGTTACTGACTCTGTTTCGTGTCGTCCTGATCCCGTTCTTTGTGCTAGCCTTCTATCTGCCGTTTCAATGGGCTCCACTGGTTTGTGCGTTGATTTTTATTTTCGCAGCGATCACTGACTGGTTTGACGGTTACCTTGCCCGTCGATGGAAACAGACCACCCGTTTTGGTGCGTTCCTCGATCCGGTGGCTGACAAGGTCATGGTGGCGATGGCACTGGTGCTGGTTGCCGAATATTTTCATTCATGGTGGATAACCCTGCCTGCCGCAACGATGATCGCGAGAGAGATTATTATCTCTGCTCTGCGCGAGTGGATGGCAGAAATTGGCAAACGTAGCAGTGTGGCCGTGTCATGGATTGGTAAAGTGAAGACAACGGCGCAGATGCTGGCCTTATTTGCGCTGCTGTGGCGACCTGACAGTACTGTTGAAGGCATTGGTGTGATTGCTCTGTACATTGCGGCAGTGCTGACATTCTGGTCAATGTTTCAGTATTTGAGCGCGGCACGTGGCGATCTGTTTGAACGCTGATCGATGCGATTTAAAAAGCAGCAAACAGATGGATAGTGAGGATAATTGTGTTGACTCATTTCTCCAGGTCAGTAGAATGCAACGCATCGAAAGCAAGCTGATTGCCAGAAGATAAATAAAATCAGCGTCTTCTGAGAAGTTGATAAGTAAATGCGGGAATAGCTCAGTTGGTAGAGCACGACCTTGCCAAGGTCGGGGTCGCGAGTTCGAGTCTCGTTTCCCGCTCCAGATTCCATCATTAGCTAATGTTGATGATAAAAGATTATGGCGCGTTGGCAGAGTGGCCATGCAGCGGATTGCAAATCCGTGAACCTCGGTTCGACTCCGGGACGCGCCTCCACTTTACACCCTGCCCGGGTGGTGAAATCGGTAGACACAAGGGATTTAAAATCCCTCGGCTTTATGGCTGTGCGGGTTCAAGTCCCGCCCCGGGCACCACCGATTAAAATATATAAAAACAAGCACTTAGAAAGCAATGTGATACCGCCGCAAGGCGGTTTTTTTGTCTTCAGATTGCCTTTTCAGAATATTATTTCCCTCTACTGCCCACCAACGACAGGGACGATGGCTATTTTTCTGTCATAACGAGCGGTCTGCTCAACGTTTTTATGACCTGATATAACCTGCTTATCGTACAGATTGCCGCTCAAATCAGAGATTCCTTTTGCCTTCAAATCGTGAAAAGTGAAATTAAAATCCGGTTCAGGAAATGTTTTTTTTGCTTCCAGCCTGGCTTTCATCTACCGACTGTTAAAACCATCCCTTGTATATTTTGCACCGCTATCCTGATGTATTATAAAAACGCCGCTCATTCCTTTTTTGAGAGGGAGGGAATTAGCGTCCTGGATCACGCCTTCAAGGCGAGGAGTCCACCCCTTGATCTGAGCAACGCTTGTTTTGCTCTGTTTTATCATTATTCCTTCAGGCATTATCTGGCTTTTTTTCATATCCAACATGTGGTGAGACGCTGTAGAGCACCTGATACTCAGCATTTGTTATATATCGGTCTCTCGCCACTACTTTAAATTGTTTAATACCTTTGTAGGATTTTCTTTCACTAACCCCCGCTCATACCCCCATCGAAAAACGCGGGACATAAAAGCTTTTTCCCTGTTGGCCTGAGTGCGACTCTTTAAACCTCGTTTATCCATGTATTTACGGACATGTTCAGGCTTAATACTGTCAGGCGGCATCTTTGCAAAGACAGAAAGAAATTTTTTAGCATATTTCAGGTAATCTTTTCTTGTTTCTGGTGACAACTCGAAAAAGTCAGCAGATTTAAAAAATCTTTCTGTTAGCCCTTCAAAGAGGCTTTCGTCTTCACGGTCATTAATCAACGCTTCATATGCTGACTATACTTGAGCAGGGGTAGATTCAGGGCCACACAGGCAAATGGTCCCACCATTTTTCGGGTTAAACTCATATGCAGGCCTGCCACGATAGGTTCGTGGTGGAATCCACGCATCATCCCTGCTCTTACGTGTACGTGCCATTTAATCCAATGCTCCAAAATCAGGCTCAAAACTATCCACAGCCCCTAAATTTTTTTGTGCATTGAAAAGCCCCAGCCAGGCTGGGGGTTCAGTAAAGCTTTCAGCTTTGGGCCAGTTATAAAAACCCCTTTTGATTTGTTAAAACACCTTGCGGTCTGGCAACTGCAAAGGTCTAACAAGAAATCAAAAGGGGGTCCCAATGGGGGACGAAAAGAGCTTAGCGCACACCCGATGGAACTGTAAATATCACTTGGTTTTTGCCCCGGAGTACCGGAGGCAGGTGTTCTGAGGTGAAAAACGCAGGGCAATTGGTACTATTTTAAGAAAGCTGTGTGAGTGGAAAAACGTGAATATCCTGGAAGCCGAATGTTGTGCTAATCACATCCATATGCTTCTGGAGATCCCGCCGAAGCTGAGCGTGTCGGGTTTCATGGGATATCTGAAAGGTAAAAGTAGCCTGATGCTCTATGAGCAGTTTGGCGATTTGAAATTTAAATACAGAAACCGTGAGTTCTGGTGCCGTGGGTATTATGTAGATACGGTGGGTAAAAATACATCGAAAATCCGGGAGTACATAAAGCACCAGTTGGAACAGGATAAATTGGGAGAGCAGTTATCAATCCCGTATCCAGGTAGCCCGTTTACGGGCCGTAAGTAAGGAAGTTGGATGCAAATGTCAGATCGTATGCGCCTGTCAGGGCGCTGCTGGTAACAGAGCTTTAGAGGCGCATATGAAAAACCTCCGGCTATGCCGGAGGATATTTATTCTGGCTAAGAGTATTACTTAATCAGGGTCACAGATCTGACTTTCCATTTTCCTGCGTTCTGAACCATGCAGTCCGCTACAACATGATTTTTATTTTTCCCGAAGGCAATGTAAACATTTGTGCAGGCTGCATCAAAATCTGAAGAGATCACGCTGATTTCTTTCCAGTCGTTGTCGTAATCCTGCGCCTTAATGAACATATCCGCATCAGGCATATCTTTGTCGTTGCTGTCTCCGGAATTAAGCTCCTTCAATGCTTTGATTGTGTCGCTGGTAACGTACTCACCCAGCGTTTTATAATCAGTCAGAGGCGATTTATCTTTCAGCAGCTGCCCCATATACCACTTATTAAACACAAGGGCTGCGGCTTCCTGCTGAGAAAGTTCGCCAGCTGAGACGACCAGCGGTGACAGCAGCAATAATGTGAGGATAATTTTTTTCATATTAGTTGTGCCTGTAAACAGCGTAAGAGGGGTGCAGATTTCTGTAACTCTGACCCGGGTACATCGTGCGTTGAATAAAATCGCTGATCCACTGGCGACCGTCGTAGATGCAGGCGTGGCCGTATGGATGACCGGGGATCGCCTGAATAACAGCAATGTCTCCCTCCTTCGGTTCGCCGGACACCTTGAATAGCTGGTTTTTCCTGGCTCTGAAGTAACAAGTCTTTCCTTCTTGCATCTAAATATATTTGGCACATTTTAGGAAGAAGGGTGGCTGCATAACCTTGTTTTTTTTCGAACCGTCGATATAAATTATTAACTTTGTCCGGTCTATAACATCATGAGTAATCGAGGTTTCTAAGTTCTTTGCGGCAAGAAAAGGGGGGTAGTCCCATCAATTTCCAGCCTTCCATTCATTCCTTATCTGGAGCGTCCGAAGGCATTGAGTATTGATGTTGCTGACGAAACCCTTGTACCATCTTCAAGAACAGCACAGTCAAGCATCGTGTCACCAACAGGTAAAGAACCCTGGTAGATCGCTTTAAGCAAAATCTGTTCCTCTGACATTTTTTATCCTTATCAAGTCAAAGTATCGTGTGTCCATCACCCGAACGTCTCATCCGGCCACTAAATCACTGTTTCCGTTTGCTATAAATCCACGATGCTGTGAACGCAAGCAATACAGACAAAGCAACCTTGATAAGGATGACAGTGAATTCAAAACTGTTCATAGCTTCTTCGCCGTCACCGCTAATAGTGATGTTGTGATCAACGAAACCACCTATGAGACTATCTGGAACCAGAACCATTGCGGCAACGAATACGATAAGAAAAATGATAATTTTCATCTTGCAGTACATTTAGAAAAGTCAGGAACACCACGCACATCAATCCGACCATAAGCCATAAGACCATTACTGCCAGGCACGCGAACCTTTTTGCGATTGAGTAATGATCTTCTGAGTATCTGGAATTCAGAAGATCGATAAAAAGTGATACAGCCCCATGACACACCAGACCCATCTGTATTGAGCGGGTGAAGTCTGAAACTTCCACGTCGAGCCCCGTTAACGAAAACGTGATCGCTCATTGTCTGGGCACTGTACAGGCCAAACCATTCTGAATGGTGATTTTTATAGAGATGGTACATGTCAATCGCCTCAGAGCGGATCTGATTAAGTAAGCTACCTGTTGGCCTGTCAACAATCCAGTATGTGCCCGGTGGAATAGCCGCTTTCTCAATGTCAGAGCAGTTGGGCTGATTGATGAACCGGTCAATACCTGACAAAACGTCATAGGAACCGACCCCATAGCATTCCAGTTTCAGGCTTTTACCTTCCTTTGAGAGCTTTCCATAATCCATTTGGCAAATTTGCACTTCTGCGCTCCTGTTGAAAGTCATTCAAACCATAACTTACTGTCAGTTCACGCTGATAAATCGATCATAACCTGGCCTTAACATTAGTGAGTTATGGTGATTTAAACAGTCTGGATGGGTGTACAGATACAGGATAGGTGGGGAAATCAGTTGCCCGGATTTCCGGGCTTAGGACTGTTTATCAAACCTCATTGACCAGCCTCATATCGGCCTCTTCAAACATTTCCTCAAGCAGCCTGTTTAGCTTCTCTTTTTCACTTTTAGGTGATCGCGTTTTATTATCGTCTGCTTGCAGCACTCCCGGGAGTACAGGGGATGGCCGAACCGAGCAGGGCAGAGGCAATTATATATCGTGTTCAGGATCAGCTTTATTAAGGTGGGCCAGTACCGCAGGGGATAAAAGGCAGCACATCTCGGGCAGGCGTCTTAATTCTGTCTGACCCGGTTGTGGGAAAATATGCCAGTTGCTACTCTGTTTCCCACACCATTGATGGGCGGAAATTAACAGGGAAGGAGTTTTATTATGCTGGAACCAAAAGAAGGACTACTGACCTTCAGGGCTGAAGGAAATAACCTGGCTTGCAGTCGTTATTACTCAAGAAAGTTGCACTGGCCCGGCGTGGCATCGAAATGTAATGCATATGGCCAGGGTGTTACCTTTGGACGTGGTTATGACATGAAGCACAGATCTGCCGGAGAAATCATTGCTGATTTAACCTATGTAGGTATCCCTCTGGGTCAAGCGAAAAAAATAGCCGGAGGCGCTTATAAAAGTCATTGCGCGGCCAGCGATTTCGTAAAAAATAACACAGGTTCTACGATTGAATTAACCGAACATCAACAGCTGAGGCTGTTCGAAAAAGTCTGTGCCAGGTATGTAAAAGATTCCATCCGGTTTTATTATAAATATAAAAAACAGAATTCGGTTTTATGGAATAAACTGCACGGGACGCTTCAAGAGGTATTTGTTGATATGAAATATCAGGGGTATTAAGGCAGGAAATGGTTGCTGTTTTTGGGAGGGGAAATAAGAATGATATCATCACATTAATAAAAAATGACCCAACTCTTTTCAGGGATGAAGTGGGCCAGGGGGCGTATTAAATTCATACAGGAAAATATGAAATGAAAAAATATCATTTAATGGTAACATTTCTCTTTGCAATGTTTGTATCGGGTACATGGGCCAGTGCGAAAGATAATAATCTTCCCTGTATGGGTTTTTCGCACACGGTCGAAGTTTCCGCGTGTATGTTTGATCTGGCTGAAAGTAAAAAAGAAGCCTACACAAAGGAATATAAAGTTTATCTCGGAACCATTACCACCAAAGAAGAACGGCCTTATGATAAGGTGGTTATTGCAAATCTGGTAAGAGAGGCCAGAAAAAACTGGGACATCTATAATGAGAAGGAGTGTCGTGCGGAAGCTTCAATATATGAAGAAGATTCTTATGGCTTCAACGATAAATACAATTCCTGCCTGATAAAACATTATGATGAAAGAATAAAATATTACAGAGAAAATAAATTTTAAACTTACTTTAAGATTCTGACGCTTCAGATGACAGGGAAAAACTGACAAATCCTCGTCATTTCGTCGCGTACGCGCGCGTATGTCCTGTAAATACCCGGGCAGGAACAAGAACATCATCATTAAATCGACGTTCGGTCACATCTGTTAACTGATTATGGCTATTTCTGGTTAGGGTGTCTTTTGTCCTGAATGAAAATTAAGCAGGTGCGTAAATTATTTCACTGCAATAAAGGGAACACTGCTGTCCGGGAGCATCGTTGCAGGCAATTTTCCATCCCAGCGCTCAGCGGCGGTAAGCGCTGTCAACTGGGAATTATTTTGCAGTGCTTCGGCCCTGAGCCGGATAGCCTCAGCTTCGGCCGCCCCTTTTAATTTGATTGACTCTGCTTCGGCCTTTGCTGAAACCAGCTGACTGTCCGCCAGCGCCTGTGCCTGAGTTACTGCAATTTGCGCTTCAATTCTGGCTGTTTCAAGATTTTGTTTATGGGTGGCAATAGCCACTTCGGCTTTCATCCGATCTTCTATTGAATTTTCATAGTCTGCGGAGAAATTGATCCCTTCAATCTGGACGCTGTCGATTATTACCGGGCCGGTGATATTATTTTTCAACGCATTCTGCACGTCCTGAATGAGCATTTGCCGATGCTGAACCGCACTCAGCGCCGTATGCTGTCCAAAAATGATTTCAACCTGTGCAGGTATTTTTCGCGCAATCAGACGCTCCTTAAGGCTTTCAACGGTTAAATAGGAGGTATAAAGATTTCTCACTTCTGATGAGGGGATATGAAAATTGACGGAGACAGAGAGGGTGGCAGGCTGCTGATCCCGGCTGTAGGATTGAATGTTTTCAAATAACATTGCCTGCTTCTGAATAGAAATTTTATGGACTTTTTCAATCAGGGGGATTTTGAAGCCAAGTCCCGGATCTGTCACCCTGATGATTTTTCCATATCGTAACAGCACACCCCTTTCGCCCTCGCTGATGGTGAAGCATCCGCTGAGAACCAGGACCAGAGTAATAAATAATATACCTGGAATGATAATTCTTTTTTTGTTTCGTTCCAACATGAAAGCTCCTTTTCATATCGCTGTCGGTTCAGCTTTTGGTGTTTACTTCATTGTTTTGCTGCTGGCATCGTAATCAATATCGTGGTGAACTGGATTGTAATGCAGGAAAGAAGAGAGGTGTGTATTTTTTGCGTAAATCTCACTTTATTGCATGTGATATTACCGTCTGTGTTGTTTCTGAGATTTCCGGATAGTGCAAAAAATGGCTGATTGATGATGAAACAGTTGCCGAAATTCAGCGTAATGGTAGCAGGCGTTATTCAGATCAGAAGCAGAATCAATCGCTGGTTACAGAAAACTTGAAGGAGTATTTATCCATGAAAGGAAGTAAGGCAGGAAAATTCAACGTGTATGCTATTCCCTTCTCAGCGATGATTATTGGCGTTGCATTGATCTTTGCTGCCCTGATTGAACAGGGATTGATATTGCAACCCGCCGGGAGTCTGGCAAAAGGTCAGGTCATAGCGACGTCATCGGGACACGTTAACCTTGGAACCATCTATGCTGAAAATAAAATGCTCGACGTTATTCTTACCACCAGTCAGAAATCCGGACAGGAGATGATACTCATGTCGCTAACAGGAATAAATCCATGGGATTACGAGGCGTTAATTGGTGAAGCGTTAAAAAAAAGCATTATTACCAGTAAGGCAGGTTATAAAGTTCAGTACAGTATGAAAGGAGATATTGATAATGTTACCCTGGCCTCTGAGGGGATATTGGTGGTTAAAACATACATTAAATATCAGACAGAGTATCAGCCAGATTTTGACTATTCGATTATTGCCAGAAAATATAAGCTGCCCATAAACGAGCCTGTTAAAAGCTTTACAGTGAAAAAAGTTAAAAGAATTGTGGATAACAGTCAGAAACAATATAAAAAAAACATGTTCCTCGTCGGCGATAATGATGACAGAAAAAGCAGGCGCAACACTGACTGATTTCAGGCGGCGCCGATCAACAATCCTTAATTACTGGCGGGATTTTCTCCTGCCGGTGAGCACGACAGGGTTGCCAGAAAAAAACAAAGCTGTCATATTTTGCCGGTGTTGTTGTGAATATCACCGCGTTGGAACACGCCTTGCTGGTCGCTTTTCCTTTCTCAGTTTCTGCTTCTCTTTCTTTAGCAACGAGTGCTAATATGCCGCCGCCTGAAAAGTATACGCCGGTATCAGAGTTTTTTTCAGCTGAACAATGCGGAAACCCTCCGCCTGAAAATCCCTAACGTCATTTACAGGATTCGAATGAACAATAAACCTGCCTGGGCCTTACTGGCTGCTGTGCTGACATTAACGGGCTGCGCCCGCACTGAGCCGGTTCGCAATATCAATCAGACAGTTTCCAGCCAGTACAGTAGCGAACAAATCAAAAATGCTATTTTGCAGGCCGGTATGTCACGTCAGTGGATGATGCGAGTGGCAGGGCCGGGAGTCATTACCGGTCAACTGGCGCAACGCGGTCATCAGGCTGATATCCGTGTGACTTATGGCAAAGGTCACTACAGTATTGATTATGTAGGAAGTGACAACCTGCGCGCTGATAAAGGCCAGATCCATCGCAGTTATAACCGCTGGGTAAACAATCTGGACCACGATATCCGCTTTTATTTGTCTGCGCAGACCGGCAATTAAGCGCAGAGCCGTCAGGCGGAAAATTTTATCAGCAACCGGAAGTAAAGATACGGCTCTGCAGGCCGACAATCTGATTAACGCTAACGCTTCAACATTGGGTGGCCGCTCGCAAATACGGTCAAATCCGAGTGCTAACCGGGTTGGGCGGACGTTATGCTGTGCGAATTGCCCGTGCAGTATGAATACCAGATTGCCCAGAGAAGATTTGAAGTATGAAATTAGCTTTTTCACTCTGTGACTGGCAGGCAAGTGCTCCTGGCCTTGCCGGACTGGCTGACTGGCAACAGTGGGCCACGAAGTCTCCCGCCATTGACGAAACTTTGCCGCTGGCTAAAGCACAACATCTGCCCATGATGACCGCACGCCGGCTCTCCAGCGGCAGTCGCGCCGCAGTAGAATGCGGTCTGGCCCTGATAAAACGTCAGCCAGTGGATGCCGTGGTCTTTACCAGCCGTCACGGAGAGCTGGAGCGTAATTTGCGCATTTTAACCTCACTGGCAAAGGAGGAGAGCCTGTCTCCGACTGACTTTGCCATGTCGGTACACAATGCCGCCGTTGGCAGCCTGACCATCGCTGCGGCCTTGCCACTGGTCAGTACTTCTCTTGCTGCCGGGGCGGATTCCTTTCAGCAGGGGCTGCTTGAAGTGGCCACTCTGCACTCTGCGGGATATCAACAGGTATTGCTGGTGGACTTTGACGGCGCAATCCCGCCATTTTATCAGCACTATCTGCCTGAAGGCGCGTTGCACAGTCCTTATGCGGTGGCATTGTTGCTGCGCCAGGGAACAGACTGCCGCTGCCAGGCCATTCCGTCAGAAGATCAAACCTCAGACGTTTTGCCGCAAAGCCTGCTTTTTTTACATGCCTGGTTACGACGAGAACGGTCATTTGTGGTGACCGGCGATCGCTTTCACTGGCAGTGGGAGTGTCAGCATGGCTGAATCTCCTGAACGCCGGTCTTCAGTCGCATCTGCGTTAAACCGGCTGTGGCGCATTATGATGACAGGTTTCTGTTTTACGCTGTTCGGCGTGGGTGGCTTAATGCTGTCGCTGGTGTGGTTCAATTTGTTACTGATTTTTCAGCGTGATATACAGCGTCGCAGGCAACTGGCCCGCCGCAGTATTTCGTTCAGCTTCCGTTTTTTTCTGCGCACCACCCGGGCAACAGGCGTACTGGACTACCGTATCGAAGGAGCCGAACTGCTCAGAAGCGACCGCCGCTGCCTGGTAGTAGCGAATCATCCTTCCCTGATCGACTACGTCATGCTGGCCTCGGTCATGCCGGACGCGGACTGCCTGGTTAAGGCGGATTTACAGCGTAATGTCTTTATCTGTGGGGTGATACGAGCCGCCAACTATCTGGTCAACAGTCAGGCAGAAACCCTGTTGCCCGACTGCCAGCAGCGCCTGGATAACGGTGATGCCATTATTCTTTTTCCTGAAGGCACCCGCACACGCTATGGCGAACCACTCAGACTACAGCGTGGGGCGGCGAATATTGCCGTGCGTTGCGGCTGTGATTTACGTATCGTGCGTATCAGTTGCAGCCAGAGAATGCTGGACAAACAGAGTCGATGGTATCAGGCACCGCCGGAAAAACCGCTGTTCACCGTCAGGGTGGGCGAACGGATCGACAGCCAGCAATTTCTGGCCGGGCATGAAGATGCACAGCCGCTGGCCGCCCGGCATCTGACCCAATTTTTACAGCAAACATTAACACCACAATAATTATTCGGAATCAGGTATGGAACAGCTGGCAGTTGAATTAAAACAGATGATCATCGACACCCTCAATCTTGAAGAGATTACGGTGGCGGAGATTGACAGTGATGCACCTTTGTTTGGTGACGGGCTGGGCCTGGATTCCATTGATGCACTTGAGCTGGGGCTGGCAGTGAAAAATCGCTATGGCGTGATCCTTTCAGCTGAAAGCGAAGAGATGCGTCAGCATTTTTACTCGGTCGCCACGCTGGCGTCTTTTATTCAGGCCCGGCGTAAGCTGGGTGCCTGAACCAACACCTGCGAGAAAGTTATGGACAAGAATCAAATCAATCAGGAAGTTACCGATCTGTTGGTTAAACTTTTTGAACTTGACGCTGCTGATATCACCCCGGAATCCCGTCTTTATGAAGATCTGGAGCTGGACAGCATCGATGCAGTGGACATGGTGGTCCATCTGCAAAAGCGAACCGGAAAAAAAATCAGGCCGGAGATGTTCAGAAGTGTTCGCACCGTGCAGGACGTGGTGGACGCTGTTGAACAACTGATCCACGAAGGCTGAAGCGAAATTTACGCGGGTGCAAAGGTTAAAACATACAGCCAGTGTGCTGCTGATGGTTGCCTGGCCGATAGTTATCTGGCTGGCGCTGACCCACCCGGGCTGGCGCTGGTTGCTGCCGCTGGCTGCCGTACTGTTTATTCTGCGATTGATGATGCTCAACGGCGGTAAAGGGGTGTTAGCGCTGGCCGGAAGAGGCGTGGCGCTGATCGGCGTTTTGCTCAGCGTGGTCAGCCTGTTGCTGAGCAATTATCACCTGTTGTTGTGGTATCCGGTGGTGGTTAACGCAGGAATGCTGTTGCTGTTTGGTTGCTCACTGTTTTCTACCATGCCGCTGGTCGAACGGCTTGCCCGTCTGCGGGAGCCGGAACTGTCGGCGGATGGCGTTGCCTGGACACGGCAGGTCACCCGCGTCTGGTGCCTGTTTTTCATTTTCAATGGCAGCGTCGCGCTGGCGACCTGCCTGTCAAATAATCTTCTCTGGTGGACGTGGTGGAACGGGCTGATCGGTTATCTGTTGATGGGGCTGTTGATGGCAGGCGAATGGCTGTTGCGCCAGCGTCTGATAAAGCAGACATGAGCAGCACCCTCACAGCCACCGGCGACTGGTTGTCACTGGCCGGGGATGCGGCGATCGCCCGACGGGGAGCGCTGATACTGGGCAGAACGCAGTGGCGGCAACAGATCGTCAGCCTGGGTCAGCGCCTGCTCTCACGGCCTGAATCGCGCTGGGCGCTCTGTTTTGACGACAGCTACCTGTTCAGCGTTGCGCTGCTCGCCACACTGCATGCCGGTAAAGTGCCGGTCATCCCGGGGCACTGCCGTCAGTCATTGCTACTGGAGCAGGCGGATGAGTTTGATGCGCTGCTGTGTGACCAGCCGCTGTCGCTTGATTGTCCGGTCTGGCAGCTCAATGAAGCAGTCCCGGCACAGCCTGACGGGACAAAAGCTGCGGCGTTAGCGGGTGACGCGTTACTGCCGCCGATAGCCGCAGATGCCTGCATTATTCTGTTTACATCCGGTTCTACGGGCAAACCGCGAAAAGTCAGTCGTCCGGTAAGCTGTCTGGATGAAGAGGCCCGCTGGCTGGCCGGGCTGTGGGGCGAACGTTTACTGAACTGTACCTTTGTCGCCTCGGTCAGTCATCAACACCTGTATGGTCTGACTTTTCGTATTATTCTGCCGCTGGCGTTGGGACAGCCCTTCGACAGTCGCCAGATTGCTTACAGTGAGCAACTCCCGGCTCTTGATAGCGCTCAGCGTTATGTTTTTATCACCAGTCCGGCATTTATCCGTCGTCTGGACACCGGATTACCGGCTCCGACCTGTCAGCTGATTGTCTCCGCTGGTGGCGTATTACCCCGGGCGGAGGCGCAAAGAGCCGAGGCCTGGTTGCAACAGCCGGTGGCGGAGATTTACGGCAGCACCGAAACCGGCGTACTGGCATCACGCATCGCCACCGCTGAAAACCGCTGCTGGCAGCCGTTCAGCCAGGTGCGGTTTTCAGCCGAAAACCAGCACTGGCGGGTGCGCTCACCGCTCATCCCGCATGATGAGGGGCTGTTGCTGGATGATCGACTGACGTTCAGCGGTACAGGTTTTGACCTGGGTGAACGTCATGACCGGACGGTTAAAATTGAAGACAAACGCGTTTCACTCAGTGATATTGAGCGACGGCTGCTGGCCCTGCCTGGCGTGCAGGATGCGGCGGCGCTGGTGATCAGTCGCCCCGGACGCAGCAGTATCGGGGTGGTGCTGGCGCTGGAAAGCGTTTTCAGTGAGGTCGCGCTGAAACAATTAAAACGCCAGTGGGGGGAGGAACTGAAGCGCTGGCTGGAGCCGGTCGCCATCCCCCGTTACTGGCGTGTGGTCGACACTATTCCGCAAAACAGTCAGAGCAAACGTGCCTGGCCGCAGATACAGGAGTTATTTCATGCTGCCCGTTGAATTAAGTTGTCAGCAACAGGATGGACAGGCGCAGATCCTGCTTCGTGTTGATGCTGAGCTGTTCTGGTTTCGCGGCCATTTTCCCGACCAGCCCATTCTGCCCGGTGTTGCGCAACTGGACTGGGTGATGCACTACGGTTGCAAATTGCTGGCGCAGGGAAAGGTCTTTTCGGCCATTGAAAACATCAAGTTTCAGCAACCGGTCTTACCGGCCAGTCAACTGCTGCTGACGCTCAACTGGGACGCGGCAAAAAACGGGTTGCTGTTCAGCTATCAGACTGCCGACACGCCAGAAGCGCAGCGCGTCAGCAGCGGGAAGATTCTGTTGTGTTAGCGGAGCAGGCGCGCCCGACGGACGCCGTGGATTTCAGCCCCTGCGTGGTGATCCCTTGTTACAACCACGGCGCAACAATGGCTGCGGTGCTGCAACGGCTGGCACCTTTTGCACTGCCGGTATTCATCGTTGATGATGGCAGCGACGAAACGACGCAACGTCAGCTTGCCGCGCTTAGCGACGCGCGAACCGTGCTAATCCGACTGCCACACAATCAGGGTAAAGGCGTGGCGGTGGTGCGGGGATTGCAGGCAGCGGCGGCGGCAGGGTTCAGTCATGCCGTGCAGCTGGATGCTGATGGGCAGCATCAGATTGAAGACTGCGCACGACTGCTGGCAGAAGCCCGACGTTACCCTGAATGTCTGATTTCGGGCCAGCCGATTTATGACAACTCCATCCCCAAATCCCGGTTATATGGCCGCTATATCACCCACTTCTGGGTCTGGATTGAGACGCTGTCATTTTCCATCAAAGACAGTATGTGTGGCTTTCGCGTCTATCCGCTGCAACCCACGCTGGCGCTGGTAGCAGAACAGCCTGTCGGGCGGCGGATGGACTTTGACACTGAAGTGATGGTCAGGCTGTGGTGGCGTGGCACCACCAGTCGCTTTGTGCCCACCCGCGTCACCTACCCGGCGGATGGGCTGTCGCACTTTGATGCGTTGTACGACAACCTGCGGATTTCCTGGATGCACACCCGATTGTTCTTTGGCATGGTGCGGCGCATCCCCCTGTTGCTGAAAAATCGGCCTGACAAACACTGGGCGGGTGTGCAGGAGCGTAAAGGGCTGACGGGTCTGAAACTGATGCTGGCGGTCTGGCAGTATGCCGGACGCATCCCTTTTACCTTGTTGTTGTGGCCGGTTGTCGGCTTCTACTGGTTAAGCGGCGGCCCTCAGCGCACCGCCTCGCGGCAATGGCTGCGGACGATAAAGCGCTATGCCACAGCGCATCAGCGGGATCTGCCCGCTGGCCGCTACACCAGCTTTCACCATTTCCTGCGTTTCGGGGAATCGATGCTGGAGAAAATGGCCAGCTGGCAGGGCTCGCTGCGCTGGGGGAAAGATATCGATTTTGCGCCGGGAGCAGAAGCCGCGCTGGACGCCGACAAACCGGGTGGCCGGTTGATCCTTGCCTCCCATCTTGGCGATATCGAAGCCTGTCGTGCGCTTGCCCGGCAGAAAAGTGGGCTGGTGATTAATGCGCTGGTGTTTACCGATAACGCCAGGCGCTTTCGCCAGCTGATGGATGAAATCGCCCCACAGGCCGCCAGCCAGCTGATCCCGGTTACCGACATCGGACCGGAGACGGCCATGCTGATCCAGCAAAAGCTGGACGCGGGGGAGTGGATAGCCATCGTCGGCGATCGCACGGCGGTGAACCGCCAGCGCGGCGGCGTACGGCGGGTAATATGGAGTGATTTTTTGGGTAAACCCGCGCCGTTTCCGCAGGGACCCTTCGTGCTGGCTGCGGCGCTGCGTTGCCCGGTGCTGTTGATGTTTGCGCTGCGTGAGCAGGGAAAATTGCAGCTGCATTGCGAACCTTTTGCCGATCCGCTGCTGTTACCCCGAGGCAACCGGCAGGTCTGTCTGCAACAGGCGGTGGATCGCTATGCCTCCAGGCTGGAACATTACGCCATGCGGGCCCCGTTGGACTGGTTTAACTTTTTTGATTTCTGGCAGTTGCCGGAACAGACACAACAGCATGATAAGGAGTAACGGTGTTAAACGACCCGCGTTTATCTGTGGAAGTTGAGCTGTGCATTCCGTTTCACGACGTGGATGCAATGGGCGTGGTCTGGCATGGCAATTACTTCCGCTATTTTGAGATTGCCCGCGAGGCGCTGCTGGCGAAATTCAACTACGGCTACCGGGAAATGAAAGCCTCAGGCTGGCTGTGGCCGGTGGTGGATACCCGGGTAAAATACCGCGCGGCATTAACTTTTGAGCAGCGCATTCGCGTTCGCGCCACGGTGGAAGAGGTGGAAAACCGTCTGCGTATTGCCTATCAGATTTTCGATCTGCACAGCGGTCAGCGCACCACCACCGGTTACACCATTCAGGTGGCCGTGGAGGAGGGCAGCCAGACGCTGAGTTTTGTCTCGCCGCCGATTCTTTTTGAACGACTGGGAGTGACCCCATGATCAGATGGTTGTTAAGCGGGCTGCTGATGTGCAGCGCAGCGGTGCAGGCCGTCACGCTGGAAGAGTTGCAACAGCGTTTCGCCAGCCAGACGCAGGTACGGGCGGACTATACGCAGCTACGCAGCATTAAAGGCATGTCGCAGCCGCTGAAGTCTGACGGCAGCATGTTGATTGCTCAGCAGAAAGGATTGTGGTGGCATCAGGCCAGGCCCTTCCCGATGACGCTGGTGCTGGACGACAGGCGGATGGTGCAGGTGATGAACAACCAGCCGCCGCAAATCATCACCGCTGACAGTAATCCGCAGATGTTCCAGTTCAGTCATCTGCTGCGGGCCTTGTTCCGGGCTGACCGTGCGGTGCTGGAGCAAAATTTCAGGCTGGATTTTCACTCTGTTGACCAGCAGAAATGGCGTCTGGTGCTGACACCGAAAACCTCGCCGCTGGATAAGTTGTTTAACACCATCACCCTGCAAGGGGCTGAGTATCTGGAGCAGATCCAGCTTAACGACCGCCAGGGCGACAACACGGAGATCGTACTGCGCAATCAGCGTCTGCAACCGGCCGGTCTGAGCGCAGAGGAGCAGCAACGCTTTGTTTTCTGAACATCCGCGCAGGCTGGCATCGGGGTGGCTGGCAGTCTGCCTGCTGATGCTGGTTACCCTGACGATATGCTGGCCGAAGGCGATCATCAACAGCAGCGTGCTGGCGCTGCTCCCTTCGCAGACCCTGGGTGAGGTGCCCGCCGAACTGCAACAGGGTTTTATGCAGCGGCTGGACAGGCAGCTGGTCTGGCTGGTCAGTGCAGGCGAACGCCCGGATGCTGGCGTTGCCGCCTGGTATCAACAACAGCTTGCCGCTTTGCCGTTACTGCGCAATGTACAGGGAGTAATGGATGCCGGACGCCAGCAGGCATGGGGGCAGTTCGCCTGGCAGCACCGCAACGCGCTGATTGATCCGGCGACGCGGCTCAGGCTTCAGGACGGGGGCGCAGCGCAGGCAGACTGGGTGCTGGCGCAGCTCTATTCTGCTTTCGCGGGCGTCAGTGGCCGGGAGTTAACACAGGACCCGCTGCTGTTGGTGCGCGGGGCGCAGCTTGCCATGCAGCAGAACAGCGGCCAGATGGGGCTGAGTGACGGCTGGCTGACCACCACCGATCAACAGGGCAGGGTCTGGTATTTTCTGCACGCGGAACTGAACGGCGATTCCTTCGATATGCAACAAAGCCATGCTCTGGTCAGCCAGCTGGCAGCGTTGAAAAGTCGTTTACAGCAGCGGTGGCCGCAGGCGCAGCTGCTGTCACGCGGTACGGTCTGGTTCAGTGACTATGCCAGCCAGCAGGCGCGTCATGATGTTTCCACGCTGGGGGTGGTGACCATTGTGGGCGTGTTACTGCTGGTGTTTACTGCGTTTCGTTCATTCCGGCCGCTGTTGCTCTGTGCGCTTTCGGTGGCGGTGGGGGCCGTCGCCGGACTTACTGTGACGCTGCTGGTGTTTGGTGAACTGCACCTGATGACCCTGGTGATGAGCCTCAGCATCGTTGGCATTTCGGCAGATTACACCCTCTATTATCTCACCGAACGTATGGTACACGGCGCTCAGGCCACCCCGGCGCAAAGTATGCAGAAAGTCGTTCGCGCGTTGTTGCTGGCGCTGGGCACCACGGCCATCGCCTGGCTGATTATGGTTTTTGCGCCTTTCCCCGGTATCAGGCAGCTGGCCGTTTTCGCCGCCGCCGGATTGACTGCCTCCTGCCTGACGGTAATTTGCTGGTATCCGCTGCTGGTCAAAGGCCTGCCGGTACGTCCTGTCCCCGCGCTCTGGCTGCTGGCTCGCTGGCTGTCAGCCTGGCGGCGAAAGGCGGCGCTGCGTATCGGGCTGCCGCTGATGGTGGCCGTCATCGGCATTGCCGGGCTGCTGAAGTTACAGGTGAATGATGATATTGCGCAGTTACAAACGCTGTCGCCTGCACTGCTGGCACAGGAGCGGCAGGTGACCCGTCTGACCGGTCAGAGCGCAGATCAGACCTGGATGGTGGTGTACGGCACTACGCCGGAACAGACGCTGCAACGACTGGAAGCGCTGGCACCGCAGTTGGCACGGGTCAGAGCGCAGCACGGGTTGCGGGAATATCGCCTGCTACCTCTCTCCTCGCTGGCGCAACAGCAGCGCGACAGGCTGCTGCTGCAACAGGCCGCGCCAGCCGTGACTGCCCGCCTGCAACAGGCGGGGGTGCCGGTCGGCGCTGTCGATCTGAGCGCGATGCCGCTCAGTCCGCAACAATGGCTGGACAGCCCGAACAGTGAGGGCTGGCGTTTACTGTGGCTGACACTGGCCGACGGGCGCAGTGGCGTGCTGGTTCCGGTGAGCGGCGCCAGCAACAGCGCCGCGCTGGCTGAGCTGGCCGCCTCGCTGCCCGGCGTCAGTTGGGTCGATCGTAAAGCGACGTTTGATCAGCTGTTTGCTTTTTATCGTGCGCTGCTAAGCTGGCTGCTTGGCGCGGCGCTGCTGGCGATTGCTCTCAGCTATATGCTGCGTCTGGGGGTGCGACAGGGGCTGATCTGCGTGTTACCTTCGGTGCTCTCGCTGGGGGGCGGGCTGGCTGCGCTGGCGCTCTCGGGCCACCCACTGAACCTGTTTTCACTGCTGGCGCTGGTGCTGGTGCTGGGCATCGGCATCAACTATACCCTGTTCTTCAGCAATCCCCGTGGTACAGCCATTACCTCACTGCTGGCGGTAACGCTGGCGATGAGTACCACCTTGCTAACCCTGGGGATGCTGGTGTTCAGCCAGACTCAGGCCGTCGCCAGCTTTGGTATTGTATTGTGCAGCGGTATTTTTAGCGCATTTTTACTGGCACCGCTGGCGATGCCGTCCGCGAGGAAGAAAAGATGAGAATGACAATACTGCTGTTGCTGGCCCTGACCTGGCTCACAGGCTGTGCCACTCAACCGGACAACAGTACGCCACAGGCGTGGTTAAAACCTGGCGTGCGGGTCAGCCTGCCCGTGCCGGAGAACGCCGTGCCGTTCAGTCAACAGCAACTGTTGACCGGCACTTTTAAAGGCAAACAGCAGTCGCTGCTGGTCTTGTTAAATGTTGAACGGCAGCAGCTGGTGCTGGCCGGACTCTCTCCGCTGGGGATCCGCCTGTTTCAGGTGCGCTATGATCGCCAGGGGATCCATAGCGAACAGTCGGTGGTGCTGCCGGAAATGCCACCGGCCAGCCAGGTACTGGCCGATATTATGCTCAGTCACTGGCCGGTATCCGCCTGGCAACCGCTTCTGCCAGCGGGCTGGACGCTGACCGACAGCGGTGACCGTCGACAACTTATGGATAATCACGGTGCGCCGGTTGCTGAAATTCGCTATCTGCAACGCGGAGCGCAGCGTCAACCGGTGAGTATCCGGCAGTTCGCTTTTGGCTATTTCATCACTATTCAATCTCTGGATTCACAATGATCTACATTGCGGCGGTCGGCATGCTCAGTGCGCTGGGCAACGATATGGCAGAAACTGCCAGCAATCTGTCGCAGGGAATAGCGCCGGGGATGGGGCCGGATAGCGGCTGGCTGCTGCATGGCCGATCCTGCTGGACAGGGCGGGTCAATGCTCCACTGCCAGCGATCGGCGGCGAGCTGGCGGCGCACAGCTGCCGTAATAATCAGCTGCTGCTGGCGGCGCTGGCGCAAATCCGCCCGCAGGTTGATCAGGCCATCGCACGTTTTGGCCATCAGCGGGTGGCGGTGGTGCTGGGCACCAGCACGGCGGGGCTGGACGAAGCTGATGGCTTTGTTTCCGGCCGGGTGGAGAATTATCACTATTTCAGGCAGGAGCTGGGCGATCCTTCCCGCTTTCTGGCGCAATACCTTCAGCTGACCGGTCCGGCCTATACCCTGTCAACGGCCTGCTCCTCCAGCGCCAGAGCACTAATCAGCGGTAAAAGGCTGATCGAGAGCGGGCTGGCTGATGTGGCGATTGTCGGCGGTGCAGATACCCTCAGCCGGATGCCGCTGAACGGTTTTGACAGCCTGGAGTCGCTCTCACCCGGTCGCTGTGCGCCTTTCAGCACTGAGCGTGATGGGATTACCATCGGCGAAGGGGCCGCGTTGATGCTGCTGACCCGCGAACCACAGGCGGTGGCAGTGTGCGGAACGGGCGAGTCCCCGGATGCTTACCATATGTCGGCCCCGCATCCGCAGGGCGATGGCGCGGAACGTGCTATCAGCATGGCGCTGCAACAGGCGGGGCTGGAACCCGGCGCGCTGGGCTATATCAATCTGCATGGCACCGCCACCCGGCTCAATGACCAGATGGAAGCGGCGGTGATCGGCAGGTTGTTCGGTGAAGCGGTGCCCTGTAGCTCAACCAAACATCTGACCGGACATACGCTGGGGGCCGCAGGAATTTGTGAGGCGGCACTGTGCTGGCTGCTGCTGTCCGGTGATATCCCGCTGCCTGCTCAGGATTTCAGCGACGGCGAACCGGACGAAAGCCTTGCCGCCTGCGGGTTGCTGCTTTGCCCCGCACCGCTGGCGCGACCTTTTGTGATGAGTAATTCCTTTGCTTTTGGTGGTAACAACACCTGTCTGATACTGGGAAAGTATGATGGTTAACTACAGCGCGGCGGCGGCATACCTGCCCCATGATACGCCAATGGTGTTGCTGGATGAGGTGGTGAGCGTTGATGACGACAGTGCCTGCTGTCTTGCCAGAGTCAGGGCTGACGGGGCGCTTGCGCCGTTTCTTGACCGCCAGGGGGAACTGCCAGGCTGGTTTGGTATTGAGATTATCGCCCAGACTGTTGGCGTCTGGTCCGGCTGGCACGGACGGCAGCTCAGTGACACAAAACCTGATCCGGGGATGCTGCTGGGGGCACGCGGCTATCGTTGCCAGCAGCCCTGTTTCCCCGCCGGCGCTGAACTGACGGTCAGTATCACCTTACTGATGCGTGACGAAAAAATCGGCAGCTTCGAGGGGCTGATCACCATTAACGGTGAGCGCTGGGCCAGCGGCAGACTCAACACCTGGCAGCCGTCCAGGCAACAATTACAACAACTTTTGCAACAGGGTAAAAACAGATGACGCGTTCCGTTCTGGTCACCGGTGCCAGCAAGGGTATCGGCAGGGCGATAGCCCTGCAACTGGCCGCCGATGGCTTTACGCTGGTGGTGCATTATCACCGTGACAAAGCAGGGGCAGAGGAGACGCTGCGCCAGATCGTTCAGTCGGGTGGATGCGGACGCTGCCTGGGCTTTGATATTGCCGATCGCCAGCAGTGCCGTGAGCGTCTGGACGCGGATATCGCCGCGAACGGGGCGTATTACGGTGTGGTCAGCAACGCCGGTATCGCTCGCGATGGGGCTTTTCCGGCGCTCAGTGATGAGGACTGGGACAGCGTTATCCATACCAATCTCGACAGTTTTTACCATGTCATTCATCCCTGCATTATGCCGATGATTGGCCTGCGGCGGGGAGGGCGCATCATCACTCTCTCCTCCGTCTCCGGACTGATGGGCAACCGGGGGCAGGTGAACTACAGCGCGGCGAAGGCAGGGATTATCGGTGCGACCAAAGCGCTGGCCATCCAACTGGCGAAGCGCAAAATCACCGTTAACTGCATTGCGCCGGGACTGATTGACACCGGGATGATCGATATGGAACCGCAGGCGAAGGAAGAGGTGATGAAAATGATCCCGATGAAACGAATGGGGCAGGCGGAGGAAGTGGCGGGTCTGGCGAGCTATCTGATGTCGGACAAGGCCGCTTACGTCACCCGGCAGGTGATTTCAATCAACGGAGGCATGTTCTGATGCGTCGCGTGGTGGTAACCGGCATGGGCGGGGTGACGGCTTTTGGTCACCGCTGGTCGCAGGTGGCAGAGAAGATCCTTAGCGGACGCAACGCGGTGCGAAAAATGCCGGAATGGCAGGTGTATCAGGGCTTAAACACCCTGCTGGGCGCGCCGGTAGATGATTTCACCCTGCCGGAGCACTACACCCGCAAGCGCATCCGCTCGATGGGACGGGTTTCCCTGCTGGCGACCCGCGCCAGCGAACTGGCGCTGGAGCAGGCTGGCTTGCTGGCCCACCCGGTGCTGACCAGCGGTGAAACCGGCATTGCCTTCGGCTCATCTACCGGCAGCACCGGCCCGGTCAGCGAGTTCGCCACCATGCTGACGGAGAAGCACACCAACAACATCACCGGCACCACCTATGTACAGATGATGCCGCACACCACGGCGGTTAACACCGGTCTGTTTTTTGGCCTGCGTGGCCGGGTTATCCCCACCTCCAGCGCCTGTACGTCCGGCAGCCAGGCAATTGGCTATGCCTGGGAGGCAATCCGTCACGGATACCAGACGGTGATGGTGGCGGGCGGCGCGGAGGAGCTTTGTCCTTCTGAAGCGGCGGTATTTGATACGCTGTTTGCCACCAGTCAACGTAACGATGCGCCACAGACCACCCCGTCACCTTTTGATCAGGCGCGGGATGGTCTGGTGATTGGCGAAGGTGCCGGAACGCTGATCCTTGAAGAGCTGCAACATGCGCTGGCGCGTGGCGCAACGATTTATGCCGAGATGGTAGGATTTGCCACCAACTGCGATGCGGCGCACATCACCCAGCCTCAGCGGGAAACCATGCAAATCTGTATGGAGAAAGCCTTGCAGATAGCGGATTTACAGCCGGAGCAGATTGGCTACATCAACGCCCATGGCACCGCTACCGATCGCGGTGATGTGGCGGAAAGCCTGGCGACGGCGGCCATTTTTGGCAATCACACGCCCATCTCATCATTGAAAAGCTATTTCGGGCACACCCTGGGGGCCTGTGGTGCGCTGGAAGCGTGGATGAGCATAGAGATGATGCACGCCGGATGGTTTGCGCCCACGCTGAATCTTAACCGACCGGCAGAGGATTGTGGCGAGCTGGATTACATTATGCATCAGCCGCGTGTGCTGCAAACGGACTAAATTCAGTCGAACAATTTTGCGTTCGGCGGCATTAACACTTCACTTATTTTTCGCCGTTATGCGCAGTGAAACCCTCCGTCGCAGCGGCGCGGTCGGCTAAAATCTTTTCCCGCGTCCTGCCCTTTGATGACGGCATTGAACAGCAAAATTCCTTGCCGCTCAGAACATTAGTCTGAAACCCCTATAAATCCTGATGATTATCTTCTCAGTCAGTGACTTACTGGTCGAAAATTGCGCTTGCATTTAGCCGTTCTCTCAGCATAATCCGAATCCGAATAAAAACGATTATCACTTGCATTCTTAATCAGGGAACAGCAATGGCTCAGGTTTTATCAGCACAACACCGCTTCCGACTGACGCTACTGGCGGCAGTGATCGGCTCTCTTACCGCTCCGGCGATAGCCGCAGTAACACAAAGCCCTAACAGCACGGACGAAACCACACAGGATGGCGCAGCGGCCAGCCGCGAACAGACCATGACCGTGGTGGCGAAACCGGACAGCAACTTTACCCCCGGTGGCGATCAGCTGGTTCCGGCTTATCTCGATGGCCAGATCGCCAACGGTGGTCGTCTGGGAATGTTGGGCGAACAGGACGCGCACAGCGTCCCTTTCAACGTGATCGGCTATACCAGCAAAATGATTCAGGATCAGCAGGCCACCACCATCAAAGACGTGGTGGCGAATGATGCCTCCGTCCAGAACGTGCAGGGCTATGGCAACTTTGCTGAAACTTACCGTATCCGGGGCTTTGATCTTTACGGCGATGATATGACGCTGGGTGGTCTGCCCGGTGTGATGCCGCGTCAGGTGGTTTCCACGCAGATGATTGACCGGGTTGAAGTGTTCAAAGGTTCGAATGCCCTGATCAACGGCGCGGCATCCTCCGGTGTGGGTGGGATGATCAACCTTGAACCAAAACATGCGGATGATGTTCCTCTTACCCGCGTTGGCGTGGATTACAGCTCCTCTTCTCAGGTGGGTACTTCACTGGATGTGGGCCGTCGCTTTGGCGATAACAATCAGTGGGGCGTGCGGGTTAATGTTCTGCACCGTGAGGGTGAAACCGCCATTGAGAATGAAAAACGGCGTGCAACCCTGGCGTCCATTGGCCTGGATTATCGCGGTGATAGGCTGCGCACCTCGCTGGATCTGGGTTATCAGAAACAGGCTTTTGACGGTGGTCGCACCGGCGTCAATATCGGCAGTGTGGATTTTATTCCAGCGGTGCCGCGTACGACCAGCAACTACAGCCAGAAGTGGGTTTACAGCAATCTGGAAAGCAAGTTTGGTATGGCGCGGGCAGAGTATGATTTTGTTCCGGGCTGGACGGCATATGGCGCAGTAGGTGGACAGCATTCCCATGAAATGGGGGCCTATGCTGCTCCGACACTGACCGATGAAGATGGCTCAGCCACCATCGGCCGCATGGATACGGCAAAATATGTTGATGCGTTCAGTGGAATGGCTGGGGTGCGCGGTAAGTTTGACACCGGCGTGGTCAGCCACAGCGTTAACCTTGGTTACTCAGCACAAACCAAACGTGAGAAAACTGCCTATGGCATGGCGCTGACCTCTGAAGCGACCAATATTTATGACACCACGGCGGTGCCCGAACCTGAAAATACTTATTTTGGTGGCGATTTGAGTAACCCACGGCCAACCAGCCGGGTGCGTACTGAAGGCGTGCTGCTGGCGGATACGCTGGGCTTTATTGATGACAAAGTGCTGTTCACCGTCGGTGCCCGTCATCAGAAAGTGACGGTGCGTAATTACGCCTACGGCACGGCGGTGGAAGATACCGCTTCTCGCTTTGATCAGTCCCGCTGGACGCCGGGTTATGGTCTGGTGGTGAAAGCCACCGACAGTCTCTCCCTGTATGCCAACCATATCGAGGCATTGCAGCCTGGCTCCACCGCATCCAGTACCGCGCTTAACGCCGGCCAGGTTACCGGCATTGCCCTGTCGAAGCAAAATGAAGTCGGCATGAAGCTGGATTACGGTCGTGTCGGCGGGACGCTGGCGCTGTTCGAAATTAAAAAGCCTACCGGTATTATCGATCCACAAACCAATCTGTATGGCCTGTATGGCGAGCAGCGTAACCGTGGCGTGGAGCTGAATGTGTTTGGCGAGCCGCTGTACGGTGTTCGTCTGAACGGCAGCGCGACCTGGCTTGATCCAACAATGACCAAAACGCAGAACGGTACATACGATGGTAAACAGGCCGTTGGCGTGGCGAACTTCTACACGGTGCTGAGTGCGGAATATGACATTAAGCCTGTTGAGGGACTGACCGCACTGGCACGGATGACGCATTCGGGTTCGCAGTATGCCGACCAGGCTAACAGCAAAAAGCTGGACAGTTACACCGTGCTTGACGTGGGGATGCGCTACCGGATGAAAGTACAACAGAATGACCTGACCTGGCGTCTGGGCCTGGAAAACGTCACCAATCAGAAGTACTGGTCCGGGGTGGAGAGCTATGGCACCTACATTACTCAGGGCGATCCTCGCCAGTTGAAGCTGTCCATGACTTACGATTTTTAATGCGGCGGGCTGCCACGGCAGCCCTTCTTTTGCCTGGTTAAAATTTTTACAGGGTAACGGAAAGAAATTATTTACAAGAAGAACCAAATAAAACGATAAAAATTCCAGATAAACAGTGCAAATCCCGACTCAGGGGCGCGACAGCGGTTTTTTTAGCTGACGCTGTGATACACTCCTTCTTTGCTGAAATTCAGGGGCATGGAGCCTGAAGAAAATGGAACTGCCAAAGCATTAATGTTTTTCATTTAACCGCTCAGGTCACGCTGATTTTTCAGATTTCTCCTGCTTCACCCGGATGGGTATGAAGCGAATCCACCGATACAAGACTGGCAGCGGGCAGAGGATGTTCAGCCAGCAGATAATGGCTGTCATGAGCGACCTTCCCGAAAATGAGCCACCAGAAGAGATTCGCTATCCTCTGGATGATGCACAGTTTGCCATTGTGGTGCTTGTCGTCACTTCTTTTACCCTGATAATGTTTGTTCTGGCGATTACGTTACTGATTACGTAATGGGCTCCTGCACATCGCGGAGAGCGAAATGGAGAAGTAATAAGAATGGATACGAGAGAAGATCGTCTTTTAGCGCTGGTCGGCCTGCTGGTCGCCGTGCTGATTGTTGTCGTGGTGCTGTTTACGCTGACCTGGTTATCTGATGTGCGGCGTGCGCCCGGCAGTTATCCCGGTGCGCAAAACTGCCAGCCTGCTGGCGTTAAATCATCCTGAGCCAGTCTGGCGACTGAAGGTCGCAGCTCAGGCTTCCACCCTGATTCCGTTGCGTCACTGAACGGGCCTGAACTGCATTCAGGCCGTCGCCGACTGCGCTTTCCTCGCGCCATACCCTGCGGATAAGTCACTTCATTTTCATCATCCGGCTGGGATTATTAGCGGCAGTCGGATCGATAATGTATCCTTCAGCATCAAGGTTATTCTGTTGCCCGCAAGGACAGACTGACCGCCCTGGAACCAGTTAAGGAGCACCCGTGGCTGAAGCCTTTATGCCGGAAACAGACAGGCCAGAATCTTCCCGCACGCGTCTGAGGCGGGCCGTTTCCGGGCTGACAGAGAGTCATCCCGGGTACAGCGGTATTCATTCTCTGGAAGAGGGACTGGACGCTTTTGCTGCGCGTTATCTCCTGCTGTCGATGGCTGAGCGCAGCCTGGATATCCAGTATTACATCTGGCAAAACGATATGTCTGGTCGGCTGCTGTTCAGTGCGGTGCTGGATGCTGCCGATCGCGGGGTTAAGGTCCGTTTGTTACTGGATGACAACAATACGATGGGGCTGGACCAGACCCTGAGTGCGCTCAACAGTCATCACAATATCGACGTCCGGCTGTTTAACCCTTTTTCTTTTCGGACGCTGCGGGCGCTGGGTTATCTTACTGATTTTGCGCGCCTTAACCGGCGTATGCACAATAAAAGTATCACCGTGGACGGTGAGGCGACCATCGTTGGCGGTCGTAATATTGGCGATGAGTATTTTGGTGCCGGAGACGAGCCGTTGTTTTCCGACCTTGATGTGCTGGCCGTCGGGCCGGTGGTGCAAGAGGTCACCCTCGATTTCGCACGTTACTGGGACAGCCGGGCGGTACAGCCGCTCAGCGCCGTGGTGGACACCGTACCAGAGCGTGCGGCCATCACACTGCCGGAAGCCTGGCGTAATGATGAGAAAACCCAGCGCTATTTACAGCGCATCCATGCTTCGACCTTTGTCAGCCAGCTTGAAAGCGGAGAACTGCCGCTTATCTGGGCTGAAACCCGTCTGTTAAGTGACGATCCCCGCAAGGGACTGGGGCGGGCGAGGGCCGGTTCGTTGCTGCCGCAACGTATGCTGGAGGTTATCGGTCAGCCGCAACATCAGTTCGATATTATCTCGGCCTATTTCGTGCCCACCCGTGCCGGGGTGGCGCAGCTGCTGTCACTGGTCAGAAAAGGGGTCAGAATAGCGATTCTGACCAATTCCCTGGCGGCTAATGATGTCTCTGTGGTGCATGCAGGCTACGCCAAATGGCGTAAAAAGCTGCTCCGTCATGGCATTACGCTGTATGAACTGAAACCGCATTCTGATTCGCGTGACAAGCCCCATGACCGGGGACTGACCGGTAATTCCGGCTCCAGTCTGCATGCGAAAACGTTCAGCGTCGATAACGAAAAAGTGTTTATAGGCTCGTTTAATTTCGATCCGCGTTCGGCGATGCTCAACACCGAAATGGGCTTTGTGATCAACAGCGATTTACTGGCTACCCGCATCCATCAACGCTTTATTACCCGAATGCGCGATCGCGCCTGGGCTTTGCGTCTGGATAAATGGGGGCGGATCAACTGGATGGAATACCCCGGCGAAAAGGGCGAAGTCGTGCACAAACACGAACCCCGCACCCGTTTTATCCAGCGTTTACTGGTGCGCCTGGTCTGGCGTTTACCGATTGAATGG
Source organism: Erwinia mallotivora (assembly GCF_000590885.1). GTDB lineage: Bacteria > Pseudomonadota > Gammaproteobacteria > Enterobacterales > Enterobacteriaceae > Erwinia > Erwinia mallotivora. The sequence continues at coordinate 33,862 of NZ_JFHN01000056.1, forward strand.
CTGCTGTAATTTCTGCACCACGCCTGGCTGAACCCCGTGGCTGCGGATTCCATTGCGCAGCCGCCGGGATTTAACGCTGGGGTTTACCCGAGAAGAGAAAACGTAGCAGCGGAATGCGCAGGTGGATCTCATACAGAATAAAGGCAATGCCAAAGACAAACAGCAAACCGGTAAAGAAGCCCAGCGTGTTGTTGCTGATATCCGGCACCAGGAAAATGCCATACAGAATGGTCAGCGGGTGGTGCACCAGATAGATAAACAGTGACGCATTCACCAGGTAGGTAACGCGGGGCGAATGACTGTTCAGCAACCGGTGGCCCAGTGAAAACACCACATTCACCATCCACAATCCCATCATCATCGACACCACGGCATCAATCTCATACAGCCAGCCTTCACCCTTATTCCAGGTCTGATTGGCGACATAAGCGACAAACGCCACGGCCGAACCGATAAATGTCCAGGGCACCGGTTTAACAAATAACGCCTTGAGTGCCGGATATTTCCACGCCATCGCCCCCAATATAAAAAATGGCAGGAAGAACAGTGATTGCATCACACCATAATTGAACAGCCCGTTCCCCAACAGCTGAGGTTCATAAAGAAACAACAGGCGGCGTACACCGCCCCATGCCAGGCTGCACAGCAGAATAACCATGCTCAGTTTTATCCAGCCGAGGCTGGCAAAATCGTTTTCGTCAGCCTCACCACGGCTGAGCCAGCGAAACAGCCAGACCCCGGCCACCGTCAATACCACCAGTACCAGTAAAAACCACAGATGAGAAATCAGATCCCAGCTCAGCGCATTGAGTTTGTCGTACAGCGTAAGGTTGTGCCAGTCACCAATTTTCGTGGTCCAGGCTTTAATCATAAAAAACTGTGGCACCGTCAACAGAGGAACCGCCGCCAGCATGGGAATACCGACCCGCTCCAGGCGTACTTTCAGCCACTGCGGGCGGCTGTAGCGCAGAAACAGCATGTAGGAAAAATAACCGGAAATGACAAAGAACACCTGCATACGAAAGGCGTGGATAAAGTCATTTAAAATGGTCAGCCATTCGGAAGGTGTCGGACTGTTTACAGACCAGGACTGACTGGAATAAATCAATGAGACGTGAAACGGAACGCCTAAAAGCATCAGATAGGCTCTGATTGAATCGAAAAAATACTCTCTTTGCTGTGTTTTTTTTGTCATATTTGTCCACTATTCAAAACGTTACAGCACTGGCTCACCCTGAGCCACGCTAAAGCTTAACGCTTACTGTAGTTGAGAGAACGCGCCTGTACTATCAGGCGAATCTGTATCCGCTAACCACCTGAGAAGCGGGCGACAAAAGCGGCTGTCAGGCGGAACTAAAAGTGTTCTTAAGCTGTCGGAATGCGGAATAATCCATTAAGATGGGTGGATTCAATGAAGGCACGCGAAAGGGGGGGATGTGCTGAGTAAAATTAAGAATAAGCCAGAACTGAAAAAATTAAGCTGGCTTGGTGTTGGCGTTATGTTGTCAATGTATGCCAGTTCAGTTTGGGCTTTTGGCATTGATGACGTTGCAAAACAGGCGAAAGATTTAGCTGCAAAAGGTTACGAAGCGCCAAAAAGCAATTTGCCTGCTCAACTGCATGAAATGAAGTATGCAGATTATCAGCAGATCCAGTTTAATCATGACAAAGCCTGGTGGGGCAAGCTGAAGACCCCGTTCAAGCTGGAGTTCTACCACCAGGGGATGTATTTCGATCAGCCGGTCAAAATAAATGAAGTTGCCGCCTCAACCTCTCGTGAGATCAAGTACTCGCCGGACTATTTCAATTTTGGCAATGTAAAGCACGATCCGGAAACGGTTAAAAACCTCGGTTTTGCCGGGTTCAAAGTGCTTTATCCACTGAACAACAAAAACAAGAAAGATGATGAAATCACCAGCTTTCTTGGTGCCAGTTATTTCCGGGTAATTGGCGCAGGCCAGGTTTATGGCCTTTCCGCACGCGGACTGGCTATTGATACCGCACTGCCTTCCGGTGAAGAGTTCCCGCGTTTTAGAGAGTTCTGGGTTGAGCGGCCAAAACCTGCGGATAAGCATCTGGTGATTTATGCGCTGCTGGATTCGCCACGGGCCTCCGGCGCATACCGCTTCCTGATTACGCCCGGTAAAGAAACCACGGTTGACGTCCAGTCTAAAGTCTATCTGCGTGACAAAGTCGGTAAACTGGGTGTGGCCCCTCTGACCAGTATGTTCCTGTTTGGCGCGAATCAGCCGTCACCTCAGGTTAACTACCGGCCTGCGCTGCATGACTCCAGCGGTCTGTCCATTCATGCCGGAAACGGAGAGTGGATCTGGCGTCCTCTGAATAATCCAAAACACCTGGCGGTCAGTACCTTCACCTTTGAGAATCCTAAAGGCTTTGGCCTGCTGCAACGCGGCCGGGATTTTGCTCAGTATCAGGACCTGGACGATCGTTACGATCTGCGCCCAAGCGGCTGGATTGAACCACAGGGCGACTGGGGCAAAGGCCACATCGAGCTGGTGGAGATCCCCACCACCGACGAAACCAATGACAACATCGTGGCCTTCTGGACGCCGGAGAGCCTGCCAGATAATGGCAAAGAGATGAATTTCAGCTATCGCCTGCATTTCACCCGCGATGAAAATCAACTGCACTCGCCAGAAACAGCTTTTGTGAAGGATACGCTGCGCTCAACGGGCGATGTGAAACAGTCTAATCTGGTGCGTCAGCCAGACGGCACCGTGGCCTTTATCGTTGATTTCACCGGTGAGCAGATGAGTCAGCTGCCGGATAACACCCCGGTGACACCGCAGGTGAGTATCGGAAACAACGGTGAGCTGGTGGAAAACAGCGTGCGTTACAATCCGGTCACTAAAGGCTGGCGGTTGATTATGCGTCTGCGTGTTAAAGACAGCAAACAGCCGACGGAAATGCGTGCTGCACTGCTTAACGGTGATAAAACGCTGACAGAAACCTGGAGCTATCAGTTGCCTGCCAATGAATAAGACTACTGCGATACCCACAGAATATACAGATGCGTTGCCCCTTTCAGCTGAGCGTAAAGGGGCGCTGAAAGATGCGCTGCCGGTTGAATCTGAAGAGATGTTCAGCCAGCTGCACCAGTCGCTGGCTGAGGATGCCTTGCCGCCGGGGCGCCCTGATGATGCGCCGATGGCGTCGGTTAAAACGCGGATCGATATGACATGGCCTGATTCCGTGGGCAATGGCGAACAGTTCGCGAAGGACGCGCTGGATCGTACCACTCTGAAGGCGATGCCACGTCACACCCGTTCATCCATGTATCCGGAAGCCTGGCGCACCAACCCGGTGTCACGCGCGTGGGACTCCCTGCGTGGGCGTAAAAGCAAACCGCGTTACAGCAACAATGCAGAAGTACAGCGTTCAGAAGAAAAGTGGCGACATGTTGGTTCAATTCGCCGCTATATTCTGCTGATCCTGACCATTGCCCAGACGGTGGTGGCAACCTGGTACATGAAAACCATCCTGCCTTACCAGGGATGGGCGTTGATCGACCCGGTTGAAATGATCAATCAGAACTGGCAGCAGTCGCTGATGCAAATCCTGCCTTATATCCTGCAAACCGGCATACTCTTCCTGTTTGCGGTGCTGTTCTGCTGGGTCTCTGCCGGTTTCTGGACCGCACTGATGGGCTTCCTGCAACTGTTGATCGGCAAGGATAAATACAGCATTTCGTATGCCTCCAACGGCGATGAGCCCATTAACCCGGCGCACCGCACCGCGTTGATTATGCCTATCTGTAACGAAGACGTGGAACGCGTGTTTGCCGGTCTGCGCGCCACCTGGGAATCGGTGGTCAGAACCGGTGAACAGCAGCATTTCGACGTTTATATCCTCAGCGACAGCTACAACCCTGATATTGCCGTCGCAGAGCAGAAAGCCTGGATGGAGCTGGTGCGCGATGTCGGTGGGGAAGGGCGCATTTTCTATCGCCGCCGCCGTCGCCGTGTGAAACGTAAAAGCGGTAACATCGATGATTTCTGCCGCCGTTGGGGCAGCCAGTACAGCTACATGGTGGTACTGGATGCGGACAGCGTGATGAGCGGTGAGTGTCTCACCGGTCTGGTACGCATGATGGAAGCCAATCCTAAAGCCGGGATTATTCAGTCTTCACCAAAAGCGTCCGGGATGGACACGCTGTATGCGCGTTGCCAGCAGTTTGCCACCCGCGTTTACGGGCCGCTGTTTACTGCCGGTCTGCACTTCTGGCAGTTGGGGGAATCCCACTACTGGGGGCATAACGCCATTATCCGCGTGAAACCCTTTATTGAGCACTGTGCGCTGGCACCTTTGCCTGGAGAGGGCTCCTTTGCCGGTTCGATTCTGTCTCATGACTTTGTGGAAGCTGCGCTGATGCGTCGTGCCGGTTGGGGCGTATGGATAGCCTACGACCTGCCTGGCTCGTATGAAGAACTGCCGCCAAACCTGTTGGATGAGCTGAAGCGTGACCGTCGCTGGTGCCACGGTAACCTGATGAACTTCCGTCTGTTCCTGGTGAAAGGGATGCATCCGGTTCATCGTGCGGTGTTCCTAACTGGTGTGATGTCCTATCTCTCTGCACCGCTGTGGTTTATGTTCCTGGCGTTGTCCACGGCATTGCAGGTGGTGCATACGCTGATGGAGCCGTCCTACTTCCTGCAACCCCGGCAACTGTTCCCGGTGTGGCCGCAGTGGCGACCTGAACTGGCGATTGCGCTGTTCTCAACCACGCTGGTGCTGCTGTTCCTGCCGAAGCTGCTGAGCGTGGTGCTTGTCTGGTGCAAGGGCGCGAAACCTTACGGTGGTGCATTGCGGGTCTTCGTCTCGTTGTTCCTTGAGATGCTGTTCTCCGTGCTGCTGGCACCGGTAAGGATGCTGTTCCATACGGTGTTTGTGGTCAGTGCGTTTCTCGGCTGGGAAGTGGTCTGGAACTCACCGCAGCGTGACGATGATGCCACACCGTGGAGTGAAGCCTTTAAACGTCACGGTTCACAGATGCTGCTGGGCATTGTCTGGGCTGCCGGGATGGGCTGGCTTGACCTTAACTTCCTGTGGTGGCTGGCACCGATTGTCTTCTCGCTGATTTTGTCGCCTTTTGTCTCGGTGTTCTCCAGCCGGTCTACCACCGGAATGGCGTCCAAACGTGCCCGACTGTTCCTGATCCCTGAAGAGTACGATCCGCCAAAAGAGCTGTTGGATACCGAACGCTACAACGAGCTGAATCGTTCGCGCGCGCTGAAAGATGGCTTTATGCATGCGGTGTTCAACCCGTCGTTTAATGCGCTGGCCAGCGCGATGGCAACCTCCCGGCACCTGAAAAGTGACATTCTGGAATTTGCCCGCGACCGCCGTGTTGAGCAGGCGTTGAGTGAATCACCGGCAAAACTGGACCGCGATCGTCGTCTGGCGCTGATCAGTGACCCGGTTACGCTTTCCCGGATGCATTACCAGCTGTGGCAACATGCCGATAAGTATCACGACTGGTATAACCACTATCAGTCGCTGAAAATGAATCCTGACGCTATCCAGACCGTGAAGTCCTGACGGCGCAGGTGCTGAAAAACCGGGAATTTTTTTCCCGGTTTTTTTATCTCTGAAGTTAACGAATTTACAGAAACTTTGCGTTTTAGCGTCTTTCTGACGCAAGATGTGGCTGTACAATGACGCGTTTTTATTCAGCCGATGGGAAATGATGATTACAACACTACTGCGGGCAACATTACTGGGGCTTTGTATTGTAATGCTGAGCGGTTGCGGCAGCAATATCAGCCGGACTATGCCGGGCCAGGGGCATGGAAATCAGTTCTATCCCGGTGTGCAGTGGGACGTCCGTGATACGCCCTGGCGCTTCCTGACCATTATCGACCTGCCGCTGTCGCTGGTGGTCGATACCTTATTACTGCCAGTGGATGCCCACCACGGTCCGTATGAGTGACCTCAATCAGGCGTAGTTATCGGAGTCAGTATTGTCGTCTTCCCACTCTGACGCGGCCGCTTCTCCCTCTTCACTGTCAGCGGGCGGCTCCAGCTGAAATTCGCCTTCATCCCACTCGTGCAGGGTATTCTCCGGCAGCCACTCCTGACGCAGGTCTGTTTCATCAAAATCACCGTCAAAAATAGCCTGAGCGGCTTCTCCGCTGCGAAGGGCCAGGCACTCGCCATCATCCCCTTCATCAGTAAAGAATTCAGCCTGCCACATGATATCGCCATCCTGCATGACATATTTTTGCAGGTTAAACTGGCTGACTGAGGCATCCTCTTCATCGGTTTCCGGATTGGCAGCCAGGTACTCTTCTCGCGCCGCATCAATGGCTTCTTCCAGCGTTGCATACAGGTTCATCAGGTTTCTCCATTACACAGGTTGCGGTTTCAGAAAGGATAGTTGAAGACTGACAGGAGGAAAGGTGGCAGTAAAAAAAAACGAAAAGAAAACAGTGCAGTGTGTCAGCCGTTTAGCAAACAGGGTTCGCTTTGCAACAGCAGATAATGCGCCGCAGATTGCAGCGCGGGTGGTTAACATTAATAGAAGGAGGACTCTCCCGCCGGACGGGTCTTAAAGCGCCGATGGAGCCACATATATTGCTCCGGGGCCATCAACACGCCGTGCTCCACCACTTTATTCATGCGGGTGGCGGTGGCGGTTTCGTCGGTCAGCGGTATAGCCTGTTCTTCTGGCAGGATAACCATCTCATAACCTCTGCCATGCGGCAGACGACGCGGAACGAAGGGGATCACCGCCGGATTACCACTGCGAATCAACAGATAACTTCCTTTCGTTGAGGCGGCCTTGTCCACGGCAAAGAAGGGGGCAAACACGCTGCTCTTCGGACCGTAATCATGGTCCGGCGCATACCAGATAATATCGCCATTTTTCAGCGCACGGATCATGCCCTTCAGGTCTTTGCGATCCAGCATACTTTTGTTGGAGCGCATCCGTCCCCAGGTCTGAAGCCAGTCCAGCAACGCATTATCATTGGGACGGTAAACACCGATCCCCGGATTATGGATGCCAAAAATACGTGCGCCCAGCTCCAGCGTCAGAAAATGCATACCGATCAGCAGCACCCCTTTGCCATCCTGATGTGCCTTGTCAATGTGCTCCAGCCCGCTGACCTGAAACCATTTGCTGATACGCCAGTCTGGCCAGAACCAGGCCATCCCGGTTTCCAGCAGCCCCATGCCCACAGATTCGAAATTGCGTTTCACCATTGCTTCACGTTCGGCTTCCGGCATGGCAGGAAAGCAGAGTTGCAGATTGCGACGGGCTACTTCAACGCGACGTTTCAGAAAGCGCATAGACAGGCGGCCAAGCCCACAGCCAAGATGATAAAGCACCGGATAAGGTAGCAGCACCAGCAGGTAGAGCAGACCAATACCCAACCAGGTAAACCAATAACGGGGATGCAACAACGCACGTGTAAATTGAGGCAGCTGAGTCATGAGTTTCCAGATCGTAACAAAGGGGCACCATTATGCTGCCCGGAATGAATTGTCCTTATAACCTATTGTGCCATTTATTAGCGACGAACTGAAATAACACGCTGACTTTCGGCGTGTTTACCATAGCAGAATGAAAAACTGATCGCTGACTGCTTACTGATTTTTACGGCAAAAGGGAGCGCACATTGCATAAACCCGCACAGAAAAACCGCCGCGTCTGACCGCAATCCGGCATCGCCACGGCACAATTCGACGGCAACGGGATTGTGCGCTGAACAATTTCAAATGTGCCCACTATGTTTTACGCGCTATTCAGGTATGATATCGCCCGCAAAATTTCTCTGACGAACCCAGGAAAGTACACCATGCCAGTGTTACATAACCTTGTTTCCAATGAAGAGCTGAAGGCGCGGATGCTGGCCGAAACCGAGCCGCGCACCACAGTCTCTTTCTACAAGTATTTCACCATTGCTGATGCCAAAGCTTTTCGCGACGCGCTGTACGTGCAGTTCACCCGTCTGAATGTATTTGGTCGCGTCTATGTCGCCACCGAAGGGATCAACGCGCAAATCAGCGTGCCTGCCAGCCGTTACGACGCGCTAAAAGCGATGCTGTACAGTTTCGACCCGGCGCTCAACAATCTCAGGATGAATATCGCGCTGGACGACGATGGCAAATCCTTCTGGGTGCTGCGGTTAAAAGTACGCGAGCGCATTGTTGCTGATGGCATCACCGATGAAACATTTGATGCCAGTAATGTCGGCGGCTACCTGAAAGCGGGAGAGGTCAACACGCTGCTGGACGATCCGGATGCGCTGTTTGTGGATATGCGCAATCACTATGAGTATGAAGTCGGCCATTTTGACAACGCGCTGGAGATCCCGGCGGATACCTTTCGCGATCAGCTGCCCATGGCAGTAGAGATGCTTCAGGACAATAAAGACAAAAAAATAGTGATGTATTGCACCGGCGGTATTCGTTGTGAAAAAGCCAGCGCCTGGATGCGTCACAACGGTTTTGAAAACGTCTATCACATTGAAGGGGGCATTATTGAATATGCCCGTCGTGCGCGGGAACAGGGTCTGCCGGTGCGTTTTAAGGGCAAAAACTTTGTTTTCGATGAAAGAATGGGAGAGCGTATCTCCGAAGATGTGATTGCTCACTGCCATCAGTGTGGTGCTCCCTGTGACACGCACGTTAACTGTAAAAATGATGGCTGCCATCTGTTGTTCATTCAGTGCGCGGCCTGTGCAGAAAAATACCATCACTGCTGTAGCCCAATCTGCATGGAAGAACTGGCGCTCTCTCCGGAGGAACAGCGGGCAAGACGTGCCGGGCGTGAGAATGGCAATAAAATCTTTAATAAGTCGCGCGGTCTGCTGAATATGACGCTGAATATCCCGTCAGAGAAGTAGCCTTTGCGGCCTGATGAAGCAGAACAAGCCCGCCAGCCACTCGCTGGCGGGCTGTTTATTACTGGCGGAGTCCTTCAACAGAAATCATCAGCTGAACCTGTTGTGATGCCGGACCCAGATCGGTGGTGATATTAAAATCCTTCAGTTTCAGAGTGGTGTCTGCGGTGAAACCGGCACGATAACCCCCCCACGGATCCTTACCTTCACCCATCTTTTTAGCTGCCAGCGTCACCGGTTTTGTGAAGCCATTCAGCGTCAGGTTGCCGGTAATTGCCAGCCCGTCACCCTCTTTTTTCACTGACGTTGACACAAAGGTCGCCTGCGGGAATTTTGATACGTTCAGAAATTCCGCGCTGCGCAGATGTTTGTCACGTTCAGCATGGTTGGTATCCACACTGGCGGTCTTGATAGTGACATTGACTTTATCTTTCGCCGGATCGGCTTCATCGAAAGTGAAGCTGCCGTCGAAGTCTTTAAACGTCCCGTACAGCCAGCTGTAGCCCAGGTGCTGAATGCGGAACTGTACAAAAGCATGTTGCCCCTGCTTATCAATCTTATAGTCGGCGGCATGTGCGGCACCCATGCTCAGCATCAGCGTGGTGGTCAGGGCTAACAGGTTTTTTTTGATCATCTTTCCTTCCTTTTGCAGAGGTTAGTCGGGTGATTTACCCAGCATCCGTTTCAGCGTGCTGTCCCGGTCGATAAAGTGGTGCTTGAGCGCAGCCAGCGCATGCAGCACGGAGAGGATCACCACGCTCCAGGCCAGCCACAGGTGGATTTCTCCCGCCAGATCGGCCTGCTCACCGAGCCCTTCAAGCGTCGCAGGCACGGAAAACAGACCAAAGACTTCAATGGGTTGACCATCGGCAGTGGAGATGAGATAGCCGCTAATGAAGATGGCAAACAGGATGCCGTAAAGCAGCAGGTGCACCGCAACGGCACTGATGCGGGTCGCAGTAGAATAGCTGGCAAGGGGTTTCGGCGGCGGGGAAATAAAGCGCCAGATAACCCTTGCCACCATCACCGTAAACAGGGTAATGCCGATACTTTTATGCAGCTCGGGAGCCGGGTGATACCAGCTGTCATAATAGCCGAGAGTGACCATCCACAGGCCGAGGGCAAACATGCCGTAAACAGCGAGTGCCACCAGCCAGTGCAGCAGCACACTAATATGACCAAAACGGGTTGGGGTATTTTTCCACTGCATCAGGGGATCCTGTCAGCAATTTTTGCCCAGACTGAACGCGCTGAAACATAAAATCAACAAATAAATACCATCACTAAATAAATTTGTTATTTTTTTCAAAAAAACTGAAATAAACACGGCTTGCTGTGCATTTAATTCGTTGTAGGGTGACTTTAGCCAACAAATCCTTTCATCATATCATTGCGACGGAACGATCCTGACGGGATTGATTCCTTCGGTTTATTTGACCTTGTTTTATCTGTGTTAAGCAGGTGGTCGTATTTTACTTATCATATTCAATGTTAACAAAGCAGGAATGCTTGACAGTTGACAGCCGGTAATGCCAGAAAACTGGTGTTCAAAACTCGCCTGCACCGGGGTGATGCCAGAAGCTTTGGCTGGTGGAGATTGCAGCGAAGGTCATTCAGTTTCTGCTGGCTTAAAACCAGCACAGTGATGCATCAGCAATAAACTTTACCCGTGCGGAAGAGGGGAAGCGCTGCCCGGCAACCGGTCATTTCTGCTAATCGATGGCTGCTCAGCCAACGCTGTCGAACAGCATTACCGCAAAGGCAGAAGGAGATCAGAGATTCGCCGTTATCCGGCCCGAATTAATCGGTAATAACAAAAAGGCGGGCTAATTCATCCGGGAAAACGGCGCAAATTACGCCGTCTTTATTCTTTTAAAATCGTGCAAGTGAAAAGGGAGATAAATCAAATTCCGTCGGTTTACCCTGCGCGAAATTAGCGGCAATTTCGCCGAGTACCGTGGCAAATTTAAAACCGTGACCGCTGAGCCCACTTATTAACAGCCGGTCAGAAGAATCGGAAAATGTATCAATAATAAAGTCTTCATCAGGCGAATTATCATAGGTGCAGGATTCGCCATGCAGGCAAACGCCGCACCCGGGCAGGAACTGGCGCAAAAATGAAAACAGTTCACTGCCATCTTCCGCCCGGCTACCGAAAGAGGTGCGCTGCTGTGGTGTGCTGATCGGTTGACCGCCGTCGTGCTTACCAATTTTAATCGCGTTATTTTCCGCCGGGAAGCCATAGTAATGGCCGTCTGCTGTTTCAACGGTAAAGGCCGGAAAACGGTTATTTTCACTGTAGCGTCCGTCAGCCTGATGCCATGCAAACACTTTTCTCACCGGCGTGATCGGTAACTGTGGCAGCAGGGTTTTTACCCAGGTACCGGCGCTCAGCAGCAATTTGCGACCATGAAATGTTCCCTCCGCGGTATGCACCAGCTGAAGTCCGTCACGTTCTTCAAGTCCATCGACCGCGCAGTTAAACAGCTGAGCACAGCCTGCTTCTCTGGCAAGGCGGATTAAATGGCGCACGGCCACTTCCGATTTAAGGTAGCCAGAACTCGCCTCAAAAACCCCAATATAGTCTTCAGGCACAGCAAGTTGCGGCCAGCGGCGGCTAATCTCTTCACCACGCAGGGTTTCAACCGGCAGGGAAAAAGCCGCCGCGCTTTGCAGGACACCGGCAATAAAATCAGACGATTCGGGCGCGAGGTTAATCACGCCGCAGCGCTGCATAATACGTTCCCCGCAGGCCGCCTCCAGCTCATCCCACAGTTGCTGAGCCCGCAGCAGCATGGGGACATAGCGAACACCTTCGCCATAAGCATGGCGGATCAGGCGTGATTCCCCATGGTGGCTGCCCTTGCGATGGGGAGGATGCGCCCGGTCAATCATCAGCACATTCAGGCCTGCCCGGCGTGCGTACCAGCCCGCAGCTGCACCGACCGAACCACTACCTGCCACGATTAAGTCATACACCATCTGGAGCAGATTCCTTTATTCAATGCTTAAAGCAGGGAGGATAACAAAATGCAGCCATAATGAAAAAGGCACTCCGGAGAGTGCCTTGCGGAAAACAATCTGAAAATCAGTGCTTACGGTAATCGCGGTCCTGGTAACCGGTCGCTTCAATCTTGGCAATACCAGCTTCAAGAATGGAGATAAACTGCCGGGCGACATCAGTGGTTAGCCAGTAGGTCTGACCGACCTCGGCCTCATCAGTCTGCTGCTCGTCACTGGAGAGCGAATGCAGACGGATCATCATGGCATCATAGCTGTCGACGGTACTGATATCCCATCCGATGAGGGGATGTGTCTGGATAACATCTTTGTTTCTGTCCATTGTAACCCCCTTTATAACTCGTATTAGTAATGACGACGTCATTGAGGTTCGATGCGGCCTTTTTTTACAGAGCAAAGTAATTATAACAGGATTTTAAATTCGCGCAGCAGCGAAATTTTTATCGCCGGGAGTGAACTTTTAATTACTGTTTATTTAATTCTCAGCCGATAATAATCGTCCGTACACAAACAGAAAATACGCCTTCAGTATAGTCTGAATATTATTTCTGAGGTGACAATTTATCCGCTTATCATCCGTGCACGATGTACGGGAGTGATGCCAGGGATAAGGGCTGAAAGAAAGACCAGAGAATCTGCGCGGGAATAAAATAAATGGCGGTAAAAAGTCGCCTCACAGAGCATCATTTTTTAATTGCATTTGAAAGGTTACCGAAGAGTAGAATCTGGCGGGTTGTGGTGGAAAGCATGGTGATATGGCAAAGAGAGAATGTGCCTGAAACCTTTATACAAGAAGAAATTTTAATGAAAGGGCTGTAAAAAAGCCGGATGGCGAAATCCGGCAAACAACGGAAAAAAATGGGCAGTGCCGATTAATCGTGAGTAAACCAGTCGTCTGCGCTTTCCCAGATTTCCTGCAAAATTTCCGTCACGCGACCTTTCACCTCATGACTGCCACCCATCACCGTCAGGTTGTTGGCTCCCGCATAGCGCACCGAGACGCTGTGAACAGATTCAGGAAACTGCTGGTTAATTCGTTTACCCAGCTCGGCGCTGAGTGCCTCGATGGCACCCGCTGGCAGCGGGGTGGTTTTTGCTACAGTGACTTCAACACGCATAAAAGCCTCCGAATAAGATACTGTAAATATATACAGTTAAATCATCCGAAGCAATCTCTCTGGCAAAAAAATCAGCGCGCCACACGCCAGTTCAGTGTCTCTCCTGCCAGAAACGGCACCAGCGTATCATCACCCAGTTGGACACTCTCCGGTACGGTCCAGGGTTCGCGCACTAACCGAACCGTGCCCTCATTCAGCGGCAGGCCGTAAAAACGCGGACCGTTTTCGGAGCAGAAGGCTTCAAAAAAGCGCAGGGCATCCATCTCTTCAAACACCGTAGCGTAGGCTGGCAGCGAAGACGGCGCATTGAACACCCCGGCACAACCACAGCTGGCCTCCTTGCGATGGCGCAGATGGGGGGCGGTGTCAGTGCCAAGAAAGAAGCGATCGTTACCGCTGGCGACCACTTCGCGCAGCGCCTGCTGATGGGTATTGCGTTTCAGGACCGGCAGACAGTAAAGATGCGGACGTACGCCGCCAACCAGCATATGGTTGCGGTTGAACATCAGATGTTGTGGCGTGATGGTCGCAGCAATAAAGCGATTACCTTCCCGCACATAGTCGGCGGCTTCTTTGGTGGTGATGTGTTCGAACACCACTTTCAGTTCCGGATACTGCCTGCGCAGTGGCTCCATGACCGTGTCGATAAAGCGGGCTTCCCGATCAAAAATATCAATATGTGCCTCGGTCACTTCGCCGTGAATTAACAGCGGCATACCGATTTTCTGCATGCGATCCAGCACCGTGGCGATACGGCTAATGTCAGTCACCCCGTGACTGGAATTGGTGGTGGCATGGGCCGGGTAGAGTTTGGCGGCGGTGAATACGCCGCGGCTGAAACCGTCTTCTATTTCATCTGCATTCAGCGAGTCGGTCAGATAACAGGTCATCAGCGGCGTGAAATCATGTCCGGCGGGTACGGCGGCAAGGATACGCTCACGATAGGCTTCCGCCGCCGCCACGCTGGTAACGGGCGGAACCAGGTTAGGCATCACGATCGCCCGGCCGGAAACCTCGCTGGTAAAAGGCAGCACGGTTTGTAACATTTCATCGTCACGCAGATGAATATGCCAGTCGTCAGGGCGACGGATCAGAAGTTCCTGGGGTTTTGCAGTCATAACAGGCTCCGGCAGAAGTGAGATCGGTATGGCGAATTTGGCCGGGGCCAAGCATAAGCAGAAAGGCGTCGGTTTGCACCTGCTTTGTTGATATGCAGACTAAAAATTGCCGGAGAGCGTTCTCTGTCCGCCAGCGAACAGAGAACGAAAGATTAATCAGTGAAAGGGATAATCAGCTTGCCCGGCTGCACTTCCAGACCTTTGGCGAAGCGTTTTGCCAGCGATTCGGTTTTGCTGCGGTCGGCGCTGAGCACATAAGCCGGTTTCTGATTGAAGTAATCTTTCAGCGACTGGTTGAGATAAGGCGTCAGGGTTTTCAGCACACCCTGCATTTTTTCGGGTTGCACCTGCACATCCACCAGTTGCAGATCCTGCAAATAAATCGCCCCCTGTTCCTTGTTAAACACCGGCTGCGCCTTCATGGTCAGCGTCATCGTCGCTTCCTGCGGCCCAAACAGCGAACTGATATTCACTTTTGCATGACCGGTCAGCGTCACTTTGTTGGGCTCCTCGCGGCCAATCTGACTGCTGAGGTCACTGAGCACGATGTGCGCATCCACCAGTCCGGCGACACCAAGCTGTTTTTCGTAATTATTGTGCTTTTGCAGCGCCTGATTGATTTCCTGTTCACTGATGGTGTACTGCGTCAGTTGGTTGCAGCCGCTGAGTAGTCCCACCAACAGCAGGGCGCTCAGCCCGGCAAAAAATTTTTTCATCATAATCCTCATCATGTTATGCGGTCAGTAACCCTCCTGACCGGAGATGACAGCTTGCCCGACATTGCGGTCAGAGTCACCAGGATTACTGCTCAGAGTCAGGCCATATACCCGTTATCGCGCACCAGGGTGTCGCGCAGTATCCGGAGGGAGAGCCAGCTGCGGTCACGCCACAGGATTATTTTACGGGTAACAGCGGGGATGTTTATAATCATTAAGGGAAATCAGACGTGGTGGCTGGATAAGGTCAGGTCTGCGCGACACCGCGCATGGGGATTTCTGCCGTTTTCAATTATCACCTAAAGGATTCAGGAGAGAAGATGTTTGGCTATCGTTCTGCTGTCCCGAAAGTCCGCCTGACAACTGACCGGCTGGTGGTTCGTCTGGTTCATGAGCGCGATGCGTGGCGTCTGGCTGATTACTATGCTGGTAATCGTGCCTTCCTAAAACCCTGGGAACCCATTCGCGACGACAGCCACAGTTATCCTTCCGGCTGGCAGGCGCGTCTGGGATTAATCTCCGAAATGCACAAACAGGGCAATGCTTACTATTTTGCGGTGATGGACCCTGATGAAACGGAGATCCGTGGCGTGGCGAATTTCAGCAACGTGGTCAGAGGCTCATTTCACGCCTGCTACCTTGGCTACTCTCTGGCGGAGAAGTGGCAGGGGCAGGGGATGATGTTTGAGGCGTTGCAGTCGGCTATCCGTTATATGCAGCGCCAGCAGCGCATCCATCGCATCATGGCTAACTACATGCCACACAACCACCGCAGCGGTAACCTGCTGGCCCGGCTTGGCTTTGAAAAAGAGGGCTATGCCCGGGATTATTTACTGATTGATGGTCAGTGGCAGGATCACGTGCTGACCGCACTGACCACCAAAGAGTGGCAACCCGACCGACGTGGACAATCATCCTGATGAAAATCGTACTTTCCGCCCTGGAGGCGAGGGTGGTGGGCTGCCTGCTGGAAAAGCAGGTCACCACCCCGGAGCAGTATCCGATGTCGCTGAATGCGGTCGTTACCGCCTGCAACCAGAAATCCAACCGTGAACCGGTAATGAGTCTGAGCGACGCAACGGTGCAGGACACGCTGGATATGCTGATAAAAAAACATCTGGTCACCGCCCTGAGCGGCTCAGGCAGCCGGGTGGTGAAATATGAACACCGGTTCTGTAACACGGCTTTTGGCCAGTTAACGCTGAGTCCGGGGGAATTCGCGCTGGTGACCACGCTGCTTTTACGTGGTGCGCAGACGCCGGGCGAGCTGCGGATCCGCAGCGGCAGACTGCATGAGTTTGCTGATGTAAGCCAGGTGGAACAGCGACTGGCGACGCTGGCCTCGCGCGATGACGGTCCATTTGTGGTGCAACTGGCGCGCGAGCCGGGTAAACGCGAAAGCCGCTATATGCATCTGTTCAGCGGCGCAGTGGAACAAACGGTGGACGAAAGCCCTGCCGATACCGATGAAACGCTTGCCGATCGGGTCAGCGCGCTGGAGCACGAGGTGGCGCAACTAAAACAACAGCTGGCAGATTTGTCAGCAAAAATCTGACTGCTGGTTTACCGCGTAAAGGAGAATGAGATGGGCAGGTTGAGAACGGGAATCGTCGGGCTGGGTGCTATCGCACAGAAGGCCTGGCTGCCGGTGGTGACCCGGACAGAGGGCTGGCAGATGTCGGGAGCGTTTTCGCCGGACCAGCAAAAAGCCGCCAGAATTTGCGACAGCAATCGCATCCCGCTTTTTTCCTCGCTGGAACAACTGGCCGCCGCCAGCGATGCGGTATTTGTCCACACCTCCACCGCCAGCCATTTTGCCGTGGTAAAACAGCTGCTGCTGGCGGGCGTCGATGTCTGCGTCGATAAACCGCTGGCGGAAAGCCTCGAGCAGGCGGAACAGTTGGTGGAACTGGCGCAGCGCAAGGGGCGCAAACTGATGGTGGCGTTCAACCGCCGTTTCGCGCCACGCTACCTGCAACTGAAGGCGGAGCTGCATCAGCTGGCCTCACTGCGCATGGAGAAACATCGCTGTGACAGCGTGGGCCCACAGGATCTCTTTTTTACCTTACTGGATGACTATCTGCACGTCGTGGACACCGCGCTGTGGCTCGGTGGCGGCGCGGCTGAATTGCAAAGTGGCAGCCTGCTAACCACCGATGCAGGTGAAATGCTCTACGCCGAGCACCATTTCCGTCACGGCGACAGCCTGATAACCACCAGTATGCACCGCCGGGCAGGCAGCCAGGGAGAAACCGTGCGGGCGGTGGCCGATGGTAGCCTTTGGCAGGTCGATGAAATGCGTGATTTTCAGCAGGAGACGGCAGGGCAGTTGATTATCGACCCGCCGCCCGCCTGGCAAACTACCCTGCAACAACGTGGATTTGCCGGTGTGGTGCGGCATTTTATCGACTGCGCTGCCAATCAGACCGAGCCGCAAACGTCCGGAGAACAGGCGCTGATGGCACAGCGCGTGGTGGAAAAACTCTGGCGCGACAGCCGGGGTGAATAACGCTGTAACAATCGGCTGTGGTTATTTCCTTGCATATCAGTAGACTGTGCCCCTTGCGCCTTTGTGAGAAGGGGCAACGAACCCTAAAACTGCACCTATGTTGTCGTAACAATCAGGAAACGCATGAACCTGTTGAAATCACTGGCAGCGGTCAGCTCAATGACCCTGTTTTCTCGCGTGCTGGGATTTGCCCGCGACGCCATTGTGGCGAGAGTTTTTGGCGCAGGGATGGCAACGGATGCCTTCTTTGTGGCGTTCAAACTGCCTAACCTGCTGCGTCGCATCTTTGCTGAAGGGGCATTTTCTCAGGCGTTTGTCCCCATCCTCGCGGAATACAAAAGCAAGCAGGGAGAGGAGGCCACGCGAATATTTGTCTCCTATGTCGCCGGATTACTGACGCTGGCCCTGGCGGTGATCACCCTCGCCGGGATGTTTGCTGCGCCCTGGGTGATTCTGGTTACCGCACCAGGATTTGCCGACACGGCGGATAAATTTGCGCTGACCTCCTCGCTGCTGCGGGTGACCTTTCCTTATATTCTGCTGATCTCGCTGGCGTCGCTGGTCGGCGCGATCCTCAATACCTGGAACCGTTTTTCGGTGCCCGCTTTTGCGCCGACGCTGCTTAACGTCAGCATGATCGGTTTTGCCCTGTTTGCCGCACCGCACTTTCATCCCCCGGTGATGGCGCTGGCGTGGGCGGTGGTGGCCGGTGGCGTATTGCAACTGGGTTATCAGTTACCGCATCTGAAGAAAATTGGCATGTTAGTGCTGCCGCGCATCAATCTGAAGGATGCGGGCGTATGGCGGGTGATGCGGCAGATGGGACCGGCGATTCTTGGCGTGTCGGTCAGCCAGATCTCACTGATTATAAATACGATTTTTGCCTCCTTTCTGGTTTCCGGCTCGGTGTCCTGGATGTATTACGCCGACCGTCTGATGGAGTTTCCTTCCGGCGTACTGGGCGTGGCGCTGGGTACAATTCTGTTGCCGTCACTGGCGAAAAGCTTCGCCAGCGGCAATCATGCGGAATACAACCGCCTGATGGACTGGGGACTGCGCCTCAGTTTCCTGCTGGCGCTGCCCAGTGCGGTGGCGCTGGGTATTCTGGCGAAACCGCTGACCGTCTCCCTGTTTCAGTACGGCAAATTTACCGCCTTTGATGCATCGATGACGCAACGTGCGCTGGTGGCTTACTCGGTCGGGCTGATGGGACTGATTGTGGTAAAAATTCTCGCGCCTGGCTTCTATTCCCGTCAGAACATTAAAACACCGGTCAAAATCGCCCTTTTTACGCTGCTGATGACGCAGCTGATGAACCTGAGCTTTATCGGCCCGCTGAAACATGCCGGGCTGTCGCTGTCGATTGGTCTGGCGGCCTGTCTTAACGCCCTGATGCTGTACTGGCAGCTGCGCAGGCAAAAGATCTATCAGCCAGAGCCTGGCTGGTTCAGTTTCCTGTCACGTCTGATTATCGCCGTGTTGGTGATGGCGGCCGTGCTGCTGGGGCTGATGTGGGTAATGCCGGACTGGGATCAGGGCAATATGCTGTGGCGGCTGACTCGCCTGGCTGGCGTCTGTGCGGCGGGTGGCGTAGCCTATTTTGCCGTGCTGGCGCTGCTGGGATTCCGTGTACGTGATTTTGCCCGCAGTACGGTGGCATAAGATCATTATTATTGTCATACCTTTCAATGCAAGCTGAACCCGCCAAAACGGGTAGGCTGATAAAATGCGTGCGCTGACAATATTACGTTGAGCACAGGCTGCCAGCGGCAGCCTGAAAATATAAAATACCTCAGCCCAGCCTGAACTGTTGCGTTGCTGTCTGATTACGTTGCCAGAGACGAATGGCAGTAGCGTATTCCGTGGGAGAATTATAAATATCAAGGACCATTTCAGGGTTTCTGTAGTTTGAAATAACATAGCTACCGTTGCTCTGGTATTCTAAATGCCAGTAATGCTCATCTTTCCATTGGTTGTTTTGAAGCCAAACTACGTCTCCAAGTGATACAATCCAGGCAATGATTTGATTGTCATCAAGGCAGGCAATTTGATAAACGTTATCTCCTTTTTCTGAAGCTTTGATGAAACGGAACTTCTGTTTATTATCGGTATTATTAATGTCCATAATAAGAAGCGAAGGTGAAATCCCATTTTGGGTTATGACTTTATTGGCATCAGACGCTGTGATCAGGCGGTGGATACTTTGATCTTCAGGTGCGCTTTCCTCCACGAAAAAACGTTGAGCTGAGGTTTGGTTTCTCCCCCAGATTTGAAGTCTGTTACCATTATCAGTTACTGAAGAAGGCACGTCCAGAACCTGATCATCCATTGCGTAATTTTCAATAACATATCCTCCCTCGCGTTGGTTAATTAAATGCCAGTAGTGCTCATTTTTCCATTGGTTCTTGTGCAGAAACACCTCATTTCCGTTCGTTGTATTCCAGGCAATAATATGTTCGCTTTGTGGGTGAGCAATCTGGAAAACGTCCGGACCTTTATCAGGTGTTTTGATCAGCTGAAATGTGCTATCACTCATTTGAACATCGAAATCCCAAACAATCAGTGCTGAACTGGACGGGGATTTTTTTATTAATTTATTGGGGTTAAGACTTGTTTTTATTACCACGTTACTTTTATCTTCTGGTATTTTTCGTGTCCAGAGATTAATAGTATGAATAAGTGTCTTGTTCCGCCAGTCATTGGCTTTGACCAGATATATAAACATATTTTCATCAGTTATTTCTGTGATGAGATACGTTTGTTGAGAAGCGGACCCTGAGAGAAATACTGGCACGTTAGCATCAAGATAATTAGTATAGGCACGACTGTAACCCGAAATGGTGTGATAGTGGCCAGCAAATACTGCTTTAACATTATATTGCTCAATCAGCCTTTTCAACTGTAGCCTTGCCTGCTCCGGCCAGCCATTCGGTTTATGTACATTGATAAAGCAAGCTCTTTCACCTGCATTTCGCAAAACATTCTCCAGCCAGCTAAACTGATTATCTGCACGTAAATGCATACTGAGTCTTTGCCAGTCGTTAACACCCTGGGCTGAACGTGTTCTTGGGAAATCATAGCCGGTCATGCCGGGAAAGTTATTGAGTTGGATGAAACGTAAATAGGGTCCTTCATCCCATGAATAACTGAAGCTTCCGGTCCAGGTTTCCTCAAAGAGATGCCTTCTGGCCTCTAAGGATTTATTGGTCAGGGAAAGCTGACGATAGTGAGTGTAGAAATTGTGCATGGAACCAATGGCCGCCTGATTTTGCCATGTATCGTTATAATTATTTTCAATATCATGGTTGCCCAACCCGTAACAGTAGGGAGGCCGTAAAGTGGCTAATAAGGAAGCCATAACATCTCTTTGCCATTGATGACCATATGCTGTCATATCACCATTAATAATAACCCGTGTATCAACTCCCATTGTTTGATGATATGAATTAATACTTGAATATTGACTGCTGATTAATTGATGAGAACGGCTTTGCTGTACATCGCTGCTTTCACTTCCACCTGCATCTGTCACGTTGGTCCATGGATATTGAGGGTCAGAAGTTATTACAATACTTTTTAAATTCATGGCAGGTTTCCTTTATATGAATAAAACGATGAGCCTTTCATTTTTACTTTAATTTTACAGGGTGTGATGTTGTGGAAATCAGATGTTCATCCCCTGGTTTTTATCAGTTATTTTTATCGACTTTTATATTTGAAATTTAATCAGTGTTATGATTTTAATGTGTGGATTTAATTTTTCAATTTCGAAAATTAACGCTGGATGGTAATTTTTGATGGGGGTAAATTTCAGGCAGATAAAGGTATTTCTCTGCCGCTTAAAATGAGAAAAGTATGTGCTAATGTCTTAATACTAATAATAAATATCAAAAATGAGGCTGAATGATACGGTGAACTCTTCCTGAATAGCTGTACCTGGTACAGTTGCTGTTTATTGACAGCACAACGGATACATCATAAGCCTGATGCAGTAAGAACCGACTAAAACAAAGTCAAAGATAGACTGGGAGAAAGAGAAGTATCATTCCGCATAGCTATTAAGTGGCTCTTGAGCAAAAGGGGATTTTAAGACAGTCATAAGCGAGGGGGATTTTCAGCAGCAGGATGTCAGTCCCGGCGCTATCATCTGATTTGATGTTATGCAGGATGCAGGGGATACAAAAAGATCATCAGAATGTCTGTTTACTGCTGATTACGCATGACTGTGAGCCAGCCATGCGCATCGGCTTATCTTATTACTTACACCATTCATGCCCTTTAAACCTTACGGCTGATAAAGGCGCTTGAGGTAGCCTGACCGTCCGGGCCATAAAATTTCTGCGTCTGATGCGGGCGCAATACCTGCAACGCCTGATCAGTGAAGCTGATTTGGTGATTCAGTAACAGCCCGTTATGCAGATTGGTGTCACGCAGCTTCATGGTCTGCTCCTGAATGGCAGCCCAGCGACGCGACAGTTCGCTGTGTCGGCTGTAAGGCGCATGGAAGCCAGCGTCTTTTTCAGCGTCGCGGCGCATCTGCTCAAGAAAGTTGAGCGTCGCCAGCAGGGAGTTTTTATCTTCGGTGATACGTTGCAGTAAGCTGCTATTTATCTGGCCGCCTGAGAGCTGTTGCTGCTCTGATGTCATTACGTCGGCCAGACTTGCCAGCACTTCCAGCATCTTATCAAGGGCGGTCAGCAGCTTGTTCATTTACTCAGTTACCTTCTAAAGAATCTTTCGCCTGCTGAATCAGGGCATCAGCGATTTTGCCGGTGTCCATTTTCAGTTCGCCATTACGAATAGCGGTTTTCAACTGTTCCACCCGCGCGGTGTTGATATCCTGCGAACTCGATTTAGTCAGCTGTGACTGGGCACCACTCAGCACAACCTGAGAAGCGGTGGTGGTGGCAGTCGCTTTGCTCTCAACCTGACGTGTTTTCGGTGCAGACGTGTCGGCAGTATCACGGGTCTGAACGGTACTGGCTGGATTCAATGGTTGAGTTCTGTCAATGCTCATATCTGACTCCTGTAAGCTCAGGCAAATTGTCACCTGGAAAATTAGTATATTGCGTCTGTTATTTATTCTATCGGCAGAACTAAGGCTATCTTTAGCCCTTTATAGCGTTATAAGAATATTCCCATCCGCAGCCACTTTTCCGCTGACAATCTGCCCTGAATTCATGCGCACCCGCACCGGCTGTGTCGAGGTCGCATTATTCATCGCCCGTCCTTCGCTGGAGATATTAAACCCTTCCCCGCTGGCGATGACCGTCACGTTTTGTCCCGCCTTAACCCGCCACGGCTGGCGAACCATCATCAGGGTTACCGGCTGGCCCGGTACGATATCCCGCAGCGTCACCGCATCGGTCACCTCAGCGGCCGTCATCACCGTGCGGGCGGGCAGGGTATCCAGACGACCGTGCTGGACCTTCAGATCGGCAGCGGCGATCGCTGAACCGCGTGCAACCTGACGGGCTGCGACGATGTAGTTGCCGGTCACCTGCACTTCAATTTGCAAATAGCGGCGGTTCTGCCCACAGTTGGCGGCGACGCTCATGTTGCCCCACATGCGGCTGTTGCCAGGCAGGGAAAATTGCGGCGTGTCGCAGGCAGGCCACTGCGTCTGAGGGGTTTTCACCACCACCACCAGGGTATCGGCATTCTGGCCGCTTTCTCCATACCGCGTTTTAAAAAACTGATTCAACTGATCCGTCAGTGAAGCGGCACTGGCCGACAGCGTGACCAGGCTCAGCAGCCCGGAGATCAGCAAAGTAAACCCACGCATCGTCTTCTTCCCCCCTTTATCAGATGGCATCGATTCTACTCGTGAGTCTGCCTGGTCAAGGCGCAAATTAGCGACGCTTTTTAGCGCTATTCCGTCGATAGCAGTTTGCCTCCCGCGATTATGCTGTCAGCTCTGAATGCTCACTATGCGGAGGAAGCATGCTCGACAAACTCGACGCCGCACTGCGGTTTAATACCGAAGCGTTGAACCTGCGCGCCCAACGGCAGGAGGTTCTGGCGTCCAACATCGCCAACGCGGACACCCCCGGCTATCAGGCACGCGATATCGATTTCGCCAGCCAGCTGAACAAGGTGATGGAGCAGGGGCGCGCGCAGGGTTCGGGCCTGCAACTGGCGGTGACATCTGACCGCCACATTCCGGCGGAGTCCAGTCAGGCAGCGTCGATGGACCTGATGTACCGGGTTCCTGACCAGCCGTCTGCTGACGGCAACACCGTCGATATGGACCGCGAACGTACCCAGTTTGCGGATAACAGCCTGAAATACCAGACCGATCTGACCGTCATCAGCGGCCAGATCAAGAGCATGATGTCCGTGCTACAGGGGCAATAATTTATGGCACTGATGAGTATTTTTGATATTGCCGGTTCAGCGATGAACGCCCAGTCACAGCGTCTGAACGTGGCGGCCAGTAACCTGGCCAACGCCGACAGCGTGACCGGACCTGACGGACAGCCTTACGTGGCGAAGCAGGTGGTTTTCCAGACCGCTGCTGAGTCAGGTTCTGCTACCGGCGGCGTCCGCGTGGCGCAGGTGGTGGACGATCCGACCCCGGCAAAACTGGTTTACGAACCAGGCAACCCGATGGCTGATGCCAAAGGTTACGTGAAGATGCCTAACGTCGATGTGGTCAGTGAAACGGTGAACACCATGTCCGCTTCACGCAGCTACCAGGCCAACGTCGAGGTGTTGAACACCGTTAAACAAATGATGATGAAAACCCTGACGATGGGTCAATAAGGAGCTGCCTGATGAGTATTGCAGTAGGCGTTAATGAATCCACAGACAACACGGCGATTACCACCACGTCGTCGACCACCGACACCACGGCGGCCGACCTGCAAAGTAACTTCCTGACCCTGCTGGTCACGCAGTTAAAGAACCAGGACCCGACGAATCCGATGGATAACAGCCAGTTAACCACACAGCTGGCGCAGATCAATACCCTCAGCGGTATTGAAAAACTGAACACCACGCTGGGATCGATCTCCGGTCAGATCAACAGCAGCCAGACGCTTCAGGCATCCACGCTGGTCGGTCACGGGGTGATGGTTGATGGCTCGCAGGTGCTGGTTGGCACCAGCAGCGGCAGCACCTCCACCACGCCGTTTGGCGTCAGCCTGGAGCAGGCGTCCACCAGCACCACGGCCACTATCAGTGACTCGTCCGGCAAGGTGGTGCAGACCATCAATCTGGGCGCGCTCAGTGCGGGTGTTCACACGTTCTCCTGGGATGGTTCACAGGCCGACGGCACCACGGCCACCGATGGAAAATACAGCGTAGCGATCAGCGCCAGCAACGCCAGCGGACAGCTGGTGGCGCAGCCACTGAACTATGCACTGGTTAACGGGGTAACTAACGACACCAGCGGTGCCGTTCTGGACCTCGGCACGATGGGCACCACTACCGTCGCGAATGTTCGTCAGATTATATAAATAACCCCTTTTCAGGAGACTACACATGGCATTTTCCCAGGCAGTGAGTGGCTTAAACGCCGCCGCCAGCAACCTTGACGTTATCGGCAACAACATCGCCAACTCGGCGACCGTTGGTTTTAAATCTGCCAGCGTCTCTTTCGCCGATATGTTCGCCGACTCGAAAGTGGGTCTGGGAACCAAAGTGGCGGCGGTGACGCAGGATTTCAGTGACGGAACCACCACCTCTACCAGCCGTGGCCTTGACGTGGCGATCAGCCAGTCCGGCTTTTTCCGCCTGGCTGACACCAGCGGTGCGGTTTACTACAGCCGTAACGGCCAGTTCACGCTGGATTCAGACCGTAATATCGTTAACTCCGATGGTCTGAAACTGACCGGCTACCCGGCAACCGGTACACCGCCAACCGTGCAGACCGGTGCGAACCCGGTGGCGCTGAGCATCCCAACCACCGCGATGCCGGCAAAAGCCACCACCACTGCGGCGATCACCGCTAACCTGAACTCAACGGATACCGTGCCAACCACCACGCCGTTTGATTCAACCAATACCGCGACCTACAACAGCAAAGCGTCAATGACCACCTATGACTCGCTGGGTAACGCGCACACTATCAACCTGTACTTTGTCAAGGGTGCAACCGACAGCACCACCGACCCGACTAACCCGACCACCACCTGGAACGTGCAGGCTGTGGACTCGAGCACCGGTGCCAGTGCGGGCAGCTGGGATATGACCTTTAACAGCAGCGGTCAGCTGACCTCCACCGCCACCCAGACGATCAGCATGGCCACGCTGAACGGTTCTTCTCCGAGCACCTTCGCGCTGGATCTGACCGGCAGTCAGCAGCAGAACACCGGCACCGACACCTTCGGCAACCCAACGCAGAACGGTTACAAGCCAGGCGACCTGACCAGCTACCAGATCAATGACGACGGCACCGTGGTCGGCAACTACTCCAACGAGCAGACCCAGACGCTGGGACAGATTGCGCTGGCTAACTTTGCCAACCCGGAAGGGCTTAAATCTGAAGGTAACAACGTCTGGTCAGCTACCGCTTCTTCCGGACAGGCGCTGGTCGGTCTGGCGGGCACCGGTAACCTCGGCACCTTGACGGCAGGCGCGGTGGAGTCTTCCAACGTTGACCTGAGTAAAGAGCTGGTGAACATGATCGTGGCGCAGCGTAACTATCAGTCTAACGCCCAGACCATCAAAACCCAGGACCAGATCCTCAACACCCTGGTCAACCTGCGTTAACCTGGCTAACAGGGGAGTCAAATGGATCACGCGATATATACCGCAATGGGGGCTGCCACTCAGACCCTCGATCAGCAGGCAGTGACGGCAAGCAACCTTGCCAACGCCTCCACGCCGGGTTTCCGTGCGCAGCTTAATGCGCTGCGTGCGGTGCCGGTGGAAGGGCTGTCGCTGCCCACCCGCACGCTGGTGACGGGGTCCACCCCGGGTGCCGATATGACGCCTGGGGCAATGGACTATACCGAGCGCCCACTGGATGTCGCCGTTCGTCAGGATGGCTGGCTGGCAGTGCAGGCGGCAGATGGCACAGAGGCCTATACCCGCAACGGTAACATGGAACTCAACCCGGCCGGACAGCTCACCATCCAGGGTAACCTGGTGATGGGCGACGGCGGGCCGATTGCCGTGCCGCAAGGGGCGCAGGTGACCATCGCGGCTGACGGTTCGATTACCGCGTTGAATGCAGGCGATGCCCCTAATGCCACAGTTCAGTTGGGCCGTCTGAAACTGGTGAAAGCCACCGGTTCAGAAGTGACGCGCGGTGATGACGGCCTGTTCCGTCTCACCGCCAGCGCCCAGGCGCAGCGTGGTGCCGTGTTGCAAAACGATCCCACCGTTCAGGTTATGCCTGGCGTGCTGGAGGGAAGCAACGTCAATTCAACGCAAACCATGGTTGACATGATTGCAAACTCACGCCGCTTTGAGATGCAGATGAAAGTGATCTCCAGCGTCGATGACAATGAACAACGCGCTAACCAGCTGCTGTCAATGAGCTGAGGACAGAGGAAAACCCAATGATTCGCTCTTTATGGATTGCCAAAACCGGTCTTGACGCCCAGCAAACTAATATGGACGTCATCTCCAACAACCTGGCTAACGTCAGCACCAACGGCTTTAAACGCCAGCGTGCCGTATTTGAAGATTTGATGTACCAGACCATTCGTCAGCCCGGCGCGCAGTCGTCCGAGCAGACCACTCTACCTTCCGGGATGCAGTTAGGTACGGGTACGCGTCCGGTGGCGACGGAACGTCTGCACACCCAGGGCAACCTGAACAAAACCGACTCCTCAAAAGACGTGGCGATCAGCGGCCAGGGTTATTTTCAGGTGCAGATGCCTGATGGCACCACCGCTTACACCCGTGACGGTTCATTTCAGACTGACCAGAACGGTCAGCTGGTCACTAACGCTGGCTTCCCGGTGCAGCCGGCCATCACTATCCCGGCTAACGCCCTGAGCATGACCATCGGTCGTGACGGTGTGGTCAGCGTCACCCAGCAGGGCCAGACCGCCGCCGTTCAGGTTGGTCAGCTGACGCTGAGCACCTTTATTAACGACGCCGGTCTGGAAAGCATGGGTGAAAACCTGTACCAGGAAACCCAGGCCTCCGGTGCACCGACCGACAGCACGCCGGGTAACAACGGCGCGGGGCTGCTCTATCAGGGCTATGTTGAAACCTCTAACGTTAACGTGGCGGAAGAGCTGGTCAGTATGATCCAGACCCAGCGTGCCTACGAGATCAACAGTAAGGCAATCAGCACCTCCGATCAGATGCTGGCGAAATTAACTCAGCTGTAACAGTAAAAGCCGGGTTCGCCCGGCGCTAATGACAAGAACTTTTTCATTAAGGTCGTGATTCCATGGCGCAGCAAATCTCAATGCCTGGACGTTTGTTGGTAGCCACGTTGCTCCTGACGCTTAACGGTTGTGCTTTAGTTCCCCGTAAACCGCTGGTCGAAGGATCGACAACGGCCGAACCGCTGCCTGCGTCACCGCAGGTGGTTAACGGTTCCATTTTTCAGGGCATCATGCCGATGAACTACGGCTATCAGCCGCTGTTTGAAGACAGACGCCCACGCAATATTGGCGATACGCTGACCATTACCCTCCAGGAAAACGTCAGCGCCAGTAAAAGTTCTACCGCGTCGGCCGGACGCGATGGCAGCGCCACGGCGGGCCTGACGGCGGTCCCCAGCGCGATGGCTGGTCTGCTGGGTGGCGACAAAGCCACCGTTGACGGCAGCGGCAAGAATACCTTTGCAGGTAAGGGTGGCGCGACGGCGAATAACACCTTTACCGGCACCATCACCGTTACCGTGAATCAGGTTCTGCCCAACGGCAACCTGAAAGTGGTCGGTGAAAAACAGATTGAGATTAACCAGGGCACCGAATTCATCCGCTTTTCGGGCGTGGTCAACCCACGCACCATCAGCGGCAGCAACAGCGTGATTTCGACCCAGGTGGCGGATGCCCGCATTGAATACATCGGCAACGGTTATATCAATGAGGCACAGACGATGGGCTGGCTGCAACGGTTCTTCCTGAACCTGTCACCATTCTGAGAGGCGATAATGCGTAGATTTCTTCAACTCACCCTGCTGCTGCTGGCGACCGTCAGCTCACTGGCCTGGGCCGATCGCATCCGCGATCTGACCACCGTGGGTGGCGTGCGGGATAACTCCCTGATTGGTTACGGGCTGGTGGTGGGACTGGACGGCTCCGGTGACCAGACCACCCAGACGCCGTTTACCACCCAGAGTCTGAACAACATGCTGTCACAACTGGGGATCACCGTCCCCAGCGGCACTAATATGCAGCTGAAAAACGTTGCGGCAGTGATGGTCACCGCCAAACTGCCGGCGTTTGGCCGTCAGGGCCAGGTGATTGACGTGGTGGTCTCCTCGATGGGTAACGCCAAAAGCCTGCGCGGCGGAACGCTGCTGATGACGCCTTTAAAAGGGGTTGATAATCAGGTCTACGCGCTGGCGCAGGGCAACATTCTGGTGGGGGGAGCGGGTGCGTCAGCCGGTGGCAGCAGCGTAACCGTTAATCAGGTAAACGGCGGACGGATCACCGGGGGCGCGACCATCGAGCGTGAACTGGCCAGTAATTTTGGTACTTCCAACGTCATCAACCTGTTCCTTAATGAAGAAGACTTCAGCATGGCGCAGCGCATTGCTGATGCGATCAACGCCCGCTATGGCTCGGCGCAGGCGCTGGATGGCCGTACCGTACAGGTGCGGGTTTCTGCCAACGGCACCTCTCAGGTGCGGTTGCTGGCGGAGATTCAGGACATTGACGTCTCGGTTCCGCTTCAGGATGCCAAAGTCATTATCAACTCGCGTACCGGCTCGGTGGTGATGAACCGCGAAGTGATGCTCAGCAGCTGTGCCATCGCGCAGGGTAACCTGTCGGTCACCGTTAATCAGTCACAGAACGTCAGTCAGCCCAATACGCCGTTTGGCGGCGGGCAGACGGTGGTAACACCGCAAACCCAGATCGATATGCGTCAGAGCGGCGGCTCGCTGCAAAGCGTCAATGCCAGCGCCAACCTGAACAGCGTGGTGCGTGCCCTGAATGCGCTGGGGGCATCGCCTATCGACCTGATGTCCATTTTGCAGGCGATGCAGAGTGCAGGCTGTCTGCACGCCAAACTGGAAATAATCTGATGGGTGATTCTCAATCTCTGATGAGTGCGGCTTACGACAGCCGCTCACTGAACAACCTGAAACGTCAGGCCAGCAGCGACCCGAAAGCACACGCAAGGGAAGTAGCAAAGCAGGTGGAAGGGATGTTTGTACAGATGATGTTAAAAAGCATGCGTGACGCGCTGCCGCAGGATGGACTGCTCAGCACCGAGCAAACGCGCCTGTATACCTCAATGTACGATCAGCAGATTGGGCAGCAGATTGCCGCAAAAGGACTGGGACTGGCCGACATGATGGTCAAACAGATGGAACAGGCCACCACGCCCGATGAAAAAGCGGGCACCGTGCCGATGCTGCTGGATAAGAACTTTATTAATACCCTGCCGCCGCTGGCGATGGAGCAGCTGGTACGCAAAGCGGTGCCGCGCCTGCCCGCTGCTGATACCCCGCTCAGCGGTGACAGCAGCGATTTTATCGCGCAGCTGTCGCAACCTGCGCAGCAGGCCAGTGCGGAAAGCGGTATCCCGCACCACCTGATCCTCGCCCAGGCGGCGCTGGAATCAGGCTGGGGACAGCGGCAGATCCGTACCGCAGATGGCAAGCCAAGCTACAACATTTTTGGTATCAAAGCCTCCGGCAACTGGCAGGGGAAAACCACCGAAATCACCACCACCGAATATGAAAACGGCGTGGCGAAAAAAGTGAAGGCCACCTTCCGGGTTTACGACTCTTATTTCGACGCGCTGAACGACTACGTCAGACTGATTGGTAACAACCCCCGTTACGCGGCGGTCACCACGGCGTCAACGCCGGAGCAGGGCGCAAAAGCCCTACAGGCGGCCGGTTATGCCACCGATCCTAACTACGCGCACAAACTGGTGGGGATGATCCAGCAGTTCAAATCCATGGGCGAGAAAGTGGTGAAAGCCTACAGCCAGGATATTGGTGATTTGTTCTGATTAAACGATGTGCTGAGACGCCAGTTTTTTCGGTTTTTTCGCTCAAGTTTATCGCGTCTGAACCGATAACGATAAGAGGCCGGATTTGTGTTAAAGCAGACCGGCACCGATTTTAATGCCGGCCCGTGCTGTCAGGGTAAAAAAGGAACCGACATGTCTAACTTAATCAATACCGCGTTAAGCGGGATAAACGCCGCCTCGGCAGCGTTGAATACCACCAGTAACAACATCAGTAACTACAGCGTTGCCGGCTATTCACGTCAGACCACGGTCCTTGCCCAGGCCAACAGCACGCTGAGCGGAACCAATTACTACGGTAACGGAGTGTCGGTAGCCAGCGTTAACCGTGAATACGATGCGTTTATTACCAACCAGCTGCGCGCGGCGAGCACCAGCTCCAGCGCGCTGACCACGCAGTATTCACAGCTGTCAAACATCGACGATATGTTCTCCAGTTCGACCAACACCCTGTCGACCAACATGCAGGACTTCTTCGCCTCGCTGCAAACGCTGGTCAGTAATGCCGATGACTCCTCATCGCGCCAGGCGGTGCTGGGCAAAGCGGATGGGCTGGTCAACCAGTTCCAGGTGACGGATACCTATCTGAAAAATCTCGACAGCAGCCTGAACACCTCAATCAGTTCGACGGTGGACCAGGTTAACGGCTATGCCAAACAGATTGCCAACATCAACCAGCAGATCACCAAGCTGAAAGGCGCGGGTGACGGCAGCGCGCCTAATGCACTGCTCGATCAGCGCGATCAGCTGGTCAGTAAACTGAACGATCTGGTCGGTGTTACCGTCAGTCAGCAGGATGGTGGCAGCTACAACGTCAGCATTGGTAATGGTATCAGCCTGGTGCAGGGCGACAGCTATAACCAGCTGGCAGCGGTGGCCTCCAGCGCCGATCCGACCCGCACCACTATCGCGACGGTGGATGCCTCTACCGGTGCTAAAACTGAAATTCCGGAAAAACTGATCACCACCGGTTCTCTTGGGGGGCTGCTGGCCTTCCGGACCGATCTGGACAACACCCGCAACCAGCTGGGGCAACTGGCATTAGGCCTGGCCAGCAGCTTTAACACCCAGCACGAGGCAGGTTACGACAGCAACGGTGATGCCGGTGAGGCCTTCTTCAACTATGGCAGCCCGTCGGTCACCACCAACACCAGCAACAAAGGCACTGCGTCGATGACGGCGACGGTTACCGATGCCAGTGCGGTGCAGGCTTCCAACTACAAAGTGAGTTATGACGGCACCAACTGGAACGTCACCCGCCTGTCGGATAACGCGTCCGTAACGGCCACCTCTGGCACCGACAGCTCCGGCAATGCCACCCTGAGTTTTGATGGATTACAGCTGACGCTGGGCGGTACGCCAGCCAGCAAAGACAGCTTCCTGGTGAAGCCGGTTGCTGATGTGATCAGCAATATGAGCGTAAATATTACCGATGAAGCTAAACTTGCTGCCGCCGGTGCCGATGATGGTGTCAGTGACAACACCAACGCCCAGTCACTGCTGAATTTACAGACCAAAAAAGTGATTACCGGTAACAGCACCCTGACGCAGGCTTATGCCAGCATGGTGGCGGATATTGGTAACAAAACCAGCACGCTGGAAACCACCAGCACCACGCAGACCAACGTGGTGACGCAGCTGACCAATCAGCAGCAATCTGTTTCCGGCGTAAACCTGGATGAAGAATACGGTAACCTGACCCGCTATCAGCAGTACTACACTGCCAATGCCCAGGTGATCCAGACCGCCAGCACGATCTTTAACGCACTGATCACCGCGGTCAGCTAAGGATAAGGAGTTAACTATGCGTCTCAGTACTTTGATGATCTACGATCAGCAGATGCGGGGTATCTCAACCTCCCAGGCCAGCTGGTTGAAAGTGGGTGAGCAGCTGTCATCTGGCAAGCGTGTGGTCAACCCGTCTGACGATCCGGTTGCTGCCGCGCAGGCGGTGGTGTTGTCACAGGCTCAGGCCCAGACCAGCCAGTACAAAACCGCCCGTGGCTTTGCCACCACCAGCATTTCGGAAGAAGAGAACAACCTGCAACACGTCACCAGCACCATCCAGGATGCGCAGACCATCGTGGTTGCCGCCGCTAACGGCACGCTTTCCGATGATGACCGCGCCTCTTACGCGTCGCAGCTGACCGGTCTGCGTGACCAGTTGCTCAACCTTGCCAACTCCACCGATGGCAACGGACGCTATCTGTTTGCCGGTTACAAGACCAATACCGCGCCTTTTACCCAGGATTCCAGCGGCAATGTCACCTACACCGGCGGCACCACCGCCATCACCCAGCAGGTGGATTCCAGCCGCACGATGGTGACCAGCCACACCGGCGATCAGGTGTTTATGGCCCTGACCAGCAATGCCAAAGCCGAACCCGATGGCAGCGCCAGTGAAGCGAATATCTTCACCACGCTGAATACGGCAATCAACGCGCTGAACACGCCGATTGCCAGCGCTGACGATGCTGCGGTACAGGCTTCGTCCGATGCGCTGGACAAGACTAACCGTGGCCTGAGCAACTCGCTGAACAACGTGCTGAAAGTGCGTTCAGAACTGGGAACGCAGCTGAATGAGCTGAGCAATCTGGATGCAAAAGGGGACTCCACGCTGGTCAATCAGACCACGCAGATGAGTAACCTGGTGGATGTCGATTACACCAGCGCTATCTCCTCTTACACCATGCAGCAGACGGCGCTTCAGGCGTCGTACAAGGTGTTCACTGACATGTCATCCATGTCACTGTTTAAACTGAACGCCTGATCATTTTTGTTTTTGAACGTGCTTAAACCGGGTACGTTTAGTTTCCCCGTCATCAGCCTAACCTGCTGTTGACGGGTTTTTTTTGGCTGTTTTCAGCCGGTGTCGACGCTTGCAAGAAAAATGGGGGCGAGGCGGTAAGAGTCCGTGAAAGGAATATCTTTGACAGAGGTGACTATTTACCCATGCTGATAAATTTCTGGTTTTTAAATCCGTTTTATTTTATGAAAAAAAGGCGGCGAATGCATATTGGTTGTAATTGATGCGTTATTAACATGCCAAAATAAAATATAAATAACTTTGTTTTTTTAACGTAATTGTTATCGAAATGATTGCTTTTTTATTTTCAGTCATTGCCAGTCTGACGTTAAATGTTTCATAAGAATCATTTTTCATCCGGTTTATTGATTAAAAAAATGGACCTGTCAGGAATTTTTTTTATTTTTCATCTGTTGCGTTGCTTTATTAATATCTGGTATTACGATTGTTAAAATTATCAGTATTATTCTTTAAAGGATGAGTTCGGACTCTGTTTTTATTACCTGATAGCATCAGCGTCACTGTTTTCCTGTTCGTTGAGAAGACTTCCCATCACCATCCGGAGATTCTTTTCACACTCCTTCAGGCAGTAAATATAGGTTTTCAGTTCCGGGAAAGAGCGGTCAATACTGTAGTTAAAATCGGTGTTAAGACAGTGTTTATTTTTATAAAACGACACCATCGATTCGCTGATCAGACCGACCGCATCGCCGCTACTAATCAGAAAAAGATAGTTATCAATATCATCAACGATAATCACCTGGGCAGCGGGGCAGGCGGTGAGGATCTTCATGTGGGCCGTTTTAATGTAGTGTTCATGGAAGCCGTTACGGGGAATGATAATCGGGATTTTTTTCATATCGCTGATTTGGTAACGTTCAATCCCCTTTGCCAGCAGATAACATACCGGCTCACTATAGAACTCCATCGAACTTAGCCCATTTTCGGTTATCTCCCGGTGAGAAATAACCGCCTGAATTTCACCTGAGAGCAGGGATTCCAGCGAGTTTGTCGCATCACTGGAACAGTAAGAAACTGACTCTGTTTTCTTCCTTTTTTTTATTAATATGTTGAACAAAAAATGATTCAGATTCTCGACGCCAATCATCAGACTCCTTTTAAGGTTCAGGCTGTTGGTTTTCTGGGAAAAGCTGGCTTCGATTTCAGATATTTTCATGTAGTGAGGCATTATCTTTTCATACAGCTCGAGCCCCTTTTTCGTCAGGGTAAAATCATGGTCGGTGCGTGAAAATAGTTTATATCCCAGTTCGTCTTCGAAGAGCTTTATTCTTCTTGATATTGGTGATGAGGTGACAAAAAGAATTTCGGACGCTTTTTTGAGCGATTTTTCTTTCGCCAGAACAATAAATCATTTCAGATTAGATGAAACAAACATACTGCCTCCTGGTGGGGGTATTTAGCGTCAACTTTAATCAGTTGAAATATAACACACTACAGAATTGTCTGAACGGGATTAATCCTAAGATTTTCTGATATTTATCAGTGTTTTCATCATGATACTATTTTTTAAATGACATTTTTAATTTTTAAACTTGTGCGTTTTTTATCATCTGCATAAGCTGCGCGAAGATTCCAGTGGTGACAACATGAGTTAACAGTACCAGAGATTAAAATAGTATGAAACAGGAGGTGAAATCTGAGGCGGTATATTTTATTTTTCATTGAGGTATATTCTCTTATTTATTTTTTATGGTGGCTAAAAATAAATATTTTTATCTGTAATTCTGGAATATGTAATAATCCTGAGCAGCCTCGCACTGTGATTAACCCTTTTCATCTTAACACGATGCTCAGTAACATTTCGGCCCAGCTCAAATGGCTAATTTCCCCCCGACTGAAAGCAGGGTGCACAAACATCTTAAGATGAACGGCGCAGTTGCACAGTGAAAGAAAAAGAATAAAAAAGAACCAATACAAAATACAGATAAGGTTTTTTCAGCTGTTATAACTTCATCAGTCCATGATTGTCTTCTCCTCATTGCAGATAAAAAGATCGTCTGATTTTAAGACCTGCCAGGCACCAGAGATAAATGGGTCAGGCTTATTTACTCTTCTTTTAACCGGCCTGCGCTAGTCATATTTTGATTTGCCATTTAAATATTTTTTCCGCATGTAATTTTTCTGTTAAAACCCCCAGCCTTTTTCTTAACAACAGCCCTGATCTGTTTTTTATCCACAAATAAAAATCTTTTTATGCTTATTTTAATGAGCTTAATTTGATTGTCTCATTTTGAATTGATATTGATGACGATACCCTTATGTCTCCTGTTTATATTAAATCCCGATAATAATCATCCGTTTCAGTCAGTTGCCAAAAAATCATTTCATTACGGCAATTATTGAAATTGAATGTGTTCTTTGTGCGGTTAGTATTAATTGCATAAGAGTTTTCAGGAAAAAATTATTTTTCTGAGGAAAGTAAACAACATCGTGAAATTCACGATGTTTCTGGTTAATTCAATACTACAATCGGAGTGGTTATGTCTGAGAGAGGAAATTCACTACAGAGTGGTGATAATAAAATTGTATTGGGTTTCTGGCACAACTGGCCATCAACAGGTGGTCAGGGATACAGGATGGGCAGCTTTACCGAAATGACCCTGTCTGAAATTCCCGTGCAGTACAATGTGATTGCCGTGTCTTTTATGAAAGTGCTGGATGTTGGCGATCGTATTCCGGACTTCAAACCCTATAAAGGGTCTGAGGCTGAATTCCGTCATCAGATTGATCTGGTCCATGCTCAGGGGCGTAAAGTGCTTATTTCTCTGGGGGGCGCAGATGCGCATATTGAACTGAGCCATGGTGATGAAGACGCACTGGTAGAGCGTATTATTGCGCTCACTAATCAGTATGATTTCGACGGGCTGGATATTGACCTCGAACAGGCGGCGATCACCGCAGCTGATAACCAGACGGTTATTCCTGCTGCGTTAAGAAAAGTAAAAGATCATTTTCGGCAGCAGGGAAAATACTTCACCATCAGCATGGCTCCGGAGTTTCCCTACCTGACTCAGGGGGGGCATTACAGTCCCTATATTAAAAACCTGGAAGGTTATTACGATTATGTCGCGCCACAATATTATAATCAGGGCGGTGATGGACTATGGATCGATGGTGTCGGCTGGCTGGCACAAAATAATGATGCGCAGAAAGCGGATTTCCTGTTTTACCTGACTGAAAGCCTGGTCACCGGCACCCGCAATTTTATTAAAATCCCGCACGATAAATTTATTATCGGTCTGCCGACCAATAATGATGCGGCGGCGACAGGCTATGTAGTCGATCCGCAGGATGTGTACAGTGCGCTCGACCGTCTGGACGCAGCCGGTTTGCCGATTCGTGGCCTGATGACCTGGTCCGTCAACTGGGATGCGGGTGTGACTGCGCAGGGACAACCCTACAACTGGGAATTTATCAACCGTTACGGTTATCTTGCTGGTGACGGCACTGTACCGCAACCCTCTCCACAGCCCGATCCCGCACCACAGCCAGAACCATCGCCACAGCCGGATCCGGCACCAGAGCCAGAACCGTCGCCACAGCCCGACCCGGTGCCACAGCCGGACGAACTGCCGCAATGGCGAGCCGGTGTCCGCTACAGTGATAACGATCGGGTCAGCTGGCAATCACAGAATTACCTCTGTGTCATGCAGCACGATTCCAATCTGTTCTGGTCGCCTGACGTGGCGCATTCACTCTGGCAGCCTGCATTGCGAACCGCTCTGCGTCCGGGCGCTGCTGCGGATGCCTTCACCCAAAGCGGCACGCCCGCATTGCGCCACGGCCATATCGCCACGCCGGCATCCCGCGCCTGGTTTGCATGGCGCAAAGGCCAGCTGAATGCCGGACAGCTTAACCAGCGTGAAGCAGGTAAATTCTTCCCGCAAACTGCCCGTGGCCTGGCCGATGTGGTTGCGCCAACCGATTCCACCAATGCGCTGCCGCCGCCCGATGGCAGAATTGCCAGTGCCAATCAGGGCGATGGCCTGTTCCTTGATGAACCGGGCACACACTGGGAAAAACATACCGTTTCTTCCTCCTCGCTGTTGCAGTTTACCTGGACCTACACCGCCGCGCACTCTACCCGACGCTGGAACTATTTCATCACCCGGGAAGACTGGGATCCGCAACTGCCGCTGAGTCGCGCCCAGTTTGAAGAGACGCCATTCTTCAAAGTGGAGTTTACTGAACAGCCATTCTGGAGCTTTGGTTCCCTGCTGCGTCCATCCGGCCCAAGCGTGCATGACGTTCCTCTGCCGGTGCGCAGTGGCTACCACGTTCTGCTGGCAGTCTGGGAAGTGGCGGACACCGGTAATGCCTTCTATCAGGTTATCGACCTCGATTTTGTCGGCGGTGAAAATCCGGGTGATACAGGCCCTGTTTCCCCGGCGGGTTTGCATGCCAGCCATGTCACCAGTGATTCGGTATCCCTGGCCTGGAATGCGTCAGTCACGGCGGGAGCCTCTTACCGTCTTTATTGCAATAACACCCTGATCCACAGTGGTTCATCGCTGTCGTTCACCGACAGCGGACTGGAGGAAAATACCGCTTACACCTATGCGGTCAGCGCGGTCAATCGGGCCGGGGTGGAATCAACTCGGAGTCAGGAAATGATTATCAGCACCCTTGCTGCGGCTGTGCCGGGCACCACGCCGCCAACGGCACCGTCTCATCTGCACAGTATGGCGGAGACCGCCACCAGCATTTCGCTGATGTGGGGCGCGTCCGATGCCAGCAATCCGTTACAGCACTATCTGATTTACCGTGAAGGTTATGAAATCGCTCGTGTACCCGCATCGCAACTGCGTTATACCGATGTCGGCCTGTCTGCGGAAACCACGTACCGTTACTTTGTCGCCGCGCTGGATTCACGGGATCTGCTCTCTGTACCCAGTAATGTTCTGTCGGTCACCACCAGCAGTGCTGGCGGTAGTGACAGCGGCGGTGGTGACAGCGGTCTTTATCCACAGTGGACGCTGGGCACATTCTATGCCACGGGGGCGAATGTCAGCCACGCAGGTAAAAACTGGCGTTGTCTGCAAGCGCATACCGCCTGGGTACAGGACTGGGCACCTGGTGAAGCCCCCGCACTCTGGGCAGAAATTCGCTAAGCCCGAACGGAGGTAGTGAAACTGGCCAGAGGGAGCTGGTCAGTTTCCGAGCCTGGCCCATCAGGACTGTTTTACCTGCCATTCTGAACCCGGGCAGTGCCCGAAATCCTCACGTACGAGCTGTACGCTCCGGTTTCTGCGCGCTGCCCGTGTCCGGACTGGCTGCGACAATAACGCCTGGTGGGACCTCTTAATATCTTTTATGTCGCCATAACAGCAAGAAGCTGTGCCGGCAGAGGTAACTGTTGCGGATTATTCAGAATGCCATTCACTTCCCGCTACCGGAGGCGAATGCCAGACTCTGTCCGATCGGATATTCAGATACGCTGACGGCACAGTTTTTTATTATTTCTGACCAGAAATTGGGTTGAATTAATCAGAGGTGCCAATGGTTTCCCTCTATGACACTATTTTGCAGCATTGCTCAATATGGGCGGTGGCTTATTTACCGACGCTGTTCTCGGCATTATCTGCGCTTTGTATCGCTTTTTTTATGGGGGTATATGACCGCAGAAAACCCTGGGAAATTATGTCCGGTCCTTTTGTCTGCGCCATATTTACCCTGGCTATTTCGGGGTCGCTGGAATCTCTCGGCCTGCCTGATAACGCGGTAAATCTGGTCGGCGGCATTATCGGTTTTATTGGTGTGGATAAATTACGTTACCTCGTCGAAGGGAAATTATTTAATCGCTTTGGAGTGACAAAAAATGAAAATCAGTGATAACGGTATTGCCTTTATTAAAAAGGAAGAGGGAGAGAAACTGCACGCCTATCTTGATGTGGCAGGTATTCCGACCATTGGCGTCGGTCATACCGGTGAGGTAAATGGCATGCCGATTGCCCGAAATACCCACATCACCGCAGAAAAATCGACCGAGCTGCTGAAAAAAGATTTAGCGACGGCGGAAAGAGCGATTGAAAAGAATATCACCGCGCCACTGTCTCAGAATCAATATGATGCACTGTGCAGCCTCATTTTTAATATCGGTGCGGGTGCCTTTGCCGGTTCATCAGTGAAAAGAAAACTTAACGCCTGGGATTATCAGGGAGCGGCAGACGCTTTTCTGTTGTGGAAGCGGGCAGGTAAAGCGCTGGATATCCTGCTACCGCGCCGCGAAAGAGAGCGCCAGCTGTTTCTCTCCTGAAAAGGCGTACCAGACAAGCAGAAGAAAAAAGAATAATAAGAAGATAATCCGGAGGCCGTAGCGCTTCCGTTACCAGTCCCGTCGCCGACGGGTTTTTTTTTATCTGGCAATAGGCGGTACTCCCGGAAATTCATCACGCTGTCATGCGCCGTTAACCCGGCTGTCATCTTTTCCCCTGATGCTGTTTGTTGAAATCACCACGCGATTACCGCGTTGTCACATTGTTCAGACCACGAAGGGGTAAGCGATGCTGAACAAATCCGCACATCCACTCCCGGTTTACCGGGAGGCCACTCCGCAATCCTGGCGATGCCCACTGTCTGCGCCGGTGCGTCTCAGCCAGCATCTGCCTGAGCAGCACAGTCATCCCGACGGTGAGAAGCTGCTGGCGGTACTGCGTCCCTGTAACCCGGAAGTGGCCACCGCCCTGGGGCTGGTCGAGGGGGCAACCGTGATCCACCTTCGTATGCTGCGCCGGATCGAGGGCGTACCGGTGTCGGTAATAAACCACTATCTGACCGATGCCAGCGGCTGGCCGCTTTTGCAGCAGTTCAGCGGCGGATCGCTGCATCAGTTTATGCAGCAGGAAATGGGGATGGTGTTGCATCATGACCAGACCCGAATTGCAGTGCGCCGTGCGCAGGCCAAAGAAAGCAGGTTGCTGGAGGTGTCACTCCATTCGCCACTGCTGTGCGTGCGAACGCTGAATCGCTGCGCCAGCGGTGCAACGCTGGCGGAATATTCCGTCAGCCTGACCCGCGCCGATATGATTGAACTGACGGTAGAAAACTGAATGGTGCGACTGAAAGCAGGAACCCACAAATGACCTTACTTGCCTGTTTTAACCCTCTGGCGGGGGATGGCGAGGATACCCGCCGACGTATTCGTAAAGCTGTCAATGAACCTGGCGTGGTGGTTTCTTTGCCTGCGCAACCGGGATGGGGCGATGCCTCTGCGGCGGCAACCACGCTGCTGATGACGTTGCCGCAGTGCGAAACGCCGGTCTGGCTGGACAGCGGCCTGCACAGCGAGGCACTGCTTAACACTCTGCATTTACACACCGGGGCTTCGGTGTCAGCTGATAAAAGGGTGCCGTTTGCCCTGCTGCATACCGAATCAGACATCGCTCCCGACGGCTTTTGCCATCAGCTATCGGCAGAAAAACGCACCACCCTGATTATCGAGGTCACGGCGCTGAGTGGCGGTCTGACCCTGCGGCTCAGAGGGCCGTCGCTGAGGGAAACGCGTGCGGTGGCTCCCCGGCTGTCGGAAACGGTGCTGCATTATCTGCGTCAGCGTCCACAGGGTATGGCTCAGCGAGTGGATATGATTTTTACCTGCAAAGAGAAAATGATGGCCCTGCCATCCACCACCGATGTGCAGGTTTGCTGAAGCTGGCCAACAAGGCCTGCTGTCAGCTGGCCTCCCCCGCTGGCGGTGTTGAGCGGGGGAGTGATGCGCGCGGCTGGAGGCTTATCCCAGCGCCGTTTCCCACCACAGCCTGTTCAGCGCATAGTCGCGATTATCGGGATTGGGTGCTTTCTCCCACGGCTTATCAATGATGTAGTGAATATTCTTCACCTTCGCCATATCCCAGATGGCCGCATGCTGGAACGGCAGAGTTTTCAGCGCATTGTAAATCCAGGGCAGCGGTTGCCAGCGCTGATGATAGAAATCGTTGAGGAAATCCTGCTCGGCAAACAGATAGCGCGATAAATCATCCAGCGAGCAAAGATGCTGCATCATATCCTCAAACACCTGCTGGTCTGGTTTCACCACCAGCAGGCCGCCGTTAAGGTAGTTTTCCACTTCGTCAGGTTGCTCGGTGTGTTCCACACCCCGACAGTAGCTGTAAAAACAGTTCTCGGGCCGCCAGCTTTTGGGATAGCTGGCAATTTTGCCAGGATTGCAACGGCAGGCGTGGCAGGCGGCGATCCAGCCCTCAGGCAGCGTCAGTTCAAACAGCTCATCCATGTTACGGGTGACCAGCATATCCGCATCCAGAAAAACAATGCGTTCAAACTCGGTCATCCGCCAGATGTTCAGTTTGGTCCACACCTCAGAAAAGCGTTCGCTGGCGTAGTGCGTGTGCTGGTTATCATCCGCAGCCAGCGTGGTCACTTCACGCAGCAGGCAGCCAGCCCGGACCAGCATCTGACGGCTGGCGGCATCGATATTGCGGGTGACCAGCACCACCAGCGGCCAGGAGGTGTTGGCCTTTTGCAGCGATTTATGCAGCGCCTTCACCCCGTTAAGGTAATCAGGCTCGGTAAGCAGGGTAGCCCATGCTTTCATTCATTTTCTCCTTATTATCAGTCGAGCAGTCTGGCGGTAAATGTGTTGGCAAATTTATGCTGTGGGTCCAGTGCTTCGCGTATTTCGCAAAACGCCTGCCATTGTGGATAGAGCGCAGGCCAGTCGTACAGCGTATCATCGAAATATTTTCCCCAGTGAGGTCTGCCGCCGACCGCTGCCAGCACTTTTTCCACCGCCTTCAGAAACGCCACGCCTTCTTCTGAAAGCGAGCCGTCCTCGGCGTAATAGACCACAAAACCAAAAAAACAGGTCTCCTGCTGATACGCCGGGCTGAGCCAGCTGGCCGACGGGCCGGTACAGCGCAGGATGATCGGATAGTGCATATGCGGCTGGGTTTCGCTGTGCCACTGTTTGATCTCTGCAATCACCTGCGGGACGTGCGCCAGCGGGATACCTATCTCCACGTTGATTTGCGGCGTGGCAATGCCCCGACAGAACACCTGATAAATATCCCCGGTCACGTCTGAGAAATCTTTGAAACGGGTGACGGTGCGAAACGGTTTTCCCTGATCGTCAACGATCTGCGTGTCGCTGCGCATATTATCCAGCGTCTGATCCACCGTGTCATTCATCGCGTCGCTGGTCTGCTGCTGTTTTACCAGATCGTCGTTATTATCGTGATACTCTTCGGTTTCCTCGCGGTCTGCCCGGCGGGCATTCCAGACATGTACCTGATTTTCATCAGGAAACCACCAGATTTTACTCAGGGCATAATCCTGGTTCCACGCCAGCAGATCCTGGCCCAGGGTGTCAGCGTGGGCGGCACTTTTAAAGCAGGTATAGACCGCTAACGGCTGGATGCGCAGGGTCACCTGGGTGACCACGCCCAGACACCCCAGACCCAACTGCACCGCCGCGAAAGCCGGGTGCTGACGATCAAACTCCTCAATGCTGCCATCAGCCATCACCATCCGCAGGCTGAGAAGCTCATCGGCCAGCGAGCTCTGTTTTAACCCCTGGTCGTGCGTGCCGGTGGACAGCGCCCCGGCCAGCGTCTGGACGGCGATCACCCCCGGTGAGGCGGATAACATTCTGTCCATCTCCGTCAGCGTCTGGTACACCTCCTCCAGCGGGGTGCCTGCGGCAAAGGTGGCGCTGGTATCGGTGGATGACAGCAGGCCGCGCAGCTGACAGAGATCGATCAGCACATCCTCCTGCGCCGCCAGCTTCAGCATTCGGCCTGAAGACATCCGGCTGCCCATCACGCGGATCTTTCCTTTGCTGCTGCGAACCAGCTCCTGTAATTCCTGCTCGGTGGCGGGGGTGCGCACCGTGCTCTTGTCGGCCAGCAGGGTATTCTGCGCCCAGTTCCACAGCCCGGCTTCGCTGCCGTCCAGTTGAGGTTCGCGAAGGGGATAACCGTTCTTTTCGGATGACATCAGTAGCTCCAGATTCAGGGCGAAACAGCAGGATGGTATTGGATGGCAGAACAGCATTCTCCGGCTCTGACCGTTCAAGCGTAGCTGAATTACCCCGGAATGACAGAGCTCAGGCGTGCGGCGTGATGCTGACGGACTTCAGAGCGGACGCAGGTAGCGCAGGGTGGCTTCCACCACCAGTCGGCGGTTGCGGGTAATGCTTTGCTGCTCTGTTTCATCATTGCCGAACAGCGTGTGAAACGTATAGCGGTTAGCCACGTTGTGAGTGCAGATGCTGCTGATCAGGCGATGGACGTCCACCGTGGCCACCTCCGGATTGAACACGCCCGCCGCTTTCCCGCGTGACAGAATGCTGTCCAGCACGTCCAGCGCGCTCTGATTCAGCGTCTTTATTCGCGTTGACTGGCTGATAAAACGGCCCTGCATCAGGTTTTCGCTGCACACCAGCCGCAGGAAATCAGGATGGTAAATATGGTAATCGAAGCTGGCTTCCGCCAGTCGCACCATCGCCTCTTCCGGGGGAAACTGTTGCAGATTCAGCCCCATTTCATGCTGGCGTATCGCCAGATAAACCTGCTCCAGCACCTCGACGTAGAGATTTTCTTTGTTGTTGAAGTGGTAAACCACCATGCGTTTGGTGGTACCGGCCTGCTGCGCAATCTGCTCCATGCGTGCGCCCTGCAAGCCGAACCCGGCAAAGGCGCTCAGTGCTGAGGCGAGGATGCGTTTTTTCAGGCCTTGCGGATCATTTTTTCTTTTTTCAGTAGCAGACATAGCAGGTCAGTCAGTCCGTGGTGGTGAAAATGTTCATCAGGATACACAGCGCCAGGACTACCACAGTTACAGGCGGATGATGTGCAGGTCAGCGGTCAAAAAAAGCGTGGGTGCCGTCGATCACGCTGTGATGAT
Organism: Erwinia mallotivora; assembly: GCF_000590885.1. GTDB lineage: Bacteria > Pseudomonadota > Gammaproteobacteria > Enterobacterales > Enterobacteriaceae > Erwinia > Erwinia mallotivora. The sequence goes on from NZ_JFHN01000056.1 coordinate 78,020, forward strand.
GCTGTTTGATTTGCTCATCCAGTTGCGTCCTGTCCGGCAACGGCTGGCCGCGCACCACCGCTTCACAGGTGAAGCAAAACAGCAGAATAGCCCGACTACACAGATGTGCCGCATCACTGTAGCTCTCCAGCGAGACAAAGTATGCGGCGTCACTGGCACCACGCTGCTGACAGCTGTCCCAGACCGCCATCAGCGCCCGCCAGACCTCCGTTGCCTCACCCAGCAGGGCGGTTCTGCTGAGGGAAAAAGCCACGATTTCCGCCATGCGCACAAACAGCGGCTGACGGCTGGCGGAGGTGAACAAAATTTCCAGGGTCTTCTGCCACTGCGTCAGGGTGGTGGAAAACAGGGCGTTTTGCAACTGTTCCGGGCTGGCGTGTTGCCAGGGAAATGCGGCAATCAGCCCGCTGAACTGCTGTTGCCAGGCAATACAGGCCGCCTCATCCTCGCAGGGCACCGGCGGCAGCTGCTGCGCCAGCTGTTGAAACCGTTGCAGTTCACGCTGACGCTTCTGCTCCGACCCTTTAATCAGCCGGGCCTTACGCTGTTGCAGACCGTGTAGCGCATCGAGATCGTGGCAGGTTGCCATGGCGATTTCACCGGCCAGCAGCGCTTTATTGATGATCTGGATACGCGCTGTCGAGGTGACAACCGAACGCTCGGCCAGCAATTCATTTCGGCGGTTAAGGTAAGCCGCAGCAGGACACAGAAAGTGGCTCATCAGCATTCTCATGGTCAGAAAGGCAACGGCGGCGGTTGCCTGTGTAGAGCAGGGAGTATGACACAAGATCGGCCGGTACAACCGGGCCGCGTTGCTTTTCAGCCGAATGCCAGAGGGCTTTAGCCGCCAGGCAGATAAAGTTTGCACAAGTTGATATTTCCCTCTGTGCGCGGCACGCGGTTAAATTCCTTTCAGACCCGCTAACCGCAAGGAAAATACCATGCGAACCTTTGCCCTTCTGACCACCACGAGAAAATGGCTGACCGCGCTGCGCCCGACGTTTTCTCTTACCCTGCCTGCCGATCAACCCGCTGACAGCGCCCGGTTGAGTGAATCGCTGTTGCCAACTGGCCTGTATGGCTTTGAAACCGGCTACCTGCTGGCGAGAGCGCGGTATGAGAAATAGCCGTCACCCTCACCGCATCCGTTATTGTTACTGGAATGAGTTATGCGCTCTGAAGCCCGTTCGCGTTCTGACTGAACGGGCCATGGCGCTCAGGCCTCGTTCAGCGGCCATGTGTCACACTCTGTGCCGTTTACCCACAGACGGCGGTGTTCCTGATGCGGCAGGGTGATATGCAGTTTTTTCCAGCCGGGCTGAAAGTGGCCTTCAGTCGTGATGGTCAGTCGGATAGCGCGGTCGTCACAGGTCATCCGCCAGTTCAGCCACAGGGCATTGCCCTGTTGATAGCCCCAGGATTCACCGTCATCCTCAAACAACAGGCCCTCAGCGCTGCCCACGCCTTTTAACGGGAACAGCTTCAGCTCTCGCTGATTATCTTCCGCCACATTCACCGCCCGCAGATGCTGACTGAGCGGCAGGCCCGCGCCTGCGCGCACCAGCAGCGGCAGTTTTTCCAGCGGGGCGGCCAGCGTGACCCACTGCCCGCCGCTGTACCACTCGCCGCTGTAAAAATCGTACCAGCCGGTGAGATTATCCGGCAGCCACAGCGACCGCTGACGCTGGCCCGGTTCCACCACGCTTGCCACCAGCAGGTCGCGCCCCAGCATAAACTCATCGCCTTCCACAAAGGTCTGCGCATCATTTTCATGGTCGAGAAAGGTGGGGCGCAGCATCGGCTCATCATCGGCATGGGCCTGCCACAGCAGGGTATAAAGGTAAGGCAGCAGGCGATAGCGTAGTTCGATGGCGTCACGAATGGCGGGGGTCACCGCCGGATACATCCAGGGTTCGTTGACCGTGTGGTCATCATTCCAGGAGTGAATGGTAAAGCGGGGATGCATCACGCCATTCTGTACCCAGCGCACAAAGAGTTCGGCGTCCGGCTTGTCCCCGGCAAAGCCGCCAACATCGTGACCGAGGTTATACAGACCGGAAAGGCTCATACCCAGCCCCATGCGTATGTTATACCGCAGGGTCTGCCAGCTGGTGCGGTTATCCCCGCTCCAGGTCTGCACGTAGCGCTGCATCCCGGCGCAGCCGGAACGTGAGATCAGAAAAGGGCGTTTCTCCGGCGCGAAACGCTGCTGCGCTTCCATTGAGGCGCGCATCATCAGCAACGGCATCACCGGGCGGATATCCTTTATCGCCAGGCTGCGGCCAAAGCCGTGACAGCGCGCCTCGCCATCCCACACTTCATATTCGTTGTTGTCGTTCCAGGTTGAATCTATGCCCATCTCCAGCAGTTGGCGGGTTACCCCCTGTTGCCACCAGGTAATGGTGGCGGGGTTGGTAAAGTCGAGGTGTGAGCCTTCATCGTCCCAGAATGCAGAGCGCTCAGGCTGGTCGCTTTCAGAGTCGCGGATAAACAGACCCTGCGCGGCAACGGCCTGGTACTGGGGGTGATCCTGCAACAGACAGGGCTTGATATTGGCGGCCAGATGCAGCCCGGCGGCGTGGAAGGCGGCGCTCATCTGCTGCGGCTGCGGCACTTTTTCCCGGTTCCAGTTAAATACGTAACGCTTGTTGTTGATTGAGGTGTAGCCGGAGGAGAGCTGGAACGAATCACAGGGGATCGCCTGTTCGCGGCAAAGCCGGATAAAGTTCATCAGCTGCTGCTGCGCGTCGGGCGCATCGGTGTAGTGCATGGTCGAGCCGCTGTAACCGAGGCTCCATTTCGGGCCGAACAGCGTTTTACCGGTGAGACGAACAAAGGCTTTGGTGACATCCAGCACCCGGCAGCCGGTGAACAGGTAGTAATCGATATCGCCACTTTCCGCCTGCCAGCGGCGATAGGGTTGATGATAGTTATCCAGCTCGTTGCCCAGGTCCAGCTGGGTGTTGCTCAGATTGTCGTAATAGAGGCCGAAGCTGATGTTGTCGCGCCGGGTCAGGGTAAAAGGAATATGTTTATACAGCGGGTCGGTGGTGGCGGCGTTGTAGCCCATTGCATCCAGATTACGCATCTCATACCGTCTGCCGTTACGTTGCAAATCACCGGCTTTCTCCCCCAGCCCGTAGTAGCGTTCGTCGGGCTGGCGGCGCAGATAGTGGGCGACGCCATCCCCGTGGGCATTCAGCAGATAGGCGCTGGTGGTCCGGTCGCCGGTGAGAAACTGCCATTCGCCGTGCGGATCAAGATAGTGCCACTCCAGCCACAGCGGCTGATGCACCGTCACCCGTAACTGACGGGTGGTCAGCACCAGGCTGTCAGCCTGTTCGCTGACGGTAAAAGCGGGCAGGCTGAATCCCGCCAGGCTCTCGCGCGAACGTCCCTCCCAGGGCACGTCGCCCTGCGGGGCAATGCTCCAGCTGCGGTCGGGATTAAATTCGCCCTGACGTTTTACCGCCACCCGGATCAGGTTTTCTTCCAGCACATACAGGCAGAGATGATGCCTGCCATCAACGATTAACTGAAGGTGGTGCGCATCCGACTGCGCCAGGGTCCAGTGTTTAAGGGTTTTCATGGTCAGTCTCACTCTCAGGCGCGCGTGGCGCGGCGTTCAGCAATAAAGGCGATCAGGAACGGGGCACCGATCAGATCGAAAAATCCCATCGCCACAAACAGCGGATTGAATCCAATCCGGTCGGCGGTGACCCCGATAATCAGCGAGAAGATAAAGCTGGAGATCCACGCAAACGAACCGCGCATTCCGTTGACCGTTGCCATCTGCCCTTTTTCAAACGACTCCACCACCAGCGCGCTGAGCATGCAGGAGATAATCTGGTGCCCAAAGCCGCCAATGGAGATCAGCACAATCGCCATATACGGATTACGGGTGGTGGCGACCAGCGCCAGCGACAGCATCAGAAAAGCACCGGTAACAGAGCTGGCAACAATGGAGTTAACCCGGGTGCAGCCAAAAAAACGCAGGTAGATGCGCGTCAGATAGCCGCTGACCACGCTGCCCAAATCGGCGGCCAGAAAGGGCAGCCAGGCAAACATGGCGATCTGCTTCAGATCCATTCCCATCTCTTTCGCCAGGTAGAGCGGCACCCAGAAGCTGAGCACGCCCCACGCCGGTTCGGCCATAAAAGCTGGCAGGGCGATGCCGTAGAAACGTTTGTTTTTGCAGACGGTTTTCAGCGCGGTGAAAAAGGGCAGTTTCAACGCAGGCGGTTCATTATCCTGCCGGATATAGGCCAGCTCTTCTCCGCTGAGGTTGGGATGCTTTTCAGGCGAGTGATAGAACAGCGCCCAGGCCACCACCCAGCACAGCCCCAGAATGCCGGTGAACAGGAAGGCACCCTGCCAGCCAAACGAGCCGTGGGCAAAATAGATGATTGGCGGTGCCAGCATCGCCCCCATAGAGAAGCCAACCCCGGCCCAACCGGCAGAGACCGGTCGCTCCTTTTTCGGAAACCACTCTCCCAGCGTTTTGGCATTCGCCGGGGTGGCGGCCGCCTCCGCGCCGCCCATAAAAAAGCGCAGCAGCAGCAGATGCAGCCAGTTACTGGCTCCGGCATGAAACAGGCAGGCCAGCGCCCAGACCGCGGCACAGATTAAAAAGCCTGCCTTCAGGCCGATGACATCAATCAGCCAGCCACACAGCGGCTGAAACAGGGTATAGGCCAGCTGGAAAGCGCCGACGATCCAGGAATATTGTTCAGTGGTGATGCCGAGGCTGGTTTTCAGCTCCGGCGCGAGGATGCCCAGCGAATTGCGGGTAATGTAGTTGACGGTGACGCCGGTCAGAAACAGCACCAGCACCCACCAGCGCAGATTGCGGATAATGCGCTTACTTTTTATTGCGGTCCCTGTCAGTACAGTGCGGTTCATATTGTTCTCCACGTTGAGTCGGCTGTGGTGCGAAAAAACAATAAGAAGGCGGCGGCATACTGCGCGGCTGCATTGATAACGGCTGTTTTTGTTTCGCGAAACCGAGTGAAACACAGCCGGCATCACCGGTCGCCATACAGAGGGCTTTATTGTGATTTGGTTAACCAATTTTATCTTTATGGGTCGATCGCGGTCACAAAACGGGCAGGTTCAGGCAGCGTCAGGCGCTAAAAGGCCGATTATGCTTACTGTGATGCAAACTGGTTGACCTTTTTTCAGGCCGCCTGGCCGATGCAGCAAACGCTTAAATCATCCCGGAGGAGAGAAAATGGAACAAACATGGCGCTGGTATGGCCCGAACGATCCCGTCTCGCTGGCCGATGCCAGACAGGCGGGCGCGACCGGCATTGTCACTGCTCTGCACCATATCCCGAATGGCGAAGTGTGGAGCGTGGCAGAGATCCGCAAAAGGCAGGCCATCATTGAACAGGCGGGGCTGGTCTGGTCGGTAGTGGAGAGTGTCCCGGTTCATGAGGAGATCAAAACCCGCTGCGGACAGGTTGACCAGTGGATCGCCAGTTACTGCCAGACGCTGCGCAATCTGGCCGCGTGCGGCATCCGCACCGTCTGCTACAACTTTATGCCGGTGCTGGACTGGACGCGCACCGATCTTGCCTGGCCGCTGCCGAACGGGGCGAAAGCGCTGCGTTTTGACCAGATTGAATTTGCCGCCTTCGACCTGCATATTCTCCGGCGTCCCGGTGCCGCCGCAGATTATCAGCCGCACGAGGTGGAGCAGGCCGCCGCCTGTTTCGCCGCCATGAGCGAGGATGCCAGGGCGCGCCTGACCCGCAACATTATCGCCGGCTTGCCTGGCTCGGAAGAGGGCTACACCCTGGAGAAGTTCCGCGCCCAGCTGGCGCGCTATCAGCACATCGACAAGGCTCGCCTGCGGGAGAATTTTGCCCATTTCCTGCGGGAGATAATTCCGGTGGCCGAACAGGTCGGCGTGCGTATGGCGGTGCATCCGGACGATCCACCCCGACCTGTACTGGGCCTGCCGCGCATTGTCTCTGACGTCGATGATATGCAGTGGATGGTGGAGACGGTCAGCAGCCCGGCCAATGGGTTCACCTTCTGTACCGGTTCTTACGGGGTGCGCGCCGATAACGACCTGCCTGCAATGCTGCGACGTTTTGCCGAACGCGTCTGGTTTATTCATCTGCGCGCCACCCTACGGGAAGAAAATCCCAACAGCTTTCATGAGGCGGAGCACCTGGGCGGCGATGTGGATATGGTGGCGGTGATTAAGGCGATTGCGACAGAGGAACAGCGCCGTAAAAGTCTCGGCGAGCCGGATGCCATCCCGATGCGTCCCGATCACGGTCATCAGATGCTGGACGACCTGCACAAACAGACCAATCCGGGTTATTCTGCGATTGGCCGCCTGAAAGGGCTGGCTGAAATTCGCGGCGTCGAACTGGCCGTTCGCCGTACGTTGTCCACTGACGGAGCCTGAGATGATCCCCGACACGTCTGCATCACGTCCTTATCAGCAGGTGGCTGCCCGACTGCGCGAAATGATCCTCCGGGGCGCGACCGCCGTTGGCGATCGCCTGCCCGCCGAGCGGGAGATTGCCGGGCAGCTTCAGGTGACGCGCACGCTGGTGCGTGAAGCGTTGATCATGCTGGAAATTGAGGGGCTGATTGAGGTGCGACGCGGGGCCGGAATTTATGTTGTCGCCATGCCCGCATCCGGCCAGCGCCAGGCGGCAGGCGGTCAGGCACCGCAGCAGGAGAGCGCCGGTCCGTTTGAACTGTTGCAGGCGCGACAGTTGCTGGAGAGCAACATTGCCGAATTTGCTGCCCAGCAGGTGACGCCTGCTGATATCAGCAAAATGCGCCAGGCGCTGCTGCTGGAGGAGCAGGAGCTGGCGACCGACAGCCTGGACGACACGGAAAAGGGCGACCGGCTGTTTCATCTGGCCATTGCCGAAGCCACTCACAACAGCCTGCTGGTGGAGCTGTTCAGGCAGTCATGGCAGTGGCGGGTGAATAACCCGATGTGGGCGCAGCTGCATCGCCATCTCGACAGTTCCCACTACCGGCAGGCGTGGCTGGAGGATCACCGGCGCATCCTCGCGGCGCTGATAAAAAAAGATCCCCGCGCCGCGAAATGCGCCATGTGGCAGCATCTTGAAAACGTCAAACAGCGACTGCTGGAGTTTTCCGATGTCGATGACCTTAACTTTGATGGCTATCTGTTTGCCTCATGGCCACTGGGCGAAGGCAGTGAATGAGCGGGCCAGCCGCGCAGGGCGATGCTGCTCTGCCGTCGTGCGCACCGGCGGGCCGTTTTTACTCTCCCGCCGTGCAGTCAGGCCGCCTGTTCCTGTGGGATGTGGATATCGGCGCTGATCCTCTCCCCGTTGTGGTCAAACACCATGCAGTGATGCGGCCAGAAAGAGGGGCGTAATTTCTGATAAGGACGGAAATGCACATCACCCGGCAGCAGCATTTTAAAACCGTCATGGCCGTGGCTCTGACCAAACAGACAGGTGTTGTTGCCCAGGCGCTCCACCACTTCGCAGTGGAAATCAAGCTGTAACGGCGCGTCGCCGCCCATCTGCAACTGCTCCGGCCGGATGCCCAGCGTCACCTTGTCTCCGGGCTGCAATGGCCGCTGCGGCACCGGTAAGGTCAGCAACCGTTCCCCTTCGTTGATGCTGACCACCAGTCCGTCGGCCCCGAACTGGACGACGCTCGCGGGCAAAAAATTCATCTTCGGCGAGCCGATAAATCCGGCCACAAAGCGGTTCACCGGGTTGTAATAGAGCGCCATCGGTGCGCCGACCTGTTCCACCCGGCCGTCATTCATCACCACAATTTTATCCGCCAGCGTCATCGCTTCGACCTGATCGTGGGTGACATATACCATGGTGGTTTTCAGTTCCTGATGCAGCCTGGCGATATGCAGGCGCATCTCCACGCGCAACTCCGCATCAAGGTTCGACAGCGGCTCATCAAACATAAACACCCGTGGATTGCGCACGATAGCCCGGCCAATCGCCACACGCTGCCGCTGACCGCCGGACAGCTCTTTGGGTTTACGCTCCAGCAGATGGGAGAGTTGCAGCGTTTTCGCCACCCTCTCCACCAGACGGGCAATTTCCGCTCTGGCCATGCCGTTGACCTTCAGCCCGTAGCCGATGTTTTCCGCCACGCTCATATGCGGGTAGAGCGCATAAGACTGGAACACCATGGCCACGCCACGATGTGCCGGGGCGACATCATTGACGGGCCGATCGTCAATCAGGATCTGGCCGTCACTGACTTCCTCCAGTCCGGCAATCAAACGGAGCAGGGTGGATTTGCCGCAGCCCGACGGGCCGACAAACACCGTGAATTCGCCTGCCTCAATATCCAGAACAATATTTTTCAGCGTTTCTGTTTTGCCAAAGCGCTTGATGACATTTCTCAGTCTGATGCTGGACATGTAAATCCTCATCGCAAATCGGGTGGATGAACAATAAATGTATTACGTATAACAAATTGATGTTTTTGCCGGCAACCCTTATCCGGCCTGAGCTGACTATAGCGCTGCGATGAAACCTGCCCTAACGGCGATTTTGATTTATGTAACAGCGATCACACATTGGTGAGAACAGGCTGGAGATAAGTCGGGCTGGCGCGTAGCGTATGACATTAACAGGGTTGACTGTCTCCTCCTCTACAGGCCGCTTAATCAGCAAGTTGTGATGTTAAAAGCCGGGAAGGATATCGGATGCCGAAAGAAAAATGTAATACGCTCACATGAGGCCGACAATGAAAAGTAAAACACGCATCACGCTGCTGCTGTCAGCACTGCTCCTGAATCAGACGGTTTACGCGGCTCAGCAGCTGACCGTCTGGGAGGATATTAAGAAGTCGGACGGCATTAAGACGGCGGTCGCGGATTTCAGCCGGCAGTTTAATGTCGAGGTGAAAGTGCAGGAGATGCCTTTCACCCAGCAGATTGAGAAGCTGCGGCTGGATGGCCCGGCCGGGATTGGTCCCGATGTGCTGGTTATCCCTAATGACCAGTTGGGGAGCGCGGTGGTGCAGGGGCTGCTGGCCCCGTTAAAGGTCGATGCGGCGGCGCAGGCGGCGTATACGCCTGCGGCGATGGCGGCGTTCACCGAGGGAAAGGTGGTATACGGCATTCCGAAAGCGGTGGAAACCCTGGTGCTGATTTACAACAAAGATCTGCTGCCTGCTCCGCTCAGCACGCTGGAGGAGTATCGCGTCTTTTCAAAAAAACAGCGCGAAGCGAAGCAGTACGGCCTGCTGGCCAAGTTTGACCAGCTCTATTACAGCTGGGGAGTGATGGCACCGATGGGGGGCTATCTGTTTGCTAAACAGAGTTCCGGGGCGCTGAACACCAAAGATATCGGCCTGAACACGCCGGGCAGCGTCGCCGCCGTGACCCTGCTGAAAAGCTTCTTCAGTGAGGGGCTACTTCCTGGCGGCATTCTGGGGGACAGCGGGCTGAACGCGATTGACTCGCTGTTTACCGAAAAGAAAGCGGCGGCGGTGATCAATGGCCCGTGGGCATTTCAGCCTTATCAGGCTGCCGGTATTAACTATGGCGTTGCGCCATTGCCGATGCTGCCGGATGGCAAGCCAATGAGCTCATTTCTCGGCGTGAAAGGTTATGTGGTGTCGACCTGGAGCAAAGACCAGGCGCTGGCCCAGCAGTTTATCCAGTTTATTAACCAGCCGCAGTACGTCAAAACGCGCTATCAGCAGACTCAGGAGATCCCGCCGGTGGTGGCGCTGATGAACGATCCTGTGATTAAAAATGATGAAAAAGCCAATGCCGTGGCGGTGCAGGCTGCGCGGGCGGTGGCGATGCCTGGCGTACCGGAAATGCAGGAAGTGTGGGGACCGGCCAACGCGGCGCTGGAACTGAGCGTCTCCGGCAAGCAGCCGCCAAAAGCGGCGCTGGATGCCGCCGTTAAGCAGATTTCCATGCAGATCGACGCAATGCAGGCCAGCAATCAGTTACCGGGCCGCAACCTGAGCCGCCAGAATAAGGATAATGATGTGATTATTTCTCCCAGTGAAAAGCTGACGCTGACCCCGCGTTCACGTCGCCATGCCATAACCGGCGCGCTGCTGGCACTATTGCCGGGATGTGGTCAGTTTTATCATCGCCAGTGGCTGAAAGGCGGCTGTTTTCTGCTGCTGCTCAGCAGTTTTGCCGGGGTGTTCCGCCAGGTGCTGCCACAGGGATTATGGGGGCTGTACACCCTGGGGGAGCAGCTACCACGGGATAACTCCATCTTTCTGCTGGCGGAAGGGATTCTCAGCCTGTTGATTGTGGCTTTTGGCCTGGCGCTCTGGCTGCTGTCGCTGCGCGATGCCTGGCTGAACGGCGCAAAGCGCGATGCGGGACAGCCGCTCAACAGCGTCCGTAAGCAGTATCAGCTGTTGTTGCGCGATGGCTTTCCGTATCTGATGATTACGCCGGGATTTATCCTGCTGGTGTTTGTGGTGGTGTTTCCCATTCTGTTCGGCTTCGCCATTGCCTTTACCAACTACAACCTTTACCACTCGCCACCGGCCAGACTGGTGGACTGGGTGGGCGCTAAAAACTTTATCAATATTTTCAGCCTCTCTGTCTGGCGCTCCACCTTTGTTGACGTGTTGCAGTGGACGGTGGTGTGGACGCTGCTGGCTACCACCCTGCAATGTACCGTTGGCGTGCTGCTGGCGATTCTGGTCAATCAGAAGGACCTGCGCTTTAAACCCCTTATCCGCACCATTTTTATTCTGCCGTGGGCGGTGCCGGGATTTGTCACCATCCTGGTGTTTACCGGCATGTTTAACGACACCTTCGGGGTGATTAACAACACCATTCTCGACTTCTTTGGCATTGCGCCAAAAGCGTGGCTGACGGACCCTTTCTGGACCAAAACCGCGCTGATTATGATGCAGACCTGGCTGGGCTTTCCGTTTGTGTTTGCCATGACTACCGGGGTGTTGCAGGCCATTCCGGACGATCTCTATGAGGCGGCGATCATGGACGGTGCGAGCGCCTGGACCCGACTGAAAACCATCACCCTGCCGCTGGTGCTGTATGCCATCGCGCCGATCATCATCACCCAGTACACCTTCAACTTTAATAATTTCAATATCATATATCTGTTTAACAACGGCGGCCCGGCGGTGGCAGGCTCCAGCGCGGGCGGCACGGATATCCTGGTTTCATGGATCTACAAGCTGACCATGTCATCGTCGCAGTATGCCATCGCCGCCAGCATCACCATTCTGCTGTCGATCTTCGTGGTCGGCCTGGCGCTGTGGCAGTTCCGCGCCACCCGCGCATTTAAACAAGATGAGATGGCGTAAGGAGCACTCATGGCAAAGTCGGTCAGTATTAAACGCGAAAAATGGTTGCGCCTGTCGCTCAGCTGGCTGCTGGTGGGGCTGGTTTCGCTGATTATCATCTATCCGCTGGTGTGGACGGTGGGCGCATCGCTGAATGCGGGAAACAGCCTGCTCAGCAGTTCCGTGATCCCGGAAAACCCCTCGCTGCAACACTATCGTGACCTGTTCAACGGCAGCGTGCCTTACATGACCTGGTACTGGAATTCACTGAAAATCAGCGTGCTGACCATGCTGCTGACCCTTGCCAGCGTCAGTTGCACCGCTTATGCCTTTTCGCGCTTTCGTTTTAAGGGGCGGCAGAATGGTCTGATGCTGTTTCTGCTGTTGCAGATGATCCCGCAATTTTCAGCGCTGATCGCCATCTTCGTGCTGTCGCAGCTTCTTGGGCTGATTAACAGCCATCTGGCGCTGGTGCTGATTTATGTCGGCGGGATGATCCCGATGAACACCTATCTGATGAAAGGCTATCTTGATGCCATTCCGAAAGATCTGGATGAATCGGCGCGCATGGATGGCGCGGGCAATTTCCGCATCTTTATTGAAATCATTATGCCGCTGTCAAAGCCGATCCTCGCGGTGGTGGCGCTGTTTTCTTTTACCGGCCCGCTGGGGGATTTCATTCTCTCCAGCACCATTCTGCGCACGCCGGAGCAGTTCACCCTGCCGATTGGCCTGTATAACCTGGTGGCGCAGAAAATGGGTGCCAGCTACACCACCTATGCGGCGGGCGCGGTGCTGATTGCGCTGCCGGTGGCGCTGCTCTATCTGGCATTGCAAAAATACTTCGTCTCCGGCCTGACCTCAGGCAGTACTAAGGGATAAACATGTTACCAAAATCGTTACTACTCGCCCTGGCGCTGGCCTGGGCGGCACCGCTGCCTGCGGCAAATTCACCGGTTATTGCCTCTGCTGCACCCTGGCCGGCGGGCTTTATCAGAGGGGCGGATATCTCCACGCTGGCGGAACTGGAGAAGCAGGGGGCGAAATTCTATAACGCCGACAACCAGTTACAGGACCCCATCGCCATTCTGAAAGCCAACGGGATTAACACCATCCGGCTGCGGCTGTGGGTCGATCCTTATGATGACAGCGGCCAGGCTTACGGCGGCGGGACGGACGATCTGCCCACCGTGCTGGCGCTGGCTAAGCGGGTGAAGGCCGCCCGGATGAAGCTGTTACTGGATCTGCATTACAGCGATTTCTGGACCGATCCCGGCAAGCAGTACAAACCCAAAGCCTGGGAAAAACTGAATTTTGTCCAGCTACAGCAGCAGGTCCACGATTACACCCGCGACACTATCGCCCGTTTTAAGGCTGAAGGGGTGATGCCGGATATCGTGCAGATCGGCAATGAACTGAACGGCGGCATGCTGTGGCCCGACGGCAAAAGCTGGGGGCAGAACGGCGGCGAGTTCGACCGGCTGGCGCTGCTGCTGAAAGCGGCCATCAGCGGCCTGCGTGAAAACCTCAGCGATCCACATCAGGTAGCCGTGATGCTGCATCTGGCGGAAGGCACCAAAAATGAGACCTTCCGCTGGTGGTTCGATGAAATAACCCGACGTCAGGTGCCGTTCGATGTCATCGGCCTGTCGATGTACACCTACTGGAACGGTCCGATTAGCGCCTTGCAGGCCAATATGAACGACATCAGCCAGCGCTACGGCAAAGATGTGATGGTGGTGGAGGCGGCTTACGCCTGGACCCTGGAAAACTGTGACGCAGCGGAGAACAGCTTCCAGGCCAAAGAGGAGAAGGCGGGCGGTTATCCGGCCAGCGTGGCCGGGCAGGCGGCGTATCTGCACGATCTGATTAAAGCGGTGCAGGCGGTGCCAAATCAGCGTGGTAAGGGGGTGGTGTACTGGGAGCCTGCGTGGATCCCGGCGACCGGCAACAGCTGGGCAACGCCTGCCGGAATGAAATACATCCATGATCAATGGAAACAGGGCAATGCCCGTGAAAACCAGGCGCTGTTTGACTGCCAGGGCAAAGCCTTGCCTTCATTGAAAGTCTTCAATTAACCGGCTGGCACAGAGCCAGATGCTGCTGATTTTAAAGAGGAAGTGCGATGACTAAATTTCCACCGCTGATACCGGGGGTCAATACCCTGCTGCATGGTGCGGACTATAACCCTGAGCAATGGGCGCACCTGCCGGGTATTGTCGATGATGACGTGGCGATGATGAAACAGGCCCACTGTAATGTGATGTCGGTTGGCATCTTCAGCTGGTCAACGCTGGAGCCGGAAGAGGGACGTTACAATTTTGCCTGGCTGGACGCGCTGCTGGACAAGCTGCATGAAAATGGTATTGCGGTGTTTCTCGCCACCCCCAGCGGCGCACGTCCCGCCTGGATGTCGCAGAAATATCCGCAGGTTCTTCGTGTCGGGCGGGATCGCGTGGCGGCACTGCATGGTGGGCGTCACAATCACTGCCTGACCTCGCCGGTTTATCGTCAGAAAGTGCAGGCAATCAACCGCCAGCTGGCGGCGCGTTACAGCCATCATTCGGCGGTGATTGGCTGGCATATTTCTAATGAATACGGCGGTGAATGTCATTGTGATGGCTGCCAGCAGGCATTTCGTGACTGGTTGCAACGCCGCTATCAGACCCTGGATAACCTTAATCAGGCCTGGTGGAGTACCTTCTGGAGCCACACCTACAGCGACTGGTCACAGATTGTTTCGCCTGCGCCGCAGGGTGAAGTCTCCATTCACGGGCTGAATCTGGACTGGCGGCGCTTTACCACCGACCAGGTGACGGACTTCTGCCGTGAGGAGATAGCGCCGCTGAAGGCCGTCAATCCCCAGCTGCCCGCCACCACCAATTTTATGGAATATTTCTACGATTACGACTACTGGAAGCTGGCACAGCCGCTCGATTTTATCTCCTGGGACAGCTACCCGATGTGGCATAACCAGCAGGATGAAACCACGCTGGCCTGCTACACCGCCATGTATCACGACCTGATGCGCACCCTGAAACAGGGCAGGCCTTTTGTGCTGATGGAGTCAACGCCGGGTGCCACCAACTGGCAGCCAACCAGCAAGCTGAAAAAACCGGGGATGCATATTCTCTCTTCGTTGCAGGCCGTCGCCCACGGCGCGGACGCGGTGCAGTATTTTCAGTGGCGAAAAAGTCGTGGTTCGGTAGAGAAGTTTCACGGCGCGGTGGTGGACCACGTCGGACACCTGGATACGCGCACCGGGCGCGAAGTGACTGAGCTGGGCCGGATGCTGGCGGCGATGACGCCGGTGACCGGCAGCCGCATTGAGGCGAAGGTGGCGATTATTTTTGACTGGGAAAGCCGCTGGGCGATGGATAATGCGCAGGGCCCCCGCAACATCGGTCTGCACTATGAGCGCACGGTTAATGAACATTATCGTGCCTTCTGGGAGCACGGCGTGGCGGTGGATATCATTAATGCCGACGTTGATTTCAGCGGTTACAGTCTGGTGATCGCGCCGATGCTGTATATGGTTCGCGAGGGGTTTGCCGCGCGGGTGGCCGCGCATCTGCATCAGGGCGGCCATTTTGTTGCCACCTACTGGAGCGGCATCGTCAATGAGAGCGACCTCTGCCACCTTGGCGGTTTTCCCGGTCCACTGCGTCCACTGCTGGGCATCTGGGCGGAGGAGATAGACAGCCTGACCGATGAGCAGTTTAACCGCGTCAGCGCAGTTGACGGCAACAGCCTGGGGCTGAAGGGGACGTACCAGGCACGCGAACTCTGTGAGCATATTCATCTGGAAGGGGCAACCGCACTGGCGCTGTATCAGGATGATTTTTATAGCGGAATGCCGGCGGTGACGGTTAATCAGGTGGGGCAGGGACGCGCCTGGTATATCGCCTCCCGCAACTGCCTGGCGTTTCATCGTGATTTTTACGCTGCGCTGATTGAACAGCTGGCGCTCCCGCGTGCGCTGGCCGCCGATTTGCCGTCTGGCGTCACCGCCCAGCGGCGAAGTGATGGCGAGCAGGCATTTATTTTCCTGCAAAATTTCAGCGGCCAGCCTTGCAGTGTGACGCTGCCTGAGGGGCACAGCGACCTGATTACCGGCGAAGTGCTCAGCGGCGAGCTGCCGCTTTCCCCCTGGGGCTGCCGGGTACTCTCCACGCCACTGTCCTTTACCTGAAGCATACGGCTGTCCCGCAGATGACAGCCTGCGGGTATGGCGATGGTAGCGGATGCTCCCGAACGCCGGGGGCCTCTGGTTGATATCCACTCTGGCAGGCATATGCCTGCTTTTTTTATCCGTTGGAGGAGAGAAGTATGGTGAGTCTGAAGTCGTTCAGGCATTACATCGACCAACCGGCAGCGACAGTGTCCTCTGCTGACGAAGAGTTACTGGACCAGCTGCTGTGCTGTTTTGGCGGACGCGATAACATTCAGCGGGTGGATGCCTGTCTGACTCGTCTGAGGGTGACGGTAAAATCTCTGGCGCTGGTGGACTCAGACGGTCTGCAACAGGCCGGCGCCATTGGGGTGGTGATTCTGGGTCAGGAGGTACATGCCATTTTTGGTCTGGCGTCGGATAGCCTGCGGCAGTTACTGGAGGCGCGGTTCTTTCAGGGCAACAAAAAAGGATAACCAGTAACGGTTATCCTTAAGCGTATCGCGACAACAGGGTCAGACCGGCAGTGGCGGCCTGCTGCTTACCACCAGGCCTCCACCTGCACACCGAAGTTCCAGGTATCGTTGCTGGTGTTGTCCTGGAAACTGTGGCCGTTTTCAGAATCGTTAAGATAAGAGGCGAAAACTCTCAGCTCCGGGCGGGACATAAATTCCGGACCGGCAGCCAGACCCAGCGCCAGGGTATATTTCTGCCCCGCCTGCTTGTAGTCGCTGCCATCCCTGTTTTCATCCTTCTGCCAGAAACTCCCCACCTCGCCAATCCCCCTGACATAGTTGGTGAACTGATACTGCGCGCGTCCCACCAGAGAGAGTAAGGTACTCTTTGCCGTCTCTGCGGTGACGTCATCTGCCGACCCCCAGGTAAAGACCTGATTAAATGACAGCTTGTCAGTGACCGGTAACAGGCCGGTATTGATCACGCGGTAGCCGGTGGCGCTGGTGGTGTCATGCCACATGTCATACCAGCCGCCACCCTGCGAGATCATATTCTGTGCCAGCCCTTTGTCGGCATACTGCAACACCAGTTTCTGGTAACCCCCCCACATATCCTGACTGATTTCACTGGTGAGCATCACGCCATTGTCAGCATCATACAGCCCGCCATACTCTTTCTGCTGCCGGGTGGGATTCGGCATGGCATAGTCAACGCCAAACTCGGTCCAGGCACCGTTCCAGGGTTTCCATCCGGCATAGCGCAGATCGAGGTAGTTGATATTAACGTCGTTATCGCCATTTACCCGATAATCCAGATCGTTGGCATCACCGCGGATCCACGCCAGCGAGACGGCACCAGGACCCAGGGTATAGTTTTCGATACCGGCACCCGAACCAGAAATGTTCCAGTATTTGGTATCGATAATGTGCAGGTCATGGCGCTGGTAATAACGTTTACCTCCCCAGATCACTGCGTTTTTATCACCGGGCACCAGCCCTTTAATCTGGAGATTCAGCTGACGCAGACCGAACTGCGCATCATCGCCAAAGGTGGTTTCATTATCGTTGGAGCCATCGGAGAACATGCTGACCATGGTATCCACGTAGAAGCTGACATCATCTTTTTTGTATACTTCGCTGCCCAGCTCCACTTCGCCATAGGTGTCAGCTTCATTGCCGAGACGACCCAGTTTATTTTTTTGCCACTCTTCCATGCCACCATCACGCGATACCCCAACCCCGCCGCGCAGATAGCCGTGGAAGTCGATGTTATCAATGGCAGCATACAGGGCGGGTGAGGTCAGTGCTGTGGCAAGCGCCACAGCGGCAGTGCGTAGCCTGGTGTTCATACTCTCTCCTGAAATTTGTAATACGTTCACATAACGGAGGTAGTAAACGGCTTGCTGTTGTGGGCTGGCAATCGAATTGTCAAAGCTGTGTGATTTAGTGCAAATAAATCAGCCATAATTGTAACGATTGGTGATAGCGATCACCAATCGTGAAATGTGAACGTCTGACTTTTTTCAATGTTATAGTGCAATTTTATCTGCCTGAGCGGGTTTGCTTCAGCGCTGTGATACAATTTTGCCAACTGATAACAGGGACACGAGTGATGAAATCAAAAAGTGCCACCCTGGAAGATGTCGCCCGCCATGCGGGGGTGTCATACCAGACGGTTTCCAGAGTGTTAAACAAGTCGGCGAACGTTTCGCAGGCGACGCGGCACAAGGTGGAAGAGGCGATTGAAGCCTTACGCTATGTGCCAAACCGACTGGCTCAGCAACTGGTGGGCAAGCAGAGCACCACGCTGGGACTGGTCACCACCTCGCTGGCATTACATGCGCCTTCACAGGTGGCTGCGGCGATTAAGCATTACGCCAATGCAGCCAGCTATCAGGTGCTGATTGCGATGATCGGTGAGAACGTCAAACAAAGTTTGCAGGACTCACTTAATGAGCTGAAATCGCAACTGGTGGACAAGGTGATCATTAACGTGCCGCTGGAGAGCGAGGATGCTGAACGTATCGTGGAAGAGAACCAGGATATTTTGTGTCTGTTCCTTGATGTGGACCCTTACAGCTCGGTGTTTAACGTTTCGTTTAATCCCGCTGATGGCACCCGTGCCAGCGTGAAATATCTCTGGGAGCAGGGGCACCGTGAGTTTGCTCTGTTGGCCGGACCAGAAGGCTCAGTTTCTGCCCGTCTGCGTCTGAAAAGCTGGCTGGAGACGCTGGAAAGTTACCGCCTGCAGCCGGTCAATATTTGTCATGGCAACTGGGATGCGCAGAGTGGTTACAGTGGCGCATTGCAGCTGCTGCGTGAAACGCCCAACTTCACGGCACTGTTGGTGGGTAACGATCAGATGGCATTAGGGGTATTGAGCGCGTTTCATCAGCAGGGGGTGGCCGTACCGGGGCAAATTTCGGTAATCGGTTACGATGATACTTATGAGAGCGCGTTTTTTTATCCTGCACTGACCACCGTCTCGCTCGATCTTAATTTGCAGGGCAAAGAGGCGGTTGAGCGTATTCTGCACGCAGATGAGCAGGAGACGGGACATTCATCATCAATCCTGCCCGCCCGACTGGTGGTAAGGAATTCCACCGCAGCAATGGGGGAGCAACGTCTGGATTTAAGCCAGATCGCCGAACAGCTACGTTTGCTTGCCGGACGGCTGGGGTGACGTAAAGTCATCTCTTTAATGTCGCTGACTGTAAATTTCGTCAGGTGAAAAGTCAGCAGCACTTAACAGGAGAGGGGAGGCCGCTTAGGGATATCGGGGCTTGCCGCCTGATCAATTCATCCGACCAGATTGATTCTGCGCAGTTTTGCGGCTCAGGCCGCATGACGGTGAACCGGTTTCACGTCATTCTTTTAACTCTCTGATGCTCATCCATTTTCCCGGCAAAGGGACATGCCTCTCGTGATTTCTCACGTCATAATCCTGATTATAGCTTTACACCTGTATAGCATGTGACCTATATTATTAAGGAGGATTTGTGTGGGCGATTAAAACAACGGATACCTTTGATAACTGGTTCTCGTCACTGAATGACAGCGATCGGGCCTGTGTACTGGCTGCCCTGATTGTTTTGAGGGAGAAGGGACCCGGCTTATCAAGACCTTACGCTGACACGCTACATGGTTCGCGGTTCAGCAACATGAAAGAGTTGCGCATTCAAAGCCGCGGCGACCCGATACGCGCGTTTTTCGCTTTTGACCTAAACCGCCGGGGCATCCTGCTCTGTGCCGGTAATAAGGTGGGTAATGAAAAACGTTTCTACCGTGAGATGATCCCGCTTGCTGACAGGGAATTTACTCACTGGCTTAACATGTTAAACAACAAGGAGTAGCGCGATGGGCAGAACCCTGGAACAGCTTATTGCCGATGAAAAACCGGAAGTCGTCGCTGACGCTCAGACAACAGCCACGGAGATTCTGCTTAATATTCACCTCGCCGAGCTGCGCGAAAAAGTGCAAAAAACGCAGGTTGAAATGGCGCAGTCGCTGGGGATCAGGCAGCCCACCGTTGCTGCGATGGAAAAACCCGGTCGCGACCTGAAACTTTCCACCCTGAAACGTTACGTTGAGGCGGCGGGAGGACGATTGCGTGTGGATGTTGAACTGCCTGATGGTTCTCACTTCGGCTTTGCGCTGTGAGTGTTGCCGGGCATGAGGCGAGAAATTACCTTCTCCTGATTGCAGGGAATATCGCTGTCGCAAAAGCAAAAAACCAGATGTCCGAAGACATCTGGTTTCTCTAAATCTGGCTCCTCTGACTGGACTCGAACCAGTGACATACGGATTAACAGTCCGCCGTTCTACCGACTGAACTACAGAGGAATTGTTTCAACGGAGCGCATGTTATCTGCCACTCCTGACATTGTCAAAGGCGTTATGCAGCTTTCAGCTGCGTTTGCTGGCAAAAACAGCAATTTGCTGATTTTCTCCGCCCTTCGAATAAAATAACGGCGCTGGAGTGGGTTAACGGGTGGCAGCATCTGCATCATTTCCCAAACCCAAACCCAAACCCAAACCCAAACCCAAA
>NZ_JFHN01000057.1 GCF_000590885.1 Erwinia mallotivora
ACCTGAACCTGAACCTGAACCTGAACCTGAACCTGAACCTGAACTCAAATCCGCCTGGCAGGTGTGTTTCGCTTTACCTGCGCCTCCAGACCAGCCAGATTTTTCTGCCACTCTCCAGCTAATATCACTCGAAGGTTCTCGCTGGGGAGCGGCTTCATCCCGCAGTGGTATTGCCATTTTTCCACCGCTGTAACAACTTTTAACCTCTTCATGCAGTCCGTATACCCGCTGGTAACGGTTACATGCACATCCTGACAACATTTTTTGCACCAGTCTGGTGCGTAGCCGGATTGTAACCATTACGCAAAGAGATGAATAATTATGATTAATCTGCATCAGGTAATCAGATTCTCTTATTTAACGGCCTGTTAGCCATAAGTACGGCCTTATCAGAACTTATTCAGAAAAATCTGGCACAGGCTTTGCAATTCTCATCCGGCACCAGAATCAAAACTTAATTTTTACCGCCAGTGACAATGGCATTCAGGGATCCGTGACGGAGGCAAAATGAATTTAAGACGGCTCAAATATTTCGTGAAAATCGTCGATATCGGCAGCCTGACGCAGGCAGCAGAAGTGCTGCACATTGCGCAACCTGCACTCAGTCAACAGGTGGCGACGCTTGAAAATGAGCTGGACCAGCAGTTGCTGATCCGCACCAAGCGCGGCGTCACGCCGACCGAAGCGGGCAAAATCCTCTATTCACATGCCCGCACCATTTTACGTCAGTGTGAACAGGCACATGCAGCTGTAGCCCATGCGGGTCAGTCACTCAACGGTCAGGTTTCCATCGGACTGGCTCCGGGCACGGCGGCATCTTCCCTGACCATGCCGTTACTGCAAACCGTGCGTGAGCAGTTTCCTGATATCCTCGTCTATCTGCATGAAAACAGCGGCGCTTCATTAAACGAAAAAGTGATGAATGGCCAGCTTGATATGGCGGTGTTATACGATCGCGCGCCGACTGCCGGTATCACCAGTCTGCCGCTGATGAAAGAGGAGCTTTATCTGGTTGGTGCCAGTGACTGCCCCGGACAGAGTATCGATCTGGCGGAGGTGGCGCAGATGAATCTGTTCCTGCCGCGTGATTACAGCGCGGTGCGCAAACGGGTCGACGAAGCGTTCTCACTGCGCCGTCTGAGCGCGCGCATCATTGGCGAAATTGAATCCATCGCCACGCTGACCGCGGCCGTCGGCAGTGGCATGGGGGTAACGGTACTGCCGGAATCTGCCGCCCGTGCGCTGGTCAATTCCACGCATGCCTGGATGGCGCGTATCAACAGTCCGACTTTAAATCTGCCGCTGTCACTGAACGTTTCTGCTCGTCTGCCGTTGTCACCCTCGGCGCAGGCGGTCAAAAATATTCTGCTGTCGTTGCTGAACCGACCGGCTGTTGAAGATCGTGAGCTGATGCTGGTCAGTTAACCTCTGCTGGCGGGCGCGCAGGGCGCGCCGGTTTTCATATCACTAAAAAGCATATAAAACCTCTTTTTATTATTTGTTGCTATGGTTTCCCATCCTTAACATGATGAGAACAGACATTTAACAGAGAGAGGGGTAAGCGTGAATTTTCAACAACTTAAAATCATTCGTGAAGCCGCACGCTGTGATTTTAACCTCACCGATGTGGCTAACACCCTGTTTACCTCTCAGTCAGGCGTCAGCCGCCATATCCGCGATCTGGAAGATGAGCTGGGCGTGGAAATTTTCATTCGTCGGGGCAAAAGACTGCTGGGCATGACCGAGCCAGGTAAAGCCCTGCTGACCATCGCCGAACGTATCCTCGATGAGGCGGGTAAGGTACGCCGCCTGGCAGATGTCTTTACCAATGAATCCAGCGGCGTGCTGACTATCGCCACCACCCACACTCAGGCCCGATACAGCCTGCCAAAAGTGATTAAGGCCTTTCGTGCCCTTTACCCCAATGTGCGGCTGGAGCTGAATCAGGGCTCCCCGCAGGAGATCGTTTCCATGCTGCTGGCAGGGGAAGCGGATATCGGCATTGCCAGTGAACAGGTGGTAAATGTGCCCTCACTGGCGGCGTTTCCCTGGTTCAGCTGGCATCATGCTCTGCTGGTGCCGAAGGGCCACCCGCTGGAGGCAGAACAACCGGTTACCCTGGCGGCGCTCAGCCGCTATCCGCTCATCACCTACCGCCAGGGGATCACCGGACGTTCGCGGGTGGACCGCGCTTTCCATGCGGCAGGCCTGACGCCGGATGTGGTGCTGAGTGCACAGGACAGCGACGTGGTAAAAACCTACGTGGCACTGGATCTGGGGGTGGGGATCCTCGCCGATCAGGCCTGCCAGCTGAATGAACACGATGAGCTGACCCGGCTGGAAGCCAGACATCTGTTTGAATCCAACACCGTGTGGCTGGGACTGAAACGCGGGCAGTTGCAGCGCAACTATGTCTGGCAGTTTCTGGAGTTATGTAATGCCAATCTGTCGCTGGAGGAGATCAAGCGTCAGGCGCTGTCGCTCGAAACAGAGGCAGAACGACCGGTGATCGACTTCCAGATTTAGCCACGGCAGTACGGCTCTTTTCCGCCGGGTTCGCCACAGCATAAAATTTTGCTTAGCGGCAAAAAGCCGCAAGGGCATGTTGCTGTGTTCCGCCATAACGCAGCATCCACCGTGACGCTCAGGTTACAGTGAACATCACCACCGCAAGGAGATGTTATGTTCACCCAACCTTTAAACGATCCGCAGTTACTGCGTCAGCAGGCCTGCTTTGGCGGACGCTGGCAGGCCGCTACCCGCGGCGAAACGCTGCCGGTAACCAATCCCTCCACGGGCGAAACGCTGGCGACTATTCCGGCGCTGGGCGAGGAAGAAACCCTTGCAGCCATCGCCTGTGCTGACGCGGTGCGTCCGGCCTGGGGAAAAACCCCGGAAGCGGAACGTGCCAGGCTGCTGGAGAAGTGGCATCAGCTGATCCTGGATAACGCTGACGATCTGGCCACCATCATGACCGCCGAGCAGGGCAAGCCGCTGGCCGAGGCCAGAGGCGAAGTGCTCTACGGTGCCAGTTTTGTAAAATGGTTTGCCGAAGAGGCCCGGCGTATCTACGGCGAAATCATTCCTGCGCCCACCCGCGACCGGCGTATTCTGGTGCTGAAACAGCCGGTTGGCGTGGCGGCCGCCATTACCCCGTGGAATTTCCCGATTGCGATGATCACCCGTAAAGTGGCCCCTGCGCTGGCGGCGGGCTGCCCGATTATCGTCAAACCTTCCGAACTGACGCCGCTCAGCGCGCTGGCCCTGATGGTGCTGGCAGAAAGGGCGGGCTTTCCCGCCGGTGTCATCCAGGTGCTGACCGGTCTGCCGCAGGCGATTGGCGAAACGCTGACCGCCAGCCGCACGGTGCGAAAAATCTCCTTTACCGGCTCCACGCGGGTCGGGCAACTGCTGATGCAGCAGAGTGCTGAAAGCATCAAACGTCTCAGCCTGGAACTGGGCGGCAATGCGCCGTTGATCGTCTTTGATGATGCGGACCTTGAGATTGCCATCAGCGGGGTGATGGTCAGTAAATTCCGCAATGCCGGGCAGACCTGTGTCTGCGCCAACCGCATTCTGGTGCAGCGCAATATCTATCCCCGCTTCGTCGAAAAGCTGCTGGCAGAGGTGGCGAAGCTGAAAGTGGGCGATGGATTTGTCGCAGGCAACACCCTGGGACCGCTAATCAATGAGGCGGCGGTCAGGAAAGTGAATGCCCATATTGATGATGCCCTGAGTCAGGGGGCAGAACTGCTGGCCGGTGGCGTTCACCAGGGCGAAGGCACCTTTGTGCGACCGACGGTGTTAGGCGGGGTGACGTCCGCCATGCGTATCGCCGGTGAAGAAACCTTTGGCCCGGTGGCCCCGCTGTTCATTTTTGACAGCGAAGAGGAAGCCATCGCCCTGGCTAACGACACGGTATACGGTCTGGGTGCCTACTTCTTTACCGAAGATGGACGTCGGGCATGGCGGGTGGCTGAGGCGCTGGAGTTTGGTATGGTGGGTCATAATACCGGGGCCATCTCGCTGGAGGTGGCACCCTTTGGCGGCATAAAAATGTCCGGCGTGGGACGGGAAGGGTCACACCACGGTATTGATGAATACCTCGAAATTAAAGCCTTTCATTCAGGCAGTCTCAGTTAAGGCTATGGTCAGATAACGCCGGTTTTCTCCGTGCTAACCGGCGTTTTTTTTACCGCCTGTTTTACCCCCTCTCCGTCAGACGTTTATTTCTGGTTGCACATCCTCCTTTCTCGCCAGGCTTTCTGCTTTAGTGTTTTTCTCCCCGTCGTGCCAAAGATAATTAACGCTTTCTTTTCACTTGCAACGTAGCGTGCTGCATTCACCCGGCGTTATCAATTATTCACGGGCTCAGCTTAATAACGGCATTAAAACTTCATCGCCCCGTGATGGGGTTTATTTTTTTCGCGAACGGGAAACAATTAAAACCGCCTGTTCAGAAAAGATTAATTTAATTCCACGGCTGAAATAAATACCCGGACATTCTCTGCAATGGTGCAGGTTAATACGCCGACGCCCTGCGCTGGTGCGTTTATAACTTCATTTAAATCATTAATTTAGCTTTACGGTTTATCCGTTAAATTTGTTGTGAAATTACGGCATAAAATTTTTTTCGCGCCGGTT
Organism: Erwinia mallotivora; assembly: GCF_000590885.1. GTDB lineage: Bacteria > Pseudomonadota > Gammaproteobacteria > Enterobacterales > Enterobacteriaceae > Erwinia > Erwinia mallotivora. Next base: position 4,645 of record NZ_JFHN01000057.1, read on the forward strand.
TTATGCATTTTAATTTTTTTACTCTCTGGCATGCTTTCTGCATCTGATTAATAAACGCCGCAGATGAAACAGGAAAAAATGATTAACCGTCAGCCTGATTAACTGACAGAAAACATTATTTTTTCGGCACGGACCACACAAGGGGAAGCCATGTTAAGTTTCGATCCCGATAGCGTCATTCTGCCAGAGGGCCACTTTATTGCCGGGCAGCTGCGTAACCCCCACGGCCAGGGGTTTGCCGTCAGGCGGCCGTCCGATGGCCGGGTTGCGGGTGAGCTTCCCGAAGCCGGTGCCAGTGAGGTGGACGAGGCCGTGTCTGTTGCTGACCGGGCGGTAAAAGAGAGTGGCTGGGCCAGTTGTCCTCCACGCCAGCGTGGCGCGATCCTTCAGCGCTGGGCCGACCTTGTCGAAAGCGACAGCCAGCTGCCGCAGCTGGAAGCGCTGGCTTCCACCCGGCCAATCTATGACGTGGTCAATCATGAAATTCCTTTTACGGCACAGGCGATTCGCTTTTACGCCGAGTGCGCGGACAAATACAGCGGCGATCTTTTTCCCACCCGGGATGCCAGCCTGGGGATGCTGGTTCCGGAACCTTACGGCGTGGTAGGTGCCATTACACCGTGGAATTTTCCGCTGTCGATGGCGTCGTGGAAATGTGGCCCGGCGCTGGCTGCAGGCAATGCCGTGGTGTTGAAACCGTCCGAGCTGACGCCTTATTCCACCGTCCGTCTTGCGGAACTGGCGGTGCAGGCCGGGCTGCCCGCCGGGGTACTGAATATTGTTCAGGGTAGCGGCGCAGTGACCGGGAGCGCACTGGTGGCGCACCCGCTGGTGCGCAAAGTCTCCTTTACCGGCTCGACGGCAACCGGCGCACGCATCATGAGCGATGCGGCACATCACGGTATGAAGCCGGTTACCCTGGAGCTGGGTGGTAAAAGCCCGCAACTGGTGTTTGACGATGCGGGCGATATCAGCGAGGTCGCCGGACGAATTCTGCGCGGCTTTACCGCTAACGGCGGCCAGGCCTGCGTTGCCGGAACCCGCCTGCTGGTGCAGCGGGGTATCGCAGACGCGCTGATTAACGAACTTATCCGGCTTTGTCAGGGTTTTCGACCCGGCCTCACCTGGGATGAGCACAGCCGCTATGCACCGGTGATCGACAGCCGTCAGGCGGACAAAATCCGCCAGCTGGTGGCGGCAACGCGGCAGCAGGGCGCAACCGTGCTGGTGGGGGGAGAACCCTTTGCCGATACCGGCGAGGGCTGGTTCTGGCAGCCGACGCTGATCGCCGATGTATCGCCAGATAGCCCGGCGGTGCAGGAGGAGATTTTTGGGCCGGTGCTGACCGTGCAGATTTTCGATGAAGAAGAGGAGGCGCTGGCACTGGCGGCGCATTCCACCTACGGATTATGCGCCGGGGTGCATACCCAAAGTCTCGATCGGGCTTTGCGCGCCATGCGCGGCATTGCCGCCGGAACGGTGTGGATCAACCGCTATGGCCGCTCCGGCGATTTTATTATTCCCACCGGCGGCTTTCACGGCTCCGGCATTGGCAAAGATCTTGGCCGCCAGGCTTTCGAAGCCTGCCGCCGCTACAAAAGCGTACTGATCGACTTCTGAAACTTCACCCACTCCTGAAACTGAAGAGGATGCGTCATGGCTGTGTTTAAACCGAAATTTATTACCTTCGACTGTTACGGCACGCTGATTAACTTTGATATGTCGGGTGCGGCCGCCAGCCGCTTTGCAGACCGTATTTCGCCGCAACAGATGCCTGCCTTTACCGAGGACTTCTCACGTTTTCGTATGGATGAAGTACTGGGCGCATTCAAACTTTATCCGCTGGTGGTGGCGGGTGCGCTGTACCGCACCTGTAACAAATGGCGGGTGGAGTGCACCGACGAGGATTGCGCCGCGATTATGACCGCCTGCGCCAGCTGGGGACCGCATCCGGACGTTCCGGCCGGTCTGGCTAAAGTGGCGAAGGAATTTCCGCTGGTGCTGCTGACCAACTCCACCGATGAGCTGATTAAAAATCACATCCCCCGGCTGGGTGCGCCGATCCACATGACCATCACCGCAGAAGAGGTGGGGGCCTACAAGCCGCAGATGAAAGGCTTTGAGGTGATGCTCAACAAACTTAACTGCGCGCCCGACGAGATCCTGCACGTCTCCAGCAGCATGCGCTATGACCTGATGACGGCGCACGATCTGGGGATCACCCACAAAGTGTTTGTTAACCGGGGACATGGTCCGGGGAATCCTTACTACGGCTACAGCGAAGTGCAGGATATCGGCGGTCTTCCGGCGGTAGTGGGTCTGTAATCCGGCACAGGAGCAGGGTGATGAAACTGGAATCTTTCTGGCAGGCAACCGCGCCTGAATTTGACGGTGCACAGCAGGGTGAACTGCCCGCCACCGCCGATGTGGTGGTGATCGGCGCGGGGTTTACCGGCATCTCTGCCGCCCTGTCGCTGGCCCGCAGCGGACTGAGCGTGGTGGTGCTGGAGGCGGAAGGCGTGATGAGTCAGGCTTCTGCCCGCAATGGCGGTCACTGCAATACCGGCGTGTCGCAGAACTTTGCCTCACTGGTGGCGTCAGCAGGCGCTGAGCAGGCCAGCCGCTACTACCGCGCCTTTGCCGACGCGGTGGACTATGTAGAGCGTCTGATCGGCGAGGAGCAGATCGACTGCGATTTCCTGCGCTGCGGCAAAATCAAACTGGCCAGTAAAGCGTCACATTTTGCCGGATTACAGGCGACCCATGATGCTTTGCGCCGTTATGTCGATCAGGATGTCACCCTGCTGAGTGCCGATGAGGTCAGGCAGGAGGTGGATTCCGATGCCTTTCACGGTGGTCTGATCCAGCATCGTGGCGGCCAGATGCACATGGGTAAATTCGGCATCGGCCTGGCCCGGGCGGCGGCCCGTAGCGGCGCGGCGATTTTTGAGCACACGCCGGTCACCCGCCTGCAACGGGTGAAAGGCTGGCAGCATCGGGTGGGCACGGCTAAAGGGGAGATCCTCGCTGAAAAAGTGCTGATGGCGACCGGTTGCTCGAACATCGGCCCGTTTGAGTGGTTTCAGCGGCGCATCATTCCGGTGGGCAGCTTTATTGTGGTCACTGAGCCTTTGCCCGCGCAACAGCTGAAAGCGCTGCTGCCCAATAATCGCACCTGCGTTACCTCAATGAATATCGGCAACTATTTTCGCACCACCGCTGACCACCGGCTGGTGTTTGGCGGCCGCGCGCGCTTTGCCATCAGCAATCCCACTTCTGACGCCCGCAGCGGCAAAATTCTGCAAGCCAGCCTGCGGCGCATCTTCCCGACGCTGGCCGGCACCAGGATGGATTACTGCTGGGGCGGTCTGGTGGACATGAGTGCCGACCGTCTGCCCCATGCCGGTGAACATGACGGAGTATTTTACTCGCTGGGTTACAGCGGGCACGGCACCCAGATGTCGGTGTGGATGGGGCAGGTGATGGCCAATCTGGTGGCAGAAAAAAGCCGCGAGAATCCGTGGCAGCGCGACAGCTGGCCTGCTGTTCCCGGTTATTTTGGTAAACCGTGGTTTTTGCCCGTTGCGGGACTGTATTACAAGGCCAGGGACTGGCTCTCCTGAGTCGTTAACGTTCCATTTTGAGGGTGTGCAGATGAGTAAATTTCGTAAAGAATTCAGCCATGTTACCCCGTCTTTAAGCCAGGCGATTAATGATGTCTCCCTTTCCCGGCGCGGGATGATCAAACTGCTGTCGGCAGGCGCGGTGATGAGCACGGGCCTGGTGGGCTTTCCGTCGCTGGGCTTCGCGGCAGAGACGCCGGTAAAGGGCGGTAAAATGCGGGCTGCGGTAGCCAATGCCTCCGCAACCGATACTCTCGATCCGGCGAAAGGCAGCAACAGCGCCGATTACTGCCGCCAGTTTATGTTTTACAGCGGCCTGACCGAGCTGGATAAAGATCTGAACGTCCAACCCGCGCTGGCGGAATCCATCTCCAGCAGTGACGGCATCAACTGGCAGATCAAGCTGCGCCCGGGAGTGACCTTTCATAACGGTAAGCCGCTGACCGCAGACGATGTGGTCTGGTCACTCAGCCGCCATAAAGATCCGGCAGTGGCGTCCACCGCCATCACCCAGGCGAAACAGTTCAGCAGCATTACCGCCGTCAGTCCGACCGAAGTGAAACTGGTGCTGTCGCTGGCGAACTTCGATATTCCCACCGTGCTGGCGACCAGCCCGTTTTTGATCGTTGCGCAGGGCACCAAAGATTTCAGTAAGGCAATCGGCACCGGTCCCTTTGTCTGCCAGAGCTTTACCCCCGGCGTCAGCACCGTCGGCACCAAAAATCCGCATTACTGGAAACCGGGGCTGCCGCATCTTGATCAGGTGGAGCTGCTTGGCGTCACCGACCAGGCCGCGAGGGTCAATGCCCTGATGTCGGGCGATTTACATATGGTCGCCACCCTCAGCGCCAGCGACGTTAAACGTCTGCGCCAGTCCGGCCAGTTTGGCGTGCTGGAGAGTAAATCCGGTATGTACAGCAATCTGATTGTGCGCACCGACATCAAACCCGGCAGCAACGAAGATTTTGTGCTGGGCATGAAGTACCTGCAACCGCGTGAAATTATCGTTAAAACGGTGATGCAGGGCTTTGGCGAGGTTGCCAATGATATCCCGGTGCCGCCGTGGCATCCGATGTACAACAAAGATATCCCGCAGCGGCCGCTCGACGTGGAAAAAGCGAAATACCACTTTAAAAAGGCCGGCATGACCGTCGCGACGGCGGAAATTATCACCACCCAGAATATTGAGGGTTCGGTGGAAGGCGGCCAGTTGATCCAGCAGCTGGGGCGCTCGGCGGGCATCAATTTCAAGGTGCGCCGCGTGCCTTATGATGGCTACTGGTCAACCCACTGGACCAAAGATCCGATTGGCTATGGTTCCATCAATCCGCGTCCGACGGTCGATCTGCTGCTGTCACAGTTTTATCTCTCCGATGCGCCCAACAATGAGTCAGGCTGGAAGAATGCGCAGTTCGACCAGCTGGTGGTCGCCGCGCGCGGCGAGCGCGACCAGGCAAAACGTAAACAGATGTACGGTGACATGCAACAGTTGATCTACGACCACTGTGGCACGCTGATCCCCACCTTTATCAGCTCACTGGACGGCTACAGCAGCAAAGTGAAAGGCGTGGAAGCCTGGCCATCGGGGATGATGATGGGCTTCCGCTTCCATGAGTTTGCCTGGCTTACGTCCTGAGAAGGAGACGCACGATGAACCGGTTCATGCTGTTACTGATTCTCCGGCGCTGTGGGGCCGGTATCCTGACGCTGCTGATTGTCTCGGCGGTGGTGTTCTTTATCACCAGTATGTTGCCGGGCGATGCGGCGCAGATGGTGCTGGGGCAGAGCGCCACGCCGGAAACGGTGGCCGCGCTGCGCCAGCAGTTGGGGCTGGATCAACCGCTGATCGTGCGCTATCTCAGCTGGCTCGCTGGCATCCTGCGCGGCGACTTTGGCACCTCGTTTGCCAGCCATTTGCCGGTGGCGCAACTGGTGGCACAGCGCATGCCTGCCACCTTTGAACTGGCGGCGATTACCACGCTGGTTTCGGTGCCGCTGGCTTTGGTGATTGGTCTGAGTGCGGCAATGAAGCGCGGTTCGCTGTTTGACCGGGCGCTGATGATGACCACCATGGCGGTGGTGGCAGTACCGGAATTTCTGGTGGCGACCATCGCGGTGATTGTCTTCGCGGTCAAATTACACTGGGTGCCGGCTATGTCACTGGGCACCCCGGCCCCCGATGTGCTCAGCTATCTGAAAACCTACGCGCTGCCGGTGCTGACCCTGTGCTGTGTGCTGGTGGCCCAGATGGCGCGCATGACCCGATCGGCGCTGATTAACCAGATGGACAGCCCGTATCTGGAAATGACCCTGCTGAAGGGGGTGCCACCGCTGCGGGCGGTGCTGCGCCACGCGCTGCCTAATGCGGTCGGACCCATCGCCAATGCCATTTCACTGAGCCTCGCTTACCTGTTTGGCGGGGTGATTATTATCGAAAGTATCTTCAGCTATCCCGGACTGGCAAGCCAGCTGGTGGACGCGGTCAGCAACCGCGACCTGCCGGTGGTGCAGCTCTGCGTGATGCTGTTTGCCGGGTGCTATCTGCTGCTGTTGCTGGCGGCAGACATCCTCACCATTGCATTTAATCCTCGGTGGAGGGGCTGATGAATCTGATGACCTTACCCTGGCGTTTTTTTCTGTCACTGAGCATCAGCGGCAGAGCGGGCCTTGTTATTACCCTGCTGTGGATAGTGCTGGCGGTTACGGGACAGTGGCTGGCGCCGCATAACCTGGATGATATCGGCGGCGGTCCGTTACTGAGCGGCTTCAGCCGCGAGTTCTGGTTCGGCACTGACTATCTGGGGCGTGATATGTTCAGCCGCATTCTGTATGGCGCACGTTACTCCATCGGTCTGGCGCTGGGCGCGGCGCTGCTGGCAAGCTGTACCGGCATCGTGCTGGCGCTGCTGGCTGCGGTAACCGGGCGATGGCTGGAGGAGATCCTGGGCCGTATCAATGACGCGATGCTGGTGCTGCCGGGAAAAATCCTCGCGCTGATGATCGTGGCGGTATTCGGATCGTCGCTGCCGATGCTGGTGGTAACGGCGGTCTTCACCTACTGGCCGGGAGCGTATCGTATCGCCTGGGCTATGGCCTCCAGCCTGCGCTCGATGGATTATGTGCGCGCCTCGCGGCTGCGCGGAGAAAGCCGTCTTTATATTGCCCTGCATGACATTCTGCCCAATATGCTGCACCCGATGCTGACCGATTTTGGCCTGCGCTTTGTCTATATCGTCCTGTTGTTAAGCGGGCTGAGCTTCCTTGGCCTTGGCGTACAGCCGCCCTATGCCGACTGGGGGACGCTGGTACGGGAAAATCTACAGGGGCTGTTCGATGGCGCGCCCGCCGTGCTGATGCCCGCGCTGGCGATTGCCAGTCTGACCATCGGGGCCAATCTGTTTATCGACAGCCTGCAATCCATGCGACCGCTCAGCCCGGTGAAGGAGGGAGTATGAACGTGATGCCACACAGCGCCCGCCCGTTAGTGGCGGTGGAGAATCTGCGGGTGATTGCCCATGCCGACGATGGCCGTGAGATCCCGCTGGTCAGCGATATCCGTTTTACCGTGCAGAAAGGGGAAGTGCTGGCGCTGATTGGCGAATCCGGTTCGGGCAAGACCACCATCGCGCTGGCGCTGATGGGTTATGCCCGTCACGGCTGCCGGATTGCCGCCGGACAGATTCACGTGGCCGGCACGGATGTCACCTCGCTCAGCGCAAAACAGCTGTGCCAGTTTCGTGGCAACAAGGTGGCCTATATCGCCCAGAGTGCCGCCGCCTCGTTTAATCCGGCAATCCGGCTGATGAAACAGGTGACTGAACCGGTGCTCATCCACGGCGTGATGACGCGGGCCGCGGCCGAGAAAAAAGCCGTACAGCTGTTTCGCGAGCTGGCTCTGCCGGACCCGGAGAACATTGGTCAACGCTTTCCGCATCAGGTTTCGGGCGGGCAGTTGCAGCGGCTGATGACCGCGATGGCGCTGATGAGCGATCCGGACGTGGTGATCCTCGATGAACCGACCACCGCGCTGGATGTCACCACCCAGGTGGAGGTGCTGAAGACCTTTCGCCGGGTAGTGCGCCAGCGCGGGATGACCGCAATTTATGTCAGCCACGATCTGGCGGTGGTGGCGCAAATGGCCGACCGCATTCTGGTGTTGCTGAAAGGGGCGATCGCCGAGTACGGCACCACTGAACAGCTGCTGCGCGCGCCTCAGGCGCAGTACAGTCATCTGCTGCTGGAAGCGGCAAAGCAACAGGTTCGACCCACGCCCTGGCAGATGCCGGACAGCCGGGAACAGCCGTTGCTGGAGGTGCGGGATGTTTTTGCCGGTTATGGCGCGGTCAACCGTCAGGGGCAGCCCGCTATTCCCATCCTGCACGACATCAATTTCCGCCTGTTTCGCGGCCAGGCGCTGGGTATTATTGGCGAGTCCGGCTCGGGGAAAACCACGCTGGCCCATGCTATCGCCGGCATGAACGTGCCGTCTTCCGGCCATATTCTGTTCAACGGCCACTATATTGCCGGGGATATGCAGCAGCGCTCAGCGGATGAGCTGCGCCGCATTCAGTACGTTTTTCAGATGGCCGATACCGCGCTCAATCCGGCGCACAGCGTTGCCGCTATCCTCAGTCGGCCACTGAAACTGTTTCACGGGCTGCGGGGGGCGGCGCTGGAAAAACGGCTGGCCGGGTTACTGGATCTGGTGCGGCTGCCGCACAGCGTGCTGCGGCGGCGTCCGTGGTCGCTGTCGGGTGGACAGAAACAGCGTGTTAATCTGGCGCGCGCGCTGGCGGCCGAACCGGATTTAATCCTGTGCGATGAGGTGACCTCCGCGCTGGATACGGTGGTGGCAGCGGCGGTACTGGATTTGATCACCGAACTGCGTCGTGAGCTGGGGCTGTCGGTGATTTTTATCAGCCATGACCTCCATGCGGTGCGCTCGGTATGTGATGAAATTCTGGTGGTGAAGAATGGCCGCAGAGTGACACAGGTGGCGCGCGCCGATTACGATAAACCCTCTGGTGAGCTTTATTACGAACGGCTGAAGCGGGCCGTACCAGAGTTACGCCAGGGCTGGCTGGATGAACATGAAGCCAGCGATATTGCGCTGTAATGCACAGTTTTTTTCTCTGCTGACTGGCAGGGGCAGGAGTTAACAATACGATGCCGTCATTGATTCGATACGTTCAGGACAGCCACTATTTCCCGCCGGAAGTGGATGTGGTGGTGATTGGTGCAGGGATTGTCGGGGCCGCCACGGCTTATGAGCTGGCCCGCCAGGGCGTCAGCGTGGTGCTGATTGAAAAGGGGCTGGTGGGCGCGGAACAGTCCAGCCGTAACTGGGGCTGGTGTCGTCAACAGAACCGTGACGAGCGCGAGCTGCCGCTGGTGATCCATGCCCTGCAACGCTGGGGAGAGCTGAATCAGGAAACAGGTGAAGAGCTGGGATTTCGCCGCAGCGGGCTGGTGTATGCCACCGGCAATCAGAGCGAAATCGATGCCTGGGATAACTGGGGAAAGATGGCAAAAAGCTACGGCGTGCGCAGCGATATTCTTACCGCTGAGCAGGCGAAAGCCATGACGCCCGGCAGCACCAGCAGATGGCTGGGGGGCGTCTCTTCACCGAGCGATGGTCATGCGGAACCGTCGCTGGCGGCACCCGGGCTGGCGATAGCGGCACAGCGGCTGGGTGCGCTGGTCTTTCAACAGTGTGCGGTGCGCGGGCTGGATATCTCGGCCGGTCGGGTGAGCGGGGTGATAACCGAACGCGGGACGATCAAAACCCGCCAGGTTGTCTGCGCTGCCGGGGCCTGGACGTCGCTGTTCTGCCGTCGTCACGGTGTGGATTTGCCGCTCGGCAACGTCACCGGCACTGCGTTTCGCACCACCGCAGTGGAACAGGCGATTGCCATGCCGCTGTATACGCCAACTTTTGCCTGTCGTCCGCAGATGGATGGCAGCTATACGGTTTCCATCTCCGGGCGAGGCCGCCTGACGCCGGGCGCACAAAGTTTGCGCTATGCCCGCCAGTTCTGGCCCACCTTTAAAGCACGCCGTAAATACCTGACGCTGTCGCCGGGCATCGCCCCCTTCCTGCGCGGGCCGGAAACCTTCTGCCGCTGGCAGTTTGACCGCCGCTCGCCGTTCGAAGAGGTGCGCATTCTTGACCCGGACGCGGATATGGCGATGGTGCAGGAAGCCATTGAGGCGATGTGTAAAGAGTATCCGGCGCTGCGGGGCATTCGCGCTGAACAGGCGTGGGGCGGCGTGATTGACAGTACGCCGGATGCGATACCGGTGATTTCCCCCGTTGCCCGGCTGCCCGGCCTGATTATCTCCGCAGGCTACAGTGGACACGGCTTCGGTATTGGTCCGGCTGCGGGGCGTCTCGCGGCTGACCTGGTGACCGGCGCGACCCCGATTGTTGATCCCGCGCCATACCGCTATTCGCGGCTGGTTGACGGCTCTGGCCTTGATCTGCCGGGTATGATGTAAGGAGAAAAAATGAAGGTCCCGATGCAGAAAATGAATGAGCAACATCTGGCGCAGGCGGCAGAGCTGACCCGCAGGTTGCAGTGGCCCCACCGTCCTGAAGACTGGCAACAGGCGCTGTCGCTGGGCGAGGGGCGGGTGGCCGAAGTGGATGGCCGCGTGGCGGGCACCATCCTCTGGTGGCGCTGGGGAGAGGCGTATGCCTCGCTGGGACTGGTGATTGTGGCGGATGACATGCAGGGAAAAGGCATTGGCCGCCAGCTGATGCAGACGGCGCTGGAGGCGCTGAAAGGCTGCAACGTGCGGCTCCATGCCACGGAAATGGGCAAAGGGCTGTACGAAAAACTGGGATTTGTCGCCACCGGCTGGGTTGAACAGCATCAGTGTCGTGAACTGCCGCCGGTGGCGGCCATTGCTCCCGCTGAAGATGAAGTGCTGCGCACGGCGAGCTGTGACGATATCGCTACGCTGACTGCGCTTGAGCGACAGGCACACGGTCAGCATCGCCCTGCGCTGATTGCCAGCCTGTTTGACACTGCGCAACGTTTTCTGCTGCTGGAAAAAGCCGGGCGGGTCGTTGGTTTTGCCTGCCAGCGGCGTTTCGGACATGGTCAGGCGATTGGTCCGGTGATTGCGCAGAATGCGCAGCAGGCGAAAGTGCTGGTCAGTCAGCTGCTGAGTGGGCATGACGGTCAGTTTGTGCGCATCGATACCGACAGTCACAGCGGTATCGGCGACTGGCTGAGCAGCGTGGGAATCCCGGAAGTGGACCGTCCCACCACCATGATCCGCGGCGTACCCTGGCAGCCTGACGGCGCACTCTCATTTGGCTTAATGACGCAGGCGATGGCTTGATGACGCTGCTGTATAAATCCAGCGCCGAACGCGGCCAACGCTGGGCTGCCTTACTGGCCGAATGGGCACCGGAGATCGCTTTCCGTCAGTGGCCGGATATCGGCGATCCCCTGCTGGTGGAATATCTGGTGGCCTGGCAGCCGCCGGACAATCTGATGCAACAGTTTCCCAATTTGCGGGTGCTTTTCTCAGTAGGTGCCGGAGCCGATCAGTTCGATTACCACCGTCTGCCGCCTGAACTCCCGGTAGTCAGAATGATCGAGCCGGGGCTGACTCAGGGAATGGTGGAATATATCACCTGGAGCGTGCTGGGGCTGCACCGGGGAATGCCGCGCTATCTGCAACAGCAGCGCCAGCAATGCTGGCTGGAGCAGCCCACTAAACCGGCCTCGCAGTGTCGGGTTGGGGTGATGGGCGTGGGTGAACTGGGTGAAGCCGTGCTGCAACCCCTGGTGCAGTTTGGCTATGACTGCGCGGGCTGGAGCCGTACGCCTAAGCATCTGCCCGGCGTGCGCAGCTTCGCCGGAGAGGAGCAGTTGGCTTCTTTTCTGGCGCGGAGCGATATCCTGATCTGTCTGCTGCCGCTGACCCGTGCCACAGAAAATATCCTTAACGCCAGCCTGTTCAGCCAGCTACCACAGGGCGCCGCGCTGGTCCACGCCGGTCGGGGTGGTCACCTCAATTCGGCCGATCTGCTGGCGGCACTGGAGAGTCAGCAGCTCAGTGCGGCGGTGATCGATGTTACCGATCCGGAACCCCTGCCGGAGGGGCACCCCTTCTGGCTCCATCCGGCCATCTGGCTGACGCCGCACATTGCCAGCCAGACCCGGCCTGAAACTGCGGTGCGCGCACTGCTGGACAATATTCGCCGTTTCGAACGTGGCGAAGCGATGCAGGGCGTGGTGGATCGTTCACGCGGCTACTGAATCGTCGGCCGGGCCTTATCGTCGGCCCTGTCAGCGCCGCCTGAGCGCGGCGAAAATTTAACCCCTGGATTCCATCCGATTTCAACAGTTAATGCTGCTGCCGGAGCCATTACGGCAGCGTGGTATTCCGGCTTATTGCGATACTTGACCCATAAATGTCATACCGATGAGGAACAGAGATGCACAATTTACTGGCTGAGCAGCAGACCTTTTCTGATAACGCGCTGTGGCTGGATGCCCGCGAGGAGCAGGTGCCGCGCGGGGTGGTAACCGCCCATCCCGTGGTGATTGCCAGGGGCAAAGGCGCTGAAGTGTGGGATGTGGAAGGCAATCGCTATCTCGACTTTGTCGCCGGTATCGGCGTGCTGAATGTCGGGCACAATCACCCGCAGGTGGTGGCCGCAGTCAGTCAACAGTTGCAGCAGGTTTCGCACGCCTGCTTTCAGGTAGCGGCCTATCCTGGCTACATTGAGCTGGCAAAACGGCTTAATGCGCTGGTGGGGGCAGGCGAGAAATTTAAAAGCGTATTTTTCACCAGCGGTGCAGAAGCGGTGGAGAATGCGGTGAAGATCGCCCGCTCTTTTACCGGTCGTTCCGGCATTATTGCTTTTGATGGCGCATTTCATGGTCGAACCCTGCTGGGCTGTACCCTGACCGGAATGAGTCAGCCTTATAAACAAAATTTTGGTCCCTTTCCCGGCGATATTTATCGCGTGCCGTTTCCTAATCCATACCGTCAGCTTAGCGAAGCGGATTGTCTGAAGGCGCTGGACACGCTGTTCGCCGTGCAGATTGCCCCGGAGCGCGTGGCGGCAATCATTATCGAACCGGTACAGGGCGACGGCGGTTTCCTGCCTGCGTCGGCAAACTTTATGCAGGCCCTGCGTGAGGTGACCCGCCGTCACGGCATTCTGCTGATTTGCGATGAGGTTCAGACCGGCTTTGGCCGTACCGGCAAGATGTTTGCTTTCCAGCATACCGGCATCGTGCCGGATCTGGTGACGGTGGCAAAAAGCCTGGGAGGGGGTCTGCCGATCTCCGGTGTGGTGGGGAAAGCAGACATTATGGATGCGCCGACGCCAGGCGGGCTGGGCGGCACTTACGGCGGCAATGCGCTGGCCTGTGCGGCATCGCTGGCGGTACTGGATCTGCTTGAATACGGTAACCTGCTGCAACGCGCTGTCGAACTGGGAGAACAACTTCATGCCCGTCTGATTCAGCTGGCTGAAAAATACGCCTGCATTGGTGAAGTGCGCGGTGTGGGGCTGATGCTGGCCGTGGAGATTATCGACTTTGAAAGCGGTGAACCGGATGCTGAGCTGACGCAAAAAATTCTCGACTGTGCCTGTCAGGAAGGGTTGCTGCTGATTAAGTGCGGCGTGCAACGCAATACGGTGCGATTCCTGACGCCGCTGGTGACCAGTGATTCACAGTTGGAAGAAGCGTTGCATATTTTTGATATCGCGCTGGCGAATGCCAGCGGACGGCTGGGCTGATAATTGCTTTCTCATTGATATTACTGCGTTTAAAGATATTTTTTTGCCAGAACCCTGACCGGTAAAACGCTGGCGTCGCTGGCAAAAAGCGTGTTATACCACTGGTATCCGGTGACACTTTGATAACAATGAGGGGCGCTATGAACGGCTTAATGAAACTGGACCGCATCGATATCAACATTCTGGTTCAGCTGCAAAAAGATGGCCGCATCAGTAATGTTAATCTGGCTGATGCGGTTGGACTGTCCCCCAGCCCCTGCCTGCAACGGGTAAAGCGTCTTGAAGCCGCCGGTTTTATTACCGGCTATGAGGCGCATATTAATCTGACCAGAATCACCGACTCGGTTACCGTCTTCACTGAGGTCACCCTTGCCGGTCACCGGCGGGAAGATTTTATGCGCTTCGAAAGTGCTATCCGTGAGGTGGATGAACTGATGGAGTGCCACCTGATCACCGGTGGTTATGACTATCTGCTGCGCTTTATCACCCGCAGTATTGAGCATTATCAGGAAGTGATTGAAGGCCTGCTGGATTCCAGTGTGGGGATCGACAAGTACTTCAGCTATATCGTGATCAAGTCACCGATTTTAAAAAGCAGCGTACCGCTGCGTTCTCTGATTTCACGTCATACCCAGGTTGAAATCTGACGGGCCAGCCGTTCAGCCCCGGTCGTTACCCTGGGTTTTCACAGGCATTAAAAAAGCCCCGACATTTATGTCGGGGCTTTTGTTTTACTGCGAATTACTCCGGGCGGGTTGCTGGCGCAGTCGCCTGATGGGTCGCAGAGTGCCCCCCGGCAGAGCCTTTGCCTGCAAAGTTAAACACCGGCCGCACCCAGTCACTGTGGCGGGGCGGCTCCGGCTGCCAGGCGGGAGCCGGTGCTTTGGTCATCGGTGCCGAGGCATGATATTTAAACGCCGGAGCGGCAGCGCTGGCCTGAATCGGGGCTGCGGGCTGGGCTGGCGGAGCCAGTTCAACAGCTGCGTTCACCTCGGCCGGTGCTTTCACCGCCTCAGAAACAGACTCTTCAGCAGCCGGTTGTGCCGCATCGCTCTGTTCATTCACTGCCTGCTCAACCTCAGCTTGTGCTGATGAAGCAGGAGCCATTGGTTCAGCAATCGTCTCAGACGGTGCACTGGCGACTGGCGCGTGTTGAACTTCAGCTACCGCTTCATCACGGGCCGGAACCGGCGCATGGGGTTCATCAGCCTGCACAGGTGCTGTCGGCTGTACCGGGTCAGCGTTGGCAGTGGTTGCTTCCGTGGCTTCCAGCACATTTTCCGCAGCCAGCTGGCTGGCGACGGCGATTTGCTGTGCGGGCTCTTCTGCCGCAACAGCGGAAGCAATGGCGGTCGGTGCCTCCGCTACCGGCTGCGCGTCGGCCATGACCTCAGTGGCAACGGCCTCGTCGGCAGCAGAAATAACCGCAGGCTGCTCATTGACCGGCACTGAAATTGCTTCACTCGCACTGTCGTCAACCGGGGTTATTACCGGCTGATTTTCCGGCAGTGGAGCAGCCTGGTGAACCGGCTGAGCTTCATCAGACTGCTGGGTTGTCTCTGCGGCTGCGGCAACCGCCACGGCGTCGGCCGTCTCCTGATGGCCATAATCCGGCACAATCGACTGCTCGATTTCACTCTCATCTGCCACCTGGGCGACGGGATACGAGATCCACACTTTACCGGAAGCCATTTCTGGCGACGCAGCAGCAAAGGTCAATGGCATTGGTGATTGCGTTGGGTAACGCTCATCACGGTAACGGCGACGACGCTGTCCACTGACGCGCAGATGGCGCGGTGAACGACGGGAACGACGCGGCATACTGTTGCTGTCGCCTTCCTCCGCCTCAGCCGCGTTTTCAGAGACTGCGGGCTGGGTGACCGGATTTTCAGGTGCAAAGGACCGTGCTGCGGTTTGCTCGGCAGTTTCGATACGCACTTTCTGGTTCAGCTGGCGTGGTTTACGACGCGGCATCACCTGAACCTGTTCTTCACTGGCTTCAGCGGCTTCGTCAGTCCGGCTGACCTCGGTGACTTTTTCTTCCTGCGGCAGCGGACGCTCGTTGCGGCGTCTGCGATCGCCACGACGGGTGGTCTGTTGCTCATCACTCTGCTGCCCGCGAGTGTCTTCAGGCAGTTGTTGATCGTCACGAATGTCACTTTGCGCACTGTTATTGCGTTTATTGCGACGGTTATCTTCCGTTGCGGTATCGCGGTCACGTACCATACGTTCGTTACGATTGCCGTTACGTTCGTTACGCGAGCTGCGATCGTTACTGTTGCGTTCCGCGTTGCGTTCTCCACGGTCGCTGTTACGTGAGTTACGGTTATTCTGACGGCGGTTGCTGCGTTGCTCCTGACGCGGTGCGCTGGTTTCCGCAGCTTTCTCTTCCCCGCTGGTAACAGCTTCTGGCTGCGCGTCAGCTTGTTTTTCACCACTGAAGAAGTTCTTCATGCCTTGCAGTACACGGCTCAACAGACCGGGCTTCGCGGCCACCGTATTTTTAACGGTGGTCTCTGTTTGCACCGGTTGCGAGGCTGTGGTGGTTTCCTGCGGAACAGGGGGTGCATCTGGCATAACAAAGGCAGCCAGCGCAGGCTGTTCAGGGCGTTTGCGCTCGGCGTGTTCTTCCTCAGAAGGGAGGGCCATTTCCGCTTCGTGCAACTTCGGCAGGTGGTAGCTCAGCGTCTGGGTTTCTTCGCCGCTGCGTACGCGCAACACTGAGTAGTGCGGTGTTTCCATCTGATCGTTTGGCACGATGATGGCCCGCACGCCACCCTGACGTTTTTCAATGGCGCTGACGGCTTCACGCTTCTCGTTGAGCAGGTAAGAGGCAATCTGCACCGGGACAATCGCGTGGACCTCTTTGGTGTTCTCTTTCAGCGCTTCTTCTTCAATCAGGCGCAGAATCGACAGCGACAGAGACTCGTTATCACGGATAGTGCCCGTGCCGCTACAGCGGGGACAGACGTGATGGCTCGATTCGCCCAGTGACGGACTGAGGCGCTGGCGGGACATCTCCAGCAGCCCGAAACGGGAGATATGACTGATTTGAATACGCGCACGGTCCTGACGAACCGCCTCACGCAGACGGTTTTCTACCGCCCGCTGATGGCGCACCGGCGTCATATCGATAAAGTCGATGACGATCAGGCCGCCGAGGTCGCGAAGGCGTAGCTGACGAGCTATTTCATCGGCGGCTTCAAGGTTGGTATTAAACGCCGTCTCTTCGATATCGCCACCGCGCGTTGCCCGTGCGGAGTTAATGTCGATCGCGGTCAGTGCCTCGGTGCTGTCGATAACAATCGATCCGCCGGATGGCAGGCGCACTTCGCGCTGGAAGGCAGACTCAATTTGCGATTCGATCTGGTAATGGCTGAACAGCGGAATTTCACCGGTATAAAGCTTAATTTTGCTGCTGAAGTCCGGACGGCCCAGCGCCGCAATATGCTGACGGGCAAGCTCCAGCACTTTCGGGTTATCAATCAGGATCTCACCGATGTCCTGACGCAGATAATCGCGGAAGGCGCGCACAATGACGTTGCTTTCCTGATGGATCAGGAAGGGCGCAGGGCGGCTCTCAGCGGCTTTTTTAATTGCTTCCCAGTGCTTGATGCGGAAGGACAAATCCCATTGCAGCGCGTCGGCTGACTTGCCCACGCCCGCCGTCCGCACGATAAGCCCCATGCCTTCAGGCAGTTCAAGTGAAGACAGGGCTTCTTTCAGCTCGGTGCGATCGTCACCTTCAATCCGCCGCGAAATGCCGCCCGCACGCGGATTATTAGGCATCAGCACCAGGTAGCTGCCCGCAAGGCTGATAAAGGTGGTTAAGGCTGCGCCTTTATTGCCCCGTTCTTCTTTATCGATCTGAACAATCACTTCCTGACCTTCACGCAGCGCATCCTTAATATTGGGACGACCGTGGGAGGCATAGTTAGCGGGAAAGTATTCGCGGGAAATTTCTTTCAGAGGGAGAAAACCGTGTCTTTCAGCACCATAATCAACAAACGCTGCTTCAAGACTGGGTTCAATACGGGTGATCTTGCCTTTATAGATGTTGGCTTTTTTCTGTTCGTGTCCGGGGCTTTCGATATCCAGATCGTACAAACGTTGTCCGTCAACCAGAGCAACACGCAACTCCTCCTGCTGAGTTGCGTTTATCAACATTCTTTTCATCGTAACTTACTCATTATTCTTGCATTAGTGACAAAGCTACGGGCAATAGTAACGCTGGACGTGGTTGACCGATGGCCCCGAGTCTCATCGCAAAGCCGTCACCCTCACGGGTATCGGCAGCTACAGGGGCGCAAATTCTCGGCAGCCTGTTTTTCAACCGGAAAAACAGTGCTTTTAAAAGGAGGGTACCGCCAGTGTAAACCTGAGTGAACCAATCCCGTCTTTCGTCCAGGCTGCAACCCGCAGCCCGCTAAATGCCTGATTACACATTACGTCTTATGCCATTGCTGCGTGTATGGGCTATCAGGCAAAATTTCTTATTACGCAATTTTCTTGTTCACCAGGGTTTAACATGGGAAACAGAAACATTATTCCATTGCTAAGCTTGTGATAGCAAGGTGACTTTTCTCGCTCCGCGAAGTTTATTCCAGCTTTTGGCGCAATTCAGTCAGTTGATTACCTGAATTGGCTGAAAAATGGGCATCAGACTTCAGCAGAGAAGTGCCACGCTTCAGTTAAGCACAGAAAAAGAGGTGGCGCTATTCAGGCGCTCTATTTAGAATCGCGGACCATGAAAACGAATACTCCGGCAGTACAACTGGTGACAATTTCTGCCGATGAGGCAGGGCAGCGTATCGATAATTTTCTGCGTACGCATCTGAAAGGTGTGCCAAAAAGCATGATTTATCGCATTTTGCGTAAGGGCGAAGTGCGGGTTAATAAAGGCCGAATTAAACCAGAATATAAGCTGGAAGCGGGGGATGAGGTGCGTATCCCGCCGGTGAGAGTGGCCGAACGCGAAGATGAGTCGGTTTCTCCGAAGCTTGCGAAAGTGGCGGCGCTGGCACAAGCCATCATCTTTGAAGATGACCATATTCTGGTAATGAACAAACCTTCGGGCACCGCGGTGCATGGGGGCAGTGGGTTGAGTTTTGGCGTTATTGAAGGATTGCGCGCGCTGCGTCCGGATGCCCGCTTCCTTGAACTGGTACATCGTCTGGACCGTGACACATCAGGGATACTCCTGGTCGCTAAAAAACGTTCTGCCCTGCGTTCACTGCATGAGCAGTTACGTGATAAAGGGATGCAGAAGGATTATCTGGCGCTGGTGCGCGGTCGGTGGCCTTCTCACATCAAAGCCGTTCAGGCACCGTTACTGAAAAATATCCTGCAAAGCGGTGAGCGGGTAGTCAGGGTCAGTCAGGAGGGTAAACCTTCCGAAACCCGTTTCAGTGTTGAAGAACGCTATGCCCAGGCCACCCTGGTGAAGGCCAGCCCGGTGACCGGTCGGACTCATCAAATCCGTGTGCATACTCTTCATGCCGGACATCCTATTGCCTTCGACGATCGCTACGGTGAGAAAAGTTTTGATGCCCAGCTGGCGAATACCGGGCTGAAACGTCTTTTCCTGCATGCCCGGGCTCTGCGTTTTACTCATCCCAATACCGGTGAAGTCATGCGGGTGGAAGCGCCCCTTGATGACGAGTTGCAGCACTGTCTGACCGTGTTGCGCAAAGACAGGGATGGCTGAGCCGTTTTAACCTCACCTGATGCGCCAGTTTTCACTGTGATAGTCATCCTGGTACTGTCGTGAGGGTTTGCCAGGGTAGCATCCTGCCACTCAGGCATTGCACTACGGCTCAGTCGCTAACGTTGTCCAGACGAGCCGACGCACAGATAATTAGCAACAACGGCACAAGAAAATAACGCTTCACTTTCCTTTATTTTGCGGACAGGGGATCAATTCCTGCTGCCCGTAACATTTCACACAGCGCAATTAATGGCAGGCCTACCAGCGTATTGGGATCGCGCCCGGTCAGTCGATCAAACAGGGTGATCCCCAGACCTTCACTTTTGAAGCTACCGGCACAATTCAACGGCTGTTCTTTGCGGACATAATGAATAATTTCCGCATCAGTCAATTGACGAAAGTTCACGCTGAAAGGTTCGCAAACGATGTTCAGACGGTTATGACGGCTGTCGAGCAGAGCAAGGCCGGTATAAAAAGTCACGCTGCGACCGCTGGCAAGGCGTAACTGTTGGCAGGCTCGCTCTTCGGTACAGGGTTTGCCGGTTATTTTACCGTCGATGACGCAAACCTGGTCCGAACCGATAATGCAGTGTTGCGGATAAGCATCTGCCAGCGCTCTGGCTTTTTTTTCTGCCAGGCGCATGACCAGATCCGTGGCTGATTCATCCGGTTGCGCAGTTTCATCTACCTCAGGCGCTGCGGTAATAAAGGGAATGCCCAGTTTTGCCAGTAGCAATTTTCTGTAGGGAGACGTGGAGGCCAGAACCAGTTGTGTCATCTTTTTTTCCGGAACAGATAGCGATTATGTGCCGGACATTTTAAACTGTGCGCCGCAGCGGATGCGAATTATTCGGTGAAAGATGCTGTAAAACAGCCTTTTTCTTTGACTCTGCCTCGTGACAAAGTTAATATTCGCGCCCTATGCAAAAAGTAAAATTACCTCTGACACTCGATCCAGTCCGCACCGCGCAGAAGCGCCTTGATTATCAAGGCGTTTATACACCTGACCAAGTGGAGCGTCTTGCTGAATCGGTGGTCATTGTGGACACTGATGTGGATTGCTCCATGTCGTTTGCGATTGATAGCCAGCGTTTAGCCGTGCTGAAAGGTACTGCTGAGGTTTCTGTAACGCTCTCATGTCAACGTTGCGGCCAGCCATTTCCACATCATGTTCACGTAACCTATTGTTTCAGCCCGGTCGTCACTGACGAGCAGGCCGAGGCACTACCGGAGGCGTACGAGCCGGTCGAGGTCAATGAATTTGGCGAAATCGACCTGCTGGCAGTTGTTGAAGATGAACTCATCCTCGCTCTGCCTGTCGTTCCGGTTCATGATTCTGAACACTGTGAAGTGTCCGAGGCGGACATGGTTTTTGGAAAATTGCCTGAAGAGGCAGAAAAACCAAATCCATTTGCCGTATTAGCCAGTTTAAAGCGTAAGTAACAGGAGTAAGGTCCATGGCCGTACAACAGAATAAACCAACTCGTTCCAAACGTGGTATGCGTCGTTCTCATGATGCATTAACTACCACCACTCTTTCCGTAGATAAAGTTTCTGGCGAAACCCATCTGCGTCACCACATCACTGCGGATGGTTATTACCGCGGTCGCAAGGTCATCGTTAAATAATTTCTGGCTTAGCCGGCGATACTTTGACACGACTGACCCTGGCGATAGATGCCATGGGCGGGGACTTCGGTCCCTGCGTAACAGTGCCTGCGGCAATGCAGGCACTGGCTTCTTATTCGCAACTGTATCTTCTTCTGGTCGGTGATCCCGACGCCATCTCGACATCACTTGCCACAGCGGATCCAGCCTTAAGGGCGCGGTTGCAGATTATTCCTGCCGGATCGGTTATTGCCAGTGATGCCAGAGCCTCTCAGGCCATTCGCCATAGCAAAGGCTCTTCAATGCGCATAGCGCTTGAACTGGTTAAAGAGGGACGAGCAGAAGCCTGTATCAGCGCAGGTAATACCGGGGCGCTGATGGGGCTGGCGAAATTATTACTCAGGCCGCTTGAGGGTATCGGGCGGCCGGCACTGATGACGGTGTTGCCAAACCAGCAACAGGGGAAAACCCTGGTGCTGGATTTGGGTGCGAATGTATCGTCAGACAGTGCCATGCTGGTGCAGTTCGCGGTGATGGGCGCAGTGGTTGCAGAAGAGGTCCTTGCCATCCCTTGCCCCCGAGTGGCGCTGCTTAACATCGGTGAGGAAGAGAGCAAAGGGCTGGAAAGTATCCGCGAGGCGGCCGCCGTCCTTCGTGACTTACCAGCAATCAACTACATTGGCTACCTTGAAGGCAACGATCTCCTGACCGGAAAAACGGATGTGCTGGTCTGCGATGGTTTTGTTGGTAACGTTACGCTGAAAACTATGGAAGGCGTGGTCCGGATGTTTCTTTCTCTGCTGAAATCACAGGGAGAAGGTAAAAAAAGAGCCTGGTGGCTGACGCTGGCTGGACGTTTGTTAAAAAAACGTCTCGCCAGACGTTTTGGTCATCTTAACCCGGACCAGTACAATGGTGCCTGTCTGTTAGGCTTGCGCGGGACAGTGATTAAGAGTCACGGTGGTGCGCACCAGCGTGCGTTTCTGGCGGCGATTGAACAGGCAGAGCAGGCGGTGCGGCGGCAGGTTCCTGAGCGAATTGCTGCGCGTCTTCAAGCTGTATTACCTAAGAGTGACTGAGCGGACATGTATACGAAGATTATCGGTACGGGCAGCTATCTGCCTGAACAGGTGCGGACTAACGCCGATCTGGAAAAAATGGTGGATACGTCGGACGAGTGGATTGTCACCCGCACGGGGATCCGTGAACGTCGTATCGCTGGTGCGGATGAAACCGTTGCGTCAATGGGCTTTCATGCTGCGCAACGCGCCCTGGAAATGGCAGGCATTGATCCCAATGATATTGGATTAATCGTGGTTGCAACCACGTCGTCCAGCCATGCCTTCCCCAGCTCAGCCTGTATGATTCAGCAACAGCTGGGCATTAATGATGCCGCAGCTTTCGACCTGGCGGCAGCCTGTGCCGGGTTCACCTATGCGCTGAGCGTTGCCGATCAATACATTAAAAATGGCGCGGTTAAACACGCACTGGTGATTGGTGCTGATGTGCTGGCCCGCACCCTTGATCCTGAGGATCGGGGCACCCTGATTCTGTTTGGCGACGGTGCAGGTGCAGTGGTGCTTGGAGCCAGTGAAGAGCCGGGCATCATTTCGACACATCTGCATGCCGATGGTCGCTACGGGCAGTTACTGACGCTGCCAAATCAGGATCGTCAGCATCCTGAACAGTCTGCCTGGTTAACCATGGCGGGTAACGAAGTCTTTAAGGTTGCGGTTACCGAACTGGCACACATTGTTGATGAAACTTTGCAGGCAAACCAGCTTGATAAAGAGGCAATTGACTGGCTGGTTCCTCATCAGGCAAACCTGAGAATTATCAGTGCCACCGCTCGTAAACTGGGTATGGGTATGGAAAAAGTGGTGGTGACGCTGGACAGGCATGGCAATACGTCTGCCGCTTCCGTCCCCGCTGCGCTGGATGAAGCTGTGCGTGACGGGCGTATTCAACCCGGGCAGTTAATTCTGCTGGAAGCATTTGGTGGCGGTTTCACCTGGGGTTCTGCGCTGGTTCGCTTTTGATTATCAGGATAGAAAAATGACGCAATTTGCAATGGTTTTTCCGGGGCAGGGCTCACAGGCCACCGGTATGCTGGCTGAGCTTGCAGCAGATAATCCGCTGATTGAGCAGGCATTTAGTGAAGCGTCGCAGGCGCTGGGTTACGACCTGTGGGCACTGGTGCAAAAGGGGCCCGCAGAAGAACTGAACAAAACCTGGCAAACCCAGCCCGCGCTGCTGGCTGCATCTGTTGCTATTTTCCGCGTCTGGCAGCAAAAGGGCGGAAAAGCTCCGGCGATACTGGCAGGTCACAGCCTCGGCGAGTATAGTGCGCTGGTTTGTGCCGGGGTGATCAATTTCAGTGACGCTATCAGGCTGGTTGAGTTGCGCGGCAGGCTGATGCAGGAAGCCGTTCCCGCAGGTACTGGTGCGATGCAGGCTATTATTGGCCTTGACGATGCGGCGATTGCTAAAGCCTGTGCAGAGTCTGCACAGGGCCAGGTGGTGTCTCCGGTTAATTTCAATTCGCCAGGTCAGGTGGTCATAGCCGGGAATAAAGAGGCGGTTGAGCGGGCCGGGGCGGCCTGTAAAGCAGCCGGAGCAAAACGTGCTTTGCCATTACCGGTCAGCGTGCCTTCACACTGTGCATTAATGAAGCCCGCCGCTGACCAGCTGGCCGCCGCGCTGGAACAGTTGACGTTTAACACGCCGACAATACCGGTGGTCAACAACGTTGATGTAAAATGTGAAACGTCTCCGGACGCCATTCGTAGTGCGCTGGTGCGCCAGCTTTACAGCCCGGTACGCTGGACGGAGTGTGTGCAATTTATGGCAGATCAGGGTGTTACTTCTCTGTTAGAAGTCGGTCCTGGTAAAGTACTGACCGGCCTGACTAAACGCATTGTTGACACTCTTACTGCCGCTGCGATTAACGATCCCGCCAGCCTGAATGCTGCGCTATGACAGACAGACGAGGATAATGATGAGTTTTGAAGGAAAAATTGCGCTGGTAACCGGCGCCAGCCGTGGCATTGGCCGCGCTATTGCTGAGACCCTGGTGGCGCGTGGTGCGAAAGTGGTGGGAACGGCCACCAGCCAGAGCGGTGCCGATGCGATAAGTGATTATCTTGGTGGGCACGGCAAAGGTCTGCTGCTGAACGTGAATGACAGCGCATCCATCGACAGCGTGTTGGAAAATATTCGCGCTGAGTTTGGTGAAGTGGACATTTTGGTTAATAATGCGGGCATTACGCGTGATAATCTCCTGATGCGTATGAAGGACGATGAGTGGCAGGATATTCTGGACACTAATCTTACTTCTGTATTTCGTCTGTCAAAGGCAGTATTACGCGCTATGATGAAAAAGCGTGCCGGTCGGATTATTACTATCGGCTCTGTTGTAGGCACGATGGGTAATGCGGGGCAGGCGAATTACGCGGCAGCAAAAGCGGGTTTGATTGGTTTCAGCAAATCGCTGGCGCGTGAAATTGCCTCACGCGGTATCACCGTTAATGTTGTTGCACCAGGTTTCATTGAGACAGATATGACTCGTGCGTTAACTGAAGATCAACGTGCGGGCATTCTGGCGGAAGTACCCGCAGGCCGTCTTGGCGGCGCGCAGGAAATCGCCAGTGCAGTTGCATTTTTAGCCTCTGACGAAGCGGCGTACATCACTGGTGAGACGCTGCACGTCAACGGCGGAATGTATATGGTCTGATAATCACGAAAATTATTTGCGTTATTTGCGGTTATTCCCGCAAAATAGCGTTAAATCGTGGTTGGACCAGCCGGGATTTAGTTGCATCTTTTTCAACATTTTATACACTACGAAAACCATCGCGAAAGCGAGTTTTGATAGGAAATTTAATAGTATGAGCACTATCGAAGAACGCGTTAAGAAAATCATTGGCGAGCAGCTTGGCGTTAAGCAGGAAGAAGTTGTTAACACTGCCTCTTTTGTTGAAGATCTGGGCGCTGATTCTCTTGATACCGTTGAGCTGGTCATGGCTCTGGAAGAAGAGTTTGACACCGAGATTCCGGATGAAGAAGCTGAGAAGATCACTACCGTGCAGGCTGCTATTGATTACATCAATGGTCACCAGGCTTAAGTGAGCATCTCCAGGCGGTCTTCTGACCGCCTGAGTTTTATCTGCACTAAATCTCTTTTACCCTCCCTGGAGGATGAACGTGTCTAAGCGTCGTGTAGTTGTGACTGGTCTTGGCATGTTGTCTCCTGTCGGCAATACCGTAGAGTCTACCTGGAATGCTCTTGTTGCCGGACAGAGTGGCATCAGCCTGATCGACCATTTTGATACTAGTGCCTACGCAACGCGATTTGCTGGCTTAGTGAAGGATTTTAATTGTGAAGAGTTCATTTCGCGTAAAGATCAACGCAAAATGGATGCCTTCATTCAATATGGAATTGTGGCTGGCATTCAGGCCATGCAGGATTCCGGTCTGGTTGTTACTGAAGAGAACGCTTCCCGTATTGGTGCCGCTATCGGATCGGGTATCGGTGGCCTTGGTCTGATCGAAGACAATCACTCTGCATTACTCAATGGCGGCCCACGGAAGATGAGCCCGTTCTTTGTGCCCTCTACCATTGTGAATATGATTGCAGGCCATCTGACCATCATGTTCGGTATGCGCGGTCCAAGCATTGCGATATCAACGGCCTGTACAACAGGTGTGCATAACATTGGCCAGGCGGCCCGCATGATTGCCTACAACGATGCCGACGTGATGCTGGCGGGTGGGGCCGAGAAAGGCAGTACACCGCTGGGCATAGGTGGCTTCGGTGCTGCGCGTGCCCTGTCAACCCGCAATGACGATCCGCAGGCGGCCAGCCGTCCGTGGGACAAAGATCGTGATGGTTTTGTGCTGGGTGACGGTGCCGGGATTGTCGTTCTTGAAGAGTATGAACACGCCAAAAAACGCGGTGCGAAAATCTACGCTGAGCTGGTGGGTTTTGGCATGAGCAGCGATGCATGGCATATGACATCACCGCCGGAAAACGGCGCGGGTGCCGCGCTGGCAATGGAAAACGCACTGAAAGATGCGCAACTGTCGCCAGAGCAGATTGGTTATGTCAACGCACACGGTACTTCGACTCCTGCCGGAGATAAAGCAGAAGCTCAGGCGGTAAAATCTGTTTTTGGAGCCAGTGCTGACAGAATTATGGTCAGTTCGACCAAATCGATGATCGGTCACCTTTTAGGGGCGGCTGGTGCCGTTGAATCAATTTTTTCGATTCTTTCCCTGCGTGATCAGGTTATTCCACCAACCATTAATCTGGACAACCCGGATGAAGGTTGTGATCTGGATTTTGTACCGCACACAGCGCGACAGGTTACAGGTCTGGAGTACACGCTGTGTAACTCCTTCGGTTTCGGTGGAACTAACGGTTCATTGATTTTCCGTAAAATCTGACAACTGCTGTTCACCTCGTCTGCTATGCCCGTCATCTCTCTGACGGGCATTTTTTTAGCGCGGGTATGCTGCTGCGCAGTCAGGCGATGGCACACTTTCCCTGCCACCGCGCGAGAGTGAGACAACCTCCGCTGCTGCCGTTTCATCTCCATACACTTCTCAACGGCCAACGGGATGAATCATGGCGCTATTGCAGGTAATCTCAGGCGTGAGAAAAAGTTTATCTGGGAGAGATGGCGGTGTGGATAAATGGTCAACCACAGGAGTATGTGGCGGCAGGCGATCGTGCGGTGCAGTTTGGCGACGGATGCTTTACCACGGCACGGGTTATCAGCGGGAAGATCATGGCGTTGGAGGCACATCTCCAGCGGCTGGCGCTGGGCTGTGAACGATTGCAAATCCGCTCACCAGACTGGGTAGCGCTGCGTCATGAAATGCTTGTCGCCGCCAGCACCCGCAGCGACGCAGTATTGAAAGTGATTATTTCGCGTGGACAGGGAGGTCGCGGTTACAGCGCGCTGGGATGTGGTCACCCAGGCCGCATTCTGATGCTCTCTGATTATCCTGCTCATTATCATCGGCTGAGGCAAACGGGTGTAAAGCTGACGCTCAGTAGCATCCGACTCGGACGTAATCCGTTGCTGGCGGGCATTAAGCATCTCAACCGGCTGGAACAGGTATTGATCCGCGCAGAGCTTGACCAGACTGATGCTGACGAGGCGCTGGTGCTTGACACTGACGGTATGCTGGTGGAATGCTGTGCGGCGAATTTATTCTGGCGCACGGGAGAGCAGGTTTTCACGCCTGTCCTGACTGATTCGGGTGTCAAGGGCATCCAGCGACAGCAGGTCATCTCCTTACTGTCCGAACAGGGCATCAGCGTGCATGAAGTCAGACGGCCGCCGGAGGTGCTGGCAGAGGCTGATGAACTTTTCATTACCAATGCGTTGATGCCGGTTTTACCGGTCGCACAGATTGACCAGAAAACGTATTGTGCCAGGCAACTTTTCAACCTGATCCAGGCCCGGAGCTCACAAGGATTTTTATGATCGCCAAAAAAAAGATTTTCGCCGGGATAATCGTTGTCGTGGTGCTGGCAGTCGCTTACAGCTACTGGCAGATTAAAAAGTTTGCTCAGTCACCTTTGTCGATTAATCAGGAAACCATTTTTACCCTGCCAGCCGGATCGGGACGGGTGGTGCTGGAAGCAGAACTTAACCGGCAAAAAATCGTGCCTCAGTCGCTCTGGTTTGGCTGGCTGCTGAAGCTGGAGCCAGCGCTGGCGAAATTCAAAGCGGGAACCTATCGCTTTGCACCCGGCATGAATGTCCGCCAGATGCTGGAGCTGCTGGCCAGCGGTAAAGAGGCGCAGTTTCCGCTACGTTTTGTGGAAGGCACAAAGATGAAAGAATGGCTGGCGGAACTGCGTGCGGCACCCTATATAAAACACACGCTGGCCGATGACAAACTGACGACAGTGGCAAAGGCGCTGGATTTACAGGAACAGGACGTTGAAGGCTGGTTCTGGCCTGATACCTATTCTTATACCGCCAATACCACGGATGTGGTGATCCTCAACCGTGCGCACCAGCGGATGATCAAACTGGTGGAGAAACTGTGGGCCGAAAGGGCGGAAGGTTTACCCTATAAAGATCAGAACGATTTGGTGACGATGGCATCTATCGTTGAAAAAGAAACCGCGCTCAGTGATGAACGCAGTAAAGTTGCATCGGTATTTATTAATCGTCTGCGGCTGGGGATGCGCCTGCAAACCGATCCCACCGTCATTTACGGGCTGGGCGACAGCTACACCGGTACGCTGACCCGCAAAGATCTTGAAACACCCGGCGCATACAACACCTATATGATTGCCGGTATGCCACCGGGTCCGATTGCCATGCCCGGTAAAGCCTCGCTGGAAGCAGCAGCGCATCCGCTAAAAACTGACTTTCTCTATTTTGTGGCGGATGGCAAAGGCGGACATACCTTTACCACTAATCTTGCCAGTCATAATCAGGCCGTGCAGGCCTGGCGTCGGGGTCTGAAGGAAAAAAATGCACGGTAAATTTATTGTTATTGAAGGCCTTGAAGGGGCAGGTAAAACCACGGCGCGAGATGTGGTCGTCACCACACTTCAGCAGCAGGGTATCAGCGATATCGTCTTTACCCGCGAGCCTGGCGGCACGCCGCTGGCAGAAAAACTGCGTGAGCTGATCAAGCAGGGCATGGCGGATGAGCCGGTCACCGACAAAGCGGAGCTGCTGATGCTCTATGCGGCGCGGGTGCAACTGGTAGAGAACGTTATCAAACCTGCTCTGGCAAGAGGAAGCTGGGTAGTCGGTGACCGGCACGATCTCTCTTCTCAGGCTTATCAGGGCGGCGGTCGTGGCATGGACACCGGCCTGATGCAGCAACTTAAACAGAGCGTGCTGGGGGACTTTGCGCCTGACATGACGCTTTATCTGGATGTGACGCCGGAAATCGGATTGCAGCGCGCCAGAGCGCGCGGTGAGCTGGATCGTATTGAGCGTGAATCGCTTAATTTCTTCAGCCGCACCCGTGAACGCTATCTGGCACTGGCGGCCAGCGATGCCCGTATTAAGACCATTGACGCTACCCGGCCCGTCGACCAGGTTTCTGCGGCTGTCATCCGGACCGTACAGCAGTGGCTCCGGGAACAGCAGTGAACTGGTATCCGTGGCTGAATCAACCCTATCGGCAGATTATCGCCTGGCACCAGCAGGGGCGGGCTCATCATGCTTTGCTACTTCATGGTTTGCCCGGCATGGGAGATGCCTCGCTGGTATGGGGGATCAGCCGCTGGCTGATGTGCCAACAGCGCGACGGGCTGAAAAGCTGCGGTCAGTGCCATGCCTGTCAGCTGATGCAGGCCCATACCCATCCTGACTGGTATCAACTCAGTGCGGAAAAAGGGAAAAGCGCGCTGGGAATTGATGCTGTTCGCAGCGTGACAGAAAAACTCTACCATCATGCGCAGCAGGGTGGGGCTAAAATCGTCTGGCTGACCGATGCCTCACAGTTGACAGAAGCGGCGGCCAATGCCCTGCTTAAAACGCTGGAAGAACCGCCAAAGAACTGCTGGTTTATACTGTGTTGCCAGCGTCCTGCAAAGCTTCCGGCGACCCTTCGCAGCCGCTGTTTCAGCTTTCACCTGGCGGTCCCTGACGAGAAACAGAGTCTCGGCTGGTTGCAAAAACAGACGGCGGAAACTGAGCAGAACCTGGTCAGTGCACTGCGCCTGAGTGGCGGTGCGCCCGCAGCGGCGCAACAACTGCTGGAAGAGAAAACCTGGTCAGCCCGCCAGACGCTGTGCGATGCACTGCCGGTGGCACTCCGTGGCGATATGCTGACATTACTGAGCGTACTTAACCACGACGATGTGCTGCAACGCACCGGCTGGCTTTGCGCCATACTGGTCGATGCCCTGAAATGGCAGCAAGGGGGCGGCAGGTTTATTACCAGTGTGGACCAGCAATCGCTGATTGCTGAGATGGCGGTGCGACTGCCCGCCAGTGTGCTGGATGAAAGCGTCCGGTTATGGATGGCCTGCCGTGAACGGCTCGGCGTGCCGGCCATTAACCGGGAACTGATACTGACTGACCAGTTGTTAAGTTGGGAGGCGATGCTGCTTTCCCGGCGGGATGGTTCACCTGATTAGAGAATGATTATGTTTTTAGTAGATTCCCATTGTCATCTTGATGGTCTGAATTATGACAGCCTGCATCAGGATGTGAGTGACGTGCTGGCAAAAGCGGCGGCGCGTGACGTCAAATTTTTACTGGCGGTGGCCACCACGCTGCCGGGCTATCAGGCGATGACCGAGCTGATTGGGGAGCGGTCTGAAGTGGTTTTTTCCTGCGGTGTTCATCCACTTAATCAGGAACAACCCTGGGACTTTGCTGAATTGCGCCGACTTGCTGACCACCCTCGCGTGGTGGCGCTGGGCGAAACGGGGCTGGATTATTACTATCAGCAGGAAACTAAAGCGCAGCAGCAGGCTTCTTTTCGTGAACATATTCGTACCGGGCGTAAGCTGAACAAGCCGGTGATTGTTCACACGCGTGATGCGCGTGAAGATACGCTGGCCATCCTCAGGGAAGAGCAGGTGGAGGAGTGTGGCGGCGTGTTGCACTGTTTTACCGAAGATCGTGCAACCGCCGAAAAACTGCTGGATATGGGGTTTTATATCTCCTTCTCCGGTATCGTGACCTTCCGTAATGCTGAAACCATTCGGGAAGCCGCGCGATATGTCCCTCTGGATCGCATCCTGCTGGAAACCGATTCTCCTTACCTGGCTCCGGTCCCGCACCGTGGTAAAGAAAATCAGCCTGCTTTTACCCGCGACGTGGCCGATTTTGTGGCCGGGCTGAAGGGGGTAAGTACCGAAACTCTGGCAACCGCCACAACGGAAAATTTTTCCCGCCTGTTTCATGTGCCCATGGCACGACTGAGTGATTAAAAGTTTATTTCTTAGCTCGTAATTAATCGCTTTTCTTCGTAAAGTGCATCGCCCTTATTGCGGGCGGATGCGCTTATTATTGCGTGATATCTGGCGCTTTCAGACTAAATAAAAAGCAGCCCGGTGCAATATTGGATGAAACGTGATAGCCATCAAACAAATGTTGAGTGATTTATTTTACAGTTCGTAATAAATACCGAGAGCACAAAACTGCTCCACCATAATGGGACCTCCCCCCATTATGCTGCGCACAGCGCGTAATAAAGCACCTTTACTCAGGAGTTTCATATTATGTTCAAAAATGCTTTTGCAAACCTGCAAAAGGTTGGCAAATCGTTAATGCTACCGGTTTCGGTCCTGCCGATTGCCGGTATTTTACTGGGCGTGGGGTCGGCAAATTTTAGCTGGCTGCCTGCCGTGGTTTCCCACGTTATGGCTGAAGCGGGGGGTTCCGTTTTTGCCAATATGCCGCTGATTTTCGCCATTGGCGTGGCGCTGGGCTTTACCAACAATGACGGCGTTTCGGCGCTGGCCGCCGTGGTGGCTTACGGCATTATGGTGAAAACCATGGCGGTGGTGGCCCCGCTGGTTTTACATCTGCCTGCCGGAGAAATTGAGACGAAACACCTTGCTGATACCGGGGTTCTGGGCGGCATTATAGCGGGTTCGATCGCGGCCTGGATGTTCAACCGTTTCTATCGCATCAAACTGCCGGAGTATCTGGGTTTCTTTGCCGGAAAACGCTTCGTGCCGATCATTTCTGGTTTTACCGCCATTTTTGTTGGCGTGGTTCTCTCTTTCATCTGGCCTCCGATCGGCACGGCTATTCAGGACTTTTCACAGTGGGCTGCCTATCAGAACCCTGTGGTCGCCTTCGGCCTGTACGGCATTGTTGAACGCTCGCTGGTGCCTTTTGGTCTGCATCATATCTGGAATGTGCCTTTCCAGATGCAGATTGGCGAGTTTACCAATGCCGCCGGTCAGGTGTTCCACGGTGACATCCCACGTTACATGGCGGGCGATCCTACCGCAGGCAAACTTTCCGGCGGCTTCCTGTTTAAAATGTACGGATTGCCAGCGGCGGCCATTGCTATCTGGCACTCTGCGAAACCAGAAAACCGGGCGAAAGTGGGCGGTATCATGATTTCAGCCGCGCTGACTTCATTCCTTACCGGCATCACCGAGCCAATTGAATTCTCCTTTATGTTTGTGGCTCCCGTTCTGTACGGCATTCACATTCTGCTGGCCGGTCTGGCTTTCCCCATCTGTATCCTGCTGGGTATGCGCGATGGCACCAGCTTCTCCCACGGTCTGATCGACTTTGTGGTGCTGAGCGGTAACAGCAGCAAAATCTGGCTGTTCCCGATTGTGGGAATTATTTACGGCCTCATCTACTACAGCCTGTTCCGTTTGTTGATTGCCAAACTGAATCTGAAAACCCCGGGCCGTGAAGATGCCACGGCGGAGCATTCAGCCGGGGCGTCAAACGAAATGGCAGCCAGCCTGGTCGCCGCTTTTGGCGGTAAAGAAAACATCACTAACCTCGATGCCTGTATCACCCGTCTGCGTGTCAGCGTGGCGGATGTATCTAAAGTGGATCAGGCCGGGCTGAAGAAACTTGGCGCGGCAGGCGTGGTAGTAGCCGGGTCTGGCGTTCAGGCTATCTTTGGCACCAAATCAGACAACCTGAAAACCGATATGGACGATTACATCCGCAAGATGTAAATGTTCGCGGTTACGGCGTAATGCAGTCACTTTTTCAGTAGCTAATCCCGTCCCGGTTGCAGGGGCGGGATTTTTTTATCGTCATGCGGTGCAGTAAGACGGTGACAGGTTTTATGATTAAACGTCCGATCTGACATCCACCACAGCGTGCCGGCAAAAAGAAAAATCACCGGAAGGTTGAAAGAAAACAAATATCTCGCTCATACTGCGATAACTTAATTTGCCTCTCAAGGAGTGTGCTGCATGGCTGAGGAAACGATTTTCAGTAAGATTATCCGTCGTGAAATTCCCGCAGATATTGTCTATCAGGATGAACTGGTGACGGCTTTTCGGGACATCTCTCCGCAGGCACCTACCCATATTCTGGTCGTGCCAAACATTCTTATCCCTACCATCAACGATGCGGTGCCCGGTCATGAAGCGGCGCTGGGTCGAATGATGGTGGTTGCGGCAAAAATTGCCAAAGAAGAAGGGATCGCGCAGGACGGCTATCGCCTGATTATGAACTGCAACCAGCATGGCGGGCAGGAGGTTTATCATATCCACCTCCATCTGGTGGGTGGACGTCCTCTGGGGCCGATGCTGGCTCGCTGAAGGCAAGGTAAATGCGGACAACGATGATGATGCGAAGAGTAACCGGTCTTGCCCTGTTGGCCCTGCTGGCTGGATGCAGTAGCGATCGCACAACCATTAATACCTCCCAGTCATTGGTGATGGAATCGCCGGTACTGTCAGCCGGGATTACCACCGATGGGCCGACGCTTTCAGAGCGTGATGGTCAGCAGCGGGCGTCAGCTTTGCTGGTAAATCAGCAGGATCATGCGGCTACCGTGCACTACCGCTTCTACTGGTACGATGACAAGGGGCTGGAGATCCTGCCGTTCGAGCAGCCACGCACGGTCAGCGTTCCATCACAGGGTAAAGTTGAAATATCATCGCAAACGGGTAACCTGACGGCCAGTAAAGTCCGCTTGCATCTGTATCTTTAGGAGATTATTGCGTGGAAAGGAAGGTTAAGCTTTCTGGCGTCATGTTACTGGCGCTGGTACTGAGTGGCTGTATCAGCCAGCAACAACAGCCTGCAACAACCACACCGGTTCAACCGGCCCAGCCAGCCCAGCCGCAGCCAGTGCCGCCTGCACAGCCACAGCCGGGTGAAACGGTGCCGCAGCCACCGAAAATGCAGTCCATTAACTGGGATGCCAGCGTGGCACCCCTGGTGGCTCAGATGCTGAAGGCGGACGGCGTTACGCCGGGAAGTGTGCTGTTGGTTGACGGATTAAAAAACAACACCAACGGCAGCCTGCAAAGTGCCAAAGCCACGGCGGCCCTCAACAATGCCCTGCAAAATAACAGTCAGTTCACCCTCGTGAAACCAGAGCAGCTGGCGACCGCGAAGCAGACACTGGGACTTTCTGCCGGTGACAGCCTGGGATCGCGCAGTAAAGCGATAGGGCTTGCCCGTTATGTCGGCGCGCAGTATGTGCTCTACAGCAATGCACAGGGAGATGTAAAATCGCCGACCTTACAAATGCAACTCATGCTGGTACAAACCGGCGAGCTCATCTGGTCGGGTAACGGTGTCGTACAGCATTGATCCCTCCCTTAAACGGCTGATTGCACAACAGTTCCCGGCGGCAAATACCGCCGGTTCTTTTTTTCCGCTTGCTGGTCTGAGTGGACGCAGCATAAAAATTGTGCTGGACGACACCACGTTGCTGGCGCGCTGTTGCCGCCCTGAGCAGCCGATCCCTGGCGTGGATCGTCGGCGGGAATATCAGATTTTGCGTAAGCTTGCGGGCAGTAAGCTTGCCCCTGCGGTATTTGGCGTGACAAAAGGCTGGCTGCTGCTGGGCTGGCAGCCGGGCGACGTGCTGTCAGCTGAGGGATTCCGGCAACAGCTGCTACCGGTGGCAACGTGCATGGCCGCTCTGCACCGTCAGCCGCTCAGCGGCTGGCGTCTGCATCTGCCCGCTTTGCTGGCGCAGTACTGGCAAATGATTCAGCCACAGAGACGACATTGTGGCTGGCTTAAAGCGCTGCGACGTCTGCAAAAGCAGGGGGAGCCAACGCCTTTGCGCCACGGGCTGCTGCATATGGATATTCATGCCGGTAATCTGGTGCAGTGTGGTGCAGAGGTTAAACTGATTGACTGGGAATATGCCTGCGACGGTGATGTGGCGCTGGAGCTGGCGTCAGTGGTGATGAGTAATACGCTATCAGCCGAACAGCAGCAGCGGCTGATCGCGCACTACGCCGCATTGCAGAACCTTGATCCTGACGCTCTGCGGCGGCAGATGCGGCGCTGGCAGCCCTGGCTGAATTTACTGGTTGCCAGCTGGTATGAACTTCGCTGGCAGCAAAGCGGCGATGAGATGTTTAATCAGCTGGCGGCAGAGAGCTGGCAGCGGGTGTTATCACAATAAGAGGTAGTTTGTGGGACCGGTAATGTTGGATGTGCTCGGTTACGAGCTGGACGCAGAAGAGCGTGAGATTTTACAGCACCCGCTGGTGGGGGGACTGATTCTGTTCAGCCGCAATTATCATGATCCGCAGCAGCTTGCGGAGCTGGTCAGGCAGATCCGCGACGCTTCTCGCAACCGGCTGGTGGTGGCTGTGGATCAGGAAGGGGGGCGCGTACAACGCTTCCGCGAGGGGTTTACCCGCCTGCCTGCGATGCAGTCATTTGCTGCGCTGAACGATGAAACGACGGCGGCAAGGCTGGCGCAACAGGCCGGATGGCTGATGGCGGCAGAAATGCTGGCGATGGACATCGATATCAGCTTTGCGCCCGTGCTGGATATTGGTCATGGCAGTGCCGCGATTGGAGAGCGCAGTTTTCATCAGGACCCGGAGGTGGCCTTACGGCTTGCCCGCCACTTTATCGACGGTATGCATCAGGCGGGAATGAAAAGCACCGGCAAGCATTTTCCGGGACATGGTGCGGTCAGCGCTGATTCGCATAAAGAGACACCGCGCGACGATCGCAGTGAGGCGGAAATTCGCCGGCACGATATGGCGATTTTCAGGCAACTGATCGCGGAAAAAGCGCTGGATGCCGTGATGCCTGCGCATGTTATCTATACTCAGGTGGATGCCAGACCTGCCAGTGGTTCTTCCCACTGGCTGAAAAAGGTGCTGCGAGACGAGCTGAGTTTTGATGGGGTGATTTTCTCAGACGATTTGTCAATGGAAGGGGCCGCCATCATGGGGAGTTATGCCGACCGTGGTCAGGCTTCGCTCGATGCGGGTTGCGATATGATCCTGGTATGCAATAACCGTCAGGGCGCGGTTAGCGTGCTGGATAATCTGTCACCGATCAATGCTGAGCGGGTGACCAGCCTGTATCATCGCAGCTCATTCACTCGCCAGCAGCTACTGGCGTCGTCACGCTGGCAGGAGGCTAACCGTGCGCTGACGACGTTGCAGACGCGCTGGCAGGAGCATCAGGGTAACTGACCGGCGACAGCCAGAGAGGACGCAATGATCATCTATCTGCATGGTTTTGATTCAACCAGTCCGGGTAATCATGAAAAGGTGCTGCAATTGCAGTTTATCGATGCGGATGTGCGGCTGCTTAGTTACAGCACCCTGCACCCGAAACACGATATGCAACATCTGTTAAAAGAGACGGATAAACTCCTGCGCAGTGCGGACGGTGATACCCCGCTGATTTGTGGCGTCGGTCTGGGGGGATACTGGGCTGAACGTATTGGTTTTCTCAACCGTATCCCTCAGGTCATTTTAAATCCCAATCTCTGGCCTGAAGAGAACATGCCGGGAAAAATCGATCGTCCGGAAGAGTATGCTGACATTACCACCAAGTGCGTCAGTAACTTCCGGGATAAAAACCGTGACAGCTGCCTGGTGATCCTCTCCCGCCACGATGAGGCGCTGGATAACCAGCGCACCCTGGCAGCGTTGCAACCTTACTATCCCGTTATCTGGGACGAGGTTGAAAGCCATAAATTCAAAAATCTCTCCCCTCATCTGCAACGAATCAAAGCCTTCCGGTGCCGGTGACTTACCGGGGCCAGCTGTCAATCCGAATGCCACGCTGACCAGCCGTCGTCTGAAAATCAGCCAGCGTGGTGCGGATATCCGCATCGACATATTCTGCATTGTCATATTCTGCAATCACCACGCTGTTATCAGGTATGGTTTGCAGCAATTTTTGTAGCCGGGGATTGTGCAGGAAGGTCAGGTTCTGGTTGAAGCGCACAACAAAATAGTCATGATAGCGCGTCAGCTGAATGGCGCTCTGATGGCTGGCCCAGCTACTTAACAACAGCTGTGCCACCAGCCCGGCGGCCAGGCCGCTCAGCATCCCCGCACTGATAATGACGCAAACGGTGGTCGCAAACGGAATAAACTGTGACCAACCCTTGCGCCACTGGACAAGCCATTGTGCGGGTGAGGCGAGTTTCCCGCCGGTAAAAATCAGCACGGCGGCAAGGGTGGCAAGCGGGATGGTGTTCAGCAGGCTTTCGAAAAAAACACCACACAGCAACAGCAGGATGCCATGCCAGATTACAGACAATCTGGAGGTTGCTCCGGCACTGACATTAACCGAGCTGCGCACAATAACAGCGGTGATCGGCAGTCCGCCCAACAGGCCGCTCAGCGTATTGCCCAGCCCCTGCGCACGAAGTTCCGCATCGGGCGAGGGCTGGGGATACTGCGGCCTGATTTTTTGTAAAGCCTGCTGGCTGAGCAACGTCTCCAGGCTGGCGACCAGCGCCAGCGTTAGCGCAATCGTATAGACTGCGGGGTTGTTCCAGCCTTGCAGAAAATCGGGGTGAACGAATTGCGCTGCCAGCTCCGTTGCTGAGTCCAGCTCAGGGAGTCGGATACGCTCCACCGTGTCAGACAGATGAGGATAAAACAGATCGCCCGCTATCATCATCAGGCTTCCCCAGAGCACCGCCGCCAGAGAGCCGGGGATCAGGCTAAGTATCCG
The DNA here is from genome assembly GCF_000590885.1 of Erwinia mallotivora. GTDB lineage: Bacteria > Pseudomonadota > Gammaproteobacteria > Enterobacterales > Enterobacteriaceae > Erwinia > Erwinia mallotivora. The sequence continues at coordinate 41,964 of NZ_JFHN01000057.1, forward strand.
CGTGCGACGAATCAGCGGCTGCTGCC
>NZ_JFHN01000058.1 GCF_000590885.1 Erwinia mallotivora
CGGCTGCTGCCACAACAGCAGAATCAGCATTGCGCCCGCTGCCACCGACAGGCACGCAGGGGAGAATAATTCGCCAGCGGCAGCGGTTTCAGCACCGGTGAAAACCGGGATCTGTTGCAGGACCAGCTGTAAGCCGATTGCCACCATCATCCCCTGGATCACTGAATCAGGGATCAGCCCAATCCAGCGACCCGCACGTAACAGGCCAAAGGCTGCCTGTAGCAATCCCGCGATCGCTATCGCCAGCAGAACCAGCGAATACGATCCCAGCGTCGCCACCGCACCCGTAACGATGGTCACCAGCCCCGCCGCCGGTCCACTGACGGCAAAGCGCGACGGACTGAAAAGCGTGACAACCACGCCCCCAATCACCCCGCTGAGCAGTCCGGCAAAAGCAGGCAAATCGCAGGCCTGAGCGATGCCAAGGCTGAGCGGCAGCGCAACCAGAAAAACCACCACGCCCGCGAGAAAATCCTTTCGTAATACGGTGAGATTCATCCTTCTGCTCCCTGATGCTGATGAACGAGTTGTTTCAGATGGCCGCTGCGTAAATCGTAAACACAACCATAAATATCCAGTGCCTTTCCCTGTCTTGCCGCCTGTCTGACAGGGCGACAATTCAGCAGATTTGTCAGCTGAATACGCACATGGGCTTCGATAAGCCGATCCGAATCGCATTCAACGTCGGCAGGTTGACGGAGGGAATCCCTGAGAATGGATAAACGGCGAGGTAAAGCGGAACAGGCGCTGTGGTTTTCGGGCGGTATTGCCAGTGCTGCCCTGACGCCACCACAGCCGTAGTGCCCGCACAGGACAATTGTGGAGATATGTAAATCACCCAGCGCGTACTCAAGCACACTCATCAGGCTGTCATCTTCTGCCAGCACCATATTCGCAATGTTACGATGAACAAAAAGTTCCCCCGGCTGTGCGCAGGTCAGCACCTCCGCCGGTACGCGGCTGTCAGAGCAGCCAATCCACAGGGCTACCGGCTGCTGTCCGCGAATGTGATTCAAAAAATAGTCTGCATTGCGTCTTTTCTGCTGTTTTGCCCAACTCCGGTTTCGTACCATTAAAGTATCAACGATTTTCATGCCATCCCTCTGCTGATAAAACCCGGCAGTGCCGTGCTTTCGTACTGCCTGTCTCTGATGCCCCTGAACACGCGAGGTTATTCAGCCATCGATGCCAGTGCGGGCCCGGTGGATAATCTATCCGTTAAATCTTAAGGAATTCTTAATAAAGGGAAGGGTGTGATTTCACTGTTATTGACTGGCGGTGAAATAAGAGACGGCAGGATTTCAAATATGATGAATTTTACTGTTTAAAACAGCCTGATATTTCAGTTCTTTCAAAACAGTTTTAGCGGGTGATTTGCTCACCAACAGGATTAATTATTCATGTTACTTAGTGAATAATTAATTCTTACAGAGGTTTTTATTAAAAATAATTAACTAATATTATTTTTAAGCATTATTTCCCGCGGGTGCTGAGCGGCAAAATAACATTAAAAATTATCGGGGAAACAGCGCTGTTTTTTCAGGAACAGGCTGAAAAACTTGACTTGCATCAATTTTAACAGGACTCATCTGGTGCCTCATGCTATTCTGCCGTCAGACAACAAATTAACACGCCAACCCTATGTTAATTAAGGATATTAGCTTAACTTTTAATTAACGATTGGTTCACATTTTGAGGGGGTCGTTTGACTACAGCCATGAAGAAGATTGTTATTATTGGTGGAGGTGCCGGTGGACTTGAACTGGCTACACAGCTGGGACATAAACTGGGGCGGAAAAAAAAGGCAGAAATCATTCTGGTTGACCGTAACCACAGCCACTTATGGAAGCCACTGCTGCACGAAGTTGCCACCGGCTCACTGGATGAGGGGATTGACGCGTTAAGCTATCTGGCACATGCCCGTAACCACCACTTTACCTTTCAGCTTGGCACGCTGACGGATATCGATCGTGAAAATAAAAAGCTGCAACTGGCTGAAATTCGTGATGCCCAGGGGGAATTACTGGTTCCCGCTCGTGAGCTGGGCTACGACACGCTGGTGATGGCACTCGGCAGCACCTCAAACGACTTTGGCACGCCAGGCGTAAAAGACCACTGCATCTTCCTTGATAACCCTCACCAGGCGCGACGTTTCCACAATGAAATGCTCAACCTGTTCCTGAAGTTCTCTTCCAGTGCCGGTATGCAGGAAAAAGTAAATATCGCCATTGTTGGCGGGGGCGCGACGGGCGTGGAGCTTTCGGCTGAACTGCATAATGCGGTGAAACAGCTGCACAGCTATGGCTATAAAGGGCTGGATAACCAGGCGCTCAACGTCACGCTGGTGGAAGCCGGTGAGCGTATCCTGCCCGCATTGCCGCCGCGCATCTCTGCTGAGGCTCATCAGGAGCTGACAAAACTGGGCGTACGCGTACTGACCCAGACGATGGTGACCAGCGCCGACGGAAATGGCCTGAACACCAAATCCGGCGAATTTATTGACGCTGACCTGATGGTATGGGCTGCCGGGATCAAAGCCCCTGATTTTATGAAAGAGATAGGTGGACTGGAAACCAACCGCATCAACCAGCTGGTGGTGGAGCCGACGCTGCAAACCACCCGTGATGCGGATATTTATGCCATTGGCGACTGCGCCTCCTGTGCGCTGCCTTCCGGCGGGTTTGTGCCGCCCCGTGCTCAGTCTGCGCACCAGATGGCGAGTCTGGTGCTGAATAATATTCTGGCCGAGATCAAAGGACACAAACAGAAACCCTACGTCTATAAAGACCATGGTTCGCTGGTGTCACTCTCCCGGTTCAGTACCGTTGGCAGTCTGATGGGTAACCTGATGCGCGGCTCAATGATGGTGGAAGGGCGTATTGCCCGCATGGTGTATATATCGCTGTACCGTATGCACCAGGTTGCTCTGCACGGTTATTTTAAAACCGGGCTGATGATGCTGGTGGGTAGCATTAACCGGGTGATCCGTCCCCGTCTGAAACTACACTGAATCGATTAAGTTTCAGCAAAGCCAGCAAAATCACCGCTACAGGGGCTTATGTTGTCGCTGGCAACATAAGCCCTGCCTGCCAGCCATATCCGACGCAGCTGCTAAGAAGACTCTTAAAAACAGCCTGTTATCCCCGGTAATATTCATTTCTTCCTGTTTTCTTATTGTCACATTTGAGCCTGCTGCGCAAAATTTATCTCAACCAGATACGGCGCTTCACGCACGCCGGGTAACCGTCTCAGCAAAGTCATCTGGCCGGGACGCTGATGCGTGGTAACATTTTCGGAGGACATCCTGTGAATAAATCAATGTTGGCAGGTGTGGGTATTGGTGTTGCGGCAGCACTCGGTGTGGCTGGCGTGGCAAGTATGAATGTGTTTGACCGCAGCCCGCAATATGCGCAGGTGCTGTCAGCCACCCCGATAAAAGAAATCTCAAAAAATCCCCGTCAGGACTGCCGGAATGTCACGCTGACGCACCGTCGTCCGGTGCAGGATGAAAACCGCATCGCTGGTTCTGTGCTTGGTGCAGTGGCCGGTGGCGTGCTGGGTCATCAGTTCGGCGGCGGCCGAGGTCGTAGCGTGGCAACGGTGGCCGGTGCGCTGGCAGGTGGCTACGGTGGCAACCAGGTGCAGGGCGCTTTGCAGGAGCGTGATACCTATACCACCACCGAACAGCGCTGCAAAACGGTCTATGACAAGCAGGAAAAAATGATGGGTTACGACGTGACCTACAAGATTGGTAATCAGCAGGGGAAAATCCGCATGGATAATGACCCGGGAACCCGCATTCCGCTGGACAGCAACGGACAGCTGGTGCTGAATAACCAGGCATAATCCCTGCTCTGAGGGTAAAAAAAAGCGGCCGAGGCCGCTTTTTTCGTTGATGTATTCAGCCAGTTAATCCGCTCAGGCGGCGTTTGCCAGTAGCCGGTCCATGAATTCCCTTATCCACTGCATACGTGTTTTACGCTCGCTGAGATCGCGAATAAACTTCAGCCGGGTTGGGCCATCTAACCGCCACTGTTGCGGTTCTTTCTGCAACAGCGAAATCAACCAGCCAGGGTCGACTTTGTTTTTCGCGGCAAATTCAATAAAGCCGCCTTTTTCACTGGCTTCTACCCGACGAATACCAATTTTTTGCGCGATCAGACGCACGGCGGCGATATCCAACAGATTTCGCGCCGCATCAGGCAACTGACCAAAACGATCAATCAGCTCTACTTTCAGATCTTCCAGCTCGCTGTCATCTGTCGCGCTGGCAATGCGCTTGTAGAATGACAGACGGGTATTCACATCCGGAATAAAGTCATCCGGTAGCAAAGAAGGCATCCGCAACTCAATCTCCGTCTGGTTGCTGGTCAGATCTTCCAGCGATGGCTCGCGCCCTTCTTTCAGCGCATCCACCGCATTTTCGAGCAGCTCCATATATAAAGAGAAACCAATCGACTCCATCTGACCGCTCTGATCTTCTCCCAGCAACTCACCGGCACCACGTATTTCCAGATCGTGCGTGGCCAGCGCAAACCCGGCACCCAGGTCTTCCAGTGAGGCGATGGCTTCCAGACGCTTGTGGGCATCGGTGGTCATCGCTTTGGGATGTGGCGTCAGCAGCCAGGCGTAGGCCTGATGATGTGAGCGGCCTACGCGACCGCGAAGCTGGTGCAGCTGCGCCAGACCAAAATGGTCGGCACGTTCGATGATAATGGTATTGGCGGTGGGGATATCGATACCGGTTTCAATGATGGTGGTACAGACCAGCACGTTGAAACGCTGATGATGGAAATCGTTCATCACCCGCTCCAGCTCACGCTCACGCATCTGACCGTGGCCGATAGCAATGCGTGCTTCAGGCACCAGTTCCGCCAGGCGGCTGGCGGCCTTCTCAATATTTTCCACATCGTTATACAGGTAGTACACTTGGCCGCCACGCAGCACCTCACGCAGAATCGCCTCGCGTACCACCAGGTTGTCAAATTCACGCACGAAGGTTTTTACCGCCAGACGACGGGCCGGTGGGGTGGCGATAATCGACAGGTCGCGCATACCGCTCATCGCCATGTTCAGCGTGCGGGGGATTGGCGTGGCGGTTAAGGTCAGGATATCGACGTCGGCGCGCATCGCTTTGATTCGTTCTTTGTGGCGGACGCCGAAGCGGTGCTCCTCATCAACGATCAGCAGCCCCAGGTCGCGCCATTTAATCTCACTCTGTAACAGCTTGTGCGTACCGATAAGAATATCGACTTTACCTTCCTGCGCATCCTTCAGCACCTGCGTCTGTTCTTTGCTGGTGCGGAAGCGGGAGAGCATCTCGATACGCACCGGCCAGTTAGCAAAACGGTCACGGAAGTTGTCGTAATGCTGCTGAGCCAGCAGGGTGGTGGGCACCAGCACGGCAACCTGCTTGTGGTTCTCAACGGCCAGAAAAGCGGCGCGCATGGCCACTTCCGTTTTACCAAAGCCGACATCGCCGCATACCAGTCGATCCATGGCCAGCGGTTTACACATATCGCTGAGCACCGCATTGATCGCCTGAGCCTGATCCGGGGTGGTTTCAAACGGGAAGCTTTGACAGAACTGCTGATACTGTTCACGGTCGTGTTTAAAGGCAAAACCTGTTTTTGCTGCCCGTTGTGCATAGATGTCCAGCAGCTCGGCCGCCACATCCCTGACTTTTTCAGCGGCTTTTTGCCGGGCACGACTCCAGGCATCGCTGCCCAGTTTATGCAGGGGCGCATTCTCATCTGCACCACCGGCATAGCGACTGATCAGATGCAAAGAAGAAACCGGCACGTACAGTTTTGCATCGCCTGCATAGGCCAGCATCAGATATTCTGCGGTGATGCCGCCGGTTTCAAGGGTGGTAAGACCAATATAACGGCCCACGCCATGTTCCAGATGTACCACCGGCTGACCGGGATGCAGCTCTGCCAGATTGCGGATCAACACGTCCGGATTGATGGTCCGGCGGCTGTCCTGACGGCGACGGCTGACCCGCTCACCCAGTAAATCACTCTCGCAAATCAATGCGCGGTGACGCAGGCCATCAATAAAACCATGCTCACTGGCACCGATCATCAGATACTGCGCAGGCTGTTGCGTCTGGTGCAGCGCCTGAATGGTTTTGGGCGCAATTTTGATACGGGCCAGCAGTTCCTGAAGTGCCTCACGGCGGCCTTCGCTTTCCATGGAAAACACCACCGGGCCGGAAAAGGTTTCCAGGAAGTGGCGAAGCGGGTCCAGCGGGGCTTTGGCCTGCGCCTGCACCGCCAGGTCGGGCAGGGGCTGGTAGCCCAGATTGGTACTGCCTGCTTTATCCGCCAGCAGGTCGTTTCTCAGCCCGATGCGCGGCCACTTTTTCAGCTCACTGAACAGTTGATCGGTGCGCAGCCATAACGATTCGGGCGGCAGCAGCGGACGCATGGGATCAACGCGACGGCTTTCGAAACGTGACGTCACGTCCTGCCAGAAGCGGTCGGCACTGCTTTCGATGTCGCCGCAGCTCAGCAGCAGGGTGTTGGCAGGCAGATAGCTGAACAGTGGCAGCAGTGGCTGGTCAAAAAACAGCGGCTGCCAGTATTCGATACCGGCGGGGAGGGTGCCTTTACTGACCTGTTGATAAATGTGTTCTGGCTCACGGCGCACGTCGAAGTGTTCCCGCCACTGGCTGCGAAACAGTTCGATGGCCGCTTTATCGGTGGGAAATTCATGCGCCGGAAGCAAATTTATCGCTGCGACTTCTTCCAGCGTACGCTGGCTGTCAACATCAAACAGACGCAGGCTGTCTATTTCTTCATCAAAAAAATCAATGCGGTAAGGCTGCTCGCTGCCCATCGGGAAGATATCCAGCAGCGCACCGCGTGTGGCGTATTCGCCGTGTTCCATCACCTGGTCGACATGACGGTAGCCAGCCTGTTCAAGCTGGGCACGCAGTGTATCGCGGGAAAGATGCTGGCCCTTGTTCATCACCAGCGCATGACCATGCAGAAAACGGTGTGGACAGACGCGTTGCATCAGCGTGTTCACCGGCAGAATCAGCACGCCACGCTCCAGCGAGGGGAGATGATAAAGCGTGGATAAACGTGACGAGATAATTTCCTGATGAGGCGAAAAACTGTCAAAGGGCAGTGTTTCCCAGTCCGCCAGGCTGAGCACCGGCGCATCGGTAAATTGTTTAATCTCGTCCTGTAAGCGCAGGGCATTTTGCATATCTGCGGCGATTAACAGCACCGGTCCCTGATGACGGGTAATGATTTCTGCGGATTCTACCGCGCAGGCGGCACCGGTCAGTTGCCCCAGCTGGCGCAGGTCGCCTGCTTTGGTGGGCAGGGTATATCGGGATTGTTCAGGCATAATCAGTCAGGCGGTCTCTTCACTTTAAGGAGAGCAGGAAACCTCAGGTTCCCGTTCGGCTAACCGGAGTATACCTCTATTTTGGCGATTGTTGCGTGTAGTGCATTCTGGGGCGGTCAATGTTTGCCCATCTCAGCTCTTTTTCTCCGTGATAGCTGTGATTTCCGTCATCCCACCTCACGTAATAGCCGGTCGGCGCGTGGTCCTGAGCGAAAACGTTAGTCACCATCCCTTTGATATCGCCCGTTTTATGTTTCACGATGCTGCCTTCAGAATATCTGGTCATGTTAACGACTCCCGGATTCGGCCCCGGTCTGGGCGGTTATGGGGACGGGGAACAGCGCAGGGTGCTGACCCTTTGCCCGGCGCGGGTGATGCCGGTCAAAGAGAGTGTATGCCGGGACGGCGGAAACAATGGCGCAAATAGCGGGCGTTTTTTAAACGATATTGCGCTATTTATCGCCATGACGCCTTTAGTGACAAAACAATCGTGCAGACTCAGTGGCCTGGAGGTTCCATAACGCCGGACTGTCCTTTATCATCTTCGATCACTTTTTTACTTTATCCATCGCCAGAAGACGGATTACATGTATCAACCTGTCGCGTTATTTATCGGTCTGCGTTATATGCGTGGACGAGCATCAGACCGTTTCGGACGGTTTGTTTCCTGGCTTTCAGCCATTGGCATTACGCTGGGGGTGCTGGCCCTGGTCACCGTGCTGTCGGTGATGAATGGTTTTGAGCATGAACTGGAAAAAAGTACGCTCAATCTGATGCCTCAGGCGCTGGTGACCAGCGAAAAAGGCTCTCTCGATCCGCAACAGATCCCGGCCAGTTCACTGCAACTGCATGGCGTAAGCCGCATCACTGCGCTGACCACGGCGGATGTGGTGCTGCAAAGCGCCCATGGCGTCGGCGTCGGGGTGATGCTGGGGATCACGCCTGATGAGCCTGACCCACTGACGCCGTATCTGAACAACGTGACTCAGGATGCGCTAACCTCAGGCCAGTACAACGTGATTCTGGGAGAACAGCTGGCGCAGCAGCTTGGCGTCAAACGGGGTGATGAGCTTCGTCTGATGGTGCCTTCCGCCAGCCAGTTCACGCCGATGGGGCGTCTGCCGAGTCAGCGTCTGTTTACCGTGGCAGGCACCTTTGCCGCCAACAGCGAAGTCGATGGCTATCAGATGCTGGTTAATCAGCAGGACGCTTCTCGTCTGATGCGCTATCCGGCGGGTAGCATTACCGGCTGGCGTTTATGGCTGGACAAGCCGCTACAGGTTGATGCGCTGAGCCAGCAGACCCTGCCGCAGGGGCTGGTGTGGAAAGACTGGCGTGAGCGCAAAGGCGAGCTGTTTCAGGCGGTAAGGATGGAAAAAAATATGATGGGGCTGCTGCTCAGCCTGATTGTTGCCGTTGCCGCCTTCAACATCATCACGTCGCTGGGTTTGTTGATCATGGAAAAACAGGGCGAAGTGGCTATCCTGCAAACGCAGGGACTGACGCGACGCCAGATTGTGCTGGTCTTTATGGTGCAGGGGGCGACGGCAGGGATAGTGGGTTCGATACTTGGCGCATTGCTGGGCGTCCTGTTGGCCAGCCAGTTGAATAATCTGATGCCGCTCATCGGCACGCTGCTTGATGGCGCGGCGCTACCGGTCGAGATTTCTCTGCCGCAGGTGGCGACCATAGTGGTCAGCGCGATGGTGCTGTCGTTGCTCTCCACCCTCTATCCTTCCTGGCGCGCCGCCGCCGTTCAACCCGCTGAGGCTTTACGTTATGAGTAATACAATCCTGTTGCAGTGTGACCAGCTGTGCAAAGGCTACCAGGAAGGCAGCGTACAGACTGATGTTCTGCGCAACGTCACTTTCAGCGTGGCACCCGGTGAGATGATGGCCATTGTTGGCAGTTCCGGCTCGGGTAAAAGTACCCTGATGCATCTGCTGGGCGGGCTGGATACGCCGACATCCGGCGAGGTGATTTTCAATGGTCAGTCGCTCAGCCGCCTTTCCGGTGCCGCCAGAGCCGGATTACGTAATCGGGAGCTGGGCTTTATTTATCAGTTTCATCATCTGCTGCCTGATTTCAGCGCGCTGGAAAACGTCGCCATGCCGCTACTGATTGGCAAAGTCGCGAAGGATGAGGCGCAGGCCAAAGCCACGGAGATGCTCAGGGCCGTCGGGCTGGAAAAACGCGCGCACCATCGTCCCTCTGAGCTGTCCGGTGGCGAGCGGCAGCGCGTGGCGATTGCGAGGGCGCTGGTGAATAATCCACGTCTGGTGCTGGCCGATGAGCCGACCGGCAATCTTGACGCCCGCAATGCCGATGCCATCTTCGATCTGCTCGGCGAGCTGAATGTGCGGCAGGGCACGGCCTTCCTGGTGGTTACCCACGATTTGCACCTGGCAAAACGTCTTAACCGTCAGATGGAAATGCGTGATGGTCAGTTGAGCGACACCTTAACCCTGGCGGGGCTGGCGTGATGACCGGCTCTCTCTCTCTTCTGCTTGGCCTGCGCTTCAGCCGCGGGCGTCGTCGTGGCGGCATGGTTTCGCTGATTTCGGTCATTTCTACCGCCGGCATTGCGCTGGGCGTGGCGGTGCTGATTATTGGTCTCAGTGCGATGAACGGCTTTGAACGTGAGCTGAACAACCGCATCCTGGCGGTGGTGCCTCACGGTGAAATCGAGCCGGTGAAACAGCCTTTTACCGGCTGGCAGACATTGTTGCCGCAGGTAGCGCAGGTTAAGGGGATTGCTGCGGCCGCACCCTATATCAACTTCACCGGGCTTATTGAGAGCGGGGTGAAGTTGCAGGCGGTCCAGGTAAAAGGCGTCGATCCGCAACAGGAAACGCGACTCAGCGCGCTGCCGGCTTACGTGCAGAATAATGCCTGGCAGAGTTTCAGCGCGGGTAAGCAACAAATCATTCTGGGTCAGGGGCTGGCAAAAAGTCTCAATCTGAAACAGGGCGACTGGCTGACTATCCTGATCCCCAACAGCAGCCAGGGACAAAAACTGTTGCAGCCAAAGCGTGTGCGTCTCCAGGTGAGCGGTATTCTGGCCCTCAGCGGCATGTTGGATCACAGCCTGGCGCTGGTGCCCCTGGCCGATGCGCAGCAATACCTGAATATGGGTGACAACGTCACCGGTATTGCGTTGAAAATGAACGATCCCTTTGCCGCGCAAAAACTGGTGCGCGATGCCGGTGAAGTCACCCATGCTTACGTCTATATCCGCAGCTGGATTGGCACCTATGGCTATATGTACCGTGACATCCAGATGATCCGCGCCATTATGTATCTGGCAATGGTGCTGGTGATTGGCGTGGCCTGTTTTAATATCGTCTCGACGTTAGTGATGGCGGTGAAGGACAAGAGCAGCGACATTGCGGTGCTGCGTACCCTCGGCGCGAAGGATGGTTTGATCCGCGCAATCTTTGTCTGGTACGGGCTGATGGCAGGGCTGCTGGGCAGCGTCAGCGGCGTGGTGGTTGGGGTGCTGGCCGCTTACAACCTGACGCCACTGATTCGGGGTATTGAATCCCTGACCGGCTATCATTTTCTGTCCGGTGATATTTACTTTATTGACTTTTTACCGTCAGAAGTCCACTGGCTGGATGTCACCATTGTGCTGTTGACCTCACTGGTGCTCAGCCTGATTGCCAGCTGGTATCCGGCGAGAAGAGCCAGTCGAATCGACCCCGCCCGCGTACTCAGCGGTCACTAAAGGCCGCATTCCGGCACGTTAAGGAGCAGATAAGTTATGATGCGTACCCCCCGACGCCGTCTGAGACTGGCACGTTACAAAAAAAACCGACGTCAGGTGCATCAGCGCTTTCGTCAGCGCATTTTCGAACGCGATCGTAATATTGAGATTGCCCGTAATCCTCTGCCACGCGTGGTGGTGCTGACCGGTGCGGGTATCTCCGCCGAGTCAGGTATTCGTACCTTCCGCGCTGCGGATGGCCTGTGGGAAGATCACAAAGTGGAAGAGGTGGCGACGCCGGAAGGGTTTGCTCAGGACCCGCAAAAGGTTCAGGCCTTTTACAATGCGCGTCGACGCCATTTGCAGCAGCCTGAGATTGCGCCTAATGCCGCGCATCTGGCTCTGGCAGAGCTGGAAGCGGCGCTCGGTGACCACTTTTTGCTGGTGACGCAAAATATCGACAATCTGCATGAGCGGGCGGGCAGCCGTAATATCATCCATATGCACGGTGAACTGCTGAAGCTGCGCTGTGTTATCAGCGGTCAGGTGGTGAACTGGCAGGACGATGTCAATCCCGATGAGCGCTGCCACTGTTGCCAGTTTCCATCGGTGCTGCGGCCGCATATCGTCTGGTTTGGCGAGATGCCGCTTCAGATGGATGAGATCTACACCGCGCTGGCGGAGGCCGACTACTTTGTTGCCATTGGCACTTCAGGCCACGTTTATCCGGCGGCAGGATTTGTTCATGAGGCGAAGTTGCAGGGGGCGCATACGCTGGAACTGAATCTGCAACCCAGCCAGGTGGGCAGTGAGTTTGATGAGAAAGAGTACGGGCCGGCCAGTGAGGTGGTGCCGAAATTTGTGCAAAACCTGCTGCGAAAAGCTGGCCGCTGAACGCCGAAGACAGCGGCTGAGGGCTGAAAAGTGACAAAAGCTGTTGCTGTTCGCGACGATGTTGTCCCTTATCTGCGTCAGCCCGTCAGCCCGTCAGCCCGTCAGCCCGTCAGCCGGGCTGACAGCGATGGCGACGTCTGTCTCTTATGCTGACCAGCGTGAACACCACGATAAAAACCAGTGAGAAAAGCACCACAATGGTTGGTGCTGGCGCGCTGTCGATAAAAAAAGACAGGTAAACGCCGCTGAAGGTCACCGTCACCGCCAGCAGCACGGCAACCAGCATCATGCTGACAAAACGTCGGGTCAGCAGCAGCGCAATAGCACCGGGAGCGATAAGCAGCGACAGGGTCAGAATTATTCCCACGGCTTTCAGCGCCGCGACAATGGTCAGCGAGGTCATACACAGTAGCCCGTAATGCAGCAGCGGGGCATTGAGGCCGCTGGCGCTGGCCTGGATGGGATCAAAAGCATGCAGCAGAAAATCGCGCCATTTCGCCACCAGAATCAGGCTAATCAGCAGGGCAATAAGCCCGGTCTGCATTAAATCGCTGAAGTTAATCCCCAGCATATCCCCGAACAGAATATGATCGAGATGAATCTCAGCCTTAACCGCCACCGACATGATTAACCCGATGGCAAACATGGCGGAGAAGACAATTCCCATCAGGGCATCCTGTTTTATTCTGGTGTGCTCCTTAAGAAAACCCGTTGCCAGCGCACAAAACAGCCCGGCGAAAAAGGCCCCCACGGCAAACGGTAAGCCCACAAGCCAGGCCAGCACCACGCCAGGAAACACCGCGTGGCTCATGGCATCACCCAGTAACGCCCAGCCTTTCAGCACCAGCAGGCAGGAGATGAGTGCCGAGGGAACGGCCAGCAACACCGCAATCAGCAGGGCGTTGTGCATAAAATCAAACTGAAAGGGTTGCAGCAAAAATGTGAGGCTCATGGCATCTGCCCCTCACGCTGTGATAGCGCGCGTCTGTGCCGGTTCAGCCAGCCATATTTGGGCGAAAACAAAAACGCCAGCAGAAAGATAATCGCCTGTGCCACCACGATAATCCCACCCGTCGCACCATCAAGAAAATAACTGATCCAGGCACCAAAAAAGCTGGTGACTGCACCGATGATCACCGCCAGCATCAGCATTCGGGGGAAGCGGTCGGTCAGTAAATATGCCGTTGCCCCTGGCGCTACTACCATGCAAATCACCAGAAAAGCCCCGACGGTTTGCAACGCGGCGACCGTGGTCACCGATAATAAAACAAAGAACAACGCTTTCAGACGCAGCGGATTCAGACCCACGCTACGGGCATGGTTCTCATCAAAGAAGGTCACCATCAAATCTTTCCATTTCAGCAGCAGAATGGTCAGGCAGACCACGCCACTCAGGGCCAGTTGCAGGATATCAGCGGGTGTCACCGCCAGGATGTTGCCTGACACGATGGTCTGGATATTCACCGAGGTTGGATTAAGCGACATCATAAACAGCCCGAAACCAAAGAAGGAGGAGAAGATAAGGCCGATGATCACGTCTTCGCGCAGTCGGGTGCGCTGATGGAGAAACAGCATGGCCGCCGCAGCCAGCCCGCCGGAAAAAAAAGCCCCCAGCGAGAAGGGCAATCCCAGCATCCAGGCCCCGGCGACGCCCGGTACGACAGCATGGGACAGCGCATCGCCAATCAGCGACCAGCCTTTCAGGATCAGAAAGCAGGAGAGAAAAGCGCATACGCCGCCCACCAGCGCAGATACCCACATGGCGTTGAGCATGTATTGATAGCTAAACGGTTCCAGTAATGTGCTTATCACCGGTGCTCCTTCTGCGGCAGTGTGCCATCTTCAGTTGCCGTAAGCGCCGACATCACTGGATGCAGAATGCCATCGAAAGTTTTGCTGAGATTCGCTGCGGTAAAGGTTTCGGCGGTCGGGCCACAGGCCAGCACCGTGCCTTTAATCAGTACGCTGTAGTCGCAAAAACGCTCCACGGCAGCAAGGTTATGTGTTGAAACCAGCAGGGTGCATCCCTCATCCCGCATCTGTTGCAGTAATGAGACAAGTTGCTGTTCACTGTTGATATCAATGCCGGTAAACGGCTCATCAAGCAGCACAATTTTTCCACCCTGAGCGATAGCACGGGCGAGAAAGATGCGTTTTTTTTGCCCACCCGATAGCTCGCCAATCTGCCGGTGACGAAAATCTCCCATTCCCACCCGATCCAGCGCGGCCGTTACCGCATCCCGGTCCGCTTTACGGGGTATGCGTAACCTGCCCATGTGGCCATAACGCCCCATCATCACCACATCTTCAGCCAGTACCGGAAAATGCCAGTCAACATCCTCCGACTGAGGAACATAAGCCACCAGATTCTGCTGCAATGCCTGGCGGGTCGCCATGCCAGCCAGGCTGACGTTGCCACTGGCCAGCGGAACAAAGCCCATCAGCGCTTTAAACAGCGTTGATTTTCCGGAGCCATTGATCCCCACCAGGGCGGCGAGCGTCCCCTGGGGAACGCAAAAACTGGCATCTCTGAGCGCGGTATGGCCATTGCGCCAGGTAACGGTCAGATTTGAGGCCTCAATGCCGGCCGGATGCAGCGCAGTGCTGTCAGAGGGAGAGTGACTCATCGTTTCAGCCCGTCAGTAATGCCTGTCACCACCGTTTTCGTGGTGACACGCAGCAGATCAAGATAGGTGGGAACCGGACCATCAGCGGTGCTGAGTGAATCCACATAGAGTACGCCGCCGTAGTGTGCGCCTGTCTCCCTGGCAACCTGGCGAGCAGGTTTGTCAGAGACGGTGCTTTCGCTGAAGATCGCCGGAATGGCGTTTTTGTTGACGGCATCAATCACCTGGCGAACCTGCTGCGGGGTGCCCTGCTGATCGGCATTAATTGGCCACAGGTAAAGCTCTTTCAGCCCGAGATCGCGTGCAAGGTAGGAAAAAGCACCTTCACTGCTCACCAGCCAGCGTTTGTCTGCCGGTATGCTGTCAATCTCTTCGCGCAGGGGGTGCAGGGTGGCGGCAATTTTTTGCTGATAAATTTCTGCATTCTTACGATAAATCGCGGCGTTTGACGGGTCGTACTTCACCAGCGCATCGCGAATGTTATTAACATAAATACGCGCATTGTCGGGTGACATCCAGGCGTGAGGATTGGGCTTGCCGTTGTAAGGCCCGGCTGTTATCCCCAGCGGTATAATCCCTGTAGAAACCTCGACTTCCGGCACGCCGGATAAGTGTTGATAAAACTTTCTGAACCACAGTTCCAGATTCAGGCCATTTGACAGGATTAGCTGTGCGCCCTGTGCACGGCGGATATCCCCCGGCGTCGGCTGATACTCATGAATTTCCGCTCCTGCTCGGGTAATCGACTCGACCACCGCCGCGTCACCGGCCACGTTCCTCGCCATATCAGCAATGATGGTAAAGGTGGTGACCACCTTAAATTTTTCCTGCGCCTGCGCGGTGGGAGCCGCAAGCAGCAGAACGACAATGAGTGCGCCAGAAAAGCCTGACGCCAGAACCCGCCATTTTTTCATTCACCTTCTCCTGAAATTACGTCACATAGACAATGCTATAAAATATAGCACTTGCTATAACTTGTTAGCAATAATTCTCATTTATGTGACAGAGATACCTTTGCTGATAGACGAGGAGAGGTGCAACCCGTTGGTGCAATGACGGGACGGGTTGCCTGAAAAGCGGTTTTTATGCGCTGGCGCGTTGCCCGAATGACAGGATCAGATGGGCGATAACGCCCCCCACCAGGCCCCAGAATGCGGCACCCACACCTAGCAGCGTCAGGCCTGAGGCGGTTATCAGAAAGGTAATCACGGCGGCTTCACGCTGTTTTTCCTCTGACAAAGCCCGTTGCAGACTGGATGCGATGGTGCCCAGCAGCGCCAGACCGGCAATGGTGTGGATTAAGGCCGCCGGAAGGGCACTGAACAATTGTCCAATCACCCCGCCAAATAATCCGGCCAGCAGATAGAAAAAACCGGCGCAGACGGCTCCCCAGTAACGGCGATGAGGGTCGGGATGGACGTCGGGCCCCATACAGATAGCGGCAGTAATGGCGGCGATGCAGACAGAAAATCCACCGAAGGGCGCGAGCAGCAGGGAGGCGAGGCCGGTCCAGCTCATCAGCGGGGAAACAGGGATCTGCCAGCCTGCGGCTTTTAATGTGGCGATGCCGGGCGCATTTTGTGAAGCCATGGTCACCACAAAAAACGGGATGCCGATGCCCAGCAGGGTGGACAGCGTAAAGTGGGGCGCGACAAATTGCGGCAGGACAAAAGAGAACGGCTGCTGCGCAACAGAAAACGTCCCCTGAGCGCAGGCAGCCGCCAGACCCGCCAGCAGGGTCAGCACAATAGCGTAGCGGGGAAGATAACGCCGTGCGACAAGGTAGCTCAGGCACATCGTCCCCGTCAGAGTGAAATCAATGCGGAATGAGCCAAAAGCATCAATGCCAAAACGCAGTAAGATACCGGCCAGCATGGCAGATGAGATTGCCAGCGGAATATGGTCCATCAGACGGGCAAACAGTCCCGTTACTCCACACAGGAAAATCAGACCAGAGGCAAACATAAAGACGCCGATGGCTTCTGGCAGCGGAGTGCCGGGCAGGCTGGTGACCAGCAGCGCGGCACCTGGCGTCGACCATGCGGTGAGGATAGGGGTGCGATACCAGAGCGACAGACCAATCGACGTTACGCCCATCGCCAGCCCCAGCATGGTCAGCCAACCGCCGGTCTGCATGGCAGAGGCACCGGCTGCGCTTGCCGCCTGGAATATAATCGCCGCTGAGCTGGTGTAGCCAACCAGCACGGCAACAAAGCCAGCCACTACGGCAGGAAATGTCAGATGAGAGAGGGAGAGAGGTGGACGCATAAAAATCTCCGTTTGTACGTTATAACGCACAAGCTAGCACTGTGCGTTATAACGTACAAGTGCTAAAATGACGCTCCTGACCAGGAGGTGGTATGAGCGATCCCTTTCTTCAACCCGGCGTGACCCTGAAGTCTTTGCGAGCGTCGCGAGGATGGAGTCTGACCCTGGCCGCCGGGAAAACCGGCGTGAGTAAAGCCATGCTGGGCCAGATTGAACGGGGTGAATCCAGCCCGACCGTGGCAACGCTGTGGAAAATTGCCACCGGTTTTAATGTTCCCTTTTCGCTATTTATCCTGCCAGCAGAGGCCCCATCCGCTGTCCCGGTGCTGCCTGATGGCCTGACACAGGATAACGACGTGATGAAAGTTACCCCGCTGTTCCCTTACGATCCGCTATTGCGCTTCGATATGCTGGCGGTTGAACTGGTTGCTGGCGGCATCAGTGAGTCTTCGGCTCATGACAGCGGCGTCATTGAGCATGTGGTGGTTAATGAGGGGGAATTGCAGCTGGAGGTTGATGGAATCTGGCATACCCTTAAAAAAGATGAGGGTTTGCGTTTTCAGGCAGATTGCACACACAGCTACTATAACCCTGGTGAACAGACGGTAAAATTTCACAGCCTTATCCATTACCCGCAGCGCCAGGTTGGGTGACCCGGTGCTTTCACTCACCGGTGACCTGACCTGACGCAATATTCAGCAGCCAGAATGACTGATAATGAGGTCTGCCATTCAGAGGGAAGAAAGATGAATAATTTACTCGACCGCTTTCTGGAATATGTTTCTTATGATACGCAATCAAAAAGTCATGTCCGCCAGATCCCCAGCACAGAAGGGCAACTGCGGCTGGCAAAAGTCCTGCAAAACGAGCTTGAAACGCTGGGTTTAAGTGATATTACGCTGAGCAAACACGGCATTGTGATGGCCACACTGCCTGCGAATGTGGACTGGTCGGTGCCGACGATTGGTTTCATCTCCCATATGGACACCTCGCCCGATTTCACGGCCAAAAATGTCAATCCGCAGATTGTGGAAAACTATCGGGGCGGCGATATTGCGCTGGGTATTGGTGATGAGATCCTCTCACCGGTCATGTTTCCGGTGCTGCACAGCCTGACTGGTCATACGCTGATTACCACCGACGGTAAAACCCTGTTAGGTGCCGACAATAAAGCGGGGATTGCCGAAATCGTTACCGCAATTTCCAGACTGAAAAGTGAAAATATTCCACACGGTAACATCCGTATTGCCTTTACGCCCGATGAGGAGACAGGGAGAGGCACCCGCTGTTTCGATGTGGCGGCGTTTGGCGCAGAGTGGGGCTACACGGTGGATGGCGGTGGCATCGGCGAATTCGAATATGAGAACTTCAATGCCGCCTCAGTCACGATCAGGATCACCGGCAATAATGTGCATCCGGGGACGGCCAAAGGGGTAATGGTTAATGCCCTCGATCTGGCGATGCGTTTTCACGCGGCGATGCCGGAAAATGAGGTGCCGGAACAGACCGCCGGGTATGAGGGATTTTATCATCTGCATGGTATCAAGGGCTGCGTCGACAAGGCCGAACTGCACTACATCATTCGCGATTTTGACAGCCAGCGCTTTGCCGAACGCAAAAAACTGATGAGAGAAGTTGCCACCCGCCTGGGGGAAAGGCTGCCGGCCTGCGCAGCAATCGACGTGGAAATTGAGGATCAGTATCTTAATATGCGCGAAAAAGTTGAGGCGCATCCCCACATTATTGAGCTTGCGCTTCAGGCGATGCGTGACTGCGATATCGAGCCGGAAGTCAAACCCATTCGTGGCGGCACCGATGGGGCGGCCCTCTCGTTTAAGGGCCTGCCATGTCCTAACCTGTTTACAGGTGGGTACAATTACCACGGCAGACATGAGTTTGCTTCACTGGATAATATGGAAAAGGCGGTGGCGGTGATTATGCGGATTGCGGCATTGACGGCCGCAAGGGCAAAGCCATAAACCTGTGTCTTTTCACGTCCTGACAGATATCGTACTTCAGCCTGTCATTTCAGCATGATGTCGCGCCCTCCGTGGCGCGGCAGAGTCTGCTTGTTGCAGGCAACATAGCAGAACGTCCGTCATCCTGGCTGTTACTCTTCTTCGCTGAAGTACCAGTAGCCGCTGTTCACCAGCGCGGACAGCTGAGCAAGGAATGCCGGATCGTCCAGCACCGCCCCCAGTTCTTCCGCACCCAGCGAATGCTGATTAGCCAGCAGCGTCAGGGCATCACGGTGTGGCGAGGCGATCTGTTCACCATTGATAAACACCGTATGTCCAATGGAGAGCACCCGCAGGCCACCCAGACGTTTCAGGCGATCCCCTTGTTGCAGGGCATCATAAATCTCATCAGGCTGGTAAGGCGGCTCCGGCGGGGCAATATCCAGTTCATGACGGGACTGGGAGATAAATTCGCCAAACCACTGACTGAAATCTTCCGGCTGGTTAACTAAATCGAGGATCATCTTCCGCATGCTCTCCAGCTCCTGCGGCAGGATCTCTGCGCTATGTTCACGCGCCGCCACATCCGGATCGCTGAAGCGATAGCTGCCCAGCTCGCGGGAAAGCACATAATCAGCAAAGCCACTGAGCAGTTCACGGCCGTTGGGAGCACGGAAGCCGACGGAATAACTGAGGGCATTTTCCAGTGAATAGCCTTCATGAGGGAATCCTGGCGGGATGTAGAGAATATCGCCAGGCTCGACTTCTTCATCGATAATCGCCTCGAAGGGTTCTACCTGAAGCAGATCAGGGTGAGGGCAGTGCTGTTTCATTGCCACCTTCTCACCGACACGCCAGCGGCGGCGGCCGGTGCCCTGGATGATAAACACGTCGTACTGATCGAGGTGGGGGCCGACCCCGCCACCGGGCACGGAGAAAGAGATCATCAGGTCGTCTGTGCGCCAGTCTGGCAGAAAGCGAAATGGACGCATCAGCGCGGCAGAGGGTTCGTGCCAGTGATCAACCGCCTGAACCAACAGTGACCAGTTGTTTTCGCCCAGATGGTCGAAGCTGGTGAACGGGCCGTGGCTGACCTGCCATTTGCCCTCTTGATGGCTAACCAGGCGACTGTCAACTTCGTTTTCCATCGCCAGACCGGCCAGCTCGTCCGGGGAAATGGGGTCAACAAAGTTTTTAAAACCGCGCTTGAGCAGCACCGGTCTTTTCTGCCAGTAACGTTGCACAAAATCGGGCCAGTTGAGGTCGAGATGATAATTCATTGAGCATTCCTGAGCTGCTGATTTTTATCGATTATAACAACGTTGAAAAAAACCGTACTCACCCTTTTTACCGGCGGGCTGGCAGTATGCCGATTTATTCGTCGCCGTGCTGCACTTCCTGACGCTTGAAAATCACTTCCATCCTTGCGCCACCCAGTTCGCTGGTGCTGGCGATAATGTCGCCTGTGTATTGCTCCAGAATGTCTCTGGCGACGGCCAGCCCCAGCCCCTGGCCAGGCCGCAGCGTGTCGGCACGCTGTCCGCGGATAAAGATCAGGTCGCGTTTGCTTTCCGGAATACCCGGTCCGTCATCATCCACAATCAGATGCAGTTCGTTGTCGGTCTGGCGGGCGGTGATTTCAACAAATTCCAGGCAGTATTTACAGGCGTTATCCAGCACGTTGCCCATCACTTCCATAAAGTCGTTTTGCTCGCCGATAAAGGTCAGTTCCGGCGAGATATCCAGCGTCAGCGAGACGCCTTTACGCTGATAGACTTTATTCAGCGCTGAGCACAGGCTGTCCAGCAGGCCCGGCACGGAATGTAATTCACGTTTGAGAACGTTGTGGTCAGCCTGCATGCTGGCACGATGCAGATAGTAGCCGATTTGCTGTGAAATGCGGCTGATCTGCTCCAGCATTATCGGTTCGGCCTGCTCAATCGACAGATTGCGTCCGCCGCGAAGTGAGCGCAGCGTGGTCTGCAATACGGCTAGCGGCGTTTTAAGGCTGTGTGTCAAATCGCTTAAGGTAGTGCGATAGCGGGTGTAGCGCTGCCGTTCATTGTCCAGCAGTAAGTTAAGGTTGCGCACCAGACTTTTGAGTTCCTGTGGCGGCTGGGGTTCGAGCGTCTCGCGGGTGCCGTTTTCCAACTCCCGCACCTGACTGGCAAGCTTTCCAATCGGGCGAAGGCTCCAGTGTGCCGCCAGCCACAGCAGCGGGATCACCAGCAGCAGGTTGACCAGTAACACATAGCTGAACCATGACCACACCACGTCAGAATGTTGTAATTCCTGAGGAATAGAATCAACCACCACAATCGTCAGCGCGGGAAGAGTGGGGGTGGCATCATAGCGGTTTACCGCCACCGAGTGGGTAAAGGTATCGTTATTGTCATCATCGTAGGCGGTCATTTTGTTCTGCGCCTCCGGGTCGTTCCCCAGCGCCTGACGACTGGTGCTGTTGTCGGTATTAATCTCATAAAAACCGGAGCGCTTCAGCCAGTCATGGTTGATCTTTCCGCGGATCTCTGGCACATCGCGTAACTGCCACAGCAGTTTGCCTTTTTCGTTGTAGATAAATACTAACGTCGGGAAGTTAAGGGAAATCGATCCTGGCTGAACGATGCTCAATTTGTCGTCCTGCCACTGTGCCAGGGTAAAAAACAGGTTGCTTTCGCCTCGCATCACCCGATAGGTATTTTTGTCGAAGCTCACCACGTAGCCGACCACGGCAACCATGCCATAGGAGAGCGAGAGAATAAGAACCACTACTGCCGTGGCGAGTAAAAAACGGGCCCGGAGAGAAAAGGGTGTTTTAAGGGTGAATGTTGGCATCTGATCAGATATCAAACCTGTAACCCTGACCACGTACGGTGGTGATCACCTCCTGCGGGTACAGCGCCTGGATTTTTTTACGTAAGCGTCCCATCAGCACGTCGATGGTATGGCTTTCACGCAGTTCGGCATCGGGATAGAGCTGAAGCATCAGCGAGTCTTTGCTGACCACTTTTCCGGCATTACGAATCAATGTTTCGATGATGGTGTATTCAAAGGCGGTCAGTTTGATTTGTTGCTCATCAATGGTCAGTTCACGACGGGAGAGATCGACCTGAAAAGGCGTCAGGGTGATAATCTGCGAAGCCAGACCGCTGTTGCGTCGCATCAGTGCCTGCATCCGTGCCACCACCTCTTCGATATGAAAGGGTTTGGTGACATAGTCATCTGCGCCAGCCTCCAGCGCTTCAACTTTTGCCTGCCAGCCTTCGCGCGCGGTCAGAACCAGAATCGGTTGTTTTACCTCCTGGGTTCGCCAGCGACGGATCAGCGACATACCGTCTTCATCGGGCAAACCCAAATCGACCAGCGTAATATCGGGCGTATGCTCATTAAGAAAATAATCTGCCTCTTTGGCATCTTCCGCTGCGTCAACCTGATGACCCATTTCACGCAGTTGCACGGAGAGATGATGACGTAGCAGAGGGTTATCTTCCACAATCAGTACACGCATAATATTATCCTTTATCTGTGATTCGGGGGGGCCACGGGCCTTATGATAATCTTAAGGAAAGTATAGGCGAAAGCGGATAAACAGCAGGTTAACACAGGCTGACTAACGCCAGCCCGTGCAGGCAGGTTACTTAAGTTCGTCAACCATTTGAACCGCACGACCAAGATAGTTGGCCGGGGTCATTAACTTCAGACGCGACTTCTCTTCTTCCGGTAGATCCAGTCCATCAATAAAGGCTTTCATCCCTGCGGCATCCACACGCTTGCCCCGCGTCAGCTCTTTCAGCTTCTCGTAAGGTTTCTCAATGCCGTAACGACGCATAACCGTCTGGATCGGTTCTGCCAGCACTTCCCAGTTATGGTCCAGCTCGTCCAGCAGGCGATCGCGGTTAACTTCCAGCTTGGCAATTCCTTTCAACGTTGCCTGATAGGCAATGACTGCATAGCCCACGCCCACGCCAAGATTACGCAGCACGGTAGAGTCAGTCAGGTCACGCTGCCAGCGTGAAACCGGAAGTTTGCTGGCCAGATGCTGCATAACGGCATTTGCCAGGCCAAGATTACCTTCGGAGTTTTCAAAATCAATCGGGTTAACTTTGTGAGGCATGGTGGAGGAGCCGATTTCGCCGGCGACGGTTTTCTGCTTGAAGTGGTTCAGCGCAATGTAACCCCACACATCGCGATCGAAGTCGATCAGAATGGTGTTGAAACGTGCCATGCAGTCAAACAGCTCGGCAATATAATCATGTGGCTCAATCTGCGTGGTGTAAGGATTCCAGGTGATGCCCAGCGAGGTGACAAAGCTTTCGCTCAGCTGGTGCCAGTCCACTTCCGGATAGGCAGCAATGTGGGCATTGTAGTTACCTACCGCACCATTAATTTTGCCCAGCACCTCAATCTTTTCTAACTGACGCAGCTGACGTTCAAAGCGATAAGCCACGTTAGCCATCTCTTTGCCGAGCGTTGACGGGGTGGCAGGCTGACCGTGGGTCCGCGACAATAACGGAATATCCCGATACTGCACCGCCAGATCTTTCACCGCCGCGATGATTTTGTTCCAGTAAGGCACAATCACCTCACGGCGGGCCGTCTCCAGCATCAGAGCATGAGACAGATTGTTAATATCTTCAGAGGTGCAGGCGAAGTGAATAAATTCAGAGACGGCATGCAGTGCAGCCACAGGTGCCACTTTCTCTTTCAGAAAATACTCAACGGCTTTGACGTCATGGTTAGTGGTGCGCTCAATCGTTTTAATACGCGCGGCGTCATCTTCATTGAAATTGCTGACAATCGCATCAAGGAAAGCGTTTGCGTCGGCATCAAATGCAGGAACTTCCCTGATCTCTGCACAGGCAGCCAGTTTTTGTAGCCAGCGAACTTCCACTTCAACGCGAAACTTCAGCAGGCCGTATTCGCTGAAAATAGCGCGCAGAGGGCTGACTTTGTCGCCGTAACGGCCATCAACGGGAGAGACGGCGGTCAGAGAGGATAATTCCATTGGTGCAACTCCTGGAAAGGTTAGTATGAGGATGACCCGGTAATGCGGGATAAAATTTGCTTCGCCTCGCTGGCAAGACGATTGCGGGAAAACATCAGTTGCAGGCGGCCGCCGCCAACCTGCTGCCACAACACGGCGGCGCGAATACCGGCAAGCAGTGTGGCGCGAACTTTACTTTGAATCTGCATATTTTGCAGCACCGCCGGAGAGCCGGTCACCTGGATGCGTGGGCCGAGTGGGCTTATCACATCAACATAAATGGTTGCCATTGCGCTGAGCAATGTATCAGAGTCGGCGTCGAAGTGAGCCAGTTGCCTGTCCAGTTGCCGGATACGGTTTGCCAGCTCGTCGAGAGCACTGCGTCTGGCGCTCAGCTTCCGTTCCAGCACCATCAGACTCAGCGTGTAGCGGGTCAGTTCGGCACCTGCACCGTGGCGATTATTGTTGAGCACCGCCAGCAGCGTCTCCAGTCCGAAGCGCAAATGTGCTTCATCGTTACCAAATACCGCCAGAGTAGAGGTGGGGTTCAGGTCCACCACGCTGTTCAGTGATATCTTCAGGGCATCCGCAGGGCAGTGGCCCTGATGGGCCAGTTGCTGCACCAGATGCGCCGACTGACAGATACCTGCCAGTGCCAGCGTGATGTCATAAAAATTCTTCGCCACGGTAACTCCTGTATACGCCTGTGTGCAGAGATAAATGCGCGATGAACTGCCGGTACAGGATCAGAGCAGCGGCAGCCGCTGTTCAATAATACCGCCCCCCAGGCAGACCTCACCCAGATAGAAAACGGCGGACTGGCCCGGAGTGACCGCAGCGACCGGCTCATCAAAACGAACGTCCAGACGATCTTCGCCCAGTGGGACGAGGGTGCAGGGAATATCGCTCTGACGATAGCGGGTTTTCACCGAGCAACGCAGTTCAGCGGTCAGAGGAGCACGATCCACCCAGTGCAGTTGTTGTGCAATCAAGCCGGATGACATCAGGCGCGGATGGTCATGCCCCTGCGCCACTACCAGCCGGTTGTTTGCCACGTCTTTGTCCACCACATACCAGGGATCTTCACTTCCCTCACGGGTACCACCGATACCGAGGCCCTTACGTTGGCCCAGCGTGTGATACATCAGCCCCTGATGTTCACCAACAACATCGCCGTCGACGCTGACGATGATGCCAGGCTGGGCGGGCAGATAGCGCCCGAGGAAATCGCGAAATTTACGCTCACCAATAAAACAGATACCGGTGGAGTCTTTTTTCTTTGCGGTGACCAGTTCCAGCTGCTCCGCAAGACGACGAACTTCTGGTTTTGCCAGTTCGCCCACCGGAAACAGGCTGCGGGCAATCTGCTGATGACCGAGAGTGTAAAGGAAATAGCTTTGATCTTTATTGTCATCCAGGCCGCGTAACAGACGACTTTTGCCGTCGATATCCTGACGACGAACATAGTGGCCGGTAGCAATAAAGTCGGCGTTCAGATCCTCGGCGGCAAATTCCAGAAAGGCTTTGAATTTGATCTCTTTATTGCACAGGATATCGGGATTAGGGGTGCGGCCCGCTTTGTATTCTGCCAGGAAATGTTCAAACACGTTATCCCAGTATTCTGCCGCAAAATTGACCGTGTGCAGCTCGATTCCCAGCTTGTCGCAGACGGCCTGCGCATCGGCCAGATCTTCCGCCGCCGTACAGTATTCCTCACCGTCATCCTCTTCCCAGTTTTTCATAAACAGGCCTTCCACCTGATAGCCCTGCTGTTGCAGTAACCAGGCGGAAACGGAAGAGTCGACGCCGCCGGACATGCCGACGATCACTTTTTTCTGACTTGATGACATGAGAAACACCTGACTTTGAATGGCTGGCCGCCCTTTAAAATTGCGGCGTAGTCTACCATGCGTCTGGCGCGGGCGCATCCTCGCTAAAAGGCCACTGAAAAGCGCTCAGCACCTCCAGAGGATAGCGCTGACCCTGCTGGTAAATCCGCAGGCTTTCCGCCACCAGCGGCGAACGGAGTTTTCTGGCACTGAAGATCTCATCCGCTGGCAGCCACCAGCAGCGGTCAATATCACGGTCCTGCGGCCAGGTTGGCAGCATTTTTGGTAAATCCAGCGCGAACAGAAAACGCAGAAACGGCGTGTTATCCGGCGCGATCCATTGATGAAGACGTAAAAAAGCCTGAGGTACGGCTTCAAGACCCGTTTCTTCATAAAGCTCACGTGCAGCGGCCTGCAACAGGGTTTCGTTGGCTTCCAGATGACCGGCAGGCTGGTTCCAGGTGGCGCGGCCACGAACCATCTCCTCCACCACCAGAAAATGCCCCTCAGCCTGTACCACGGTTGCTACGGTGACGTGCGGTTTAAACATGTCTCTGACTCCTTGTTGCCAGTAATGGCTTAACGGGGAAATTCGGCGGTAATATCTCGCCACTCTCCCGGCGATAAATCCTGCAACATGACGTTGCCTACCGCAAAGCGGATAAGGCGCAGGGTAGGAAAACCGATATGAGCGGTCATCCGCCTGACCTGACGATTGCGGCCTTCACAGAGCGTGATTTTCAGCCAGCTGACCGGAATCGCTTTGCGCTCGCGTATAGGAGGATTGCGCGGCCACAGCCAGTGTGGCTGGTCTACCCGTTCGACATCAGCAGGAAGGGTAGGGCCATCTTTAAGAATAACGCCCTGACGCAATGGCTGGATGTCTTCTTCTGAGGGCTCGCCTTCCACCTGAACGTAATAGATTTTACCCGTCTTTTTGCCGGGCTGAGTCAGGGTAGCCTGCAAGGCCCCGTCATTAGTCAGCACCATCAACCCTTCGCTGTCACGGTCAAGGCGTCCGGCAGCATAAACGCCCGGCAGCGGAATAAAATTCTTTAGCGTGCGTCGTCCGGCTTCATCGCTGAACTGGGGCAGCACGTCAAAAGGTTTGTTAAAAGCAATAACCCGACGTGGCCCGCTTTTCGCAGCCTGAGGGGAAGCTGATGAGCTGAATCGTTTAACGCGGTGATTCTTAAGGGAAGATTTAAGCATGTTATTTGCACTTGTTAACAATAAGCGCATTATAACGCAAACCGGTGATGATTGGCGCGGGCTGAATATTGCAGTAGTATTGTCCCGCATCTTACAAATCATTAACAAATAAAGCGCTCGAAGGAGAGGTTAATGGAAAGCAAAGTAGTTGTTCCGGCGGAAGGTCAGAAAATCACCCTGGAAAAGGGCAAGCTCAACGTACCCAACAACCCGATCATTCCATTTATTGAAGGTGACGGGATTGGTGTGGACGTTTCTCCAGTGATGATTAAAGTCGTCGATGCCGCTGTGAAGAAAGCTTATAACGGTGAGCGTAAAATTTCCTGGATGGAAATTTACACCGGTGAGAAATCGGTAGAGCTTTACGGCCAGGACGTCTGGCTGCCACAAGAAACCCTCGATCTGATTAAAGAATATCGCGTGGCCATTAAAGGCCCGCTGACCACGCCGGTTGGTGGCGGTATTCGTTCGCTGAACGTGGCGCTGCGTCAGCAGCTTGATCTCTATATTTGTCTGCGCCCGGTTCGTTACTACACTGGCACACCAAGCCCGGTAAAACGTCCGGAAGAGACCGACATGGTTATCTTCCGTGAAAACTCTGAAGATATTTATGCGGGTATTGAATGGAAAGCTGGTTCTGCTGAGGCAGACAAGGTAATCAAATTCCTGCGTGATGAAATGGGTGTGAAGAAAATTCGCTTCCCTGAGCAGTGTGGTATTGGCGTCAAGCCTTGCTCTGAGGCGGGTACTAAGCGTCTGGTCCGCGCGGCGATTGAATACGCGATTACCAACGATCGTGACTCCGTCACCCTGGTCCACAAAGGCAACATTATGAAGTTCACCGAAGGCGCTTTCAAAGACTGGGGTTACCAGCTGGCGAAAGAAGAGTTTGGTGGTGAGCTGATTGATGGCGGCCCCTGGATGAAGATTAAGAATCCAAACAACGGCAAAGAGATTGTCATCAAAGATGTTATCGCTGATGCATTCCTGCAACAGATCCTGCTGCGTCCTGCCGAGTATGATGTGATTGCCTGTATGAACCTGAACGGTGACTACATTTCTGATGCGCTGGCAGCACAGGTTGGCGGTATCGGTATTGCGCCTGGCGCAAATATTGGTGACGAGTGTGCGCTGTTCGAAGCAACGCACGGTACAGCACCAAAATATGCAGGCCAGGACAAGGTGAATCCGGGTTCGGTCATTCTTTCTGCTGAGATGATGCTGCGTCACATGGAGTGGTTCGAAGCCGCTGACCTGATTGTTAAAGGCATGGAAGGCGCGATTGCCGCGAAGACCGTGACTTATGACTTCGAACGTCTGATGGACGGTGCTAAGCTGCTGAAATCTTCAGAGTTTGGCGAAGCGATGATCAAGCATATGTAAGCGGATTTGAGTTATACAAAGCCAACATAATTGTTCAGATTGTGTTGGCTTTATTTTTGTGGTTTTCCAGGGGGTAAATAAATCAGCCGTAGTTCAGCGCCACCAGGTGAGTTATCAGGACAGCATTCCTGCTGCCATTTCACCCGTTTATAAAGGGTGCGATGAAATATTTGTACGGATATTAAGTATAAAGATGATCAATTTTCTGCATCAACAGATAATATATTGCAGGAAATAAGGGCCCGGGTATTGCGCATCGGGTTTTGACTGTCTGTATCACGTTCTAACTTCACCCGGCAGAACTGATTTTTATTTTACAATCAGAGTTTTTTATTGAAAGACAGAGTGTTACGTTACAGATTCATTCTCCAGGTAGTTAAAAAATTCTTCTTAATTTTTTAAACGTTCCTCTGGTTAAAGGATGTTTAGTAAATTTATAGGCTGCCTTAAGTACGATAAGTGGCAGTACCGGCAGAAGTTTACATATAATGGAAAGTTTGATTTTGTATGTTACAGGGGAATATTTGTTTTTCCACACAATTTCTTTGTATTCATTGAATATCGCGTTAACTTCTTTTCTGTCTTCACGATTACTTTTTGATATCTTGATAATGTCATGCATAAATGATGGACCGAACCGTGGGATCATTAAGTCGCGAAAATAAAACCTGCCCCGCACGTAATCATCTTCAAAAGTTGAACACAGCTTCTTAAAATACCTGAATCTGCTTCTGCTCATTTTTATTGAATATGAGGTGCTGTTATAGTTTATGCACCAGACGTAAACCGGGGTATCAACAAAATAATTGCTGTAGCCTGACCTGAAAAAGCGCATGAACAGGTCGTCATCTTCATAACCGGTAAACTGCTCATCAAATCCACCAATGTCCATAAAGGCTTTTTTACTGACTAATGTAGCCGAAGGCAGAACAAACATGTCATTGCCAATCAGATTGAAGATATCAGACTTAGGGTGGCTGGAGTGACGTTTTACCATGGAGGTAAAGAGTATGTTCCCATCGCCATCAGCTTCCATGCAATCGCCATAGGCATAACCGAAGCGGGAGTCATCAGTGGGCATGGCATTAACTAAAATTTCAATATGCTTATCAATATAGAAATCATCCTGATCAAGGAAACAGATAAAATCTGAAGTTGAAGAGCGGACACCTGAATTTCTGGCTGAACCCTGGCCACCATTTTCTTTGTCTATAATAGTGAAGTTATACGTTTGCTGAAGGGCATAAAGGGCATCTCTTTCTTCCTCTTTAGAACCATCGTTAACTACAATTATTTCCTTTGCCGGAAAAGATTGGTTCACAGCACTCACAATTGCCCTTTCGATCCACCGGGAGCCATTATAGTAAGCAATGACAACGGCTACCGTAACTTCTTTATTGTTCATTTTTAAGCTGACCTTACTCTTATTGATACAGGGGATTCCATGTCTGTCAATTTATAAATCGTTATTGATAATATAAAACATTTCATATTTTTTGTTTTCAATGAATGCTAAACAGATTTAGTATAATTAATAAATATCCTAAAGGCTATATTGATTTATTTTTGGCCTTTAAAGAAAATAAAACCACTGATTATTAATAAAGTATAAAAATGGCTTTTTCTTTTTATCAAATAAGTCTCAGCTGTAAATATTTTTTATCTGAATATTGGTATGAATGAATAGATGTTATGGTGAGATGTCAGATAGAGCCCAGTAAGTGAAAAACGAGTAAAGATGCAATTGCGATTTTAACAAGCGCGCCCTGGGGAGTGACAGTGGGAGGAGGAATCTGCCAGCAGGGAATGAGAATAAAGTCGTCTTAACCTGCTCTGGAGATACCTCACTTCTGAGGCATCAAAAACAATGAAAAACGTAGCAGAACCTTTGCCCGGACGTCTCTGATTGAGACAGCGGCTTTAAGTATGACTATATGGGTAAACAGCACCATACATTACCACTGATAATAATCTTCTTGCCCTGTACCGGACAGCCGAGATTTCAGTGAGCAATCCGGGCCTGTACGACCCGGTTATCCACATGCATAATTCTTAATCATGTTGGCATTTCCATCAGTCGCGGGCATTAAGCGGATTCATGTTATATGCCGGGAAGTTGCAGGCTTGCAGGGCGGGTATCAGCCTGATCAAAGCCCCCGATGTTGCAGAATGAACAATGCAACGCGGTAGATAAAATTCTCTATTTCGATTAACAGTGGGACTGAAGTCACCGCCATGACAAAGATGCCAGCCAGAAATATAAAAATTAATGAGTAGACTATCTTTCGACGCATTAACGTCCCTCTTAAGTTAGCATATCAGGACCGGGCTTTAATGGTGTCACAAGTTTAAACATCGACCGTGACAGCAAAAAAATTAAATTGCTGCCGGTCACGATATTAAAATTTCCCGCAAAGTTGCATTCTGCCATCAGGTGTCTGGCTGTAAAATGTCACTTTTCCATTAGCCGTGGCGGCGAAACTGTTGGGACTGGCTGAGCATTACTCTGCCAGCGACGTGTAGCATGGTCAGCTCATCCCCGGAGATAGACCACTCCTTGTAACGGGGATTATCTGAGATGACCAGCAGTTCCGATTTCACTTTTTGCAGTCTTTTTACAAACATATCGCCGTTGAAATCGAAAACATAAATACCATCGCCGTCGAAAAACGACACGCTGACGTCAACAAAAATCAAATCTCCTGGCTCGATAGTGCCTTCCATGCTGTCGCCGCGAACGTTAATTAATTTAACGCTGCCTTCAGGTTTATTGCCAAAGATAAGGCTGGCTTCTTTACGCACGTATTCAATGGAGCGGATGACCTGAACCATTTCACGGGCTTGAGAACCCTGGCCTGCGCTGGCTGAAACATCAAGAAAGTCAACTCGATACACATCATCTCTCCCCATTCCGGTTGATGAATCAGTACTGTATAAATAGCCAGTACTGTTAAGCTCTCCTGATGAGAATAGCTCAGAAATGGGGACGGCGAGAGCGTCAGCAATTTTTTGCAACAGGTTATCGCTGTAACCCTGTCGGCCACGTTCAAGTCGGGAAAGGTTACCGACATCACTCTCTACCAGTAATGCAAGATCATGCAAGGTCAGGTGCTTCGCTTTACGAAGCTCCCTGATACGTTCTCCAGGTTTCATCGGATTAATTCACCTTTTTTATGCGCAATACGCAAAGTAACTTGCAGGAATGCAATTCGGTTACTAATATGCGTAATACGCATTAAATGTTACTCCTGTTCCTGTCCCCTGGTGTTGTGCTGGTGTTCAGGCCTCTCAGCACAATGGGACAGCTGTCTGAGTATACGCATTTTTTGCTGTTACGTGCTGTTGATTCTCATCACATGACCGCCCTGGGCTGCCATGTTCCTGGCATCAGGTAGCTTCTGCTGATGCTTTAACCGTGGGTGAGTGGAGAAATAGCTATGAGTCAGATCGTTGCATTATTGAAATATGAAGAAGGTTATCGCGATGTCCCTTTTATCGACACTCAGGGATATCCCACCGTGGGATGCGGCATCAAAATCGGCCCGAAAGGTGCGCCGCTGACCAGTTACATTTTCAGGGTCCCCATCGTAGTGGGGGAGCTGTGGATGCAGAATCTGGTCATGAGCAAAATTTATGACATGAAGCAGCAACCGCAGCTGGCTCAGGCGTTAAGCCAGTGTAATCAGCCCCGCACCGACATTCTCTACAGCATGGCATACCAGCTTGGGGTGACAGGTCTTTGCGCATTTCGTCAAATGCTGGCAGCGGTGACGAAGGGGGACTTTTCATCGGCGGCAGACAATATGCTTAACAGCCTGTGGGCAAAGCAGACGCCAGCCAGAGCAGCACGCCATGCTGCGGTAATGCGTGACGGAAACTGGGACAGCTACCGGGGGTTATTATGAAATTTGCCCTCTATCTCTGCTCGATCCTGCTGGCGATTGTGCTACTGATGCTGATCAGCCGCCACAGTCGAATTGAATTTGTGCATCACGCAAATTAACTGTTCAGAACCTGGTCCGTCTGGCTGGCTTCGCTGGGATCGGCGCTCAGTGCCTGGGTGCAGTCATTTCCCGATGCAGCGATGCGGGCATGGCAGCAACTGCCCCCGGAAGTGAAGTCGATAATTCCGCAAAATTACCTCGGCATGATTGGCGCATTTATGGTCGCAATGGCCGTGATAGCACAGTTTGTCCGACAAAACTCGCTGGCGGAACAGCGACAAAAGCTCGATCAAAATACCTGAACAGATCCTTTGCCCGATCGTCGGCCGCGCTGAAAAAACGGGTCTTTCCCGTGTGGAAAACCTGATGAAAACGGGGGGCCGGGATCCTGTCAACATGTTTTACCTTCACCACGTCACGCTGACGCGTTGTGATAACCGCCCGTCCGGGCAACTGCTTCACCTGCTATTCATCCGGAGGTTGTTATGATTGAAGTAAATTGCTTTGCCGATCTGAGAACCACAGCACCAGCTAAAGCGGGGGATATCGCCGCCCTCAAACGTTATTACGATAAAGATTCCAGCTTTCATGGCGGAGGCGATTTCGTTGGTTTTACCGGCACCACCACCTTAAGTGATGATGGAGGTACGCTGGCGAAGGGCAGTAGCTTTTACTGGAAGCGAATCGTCAATGATACAGAGGAGGTTAATCTTTATCACTTTGGCGCCAGAGGCGATGGTGTCACCGATGATGCTGATGCCTTTAAACGGATGCTGAGCTGGTCACAGAGCTATGACAGTAACGTTAAAAATATCGGCGTGCGTTTTCCGGCAGGAAAATTCCTCATTTCACCGATAGACCTCAGCGCCAGTGAAATTCCCTGTTTTGCGATTTATGGCGATGACTGTCCTTATGGTGTGTCGCCCCGTACCACCATTATTTCTGATAAGTCAGCGAATACGGTGTTTAAAGTCAACGCCCGGCGCAGCATGATCCGGGGGATTGCCTGGAACGGGCAGGCCACGGCAGATACCACCAGTAATACAGGCGCAATTACCGCCGGTATGTTGTCCAACGTTCAGCCTTTTTTTGAAAACATCACCACGGAAGGCGAGTTTGTCAGAATATGTTGTTTTCGGGCGCAATATAACGGCGGTACGGTAATTAAATTACTGGACACGCTGGATACGCATTTCGACCAGATCTACACCCAGAACACCTATGCGCGGGTGATTGATGTTAGCTGGTCCAACTCGCCAAATGGTGTCTGGGACCACTGCACGGCAATAGAGTTGTCAAATGCCAACTTCCAGTACGGTTATGGTGATGCCACGCTGATGATGCCGCGCCTCACCCAGGGCGTTATCCGTAATGTCTGGATAGAGCACACCCGCTTTCCTGGCGACCTGAGTAATGGGCAGTGGGTGGTTGACGCACTCAGCGTCGAGGATTGTGATAATGCCCTGTGTATGAATGACAGCCGCGCATTGATCCGTCAGCTCAATCTTCAGTCCGGATCTTCAGTGACGAATGACTCCACTACCGGGTGCTGGCTCTCAGCTTATGAACGAGGCTGGCGGCGTGATGAGAATTTCGGCACGGTGATGACGGGATCGTTGAAAGCAGGCTGGTACAGCGGTTTCAAAATGAGTAACACCTCCGCAGTCGATAAATGGTATCGCCTGGGTAAATTTACCTTTCCCAAAGCCAACCAGCAGTGGACGGTGGAGATGATCAGCAAGTTGTCGACGGCTGCGCCATCCGGCATCGCCGCCAACCCGTTACAGGCGGTATCTTCCGGCGTAACCTGGCTTAACCTGCAACGGTGCGCCAGCAGTGTCGCCGCAGATATGTTTCACCGTGGCCTGACAGCGATTCTTGATGTGAAATACAAACCGAGTTATTCGGATATCGTTGAGGTGTGGGTCAAACTGAAAGCCGGAAGCGGGGACACGATGTTTAACCTGAGGTCAACCGGACCAACTCGCTTTGAGTCGGGAAACTGCTCTTTGTTTACCCCGGATCTGACCGAAGTGACGGATGAAACCACCGTGGGAACGGTGAGTCCGAACGCCCGGTTAAGTTTTCATAATGGTCTTGCCGGGATGGGAGCCAATGAAAAGGGTGTGGTGACGCTGGCAACCTCAGAGGCTACGCCGCCTGCGGGTAGCGCTCCTTCGGGGTATATCACTCTTAACGTTAACGGTTCCGATCGCAAATTCCCTTATTACAATTGATTAATATTGTGCATCTTATACCGCCCCTCGAGGGCGGTTTTTTCTGGCGTGATGCGAATAAAATTCCAACGATTACTGACGGAAATAGTCACGCAGATTTATTCTGTTACAGGAAAATCAGTGATTTTTTAACGAATTAAGTACAGCTGCACAGGGTAAAAAGGTAAGGTAACGCCTTGTCTTATAGTATTAATCTGTACTGCGCGAAAATCTGGCTGATTATGTTGTATAAGTGGCGGTTATTGAGTCAAACAGGATTAAAACATCAAACTTTAATGACCAGTGGCGATCGGGGTTGAGATGCCGGTCGGTTGGTCCGTAGAATAGGTCCATAACACAAATCAGGAGAATTCCGTGTCAGAAGTCGTGCCAGCACATCAACAGCCCGGTCGTCTGGAAGAAGCAAAAAATATTGCTTTAGGGTGGCGCATCATCGGTCAGATAACCCCACATAGCCTGGAAGAGGCGATTCAACTGTTGCGAGACAGTTCTGCCCACGCAACCACAGTTTATGAACTGCTGTCAGCTGAGATCAGCGAAAAGTCACACCGACAGGGTTAAGGACTGAAACGCGTTGGCTTTCTTTTGCACAGCATCTGTTAATCGTTGGGCATAACCTTTAGCGCAAAACCGGCGCAGTGTTTTCAGGAAGCGAGCGGTTCAGACAGCGTTGCAATTATTAAGCTGACCAGCAGAAGGCTTGAGTGAAGATTGCGCAAAACCATCGGGCAACAACAATATACCCATATAGTTTGTGATGATTTCCGTGGAAAAAAATGCCCGCACAGATATATCACGGGCCAACACCAGGGAAAATAGTTCGATAAGCCTGGCATGTTGGTGCTGAAATGCAATGTACAGGGTGCATTTTCTGAAAAAGCAGCTGTAAAAAGAAAAATACAGTTCAGAACGGTTC
Organism: Erwinia mallotivora; assembly: GCF_000590885.1. Lineage (GTDB taxonomy): Bacteria > Pseudomonadota > Gammaproteobacteria > Enterobacterales > Enterobacteriaceae > Erwinia > Erwinia mallotivora. Next base: position 35,322 of record NZ_JFHN01000058.1, read on the forward strand.
TGCCACCAGCCACTGGTCAGCTTCTTCAAACATCTCTTCAATCAGACGTAGCATTACCGACTTGTCACTTTTACTGGCATCGGTTTTAACACTGTTTGCCTGCATCGGTTTTACTTTCACCTCGGCATCCGGAAACACCCGCCTGATGCGTTTCTCCAGTTCATTGTGGATCATCTGCTCTGCGCCCGGTAAACCGGCAACGTTGCGTTTATCGTAAATCAGCTCAACAAACATATCTTAGTCCTGTAGAAAATACTGGATGAAAATACAGTTATTTATAATGATCTTCAATCATTTTTTGTTGAGCTACACTGCATAGTGAACTGATAACTAAGAGAAGCTTTATGAAACGCAAATTGATTATTTTATTGGTAACAGCATCAGGCGCTTTACTGGCGGGTTGTTCCGATAACCATATGATGCATATGAAAGACGGCAGCAGTGTTGTCGTTCAGGGGAAACCACATAAGGATAAAGCGGCCGGCATGGTGATTTATACCGATGAAAATGGCAAACAGCAGGCGGTCAGTCAGGGCGACATTAAAGAGATGACTGACCTGGAAAACTGACATTCCAGGTGAAGTCTGATTGTATCAACCGGGTGACAGGGGGCAGGATCTGTCCGAAATGGATTATTAATCTTATCAAAGAGAAAGCCTGGAGAGACCTGTCCATGTTGCCCACCGTCGTTGCCGGAGCCCTGCTGGCCGGTATTGCTTTTTCCGCCTGCGGATCATCAGCCACACCCCCTGTCATTAATACTGAGTATCAGATTACCTGTCCCGGCCGTCCCGGCATGACCATTACCAACGCCCAGTTTGGTCTCACCACTATGATGTGGGCCGGAGACAATTTTCAGATTGCAGAGGGTAATCAACAATCGCAAACCAGTGACGGGATGAAAGTGGCGATCACACTGTTTCGTAATGGCGATCAGATGATGGTGAATGAGTCGAATCAACAAACCTGGTTTTCATACAGCGGCGGTCAGAAACTGGTGCGGTGTAACCGCAGTGCCGGACATGAAAACAGTACGGTCACGCTGCCACATACCGATGCCTCGGGCAGGGTGACCTCGTAAGGCAACCATCGTCATAGCGCACCGGTTGTCGGGCAAACGGCGTCGAAATCTTATTGCAGCGTTGGATGCCCGGTCAACGTCAGGGTGCTGATGCCCTCTCTGACCTGCAAATGTCCCTGTGCGCCAAGTGGTAGGGTGACGGTGCGCCAGTGATGGCCAAATTCCAGGTCGGTAATCACCGGCAGACCGGTTATCTGCTGGATCAATGACCAGACACTGGCAAAATCGTAACCGTCGTCATAATCAGTCAGCGTGCTGCCGGTAAAACTTCCGGTGATAATGGCCTGCTGCCGTGCCAGGATCCCGCTTTGAGCCAGCTGTAACAGCATTCGTTCAACGCGAAACGGATGTTCATTGACGTCTTCAATTACCAGAATTCCGCCATTAATTTCGGGCAGCCAGGGCGTACCTGACAGCGAAGACAGCATTGCCAGATTTCCGCCCCAGACCGTCCCGGTACAATTGAGCGTCTGCTGTGATGTCGTGGGCCAGGACAGGACTAACTCTGGCATGCTCATCGCCCGCCAGAAGTGCTCCATAGTGAAATCAGACAAACTTTCCGCACCAAAATTACCGGCCAACATTGGCCCACTGAAGGTAATGGCCTGGTGTTGGAGCAAGGCCATTTGCAGTACGGTGAAGTCGCTGTGACCGCAAATCGCCATCGGGTGTTTTGCCAGACGGGCGGCGAGGGCGGCCGCGTTGAAATTCGGTAGCAGACGGGTTGCGCCATAGCCTCCGCGTACAGCCAGCACAATATCCGGCTGACAGTCAGGATCAATCAACTGATGCATATCCGCCAGCCGTTGGCGATCGCTGCCGGCAAAGCGTTGTTCCCGGCGGCCTGTCACCCCGGTGTTGACCACGTGATGGCCCTGAGCCCTGAGCCTTTGCACGGCAAGAGAGGCAGCCTGCTGATTCTGGCAATAACCAGAAGGTGCAATCAGATGAAAAGTGCGGGGAATGACGGACATAATGGATGTTTTTACCTTTTTTTTCCGCGCGGGATGACGGTTTTTTAACAATTTTGATGACGTAGTGGCAAAAAGCGAGCGCTTTTTTTATCATTTGCCTGATTTTTATCCAGTGGCGATAGATTGTCTTATCATTCTGGCAAACCGAACAGGGTGATAATGACGAAAAGTCGAAATGAAGTCATCTGCATCACCCTTAAAATTAAGAGTGGAGGTAATTTTCTTCAGTCAAACAGTCGTTAAGATGAAGTGCGAGGCAAAATCTCAGAGGAAGAATATAGCGTGAGAAGCGTGAAGAGCGTTGCGGTGGTGGCAGTTCTGATACTGGCGGGATGTGCCAGTGAGCCACATAAGCAGATAATTACTCAACAACAGCAGACACCCTTAACCAAAGCGCCACCCGAAAAAGTTGCCCAGGCCTGGTCATTATTTACCGGTGACGCAGCCCACAACTATGGTGTTGACCAGAAACTGATTGACGCCATCATTTCGGTGGAATCGGGCGGCAATCCAACGGTAGTCAGTAAGTCGAATGCCATTGGATTGATGCAGATTAAAGCCGCCACGGCAGGACGCGAAGTCTACCGGGCGCAGGGGCGGCGTGGTCAGCCGAGCAGTTCTGAACTTCGCGATCCGGTTAAAAATATCGATATAGGTACGGCATATCTGAAAATCTTGCAGGATCGTTCTCTTGCCGGTATCCGCAATCAGGAAACCCTGCGTTATGCCACCATTGTCTCCTACGCCAACGGTGCCGGCGCTTTGCTGAGAACCTTCTCCTCTGACCGGGATCGCGCCATCGCGATGATCAACGCGATGAGCCCTGAGGAGTTTTACCGACATGTACAAAATAAGCACCCGGCGGCCCAGGCCCCACGCTATCTGTGGAAAGTGACCACCGCGTACCGCACTATCTGAAGGTTGCCAGCGGCAGGGTGAATCTGCCGCCAGCCCTGAATGAATTTCTCCAGCACAGACCCGGGCTGCTGTTATATTCCGCTATCAGGGACAGACAGCGACTGTGACTTACAAAAAACGGGTCGCTTTATCACGTGCCAGCCGCTCGAGAAGGAAAATCACCTGTTGCAAATCACGCTCCTGCGCGACGTTCAGGTGAATAAAGCGAAAACTGAGTCGCGGCGTGACCACGGTTTCATTTTTAGCGCTCACCACACTGTGTTTGCCGGTATGGATAAGTTGCGCATCCACTTCAAAGCGGCCATATTCTCCCAGCTCCACGCGTAACTTTCTGAACTCCTGCCCCTCTTTCAGCTCCGGCGGCAGGGGGGTATCACCCAGTGCGGCAATGCCGCCAAGTGAGAGATCCTGGAGACGCATTCTTCCTTCGCCCGAGCCATCCGGCCACTGCACGTAACAATAAAAAATGGGATCGAGGGGCGCGTTAACGCGGAAAAATTCCCGGCGCTGAATCAACCACAGCTTGTCTGGCAGGGAGGAGAAAAAAGCGGGCAGTCCGTCATGATTGCCTGCCTCAGGCGTGCTGAGCGAAAACTCCACCCTGGCACCCTGTGTCTCCGCCCACAGTTGCAGGCAGTCTGCTTCCTGCACCAGCTGGTTATCGTAATCGTTACTGCCATAATCAATCACCACCCGCTCGCGATCGGCTGACAGCAGCTTTGAGATAAATTGCCCCCTGTCATGCGCAACCAGAACTGGCGTCTGATTTTTAAGCAGGCTTTTCAGCACGGCCAGTACGGCCAGCGGACCGTGTTTCAGATACTGATCTTTGTCTTCCTCTTTCACATTCCACTCCGGATGAATGTCAAAACACGCTGTCTGCGGGGATATGTCAGATTATCGGCACAGCAAAAGCAGCCTTTAGCACGCTTTGAAAAAAGTTTGGATTTAAATCACAGAGTTAGAATCCTCGCATATACTTAAGACGTGTTAACAATCAAAGCAAAGGAGTAGTAAATGGGTATTTTGTCATGGATCATCTTCGGTTTGATTGCCGGGATTATCGCTAAGTGGATCATGCCGGGGCGCGATGGCGGTGGTTTCATTATCACGGTCGTGCTGGGTATTGTCGGTGCGGTGGTTGGCGGCTGGATCAGTACTTTCTTTGGCTTTGGCCGGGTAGACGGCTTTAACTTCGGAAGCTTTGTGGTCGCGGTAATTGGTGCCATCGTCGTGTTGTGGATTTATCGCAAAGTACGAAGCTGATGCGCCACATGTTAAAACAAGCAGCATCTCTTTGATACTGCTACTGGGGGAGGTATGAATTTGGATCCGTGCGATACTCATGCCTCCCTCGCTCAGAGAAAACCTGCCATAATAATTTTTTAATATCGCTGCCTTCCCACTTCTCATAATTTAACTTTATTTAAAAGGCGTAATGCCTGTTAAATAATGGTGCTTTTATATTATTTCAGTCATTATATTCTCTGTTTTTAAATGGATTATAAATGCGGCCAGATTAATCTTTAAAGAATGACTTTGATGTTAATTTTGTGAGCGTGATTTAATGCGTTATTTTCATTTTCACCCTAACCTGTAGTGATATGTTATTGGGGTTTTTGTTTTGATGGAAGGTAATTGTTAAATTATTAAGATGAGCCGGTTTGTGTTTTATATATTATAATCGTTTTGCTGCTGTTTACATTGCATCTTTTTTGTCCTGAAATTATTTTGTAGACTGCTCTCCGTTGTGTGGAAAATATTTAATCAATATTAATATGGATGCAAATATGCTTAACAAGAAGATATTAAGTCCCCTTATTCTGCTTGCCGGAACAGGGTTTAGTTGTTTATCAAGTGCTAATGATGACGGTACTATTCATTTTACTGGTACTATTTCAGCAGCAGCCTGTTCGGTTGATTCAGTGGCCGGAACTTCGGGGCATTACGGTACCGTTGATTTTGGTGTGGTAAGTAGCAAAACGCTTTCTGCTGTAAATAATGCGACCAGCCCGGTTCCCTTCGCTATTGCGTTAACAGACTGTGCCGTTTCATCAGCACCGACCATTACATTTAATGGGGAATCTGTTGCGGCCACGGGGGGGAATCTTTTTGCTACTCCAGTTGCCGGAGTGGGTATTCGTATTGAAGATGCTGCGGCACCTACGACAATTTATCGTCCGGGCATAGCTGCCGCAAACTCAGGCCTCAATGCCCTTAACGTGGCGGAAGGCAGCGATCCTATCCCTTCCGCTACGGCGGCTTTCAGAGCTTATCTGGTCAGAGCCAGTGGAACGGCTCCGGTCACCGGTTCCATTGATAGTGATGTGACATTCACGATTAATTACACTGAATCCTGATCCAATGCCTCATGGCCCGGTCATGGGGCAGTTAACTGGTGATCAAATTATGAAATTTTTCAACCCTGAACCAGCGATTTGCACAGCACTGTTACTGAGTTCATTTTGTTGCCATGCTTCCGGACTGACGCTGGGAGCAACGCGTCTTATCTACTCAGAGGGTGCCAAAGAAGCCACCGTTCCATTATCAAATGGCTCAGAAAAAGTTCCTTATCTGATTCAGTCCTGGGTATCCGATCTGGATGGAAAGTCAGAAAATATTCCCTTTATCACCACCCCTCCTGTTTTTAAACTTTTGCAAAATAAAGTCACCGCCGTGCGCGTGGTTAATGTGTCCGACGTGGCCCAGCCGTTACCTCAAGACAAAGAAAGTGTCTGGTTGCTTAATGTGCGTGCCATACCTGCCGTCGAGAAACAGGCTAATCCTGCCCGCATGACAGTCTCGACGCAAAATATCATTAAGCTGATCTATCGTCCAAAAGGACTGACCGCAAAGGCTGCCGGAAATGCGTGGAGTCAACAGCAAGTTTCCAAAGGATCCGGTTTTATTACCGTTACTAATCCCACACCCTATGTGGTGACGCTGACCAGAATGAATATTAATGGTGAAAACATCGATAAGCCGGGTCTGGTAATGCCATTTGCGACAAAAAGAATTGAAACGTCTGTAAAAAATCCGAGCGCGATCAGTTTCAGTATCATTGATGATTATGGTGGTATCAGCCCGAAAAAAAATATTAACCTCTGACGGGTAAATAACCTTGTTTAACGTAAAGAGATTGCATAAATGGCAGTCGGTGTATTACATCGCCATACCGGCTTGCATTTTTATATTGAATTACTCGCAACCTGCCAGGGCCGAGTTATATTTTAATACGCAATCACTCAGACTTGATAAACAACAACGTGCAGAGATAGATCTGTCAAGACTGGCAAAAGTGGATGTCCAGTTAGCCGGAGAATATAATGTTGACGTGATGGTAAACGAAAAAAATGTTGGCCGGCAAAAGCTCAATTTTTTTGCCTGTGAGAATCACCTTTGTGTCGTAATTAACCCCATGTTGCTGAAACAGTGGGGGGTAAAAATGGCAGGCATTCCGGCACTGTCCGCTTTTTCGGAAGACACGCCGATTAAAAATATTCATGATTACATCCCGGATTTTAGCGAATCGTTCGATTTTGAACAGCAACGCTTAACCATTACCGTACCGCAGGCACTGATGAACAACAGCTATCGGGGCTATATTCCGTCATCACGGTGGGAAAATGGTTTGCCGATGCTGTTTTCGTCCTTGAGTTTGACTGGCTCGGAAACCAAATATCGTCAGGCAGGGACTGGACCCACCAGTACGCAATATCTGAATCTGCGTAATGGCATCAACCTTGGTGCCTGGCGCGTGCGTAATTACGGCTATCTGGCGCGAAGTAATATCACCGGGACATCCTGGAACAGCATGCAAACCTGGATCGAGCGTGACATACCCGGGCTGCAATCGCGCCTGACAGCGGGCGAGGTCACCACCCCCGGGCTGGTTTTCGATAGTCTGAATTTTCGCGGAATTTCTTTGGCCTCTCAGGATGAAATGCGACCCGACAGTATGCGGGGATATGCACCTGAGATCAGAGGTATCGCGCTGACCAATGCAAGGGTTGAAGTGCGGCAGAATGGTAATCTGCTTTATCAAACCTGGGTCTCTCCTGGCAGCTTTGTGATCAACGATTTGTACGCCACCTCAAGCTCTGGCGACCTGCAAATACAGGTCCATGAACAGGATGGTACCACCAGAGAATACACTCAGGCATTCGCTTCCCCGCCGGTTTCGCTGCGTAAAGGCGTCACGCGATTTTCCACCACCCTGGGAGAATATGGCTTCAAATCAGCGTATCTTGCCGCCAGAAGACAGCCTTTCTGGCAGGGTGAAATTCTGCATGGCGTGCTTAGCGACACCTCCATCTATGGCGGGACTATCCTGGCCGGGCAGTATCACAGTGGGATGCTGGGCGTGGGGCAGGGCTTCGGCCAGATGGGGGGTGTTTCACTGGATGTCACCCATGCTGTGACCCGCTTTGCTGACCATCACCAGACACAAGGACAATCATTGCGTCTGCGCTACAGTAAAAATTTTGATACTACCGGCACCGATCTCACCGTTGCCGGCTACCGGTATTCCACCAGTGGATATTACAGTTTTGATGAGGCCAGCCGGAATTATTTTTCTCAGAGCGTCAGCAATAACCCTGTCAAAAACAGAGTCCAGGTATCCATGAGCCAGACTATCGGGCATCTGGGGTCGCTCTCTTTATCCGCTTACCAGCAGCAGTACCGGGGAAACCATAAACCCCTTTCACGCTCTGTCACCGGAAACTGGAGCAAATCTTTCAACGGGATTTCGGTTGGCTTAAGCCAGAGTCAGAACCGTTCATGGCACAGCAACCGGATGGACAATATTACCTCGCTCAGTGTCAGCCTGCCGGTGGGTAAATGGCTGGGTGCAACCAATACGACATTGCGTCAGCAAAATCGCATGACCCGCTCGACAAATGGCCTGAGCAGCATGACAACGATGCTCAGCGGCACCACGTTGGAAAAAAACAATCTGGCCTACTCACTGGCGCAAAGCCGCTCACGCCAGGCAGGGAGCCGGACCAGCGACAGTTCGGCATTATCGTTGAGCTGGCAGGGCGATCGGGCCACGCTGAACACGGGCTACAGCAACTTCTACGGTCAGAGTGAGCGGTTGACATGGGGGGCAAGTGGTTCGCTGGTGGTGCATCCCTATGGTGTGACCCTTGCACAGCAACTGCCTGAAGGGAGTGGCTATGCGTTGATCCGTGCGCCGGGGGCGGAGAACGTTCGGGTACGCAACCGGTCTGGCGTGGCAACTGACCGTCGTGGCTATGCCATCGTGCCTTCCCTGACACCTTATAAAGAGAATGAGATTAGCCTTGATACCGCCTCGTTAGCCGATAATGTTGATTTAATTACGCCTTCCCGCAGTGCTATCCCGGTGCGGGAAGCGCTGATCCTTTCTGATTATGAGACGCTGGTGGGCTATCGTGTCTTCCTGACATTAAAACAGCATGGTCGCCCGTTGCCGTTCGGCACGCTGGTTCGCGCCGGTGAGAGTTCTGGCATCACCGATGAAAAAGGTCAGGTATTCATCTCTGGCATGGCCGATAAAACCACGCTGGAAGCGGTGTTAACTGGCGGGAAATCCTGCCACGCCACATTTGACAGCAACAATCCTGAAATCAAAAAATCCAGTGGTCTGTTACTGGCCACGCTGGAGTGTCAGTCATGAATAAAATTTCAACATCTGTCTTTTACGGGCTGTTACTGTTTTTGATGCACTGCCTGCCGGTTTCCGCTGCGGGCCACTGTACCTCGGCGGTTGATACACACATCGTAGAGCTTGGAACCGCCTTCGTCCCAACCCAGAGCACCCCGGGTACGGTGGTTAGCATGACGCAAAAGGATATTCAGGTAACTTGTGCTTCCAGCGTAGCTACCTATCTGCAACCGGGTGACTCCGGCGCCGTGTGGGGCTCAACGGGTGAGACATTCACCACCCCGGAAGGAAAAACCTGCCCGATTCTGGATAAGGGATTTGCGTTGGAAGGGGTCGGCCTGGGTCTTGTCTGGGTGCAGAGAAATTCCGGGACCGGTGAATGGAGCTGTCTTTCCAGTGCGCTCATGGGCGGAGGAAAAGTCAGAAGGGGGCTGGTAAGAAATGGTGTCACAACATTGACAGAAAGATTTTATGTGGTCAGAACCTCACTGCCTCTGGTCTATGGCAATACGGGGGCAATAACACAATCAATAGATATTGACGAAGCGAATGAGGCCCGGCAGCCAATTGGCAGGCTGTACAGCATTCAGATCGCAGGCGATGTAATCATTGAAAATGGGGGATGCACCATTGACGCCAGTCCGGTCATTTCAATGGGAACCGTTGCAACGAAAAGTTTTCGCGGTATCGGCAGCACCAGTTCGGATGTGCCCTTCAACATCAGTCTCAGGGAATGCTACGGAACAGGAAAGCAGGTTGACATCTCTTTTCATCCCGTATCAGGATTTGCCGATGCGGCCAGGTCGGTGATTGCGCTTGATGAAGGCAGCAGCACCGCAAGCGGGGTCGGTATCCAGCTGTTGTTCAATGGAGAGCATATTCACCCGGATGGACAATCGCATTATTATCCCCTGCAACAGGGGGTTACCTGGTTGCCCTTTATCGCCCGTTACTACCAGACAGGAACAACGGTCAGACCGGGTACGGTAGAATCATCGGTGATTTTTTATATTTATTATCAGTAAATTTTCTCTGTAAGGAGAAATTGCCCCCGTAGTGAATAAAAAAACGCCCGCGTTCAGTCTGCGGGCGTAATGTTTTATGCGGCTACAAAGGCTGAATCAGAAATCGTAACCCACTGTGGCAATAATCGTGCGCTCTGCGCCCCAGTAACAGTAGCCGGTGCCATAACAGGCGGAGACATAATCACGATCGGTCAGATTATTGGCATTCACCTGCACAAAGGCACCTTTCAGGCTGCTGTTCCATGCGCCCAGGTCGGCACGTACCGAGGCGTCGAACAGGGTGGCAGAAGGCAGTCGGGTGGTGTTTTCATTATCGGCCCACTGTTTACCGATATAACGCACCCCGGCACCGACGCTGATACCATAATCAAACTGATATTTTGCCCAGGCTGAAGCCATTGAATTTGGCGTGACATAAGGTGTGTGACCGTCATTACCGTCGACAGAATCTTTGTAACGCACGTGGTTAAGCGTGAAGTTTGCCAGGGTGCTCAGCCGTGGCGTCAGCTGGTTATGCGCCTCCAGCTCAATGCCCTGCGAATGCACTTTACCCGCCGGTTCGTAGTAGGAACCGACAATCACCCGGTTACCCACATCTTTCTGCGTCAGGTCATACAGCGCCACTGAATAGAGATCGGAGGTGCCCACCGGCTGATATTTCACCCCTGTCTCATACTGCTCTGAGGTGGTGGGTTTCAGCAGATTGCCATCCGCGCCGGAGAGAGATTGCGGCGTAATGGCCTGGCTGTAGCTGACATAAGGCGAAATGCCGTTATCAAAGGCATACAGCAGCGCGGCGCGCCCACTGACATGATCATCCTGACGACGGTATTTACTGTCGAAATCATAATAATCGGTCTCTGAAACAATACGGTCATAACGGCCCGATACATCCAGATGCCACTTCTGCCAGCGCATCTCATCCTGGAGATAAACCCCGGTCTGGGAATAACGACGTTGTGAATCGGTGAAGGTGTAGCTGCTGCGCGTTCCCACGGCTTCGCCGGTCAGGGCGTTGAGCTGAGTCGCATAGCCGCTGGCATCACTCAGATCGTTTTTGTACTGATGATATTCAGCCCCCAGCACCACTTTATGTTGCAGTTCACCGGTGGCGAAATCGGCTTCCAGCTGATTATCCAGCGCGAAGGCATCCAGCGACGAACGCGAACCGGAATAGTAGCGATTCAGCAGGTCGGAATTATTGCTGTCCCAGCCAATCTGATAAACCTGATCGAGATCGACATTGGAGTGCGAATAGCTCGCCGTGGAGCGGAAGGCCCAGGTGTCATTAAAGCGATGGGCAAACTGGTAACTGTAAATCTGCTCGCGACGTTTAAACTGATCCAGCGAACTGTCTCCGTCATAAAAACCGGTGCTTAATTTACGGCCGTTATGTTCAGTAATGCTGCCGTCACCGGGTACGGCGCTGTGGTAACCGCCGGACGGATCTTTTTGCAGGTAGGCACGTAACAGCAGCGAGGTATCCTCATCCGGTTGCCACAACAGTGAAGGCGAGATGGCATATTTTTCTTCACGAGTGTGATCGTATTGCGTATTGCTGTTACGTGTAATCCCGGTCAGACGAAACGCCCATTGATCGTTAATCGCGTTGGTATAATCAAAGGCCGCACTGTTAGTGCTGTTGGTGCCGGTGGACGCGCGGAAGTGGCCTTCCGGAGTAAACTGGGGCCGTTTGGAGCTTTCCATCACCAGTCCGCCTGGCACGGTCTGACCGTAGAGAGCCGAGGACGGGCCTTTAATCACGTCGATGCGCTCCAGAAACCACGGATCCACCTGCAACACGTTGTAACTGCCCGGATCGCTCATCAGCCGTAAGCCGTCGAGGAAAATATTGTCCACATCACCGCCGTGGAAGCCACGCAGCGAAACGGTGTCGTAACGGCTGGCGGCACCGGCAAAATTGGTGAATGCGCCAGCGGTGTAATTGAGCGCCTGATTGACGTCCAGCGCCCCCTGATCTTCCATCTGCTGGCGGGTCACGACCGAGACGGACTGGGCGGTGGTCACCAGGGGCCGGTCGGTTTTCATCGCGCCGGTGCTGGTTTTGGCAGTATAACCGGTGGTCGGTGTGGTGGCTGTTTCAGCAGGTTGCGCGGTCACCACCAGCGTATCAGCAGCAAAAGAAACAGCAGGCGCAGTCAGCGCGACAGAGCAGAGCAGGGCAGAACGCTTCAGAATAAAAGGCATTCTCATTGTCAGTTACCTTACAAAATGTGCGGCCAGGTGTAATCCGCCTGCGGCAAAGAACAGTGAAAGGCGCGCAGTAACGGTAATGTAAAGATTTATAATAATCTAAATGAGAATTATTATCTATTCGTAAACGGGATTCAAGTAATGATTTTGAATATCAATTACCTGCAAATGATGGGGGTTTAACTGGCGGCACCGCAGTGCCGCCACAGGTTACTGTTTTTTGGTAATATCACTGACATTATTACACACGACATTTTTCGGGCAGTAGAGATCCATCAGTTTCAGCGTTACGCCATTGGTCCAGCCGAAGCCATCCTGCAACGGATACTCTCCGCCACCCCCTCCGCCGCCAGGCACTTTCCCGTCCACCACATATTTTTCCACCAGCTTGTGCTGCTTATCGTAAGTGCTCTGTACATTGTTTAAAAAGCGCATCCCGACCTCTTTAGCCAGGGCCTGTCTGCCGTAGTTGTTCAGCCCCTCCACGGCGGCCCACTGAAGGGGTGCCCAGCCGTTAGGCGCATCCCACTGCTGACCATTGTTAACGGTGGTGGTCACCAGACCGCCTTCTTTGACCAGCTGTTTTTCCACGGCATCGGCGGTTTTTGCCGCCTGTTGTGGCGTTGCGACCTTCAGCCAGAGAGGAAACAGCGTGGCCGCAGTCAGCGGTGAGCGGATGCGATCCTCGCGCCAGTTGTAATCGGCGTACCACCCCTGGTGGCTGTCCCACATATAGCGGTTGACAGCCTGTTGCCGCCGTTCTGCCTGCTGGCTGAAGCGTCGGCTGGCGGATTGGTTTCCGGCCAGCTGACTGGCATGAGCCAGCGTCTGTTCAAGGTGAAATAACAGTGAATTAAGATCGGCAGGAAGAATGCGGGTGGTCTGGATGCTGGCAAGGTCATGCGGATTGACAAACCAGCGTGAGCTGAAATCCCAGCCAGAGGCGGCCCCGGCGCGCAGATCCCGATACAGTTCTGCCTTGTTACGATCCCCCGCTTTCTGCGCGGTGGCGATATCCTCCATCCAGGATTCGGTTCGCGGCACGTCCCGGTCATCCCAGTAGCGGTTAAGCAGGCTGCCATCTTTTAGTTTCACCACGCGCTGAAAGGCGTTTCCGGGTTGCAGGCGATCGGCCCCGGCCATCCAGTAGTCATATTCTTTTTGCAGTTCCGGCAGGTATTTGCGGTAAGCCTCGTCCCCCTGATGCTGCGCCAGAAGATCGACCATCATACTGAAAAATGGCGGCTGAGAGCGGCTGAGATAATAGCTGCGATTACCGTTAGGGATATGACCATATCTGTCCAGCAGGTAAGCGAAGTTATTCACCATATCCTGCACGCGATCCCAGTGATTGCTTTCAGCCAGACCGAGCATGGTAAAATAACTGTCCCAGTAATAGACCTCGCGGAAGCGGCCACCCGGCACGACATACGGAGAGGGCAGCGACAGCAGTGAATCCCAGGAGTTAGCCTGATGGGCTGTGCGGGTCAGTACCGGCCAGAGCCCGTCAATATGTTGTCGCAGACTTTGTCCTGCGGGCGGCACATATTTCCCACCCTCCTCAGGCAAAATAAAGTTGGCGGCCACAAAGCGCTTCAAATCGAAATTTCGCTGGTTTTTCTGCATTTGCCAGTCAGCAAGGATGGATGAAGGATCACTTTTAGCAACGGCATCGGCAAACGTTTTCTGGTCAGGGAAGATTCTGGCGGCCTGCACCGCCTCAAACAACGGCCCAAAACGACTGTCAGGCGGCTGTGGTGCATTGCTCAACATACGCTGCGAATTGTCAGCGGCACTGGCACAGGCTGGCTGAACCAGAGCTGCGATCATTAAAGGCAGCAACAGCGTGGTTTTCCACTGACGTTTTTCGACTCTCAGCATTGGTTATTCTCCATGTCCGGATCCGGCGACCCATAAGCTATTGACCGTAAAACAACTTTAGACGGTTTTCTGTCGGGTGTGCACAGAACTCCAGGAAGTGTGAAGCCACCGGAATTTTTCTTAAGCGGTGCAGTTTCCCGTCAGGCTGAAAAGTCAGTTCGTGTCCTGAGTTATTCGCCTTTACCTTTACCCTTCAGGATTGATACGCAAACCGGGCATTAAAGCGCACGTATTATTCAGAATGAGCAAGGCATTATTGCTATTTAAAACGGCAGGAAAATAATGACTGATGATGGCAACAGAAAGAAATTTGGATGCTCTTTTTATTACGAATATTTTTTTGGCAACATAAGAATTTTTTTTGTGATTTTTACTCTTAATATCTGTAATAAATTTTTTTGCTGCATCAAAAGCGCGGGAATAAAGAAAGTAATTAAAAAAATTAATAATGCCTGAGTTTTTTGCAGGCAGGAGATAGTATCAATAACAGAAATACAATGGACTCAGCACGCTTAAGGGACTTGATTCATGAGTACACCAACACAGAATATCCTGCATACCGGGGGCGATCCTCGTGCCCTGCCTGAATTTATCGAACTTCGCCATGAAACAGCTAAAACCAGCCATAACTCACGCAAAGAAATCGACTGGCAGCGCGTAGAGGAACTCTCAATCGCGCTGTTTCGACGTAACGGCATGGATCTGCAAAGTGTTGCCTGGTACACCATGGCCAGGGCATGGCGAACCGGGCTGGCAGGACTGTGTGAAGGGCTGGAGATCGTCACGGCGATGATGAAGCATCAGTGGTCCACGTTATGGCCGCACCCTTTGCCGGCGCGGCTGGCGATCATCACCTGGCTCAGCGCGGGGATTCAACAGGTGATCCGCGCTCTGAGCCCCGGGCAGGAGGATCTCCCTTTATTGCACAGACTGGAAACCCAACTGGATGAGAACGTCGATACGCTGGAGAAACTGGCGCAAAAACATCTGTCGCAACTTGACTGGCTGAAAGTGCAGGTCAGTGAGGTCATCGGGCAAATCGCGCCCGTGGGCCATGAGCTACAACAGACTGAGCGCAGCGCTCCGCAGCCGGAAAGCGATGAGGCAGATCCGGATTATGTCCCGCCACATCGTTATGCGGACGGTCACACGCCGCTGATTTACGTGCCACGGGATTTAACCTCTTCAACTGCACTGAACGTCTCCTTCAGCTTCTGGGAACGCAGCCGTGGATTTTTTGCCGGAATGATGGTGATGCTTATCCTCGGCTCGATGGCCATCTGGGGATACCAGCTGATGCAGCCCATTCCCGGCAGGGCACAGCGCATGGCAATACTGGCGCAGCAAATCACACCGCAGCAGGTCAGGCGCAATGAAAGCTGGCAGCAGACGGTTTCGGCGATGGCACTGCCGGGTGCGCAGATGCAGCTGTGGCAAACGGCACAGTTTCGGCTGCAACGCCTGGGAGAAGATCTGGATGCGATGGACACGACGGAGCCAGGGTGGCCCGGGCTGCCGGAAGTGAAGGCGAGGGTGGTGACTATTCAGCAGCCCTTGCAGGAGCTGATGCCCGTGGAAGAGCTGCTGCGCAGGCTGGAAAAAAACAAAACCTCACCGGTGTTGCGCGGCAAAATTGAACACCGGTTGAAACAGCTCCTCGCCCGTTATGCCCTTATCCTCAGTCAGGACCCGAAGCATGACGAACTGTACTGAGTCCGGCATCCCCGCAGGCTGCGGGGATGCGCCCGGCCAGCATCAGAACATCATCACCATCCACGGATAGGCGATCAACATCATACTGCCAAGAAAAATCGCGCCAAAAATGGTCCCCAGCCGCCAGTAATCTTTGGTGGGAAGATAGCCGCTACCATAATAGATAGGACTGGGGCCGGTGCCGTAAGGGGTAATAATTCCCATAACCCCGAGGGAGGTGACCATCATCAGACAGAACACCGGCATATTGATACCCGGAATGGATGCGGCGATGGTCAGCGTGGCGGGCAACAGGGCGGTGGTGTGCGCGGTGGTGCTGGCAAACAGGTAGTGCAACAGGAAAAAGGCCACCAGCAGTACCACGGCGGAAATCTGGGGATCGTAACCCTGTAACAGCTGACTACCCTGTTTCCCCAGCCAGGCAATGAAGCCAACCCGCGCAAGGCCATCAGCCAGTGCCACCAGGGTGGCAAACCAGGCAAAGGTATTCCATGCGGGTTTATTACTGGTGATATCGTTCCAGTTCAGCACGCCGGTCCACAGCATCAGCACCACGATCAGCAGCGCCGCCATCGCCGGTTCAATAACGCTGGCGGCAAAAATCCACATCAACAGCGCCGAGCAGACAAACAGCAGCAACAGCATCTCATTGCGCGACAGTTTGCCCAGTTTTTCCAGTTCGCTGCTGGCCCAGCGCGGCACTTCATCATTTACTTTTACCTCTGGCGGATAGAACCAGTAAGCCAGCAACGGCATGGTAAAAATCAGCAGCACCCCCAGCGGCAGAAAGGCAAGAAACCAGGTCCCCCAGGAAATATCGAAGCCGGTAATGCTTTTTACCAGCGCCAGCGCCAGCAGATTGGGCGCAAGCGCCGATAAAAACATCGAACTGGTGATACAGGCGGCGGTAATCGCCACCCACATCAGATAGGAGCCAATTTTACGTGCGCTGGGATCGTTGGGTTTCGAACCGTATAACGGCGGCAGATTGGCGATAATCGGATAAATGGTGCCGCCGCTGCGCGCGGTGTTAGATGGCGTGAAAGGGGCCAGCAGCAAATCAGCAAAGGTAATGGCATAGCCCAGCGTCAGGCTGCGGCGGCCAAGATATTTAACCAGAATCAGCGCCAGCCGCCGTCCAAAGCGGGTTTTGTCATAACCGGCCGCGAACATAAATGCGCCAAAAATCAGCCATACCGTTGAGTTACCAAACCCGCTGACCGCCCATTTAAAGGCCTCCGCAGGCATGCGGAAATGCGGATCCGCCACCTCGGCCGGGGTGAACAGCAGCCACTGACTAAACAGGGCGATCACCACCACCCCGGTCAGACCGATTACCGCGCCTGGCAGCGGTTCAAAAATCAGACCAATAATGACCCCGACAAACACTGCAAAAAAGTGCCAGGCATAAGGTTGCAATCCTGCCGGAACGGGGATGAGTAACAGCAGCAGGGTCACTACCACAGGAAGTAACAGCATGAACAGCTGCTTTTTTTGCCCGGCACTGGCGGGGGTAACGCTGTTGGTTTCACTCATAGCAGACAGAGATTCCATCGTTGTGACAAGGTAATGTGGCGGCTCAGAACCTGTTAAAACAGGCACCCGCTCGCACGGGTCAGAGAACATGTTTTTATTAATAAAATAAATGGTAGCAAAACAGATTAACTGACCTGGTTTTTTACCGGAAATATGCGTTTATGCTGCGAAGGAAATTAATTTTTAACATTTTGTTCAGGGCCAGAACATGCCGTTCTCTGGCCGATAATGCATAAAGCTGAATCAGATAAATAGTTAACATAAGCAATTGCTGTTCGCAACAAAGTACATTCCGGATGCAGTATGTTAAATTCAGTAAGTACCAGATAATAGCTTTATTTGACTGATTTTAAACATTTTAATTTGTGGTAATTGTGGGTTGATTTTTGGAAATCAATAGTTAACAATTTACCAATGTCTTTCAGATATTGTTAATCATTTGCCATTTCCGGGCAATGAAAATGATATTGCTGACCTGTTTTCTCTCTCTGCAAAGCGATGACGGATAAATTCAAACGATGCCGGAATGTTAATTCAGGCCATGCTAAGCCGTCTGGCAGAGAATTCAGCACATCTTAATTTTGGAGCTGCCCTGATATGAATACGCTGACCTCGGTTCTTAACCCTCTCACGTTGCCTGGTGGGGCGGTGCTGAAAAATCGTCTGCTGATGGCTCCGATGACCACCTGTACCGGCTTTCATGATGGCTCGGTCACCAGCGATCTGGTGGAATATTATCGTGCCCGCGCCGGCAGCATTGGCACGGTGATTGTGGAATGCGGCTTTATCGATGCCAAAGGCCCGGCATTTCCCGGTGCCATCGGCATCGACAGTGACAACAAAATCGCCGGACTTAGCCGAATTGCGGATGCCATTAAATCCCAGGGGTCGACGGCAATTTTGCAGATTTACCACGGCGGCCGAATGGTGGAGCCAGAACTGATTGGCGGCAGAACCCCGGTGGCACCCAGCGCCATTGCTGCACCGCGTGAGGGAGCCACCACACCGCAGGCGCTGACCGGCGAGGAAGTGGACGTGATGATCACCAAATTTGGTGATGCGGTTAACCGGGCGATCAAAGCCGGGTTTGATGGTGTGGAAATCCACGGCGCTAACACCTATCTGATCCAGCAGTTTTTTTCACCCAACTCCAATCAGCGTGAAGACAAATGGGGCGGCAGCCGTGAAAAACGCGCCGCCTTTCCGCTGGCCGTGCTGGACATTACCCAGAAAATGGTGAAACGCTTCGGACATGAAGGTTTTATTATCGGCTACCGCTTTTCTCCGGAAGAGCTGGAAGTGCCCGGCATCCGTTTTGACGATACCCTCTATCTGCTGGAGAAACTCGCCGCCCAGGGGCTGGACTATGTGCATTTCTCCGTGGGGCAACTGCTACGCCCCTCTATCGTCGACAGAGACGACCCGACGCCGCTGATTAGCAAATTCATCGCCATGCGCTCGCCGCAGCTGGCGAAAATCCCGGTGATTGGCGTGGGCGGTGTGGTCAACAAATCCGATGCGGAAAAGGCGCTGGAGCACGGTTTTGACCTGGTGGCGGTCGGCAAGGCGTGCATTGCGTATCCGGACTGGGCTGATCGCATCATCAACAACGACGGCCAACTTGAGCTGTTTATCGACAGCAATCAGCGCGAAGCCCTGAAAATACCGGAGCCGCTGTGGCGCTTCTCGCTGGTGGACGCGATGATCCGTGATACCAGCGTCAGCGGCAGAAAATATAAGGCGGGGGTCTGGCAGGAAAAAGTGGAATCTGAGGCGCTGAAGCTGAAGATCAATGTCACGCTGGATACCGACCGCATCACCGATATCAGTCTGGTGCCGGACGACAGCCTTGACGTGGATTTCACCACCACCTTCGAAAGCCTGCGTTCACGCATTCTGGTGGCAAACAGCCCACACGTTGATGCCATCACCGGGGCCACCACCCAGAGTGAGGCGCTGAAAAAAGCCGTTTCGCGGGCGATGACCACCTCCAGCAAAGAGCAGGTTATTGAGGAGGGCGGCAATCCGCAGGCACCTCAGAACGTTGACGTGGTGATCATCGGCAGTGGCGGTGCAGGGCTGGCGGCGGCGATTCAGGCCCATGACGATGGCGCACGGGTGATGATTATCGAAAAAATGCCGACCATCGGCGGCAACACCATCAAGGCATCGGTGGGGATGAATGCGGCAGAAACCCGCTTCCAGCAGTTGAAAGGGGTGCGCGACAGCAAAGCGCTGTTTTATGAAGAAACCCTGAAAGGCGGCAAATTCAAAAACAATCCCCTGCTGTTGCAGGAGTTTGTTGACCTCGGCCCGGAAGCCCTTGAGTGGCTGGCGGCGAAGGGCATCGCGTTGAACGATCTCACCATCACCGGCGGTATGAGCATTGAGCGAACCCACCGTCCGGCGGACCATTCCGCGGTGGGCGGTTTTCTGATCAGTGGTCTGGTGAAAAACATTAATAAACGCGAAATCGAGGTACTGCTGGAAACCTCGGTGGACGAAATTCTGATTGAAAACGGCGCGGTGAGCGGCGTCCGGGTGGTGGATGAATATAACGACAGTCGGGTGCTCAACGCGAAAAACGTCATTGTCGCTACCGGCGGCTTCAGTGCCAACCGTGAGATGGTGGTGAAGTACCGGCCGGAACTGGAAGGCTTTGTCACCACCAACCACAAAGGCGCTACCGGCAGTGGTATCGCCATGCTGCAAAAGATCGGGGCGGATACGGTGGATATGGCTGAAATTCAGATCCACCCGACGGTGGAGCAGACCACCTCTTATCTGATTTCTGAGGCCATCCGGGGCGGCGGCGCGATACTGATTAGCCAGGCAGGCCAGCGCTTTTACAATGAGATGGAGACCCGCGACAAAGTCTCGGCGGCGATTATCGCCCTGCCGGAGAAAAATGCCTGGGTTATTTTTGACGATGAGGTGCGGCGTAACAACAAAGCGGCTGATGAATATATCGCCAAAGGCTTTGTGGTCAGCGCGCCGTCGCCGCAGGAGCTGGCGGTGAAACTGAATATGGATTTTCATGCGCTGCTGGCCACGCTTGAACGTTACAACCTGTTTGTTGAAAAACAGGATGATGAGGATTTTGGCCGTAAAACGGCGATGCGTCATCCGCTGAAACAGGCACCGTTCTACGCGATTCGTATTGCGCCGGGCGTCCATCACACCATGGGCGGTGTGACCATCAACACCGATACGGCGGTGCTGGATGCGCAAAAGCAGGTGATCCCTGGCGCCTGGGCGGCGGGGGAAGTGGTGGGGGGCATTCACGGTGCCAACCGTATCGGCGGCAACGCCGTGGCGGATATCATTATCTTTGGCATTCTCGCCGGACGACATGCCGCTGCCTTCTGCCGTTAATGCCTGCCTGCCCACGCTGCGGCGTGGGTGGGCACTCAACGCGTCATCATCTCATCTGATCACAAAAATATTTTTCTCCCCCCGCAACTTTTCCCCTTCCCACAGCGAACTGTCTGTCAGCACCTTCACTGATACCTACCGGAGCAAAAGATGAAAAAAACGATTGGCAGACTGGCCCTGGCCGCCACCCTTGGCGCATCGGCACTGGCTTTTAACGCCGGGGCGGCACTGCCCGTTGGCGCGAAAGCCCCTGATTTCGAGTTGCAGGGTGCGCTGGCGGGCAAAGCCATCACTTTCTCGCTGCAACAGGCGTTACAAAAAGGGCCGGTGGTGCTCTATTTCTTCCCGGCCGCCTTCAGCAAGGGCTGCACCCTGGAGGCGCATGACTTTGCTGAGGCCACGGACAGCTTCAGCAAACTGGGCGCAACCGTGGTCGGGGTGACCGCAGGAAATACTGACCAGGTGAGTGATTTCTCGAAGCTGGAATGCCGCGATAAGTTCGCCGTTGCCGCCGATCCAGGGGCGAAAGTGGCCGCGCAGTACCAGACCACCATGCAGATGAAAGGCAAAACCCTCTCTGAGCGGACTTCATTTGTGATTGCCCCCGACCACAGCATCCTGCTGAGCTATACCGACCGTAACCCTGACAGCCATATCCAGAAAGCCATGGAGACGGTCAAAGCCTGGGACAAATCACATCCGTCAGCCCTCTAATTTCCCTCGCGAGGTCAGTCATGTTGACAGCCATTTTTGCCGCCTTTCTGGGCGGCATCATCCTTAACCTGATGCCCTGTGTCTTTCCGATCGTCTCCCTGAAGGCATTTGGCTTACTGCGTCATCAGGGGCAACAGGCTGAGGCACGCCGCGAGGGACTGGGTTTTTTGCTGGGCGTGCTGCTGGCGATGATGGTGCTGGCCGCCATACTGTTGGCGGCCAGAGCCGGAGGTGCCGCCGTCGGCTGGGGGTTTCAACTTCAGTCACCGCTGGTGATTGCCATTCTGGCGCTGGTGATGCTGGCCGCAGCACTTAATCTGCTGGGGGTGTTTGAGGTCGGGATGTCGCTCCAGCGTGTCGGTGAAATCAACGGCGGCGGTGGCGCTTTCAGCCGTTCAGCCCTGACCGGCGCGCTGGCCATTGTGATAGCCACGCCGTGCTCTGCGCCCTTTATGGCCGGGGCCATCGGTTACGCCCTGCTGCAACCCCCGGCGGTGGCGCTGACGGTATTCTTTTTCCTCGCGCTGGGGTTTGCCGCGCCCTTTACCCTGCTGTCGCTGTTTCCGCTACTGGCAAAGGTTCTGCCGCGTCCGGGCGCATGGATGGCGGTGCTGAAGCGTGCACTGGCTTTCCCGATGCTTGGTGCCTGGGCCTGGCTGGTGTGGGTGCTGGCTCAACAGGCGGGCACCGCCGCGCTTGGCGTGCTGCTGGCCGGTTCGGTGGTGACAGGCTTTGCGGCCTGGCTGTACGGGATCGCCCAGCAGCGGCGCATCAACGGTAAAGGCTATCGCCTCACCGGCGTGGTCGCCGCCGCCCTGATCGTCGCGGTGCTGGTGCCGCTGCCGAAGGTGATGCATGTCGCCCCATCGGCACCCGAGCTGGCTAAGCTGCAATGGACGCCGCAGGCGGTGCAACAGCAGCGCGGGCACGGCAGGGCGATTTTTGTCGATTTCACCGCCTCATGGTGTATCACCTGTCAGGTCAATGAGCGTACCTCCCTCTCGACGCCGGCGGTAAAGCAGGCGCTGGCTGAAACCGGTGCCTGGTATATGGTGGCGGACTCCACTAAATTTAATCCTGATGTTGATGATGCGCTCAGTCAGTTCGGGCAGGGGGGACTGCCGCTGTATGTGGTTTATCCCGCCAATGGCGGCCCACCTGAGGTGCTGCCGCAGGTATTGACGCCGGACATTGTGGTGAAGGCGCTGAACCGCGCGGCGGGCAGGAAAATCTGATTTCTCCTGCCTCAGCAAAAAATGAGGTGGCGATAACAGGATGCAATATGGATAAGTGCGATGCGGTGACGCGGGAGAGGTGGCCGGAACTGATGGTCCGTGCTCAGGCTGGTGACGGGCAGGCATACAACCGGCTGCTGACCGCGCTGGTGCCGGTCATTCGCACCCTGGCGGCAAAAAAAATTGCTGACCAGACGCTGCTGGAGGATGTGATTCAGGATGTGTTACTCAGCATCCACCGGGTGCGGCACACCTGGGACCCGGACTATCCTTTTCTGCCCTGGCTGATGGCGATTGTCTCTGCCCGTGCCACCGATGCATTGCGGCGACGCGGCCGCCGCCAGCACTGGGAGGTGGAAGAGGCTGCCGTGCCGGAAGGTGAGCAGCCCGTCACGCCTGTCGGAGGGGATACGTCTGCGGAGCTGGCAGGTTTTCTGCTACAGCTGCCGGCCCGTCAGCGGGAAATGGTCGAACAGGTGCATTTACGTGAAATGAGCCTGGCAGAGGCCGCCGCGCACAGCAATCTCAGCGTCTCTGCCGTTAAGTCACTGCTGCATCGCGCATTAAAAAATCTACGACGGTTCGGAGCCGGTGATGAAAGATCATAATCTGTTAATTGCGCAACTGAGCCGGTCAGTGCCCCCCGTCAGACGCGCCCCCGGTATCAACCAGCGGCTGGCAGGCTGGCTGGCGATTGCCTTACCGGTGGGGACCGGCACCGGCCTGTTGCTTAACCGGGCGCTGACCGACTGGACAGCAACGGGGGCAGGCTGGACCGCCTTGCAATCACTGCTCTCCTTTCTGCTGGGGATACTGGCTATCCGCGCGGCCTTTGGCCTGAGCATCGCCGGTCGCCGGGTAACAGGCTGGAGGCTGTTTCTGCCGCTGACCACGCTGTGGCTGGTCAGCTCCCTGCTGCAAATGCCTGCCAGTCCCTTGCCGGTCAACCTTGCTGAGGGCACCGGCTGCTATCTGTTCCTGCTGGGGGTCGCTACCCCGATGAGCCTGGTGATGATTGCCAGCCTGCGCCGTACACCGCTGCTCTGTCCGCTGCGCAGTCTGGCGATGGCGGGATTTGGCGTGGCATGGATAGCCGTCACCCTGCTGGCATTCTGTCACCCGATTCACTTCCATCTGCACGATCTGCTGATGCATCTGGCGGCCTGTGTGACCATCGTGCTGCTGACCATGGCGCTGGGAAAGCGCTTCGTCGCGCTGAACGTCGGGCGTTAAAATTAACGGCTGTGACATCAACGCGGATGCTTCTTATCGTTTTCTTTACCTGACGATAACTGACCCCTGTCATAAAGTGCGGCTAGACTGATAATGAGAATGAACGTTCATTAAAGGAATGCCGACAGATGGTTTTCAATAAAATTGCACTGGTAGGGCTGACGCTGCTGATGGTGGGCTGCGATCAGAAGGCTGACAACAATGCCACTGAAAGGGTGACAGAAGTCGGGGTGGTGACCCTGAAATCTGCGCCGGTGGAGCTGTTCAGTAACCTTAATGGTCGGGTAACCGGGACGATGGTGTCTGACGTCCGGCCGCAGGTGGATGGCATTATCAAGCAGCGTCTGTTTACCGAAGGCAGCGAGGTAAAGCAGGGCCAGGTGCTGTATCAGATCGATCCGGCCAGCTATCAGGCCAGCTACGATCAGGCCGTGGCGCAGCTGAATAATGCCATTGCCGTGGTGAAGAGCAGCAAATTAAAAGCCCAGCGTTACAAGGCGCTGCTGAGTGAAGAGGGGGTATCCCGCCAGGATGCGGATGATGCTGAGGCGACCTGGCAGCAGAATCTGGCCTCCGTTGCCCAGTACCGCGCTGCGGTGGAAAGCGCCCGCATCAATCTGGACTGGACAAAAATCAAAGCGCCGATCTCAGGTCGCATCGGCATCTCATCCGTTACTCCCGGTGCACTGGTCAGCTCCGGCCAGTCCGATGCGCTGGCGACCATCCGTGCCCTCGACCCGATTTATGTCGATCTCACCCAGTCCAGCAGCCAGCTGTTAAAACTGAAAAAACAGCAGGCCGGACGACCGGACAGCGACAGCGTGCCGGTCACCGTCACGCTGGACGATGGCACCCGCTATCCGCAAACCGGCAAACTGGAGCTGACGGAAGTGGCCGTTGATGAATCCACCGGCATGGTTACCCTGCGGGCCATTTTCCCCAATCCGGATCGCGACCTGTTACCGGGCATGTACGTGCGGGCGGCGGTCAGCAATGGCGTGAAACAGGATGCGATCCTCGCGCCTCAGCAGGGCATCAGCCGTGATGCCAAAGGCAACGCCACCGCGTTGGTGGTGGACAAAGAGAATAAAGTGGTGAGCCGCGAAGTGGTGACCAGCCAGGTGCTTGGCAACCAGTGGCTGGTCAGCAGCGGGCTGGCGGCGGGCGACCGGCTGATTACCGAAGGAACCGGTAAAGTCCAGGCGGGGATGACGGTGAAAGCCACTGAAGTCAGCGACAGTAAAACCGCTGCCGACGCTCAGCCAGCCAGCGGAGGCCAGTAAGCATGTTTGCACAGTTTTTTATCCGGCGGCCGGTGTTCGCCTGGGTTATCGCTATCGTGATCATGATGGCGGGTATTCTCAGCATCAACAGCCTGCCGGTGGCGCAGTACCCCGACGTGGCACCGCCACAGGTGAGCATCCAGGCCACCTACACCGGTGCGTCAGCGGAAACGCTGGAAAGCAGCGTCACCCAGGTGATTGAGCAGCAGCTCACCGGGCTGAATGGCCTGCTCTATTTCTCCTCATCCAGCACCGCCTCTACCGGCCAGGTGAAAATCACCGTGACCTTCGAA
The DNA here is from genome assembly GCF_000590885.1 of Erwinia mallotivora. Classification (GTDB taxonomy): domain Bacteria; phylum Pseudomonadota; class Gammaproteobacteria; order Enterobacterales; family Enterobacteriaceae; genus Erwinia; species Erwinia mallotivora. Next base: position 60,447 of record NZ_JFHN01000058.1, read on the forward strand.
CAGGGAACCGATCCCGACATCGCCCAGGTGCAGGTGCAGAACAAAGTCCAGCAGGCGGAAAGTCGCCTGCCTGAAGCGGTGACCTCACAGGGTGTGACGGTGGAGAAAGCGCAGAGCGACTTCCTGCTGATTATGTCGCTGTATGACAAAACCAACAAAAGCAGCTCTTCTGACGTTGCCGATTACCTGGTCAGTAATATGCAGGATACGCTGGCGCGCCTGCCTGGCGTGGGTGGCGTACAGGTGTTTGGCGCGGAATATGCCATGCGTATCTGGCTGGATCCGGTCAAACTGGCCGCCTTTTCGCTGATGCCTTCTGATGTGGAAACGGCGCTGGAAAACCAGAATACCCAGGTCTCTTCCGGCCAGCTTGGCGCTTTGCCGTCGGGGAAAGAGCAACAGCTGGTTGCCACGGTGCAGTCCCGCTCGCGCTTACAGACGCCGGAGCAGTTTCGCAACATCATCCTGAAAAGCAAAACCGACGGTTCGGCGGTGCGGCTCAGTGACGTCGCCAGGGTTGAAATGGGCGACGATGACTACAGCTCCAGCGTGCTGGCTAATGGTCATCCCGCCTCGGGTATTGCCATCCAGCTGTCGCCGGGGGCCAATGCCCTCTCTACCGCAGAGAACGTCAAAAAGGCGGTGGAGGAGTTTAAAAGCAGTATGCCTGCCGGTTACAGCGTGGCTTATCCGCTCGACAGCACCGACTTTGTGAAAATCTCCATTGAAGAGGTGGTGAAAACGCTGGTCGAGGCGATCCTGCTGGTGATCGTGGTGATGTTTGTCTTTTTGCAAAACATTCGCACCACGCTGATCCCGGCCATCGCCGTGCCGGTGGTGCTGCTCGGCACCTTTGGCGTGCTGGCGGCATTCGGGTACTCCATTAACACCCTGACCATGTTTGGGATGGTGCTGGCGATAGGGTTGCTGGTGGATGATGCCATCGTGGTGGTGGAAAACGTCGAGCGGGTAATGCGTGAGGAGAACCTGCCGCCGCGCCAGGCAACGGAAAAATCGATGCGGGAAATCACCGGGGCGCTGGTCGGCATCGCGCTGGTGCTGTCGGCGGTGTTTTTGCCGATGGTGTTTTTCAGTGGCTCGACCGGCGTGATTTACCGGCAGTTTTCTATCACCATCGTCTCTTCCATGCTGCTGTCGGTGGTGGTGGCGCTGACGCTGACACCGGCACTCTGTGCCACCATGCTGAAACCCCACCGGCCGCAGAAAAAAGAAAAAGGGTTTTTCCCGTGGTTTAACCGCAGCTACGAGCGCGTGCAGACGCGTTATCAACACGGCGTTGCACGGGTAATCCACAGCCCGCTGCGTTATTTCCTGCTCTACGCGCTGATCCTTGTCGGCTGTGCGCTGCTCTATCTGCGCCTGCCCACCGGTTTTCTGCCCACCGAAGACCAGGGCTACATTATGGTGCAGTACCAGCTTGCCCCTGGCGCGACGGAAAACCGCACCAGCGAAGTACGCAAAGCGGTACAGGACTATTTTCAGACCAGTGAAAAAGAGAATGTTGAAGTCAGTATGCTGGTCAATGGCTTCAGCTTTGCCGGTAGCGGACAGAATGCCGGGGTGGGATTTATCGCGCTGAAAAACTGGGATCAACGCAAGGGTGAAGAGAACAGCGCGGCGGGCATTGCGGCCCGCGCGATGCAACATCTCTCAGCCATCCGCGACGCACAAATTATCGTCATGACGCCGCCTGCGGTTTCCGGTCTTGGACAGTCTGATGGCTTCACCATGGAGTTGCAGGCGCGGGCCGGAACCGACCGCAGCCAGCTGATGAAGCTGCGTGATCAGCTGATCGCCGCAGCGGCCAGCGATCCCACCCTCACCAGCGTACGTGCCAACTCTCTGCCGGATTTGCCACAGTTGCAGGTCAATATCGACGATGAAAAGGCGCAATCGCTGGGCCTGTCGATTGCCGATATCAACAGCACCTTAAGCGCGGCCATTGGCGGCTCTTATGTTAATGATTTCACCGACCGGGGCCGGGTGAAAAAAGTCTATATGCAGGGCGATGCCGACTTCCGCAGTAAACCGGAAGATATCAACGGCTGGTTTGTGCGCGGCAGCGACAGCAGCGGCAACGACACCATGGTGCCTTTCTCCTCGTTTTCTTCCTCGCAGTGGGCCTACGGCGCTGACGCCCTGTCACGCTATAACGGTCTGTCATCCTATGAAATCCAGGGAACGGCGGCATCCGGCAGCAGCTCGGGTGATGCCATGACCGCGATGGAAAAACTGGCGGCGAAACTGCCGGCAGGCAGCACCTATGCCTGGACCGGGCTGTCGTATCAGGAACGGCTGGCCGGGAGTCAGGCCATGTCGCTGTATGCCATCTCGCTGATTGTGGTGTTCCTCTGTCTGGCGGCGCTGTATGAAAGCTGGTCGGTGCCATTCTCGGTGATGATGGTGGTGCCGCTGGGCATTATAGGCGCGCTGCTGGCCACCGAGCTGCGCGGGCTGGAAAACGACGTCTATTTCCAGGTGGCGATGCTGACCATCATCGGGCTGTCGGCCAAAAACGCCATTCTGATTGTGGAGTTTGCCGAAGAGAATTACCGCAAAGGGCAGAGCCTGCTGGAGGCGGCGATCCACGCGGCGGCGATGCGTCTGCGTCCGATTATTATGACCTCGCTGGCCTTTATTGCGGGTGTGCTGCCGCTGGCGGTGTCAACCGGCGCGGGTGCTAACAGCCGTATTGCCATCGGCACAGGGATTATTGGCGGAACCCTCTCCGCCACGCTGCTGGCAATTTTCTTTGTCCCGCTGTTTTTTGTGCTGGTGAGACGGGTATTCCCGGCGAAGCCGCAGTATGACGAGCAACTGCCCGTTGAAGAGAAAGGAGAATAAGATGTCAGCAAAATTAATGGCGTTATGCCTGCCGTGGTTGCTGGCTGGTTGTATCTCGCTGGACCCCCACTACCAGCGGCCGACCGTCCCGCTGCAACAACCCAAAGGCGAGGCGTATGGCGCGCAGAGTCAGGCGACGATGGGCAACTACCGGGAAACCGCGGTGGAGAGCTATATCCTCGATGCCAGGCTGCGTCAGGTGGTGGGCCTGGCGCTGGATAACAGCCGTGACCTGCGTGAAGCCGTGGCCAGCGTGAAAGCGGCGAGGGCGCAGTATGGCGAGGAGCGTTCGGCGCTGTTCCCGACCATCAATGCCGAACTGAGCGGCAGCCGCTCGCGGTCGCTGACCGGAGAGGGTAACCAGACCGCGCTCAGTTCCAGTTACACCGCGCAGGGCGCAACCAGCTCATTTGAGCTGGACTTGTTTGGTAAGAATCAGAGCCTGAGCCGTGAACAGTATGAAACCTGGCTCAGTACGCTGGAGGGAGCGCGCAGCACCCGTCTTACCGTGCTGTACAACACCGTTAACTACTGGCTGACGCTGGCGGCGGACCAGAGCAATCTGACCATTGCCCGGGACACCGCAGAGAGCGCCCGCCGCTCGCTGGAGATTACTCGTGCCCAGCTGCGTCACGGCACGGTATCGATGGTGGATGTCTCCTCCGCGGAAACCACCTTACAGTCGGCGCTGTCGGATGTTGCCAGCTATCAGACCAGCGTGGCGCAGGACAAAAACGCGCTGGATCTGGTGGTGGGCAAAACGGTGCCGGATAATTTGTTGCCGCAGGGGATAGATTCGCTGGGCAACGCCTTTCAGGCGATCCCGGCCGGTATTTCGTCAGAGGTGTTGCTGAATCGTCCGGATGTGCTCTCAGCCGAGCACGATCTGAAATCGGCCAATGCCAGTATCGGCGCGGCGCGGGCCAACTTCTTCCCCACCATTTCGCTCACCGCCAGCGGGGGAACCGGCAGTGCCGATCTCTCTTCTCTGTTCAGACATGGCGCAGGGGTATGGAGTTTTGCGCCCTCGGTGTCACTGCCGCTGTTCAGCGGAGGCTATAACCTCTCGCAGCTGAAATACACCCAGGCGCAGAAAGAGTACTACGTGGCGGCGTATGAGAAAGCGGTGCAGACCGCGTTCCAGGAGGTGGCTGACGCGCTGGCCCGGCGGGGCACCATCCACGATCAGCTGCTCAGTCAGCAGAACGCGGTGGCCTCAGCGCAGCGCTATTACCACCTGGCGGATCTGCGTTACCGCAACGGCATCGATACCTATATCAATGCGCTGGATGCACAGCGAACGCTCTATACCGCCCGGTCCTCTCTGGTCAGCACGCAGCAGGCGTACTATCAGAATCTGATCACCTTCTACAAGGTGATGGGTGGCGGCACGGCGCTGAAGAGGTCGGACAGCAAAATCTGACTGTTTACCGGCCAGCATTGCTGGCCGGTTATTTTTAAGGGTGACCAGAGGAAAACGGTGAGCAGAAAAGCCAGCACACAGCTGATGTGTAAACAACAGGAGCAAATCCTCAGCGCCGCAAAAAGCTGCTTCAGTGAGAGCGGTTTTCACGGGGCCAGTATGGCGCAACTGATCCGGTCATCCGGCCTGGCGGCGGCGCAGATTTATCGCGCTTTCCCCGGCAAGGCCTCGCTGATTGTGGCCGTCACCGCCGTGGTGGCAAAAGAATGGCGTGAATTCCTGCTGCTGAAGCTTTCTGGCAGCATCCGTCTCGGCGAGATGTTTGACCGGGCGTCGCTGTTCTGGTCGGGCTGGAGCCGATGCCAGCAGCAGCTGTTGATTGAAATCTACGCGGAAGCGTCCCGCAACGAGCAGGTCAGGGTGATTCTGCTGGCGGAAGAGCAACGGCTGATCGACGCGCTGCTGGCACATCGTCTCCCTGCGCTGAGCCGGACCGGCATTGAAATGATCCTGCTCATCCTCGATGGCCTGGTCTGGCGCTGTTTCAGCAGTCCGCAGCCAGACCAGAATGAACTGAAGCGCATTGAAGGGATGCTGTTTGCCGGAGAATGACACCTTTTTTGCGGCCAGACGGATCTGGAGATGACTGGTCGGGTCACGGCTCAGCCTGTTGCCGTCTGCCCAGTGCAACGTCCCGCCTGGTCGGAATATCAGGCGCGGTAACGGCCCTGAGAGCGTGGCTCTCCGGCGGCCGGTCAAAAATCAGTGGGTGTCCACCCGTTGTAAAATACTCTGCACGGCATCGGTCAGCACTTTACCGGCAGGGTTTCCCTTTAAACGACGGCGGATAATTAAGCCGTCGATCATCACCGCAGCAAAAGTCAGCCGCGTGGCAAGAACAGACTCGTTGTCAGCGGGATAACTCTGCCGCTTTCTGCTTAACACATGGTTGAGCAGCTGGCTGAAAGCATCACCGATCATCGTCTCATAATGGGGGTTTCTGGCGGCTTCGGCAGAAATGTTCATCAGCAGCACAATATTCTGTTCAAATTGCTGTACCGCCTGATTGTGGTTCTCTGCCGCCAGATGAAACGGCATGGTGGCTTTTTCGACGCTGTCCTGACGCATCGAAACGCTGATCAGCTCGTGGGTGATGCTGCTGACCAGCGCCTCAATCACCGCGTCTTTATTTTTGAAATAGCGGTAGATCAGCCCGGTGCTGATACCCGCCTGCTCTGCAATGCTGTGAACCGAGGTATTGTGAAATCCTTTTTCGTGCACGCACTTTCGGGCGGCAGCGAGGATTTTCGCGGGTTGATCTGTCACGGCCATGCTCCCTCATCGCGCAGTTTCTGGCTTATTCGCGCCGGTAAAAGGGAAGTATACGTACCCTCTCCGGGTGGGGCAAATGCCATCGCCGGATGACAGCGGCAGACGTTAAACGGGGCGAGAACGGCGGCTCACCCGGCAAAACGCAGCCCTTCAGCCGCGCTGATAACGCCGTTCAGCCACTGGCTTTCGCCGTGGCGGCGCTTAACGCCATCACCGCGCTCGCCACGGTAAACAGGGCGATGATCCAGGCCATCGTCCAGGGGGTGCCGTCACTGAACAATGCCAGCAGCAGCGAAGAAATAATTCCACTGCCATACTGCAAGGCACCAATCAGCGCGGATGCCGCACCGGCACCACCCGGCTGTGCATCCAGGGCAGCGGCGGTGGCGGCGATAATGCCGTTCATGGCAAAGAAGATAAACACCGGCACGGCGATCATCAGCACGCCGCCTGTATTCAGCCTGCTGAACAGCGCCAGGGCGAGTGCCGCAAGGGTGGCGATAATCACGGCGATCTTAAGCAGTTTTTCCAGCGGATAGCGATAAACCAGCCGCCGGTTCAGGGTACTGACTACCATCAGCCCGACAATATTTACCGCAAACAGCCAGCCGTAATGCTGCGCTGCCACGCCAAACCAGGTGATATAGACAAAGGGCGAACCGGTGATAAACGCATAGGCGGCAACATAATAAAAGGTCAGGCACAGGGTGAAACGCATAAAGCCGCGGTTTTTCAGCAGGCGATAATACTGGCTGAAAGCGCTGCTCAGGGATGCCGGGGTGCGTTTCTCCTGCGGCAGGGTTTCCGGCAGCCAGTACAGAGCGGGCAGCATCAGCACCCCCAGCGCGGCCAGCAGCCAGAAAATGGCATGCCATGAGGTGACCTTAATCATCTGCCCACCCAACAGCGGCCCGGCGATGGGAGCAATCGCCATTACGATAATCAGGGTGGAGAGCATCTGGGCGCTGCGACTGCGGCTGAACAGATCGCGGATCATGGCGCGTGCCAGCATCGGTCCGGTACAGGCCCCCAGCGCCTGAAACACCCGCCAGAACACGATTTGCCCGATATTTTCCGAGAGGGCACAGCCCACCGAGCCGATAATAAACAGCACCATACCCACAAACAGCGGTAACCGGCGGCCAAAATGGTCGCTCAGCGGTCCCCAGATTAACTGCGCCAGACAAAAACCCGCCAGGAAACCGGTAATGGTTAACTCCGCGTCACCGTGCAGTTGCTGCGCCATCACCGGCATGGCAGGCAGATAAATATCGGTGGAGAGCGAAGTGAAAGCCATTAAGGCGCTGAGGATCACAATAAAGGTTGCGCCACGGGTTTTATGGCCTGCGGGATGCGCGTGAGTGAAGGAGTCGGTCATGGTGGCCCTTGTAAACAGGATAGCCGGACAGCATAACGGCAGAGCATGCGGAAATAATCAGGGCAAATCAGATAACCACTATGAGCAGAATTCATAGATAGTGATGCCGTACCGGGCTGCATGGCGCTGTTGCTGGCCGTTGCAACCGTTAAGAAGACCGTCAGCATTGACCCGACAGGGTCATATGTAATCACAACGTTATAAAAATGTCTTAAAGAAAGTTGGGCATTAACATACCCTTGTGATTTGTAGTGGAATGCTCTGTATTTGCCTTTGTAAGCGAATTAATCCTGCATTAAAGTCGATTGTTCAGGCGTTATCTTTTTTTAATTATTTGCTGAACTCTCTGATTGATTAGCTGATATTATACGACCCTCGCTTTACATAATCCTTACAATAAAAAATAGTTAACTTTTATCTTATGATGGCAAAAACAGGGAAGTCTCTGGCGCTGTGCGTCAGCTTATTTATATGCAATACCGTTGCCGCACCATTAACCCCCGCGGACCGTGACTTTATTCAACAACAGCAGCAACAGCAACTGCAACAGGCGCAGCAGCAACGCGATGCGTTATGGCAGGCGGTAACGCCGCAGCCCGCGCCGGTAGCGGGTTCTGCTGCGGGCGGACCCTGTTTTACCATTGACCAGATTATCCTGCGAAATAGCACGCTGATTTCTGAGCGTCAGCAACAACGACTGACGGCGGGATATATTCATCGCTGCCTTAATCTGGCGGCAATTAATACGCTGGTGAATAACGTTTCCAACTGGTATATGCAACGCGGCTATATTACCAGCCGGGCATTTTTAACCGCGCAGGATTTATCTTCCGGCAAACTGTTTATTCAGATCCTGGAAGGAAAAGTCGAATCCATTCGTCTGGAAGGCAAACAGCCGCTGATGTTGCGCACGGTATTTCCCGGCGTCGAGGGGCATATTCTCAACCTGCGCGATATTGAGCAGGGGATGGAACAGATTAACCGGGTGCGTAACACGCCGGTGCAGATTGAAATTCAACCCGCCGCTCAAGCTGGCTATTCAGTGATTAATCTCAGCGGAAAAGCGGAATTTCCTCTGGGTGTGACGCTGGGCTTCGATAACAGCGGGCAGCGCAGCACCGGCACCGGTCAGCTGACCGCGTCTGCCACCGGCAATAATCTGCTGGGCGTGGCGGACCGCTGGACGCTCAGCGGTGGGCGCAGCAGCGCCTTCAGCCAGTGGCGTGATGCACAGAACATGCAGGCGGGCGTCAGCGTGCCCTATGGCTATGGCCTGCTGGATTACAGCTACAGCTGGAGCAACTATCACAGCAGTTTTGTCAGCGACGATTTTACCTGGCTGAGTAACGGCGACAATGTTGCCCATCGCCTTAACGGCTCGTGGGTGTTGTTTCGCAATGGCGAGATTAAAACCGGGATGCAGCTGGGCCTGAACCACTATGTCAGCCATAACTACCTCAACAGCGCACTGTTACAGAGCAGCAGCCGCAAATTAACCAGCCTGCAATTCGGCCTCGATCACAGCCAGAAAATCGCCGGTGGCGTCGCCACGCTGAATCCGGCCTTCACCCGGGGGATGCCGTGGTTTGATGCTGAAAGTGACCAGGGTAAAAACGACAACGCCCCCAAAGCCAGCTTCCGTAAATGGAGTCTCACCGGCAGTTTTCAGCGCCCGCTGACTGACCGCCTGTGGTGGCTGAGCAGCTTCTACGCCCAGTGGTCGCCGGACCGTCTTTATGGCAGCGAACGGCTGACGCTGGGGGGTGAAAGCTCGGTGCGCGGCTTCAAAGAGCAATATCTTTCCGGTGATGCCGGCGGCTGGCTGCGTAACGAACTGAATTACAGTTTGTTTACGCTGCCGGTGATGGGCGACGTCAGTGCCGTAATGGCGGCGGATGGCGGCTGGCTGAAAAGCGATCCGCAAAATCCTGAATTCACCGGCACCCTGTGGGGCAGTGCGGTGGGACTGACCACCCGCAACCGGCATTTTTACACCCAGTACACCCTGGCGGTGCCGCTCAGCTATCCCGCTTATCTGAATGCGGATCGTGCCAGTATTTATGCCCGCGTCGGGCTGATCTTTTAAGAGAGAATGATTATGGACAATCGTCAGCCCGTTTCTGCCGCCCGTCGGCTGTTAAGTTACCTGGTCTGTTATCTGCTGGCGGTCCAGCCGATGC
>NZ_JFHN01000059.1 GCF_000590885.1 Erwinia mallotivora
CGATGCTTCCTGTGGTGGCGGCCGAGATTACCCCGGTCACCCCCGGCACTAAAGTCGATGCGGCAGGCAACGGCGTGCCGGTAATCAACATCGCCACGCCGAATCAGGCGGGGATCTCGCATAACCAGTACCAGCAGTACAACGTCGGCAGTGAGGGGCTAATCCTCAACAATGCCACCGGACAGCTGACGCAGACCCGCCTGGGTGGCCTGGTGCAGAACAACACCAATCTGAAAGCCGGGCAGGAAGCCCGCGCAATCATCAACGAAGTGGTCGGCGCGAATCGTTCACAGTTACAGGGCTATACCGAAGTGGCGGGCAGCGCGGCGAAGGTGATAGTGGCGAACCCCTATGGCATTACCTGTAACGGCTGCGGCTTTATCAACACCCCTGGCGTGACCCTGACCACCGGGAAACCCCAGCTGGATGCCAGCGGGAATCTCACCGCGCTGGAGGTCAGCAAAGGCACCATCGTGGTGGAAGGACAGGGGCTGGACGGCAGCGACGCCGATGCGGTAGCGATTGTCGCCCGCGCGACCGAGATCAACGCCGGTATCCATGCCCGCGATCTGTCGGTAACGGTGGGGGCCAACCGGGTCGGGCAGGATGGCTCGGTCACCCCCATTGCTGGTGATGGGGCAGCGCCGACGGTGGCGGTGGATACCGGCGCGCTGGGCGGCATGTATGCCAACCGTATCCATCTGGTGTCCAGCGAAAATGGCGTGGGGGTAAACCTGGGCAATCTGCTGGCGCGCCAGGGCGATATCGCGCTGGATGCCAACGGCAGGCTGGCGGTGCGCGACAGTCTGAGCAGCGGCGCGCTGACCGCCCGTGCGCAGAGCATCGAGCTGAGTGGCGAACATAAATCCGCCGGCCCGCTGACCCTGACCGCCGCCAACGCCATCGACCTGAACCACGCCACCGCAGGCAGCGACAAAGGCATCGCCATGCAGAGCGGGCAACGCCTGCAACTGGTGGGCAGCCAGCTGACTGCTGGCGAGGGGCTGAGCCTGAACGCGGGCGATCTGAACGCCGATGGCGCAAGCACCGCCCGCGCCGCAGGCAATATCACCATGCAGGCAGGCAATCAGCTGGATAATGCCGGGCAGTTTGTGGCAGACGGCAATCTGAAGATCAATGCGGCCGTGACCCGCAACAGTGGGACGCTGCTGGCAAAAGGGCAGTTGGATGGCGTCAGCAGCAGTCTGGCAAACCAGGGCATACTTCAGGGCAACAGCGTTACGCTCAGCAGCGGCACAGTAAGCAACAGCGGGACGCTGCTGGCGCAGGAAAATCTCACGGCGGTCAGCGACAGCCTGACTAATCAGGGCACCCTTCAGGGTAACAGCGTGTCGCTCAATGGCGGTGCATTCACCAACGCCGGGACGCTGCTGGCAACCGGCCAGCTGAATCTGGTCAGCGACAGCCTGGATAATCAGGGCTCTTTGCAGGGCAGTGGCGTCACGCTGAACAGCGGTACGTTAGATAACGGCGGTACGCTTCAGAGCACCGCCGGGATGATACTGGCAGGCAACACGCTGGATCAGAGCGGCACCCTGGCGGCGTCCGGGGATATGGCGTTGACTTACCGCGATCGCCTCACCAATGCGGCAGGCGCAACCACCCGGACCGATGGGGCGCTTGGCGTAAAAACCGCTGAGCTGAACCAGCAGGGCACTTTTTCTGCCGGTAAAGGCATAACGCTGGTCAGCGACAGCCTGAACAGCGGTCAGGATGCCCATACCCTCAGCAACGGTGACCTGTCATTGCAGGTGAAAGATCAGGCCGATCTGAACGGCGAACTGCGGGCTGACGGCCTGCTGAGCAGCAACAGCGGCAGCCTGCTGACCCGCGCCGCTGCACATCTTCAGGGCGAAAATATTAACCTCAACGCTGTTCAGGCGGATCTTGCGGGCACCCAGGCCGCCAGCGATCGACTGTCCGTCGCCGCCGATCAACTGAGCCACACGGGCAAAAGCAGTGCCGCGACTGTGCTGCTCACTGCCAGCGGTGCGCTGGACAACGCCGGTTCGCTGCTGGCGGAAAACCAGCTGCGGGCCAACGCGGCAACGTTAAGCAACAGCGGCAGCGTCAGTGGTGACAACGTCACGTTAACCGCTGTTGGTCTGAGCAACAGCGGGGTACTGAGTGCCGGGACCCAGATGCAGCTGGCTGCGGGCGCGCTGGATAACAGCGGGCGGCTCTCCGCGCCCCGGCTCGACCTGAGCAGCACAACCGTGGATAACCGTGGGCTGGTGCAGGGCGACAGCCAGCTGACGCTGTCAGCTCAGAAGCTGATTAACCAGCAATCGGGCACTATTGCCACTGCGGGCGACCTGGCGCTGGATCTGCCTGATTTCAGCAACGGCGGTCTGTTGACCACGGACGGCGCGCTGAGTCTTTCCGGTGAGCGCCTGTCGAACAGCGGCGAAATCAATGCGACCTCAGTCCGTGCTGACAATACCCTGTTCAGCAATCTTTCTGACGGCAAACTCCTGGCGACAGGATCTGCGCAGCTGGACAATACGCAACTGAGCAACGACGGCCTGATCGCCGCAGATCGGCTGGCGGTCAACGCCGCATCGCTTGATAACGCGGGCCGGATGCAGGGCAGTGACAGCCTGGCCCTGCGGGCAACAACGCTGAACAACGCAACCGCCGGGGAGCTGATTAGCGCGGGCCAGCTGGCGGTTAACGCCTCAACGCTGGATAACGCGGGACTGCTACAGGGTAATCAGCTGACGGTCAGCGCCGACAGCTGGCGTAACGCCGGTAACGCGCTGAGCGCCGGGGATGCCACGCTGAGCGCAAAAAACCTCAACAACAGCGGCAAGGTTCTCGGCCAGCAGGCGGTAGCGCTGCGGACAGAGGCGGCGACAAATAACGGCTGGCTGCTGGCAAAGGTGCTGGCATTCCAGGGCGACCTGCACAACAGCGGGGTGATTCAGGGTAATGATGCGCTGACGGTGAGCGGCAATCAGCTGGTTAACCAGGCAGACGGACAGCTGCAAACGGCGGGTGCGTTGGTGGTGAGTGCCACAAGCCTCGACAACCAGGGCTCTGTTCAGGCACAACGGGCTGACATCCTTGCCGACGACTGGCAGAACAGCGGCGACACACGCACCAGCGGCGATCTTGCTGCCACCGTCAGCGGAGCGCTGAGCAACGGCGGTGCGTTAATCGCTCAGCAACAGATGGCACTGAAGGCGGCGGCGTTGAATAACAGCGGCACGCTGGCGGCAGACGGGCTGACCCTTAGCGCGCCACAGCTGACCAACGGCGGTTTGTTGCAGGGTAACAGCAGCCTGACCCTCGACAGTGCGCAGATCGCCAATCAGGCTGGCGGCAGGCTGATTAGCGGTGGCGCACTCAGTCTGCACCCGGCGCAGCTGAGCAACGATGGCCTGCTTCAGGTGGCTGACCTGCTGGATATCCGCGCAGCTGATTTCAGTAACAGAGGCGAGGTATCTGCCGACGCGTTGAGTGCCAATCTGAGCGGCACCCTCAGCAACAGCGGCAAACTGCTGGTGCGTCAGCAGGCGGAGCTTCAGGCGCAAACGCTGAACAACGCCGGGATCCTTGCTGCGCAACAGCTACGCGCCAGCGGCGACCGGCTGCAAAACCAGGGGCTGATGCAGGGTGATGCGGCGTTCAGCGCTGATTTTCGTCAGCTGGATACCCTGGCGGGCGGTCAGTTGCTCAGCGGCGGTGAGCTGGCCTTGCAGGCGGATAATGCCAGTAATGCAGGCAGCTGGCAGGGCGCTCAGCTCAGCGGGCAGTTCGCCGCGTTGAGCAACACGGGCACCGTCAATGGCACCGCCGGTCTGGAAGGCCACGTCAGCGGCGTGCTGGATAACGCAGGCAGCCTGCTGAGCGGGGCAAACGCCAGCCTCAGCGTTGGCAGCCTGCTTAACCGTGGGAAAATCATCGCGGGCGATCTGAGCCTGAGCGGCACTACCCTCAACAACAGCGGGCTGTGGCAGGGCAACAACGCCCTGACCGTGCAGGCCGATGGCGATGTTGTACAGGGCAGCAGCGGTAAAACCCTCAGCGGCGGCAGCCTGTTGCTCAGCGCTGCCGGTCTGAATACGGCGGGTATCGTGCAGGGCAGCGATGTCAGCATCACCGCTGACGACTGGCTGAATTCCGCATCGCTCCTCGGCAGCGGTTCACTGACCGCAGGTATCGGCAGAACGCTGAGTAACAGCGGTGCGCTGCTCACCCAGGGCGCGCTGCAAATCAGCGCCGACAGCCTGATAAACAATGGCTCGCTGCTGGCAGAAAAAGCCACGCTGCTCAATGGCAGCAGCCTGAATAACAGCGGGGCCATCCAGGGGGAAACCCTGACCATTCGCCCCGCCAGCGTAACCAACCAGGGTAGCCTGACTGGCCTGAAGGCGCTGACGCTGGCGGCTGCGCCACAGCTCAGCCGCTTCCGGGTGCTGCTGGCGCAGGTAACCCCGACGCGGGTGCTGGTGAACAACGCCGGGGGGCAGTTGCTGACCCAGGGCACCCTGACTGTCACCGGCGATACGCTGACCAACAATGGCAGCTGGCAGGGCCAGCAGATCCTGCTGACGGCCCGACAACTGACCAATAAAGGCAGCATTCAGAGCGCCGACGCGCTGCAACTCAACCTGAGCGAAAGGCTGGACGCGGCGGCAGGCAGCAAAATTTCAGCTAACGGCGCGGCGGCGCTGCATGCGCTGGCGCTCAGCAATCAGGGGCAGTGGATCGCCAGGAATCTGACCTTGACCGGCGACACGCTGAACAACAATGGCGATATCACCGGGGTGGATGGCCTGACCGTGCAACTGAACGGCGCGCTGACCCAGCAGCAGGATAAAACCCTGCTCAGTGCCGGAAAGCTGAGCGTGCAGGCGGCGACGGTGAATAACGCCGGCCGGATGCAGGGCGGCGAACTGGAGCTGACCAGCGGCACCCTGGATAACAACGGACGGTTGCAGGGCGATAATAATCTGTTGCTGACCACCAGCGGACGGCTGACCAACAACGCTAATGGCACGGTGGTGGGGGGGGGCAACACGCTGACGTTGACCACGCCGGAACTCTACAACTATGGCCTGATCCAGGGCGTGACCGGCCGCATCACCGCCAGTGGACTTGCCAGCAACGCGGGTCGGGTACTCACCGCTGGCGAACTGATTTTCACCACGCCGCAGTTGGTCAATAACGGCTGGCTTCAGGCCGGGCAGCTGACGCTGAATGCGGCGAACACCACCAATAACGGCACGCTGCTGGCCGACCAGCAGGGGACGCTGACCGGATCTCTGCTTCAGAACCAGGGGATGACCCAGGGCGGAAACCTGGCGGTGAATTATCAGCAGCTGAACAATAACGGCACCCTGCTGGGCACCGGCCTGCTGAACGTCAACGCCGCGCAGATTAACCAGCAGGCGAGCGGGCGGCTATTCAGCGCGGGCAATCTGACCCTGACCAGCAACGGCCTGGATCTGCTGGGCCAGTTGGTGGCGCTGGGCGATGCATCGTTGAACGTGGCGAATGGTTTTGTCGCCCGCACCGCGCTGGCGGCGGGCAACCGCCTGAGCATCAGCACTAATGGCGTGCTGGAGAATCAGGGCACCCTTCAGGGTCAGGCGTTGACGCTCAGCGCGGGCGGTGCGCTGGTCAATAATGGTCTGCTGACCACCGGTTCTGGCGACAGCAGCCTGTCGGGCAGCCGTATCGCCATGAATGGCGCGGGCAGTTTGCAGGGCGGCGGCAACGTGACCCTGAACAGCGGCAGCGACGTCACCGTGGATGGCTTTACCGGTACGCGCGGCAGCCTGACCATCAGTGCGCCAGGCGCGATTGTTAACACCGCGCTGCTCTATGCCGGGCAGAATCTTTCGCTGCTGGCAAACAGCATCCGTAACCAGCGCGGCGATATTCTCGCCGGTAACAGCCTGTGGATGCAGCGCGATGCGGCGGGCAATGCCAACGGCGAAGTGATTAACACCTCCGGCACCATTGAGTCGCAGGCGGGGGATATTGTGATTAGTACCGGGCATTTACTGAACACCCGGGATGGGTTGCAGGTGACACAGACGTCAACACAAAATACCGCCATCAGCGGTCTGGGTGACGCGAACCTGAGCCTGCCTTATACCCAGATGGCGGATGGTACATGGGGTTACTACGATACGGTAACGGAAAGAACCGTGGGTTCATGTGGCCCTAATGGTTCCTGCACCACGTCCAGAACCACCACCTATCACTATGCCCCCTTTGAAGATTACGCCACCCAGAAGTTCGAACAATCACAAACGCAGACCACGGTGGTGACCAGCGGTGGATCAGCGCGGATCGCTTCTGCCAGAGATCTGATTTTGCATGCCGCCAGCCTGGAGAATCAGGCCAGCAATCTGCTCGCTGGCCGGAATGCTTTTTTATCCGGTAACCAGTTGAATAATCAAAGCTGGCAGGCGGGCACCAGCACCGACTATCTGATTTATCAGTACGGCAGCAAAAACGGCGGGGCGGCACCGTTTGCCACCATCGATGGCGACAGCTATGTTTCCCAAAAACCAACCATCAAGACGATAAATTTCAACCTGGTCGGACATGAGCAGCAGGCCGCGCAGGGAGAACTTTACCGCGCCGTCATCCAGGCCGGGGGCAACGTCAGTGCCAGCTTCAGCGGCGATATCAGCAATACCACCACCACCGCCAATGCGGGCTGGTCCGGCAATACGCTGGCCACCCCGGGCATCAGCGGCCTGGCCGCCGTCAGTCAGGTCGGTGCCCAACAGCGGCAGCAGATGGTCAGTGCTGACCGGGTGGCCGTCAGCTCCCCGCAGTGGTTCGATCAATTGCAGGCGGCATTGCAACAGGTCAACGCCGGAAGTGCGGTTGAAAACATCACCACCGTCACCACGCCGTTGTTCAGCAATAACGCTGACAGCGCAGGGCGGGCCGACCTGGGCAAAGCCGCGAGCCTGAGCGGTGCGCCGGTGGTCAGCACCGCGACGCTGCGTAACGACAAAGCGGCCAGCGTCGATACCAGTGCTTATCCACTGCCCTCCGGCAGTAACGGTTATTTTGTGGTGGCAGACAGCAAAAGCCCTTATCTGATCACCCTTAATCCAAAACTCAACGCGCTGGGGCAGCTGAACGACAGCCTGTTTGACGGCCTCAACGCGCTGCTGGGCAAACAGCCCGGCACGGCACCGCAGGAAAGCCGTCAGCAGTACACCGATGTCAATACCTTCCTCGGATCGTCTTATCTGCTTGACAGGCTTAACCTGAAGCCGGAGCAGGACTATCGTTTTCTGGGGGATGCGGCCTTTGATACCCGCTATGTCAGCAATGTGGTGCTGAATCAGACCGGCAGCCGCTATCTGAACGGCATCGGTTCTGAACTGGATCAGATGCGCTACCTGATGGACAACGCGGCGGCACAGCAGCAGTCGCTGGGGTTGCAGTTTGGCGTGTCGCTGAGCGCCGCGCAGATCGCCGCGCTGGACGGCAGCATTATCTGGTGGGAAGCCACCACGGTAAATGGTGAAACGGTGATGGTGCCGAAGGTCTACCTGTCACCCAAAGACGTGGCGATGCGTGATGGCAGCGTGATTGCCGGCAACAACGTCAGCCTTGCTGCCGGTAACCTCACCAACAGCGGCAGCACCGTCACTGCCAGAGACGATCTGAGCATCAACAGCGATAACAGCATCAGCAATCTCAATGCCGGACTGCTTAATGCCGGTGGCGACCTGCAACTGAGTGCGCTGAATAACATCAACAA
>NZ_JFHN01000060.1 GCF_000590885.1 Erwinia mallotivora
CTCGTGTTTTGTATAAGGATTCGACACCCATATCAAAACCGGTAACTCTCAACCTTTCAAGGCTATATGTCAGATCAAGTCGCGACTAATACAACTCAGTACTGGAAAATATCTTACTGTTCGTGAGGATGTGTATGAGCTGGTCGATAAATACGTTGAAGTTTTTAGGGTTGATTGTAGCACTATAAACTGGCGGCGTTATTTTCCCATTCTTATATTGCCGTTTCTACCTAACTGTATAATGCCTGCCCGTTTGCGCTCAGACCGGCATAAACCGGAGCCGTTTACTGTCGGAATGCTTATAGAATCAGCCAAAGCAGGTCGCTGGCTTTATGACTGAGCAGCCGGGTAAATAACTTTTTAGATTATTCGTAGCTACGTTTACCCTGTCTTTTGGCAGGGGTTCTTTATGTTTGTCATCTGTATCCTGGACAATGGCACTTAGATGTAAGCCGCAATTGGTAGTTAGCTCCCCCTGACATGGCATTTTTTTCCTGACTGACTCCCTTTGAGCGCTGATTTCACGTTTCTACAATGATCGTTATGATAAACCATGACAGGAAAAAATTGCCTGAACACCGTAATGCGAAAGTCATCAGGGGAAAAAAACAACCTGAACCACGAGGATAATTCTTATCGTAGAACGTTTGTGTAGGCTCTTGGCTTTCATTCAAACCGTTGCTCCCTTTCGCTATCTTCCCGATGTTCACGCTCTTTTTGGTGTTCGACCCACTGACTCATTTTTTCACAAACTATTTTGGCATTCTCTGCGATATCCCGACGCTCGTGTTTACTGAGCGTACTGATGGCCCTTGCTCTGGCTTGCATTATGCTCGCCAGGCTACCACTCCAGGATGCTGGAGTGATGCGTTCAGCAAAAGACTCCAGTACAGCTAGTGGCTCAGGTGAGGCTTCTAACAGTTTTATTGCAGCTTCGTGTAAGTTCATTACAGTCTCTTCATTGTTCTTTGACCAAAGGGCTATGCCACCAGCAATAGCTGGCCACTACAACGCGCTGGATACCACTGAAGAAGATATTTTGCAGCCAAAAAAGTCTGAACTGTAGCCCTGACGTGATTAGTTTTTTTTATAAATAGTTCAGGTAACCTTCTCAATTTCATGGTTTATTCTGGACCGTTCAAGAGGCAGAAGTTAGGATAGCTTTCCTCATTTGCCAAAGGGAGAAAGGCATGGATACTATCGAGCAATTAAATGGAACGTATTTTTTTGACGGAATGAGTGTTGACGCCGAGGAGCTTCTGTTCTGGTTAATACTTGATGAATTTAGAAAACGATTCTGCGGGATAACTGATATTGTCGCCGTTGCTTCGATGTTAGCCAGTCTTCCGGTTATCCCTGTAAGAGGTAAGTTGGATGTACTGAAAACGACGCGCGGCACCAGTCCAATATCCCTCATAAGTCGGGTGCTAATACGTCAACGTTTTCAAAATAAGCACCGCACAATTACATGGAAAAAATTGCTGCGCGGTGAATGGTCATACACGACAAGCGTCGGAGCGTATGTTGGTCGTTGGGTGCCATGGATTGGTGCGGTAATAACTGCTTTTGACCTCTCTATCATTACTCATAATGTCATACTTCGTTATAAACTGATTACAGGCATAAAAGGATAATACTGGTATGAATAAAGCTGAAAGTGTTCGCCGCCTTATTGCTGAATATTTTTGGGATATGCCAGATGATGCCTCACTGAGTACGGGTAAAAATGGCGTTTTGCCTGAAGAAGCTAATGATTTTTTTGAAGAGTATGCAGAATCACTTCACGTTGATATGTCTGCCTTCTACTTCAGGAAATATTTCCCAAATGAAGGTGTTCGGTTTTTGCCCGGCGCGATTCTGCCAAAATACATGCAAACCGACCATCATCAACCTGCACCGTTAACCGTTGAGATGCTTATTGAGTCTGCTGTAGCAGGGCGCTGGCTTTACTGATAATGCTGTGTTGTGTTGTGCTGTGAACTGCTCCCCGTTGATTAACACACCGCCATGTTAGTAATGTCTTCATAAGCCACATGAGGACACCCCATCAAGAAGCGTTTTTCCGACGAACAGCTCATCAGTATTCTCCACGAGGCTGAAGCCGGGGTTTCTGCCCGTGAGCTCTGCCGCAGGCACGCCATTTCCGACGCCACCTTTTATACCTGGCGCAAGAAGTCTCCACGAGGCTGAAGCCGGGGTTTCTGCCCGTGAGCTCTGCCGCAGGCACGCCATTTCCGACGCCACCTTTTATACCTGGCGCAAGAAGTCTCCACGAGGCTGAAGCCGGGGTTTCTGCCCGTGAGCTCTGTCGCAGGCACGCCATTTTCGACGCCACCTTTTATACCTGGCGCAAGAAGTATGGCGGTATGGAGGTGCCCGAGGTTAAGCGCCTGAAGTCGCCTGAGGAAGAGAACGCCAGACTCAGGAAGCTGCCTGCCGAAGCTAAACTGGACAAGAAGGCACTTCAGGTGGCTCTGGGGCGAAAGTACTGACGACAGACCAGAAGCGGTAAGCCGTTGAGTTTATGTATGATGCGACCGGTCTGCCGCAACGTCGTGCCTGTCAACCTGCCGTTATTCGGTTTAGCGTCCGGCTGCTGACGCGCAGCTGTATATACGCATCACAGAGGGCACTTGAACGCTGCTGTTTTGGTTACCGGCGTATCTGGTAGCTTCTTCGGCGTGAAGGTCTTTGCGTTAACCACAAGCGGGTTTACCGCATCTATCAACTTAATGACCTGAGTATAAAACGCAGACGACGTCGTAGAGGGTTGGCAACAGAACGTCTGCCGCTGCTCCGCCCGGCGGCACCCAACCTGACCTGGTCGATGGATTTTGTCATGGACGCGCTCACCACCGGTCGCAGGGTCACGTCCCTGACCTGTGTGGACGACTTCACGTAGGAGTGCCTGATAATTACCATCGCATTCGGGATTTCAGGCGTTCAGGTCACGCGTATTGTGGACAGCATTGCACTGTTTCGAGGCCATCCGGCGACGATAAGAACTGACCAGGGGGCCGGAGTTCACCTGCCGCGCACTGGAGCAATGCGCTTTTGAGCATGGTGTTAGGTTGCGCTTAATCCAGCCGGGCAAGCCAACGCAGAACGGATTTATTCGGAGCTTAAACGGACGATTTCGCGATGAATGTCTGAATAAGCACTGGTTGAGCAATATCGTTCACGCCAGGAAAGTCATTAATGACTGGCGGCAGGATTATAATGAATGTCATCCACATTCAGCACTAAATTATCAGACGCGATCAGAGTTTGCAGCATGGTGGCGGAATGGAAAATGTGAAGGTAAACAAATCGACATTACTAACTCAAGGTTGTATCTAATACTGGGGGCAGGTGTGTGTCACAAGGCAAAGACTGGCACCCGTCTGAGGTTTCAGCCGAACTGAAGAAAAGAGGGCGTTCCGTATTACGGTTATCACGAGAATCGGGCCTGGCCGAATCCACGTTGGGTAATGCGCTCTATCGTCACTGGCTAAAGGGAGAGATTATCATTGCTGTAGCGCTGGGGGGCATCCCATCGGATATCTGGCCTTCCCGTTGCCCAAGGCGAAAGGAAACCTGATTAGGTGCGTACAAAGCTTTGCCATTGCAATAAACATTCTGAGGGAGACCTGGGTCTCCCTCAGAATTTAGTCGGTCATATTTGTATTTACAAAATTGATTTCTTCAATGCGACGTTCGTTCATGTTAAGAATGCAACTCGTTGTTACTTTTCCTAAATCATGTGTACTTTGGGCGCTGGTTACAGCAGCCTGACAAAAAGTATCCCTGTAAT
The DNA here is from genome assembly GCF_000590885.1 of Erwinia mallotivora. Taxonomy (GTDB): domain Bacteria; phylum Pseudomonadota; class Gammaproteobacteria; order Enterobacterales; family Enterobacteriaceae; genus Erwinia; species Erwinia mallotivora. The sequence goes on from NZ_JFHN01000060.1 coordinate 3,794, forward strand.
TTATCCAGGTTTTTTGACTGGCTTTGAATTTAGTAATCATTTGCTGTTTCTGTTCCTCGCTTCCCATCCACCACAGATTATAGTCAAAAGATTCGATATTCTTTAATTTCTGGTCATATACCTGCTTTAATGATAATTCTGATTTGTTACTTATCTCGCTTAGACATTCATCGTTATTATCGCCGAATTTCGATGAGCAGAGATCTACTTCTTTGTTTGAAAGAATGTCTGGTAATTTGGAAGATGCATAGGAAAATCCTGTACAGGTTACTAATGAACAGATAAGCAGAAATTTAATTTTTTTCATTTTAAATACCTTATTCTTATAAGATTTCTTCTGTGATCGAAAGGTAATAGATTTTCTTCAATGTACTTTATGATTTTCTGCCGATTATTGGATGATGCCATTATTTTGACCATTAAAGGGGCTGTTCGGTTGCCCATATAAAGTGTGTCAATAAACACGTCTCTGATTTTTGACTCAATTTCCCCCCAGGTCAATCGATTAGGTACATTCCGCGAATTACGGTTATAAACTCCAATCCCATAGTAACGTTTTTCACGATAAGCTATCTCAAAAAGATTAATTTGTTGCTGGTGTGTAATTTCACCAACAAGGGGGCCATATACTTTGACGAACTGCTCGGCCTGCCTGCTTTTGAGATGTGCTGCTTTTGAGCAAATTACCGCTTTGTATTCTTCAATACCCGCCTGCCTAAGTGTTGAGTGAATTTCTCCAGCACTTCGTTCCCGCATGTCATACCCGCGCCCTAATGTGACTCCGGAACGTGCCTCAGGCCAGTGTAAAATACGGGTAAAATTGGGATACCGGTTTTGCCTGAAGGGTTCAACGGCGGTGATATAATCTGATCCTTCTGCATCAAAGGTTATTTGTCCTTCGTGAACGCGGAGAGGGCCGCTGGTATTTTTGGGCCGCCAGTGAGGGGTTATCGCGTTGCTCAGGGCCTGAATAAAAAAAGAGTCAACCGGTGTTACCAGTCCAGAAGGCGACATATTCAACAGGCGTTGATACCAGCGAATAGCTTCAATCGTGCTCTGGCCGCACTGACCGTCAACCTTCAACGTTCGTCCGGTGGCCTGCCGGTAACCTGCACCGGAAACCATTTGCTGAAGTTTTTTTACTTCATCAGGTGCATTTGTGCCGCATGTGCCGACCGATGAGAAAAGGCGATCGGGATGCAAAATCACAGGGGTGTGAGAGCGTCCTTTCATGTGAGTAATTTCCCTTTAAGTATTAATCCAGTGGTGATTCATGGTGAATAATACTTCACCTGGGATTTAGAGCAATTACAGGATTTACTGATTTGTCGGCTGTCTAACAATCCTGCTTTTCTGGTAGTGATAGCTGGGATTGTCTCCGGCCATATAACGGGGTTAACTGCTCGCGGGTTTTCTCTAAAGAAACGAGCTTAATGTTTTTTCCACAGCCAAGCGGGCAGGGGCTGAAGATTTTCCAGGCACCACTACGCGCACGACTCATGGCTTTCGCTGAAGCTCGAACTCATTCGCGGCAAGGCGATTGCAGCTCCGGGCAGACACTTTCAGTACGTGTGATAGCTGCTCAATAAGCCGCCATGATGCATCATGCTTACCGTTTCAACATATCCACGGCATATCCCCGAAAAAACAAAAGGGCCTACGTTCTCACGTAAGCCCTTGATATTTGGTGGCCCCTGCTGGACTTGAACCAGCGACCAAGCGATTATGAGTCGCGTGCTCTAACCAACTGAGCTAAGGGGCCTGTGGCGCGGGATTATAAAGGAACTTGTCACAGCGATCCAGCGGTTCGCTACCGGTTGATTGTTTTTCAGGCAGTTGAGTTTTATTTGGAACTGATTGATTAACAATACTTTCTGGCTGTTCACACCTTTCTTCACATCTCATAACGCACAATCCCGAAAAGCAACTAAACAACGTGCCGTCTTTCAGGCGCGGGGGCTGAACAGCCGATGGTCGTCTGGGTTGCCATCTCAGGCGGCGTTTTTATTGATTATGAGGCTATTCAACCTGTGACGGAATCAATGGAGGGTGATAAATAGCCGTGCTCCAGTGGCGACTACTGGCGTGTTTCTCTGCCAGCCAGCCCTCTTTACGTAACTGGCGGGCGATCATTTTATTCATAATCCCATGCCCCACCAGCAGGACATTGCCGTGGCAGGACAATGCAATCAGTCGTTCGGCTGCCTGTTTCGCGCGCCGTTGTGCCTGTCGATAAGACTCCACCTGGCCTGAATAACCGCAAAACCATAGTGCCCTGAGCAGAGAAAGCCAGAAGGCTGCGGGAAAAGCGGGGCAGCTCAACGCCATCTCCGGCAGGGAGACTTCACGAAACATCCCATCCACCAGATTTGCCGCCAGCCCTAATTTCCGCATTGATGAACAGGCGCGAGGTAAAGGGCTGGAAACGATATAATCTGCGGCAGCGGCAATCCGTGCGCTTCTCTCCGGCGCAGCCTCTTCGACCACCGACAAATCATAGGATGCGCACCACTGCTTCATTGCCCGTGCAGGCAACCAGCCAGAGGAAAAATGAGCAGGTTTGCCATGCCGCATCAGGATGATGGTCATTACCTTTCTCCGTTAAGCCCGGTCTACGCCACGACGATAAAGTGCACTCAGAGCCTGGCCCATCAGGACTGGTTTACCTGCCATTCTGAACCCGGGCAGCGCCCGAAATCCTCACCGGTTCCGTGTGCGCTACGGTTTTTGCGCGCTGTCCGTCTTCGGACCGGCTGCGACAATAACGCCAGGTGGCACAGGCTCTTATGCTGCTGAAGCCATCACACGAGAAGACATCGTCATACTGCTGACACATTAAGCTGTTCAGATGATTGCCGCCAGAGCCAGTGTAAAGCTGATTAAAAAATCGGACCTGCATGACCAACAAAGACCGTATGGCGTTTTTCCCGGTTGTTACGGAATTAACTCTCTGTACGTAAAGGGTATTTAAATAATTTTATGCCGATAACGCAGCGCATCTTCAGGGCGGGTATGGCCGCTTATCGTTCTCCGGTTCATTTTCTACGCGCGTAGATTCTGCGGGTTCGAGATCAGATGCGGTTTTCTGTTGGTCAGCAGGCCGTCTTCGTTTCAGGTGATGAATACGACTGGTTATCAAACCAGCGAACGGGAAACGAGCAGAACACCCCAACACCAGGGAACCTGTTACCGATCTTTCAGCCTGGCATCAGCAAAAGAACGTTCTCAGCGGTGAAGTTTCCTGGCTGACCAGGCCCGCGCAGAGCGAAATAAGCACGCCTTTTACCATGGGATTTTTTATGTCCACACAACAATCAATCCAGCCGGACCTTTCACGCTCAGCAGCCGATGAGCGGTTTGCCACTCCTCAGGGACGCAGCGAATTCTGGCGGGCAACACTCTCCTGCTGGCTGGGTACGGCAATGGAGTATGCAGATTTCGCACTCTATGGTCTGGCCGCCGGCATTATCTTTGGCGATGTGTTCTTTCCCCAGGCCAGCCCGGCGATGGCACTGCTTGCAAGCTTTGCCACCTGGTCGGTCGGGTTTATCGCCCGACCGATTGGCGCTCTGTTCTTCGGCTGGCTGGGCGACCGTAAAGGCCGCAAGGTGGTGATGATCAGCACCATTATCCTGATGGGTGCGTCAACCACCCTGATTGGGCTGATCCCCAGCTATGCCTCGATTGGATTGTGGGCGCCTGCCTGTCTGGTGCTACTGCGATTCAGCCAGGGGTTTGGCGCAGGGGCGGAGCTGTCAGGTGGCACGGTGATGCTGGGCGAGTATGCGCCTGCCGAAAAACGCGGTCTGGTTTCATCAATCATTGCACTGGGTTCCAACAGCGGAACGCTGCTGGCCTCACTGGTCTGGCTGGCGGTGGTGCAAATGGACCCTCAGCAGTTGCAGGCGTGGGGCTGGCGTGTGCCCTTTCTGTGCAGCTCGCTGATTGCGCTGGTTGCGCTATGGATACGTCGCCATCTGCGCGAAACGCCGGTTTTTGAGCGCCAGAAAGCGGAGATCCTTGCCCAACGTAGCCAGCCAACAAGCCCTGCGCCACGGCAGCAAGCTGAACGCAGCCTGCTGCAACGCAGTCGGGCGTTTCTGATTATGGTGGGTTTGCGCATTGGTGAAAACGGTCCCTCTTATCTGGCGCAGGGATTTATCATTGGCTACGTGGTTAAAGTGCTGGCCGTGGACAAATCTGTGGCGACCAGCGCCGTGTTTATCGCCTCGGTGTTGGGCTTTCTGATAATTCCTTTTGCTGGCTGGCTTTCTGACCGCTTTGGTCGTCGTATCACCTACCGCTGGTTCTGCCTGCTGCTGATACTCTATGCCTTCCCGGCATTTATGCTGCTGGACTCGCGAGAGCCGCTGATTGTGATACCGACCATTGTGACGGGAATGGGGTTAGCCTCACTGGGGATCTATGGTGTGCAGGCCGCGTGGGGCGTGGAGATGTTCGGGGTGACTCACCGCTACACCAAAATGGCGACGGCAAAAGAGCTGGGCTCGATCCTCTCGGGCGGCACAGCGCCACTGGTGGCGGCCGCGCTGCTCTCCTGGAGCGGTCACTGGTGGCCGATTGCCTGCTACTTTGCGCTGATGGCATTGACGGGTTTTCTGACCACCTTTGTCGCGCCCGAAACCCGTGGCCGCGACCTTAATTTGCCGGAGGATGCCATTTGATTATCACCCGATCCCGCCAGCGGCTGTGCTGGATCACTGCTTTTCAGGTGGCATGTTGGCAAAAATAAGTCGTCATCGTGCCACCAGAGCCGATGTGGCCAGAGAAGCCGGGACGTCCGTTGCGGTGGTCAGCTACGTGATCAACCAGGGGCCGAGGCCGGTTGCTCAGGCAACGCGGCTTCGCGTGCTGGACGCTATTAAAAAAACAGGCTACCGGCCAAACCAGGTTGCCCGCGCGCTGGCTTCCGGAACCAGCAAAACCCTGGGGCTGGTGGTGCCAGATATCTCCAATGCGTTTATTGCCTCCTTTGCTCATGCATTGCAGCAGGAAGCGCTAAAAAATGGCATGGTGATGTTGTTGGGGGATGCCGGAGACAGCCGCCAGCGCGAACTTGAGCTGATCAATAACCTGCTCAGTCAGCAGGTGGATGGCCTGTTTTATAACAGCGTCGATCGCCATCCCTTTATAGAGGTGATCCAGGCCAGTGGCACCCCGCTGGTGATGCTGGAGCGTGTCGATCCGGCGCTGAACGTTCATATTCTGGGGGTTGATGAGCGGGCGGCGGCTTATCAGGTGAGCGCCCATCTGCTCAGCCACGGTTACCAGGATGTCGGAATTATCTGCGGGCCACTGGCGATGTTAAACACCCAGGATCGTCTTGCCGGCTGGCGTCAGGCGCTGGCTGAGTTCGGGATAACCGAGCGGCCACAGTGGATTTTCCCGACCCTGTACACGCGCGAAGGGGGCTACCAGGCGGCCAGAACCATGCTGGCCGGTGAAAAAATGCCTCGTGCGCTGTTTGTCAGCAATGAGGCGCAGGCGACAGGATGCATACGGGCGCTGGCAGAACAGGGTATCAGCGTACCGGGACAGGTTGCGCTGGTCTGTTTTAACGGCACGGAGCAATCAGCATTTTGTGTGCCTTCACTGACCACGGTGCGTCAGCCGGTAGAGGCGATGGCCCGCCAGGCGATTGCGATGCTGTCAGCGGGAGAAAGTGAAGGGCAACTGAGTGAGTTTGCTCATCAGTTTCAGCAGGGGGAGTCCTGCGGCTGCCTGTTACAGAACAATGAACCCGGAATACGAAAAACCAGATGAGAAGAGTGATTATTGATTGCGATCCCGGAAACGGTATCACCGGGGCGAATGTGGATGACGGGCTGGCACTGGCGCTGGCGCTGGGATCGCCTGATATCTCACTGGAGCTGATCACCACCGTGGCAGGCAACACCCCCAGTGACATCGGTTTCAACGTGGCAATGGCGCTGGTGACGCAGGGAAACCTGAAGGTGCCGGTGTATCAGGGGGCCGAACAGGCGCTGGTTGAACCCGCGCAGCCGTGGCGGGAGGCGCTGGATAATCGCGTTTATGCTGCAAATCTGGCCCATCTGTGGCGGGACGTGGCGTCGCCCCAGGTTCGTCAGGCTCCCTCTCTGGCGGCGGCAGATGCTATCGGTCAACTGATTTGTGCCAACCCGGGGGAGATAACCCTGGTGGCTATCGGGCCGTTGACCAACGTGGCGCTGGCGATGGCGCGCTATCCGGCGATGATCGCAGCGGTACAGGAGATCGTCATTATGGGCGGGGTGTTTACCCTGGATGACTATATCAAGGACACTAACTTCGGGCTTGATCCGGAGGCGGCGCAGCAGGTGCTGACCAGCGGAGCGCGGATTACGCTGGTGCCGATGGATGTCACTACGCAAACGATGCTGACCCGGCAGGATTTGCAGCGTTTTGCCAGCATTGACGGCTGGCTTGCCCGCTATGTCTGTGAAACTCTGCGACCCTGGCTCGAATACTCAATGCAGACCCGTAATATACCAGGTTGCTGGATCCACGATGCGCTGGTGGTCGCCTGGCTGATTAATCCGCAGGTGGCGACGGCGGCTGACTATTATGTTGATGTCGAAGTGCGGCCGGGGATGACACGCGGTAAAGCCTGGCGATTTCGACCACCGCTGCGCGTTGATGTGGCGGTAGGGGAGCCAACGGGGAGCCGGGTACAGGTGCTGAAGACGGTGGATAATCCGTTGCTGTTAACGATGCTGGAGCAGGCGCTGAAAAATCCGCCCTGATTGCTTGCCTGCGGGTTAAATTCGGGGGTGGCGTTGCCACCCCATTACGACTCAGGCGGCGACAGACTTCCTTGCCTGGTGCCAGCGCACGATATCCACCAGCAGCAATGCCAGCAGACTGATGCCCATCAACGGCAGGCTGACCGCGAGGGTTACGGTCAACACCAGTAGCAGGAAACGGGCGCTGAGCGAGAGCTGCTGCCAGCAGTAGCACAGCGTGTCTGCCGGGTGGAGAGTCTGTCCGCGGGTGGGGCGACGCAGCCACCACAGGCGATAACCCAGCACGATCATCACGCACAGCCCCACGCCAAAAAAAGCCAGCAGCAGCTGGTTAGCCAGGCCGAACAGCACCCCCATATGTGCATCAATCCCCCAGCGGGTGAGCTTTGCCAGCAGGCCATAGTGGGCGAACTCCACTTTATCCACCACCTGAAAACGTTGCGGATCAACCGCCACGCTATCCACATGGGTGGGCCAGCGACGATCGATTTCACTCACCGTCCAGGCTTTGTCTGGCTGCCATGCCGGGCGGATCTCAATTTTGGCGGCATTAATCCCGGCATCACGCGCCGCTTTCAGCACCCTGTCAAACTGCGCAGGCTGCACGCTGACCGCCGGGTTATGGGGCATCATCCCTGACATTTTGTGCTGCTGATGTTCATCTGCCGGGTGCGGTGCGGCCATCACCATACCCGGCATCGGGTCGGTAGCGGCAGGTTGTCCGGCGGTAAGTGCGGTATTGACTACCGGTGTCTGCCAGCCAAAATGCGCCCGCATGGCGGCGATATTATCTCCGGCCCAGCGTGACCAGGTCAGCCCGGTGGCGGAGAAAAAAATCAGCCCCAGTAGCAGTAATAAGCCCAGCGTACTGTGCCAGTAGCGGTGGCGAAGTATCTGCTGGCCACGTAAGGCTTTGCCGGATCTGACTCTGCGCGGCGAGCGGCTGGTGGCCCACAGCAGTACGCCCCCCACCGCAGCTACCCACAGCCAGCTGGCGGCCAGTTCGCTGTAATTTCTGCCGACATCGCCGAGCAGCAGATTGCGATGCAGATAGTCCAGCCAGGTACGTAACGGCAGAATGCCGCTGGTGCCATAAACATCCAGCTGCCCACGAACCTGCAAGGTATCCGGGGCGATAAAGACGGCGGTGGTTTCCGACGGGCCTGATGTTGCGGTGGTAAACATCACCCTGGTGGTTTCACCCGGGCCGGGAGCAGGTCGCACCGCGGCAATTTTTGCGTCGGGTCCGATAAATTGTTCAGCGACGGTAATCTGGTCAGCAAGAGGTCTGGCAGGCCCGCTGGCCGGGGTAAACAGCTGGTCAGCATAAAGCGCATTTTCCAGCTGCGGTGTGAGGACATACAGCGTACCGGTCAGCGCGGCGATAAAGATAAAAGGCGCGATAAACAGGCCAATATAGAAATGCAGACGGCGCAGCAGCGGCAACAGCGCGCTACCCGTCTGAGCGGCACGGGCAGGCCGCGCCAGGGTTTTTTCCGACATAATGGTTCCATCCGCCTGTGTTCAGGCATTGAGCAGGTGATAACAGCACTATTTTTTCAGATCACGCGGCTCGATGCGGGTGGTGCGCGGGGACGGAAGAAGGTGGGAATAAAGCGTCTGATAACCGGGCTGAACAGAGGAACCGCATGCAGGCTGGCGGCCTGTAGCACAGACCACAGCGGTGGCAGACTGGTCAGCGCCAGCGGCAGGTGTACCAGCAGCAGACAGTAACCGCAGGCGCTGTCATCCATCACTGACAGGGGAGGATGTGACGCCTTCTGCGTGTCTCCGGCGGCCATGGCATCGTCATCCGTGGTCATACCGGGCATATCGTGCATCGCCATACCGGGCATATTCATCATCATCGCCATATGCCGGGCAGGTGTCATCGCCAGTGATTTGGAAATAACCGGGGCGATAAAAATCAGCAGCATGGCCAGCAGACCGGCCCAGGCCGCGTAGCGGTTGGGGGAGCGGTGCAGGGCGAACAGCGACAAGTCCTGAAGATCCTCGTCAGCACAGAAAGAGCGCGATTGTAGCAAAAAAGGGGCCTGATTGTAGCGAGAGTTCAGAAACAGCTGCTTACAGGCTGAAGTGAAGGCTCACAAATCCACCAGGATAGCTTTCTGTAAGCATGCTATAAACAAATGGTTAACATTTTACTAACCCACCGCTGTGGCTCCCGCACGCTGTAAGACAGGATAATCCCTATGTTCAACTGGACTTCTACCCAGCGCAATGTGGCCTTCGCCAGTTTTGCCAGCTGGATGCTGGATGCGTTCGACTTTTTTATACTGGTTTTTGTTCTGAGTGATATTGCGGCAAATTTTCACACGGAAATTTCCGACGTCTCCATCGCCATTATGCTGACGCTGGCCGTCCGACCCATTGGCGCGCTGCTGTTTGGCCGTCTGGCTGAAAAATATGGCCGCAGGCCGATCCTGATGGTGAATATCGTAACGTTTTCCCTGTTTGAGCTGCTCTCGGCATGGTCGCCCACGCTGGGGACATTTCTGGCCTTCAGGGTTATCTACGGCATTGCCATGGGGGGCATCTGGGGCGTGGCCTCATCGCTGGCGATGGAAACCATTCCGGATCGTTCACGCGGGATGATGTCCGGCTTCTTCCAGGCAGGTTATCCGGCGGGCTATCTGCTGGCTTCGATCATTTTCGGCCTGTTCTACAGCACCGTGGGCTGGCGTGGGATGTTCCTGATCGGTGCACTGCCGATTTTCCTGTTGCCTTACATCTGGTTCAAGGTGCCGGAGTCTCCGGTATGGCTGGCGGCAATAGAGCGCAAAGAGAGCGTGGCGCTGATGCCGGTACTGCGCAGCCAGTGGAAATTGTGCCTCTTTCTGGTATTACTGATGGCCTGCTTTAACTTTTTCAGCCACGGTACTCAGGACCTCTATCCGACCTTCCTGAAGGTACAGCACGGTTTTACGCCACACACGGTGAGCATTATCGCCATCTGCTATAACGTGGCCGCCATGCTGGGCGGGGTATTCTTCGGCACGCTGTCGGAAAAAATTGGACGTAAAAAAGCGATAATGATTGCCGCGCTGCTGGCCCTGCCGGTGCTACCGGTGTGGGCGTTCTCCTCCGGCTCCTTCACTATCGGGCTGGGTGCATTTCTGATGCAGTTTATGGTGCAGGGCGCATGGGGCGTGGTGCCCACTTATCTGACCGAGCTGGTCCCGGCGAACACCCGTGCTGTGCTGCCTGGTTTTGTCTACCAGTTAGGAAACCTGATTGCTTCAGTGAATGCCTCGTTACAATCACACATTGCCGAAGCGCACGGCAATAACTACGGCCTGGCGATGGCGATCGTCGCCGGGACCGTGGCGATATTAATCACTCTGCTGGTGGCCTTCGGGCGTGAGACGAGGGGCGTGGCAATTTCATCTGGCAGTGCGGCAGAGAAAGCTTCTCACTGAGGGAATAACTGAAAGCGGATCGGGCGATCCGCTTTTCCTGTGCGTCAGCCCGGTAGCTGGCAGACATCCACCCAGCTGGCGGACGTCAGTTTCGCCATCTGTTCCGGTGAGATTCGCACCGCGCTGTTAATCGATCCGGCGGCGGGCAGCACTTCAGCAAAATCCCGCAGCGAGACGTCACAAAACACCTGCAATGGGTTTTCCAGACCGAACGGGCAAACGCCGCCAACGGGATGTCCGGTCCAGTTAACCACCTCATCGGTACTCAGCATCCTGGCTTTACAGCCCAGCATCTCTTTCAGCTTGCGGTTGTCGAGGCGGGCATCGCCACGGGTAACAATCAGGATGACGCGCTCTTTGACCTTCAACGATAACGTTTTGGCGATTTGCCCCGGTTTCACGTGATGCGCGCGGGCGGCAAGCTCGACGGTGGCGGTGCTTTCCGCCAGTTCAATAATGCCAATTTCAGGGGCGTGTTCGGCAAAGAACTGCCGTACTGACTCCAGGCTCATGCTTATCTCCCTTTTTCAGAACGGCTTAAGCTGCCACAGAGTCGGCTGACTGTAAACGGGAAGAGGTGGGATCAGAGTGGATTAAGGGTGCAATTGCCGCAACGCTGAACGTCGGGCAGGCGGTAACGCTGGCAGCAGGTGCGGCGTTGCATCTCGCCGTCACGGGGCAGCATGGTGCGAAAGAACGGATTGTCGGAACCATCCAGCAGGGTGCGCGAGAAGAAATAAGCCTGCTCCAGTTCCTGGCGCAGTGGCTCACCCGTGAGTGGAGCCAGTTCACCCAGAAACCAGTGGAGAGCAAAGCCGGTATTGCTCCAGATAAGTTTGCCGTTAATGCCGTCATGCTGTGCAATGCCATTGACCACCGGGATCAGATGGCGCTGAATCAGGCGGTCAACACGCTGTCGCGGTGACAGGTAACGTGCTGTTTCATCCTCGCGCACATCAAACCAGAAAACAGCAGGGCGGCCCGTCTCGCTGAACTCCACCTGACAATATTGCGGAGAGATATCCAGCGCACGTGTTTCCAGCAGCAGCGCCATGATCATTGGTGGCATCACCAGGCCCAGATACCACTGCGCCCAGAGTGACTGTAACGGCTTGTTTTCACGTTCCATCTGCGGCTGTTCGCGGTACATATAATCACCGTAGCGCGCGTTCAGCCTGGCGAAATTTTCCGTCGTGGACCAGGCGCTGAGAGTCATACTGCCAGCGGGAGGCTGTTCACCAAGCCTGATCGAATCAAGGAAATAAGCACGATGTTCACTGAATAACGCCCGCAACGAGGCTGCCAGCGGGCGGTTGCTGTGCATAAAAATCAGTGGGTGTGAACCATACTCAGATGCCTGACGAACAGTGGTGGTCATAGGGTATCCAGTTTGAATGGAAGTGCAAAAACAAATGATAATCGTTCTTGATTCTATCTGAGGGGGAGCAGACAGACAAGCGTCTGGCAGAGGGTATGGTCGATGGCCGCGAAAGCCTGCCGTTCTGACTTATTGTGGGGGCATCAGAACAGGATTATTTTTTTGATTGCTGCGAGCTGCCTTCCCGATGGAGAAAAAAGATTATCAGCTTCAGACGAAAATGAATTTACCCCGGATTTGACGCGCTTTAAGACGTGGAGAAATTATTTAAACGCTGCCGCAGGAGCATTTAATTCAGTAATGTCCGGCTCAGGTTTATTAGAAAAAATAATAGTTCGGGGCATTTCTGCGGTAATTTGGATTAAGTGTAAATAGTAAATTCATTTAATAATTCGGTCAGCTTCACCTGTTAATGGCTCAAAGGGTATCCGCTGGCTGACTCAACCCGCTTTTCACAATATCCCGGTAGGATAAAATAGTATTGCGCCCACGATTTTTTGCCAGATAAAGCGCCCGGTCGGCGTTAGCCAGCGCGCTGTCGAAATCCGTTGCTTTCATCTGTGCGTAACCCGCGCTGACCGTTACGTGGGTGGCAACCCGGTCATTAAAACGATGGGGAATTTCCAGATCGAGAACCGACTGGCGTATCCGTTCCGCCAGCTTGTGGGCTATTGATTCATTAATATTGGTCATCAGCACCAGAAACTCCTCACCGCCATAGCGCGTGACCACATCGCGCGAACGCACCGCATCACGGATAGCTGCTGACACTCTGGCCAGCGCCTGATCGCCCATCGCATGACCGTAATTATCGTTATAGGCTTTGAAATGATCGATATCCAACAGCAGCACAAAGTGATTGCCGGTGTCGGGAATATTTTCCAGCCGGTTCTTCAGTCCGCGACGGTTATACAGGCCGGTGAGAGGATCAATCATACTGAGTCCACTGTACTTTTCTTTATCTGCATACAGCTCGTGGACCAGGCGGCGGGTAAACGTATCGCCACGGTGTTGCATCAGCTGATGCAGCGTCACGCCGATTAATGGCAGAGCGATAGTAAACAGGATCATCAGGATATTCTGTCCGTGATCCAACCACAGCACCGCCACCGAAGAGGGCGCGATATGCAGACAAAAAGCGGGTAAATGATTACCCAGAGCGATAACGCTGATAAAGAATACACCAATCAGACTGAGCATCAGAAAACTGCTGTCAAAATAAAACACTAACTGGTACTTCGCGACAATTTGCCACACCCAAAGTAATCCGGTTAATAACGATACAATATTTAATACCGGAAATTCACCTTTAGGCCTTAAAAACATCCAGATCAATAATCCGGAACTGAACACGGCCAGGATCAGTGTAGGTGTAATATAGCTGAAGGCGATTTTTTTCATATCGCTGCATAAACAAAATAAAGAGGTTGCTGCATTTAAAAAAAGAAATAGCATCAGCGAGAGCCTGTGCCTGCTGTTAAGCAATTCATCATAGCTTTGTAATTTCATTATTCTCTACTCGTTACTGCCCTGAATAATGCACGGTGATTAACAGAATTACCGTTCTTTTTTATTCCTGTAATAGTTTAATGTAGTTATTATTTTAAATTTATTTAATTTCGGACTGACTCAATTTATCACTTAATAACTTTACTGTCACCAGAAGGTTTAATTTTTCAACAGCATGATAACGATTTTTGCTGCAAGATGAGAATTATTACATTATGATATTGGTAATCATTATCATTTAAAATGGTGTGGGATTGGCTGATGCTGACAACAAAAGTGATACTCTGGCGGGGATGTGAAAGTTTAGTAAAGCGGCTGGATAGCGCCTGGGGAGTGGTGCTTCCCTGTCTGATAGTACCGCCGATTCTGCTGCTGGATCTCTCTTTCACCGCGTGGCGTGCCATGATGGTATCTGCCCTGTTGATGACCATCGCTATGCTTTTCCACCAACGTTCGCGTCATTATCTGCTTCTGCCTTCCTGTCTGGCCGTGGCGTCGGGGATGGCGGCAATCTCAGTCAATTTTTCGGTGTTGTAAGTGCTTTATAGCAGGCCTGCGGCAAAGGGCAGAGTGACATGTCAGTCGTGGCGGAACAAAAGAATTCTACGGGGGCTGGCTCAAAAGAGAGTAGTGACGGCGATCAACATGGTGCGAAGAGAGGGACTTGAACCCTCACGTCCGTTAAGACACTAACACCTGAAGCTAGCGCGTCTACCAATTCCGCCACCTTCGCGTCTTGTTGATCTGCTCATATCACCGCATTGGTGCGAAGAGAGGGACTTGAACCCTCACGTCCGTTAAGACACTAACACCTGAAGCTAGCGCGTCTACCAATTCCGCCACCTTCGCGCAGTGCTGTGCGATATGAACAATGTGGTTTGGTGCGAAGAGAGGGACTTGAACCCTCACGTCCGTAAGGACACTAACACCTGAAGCTAGCGCGTCTACCAATTCCGCCACCTTCGCCCGCCGTCAGTACAACAGTGTTGTATGACTACCACGGAGGCGCATTCTAGAGATTTTCCCCAACAGGTCAACAGTTATTTAACGCTGGTGCGGCAATCGCTGCAAAAAGCGCCAGAGACAAAAAACGTTAACTCCCCGGGAAAAGCTTATTTTGATATAAAAAATATCTTCGCCTCGCTATGGTGGTTTTTTTCAATATATCGGGAGCGATTATGAATTTACTGGAGTGTATTGGGGGGCGTAATGCAGCCCTGTCCGCGGACCATAGATCTGAAGTTGTGGTTGCAAAAAAAGACAATAGTCTGAACCGAAGAGGTAGGAATTGTATTTTGCAAAAGATAATTAAATCATGCAATTCAGTTATTCATATGAAAAAAAGAGGTGTATATAAGGTTAATGAGATGAATATCTCGTCACCGATAAGCAGTTCTGTAACGGCAACAGTTTTCAAAACGGTGCCCGAGAAATTGAAACCATATTGTAAGAATCAGCTAATAGAGGTTGATTTCAATTACCTGATTAAAAACAAAATAGTTCTTGTCACTACCAGCGACTGTTCGAATACAGGGATGGCATTACCTGAAAATCTGCAGGGTGATCTTGAGTTAATGAAGGTGACATCAGGCAAAAAAGAGTACCGGATTAAAGACTGGGACATGACCCCTGTACATGCCTGGGATTAACAGGCTGATTTTACGGAAGGCCATTCCGTTGTGATCGGCTAAAGAAGCCATGCTTATGAGTCCGGAAAAGTGAATGCCTGTCAACTCTACCTGACAGGCATTGTTTCTCCTCCTGACCGCCCCTGAATCTCACTGCACGAGTGAAACAGTGCCGGAATCGGAAACACCAGTTGGTATCCCTTCAGCGGCGGCGTATTTCAGTAAAACAGACGTCTAACGTTTTGCCGCTCGCGACCAGACCGCGCGATACACCTTGAAGCGCCCATTCTGCACCAGCACTTCGTGGCTGCCGAAGGTTTCATCCAGCACCTGTGGATAAGGGAGGAAAGCGTTGGCGACAATGCGCAGTTCACCACCAATATTAAGATGCTTAGCCGCGCCACGAATCAACTGCTGAGCGGCTTCCAGGCTGGTTTGCATCCCATCATGAAACGGTGGGTTGGAGATAATCATGTCATAGCGACCGTTCACCCCGGAATAAACATTGCTGGCAAAAACCTCCCCCTCCAGACCATTGGCGGCCAGCGTGGCTTTACTGGCCTCAACGGCGGCGGCGCTGACATCGGTCATCGTCAGGCGAACTTTCGGGGAGAAACGTGCCAGCATGGCAGACAGCACGCCTGCGCCACAGCCGACATCCAGCACCTTCCCTTTAGTGTGCGGTTTCAGGGTGGAGAGTAGCAGCTGACTGCCAACATCCAGACCATCGCGACTGAACACGCCAGGCAGGGTTTTCACCGTCAGATCCCCCAGCGGATAGTCAGCCCACCATGCCTGCACATCAAACAGCGGTTTTTTATCAAGACGACCATAATAAAGGCCACAGCGGCGGGCGCTGTCGATTTTATTCAGCGTGCTCCATTCTGCAACCATCGGTTCTGCGCTGCGCACGCCGCTGCGATTTTCTCCCACCACGAACAGGTCGCAGCCAGTGGGCAGCAGGGCGAGCAAATTTTCCAGCTGGAACTGTGCTTCCGGCTTATTTTTGGGCCAGAAGTAGATCAGGGTATCGCACTCCGCGACCATTTCCGGCGTCGCCAGCAGGCCGTAGTGAGCATTTTCTCCCAGTGTGCGGCTCAGTAGCTGCCAGTGATGATACTGCTGGGTATGCACCCGACTCAGCGCGGTATCCAGTTGGGCGGGCAGGTCGTCCTGCAAATCGCCGGCAAAGAGTACGCGGCGTTGAATAAACTCATCACTGTGACGCAGTATGACTTCACTGGCCGGGGTAAAAGCAGACATCGGTGGCTCCTTCTGAATCAGAACGGGGAGTATACCTGAATTAACCGGCGTTGCAGCCGGAAGTCACTCCGACCCCGGGGTAGTTGGCGCAGAGGGATGAGGTTTGTTAGCATAGCGCCGCAATCAAGCGGCCCGACGGGAATATGATGTCTTCCAGACGTGACTGGTTATTACAGCAAATGGGCATAACGCAGTATACGCTGCGCCGTCCGCGTGCCTTACAGGGCGAGGTTTCCATCACCCTGAGTGAACAGACACGCCTGCTGATCGTGGCCGACAGGCCGCCGGCGCTGAACGACCCCTTTATCAGCGATGTGCTGAAGGCTATGCTGCTTGATGAGCATCAGGTGATGGTACTTACGCCGGAGCAACGGGCGATGCTGCCTGATGATACTGATTGTGTCAGCTGGTGCCTGGGGCTGTCTGCCCCGGTAACCGCCGATGGTTCCCACATTGCTTCGCCGCAACTGGCGGAGCTTTCTCACAACGCGAGTGCCAGGCGCGCACTCTGGCAACAAATTTGCAATTATGAATCAGATTTCTTTACTGACGCCGGGCGATCTGCAACGCGCTCTGGTGATTGAACAGCGCAGCCACGCCTTCCCGTGGAGTGAGAAAACACTGAGCAGCAATCAGGGTGAGCGTTATCTCAATTACCGGCTGGATGTGGGAGACAAAATGGCGGCCTTTGCCATCACCCAACTGGTGCTGGATGAAGCCACGCTGTTTAACCTGGCGGTGGATCCGGACTTTCAACGGCGCGGCATTGGCCGGGAGCTGTTGCAGTTTTTGATTAATGCCCTGACGGCACGCAATATTCAGACGCTGTGGCTGGAGGTGCGGGCCTCCAATCGTCCGGCCATTGCGCTTTACGAGCAGCTGGACTTTAATCAGGTCTCCGTACGCCGCAACTATTATCCTGCGGCGACGGGTAAAGAAGATGCCATCATTATGGCGCTCACCCTCTGAAATGATCGCGTTCAGTACAAGCGCGCCACCTGCACCCTGTGAACCGATAAAGGTATAGCAATAATGTTGCAAGACTGGGACTGGATTTTATTCGATGCTGACGACACGCTGTTCCATTTTGATGCGCTGGCCGGTTTACAGCTTCTTTTTCAGCAATATGGTGTGACCTTTTCCGGCCATGATTTCGAAGAGTACCAGGCAATTAATAAACCGCTGTGGGTGGAGTATCAGAACGGCACCATCACCGCGCAGCAGCTACAGACCCGGCGTTTTGTCCGCTGGGGAGAGAAACTGAATGTCACCCCTCACCAGCTGAATGCCGGTTATCTGGCGGCAATGGCAGAAATCTGTCTGCCGCTGGCTGGCGCGCCGGATTTACTCCATGCATTGAAGGGCAGGGTAAAAATGGGGATCATCACCAACGGCTTTACCGCACTGCAACAGGCCCGCCTGCAACGTACCGGTTTTCTGCACTATTTTGATTTGCTGGTCATCTCTGAAGAGCTGGGGTACGCCAAGCCGCATCCGGCCATTTTCGACCACGCGCTGGAGAAAATGGCGAATCCGCCACGGTCGAGAGTACTGATGGTGGGAGATAATCCGGATTCAGACATTCTTGGCGGGATAAGATCGGGGCTGGCCACCTGCTGGCTGAATGTGGACAACCGTCCGTTACCCGAAGGTGTTCAGCCCACCTGGCAGGTGCCTTCCCTGGCGGCGCTGCAAGAGATTCTCATTTCTTAAGTTTGCTCTTTTCAGCTTTTTATCTGTCAATATCGCAGCGGTTACATTTTGTGTATATCGCTGCACCAACAATCCTTCTCACCACGATATTTTATTCTGAAAATTCAGAACTCAAAAATATTGCCCAGGTTTTTCAGCTAATTCAGGTCCATTTTTGCCGGCAGGTATATAATATTTGGTTATTAAAGGTTAATAAGATTTACTTTAATAAGCATAAAAATTACAAAATTCAACGATAAAACTCAGAATGTTCCTGGATGCGCCGGGCCATTGCCGACTAATTTACCTTATTTCCTTAACATAAGAATATCTGAACAATTAAGGCACGAAGTGTGCATCGTTGAATAATTGGAGTGGTGTTGTAAAATTGCCGAAAATTTCATATTAAACTGTAACCTTAGTTACGGGTCGGGTGACTGAACTCAGGCTCGTGCGGTAGCTATGGTCAGATGTTCTGAAATAATGCATTGTTTATATTAAAGTTTTTTATTTAAATTGCTGTCTGTCCGGCATTCAGTTCTACTCTGGCGGCAGTCTGAACAGGATTGATTTTTTTGGTTCTTTTCAGATCTTATGGCGGCTGACAGCCAGGAACCGGCGGTGCGATTGCAGGCAGAGTTTTTAACTTTCTGCGGCGTTGCAGGTCGTGATTGCTGATTTTTCACCTGCTGAATCATCTCTGCCGGGTACTTTTTCTGTAGTAATAAATGGTTTAACGCATTATCCAGTGCTGAAGAATAGTGTGGGCGGCATGAGATTTTTGCTCTCTGTACCACACCAGCGCTGCCTGGCGCGTTTCAGTATTTCCTTCTGCTGTGCCTGACGGGCCAACCGACCAGGATATCTCTCTTTTTGTTAATAACTACTCTCCGGACCGTTTTGCGTCTTTTATTTGATAAAACTTCATGAGGATCATGGTGAAAATTCGAATCGCATTAAGCCTGCTGTTTGTTTTAACGGTTGCCGGATGTAAGGCACCCCCCAAGCCAATAACAGACGACACCATCGTCTCCAGCACCGTTGATGGCGTAAAACTGACCTATCGCCATGCGATACAGCCGCCAACGTCATTTACGCCGGTAAATGAAGAGTATCGCGCCTTGTATAACGCCTCGGTGATGACCCGTCCTGACTTCGGCGGCAAAGTGGTCAGCTACCTGGAAAACAGCAAGTCCTACACCGTGCTGGGTACGGTTGAGAACAACTGGTTCGCTATTGCAGACCAGGGACAGGAGCAGCTGCTGGGTTATGTACCAATGCGGGCGGTAGTGAAAAGCGACCTTTACGACAAAACCGTGAAAGCGGATTCACGTCGTAAACGCGTTCGTACCAGCGCGAAAAAAACCTGCGTTGCGGTCGATGGCGACAATAAAGCCTGCCAGAACAGCAACAACGGAACCTGGATCATCAACTGATAACGCGCTAATGGCCGCATCAATATGAACAGACAACGTTATTTGCGCCTGAGTATTCAGGCGCTTTTCCTGATGGCATTTGCTCTGCTGTCCGGTTGTGGATCTTCTTCACACAGTGTGCCTACGCACTACAGCCTGGTGTTCCGGGCTCATCCGCAGGTTAATGATGCCGCGCCGCTGAAGGTGCGGGTGTTATTGCTTAAGTCGGACGCCGATTTCATGTCTGCTGATTTCTATTCATTGCAGAACAACGCTGCCGGATTACTGGGTGGCAACCTGCTGAACAGCGATCAGTTCTTCCTGATGCCAGGACAGCTTAATAAAGCCCTGAAGGGACAAACCACCCCCGAGGCACGCTATATCGGGATTCTTGCAGAATATCAGTCTCTCGATGGTAAAAAGTGGCGACTTTCCCTGCCTCTGCCCGTCCCCGATGAAGGCCATTTTTATCAAATCTGGCAAAGCTCACCGGACGAACTGAAAGCCGACATCATTGCTGACATCAGCGGGTTACGCGCCGTCAACGAATGATTCCAGCCTGAAAACGGAAGCCATTATGAATAAAGCAGATAAAGTGGTCTGGACCGAGGGCATGTTTCTGCGCCCACACCATTTCCAGCAGTCAGAGAGCTATCAACAAAGTCTGCTGCGCAGCTGGGGAATGGCTATGCGCCCCTGGCTGTGGGGCTTTCTGGATTACGAAATAGACGAAGCGATGCTGCGCCAGGGCAAAATTGCCCTCAGCTCGGCCAGTGGCCTGCTGCCTGATGGCACCTTCTTCTCATTCCGCGATGCGCGTAACGGGCCGCCGCCGCTGGCAATCCCTGATAATCAGGGGGCGGAAAAAGTGGTGCTGGCGCTGCCTGCGCGGCGCAATGGCCGCGAAGATGTCATCTTCAGCGAAGCCGCTGACTCGCTGGCTCGCTACATCACCTTCGAGCAGGAAGTGGATGATTGCAACGCACTTTCTGTCGGCCAGGCGGCGGTGCAGTTCGGCAAGCTGCGCCTGCGCTTAATGCTGGAAAGCGACCTGTCTGCTGAATGGACCGCGATGGCGACCGTTAAGGTGCTGGAAAAACGCAGCGACAATCAGGTGCGTCTCGACGGCAGCTATATTCCGCCGATGCTGAACAGCGTCGCGCATCCTCAGCTGTATGAGTACCTCAGCGACATGCTGGGCCTGCTTGAGCAGCGCAGTCAGCAGATTGGTCAGCGCCTGCAACAGCCCGGACGCTTCAATACCGCCGATGTCACGGACTTTATGCTGCTGGCGCTGATTAACCATCATTTCGGCCAGGTCAGCCATCTGAAAAATGTGCCGTTGTTGCATCCTGAACAGCTGTTCGCCAGCTGGCTGGCCTTTGCCAGCGAACTTACCACCTGGACGCCGCAACGTTTTCCGGACGGCAGTCTGCCGGTCTATGACCATGACGAGCTGGCCTGGTGCTTTGGCAAACTGATGCTGATGCTGCGTCAGGGCCTGTCGCAGGTGCTGGAAGAGAATGCTATCCAGTTGCCGCTGACCGAACGTTCGCACGGCCTGAATGTGGCGACCGTGCCGGACAGCACAATGGTGCGCGAGTTTGGTTTTGTGCTGGCGGTGCGCGCCAATGTACCGGGTGAAGCCCTCCAGACTCACTTCCCGGCGCAGATGAAAGTGGCCCCGGTGACCAAAATCCGCGATCTGGTTCAGCTACAGCTGCCGGGGATGGTGCTGCGCGCCATGCCGGTCGCGCCGCCGCAAATCCCCTGGCATGCTGGTTACAGCTACTTCGAATTAGAGAAGGGCAGCGAGCTGTGGCAGGAGATGGAAAAGTCCGGCACCTTTGCGCTCCATCTGGCCGGTGATTTCCCCGGTCTGGCGATGGAGTTCTGGGCCATTCGTAGTCACTCAGCCTGACGCAGGGAGCAAGGATCATGCAGGAACGACAGGCCACCCCGCAGGGTGACATCTTTTCAGGCGCCAGCAGCAACAACCCGCTGGTTGCGGCGGCAAACGCCTTACTTAACGCCATTCCACAAATTCGCCACTCGGTGACCCATGCCGATCCGGGCGGCTTGCGTCAGCGGCTGATTGACGAAATGCGCCAGTTTGAAATGAACTGTCAGCGCGCCGGTCTGCCCTATGAAGTGATCATTGGCGCTCGCTACTGCCTGTGCACCGCACTGGATGAAGCGGCGGCGCTGACCCCGTGGGGCAGCCGTGGCGTCTGGCCGGGGCAGGGCCTGCTGGTCACCTTTCACAACGAAACCTGGGGCGGCGAGAAGTTCTTTCAGCTGCTGGCCCGCCTGTCACAAAACCCCCGCGAGCAGATTGTTCTGCTGGAGCTGATTAACTACTGCCTGCAACTGGGTTTTGAAGGTCGCTACCGGGTGCTGGACAACGGGCGTTC
This sequence comes from Erwinia mallotivora, assembly GCF_000590885.1. Classification (GTDB taxonomy): domain Bacteria; phylum Pseudomonadota; class Gammaproteobacteria; order Enterobacterales; family Enterobacteriaceae; genus Erwinia; species Erwinia mallotivora. The sequence continues at coordinate 25,297 of NZ_JFHN01000060.1, forward strand.
ACAGCTGGAAACCATCAAGCAGCGCCTGCTACAGATGATCCGTTCGGTGCGTGGCGGCTATGCCCCGCCGCTCTCTCCCCATCCTGAAGACCACCCGGTTACCCGCAAGCTGTGGCGTCCGGTGGTGCCGCTGTGGGCCTGCGCCGCGCTGGTTGGCTTCCTTGCCTGCCTGTTTTACATCCTGCTCAACTGGCGACTGGGCGATGCCACCCGCCCGGTGCTGGCTTCGGTCTGGCAGATGCCTCTGCCGGAAGTGACCATCCAGAACCCCGCACCGCCAGCGCCAGCGGCACTGAATCTGAAAGGCTTCCTGCGCCCGGAAATCGAACAGGGACTGGTCTCGGTGAAAGACGAAGCGGATCAAAGCGTGGTGACGCTGAAAGGCGATGGCCTGTTCACCTCCGGCTCTACCGCCGTGCGTGGACGCTATGAAGAGGTGCTGGATCGCGTGGCTCAGGCGATGAACAACGTCAGTGGCCGCATTCTGGTGATTGGCTACAGCGATAATGTGCCGATTCGCAGCGCGCGCTTCGCCTCTAACTATGAGCTGTCGCTGGCCCGCGCCCAGTCTGTTCAGGAACGTCTGCAACAGCATCTCAGCCAGCCGCAACGGGTGAAAGCCGAAGGCCGGGGCGAAACCAATCCGCTGGTGCCAAACACCACGGCTGAAAATCGTGCCCGCAACCGCCGTGTGGATATCACGCTGCTGGTTTCGCCGCAGAACACCCGTGCAGAACTGAACGTGCAGCAAGGAAATTAACGGATGATGAATATTCTCTTTGCCATCATGACCAACCGGTTGCTGTGGGGCTTTGTTGGCATCACCGCGCTTTCGTTCATCATCTGGGTGATTGGGCCGGTCTTCTCGATTGTTGATTCCCGTCCGCTGGAGCCGGAAGTCAACCGCCAGATCAGTATCGCGCTGCTTTACATCGCCTGGGGGCTGAGCAATCTGGTGCCGCGCCTGTACAACGCCTGGCTTAACCGCAAACTGATGGGCAGCCTGAAAAATGCGCCGGAAGAGGGTGGCGATAACGATCGTAAGCGGCTGACCAATGAAGACAGGGTGCTGGCCGAGCGCTTTACCGAAGCGGCAGAGATGCTGAAAAAGGCGCACTTCAGCCGCGCCGGTAACCGTCGCTGGACCCAGCGCTTCAGCCGTCAGTACCTCTACCAGCTGCCCTGGTACGTCATTATCGGTGCGCCGGGCGCAGGGAAAACCACCGCGCTGGTTAATTCCGGATTGCAGTTCCCGTTGGCGGAACGCTTTGGTAAAGCGGCGCTGAGAGGTATTGGCGGCACGCGCAACTGCGACTGGTGGTTTACCAACGAAGCGGTGCTGCTGGATACGGCTGGTCGCTACACCACCCAGGAAAGCGAACAGCAGCAGGACGCCAGCGAGTGGAACAACTTCATCGGGCTGCTGCGTAAATACCGTGGTCGCCAGCCGATTAACGGCGTGATTGTCACCGTCAGTGTCTCCGACCTGCTGAGCCAGTCGGCGGAAGCATCGCGCCAGCAGGCGCTGTTGCTGCGTCAACGTCTGATGGAGCTGCACGAGCAGTTAGGCATCCGTTTCCCGGTTTATGTACTGGTCACCAAAACCGACCTGCTGAAAGGCTTCCGGGCTTACTTCGCGAAATTCGACAAGGCGCAGCGCGACCAGGTGTGGGGATTTACCTTCCCGTGGGAGCGGTCTAAACATGCCGATTTCGATCTGCAAAGCGCCTTCACCCAGGAGTACGCGCTGCTTCAGCAGCGGCTGGATGCCGGACTGCCTGACACCCTGTTGCAGGAAAGCGATGGTAAAGCCCGTGCGGAAAGCTTCCTGTTTCCTCAGGAGTTCGCCGCGCTGCGCACCCTGCTGGCTGACTATCTGGAGACGGTATTTGCCCGTTCCAACTTTGAAACGCAGTTCTCACCGCGTGGCATTTACTTTGCCAGCGGCACGCAGGAAGGGCTGCCGTTCGACCGGGTAATGGGCGAACTGAGCCGTGCGCTGCAACTGCCGCAGGATGAAGGCAGTCACAGCGAAGCCTGGGACAACGTCAATCAAGCGTCCCCCATCCCGGCAAATAAAGGGCAGAGTTTCTTCCTGAAGGATCTGCTGCAAAACGTCATCTTTCAGGAAGCTGGCCTGGCAGGCAGTAACCGCTGGTGGGAGCTGCGCAACCGTGCGGTGCTCTGGTCGGGCTATCTGGCGCTGCTTGCCGCGCTGGTGATTGCCGGTCTGCTGTGGGTGACCAGCTTTGGCAACAACAAAAGCTACCTGGCCGAAGTCGAGGGCAAAGTGCCCAAAGTCACCGGGTTAAGCAAGGCGTTGCAGGCTAACAGTCTGACCGATCTTTACGCGCTGTTGCCGTTCCTCAACGGTGTGCTTGCCCTGCCGGAGAGCGAAGATTTTGACCTTAACGACCCGCCGATAACCCGCCGTATGGGGCTGTATCGCGGCACTGAAGTCAGCGACGCCAGCATGACGCTGTACCAGAAATCGTTAAAGCAGCTGCTGATGCCGCAGGTGGCGCAGTTAATCACCACCTGGCTGCGCAATGACAACGGCAGCGACGCCGATTACAGCTATGAGGCGCTGAAGGCGTATCAGATGCTCTATCAGCCGAAGCACTACGACGGTAAATTTCTGCATGCCTGGGTGATGCTCAACATTCAACGTAATCAGCCGCAGAACATCACCTCGGCGCAGATCAAACAGCTGGACTGGCACCTGATGCAACTGCTGGAAACCCAGATCCAGGCCTCGCCGTATGCCAGGGACGACAACCTGGTAAAGCGCGAGCAGGCGCTGATTAATCAGATGCCGCTGTCGCAGCGCGTTTACGGACGCCTGAAGCGCCTGCTGGAACACGACGACAGCCTGAAGTCGGTGTCGCTGGCGTCACTGGGTGGCCCGCAAAGCGAACTGGTGTTCTCCCGTAAAAGCGGTAAATCCATCGGTGACGGCATTCCGGGATTATTCACGCCGGAGGGCTACTGGGGCAGCTTTGACAAAAACATCGCGGCGGTAACCGCCTCGCTGCATGACGATGACCAGTGGGTGCTGGGCGGCCAGGTGCAGGGTGAGAACAAGCAGCAGACCGACCTTGCGGTGCGCCAGCTGTATATGGCGGATTACATGCGGCAGTGGGACAGCCTGTTGCAGGATATCACCCTGAACAGCAGCGCCGATCTCTCCCAGCGCATCAACGCGGCGCGGCTGCTTTCCAGTACCAATTCGCCGCTGCGTAGGCTGGTGATTAATCTCAGCCACTATCTGGTGCTGGATAAAGCGGTGCCGGTGGATGACAAAGCGCAGAAAAAAGAGAGCGCCTCTGACAGCAGCGCCAGCAGCACGCTGGCGGCACTGTTCCACTCCAGCCAGGCGGCAACCGCCGCCAGCCAGCAGCAGCAAACGCCGGAGCAGTCAGTAATGGCTCACTTCGCGCCGATTATTGAGCTGGCACAGCCGCTGGACAAGGGCGGAAAAACCATCGCCTTTGATGATTTTCTCAAGCAAATCGACGATCTCTACCGCTACCTGACTGCGGTACAGGATGCGGCCAACAGCGGGATGCCGCCACCGGCCGGTGACTCTATCAGCCGCCTTCAGGCCAGCGCCGGACGGCTGCCTGGCTCATTGCAGAACATGTTTACCAGCATGGCGGTGGGGGCCAGCAGCGATACCCGCCTGCGCGATCTTGACAACGTGCGCAAGCGCATCAACGTGGAAGTGGGCAGCTTCTGTCGGCAGGCGATTGCCGGTCGCTACCCGCTGTCGCGCGCCGGACGTTCAGAAGTCACCCCGGACGACCTCGCCCGCATGTTCGCGCCGGGCACTGGCCTGATGGACAGCTTCTTCCGTGACAATCTGGCTAACAAAGTCGATACCACGCAGGCCAACTGGCGCTTTACGCCGGGGATTGATGGCAAGACCCTGCCGGGCGGCGAAAGCGTGCTGCGTCCGTTCCAGCAGGCACAAAGCATCCGCGATGCCTTCTTCGCCAACGGCGCGACCACGCCGTCATTCCGCGTCACCGTCCGCACCCGTGAAATGGACAATAATATTCTGACCATGACGCTGGATGTGGACGGCCAGCAGCTGCGTTACAGCCACGGACCGCAGGCGGTCCAGCTGGTGAGCTGGCCGGGACCGGGCGGCACCAGTCAGGTCCGTATGCAGCTGGGGCTGGCTGACGGCACCACCGCGACGCTGGTGACCAACGGTGCCTGGGCGTTAAACCGTTTCTTCGACCGTGCGCAGCTGTCAGCGGGCAGCAGCAGCCTGAGCCGTCAGGCGGCTTTCAACGTTAACGGTCACCGTGTGACGCTGGAGTTCACGCCAAACAGCATCCGTAATCCGTTCCAGCTTCCTGGGTTCTCATGCCCCTAACCGCAAGGAAATGATGATGAGCCAGACACCTGCGATTGGCTGGTACGGGAAATTACCCAGTGCCGGTGATTTCCTTAAGCGACGTTTTCCTGAAACGCTCTGGCAGCAGTGGACCCAGTGGTTTCAGGTGGGACTGCTTAACTGGCAGAAAAACGAGCAAGAGCATCCGGAAAATGAAAAGCAGTTCAGCAATGCGCCAGTGTGGAATTTCGTGGTGCCGCCTATGCTGGGGAGCCAGCTGGTGCAGATGGGCTGCCTGCTTCCGGCGCGTGACAACGTCGGGCGACAGTATCCGGTTTGCGCGCTGCTGACCTTCTCACCGCAACACTGGAGCTGGTCGCGGCTGGCGCTGGCGGGCGAGTGGTATCAGCAGCTGGGCCGCAGCCTGCTGCACGCGGTGCGCAACAACTACTCTGCGGAGCAGCTCGACCAGATGCTGCTCAGCATCGCGCCGCCGGTGGTGCCGGAGCAGGAGGTGGCATCTGACATTCTGGATGTGATTGGTCACGCTGACCGGCCTGTCACCCTCAGCTGGCCGCAGGTGGCGGACAGCTTTGATCCGCAACAGTACAGCAGTTTCTGGTGGACCAATCAGACCGATGGCTATCCGCTTTACACCCACGTGCACAGCGGCAACTTCACCAGCCAGCTGTTCTCAATGCTGTTCTTCCCGGCTGCGGGTGCCAAACCCGGACGTCATGGCCTTTATCCACCGATGTTTGAGTAACTGAGCATGAACACCATGAATATTGATGCGTTACTTGCGCCCGTCAGCAGTGAACACCCCTGCGGTGAAAATCTGGAATATGACGCCGATTACATGGCGATGGAGCAGGCCAGCGCGGGTAAAGCGGAGCAGCAGTTTGGCGACACTATCATCCCCGCTGAACCGGCGGACTGGAACAAAGTGGAGCGGCTGGCCCTTGACCTGCTGAGCCGCAGCAAGGACTTACGGGTGATGCTGGTGCTGACCCGCGCCTGGACCCAGCTGCGCGGGTTGCCTGGCTACGCCAGCGGCCTGCAACTGATTCAGCAATCGCTGTTGCTCTATTGGGAACCGCTGTGGCCGCTGCTGGAAGAGGACGGAGAACGCGACCCCTTCTACCGTATTAATGCGCTGGCGGCGCTGGGTGATAAGTCAGCGCTCACATCTGCGGTGCGGCAGGCTCCGTTACTGCGCAGTGCCTCTGACCAGTTGTCTCTGCGTGACGCCAGTGCGTTGCTCGACGGCAGTAAAACCGAGTGTCCGGAATTTCCCGGCGGTCGCGCCCGTCTGACCGATGAGCTGGCGCGCGGCGAACAGCCCGGCATTGCGGCAATCATCAGCATAAGTGAGCGGTTGCAAACTATTCGTGAAACCCTGACCGAACAGCTGGGTGAAAGCGGCGTACCGGAGATGGAACAGCTGCTGAAGACGGTCAATATCATTGCCGCATCCTGCGAAGCGACCGACCTGAGCAGCCTGATCCCGACCTTATCTGCCCAGCCAGAGGCCAGCAGTGCAGAGGCTCCGGCATCCCGGCCGGTGGTGCAGAAAGAAGCCGACTGGCGCAGCGTTAAACCGACATCACGGGCCGATGCTCAGCTGATGCTGGAAAAAGTAAAGCAGTACTTTGTGCAGCACGAGCCAAGCCATCCGGCTCCGCTGATGATTGACCGCGTACAACGGATGATTGAAATGGACTTTATGGACATTATCCGCGACCTCGCGCCTGACGGCGTCCATCAACTGGAAAACATTTTCGGACGCCGCGACAACTGAGCCGCCGCGTTTACTGACACACACCTCACCTGACTTCGGAGAACAGCATGGCAGGCAAATCCAGTGGGCAAAAATTTATCGCCCGTAACCGCGCACCGCGTGTACAGATCGAGTATGACGTGGAGATCTATGGTGCGGAACGCAAAATCCAGCTGCCGTTTGTGATGGGCGTGCTGGCCGACCTGGTTGGCAAGCCGGTTGAAGGGCTGCCATCCGTTGACGAACGTAAATTCCTTGAAATTGATATCGACAATTTCGACGAGCGGATGAAATCCCTTAAGCCGCGCGTGGCGTTTCAGGCGGATAACACCCTGACCGGCGAAGGTCGTCTGAATGTCGATCTCACCTTTAACAGCATGGAAGACTTCTCGCCGGACGCGGTGGCCCGCAACGTTGAGCCGCTAAGCAAGCTGTTGGATGCCCGCACCCAGCTTTCCAACCTGCTGACCTATATGGACGGCAAAAACGGGGCGGAAGAGCTGATCTCTAAAATCCTTCAGGATCCGACGCTGCTTAAATCACTGAGCCATCTGCCAAAACAGGAAGACGCGGCCAAAGGTGAGGAGGAGTAACCGATGAGCAATCCATCACAACAGCAACAGCCGCAGGAACAGCAGGGCTGGGCGCAGGATGAATTCAGCGCGCTGCTGAACAAAGAGTTCCGTCCCAAAACCGACTCTGCCCGCTCGGCGGTGGAAAGTGCGGTAAAAACCCTGGCACAGCAGGCGCTGGAAAACACCGTTACCGTCTCTAACGACGCCTATCGCACCATTCAGGCGCTGATCGCGGAGATTGACGAAAAGCTCTCTAAGCAGGTTAACGAAATTATTCACCATGAAGATTTCCAGAAACTGGAAGGCGCATGGCGTGGCCTGAGCTACCTGGTGAATAACACCGAAACCGACGAGATGCTGAAAATCCGCTTTATGAGCATCTCCAAGCAGGAACTGGGCCGCACCCTGAAGCGTTACAAAGGGGTGGGCTGGGATCAAAGCCCGATCTTCAAGAAAATCTACGAAGAAGAGTACGGCCAGTTCGGCGGCGAGCCATTTGGCTGCCTGGTGGGCGATTACTACTTTGACCACAGCCCGCAGGACGTTGAGCTGCTGGGTGAGATGGCGCGGATTGGCGCGGCCTCTCACTGTCCGTTTATCACCGGCACCGGGCCGGGTGTGATGCAAATGGAGTCCTGGCAGGAGCTGGCAAACCCACGCGACCTGACCAAAATTTTCCAGAACAGCGAATACGCCGCCTGGCGCAGTCTGCGTGAGTCGGAAGATGCCCGTTATCTGGGGCTGGTGATGCCGCGTTTCCTTGCTCGTCTGCCGTACGGCATTCGCAGCAATCCGGTTGACAGCTTTGATTTTGAAGAAGAAACCGACGGCGCTAACCACAGCAACTACACCTGGACCAACGCGGCCTATGCGATGGCGGCCAACATCAACCGCTCATTTAAAGAGTACGGCTGGTGTACCTCGATCCGTGGCGTGGAGTCGGGCGGTGCGGTAGAAAATCTGCCCTGCCACACCTTCCCAAGCGACGACGGCGGCGTGGATATGAAATGCCCGACCGAAATCGCCATCAGCGACCGCCGCGAAGCGGAACTGGCGAAAAATGGCTTTATGCCGCTGGTGCACCGTAAAAACTCTGACTTCGCCGCCTTTATTGGTGCGCAGTCGTTGCAGAAACCGGCGGAGTATCACGACCCGGACGCCACGGCCAACGCCCGTCTGGCCTCGCGCCTGCCGTACCTGTTCGCCTGCTGCCGCTTTGCGCACTACCTGAAGTGCATCGTGCGCGACAAGATCGGCTCTTTCCGCGAGCGTGACGAAATGGAACGCTGGCTGAACGACTGGGTGATGAACTATGTCGATGGTGACCCGGCTAACTCCTCGCAGGAAACCAAATCCCGCAAGCCGCTGGCCTCAGCGGAAGTGCAGGTGGAAGAGATCGAGGACAACCCAGGCTATTACGCGGCCAAATTCTTCCTGCGTCCGCACTACCAGCTGGAAGGTCTGACCGTATCGCTGCGTCTGGTTTCCAAACTGCCATCGCTGAAAGCGGATAACGCGTAATTCAGATTAAAAGGTCACGAGTCTTTTTCATTACGGTAAATAAGGACGACGTTATTCGTCCGGTTTATTCCCGCATTAAATAAGGCGAATTTATTTATTCGCCGTTAATCCGCAGAGGTGTTCACCAATGAACACCTCTGCGTACTCTCTGAATAATCCTTGTAGCGAGCGATATTCAGGAGCAAGGCAGAGGTAAAATATGGACTGTTTTATTCAGCCCCATGCTTTCCTGTTTGCCATATCAGTGCTTTATACCCGTCATACTTCAAGTTACAGGTGCGTTGGCTGCGTTCACTCACCCGAATCACTTACCTGAGTAAGCTCATCGGGATTCGTTCGCTTGCCGCCTTCCTGTAACACGAATTATTTAGGGTATATCTAAAGCAAAATATCAATTAAAGAAGAGAAGATAATTATGGCTATTGATATGTTTATGAAGGTTGACGGTGTGACCGGCGAGTCTAAAGACTCAAACCACACCGGCTGGACAGATATTACTTCTTTCTCCTGGGGCGCATCTCAGCCAGGTAATATGGCGGTTGGCGGCGGCGGCGGTGCCGGTAAAGTTAATTTTAACGACCTGCACGTCAATGCGCTGATCGACAAGTCAGTGACGGCAATCCTGAAAAACTGCGCCAGTGGTAAACATCTGGCGAAAGTTGAAGTGTCAGTGTGCAAAGCCGGCGGCACTCAGGTTGAGTACGCGCGCATCACGCTGGAAGACGTGCTGGTCACCACCGTTAACTACAACGGCTCCAGCAACGGCGACACGCTGGGCATGACCTACTCATTCCAGGCCTCTAAAGTGAAACAGCAGTACTGGGAACAGAGTTCTTCCGGCGGTAAAGGTGCAGAGAGCACCGCTGGCTGGAATGTTAAAGAGAATAAAGAAGCGTAATTGCAATCTTAGAAACCTCCTCGTTGAGCAGGTTTAACAGTGAGGTTAACGATGACAGCAAACAGGCCAATGTTTGCCGCAGCATGGAACAGATTTATTGAAGTAAATGTTTCTGTTGAGAAGGTAGGTAATTTACTGGGAGGGAAGGTTGGAGCCAATATTTCCTCTGGTGTGTTTCAGAATGCGTGCCCTATTCGAATGAGCTATGTTCTCAATTATAGTGGTGTTCCGATCCCGGCGAATAACCGATATGCAACGGTGTCGGGAAAGGATAATAAAAGGTATATGTATCGTGTAAACGATATGATGGATTTTCTGGTGGCAACGTTTGGCAAGCCCGAACTGACGAATCCTGCTCCGACACCTGATGCTTTTAACGGTAAACAGGGCATCATAGTTTTTCAGGGAAATGGATGGAGTAATGCCAGAGGTCACGTCACGTTATGGAACGGTAATATTTGTGCTGATGCTTGTCATTTCCTTGGTGGTGCAGAAAATGGTAATTTTGTTCCAACTATCGCTTCACTATGGACGCTGAAATGAAAAAGTTTTTGATTATTACTTTGCTCGTGTCACCATTGGCGTTTGCTGTAGTTCCACCGAAAATGGATTCATTCACCCAGCCTCAGATTTTCCAAAACTGGCTCCAGAATCGCTGTGTAGGGAAAATTACTCAGGATAAGTCATTAAAAGATGATGCTTTTAAAAGTGCTTCTGCATGGTTAGAAGTCAGTCATCTACCTGTTGATGCTTTTAATGACGGTGACAGGTTAATTGATGAGTATTTAAAAATGAATTTAACTGGTTCAGTTAAAGCTGATTTTAAAGTACTTAAATGTAGTTTGCTGTCAAACAGTGAAGAGCAGAAAACAATTTATTCTAAGTATAGTAAGTAGTCTTTCAGTTCCATTATGTACAAGAGAATGTCTTCGGTGAAGTTATGATTTTTACTTTCAGAAGTAAAAAAGCAGTAGAGTAGACCGATTTGAAAAATAAAATGATGGCTGTTTATTTTCTGATTTTATTATTTTCAACAAACATTGCATCGGCATCAGCAATATTACAGAAATTCGATTCGGCTCCTTTAAAACAGCAAATAATTGAAAGTGTAAAGGCTGATAAAGTGACGAATGTCAAGCTGATTGGAAATCAGTCATTTTCAGTTAGTAAAAATGATAATTTAATCGGTTTTATTATTCCGCTAAAAGGCAAACTAAAAGAGATGCAATCTGTCTGCATGATTGCATGGTCACAGGACGGAAAGAAACTGACAAATCTTATTAGCACCGTTGGATTTGGGGACTGGCAGTCCGTTACCTGTGCTGGTGTTAATGCCGTTGGAGTTGTATCAGGAAAAGAAAGTTCGGATATCAAAATAGGTGTTATTTATCATACTATGACGCGATTCAATGACAGTTATGACTATTATATACTGGGCGTGGATGAGCAAAAAAGAGCACTTTTTTATGATAAAGAAACAACGGATAAACTTGAAAACTCAACTGCAAAAAATATTCCCGAGCTGAGGCGGGATGTGCAAAATAAAAAGTGAAAAAAGATCGCTAATATGAAGTTAGTCGTGAGTGCTGAATTAAAATTAACCGGGTAGGGTGAATTTTTCAGGCCATATTTATGCCGTTGTTAATCATATATCCAGAACGCCCGTATTATTAAATGCGATCAGAATTAAAATTGATAAAAATTTGCGTATCACTATAACGGACCGGGATCTAAAGATAAAAGCTATGATACGCAGATGGTGACTAACTATGATTATGCACGACATCATTTTTTAGAGATCAGCATGAAAGTTATCAAAATAGCTTTTGCCTTAATGTGTTCAGTTAGTAGTACCTTTGTTATTGCAGGCGTCACTCTTAACGTTTCTGGATCTGCCGCCGGTTATACTGCCCTGACGGCAAAAGCGGTAGAGGCAGGACTGGCGAATGTGAAAATTGACTCTCAACAAACGTTTGATGTTATTGAGCAGGGTAAGAAGTTGGGTACGCTGGTTCAAGGTAAGGGATGGGTAAGAGATGTGCATCCGGTCTGTTTTGTTGCCTGGATAACTAATAATCAGCATATTAGTTACTATATGGAAACTATTGGTGTTGGGGACTGGGAAACGGCTGACTGTGATGATGTAGAATCTGTCGGTTTCATCTCAAAACCGCAAGACAGTGAAAAAAGAATTGCGGTAATTTATTCTGTTGATACCCAAGGACAGACTGCTAATAACTACGTTATTTTTGGTCTGAAAAACAAGAATGAAATATTTTATGATGAAAAAACGACGGTTCGTTTTCAAAATTCTTATCTGAAGACTTTTTCGGCGCTCAGGAAAAGTTATCAGGGAAGATAATTTTGTTGTTTTTTTGAATAAATCTAAATGTATGAATCAGATTTTTAAATTTGATAATTAATATAAAGCATGAAAAAAACTATTTATAATATCGATTATTCAATTATCAATTTACTCTGTCGTAGTCTCAAAAATTTACCAGGCTTTGATTGATTTTCTTCACTGGAAATATCAGTATACCTTTTAAGGAGATAAGTATGCCAATAAACAGTACAGTTGAACCTGGATTTTGTGTTGTTCAGCAACCGGGAACATTAGCCTTCCATGCTCAGGATATTTTTCATAGCAGAAACCCGGAAGCAGCAAAGCTTTTTATGCAGCTAAATAATGATACTCAATGGGTGAAACCTGGTCAGATATTAATCGTTGCCGACCCTGAGAATAAAAATCAGCAGCATCAGATAAGAACGCTACAGGCAGCCAAAGGCAAAGTTAATTTGGCACTGGCGACAACCGATACACCTACAGCCAGTTTTATTAACGATCACTACGCGGTTATTGCAGCTTTAACATCATGGGGAGATAAAGCGAGCGGAATGATTGGTGATGCAGGGGAAAAATATTTTTCTCAAATCGAATCAACTTTAAAGAGAATCGAGCAAAGCTATCAGAATCAGTTTCGAACTCAAGGTAGCTTAATCAGTCAACAGTTTTTCGCAGAGCGGCAGGCTTTGTTTGCCGAACTGAAACCCTTGCTGAATTCAATCACGAGGCTAAGCCTGAAGTTAAAGAAATATGACAGTCTTAAGACCGCGCTTGGTTTATCAAGCCGCTCAATTGTTCATGACTGGCAAACTGCAGGAGTCGGAGCAATAAAAGGCTATTCTTCCTATATTGAGCGTGCGGCTGGCATAGCAAAATATATGAAAGCAGGTGGATGGGTTGCTATTGGCTTTGCAGGACTAAATACGACAAACGAAGTACACCATGCATGTACAACTGGAAGAGAAGGTGAATGTCGTAAAGTTGCGGTCAGAGAATATACGAAATTTGGTGTTAGTACCGGCACAGGCTATCTGGGAGGCGCCTGGGGAGCTGCAGGTGCAGGAGCTGCCTGCGTTGCTCTGGGTGTTGCAACTGCCGGGGCAGGGCTTCTGGCCTGTTCTGTACTCGGCGCGGCCGCGGGCGGTTATGTTGGAAGTGAAATTGGTAGTTCTGGTACCGACTATATGATGGATAAGCTTCTATGAGCATTGAAAAAATTATTATTTATTTTGTAATTTTTCTGTTCATTTTTTTAATTTTCTCTAATTTTTACGCGGTTTTTCTTTTTAAGAGAAATGAGAAAAAATATGATCTTCTTCTGTCTGAATTTAAACGGAATAATCTTGAGTTAGACACGCTCACTCATTTTTCCTCCTTTATGGGGTTTTTCGCAATTTATCAAAAGATAATATATTTCGTCAGGCTACGTAAAGGTGTAAAAATGTATCGGACGAAAGGCGTGCTGGTGCATAAAGAAGCATACCATTTTATGCAAGCCAGAACATCGGCGGAAATAAAATGGATATTAAAGCTACACAAGTTATATCGTATCATTTTTATTCTGACTGCCTTTTTCTTTATATTGCTCTTTGCACTGGTTCATTTTTTTCATTGATATTTTTTAAATCAGACGTCCTGATGCACAAAAAAACGGGCAGAGATTGGTTTGAAATATAATCTGTTAAACCCTCTCTGATTAACTCAGTAAAGGAAAATATTATGCGTAGGACATTAACTGCGGCTGTCGGCTCCGGCCAGCCTGGTCATGCTGAAGATGTGCGAAAAGTTCAGCAATTATTAAATCTTGTTGCTGATGAAAATGAACAGACCAGTTAATGCCAGATTCAGAGGTTGCCTGATCGCCTCATTACTGTTGATGACAGGTTGTGCTGGCGCAACCTCTGCACCTGACCTCAACCCGGTGGTTAAGCAGGTGAAGATGACCGTTGAGACAGGGAAACTGGTCAGTAACCCTGGCTGCACTGACTATCTTTTTACTCACAATGCAGAGAAGGGCATGGATTTGGTGGATGTTATGGAGAAACACGGTGGCGATTGTCCGGGGGATGTGCCGGTGCAGCATCGTCTTTTCAGCGTGTATGTCGACCAAAAAACAAAACAGATGCTCAGTGACAAGGATGATCCTGAAAGCGGTAATCTGTCTTTGTTGCCACCAGCAAAGTAATTCGTCAGTTTAATCATTCTGGTTATTCTTACTGATGAAAGAAGCTTGCATGCGACCATAGTGAAATTCTAAAAGAAAGATTAATTAAACGTCGCCAGCCGAATAAGATTTCTTTTATAAGCGTATTTATATCAAATCATGAAACTTCTCATTGTGTGTTTTAGTCTGTTAGTCATTTCATCTGCCGCGTATGCCGAACAAAGTGTGGAAGTGTTCGATGGTAAAAAATACCAGGTAAAAATAACCAGCAACTGCGAAGAAGGTGAAATGACCTGTGACAATATTGTCTTTGAATCGAAGAGTAAAAAAAGCGGTAAAAGTATCGTATTAAAGGGCGAGACTGTTAACACAGATTGCCCCGGTGTTTGTAACTTTCGCGGCTATCGTTACAAAAATGGCGACTATAGCTATACCATTTTGAGTAACCAACAGTATAAAAATGTATGGTCCCTTTCAATTATGAAAGGAGATAAAGTTATTGGCATGGATGAGGGTAGCATCAATTAAAATTTTGCTCTCACTGGTTGTTTTCCTAATCGCTGGCATTTGTCTGAATGCCAGCGCAAATGCCGAAAGCACTGAAGTATTCGATGGGGAGCGATTTATCATCACCATAACCGAACATTGCCCCGAAGGCTTTGTCTCTTGTGAGAATGTAACATTCGTTTCTAAAAACAAGAAAACAGGAAGTGGCATCACGCTGAAAGGAAAAACGGTAAATATAAACTGTCCTGCTACCTGCGATTTTCGTGGTTATGAGTTTAAAAACGGCTTATATACATATTCACTACTTACCAATGATTTTGCTGGCTGGAATTTGAATGTGTTCAAGGGTAATAAACTGCTCTCTACAGATACGGGGAAGATGGAGTGATTTTTTCTGATTCAAGAAAAATAGCTCTGAAAATTGAGCCGATGGCATAATTTCCATGCCTGTTAACGCGAGATTTTAATGAGAAGAGCATTTATATCATTACTCATTTTTTTATCATTCTGTTCTGCGGCCAAAACATCCCTTGTCGCTTTTAATGTCAGTCCTTACCAAAAGTCTCTCTACCACGAAGCGATTAAACACAACATTAACGGTGCTGTGCCACTCAACAGCCAGAGTTTCTCTGTGGTTGTTGAGGGGAAAAAAATGGGTGACTTTATCGCCGGTAAGGGGTTCAACGCGCATGATAATAACGTCTGCTTTGTTGGCTGGTCAGAGAAAAAGCCGACGGTGAAAACGGTGATCCCAACCATTGGTTTTGACGACTGGGAGGCTGAAGTATGCAACGAGACGAAATCAGTGGGTATTGTCTCCAGTGACAAGGATCCCGTCACTAAAATTGCCGTTATCTATCAGGCTGCATCGCCCAATGCCACCGCCGATGAAGCGATCATTTTTTCTGTAGACAGCACAACTCACTATATTGAAATCGATAAAGCGTTAACTGCAAAGGTGGGTTCTTCCGACGCGAAGACCATCAAAGAATTGAAAAAGAAACTGAGTGAGCAGCCCTGATTTATTTCACAAGCTGAGATTATTGCCATAACTCATAATCTCTGTTTATTCCCGTCATATTCAGGTTGCAGATAAAAAGTCATAACTGAGAAAAACAGCATTCAACTTATTCTGGCTACGCTCGTGAAAAAAATTAAAAATCTGTCACCGATAATCATCATTTATACAATGAAAAAATTTTCTTCCTTCTTTATGGCATTCGCGCTGCTGTTCACCGCTCTGGCCGTACAGGCGCAGGAGGATTGCAGTAAAAAAACCATTAGCTGGGCCGTTGATGAATGCTTTGTAAATAACAAAGAGGCCACTGAAAAGGTGCTGAACAGCGAGTATCTGGCGGCGAAGCAGCGCACGGTCGAAGAGTACAGCTATGATGACAAGGTGGTGAAACAGCAGCTGCAAATGATGCTGGATACGCAACGCAACTGGCTGAAATACCGCGAAGGCCAGTGTGAAATGGAAGCCAGCGTGGCAGATAAAAACAGCAACGCCTGGCTCAGCCTGTTGAGTGAATGCATCAATAAGCTGGATAAACAGCGCATCGCCCAGTTTAAAGAGATGCCTTACGGTTAACCGCTGGACGGTGCCGCGCAGCTTTGTTTTTTTCCCGCAGCCCGGGAATATTTCACAATATCTCATCCACCTCGTCGGGTGCCGTTAATGCCACCTGTTATGCGGGTGGGTTTTTTATTTGCCAGTCCGACTGCGGGCAGCGCCCGCGATGCGGGTACAGGCTGATAACCGCCTGCGCCTTGACGCCTGCTGGTACAGGCTCTGACTTCTGCACCCCCTCCGTTATCAGGAAAACGTTATGCGATTTACGATAATAGCGAATAAGCCCGGCCATCAGCCGCCGCAAAGCAGCTGCGATTTCCAGCCGCCGGGCGGCACCATTGGCCGCGGCGTGGATAATAATCTGGTGCTGCCAGACGATGACCGCACAATTTCCCGGTTACAGGCGATTGTGCATATTACGGCGGATGGCGAGTGCCGCATCACCAACCGTGGCAACGTGACGCTGGTGCACCTGAATGATATTCCACTGGAGCGGGGACGGCAGGTGGATTTGCAGGAGGGCGATATCCTCAGTATTGACGATTATCGTTTGCAGGTCAGCGAGCTGACCTCTGCCGCTCCGCCGGTAGCGCGTCCGGCCGCGGTTGCCCGTCCCGTCGCGCCGCAGTCGCCACCGCAGCCTGCCCCAGCTGCCCCTTCGACACCGGCGGCGATCCCCAGTGAAATCTGGGACAGCCTGGCAGAGGAGTTCTCGATCAGCGACAGCCTCTCCAGCCGCAGTAAACCGAAGCAAAGCAGCGCCAACCCGCTGACCGACGCCCCGGCCCCGGATCGTAATCCGGTCGATCCGCTGGCACAGTTTTCCGGGAAAACCGATTCGCTGAACTTTGACCGCCGCCAGCCGCAGCCTGATGCGCTGTTCAATAATGACAACCTGTTCAACAGTGACAGCATTTTTGATGACAGCACCCCCAGCACCTTGATGCAGCAACCCGCGCCCAAAACCGCGTCTGACACGAAAGATGAGATGGATCCACTGGCGCTGTTTGGCGGCGGCAGCAAACCTGCTCAGGTCAACAGCGACGATCCGCTGGGGCTGCTGATGGGGAATGCCGTTCCCTTAACCCCGATGGATCTGCCGCAAAACGCCGCGACGCCACAGCCTGAAGCGACACGACCACAGCCTGAAAAACCCGCCGTTCCGCCTGCTGCCGGGCCGGACAGCGATTTTGATCTTTTTGGTGAAAAGCAGGGTGATGCGGATCTTGCCAGCTCACCGCTGTTTGCCGCCCAGCCAGACGCACTGGCGCAGTCACCGCTGTTCGACGAACCGCCTGCCGCCTCACCGTCCGGTGGCACAGTTACGCCGCCGCCTGAGAGAACGGCAGCCGATAC